>JBBRYS010000009.1:0-228969 GCA_038237475.1 Pyrinomonadales bacterium | reverse complement strand
CATCGGCGGCAATGGCAACACCGTTCAGGGCAACTACATTGGCACGAACGCCGCCGGCTCGGCGATGTTGGGCAGACCCGGCATCAGCATTCTAACGTCGAACAACACCATTGGAGGCACCACAGCCCTCGCACGCAACGTCACGTTCTCGAACGGAGGTATCGGCATCGATCTCCGCGAGAGTATCGCGTCCGGCAACATCATTCAGGGCAACTTCATCGGCATCAATGCCACGGGCGATGCAACGCTGGGCGGTAACACCGTCGGCATTAACCTCATCCGCGCGCCCAACTCTCTCATTGGCGGCACGGCGGCGGGCGCAGGAAATCGCATCTCCGGCAATGGCAGTGGTGGCATTAACGCCGCTGATTCAGACAATTTGACGATTCAGGGCAATCTCATCGGCACAAATGCCGCGGGCACGGCGGCAATCCCCAACCTTGGCGGCATAAAGATTAGCGGCGGCATCAACACCGTGATTGGCGGCACGACTGCCGGGGCGCGCAATATCATCTCCGGTAACACAAATATCGGCGTCGGCTTCGATGTCTTCACCGCGTCGGCGGGTAATCTGGTCCAGGGCAACTATATCGGCACGGACATCACCGGTACCGTGGCGCTGGGCAACGGCGGCAACGGCATCCAAATCGCCAACCCAACCTTTGGAGGACCGCCAACGCCGCCCACAAGCCCTAACGCCGTCATCGTCGGCGGCACAACGGCAGGCGCGCGCAATATCATCTCCGCCAGCGCCGTCAACGGCATCCTTCTCCAAAGCCCAAACAATCTGGTGCAAGGCAATTACATTGGCACGGACGTGAATGGAACGGCTGACCTGGGCAACGGCGCGATTGGCGTAAGAATAGAGAGCGGCAATAATAATGCGATTGGCGGCACAACGCCGGGCGCGGGCAATATCATTGCCTTCAATGGCAAAAACAATGTCGGTACTCAGACGAGTAGCGGAATAACCGTCTTCACCGGCGGTGCCGGCTTCGGCGTCGGCAATGCCATCCGTGGCAATTCTATCTTTTCCAACGTTCGTTTAGGGATTGACCTTTCGGGCGGTACCGAGAACGCTGCCAGCGTGACGGCGAATGACTCGTGTGATGCCGACACCGGAGCTAACAATCTGCAAAACTTCCCCGTGATCATGTCAGCGTTGAGTTCCGGTGGGAGCACTACGATCGCGGGTACACTCAACAGCTCAGCGAGCACGACCTTCGCGATCGACTTCTTTTCCAATCCGGCGTGCAGCTCGTCCGGGAATGGTGAAGGCAAGACATTTTTGGGTTCGACGCAGGTAACAACGGATGGCAGTTGCAATGCGAACCTCAACGTTGTGTTGCCGGTGTCGGTTGCGGCGGGGCAGGTGGTGACGGCCACGGCTACGGATCCGGCGGGCAACACCTCGGAGTTTTCCCCGTGCACGACCGCAGCGACGGTGCCGCCGGTGGTGCAGTTCAGCGCCTCGAACTACGACATTACCGAGGACTGCACTTTTGTGAGCTTAACGGTGACGCGGACGGGCGACACAAGCGGTGGCACGACGGTTGACTTTGCAACCAACGATGGCGGCGCGTTGCAGCGAACGGATTACACCATCGGTTCCGGCACCGTGTCGTTCGCGGCCGGTCAAGCCAGTAAGTCGTTCCGGGTCTTGATAACCCAGGACCACTACGTCGAAGGCGCAGAGCAGTTGAGCGTCGGTTTGAGCAATGTGACCGGCGCGACGCTCGGTACTCCGAACGTCGCCACTGTCACCATCAACGATGACGACACAGCGCAGACTCCTTCGCCGGCAACCAAAGTATTTGGCGGCACGATGAACGGCGGCCAGGAGACCCCTTCAACAAACTCGACGGCGCACGGCGTGGCGCTGGTCGAGTTGAGCGCCAATGAAACCACCGCGAATGTTTCTTTGAGCTTCACCGGCCTGAGTTCAGCCCAGACTGGGGCACACATTCATGGTCCCGGAGCGCGTGGCGTGAGCGCGCCGGTCATATCCACCTTACCGAACGGGAATTTTAATGCCTTCCAAATCAGTTTGACGCCATCACAAGTCTCGAATCTGAAAGCAGGTTTGCTGTACGTGAATGTACACAGCAGCAATTTTCCGGACGGCGAGATTCGCGCACAACTGGAATTCAATCCGATTGACAATGTGGATCTGTTCGTGGGGCAGCACTACCACGACTTTCTCTCGCGGCAGGCCGATGCGGGTGGCCAGGCGTTTTGGGTCAGCCAGATAACCCAGTGTGGCAACAATGCCGCTTGCGTTCGCGACAAACGGATAGATAACTCAAACGCTTTCTACTATGAGCTTGAGTTTCAGCAGACGGGTTCCTACGCGTATAGATTGTACCGCGCGGCCTACGGCAACACGCAGCCATTCCCGAATCCGGACAACTCGAACACGACGGAAGCAAATAAGCTGCCAAGCTATGCCGTGTTCGCCCGAGATCGTGCGCGGGTGGCTGGCGGCGCGAACCTGGCGCAAGACCAGTTAGCTCTGGCGAATCTTTTTGTGACCCGGGCTGAATTTACAAACAAGTACGCGGCGAGTCTGACGCTGAACCAATTTGTCGATGCTGTGTTGGCGACGATCAGCAACGACATCGGGGTGGATCTTACATCGCAGCGCACCACATTAATCTCGTTAGGCAGTCGCGGTGCGGTAATGTACCGATTAGCCGATGACAACCTCCAGACCAACCCCATCAACAACCGCTCGTTCATCGATGCGGAGTACAACCGCGCGTTGGTGGCCACGCAATACTTCGGTTACCTGCGGCGCAATTCCGACATCGGCGGCTTTCTCTTCTGGCTGGGCCAAGTCAACGGCGCGCCATTGCGAGACGTGCCGAAGCAGCACGCAATGGTCTGCTCGTTCATCACTTCGGCTGAGTATCAGCTGCGTTTCAGTTCCCTTGTGACGCACAACAATGTCGACTGTCAGCCGTGACCGAAGGGATCGATTCTTCTCTGCGAAAATGCTAGCAACCAAATTCGTCCCCCGTCGGGGACCGGTGCGCCTTAAACGATTCCCACCGACTTCTTTGAAACCATGATCGATTGGACGACAACCAGCTTCGTCGGCATGCACCCTCGGCGTCACAATAATAACGCTGCAAGCGTTCGCTAATTCCGGCCCAGGATCTGCAACCCTAGGCTCAAGATGTGCCCGAGGGATTCTTTGGCAGCTCTGTCAGAGTTGCGATTGCTTCGCTGGTGACGAACTTTGACACAACTCCTTCAGAGTTGCGAGAGCAATGCCGACGACGATGACCCGGGGCTGCACGCGCATCAAAATTTCGCGGGCCCATTAAAGGTCCAAAAAGCGTTCCCCTGAGTCCTTGATCCGGTAAAGTGCTACCCATACCGCGAAGTTACATTGAATTAAAACAGGTCCCTTCTCTTTCACGGCGGCGAAACTCGTTCGACTCCCGTACGGGAGGCCAATCCACATCAACAAGTTACGGACGCAACGGCCTCAATCAGTTGGAGCGGTAACGTCTTGGTAACGTAATTCCCCGAAAACTGCATCCAAACGGCCAACCGCATCGGCTAAGAAGGTCGGACTCAAATGCTGATAGCGAGCAGCCATTCTCAGGTCTTTATGGCCCAGCAACTGCGCGGTTGATGCTAAGAGGTTCTGATCTTCTTGCCAATCCTCAGAAACCCTTGAAATCCGAAGATTGAACCGGCGGGCAATGCCCGCCTCTTAACGAATCGTTAGCTTTTCAGCAGCCTGCTAGAAATCCCTGCTTTGGTGATGACTCCCCATTTGACCTGGCAGCTAAGCGGTTTGCCGCTTGGCAATCTGAGAGAGTGCGACGGTCAGGGCCGCTGCGCCGAGAGTCTTCACCAACGTCGGATGCTCGGCATAGAAGTTACTCACCAGATCAATTACCGAAGGATCTTTCTTTTCCGCCTGAGCCGCAATCTCCTCGACTGCGTCGGGAGGGATTTGGTCAGCTTGCTCGGGTGTGATTTCGGTCTGGTGCCCTTTAGTTAACATGTCGATCACCCCGGACAATCCCCCGCCGGAATTGGAATCGGTTCGGCGTGATAAGACCTGTGAAAGAATCATTGGACCCGCGACGCTGATGAGTGTGTTGAGAATACTGGCACGCTGTTGGCCGTTAGAGTTGCTAAACAATTGCGCGGCCATCTTCCCAAATTCGGGTGTCTGGTCGGAACGAAAGGCAGCGGCTAGCCCATCTGCAATCTCAGATTGGGGCGCTGTCTGTGCGATTTGATCGAAATCATTGGGCACATTTGATCTGGCTGGGGCTGCTCCGGCTCCACTATATTGCTGCAATACTCCGCTAAGTTGACTCATCCAATCCATCTGGTTTGACCTCCGTGTTGGTGTTCATAACTTTACAGCAATTGGAGCAGGCTAAAGCCGAAAGGCTTTCCCTGCCCCAGAACTGCTATGCCGCTTTTGATCCTGGCCTTTAGGACTTGGCAGGAATAACTAACTGCTGTCCCACCTGAATTTTGTCAGGGTCTTTCAACTGGTCGCGGTTGGCGTAGAAGATACCCATGTATTCATTCGAGTTGCCATAGTGCTGCTTGCTGATCTTCGAGAGCGTATCGCCCGCTTTAACCGTATAGGTCTGACCGCTACCAGCGCCGCCGACGGCCGCACCCGACGCACGGCTCGAATCCACGCTGATGTCAGCAGTGATGTCGTCCTGACTTGGACTGACGAGCTTGATCTGATCCCAGAATTTGCTCTTAGCCTCTTCAGTTGGCGCGGTGCCTTTGATGAAGAGCTTATTGTCCTGCACGTGCAGGTTCTGAAATTGCACATGGTGCTGATCGGCAGTAGTCAATACCGTCTGGTACTTCTGCTTCAACTCGTTGAATCGTTTCTCCGCATCAGGCTGCTGCTGAGCCGCATCCGCACCTTGTCCAAACATCTTATCGAATAATCCCATCGTATAGTCTCCTCGAAGTGTGGCTGTTGGGTCAGATATTCCAGATGATTCCAGAAGGACTGAGAATAGAGTTTAGCTCGACTCGGTTCCGAACTACATTACGATACATATGTGTTGAACGTGTTTCAGGTATATGGTCAAGTAATTGAAATCGGTCTCGCAATTGGTGGCGTATCGCTAGCGCGAAACTCGCCTGACCTTGACACCCTTCCGCTTGTGAAATAGATGCTCCACTCCAAACTTCAAACGCTAAATTCCAAACTGTATTACGGTTGGTAAACATGATCGTCGCGGCCTTCGCGATGGTGGGCACGCTTCCGGGTCGCACTCAGGGGCTCGGGCTGATCACAGAACCGTTGCTCGGGGAGCCGCGTGGACTTCGCCCGCATCAACTTGTGGGCAACGCTGATTGGAGCGCTGTTCTGCCTCGGCGTGGGAAAGTTGATTGATCGCTCTGGCAGTCGCATCGTCCTCACAGTCGTAGCTCTCGCGCTCGCAGTCGTCGTCCGCAGCTTATCCAACCGCTTGATCGGTAGGCTCAGCGATCGTTTCGTCTTCAGCAGGTCCGCCCAGAGATCGCCGAGGTCTCCTATTGGTTGGGCCATTTTGCGGATGGCGAAACTCCGCGGCGTCACCTTACCGCGTTCTACTTCCTCCCAGGTGCATGGCGCGGAGACTGGCGCGCCTGGTCTTGCACGAACCGTGTAAGCAGCCGCGAACGGCGCTGTAGCAAGCCCTGCTCGTCGCAGCGATCTTCATAACGACCTGGCGAACCTGTTCACCGTCTTACAAAGCGAGGTACACTGCCACTACGTATTCAAGAGTGCCTGGGCGGTGGAGAACTCGAACCGTGATATTCGCCGGACGCTAATCCGGTGCGGGTTCGACTTTAGGGGCTCAGTGGCCCACTTAACATTCACCCGAGACCAAACAAATGAAACTCCTACGATCATCAAATCCAATCTCCGCAACCGAACTCGTCCTAGTCTGCGCCATCGTCGGCTTGGCGAGTCTTCTCGTCTCTGATTTGCCGGTATACGGGCAGAAGTCGAAAGGTTCGACAGCGCCCGCCGTCACCAATGACTGGCTGCAGTTCCGCGGCCCAAATGGCACCGGCGTAGCTGACGGCCTGACCCTGCCCACGCAATTTGGCGCGAAGAAAAATCTCGCCTGGAAAGCAGCAGTGCCGTTCGGGAGATCCTCGCCAGTGGTCACGGCCGATCGCGTTTTCCTGACGGCGAGCGAAGGCGACAAACTCATCACGCTCGCCCTCGATCGAAAATCTGGAAAGCTGTTATGGCGGCGTGACGTTCTGCGCGCGCGCCATACACTCATCTACAAGGCCAACGACGCTGCCTCACCCACTCCGGTGAGCGACGGGAAAAACGTCTTTGTCTTTTTTGCCGAGTTAGGCTTAATCAGTTACGCACCAGATGGCAGCGAGCGTTGGCGCGTACCGCTGGGACCATTCAGTAGTTTCTACGGTATGGCTGGTTCGCCGGTGCTCGCGGGAAACACCCTGTTGCTGGTGGCCGACCAGCGGGCAAACTCATTCATAGTCGCCGTTGATGCGCGAAACGGAAAAGTTCTTTGGAAAAAAGACCGGACAAATTACGAAGGCTTCTCCACTCCGGTTGTCTACACGCCCAAAAACGCGCCGGCACAACTCGTGGTTCTGGGTTCAAATACACTGGATGCCTATTCGCTCGATAAAGGAGAGCGACTGTGGTGGGTCACGAAGGTAGGCACATATCCGAAGGGAGTGCCTGCCCTCAGTGGCGACATGGTTTACGTAAACGGCGAAGGCTCCGAGACTCCGTTCTTACCGGCTTACGAAGACGCTTTGAAAAAATACGACAAGGACAACAATCAACGAATCCAGCCAGAGGAGATGAAGGGTGACCCGTTTGAGGAACACTTCGGCTGGATAGACGCCAATGGGGATGGCTATATCGATCAAGCGGAATACGACTTCGTTCGCACCGGCACCAGCACTTCCGGGCATGGCATCACGGCTGTCCGGATTGGTGGCAGCGGCGATCTCACACCAACGAACGTTGTCTGGCGACTGAAGAAGTCCTATCCGAATATTCCCGCGCCCCTCGTCTATCGTGACGTGATGTACCTAATGAAAGAAGGAGGCATAGTCACGAGTTTGAATCCCGCGACGGGTGAGGTTTTAAAAATAGGTCGCACGCCTGAGGCGCTCGAAGAATACTACGCATCACCGGTTGCAGGCGATGGAAAGATCTTCATGGTAAGTGCCAGCTGCAAGGTGACGGTGCTTAAAGCAGGCGCACAATGGGAAGTCCTGGCCACCAACGACCTTGACGAAGAATGCTGGGCCACGCCGGCAATCGCCGGCAACAGTTTAATCATCCGCACGCGCGGTTCGTTGTATTCTTTCGCGGATGGGATGAAATAAAGATGAGCAAATATCGTCAACGCGGCTATATGGACAGCGATCGCGAGTTGGAGCGACCAAAGTCCCAATCCAGCGGGCAAGCAAACCCCCTATTAAAAAAAGAGCAGCGCGAAGGACCGCGCTCGCCACACATGATGGCGTTTGGCGAGGTGTCGAAGTGCACCGCGTGTGGAACCAAGGCTCCGGCGAACATCAACTTCGACAGCGCTTGCGCCAAGTGCAATGCTGACCTGCACAGCTGCCGTCAATGCACACACTTCGATCCGGGGGCGCGCTTCGAATGTAATAAGCCGATCCCCGCACGGATAGTAAACAAACACGCGCGCAACGAGTGCGAACTGTTCGCGGCTCGGATTGTAGTCGAGCGCGAAACTTCGTCAGGCCCGCCGACCGATGCTCGTGACGCCTTCGCAAAGCTGTTCAAGAAGAAATCTTCCTGATGTTCGCGGACTGTTTCAAAAGTGCGGCCTGGCCGCCGCTAAGCGCAAAAAGCCTATGGCTTTCCAGCCAGCTGAGTTCCGTTAAATTACAGTAGGTCGCTTAACTTTAAAGGCGGCGACACCGGCTCGACTTCGTACATCAAGTCAAATATTTCGCTTCAGCCCGAGGAACGTCATTGCTCCAAACCGATTCTTGCTGCGATGGTCCGGAGCCGGGCATTGTTTTGCAGGACCTCAAATCGAGGCTCTACCTTGACCCAAATAATTCTTTCCTCGCGCAGTTCGAGGCATTTCTCTTAGAGCCCGCAGCGCGTCACGGCGTCACGGCGTCACGGCGTCACGAGGTCGACTCCTGAACGGATGGCAATACTTCCGGGCCGATCTGCGCGTCCGCTAGCGCCGGTAACAAGCATGCTCTAACGATTCCGGCTTCATCGCGAGCCGTGATTAGCTTTCCGCCATATCTCCGGCGCAGTATCATGCAGTGAAATGAGAATGACAGGACGAACGTGCTCGTCTCAGTTCATCGCCGCGATTGGGCTTGTCGCAGTCTCGTCTTTGATTCTTCTGTTTATTTTCAGGGTGCCAGAGGTATTTGCCGAACAGCTTCCAGTTCGGCTCTACACTACCGCGGACGGTCTGCCACGCGATCTTATCCTGCGTATCGTCCGTGACTCGCATGGTTTTCTTTGGTTCTGCACCAGTGACGGGCTGAGTCGATTCAATGGTTACGAATTCACGACGTACGGCGTCGAACAGGGCCTCCCAAATCCGGCCATCAATGATCTGCTCGAGACTCGCCACGGGGTCTATTGGGTAGCCACCAACGGCGGCGGCGTAGCTCGTTTCAATCCTTCCCCGTTGCGCAATCAACAAACGCAGAAGGTTAGTCTGTTTACGGCGATTCCTGTGGGCGGCGAACTGTCCAGCAATCGTGTGAACGTCCTATATGAAGACCCTGCGGGACAGGTGTGGGCTGGTACTGATGAGGGCCTGTTCCGTCTCGATGAAACGAACGGTCAGACGGTCATTCGCCGGATCGCACTGAACCTAAACGAGTTGGAACATCAAGTAGTTGTTCGAGCATTGATAGCGGATCGCGAAGGCAGCCTCTGGGTCAGCACTCAAGGACTGGGTCTTTTGCGAATATTGCCTGATGGCCGGACGGTTCGTTACTCGATGCAACCGGCGCCACTCGGTGACCTGGTCGAGTCGCTCCTGTTTGATTCCGACGGCAGGCTGTGGATCGCGCACCGCGGGGGCGCGGGTCTTGTTGTGTACAAACCGGAACCAGCTGCATCGTTTACGGTGTCTGACAAACAAATAAGGCGAACGCTGACAGGACCCAAATCCCTTACTGACTTAGCCGGCCGCATTAGTCCCCTTCCTTCCTCTCCAGGAGAGATCCTGCGCTACACAATGGCCGACGGGTTGGCGAGCGATTTGATTTTGAGAACCTATCGATCCGCTGACGGGAGGATCTGGATCTGCACCGATAGCGGGTTGAGCGAGTTTAGCGCTGGGCGCTTTCGGAGCTACGGCGCTGCTCACGGATTAAGTAATGGATGGGTCGCGGCGGAAGCCGAGGACCGCGACGGCAACCTTTGGCTGGCCAGCCACGCAGGCGCTTTGAAAATAACCTGGAGCGGCTTCACCACTTTTGGCCTGGCGGATGGTCTCGCCAAACCTCGCATTCTCTCCATTTTTGAAAACCAACGCGGGGAAGTGTGCGCCATCAGCGGAGAGAGCGAGCTTTTAAGCGAGCCGTTTATAAATCGCTTTGACGGCCAACGATTCACATCTGTCAGGCCGCAGTTCACTCGCGAGACGAAGAGTTTCGGTTGGGGGTGGAACCAGATCACGTTTCAGGACCACACCGGGGAGTGGTGGGTACCCACCGGCTCCGGACTCTTACGTTTTCCACCTGTCGCGAGTGTTGAGCAACTGGCTTACACACTGCCGAAGAATAGTTACAACCACGAGCGTGGTGAACTGCCGGGCGACGATGTTTTTCGGTTGTTTGAGGATTCGCGCGGTGACATCTGGATCAGCTTTGCCGGTCACGTGCATAACTCGGTCGCTCGTTGGGAGCGAGCCACTCAATCATTTCACACCTACTCTGAAGCAGACGGACTCGCTCCATTCAAGACGCCGGGTGCATATTGTGAGGATGCTGCCGGCAACTTATGGTTAGGGTTATTTGACGGTGGCCTGGCGCGATATCGGAATGGCCGCTTTCAATTATTTACTCAGGCCGATGGACTGCCGGCAGGGCCCGTGCGGGCTCTCTATCTCGATCATAATAAGCGGCTGTGGATTGCGACTGGTCAGGGCGGCGTTGTGCGCCTCGATGATACTGAAGCGGAGCATCCGAGCTTTCTTACTTACACGACCGATGATGGATTAGCCAGCAACAGTATTTCATGTGTGACGGAGGACAACTTGGGGCGGATGTATTTCGGAACCGCGCGCGGTCTCGACAGGTTTGACCCCGAGACCAAACGCATCAGGCGTTACACCAAAGTCGAGGGCTTAGCGAACAACGCAGTTACAGTGGCTTTTCGCGATCGCCAGGGAGCGCTTTGGTTCGGCACGGATCTTGGCCTGTCGCGTTTGATTCCGGGTCCCGATCCGCCCCAGCAACCGCCACCTATTTTAATCAGTGGAGTGCGAATATCTGGTGAATCGCTGGCAATCTCTGCGTTGGGTGAAACGGAAGTCTCAGGACTTACACTCAAATCGACGCAAAATCAACTAAGTATCGACTTCGTCGGTCTGGGCTTCGCGGCCGGCGAGGCTTTGCGCTATCAGTACCGCCTGGCCAACGATCCCGATTGGAGCGCTTTCACCAATCAACGCACAATCAATTACGCAGGCCTCTCACCCGGCAAGTACCAATTTCTGGTGCGGGCCGTGACAGCCGATGGGAGTATCAGTCCCACGCCGGCTACTATTACCTTCACAATCCTTTCTCCCATCTGGCAACGGTGGTGGTTCATCACGCTGGTCGTACTAACGGTCGGGTTGGGAGCAGTCGCGCTCTATCGTTATCGGGTTGGGCATCTGATTGAGCTGGAACGAGTGCGAACGCGCATCGCCACTGACTTGCACGACGACATCGGGGCCAGTCTCTCCTTAATAGCGATGCTAAGCGAGGTCGCTCAACGCCATCTACCACGCGGCAATTCCAGCGTCGCAGAGCCGTTATCTTCTATCGCAACCGCCTCGCGCGAGCTCGTAGATTCCATGAGTGACATTGTTTGGGCAATCAATCCCCGCAAGGATCGCTTCAGTGAGTTAGTGAAGAGAATGCGCCGGTTTGCCAGCGAAGCTTTTACTTCGCGGGATATTGCCCTCAAATTTGAAGCCCCCGAAGATCATGATTTCAAACTGGGTGCGGACGCGCGCCGCGAAATATTTTTCATCGTCAAGGAGAGCGTCAATAATATTGCCCGTCATTCAGGTTGCACTGAAGCCGCAATCATTCTTAGCGTGCAGAATGGATCTTTGCTGCTCGAACTGCGCGACAACGGTGAAGGTTTCGTTCCTTCCCAGGCGACTGAGGGCAACGGACTGACTAGCATGCGCGAACGGGCCCGCCGGCTGGGCGGTGAGTTTGAGCTCGAAACCGCAAACAATTGCGGAACAACACTAAAGCTCCGCGTGCCGCTGGATTGGCAGCCGTGGAAGCTGGGGTGACTAGGAAAGCTCCTAGTGACTTCCAATTTGCGGTGGTTTACCTTGCGGGCCATGTACGTAGAGTAGCGTTTAGTTTCTCAAGCCGAAAATGAAAACCGACGGTCAAACAGCAGTACAAGCTAACGAAGCTCTCCCGTCGATCGTCAACGTCGCAATCGTCGAGGACCAGCGCAAGTTCCGCGATGCCGTTACCATACTGATTGAAGGTACGGAAGGCTTTCGCTGTTCGGGCAGCTACCGTTCAATGGAAGAAGCGCTGGATAAGATCGAGCGCGATCTGCCTGATGTCGTTTTGATGGACATCGGCTTGCCTGGCATGAGCGGCATTGAAGGCATCCGGCGATTAAAGGAGCGTTTTCCCCGAATGGTATTGCTGGCGCATACAATCTATGACGATGACGAGCGTATCTTTGACGCGCTGTGCGCGGGCGCCAGTGGGTACCTGCTGAAAAAAACGCCGCCCGCCCGTCTGCTGGAGGGTTTGCAGGAAGCAGCCAAGGGTGGCGCTCCTCTGACACCGGAAGTAGCCAGTCGAGTGGTCAAGCTGTTCCGCCAGCATCGCCCCCCTGATCGCAGCTACGAATTGACTCCACACGAACTCCGCTTGTTAAAGCTGTTGATGGAAGGCCACAACTATAAAACAGCCGCAGCGGATTTGGGTGTGACTACGCACACCATTTCCTTTCATTTGCAGCGGATCTGCGAGAAACTTCACGTCCACTCCAAGACCGAAGCCGTAGCCAAGGCTTTGCGGGATCGACTCCTTAAATAAGTACGCGTCCAGAGACCGCCTCTTCACTTCCTAGAAACCTACCTAGTGACGTCGTGTTTCACCGGGAGTAATCATGTGCGCGGACTAGCGAAACGGTGCCCACGTGGGACAAGACTCAACTTAGAAATATGGAGGGAAGAAATGAAAGCTTTTTATAAGCGCTCCAAATTAATTGCGCTGCTTTCACTGGTGGCGATCGCGATTCTTTCGATCGGAAACAGGATTGGAGCTGTACCGGAACAGACTCGTGAAATACGCGAGGCTGCGAATGAGGTTGGCATCGTGGTGCCGGGAGGCATCACGCAGGGGCAGGTCCTGCGATTCAGTGTGGGTCGCCTTGCCCTTGTCAGTCCAACCCCTCATGGTCATTCAGGAGGCGTAAATTTGGAATTGAGAGTCTACGACGCTAACGGCAACCTTTTGGCTTCTAATACATACGTCTTTCCCCAAAATCAAAACAACACCATGCAATCCTCATTCTTTGATCTGAGCGCCGCTCAGCTTCCCGCCTCGGCATTTGATAACACAGGGCGAGCACAACTAACTGGACTTGTTAGGTCGGTTGACCCTAACAACCCCAACAGACAGCCTGACTCAACCTGTGGCTTCATCGCTTCAGGGGAAGTATTCAGCATCGGAAATATGGATCGTCGGACCTTGATTCACATAGCCGGCACGCCAATATCTGAATGCAACAGGCGTTAACAACTTAACCAGAGCCGACGACTGTCTTGAAGGAGAGGGCGATGAGTAACTTTCAAACAGAGCGGAGCAGGAAGCGAAGATCGGGTTCCCCTTTCACGAAGATGCTACGGCACTCTTTGATCCTGCTTCTAAGCAACACTTTACTATTTGGAGCACTACCCCGCATCCCGGCACGAGCGCAAAACAGAACGGGCGAACAATCTCTGCGCTCGCTGATTGGATTGCTTCGGGAAGCAGAGTCGCTGGCGAAAGCTGAGATCGTGCGGAGTGAGCTGAAAGAAGTCCGCGAAGCCGCGAATCACGCAAACAAAATAGATCCAGGCAATCCCGCGATGGCGCCAGAAATACAAAGCGTAGTCACCAGGCTGCGCCATCTAGTTGATGATCCACGCGGCGAAAGTGAGGAGTTCCAGGAGAAGATTGCCAACTCTCTGAAACTGGTCGAGGATTACGCGGCTCTGGGAGATGGCAATGGGCTGCGGGTGCGGACTGAGACATCTTTTGGTCTCACCACAACCAGCTTCGATACGCTTGAGGGAACAGTGAGCGTAAATCTGCCGGACGATGTCGCCACCGGCGACACGATTTCCGGCACCGTGATCGCCGAGCCCAAAGGCTCTACTAAAGATGAGCAGGCGAAGAATGAAGATTCATTAAATGGCTATGTTGTCGAAGTGGCCAAACAGCAAACTCCTAGACAACAGACGCAGGGCAGCAAATGGGTTATTCCTCCTGCAGCTCAGTTCATTCCGGTGGTGTTGAAGACCAGGCAGGGAAAAGAAGTGGGGCGCACGCTGCTGCCCGTTCTGCAGAGCAACACCTACAAACCGGCCACAGGCCAAACGCCGATCGGAAATCTGCCGCCGCAGGGCAACTACTCAACCCCGCAGTTTGGACAAGCGGGCAGACCCGTATCTGTGGCAGGTCCATTCGATGGAGACTTCAATAACACTTCAATCAAGCTGGCAAATAATACTGCGCAGTTCCTGGCCGAATCGCCGCGAAAAGTTGTAGTCAGAAGTCCGGCGAACCTTATAGGCCCGACCAGTATTGAGGTTAACGAACAGAATAAAGTCGTCGCCAGATGCAGCTATCAAAGTATTGGAATCAGGTTAGCTGCAGAAAAGCTGAATTTAATACGTGGCGAGCAGACCGTGTTGACTGCCACCCTCTCCGGCCTCGATGGCGTGACCAGTCCCGTTTCGATGCAACTGACCAATGCTACTCCGTGGACCGTGCGTATGGAGGGCGGCGAGAGACAAAGCATCACCGCGCAACCTAATGAATTTACAGGTGGCATGTTCACTGCGAAGAGAAGTTTGACGGGAGTTCGAGCGGGTGGCTTCAATATTAACGCCGTCGTTAATCCCAACGGACTTTCACAAGGCTTTTCGAAAACCTGCGACGGAAGTACTCCTGCCTCAGAGCCCATTTCCGGTCTGAAGCGTGGCGATCTAAGCGCGTCAAATCGCGTCTTGACCAGTCCCGCTGAAAACGCAGCCGTGCAGACTCCTGTTCTTTCAGAGAATGATTCATTGAAGAATGTGCGCTTCGAGGAATCTTCAGGAGTGGCAACAGGAGTACTTCCTGATCTGACAATCGAGGACATGTGCCTTCAGGGTAATCCACCTGAGTCGGCGGAAACTCTGCGAGTGCTCATTGCCAATATCGGAGAGAGAGACGCCGACACTTTTGATTTGGGAATCAAATTCGTCTATTCAAAAGGGTTTGGGGGCTATTGGAATGCGGAGACGCTGGCGGGATTGAGAGCGGGCGAGGTGAGATGGTTGGCTTACCGACCTTTGACTGGCTCCGGTTTTACACTTGGGCACGTAGTAGAGTATACGCAGGTGTTTCAGGCGATAGCCGATCCCACCTATTGGCGTTCTCAGGGATACTTCGCTCCAACTCTCGAGAAGTCAAAGATCATCGAGTCGAACAAAGCAAACAACACACTGACGATCAACAGGGCAGAGATGAGGCGTTGCGATGCCAAAACCAGCCAGCCGAGGCCGGCAATGCCAAAAATTGAAGCCGGCAAACCGGTGCGGCCATGAGTAATTTAAAATGCCACCTACGGCGTGAAATACTTACAGTTTTCCTGGAGATGAAGGAGCCGCGATAACTCTGCAAGACTTTCGGTCTATCTCACAAAGAATTGGTTAATTAGCCCGCTTCGATTCTTTGACTATGGCGGTCATAACTGCTGCAGAGCGGTATCACGTCTCGAAATCTCATGAACATGTCTTCAGGTTTCTTGTCTTCCGCACCGCTGAGTATTTTCAGGTGGCGCTGTCTACCCAGATTTGGAGACTCTTCTCAAACCAGCCGCGTGCTTCCCGCCAGCGGGCGGCTTTCTGTTCACCAGTCCCAATTGTTCGTGAAGCAATCAAACCATTTACCCTACCCAGTTGTGAGTAGATGAGTGCGAGGTTATTGCGAGCCACCGTATTCTTCGGTGCGGCCACAACCAACCGTTCGTCAATCGTCATCGCTTGTTGAGCATTTATTAGCGCGGCCGCCTCACGTTGCGGGCGCGCATCAAAGCAGCAGCCCTGCCGCTTAATCTGGCCTTTGCGCGTTCTACCCAGGCAGGTTCGTTCGGCTCAATAAACTGCGCCGTCCACGCATAAGCATGGGCAAGTCGCGCGTGAGCCAGAGCATAATTTTGATCGGCCTCGATCGCTTTTTAAGAGTAGTGAAGCTGTCAAATGGTTAAAAGAGACCGCCGCCGCACTTTGTGACGATTGCTCTCTCAAAGTAGTCGCTGGTTGGATCGATGCTCAAGGCCCTTTGCAGTTCCCGCTCACCCAAGTCTTCGAGTCCGATATGGAGGTAAAGAATTCCGAGTTGGTCGTGCTGTGACGGGTCTAGTTGCAGACGTAAGCGCGCCGCCTCGGGCGCGATCCCTATTTAAACCGCATTAGACAGGCGCCCGAATTCGTAAAGTTCATAGCCGAGATGAAGACGCAGTTTGAAAAGAATAAGCGCGAGTTTGGCGAAGAGTCTCGAACTAGCCGGCAGTAATTATCAAAAGGTTGGTTTCTCCGGCCCCTCTTTACCGCGACCTCCTGGGGGCTTCGGTCCCGCTGGCTTCGCTAATTCTTTTCAGGCAAGCCGCGCTGGCGTTTTTGGCAGAACACTGAGCCGCGGGGAGCGGGATACGCGGCAGCGTTTGCGCAAACAACTTTCGTGCAATAATTACCCCGTTTTGTTATACATCATATCGAGGCCGGGCGCTGGTCTGTGGTGTTCGTCGCGACGCCTCGCACGCCCAGAATGAACAAGTTAGAAATACTCCCGGATCAGAGCATCACTCATCTGCTGGTTAAGTGGGGCAGCGGCGACAAGGCCGCGCTTGATGAGTTGATTCCGCTCGTCTACAACGAACTCCGCAAACTGGCCGCCAGCTATCTGCGTCGGAGATCCGCATCAAACACACTGCAAGCTACTGCCCTGGTTCACGAGGCCTACGTCCGCCTCGCGGATCAGTCAAGTATTTCAATCGAGCATCGCGCGCAATTCTTTGGCCTGGCTGCCAAGATCATGAGAGACATACTGGTCGACCACGCGCGCAAGCGGCTGGCGACAAAACGCGGCGGGCAGCAACTGCGTTTATCTCTGACTGAAGCAGAGCGCTTTGGTCACAAGCCTGAAGTAGAGTTGATCGCGCTCGATGAGGCTTTGAAGACGTTGGCGTCGACCAATCCCCAACACAGCCGGGTTGTCGAACTGCGCTTCTTCGGAGGCCTGACTATCGAGGAAACTGCCCAGGTAATGAGCTTGTCACACGCCACGACAGAACGTTATTGGAGTTTTAGCCGCGCCTGGCTGCGACGTGAACTTGCCGCGTAGGATCATGACCACCCCTGAAAGCATGCAGCGACTGGAGGAACTCTTCCACGAGGCCGTCGGCCTCGGGCCGCAACAACGCGCTGAGTTCATTGCGCGTCTGCGAGATTCAAATCCGGACCTGGTAGCCGAGCTGGAGTCTCTCATGTCCGCCCATGAGCAGCCGGACAGTCTGATTGATGCGCCTGCTTATGAAGCCGGGGCGGAAATGATCGCGGACACACAGCCGGCACTCCTCGCCGGGCAAGTCGTGGCCCATTACACCGTAGTTGGTCCGCTCGGAAAAGGCGGCATGGGTGAAGTCTATCTGGCCAATGATGCGAAACTCGATCGGAAGGTCGCCCTGAAACTTCTGCCCGCGGAGTTTACGAATCACAAGGAGCGTCTGCGCCGCTTTATTCAGGAAGCGAAAACCGCTTCTTCGCTCAATCACCCGAACATCATCACGATTCATGAGATCGGCCAGACCGAGAACTTGCACTTCATCGCCACTGAGTTTATCGACGGGCAAACACTCAAGCGCCGGAAGTACACGAAAATGGAATTGCCCGAGATCCTCGAGGTGTCAATTCAAGTGGCCGGGGCGCTGCAGGCCGCGCACGCAGCGGGCATCATCCATCGCGACATCAAGCCGGAAAACATCATGCTGCGGCCTGATGGTTACGTTAAAGTGCTCGACTTTGGGCTTGCCAAACTGACTGAAAACTCAGGCCAGTCCAGGACTGCCGGCTCAGAGATCGACACAATGATTAGGGCCCGCACGACTCCCGGCACAGTCCTGGGGACTGTCAACTACATGTCACCCGAGCAGGCGCGCGGCCAGGCGCTCGATCAGAGGACTGATGTCTTTAGCCTCGGGGTTGTGATGTATGAATTGGCAGCTGGCCACGTTCCCTTCACCGGCGCAACGAAAATCGACACGCTTGTCTCACTGCTTGAGAAGGAACCGCCGCCGCTTGACGTGGCTTGGCCTGACATGCCGGCAGAGTTTCAAAGAATAATAAGCAAGTCGCTGCGCAAAAATCGCGAGGAACGTTATCAAACAATCAAAGACCTGCTGATTGATTTGAAGAGCTTTAAGGAAGAACTGGCCTTCTCACAAAAGCTCGGGCGATCCCCTTCCCCCCTGGTTCAGCCGGGCACTGCCGCCGCGAAGGCACCAGCACAGACAGAGGGGAAACCTCGCCGGAGCGCCCTGTTGATCCTCGTGGCGGTCATCGTGCTCGCAGGCTTATTGGTGGGCGGTGCGATCTGGTGGCGGCGTGCTGCAACGGGAGCAGCACCGGGACCAGCACCGGCACAACCGCCGGTGGTTCAGCGCACTGTTAATTACTGGCTGACCGTCCAAAAGTATCGCGAGGAAAAACCTTATGGGGAACCCTTCAGACTGCGAGACGACATCAACTTCGAAAAGGACTATCAGCTTCGCTTACACATCAATAGTTCACAGGGTGGGCATCTCTACGTGATTAACGAGGGTCCGAGCGGAGCTGATCAAGCTCCGACGTTCAATGTAATGTTTCCCTCGACGACGGCCAATCATGGGTCGGCGCTGCTGACTCAGAACCAACAGATTCAGATTCCGGAGCAGACCTGGTTCAAGTTTGATGAGCAGCAAGGCACGGAAAGAATCTGGCTGGTCTGGGCCATCAACCCGGTACCCGAGTTGGAAGCTGTTAAAGGAGTCGCCAATCCCAAAGACCGCGGCGTGATCAGCAGTCCCGGACTGGCGGCGGCGGTTAATCAGTTTCTGAAAGCGCATTCGTCGCCCAGTCCTTCCGTTGAGCGGGATGCCGACAGGACGGAGACAATCGTGAAAGCGCCGGGCGACATACTGGTACACGTCATCAAACTGGAACACCATTGAGTTAGGCAGTCACCATTAATGACTCAGCGAGGCAAACCCGGTCAGACACGTGTACGCCAGCAACCGGGTCGACACTGCTTTTAGCGAATTTGCGATGGTTGCGCCCGGCACTGCGGCTTCCGTTTGCGACCCGCAAAAGCCGAGCTGAGGGAATTCAAACGCAAATTTCGGTCTAAGAAGTAGGCATGAGAATTCGTCTACGACTGTGGGGTTGACCCAGAAGGCAGGTGCTGAATGAAGATGCGATACGGTCTTGTTCCATTGGTCCTTTTCCTTAGCCTGACCGCTTTCGCCCAGACGAAAGAGGACATTCGTCCGCTCGAGCCGGGCCAGCCTGTCGAACGTGAAATCGCCGGCGGTCATAGCCACCACTATCAGATCAAGCTGGCTGCCGGACAGTTTATGCGCGTCGTGGTCGAGCAGCGCGGGGCTGATGTGAAGCTCGCGCTCTCCAGTCCCGATGGCATGCCGTTGATTGAGAGCGATCTGACCGGCATGATCGGCGCCTCCGAGTCGCTCTCTTATGAAGCTGCCGCGTCGGGAATTTATCAGCTCGTAGTCCGCGCCAATGGGGCCGCAACTCAGAGCGGGTTTTATGAGATCCGATTGGACCTGAAAGCCTCAGCCACTGTTCAGGATCGCCAACGCCTGACTGCCGAGTCGCTGCTGAACGAGAGTCGCCAGCTCTATACGCAAGGGCGATATACAGACCCGCAACTGAACGAGAAATTGGAGCGGGTGCTCGGGCTTTGTCGGGAACTAAACGATCACTATTTGCAGGGCCTAACGTTCAATCTGATCGGACTCATACATGCGGGAGACCGTCAATATGACAAAGCGATCGGAGCGTATCAACAGGCGCTTTCGCTGTGGCGCGGAGAGAAGCTGCGCGCGGGCGAAGAAACGGCACTCAATAATCTGGGGAATGCTTATCGCGGGCTGAGCCGCAATGACAAAGCGGCTGAGTATTATGAACAGGTGTTTGCCATTCGTAGAGAGCGGAGAGACCGCAGCGGCGAAGCCCAAAGCCTGGCTGATCTCGGTAATTGTTACGAGCGGTTGGGCCGCTTTGGTAAGGCACTGGATTGTTTCACGCAGGCTTTACAAATCAACCAGGAGGTCAAGGATCGGCGCCAGGAGGGAGTCAGCTTGGGCATGATAGGATGGGTCAACTACCGGCTTGCCCGTAACGACAAAGCGATTGAATTAGCTGAGCAGGCGCTCGCCATCGCCCAGGAAGTGAAGAATCGCGGTGATGAAGGCACAGCGATCAGCACTCTCGCAGTTAACTATGTCGCGCTCAAGCGGTATGACAGAGGGATTAAATACGGTGAGCAGTATCTGGCCATCGAGCGTGAATTGAAAAGTCGCAGCGGTGAAGCCTCGGCCCTCAACAACCTGTCCTTTGCCTATAAGGGACTATTTCGCTATGACAAGGTTATCGAGTGTTTGGAGCAGGCGCTGGCGATGTTCCGCGAGCTAAAGGATCGGCGCAGCGAGGCACTGGCTTTCAGAAACCTGGGCGAAGCGTATACGCTCATGACCCGTTTCGATAAAGCAGTGGAAAACTATGAGCTGGCCCTGCCTATCTATCGCGATATCAAAGATCGGCAGGGCGAGGCTTTGGTGCTCGGCCCGCTAGCCAATACCTATAGCCAACTCGGTCGGCAGGATAAAGCCATCGAATACTTCAAGCTGGCGCTACCGATCAACCACGAGTTCAAGAATCACTTTCGCGAAGCGAACAATCTCAATGGTTTGGGAAACGCAAGCATGGAGCTTGGCTCATTTGACGAGGCAATTGAATTTTTTGAGCAGTCGCTGGCCGAGGCGCAATTGAAATTGCTGCGTGGGGAGCTGACGGTTGATTCTGCCCCCTCCAACAATCGCGAGATCACACACGAACAGGCCCAGCCGGTTGAAGTAAATCGTCCACTATTCAAGCCTGATCGGAAAGTTCCATTTGCGCATCCGTACTACTGGGCCCCTTTCATCCTGATCGGTAACTGGAAGTAAGTAGCGAAGAAACGATATGCAAGCCGCCCGAGCTAAATCTACGTGGCGCCGAATTGTGATGTGAGGATGATGCTCTGCCTGCTTCTTTGCTCGCGATTGCCGCCCAGCAATCAGAGCAGGAAGAACCAAGGGGACACTTCTGGGACCGGGCCGCGCACCCAGGATATTTACCAACCGAAAACTGCTCGCCGAGCTATCGGTCGTGAGCGCCAAAAAAGGACTCAGCAAAGAGATCGGAGAAAGGCATGTAGGGCTTGCGCGCGCGTTCATGTACGATGACGCGGCGCGCGTGGCCGTTAGCAGAAGCAATGGCAGGCGCCTTCCAATTGGGCAGCGTTTACCGCAGGGCGATTTGGCGTTGCATTAGCCAGAGCCAGAGGTGGAAATTTTCGGGAGGGTCGGGGAGTGACGGATATGTTTACCCGTGGATTTACTTTGGTGTTATTGACTTTTGGTTTGTCGCCTGTTTGCGCGCAGGCGCAGGTAGCTCCCCGGCCGCAACAACTCGAGTCCGGCACATCGGTTGAGCGCGAGATCGCGGGCGGTCAGGTCCACGCCTATCAGATCAATCTCGCGGCGGGCCAGTTCGTACGCGTTCTGGTCGAGCAGAAAGCAATTGACCTGATGCTCAAGCTCGCGCCTCCTGATGGCAAGCAACTGATTGAAGCTAATTTCACAGGGGTTGGTTCACTGGAATCGCTCTCGGCGGAAGCGACGTCGAGCGGTGAGCATCAGCTCACGATCAGCGCCATCGGCCCAGCTACGATGGTCGGCTCTTACCGAGTGCGCCTTGAAACGAAGACAGCAGCTTCGGCGCAGGACAAGCAGCGCCTGACCGCCGAACGGTTGCTGGACGAGGCCAGGAAGTCCTACGAGAAAGGAGCGGAGGCGCTTGAGCCAGCGGTTGAGAAGGCACAACAGACCCTCCCGCTGTGGCGCGAGTTGGGAGACCGGTATTGGGAAGGCGTCGCCATCCATCTAATCGGCACCGCGAAACTGCGGTTGAAAAAATACGATCAGGCGATTCAAGCTTACAATCAAGCGCTTCAGATCAGGCGTGAGGTGAAGGATCGCCAGGGTGAGTCGAATACGCTCAACAATCTGGGCAATGCCTACTTAGCTCTGAACCGTAACGAGGAAGCGGTTGAGTTTTACAATCAAGCCCTTGAGATCAGGCGTGAGGTGAAGGATCGCCAGGGTGAAGCGAATTCGCTGAAAAACCTCGGCAATGCCTATACCAATCTGAGCCGTAACGAGAAAGCGCTTGAATCTCTTGAGCAGGCGCTGGTGATCTATCGTGAGATGAAGAATCGCGCGTCCGAAGCTAATACGCTCATCAATCTTGGCTTTGCCTGTCTCAATCTGAGCCAGAGCGAGAAAGCGGCTGAATACCTCGAATTGGCGCTGGCATTCCATCGTGAGATGAAGAATCGCGCGGACGAAGCATTCGTGCTCAGCGTGCTGGGCAGGGCCTATGGCAGGTTGAGCCGCTACGAGACAGCGATTGAATATTACGATCGGTCGTTGGGCATCGCTCGTGAGGTTAAGAATGCACCGGCTGAAGGGAGCGCACTCAACAATTTGGGCGTGGCCTATCGCCGGTTGGGCCGTCCTGAGAAAGCGATTGAATATCTTGAACTGGCGCTGCAGATCTTTCGTGAGAGTAAGCATCGCATCGGCGAAGAGGGTGTGTTATCCGAACTGGGCCTTGCCTCTATCAACCTGGGTCGGACCGACAAAGCGATTGAATATTACGAGCAAGCGCTGGCCATCGCTCGCGAGGTGAAGAACCGCGCGGACGAGGGAAACGCGCTCAACAATCTTGGTGTGGCTTATAACAGGCTGAGGCGTCCTGAGAAAGCGATTGAATATCTCGAGCAGGCGCTGGCAATAGGTCGCGAAGTAAAATTTCGGTTGAACGAATTGGAGGCTCTCAATAACCTGGGTATTGCTTATAGCAGAGTGGGCCGTCCTGAGAAAGCGATTGAATATCTCGAACTGGGGTTGGTGATTGCTCGGGGAATACATGCTCGCGACGTTGAGGCAGAGTCACTCCACGGCCTGGCCTCCGCTGAGAGCGCTCGAGGCAATCTCCCGGCGGCCCGCAACCACGTCGAGCAGAGCCTGAGAATTGCCGAGGCCCTGCGAGCCGATGAAATCACCAGTCCGGAGATGCGCGCCTCGTTCCTGGCCAACGTCCAAAGTTCCTACCAGCTTTACACCGACCTGCTGATGCGTCAGCACAAAGCTGAACCAACCAAAGGCTTCGACGCCTTCGCCGTCGAGACCAGCGAGCGCCAGCGCGCCCGTAGCTTCCTTGATTTGCTCAGCGAAGCTCATGCCGACGTACGCGAGGGCGTAGACGGCGCGCTACTCGAACGCGAACGCAGCTTGAGCCGGCAACTCAACGACAAAGCGCAACTTCTGCGTCAAGCCGGCAAACCCGAACAGGCTGATGCTATCCAAAAGGAGATCAGCCAGCTCGAAACCGACTACGAACGCGCGCAAGCCGCCATCCGCAAAGCCAGCCCACACTACACCGCACTTGTCCGTCCGGAGCCGCTCAAGCTCAAAGAGATTCAGCAGCAACTTGACCCGGACACGTTGCTACTCGAATACGCCCTCGGCGAGGAGCGCAGCTACCTCTGGGCGATTACCAGAGACTCGCTGATGAGCTACGAACTGCCGAAGGCCGAGATAGTTGATCAGAGTGCCCGACAGGTTGTCGAACTGCTGACCGCACGAAGCGCCAATAGACGAGGCGAGTCGGCCCCGCAAAAACAGGATCGCATCACCCAGGCCGAAGCAGCGCTGCCTGCCGCCGCCCGAGGATTGAGCCAGATCCTCCTCGGTCCCGTTGCCGCTCAGCTTGGTAACAAGCGGTTGGTCATCGTCGCCGACGGCGCGTTGCAATACATCCCGTTTGCGATGTTGCCTGAGCCACGGCCTTTGGACTTTGGTCCTGGGTCTTTGTCAAACCCTGTAGGTCGAGTCATCTCCGCGAAACCCAAAGGCCAAAGACCTGAGAGCGAAGACCAGCCTTTAATCGTGAAGCATGAAGTTGTCAGTCTTCCTTCAGCTTCGGCGCTGGCGATTCAACGCAGTGGCCTTGCCGGCCGACAGCCCGCTCCGAAGTTGCTGGCCGTCATTGCCGATCCGGTTTTTGATCGAACGGATACTCGCCTCACTACCCCGTCGACCGCACCCAGCGACAAGCTGCAACCGCAAACTCTCAGCGCTGACGACACGCGCAGCATTGAACACCTCGCGGAAACCTCCGCTGACAAGTCAGGCGTCAAGACAATAAAGTTGGTAATTCCGCGCCTCCCATTTACTCGACAAGAGGCTAGTCAATTGATGGCGCTGGCGCCTAAAGGGTCAAGTTTCAGCGCAATCGATTTTCAGGCTAGTCGCGCGACGGTGCTTAATCCGGCATTGAGCCAATATCGCTATCTTCATATCGCCACGCATGGCTGGCTGGATGCCGAACGACCGGGTTTGTCGGCGCTGGTGTTTTCTATGGTGGATGCCCAGGGTCAGCCACAGAATGGCTTCCTGCGTGCCAACGATATTTACAACCTGAAGCTACCCGCTGAGTTGGTTGTACTGAGCGCCTGTCAGACTGGACTTGGAAAAGAAGTCAAAGGCGAGGGCTTAGTGGGACTCACGCGCGGTTTCATGTACGCGGGCGCGGCGCGGGTCGTAGTCAGTCTTTGGAATGTGAACGATAAAGCGACCGCCGACCTGATGACCAGGTTCTACGAGAAGATGTTGCAGCAGGGCGAGCGCCCGGCAGCAGCTTTGCGCGCCGCGCAGGTCGAGATGTGGAAGCAAAAGCAATGGCACTCGCCTTATTACTGGGCCGCCTTCACGATGCAAGGCGAGTGGCGGTGACCATTAAATGTGAGCGTCGGGCGTCCTTGCCACGACTGCGAGAGAGAGCTCACGAACGGACCGTTACTTTTTTTTATTTTGCGTGAGGGGTTTCGACCGCGAAATCCGGTTGATAGTTTGGAGAGGGCAGAGTTTCTTGAATTACGCGGTGTAACAGGCTAGCGAGCGACCGTGAGTTGCTGTTTAGCTTTCGCACTTTGCAATGCATTCCAACCCGGCTGCTACAGCCAGCTGATTGTCTATTCAGCCTTTCAATTCCCCTGGCGGGGAAAGGAGTTCCGATGAAAAGCAAACGAAAATTAATCGTGGCAACGCTCTGCGCAGTTATTCTCATGCTGGGTGTTTCAGTCTATGGACAGATCCACAAGTACTACACGCCGGGGACGGTCTGGGCAGTGACAACTATCCGCATACATCCGGGGATGGATCAGGCCTACCTGGGATATCTGGACACGGAACTGAAGAAAGAATCGGACATTTCAATTAAGAACGGGTTCATGAAGTCCTACAAAATCCTGCGAGCCCAGGACGATGACAGCGGTTGGAATATGCTGATCCTTCGCGAGTACGAGAGTTATGCGTCGATGGAGAAGAATGCGGAGAAGGCGGATGAAACGCTTCGGCAGGCTACCGGAGTTGATGACCAAAAAGGGATGCAGGGCTATGAAGATCGCTCAAAGATTCGCGACGTCATGGGCACTAAGCACATGCGTGAACTAATCCTGAAATAAGCATGCGGTAATTACTTGTGTGGAGACGCACTGCGAACACGTAGAGGCGCAAAGGCGGGTGCATGACGGGCTCGCCTTTGTCACCTTTTATCAGCTGACGGGCATTGACATTGTTTCGGTAGAGTAAGGAAGAATTGAAACGAGTGAACATGCGATATTGCCTTTTCCCATTAGTCCTTTGCATGAGTCTGACCGTTTTTGCACAGACGAAAGAGGAACCCCGCGCGCTCGTGCCGGGCCAGGCCATTGAGCGCGAGATTACGGGCGGCGACTCGCACGCGTACCAAATCAACCTTGCCACGGGACAGTTCGTTCGCTTGCAGCTTGATCAGCGATCGGTGGATGCCGTGCTGATCCTGACTGCGCCGGACGGCAAGCAACTGGTCGAGATGAATCTGACTGGGATCGGCGAAGCGGAATCGCTCTCGCTGGAAGCGAAGTCGGCGGGCAGCTATCGTCTGACTGTTCGAGGCAACGGGGCTGCGACGCACCGCGGGTTGTACCGCCTGGAGACCGCAGTGACTGCGTCAGTGACAGCACCGGATCGCAAACGGCTTGCAGCAGAAGCCCTGCTGGTCGAAGTCACTGAACTCAAAAAGCAGACAGCCAAAACAGCGCAGCAGGTGATCGACAAGTTGCAGCCTGTGCTGCCCATATGGCGTGAACTGGGCGAGCCAGCCTGGGCCGCCTACTCGCTCAGCTTGATTGGGTATGCGTACGGCGAGCTGCGCCAGTATGAAAAAGCGATCGAATACCACCAGCAGGCGCTGGCAATCAGTCGCGAGTCCAAGCTACGAATGCGCGAAGGAAAAGCACTCCGCATTCTGGGCCTCTCGCACAGCAATCTGAACCACCCCGAGAAAGCGATTGAGTACCAGGAGCAAGCACTGTTAGTTAGCCGCGAACTGCAGGATTTGGAAGCTCAGGATACCGTACTGCGTGATCTGGGCAACTCTTATTTGTTCATGGCCCGCTATGAGAAAGCGATTGAATATTACGAGCAGGCTCGGGTGATAGCCAACCAGATGAAGAATCGGGCCAGCGAAGCCATGTCGCTGCGCAACCTGGGCATCGCCTATCAATGGCTGAGCCGGACAGAAAACGCTATCAAGTACTACGAACAGGCCCTCGCGATACATCGCGAACTGAAGAATCGGGCGGGCGAAGGAATCACCCTCGTCAGCATCGGAAACGTCTATCAGTCGCTGAGTCGTTATGAGAGGGCGATTGAATACTACGAACAGGGCGTGACCATCTGTCACGAGGTCGGGAATCGAACCGGCGAAGCAAATGGGTTGGGCAATTTAGGCCTGGCCTATGCCGCGCTGGGCCGCTATGAAAAGGCCATTGAATTCGATGAGCAGGCGATTACGATCTTCCGTGAATTGCGGAATCGACGTAGCGAGGAAAACACGCTCGGCAACCTGGGCCTTGCTTACGGTTCCCTGGGTCGTCATGAAAAAGCGATTGAATACCAGGAGCAGGCACTGGCGATAGCCCGCGCAGTGAAGGATCGGTTTGGCGAAGGACAAGAGCTCGGCAACCTAGGCGTCGCTTATTTCTCGCTCGGCCGTTATGAAAAAGCACTCGCCTACTACGAACAATCGTTGGCGATAAACCGCGAGGTGAAGGATCGCCGGGGCGAAGGACAAGCACTCGAGAACTTAGGCGAAGCCTGTCGCCTGCTGAGCCGACTGGACGAAGCAACTAGCTACCACGAGCAGGCCGTACGCATCGCGCGTGAGGTCAAAGCGCAATCCGAAGAAGCGTCCGCGCTAAACAACCTGATGCTCGATTGGAAGACTCGCAACGGAGCAAATCTGGCGATCTATTTCGGCAAGCAGTCGGTAAACGCCTATCAGGAGATTCGCAACAACATTCGCACGCTCGACCTCGAAACGCAGCGTGGATTTTTGAAATCAAAGGAGCAAACCTATCGCGATCTCGCCGATTTGCTCATCTCCGAGGGTCGCCTGCCCGAAGCCGAACAGGTCATTCGCATGCTCAAAGAGGAAGAATACTTCGAGTACATTCGCCGCGATTCAGCCAACGCGCCGCAAGGCGCCAGGGCCCAACTGACACCGGCAGAAGCAGCACTGGAAAGACGGGAACGCGAGATCGCCGACCAACTGGCAGTCCTGGGCACCGAACGAGGCACGCTGATGGACAAGAAATCCCTGACGCCGGATGAAGAGCAGCGGCTGGCGAAACTCGACTCCGACCTGGTGGTGGCTGGGAATGCTTTTCAGAAATTTCTTGACCAACTAACTATAGAGTTGGGCAGCTCAGCTGATTCGAGCGGGAGGGTGTTCCAACTGCGCGAATCCCAGGGACTGATGGAAGACCTGCGCGAACTGGGCAAAGGTACGGTCGCGCTCTACACGCTGGTTGGTCAGGATAAATACCGGATGATCCTCACGACCGCTGACTTTCAAAAAGGTTATGAGTATCCGATCAAAGCAGCCGATCTGAATCGCAAGGTACTGGAGTTTCGTGAAGCGCTGCAAAACCCAAAGCTCGACCCGCTACCTTTGGCCCAGGAGCTGTACCAGATACTGTTCGGCCCCGTAGCGAAGGATCTGGCCAAGTCCAAAACACAAACGATCATGTGGTCGCTGGACGGCGTGCTGCGCTACGTTCCGGTTTCAGCACTTCATGATGGCAAGCAGTATTTGGTCGAGCAGTATCAGAGTGTTGTGTTCACGCCGGCGAGTCAGGCACGACTGAAAGACGCGCCGGCCCGTAACTGGAATGCGCTGGGACTGGGGGTGTCGAAGGCCCATGGCGAAAAAATTCCCGCCCTGCCCGGCGTCATCGACGAAATGCGCGGGATCATTCGCGAGGAAGCTGCCGCCAATGGTCCTGCAACAATCAAACAAAACGGAGTGCTGCCCGGAGTGGTGAAACTTGATGAGCAGTTTACTCAGGAGACGATGCTCACTCAGTTACGACACCGGCCCAAGGTCGTGCACATCGCCAGTCACTTCCAGTTTTCACCGGGCAACGAAACAAACTCTGCTTTGTTGTTAGGTGACGGCTCTTTTCTGAGCCTCGCACAAATCAAATCTCTGCCAAACATTTTCGGAGGCGTCGATCTCTTAACGCTTTCAGCCTGTAACACGGCAACGGGCGGCAGCGGCGCCAATGGCAAGGAAGTCGAAGGCTTTGGTGTACTGGCTCAAAGACAAGGAGCGAAAGCAGTAGTCGCCAGCCTCTGGCCGGTGGCGGATCGCAGCACCAAGCTTTTGATGCAGGAGTTCTATCGAGCGCGGGAAGCGCGCAATGGCGAGTCTAAGATCGCTGCACTGCGCGAGGCGCAATTGAAGCTGCTGCGGGGAGAGTTTGAGGTTGAGTCCGCGCAGTCGGCCAGCCGGCAAATCACGCACGAAGACGCAAAACCAGCGGAAGCAAAGCGGCCGTTATTCAAGCTCGATCCGAAAGCTCCATTTGCCCATCCGTACTACTGGGCGCCGTTTATCTTGATCGGCAACTGGAAGTGAGAACACCTACTGATGCTGTGCTGCTTCCACTCTTCGGTAAAACATATGCGTGCTCAGCGTCACGGTGATATTCAAGCGGGAAAGCACTCGCAGCAAAGGCACGGGATAAGTAGAGGACGCGCAGAGAATCCAAATCTGAGACACGACCTGAAACGAGGAGACTATATGACAGCCCGCCGAAAAAAATTTGCCGCACGGCGATTGATGTTGGCGTCAACCATGATTCTTTGCCTTGCATGTTTGCTGGCGGTGGTGGCTCAGCAGCCGCAGGAAGAGGAAACGACCAGACAACTGTGGGATACGGCGTTTATCGATCAGGGGAACAAAGCTGCGAGCAAGAGACCGGCCCAGCGACGTTATCGTGTTGTGACGCCGCATGTTCCCGTCGTGGGCGTGGCACCGGACTCAGTCATCGGCATTACGCTCTGGCGCTTGCGTCCATCCAGAAAGGCGGACACTGGCGAAAGGATCATCGCTCACGACGGGCCGGAATCAATGGAGTGGCTGCCTGAACGCGTAGCATCCAGCGGCAGTTTAGCCCAAGGCGATCGCATTCGCATGAGCATCGAAGTTGCGCGCACCGGTTACCTTTACGTTGTCGATCAGGAGCAGTACGCAGATGGCTCGAAAGGTGAGCCGTACTTGATCTTTCCCACCACCCGCACGCGCGCCGGCGACAACTCGGTCAGCGCCGGTCGGGTGATCGAAATCCCTGACCAGGATGACACTCCGCCTTACTTCACCTTGAAACGGACTCGTGTCGATCACGTGGGCGAGAATGTGATCGTGCTGGTATCACCGACTCCAATTGCCAGCTTAACAATCACTGACAAGGCGCAACGACTCTCCGCCGACACGCTCGCTTCGTGGGAAAAATCCTGGGGTACGCAGTCCGGCCGCCTTGAGCTGACGGGCGGTGAAGGCAAGCCCTGGACGAAGCAGGAAAAAGAAGCCGGGGCAGACGCTACCCGGTCAATGAAGCAAGCCGAGCCAGTGCCGCAGACTCTTTATTACTCACCGCGCGCTCACCATAAGGATCCGGTTCTAATAAAGGTACAACTGCTATACGCCAAACCAAGGCCACCGGCCACGAAACCGCGGGGGAAACATCGACAGTCCAACATTTCGGACGGGTAAGTGAGGGCGGCACCTCCACGCATTGGTCAAGTAACAGTGAGGTTCAACTTATGAGAGGAATGTCCACGAGATCGGTGTGCAAGTCCGAGAACACCGCCTTAGTTAGTGAAAACCGCTCCACGGATGAGAACTGGGGTTTTGCTCAACAAACTCACGCCCCCGGCGTTCCTCCTGCAACGCGCGCATATGTTTCCAACATCAAGGGCAAGACGGCGCCGGGTGAAAACAGCATTCGATAACGCTTAAGCACCGCTTCGCCCATCTGCCGGCGTAGCTCAGGGTTTTTAGCGAGCAAGATCATCGCTTTTGCCAGGGCTCGAGGATCGCCCGGCGGCACCAGAATGCCGGACTCGTGATCGATCATGTCTGGAATCCCGCCGACAGCCGAAGCAATAATCGGTTTCCCGTTTGCCATCGCTTCCACAATGCTATTGGGGGTTCCTTCGGTAAACGATGGCATGACAAAAACGTCGAGGTCGTGCATGAACGACGTTCTCTGCTCGGGGAAATTGTAGATGCCGTTGTAATCATAGTAGTCGGCGAAGGCCAGCGACCGCACCAGGGCCGCCACTTGTTTCCTCTCCGAACCTTCACCAGCAAGCTTCAAGCGTACGCCCGGCACGTGATCGCGAGTGGCGGCAAACGCTTCCATCAAGACCCTTGGGCCTTTCAGTTCTTCCAGGCGGGCGGCGAAGCCAAACTTCACGTGTCCATTAGCTTGCGGCGCGCTGTTGCCGTTGGTTATTTCTTCCGACATGATCGGCAAGACCGAGAGCCTGTTTGAAATAGGCAAAGTCTCGCGGCAGTACTCAAGGAGTTTCTCGCACCACGAGAGCTCACTGACTATTGACGTGGGATTACCTCGGAGATATGCTGCGCCCGTCACAGGCTGAAAATCGATCCGTCCCGGAGTTGTTAGTTAGAGACTCCGACTCACAAGACCTCGGAGTCTCACTCCGGTGAGATTGTTTTCACCACTATCACAATTCAAGGCTGGCTCTGGTTCTCAACCTCTTGTCAGGCTCTTTCGCTCAAAATGGATGCGGCGGGAGTGGCAATGCATCAAGCATCCCACCAACCTCGGAGGACACAATGAAAAACTCTCACTTCTCACGACGTGACTTCATCAAAAGCGCCGGTGTCGCTGGAGGTCTTTTGTTACTCCAGCCGTCTCTCGGTGCGCAGACCAAGGATTTTATTTTTCAGAGACGATGCAGAGATGCCGGTGCGACTGTCAGAAAAAATTTCAAGAATCTGACGGCGGCCGAACTAGCAGCTTTCAAGAATGGCGTGTCGGTGATGAAATCACGCACGGCCACCAACCCAACCAGTTGGGCCTACCAGGCGGCCATTCACGGAACCACTGCTACGCCGGTTCAAACCGCCTGGAACACTTGCCAGCACAACACCACTCATTTCTTTTCCTGGCATCGGATGGAGCTTTGCTTTTTTGAAAGGATTCTACGAAAGGCTTCCGGTATGGCGACTTTAGGATTGCCCTATTGGAACTACAGCGAGGCCTCTGATCCGAATGCCCGTTTTCTGCCAGCCGCCTTGCGGACCCCGGCGAATGCGACAAATCCGTTGTTCAACTCATTTCGCAACCCGGGTCTGAACAACGGATCGGCACAGCTGGCAGCGGCGGCTGTCAGCCTGGCTTCGGCAATTCCGGGTCCGGTGGGTTTTTACCCGTTCAGCAGCAATGTCTACGGCACGCCGCACAGCGCCGTTCATGGCGGCATCGGCGGCTGGATGGGTTCAGTTGCGACCGCAGCTCAAGATCCAATTTTCTGGCTGCATCACTGCAACATAGATCGCCTCTGGAACCGCTGGTTGGATGCCGGAGGTGGGCGGGCTAATCCGCCGGCATCGGATACGGTCTGGCACAATACAAAATTTACCTTCTTTGATGAGTTTGGTGAGCAGGTGCAAATGACCGGGGCGGAACTCTTGAATCCTAATGTGTGTGGCTGCCGGTCCTGTTACGACGAGGAAACGGTCTTCACCATCTGGCAGATAGCCACCGAGCGCCTGCAGTTAGCCGTACTCCAGATCGGCTTTTACAAAAAACCGCTGGTCCTGGACGCACGACGACTGAAATTCGAAATAGAGTTCAACGATAAAGCACCAGGAGCTTTTGAGCGTTCCTTGAAAGCCGCAAAACCCGAGGATGAAATGCAATTCAAGCTCAACTTTGAAGGGTTGAAAGTTGAGAAGCCTCTCGACTTCTTCTATGAGGTCTATTTAAACCTTCCCGACAACATCCAGGACCCGAATTACACGATGGAGTACTACGCCGGAAACCTGGCGTTCTTTGGCGCCGAGCAAACGCACGCAAGGCACGGAGAAAAAGGTGAGTTGACCTTTAGTGCCAACATTACCGCCGGGGTAAAAAGGCTAAAGGCCTTCCAACAACAAAGATCCGTCTCGGTGACCCTCGTGCCGAGCGGACTCGAAACACGGGATGGCAAGCGTTTGCCGGTTCGTTCCGATGCCAGGATTACAGTCGATCAAGTTAGCCTGAGTGTCGATGAACCCGAAAGATAAGTTGAAGTTGCTTATGGGTGTCACTGCGGCGAGGCTAACCCACGCTAAGCCTCGCCGCAGCCTTTATTTTGAGCAGCACGACTACGCAAAGTGTACCCCACGCCCGAACGACACTGAGATCACGGCGTTTCGCAGCCTGGCTACAACCCCTCAATGCATCCTTGTCCCCAGGGTTCAAGCAAGCCTGTAATTAGCTTTCAGCGTACGTGCTTGAAATTTCGGGTGTTACTGGTGCTGGCGTCACTCGCACACTCTATGCGCCTTTCGCGGATGCGGCCCGAGTCGACGCCTGCTGATCATAAACGTCTTCGCTCGTCGCTCGCAAAATCTCGGAGACACTCCACGCTTGTGCGACGCAGCCACGCGGGCGATGAGGATAATCGCCATCGAAGATTTCTGACACCTGCCCCAGGCAAGCTTCGCTTAAATGATCCAGGAACTGCGATAGCCATTCGGTCGCGAACTTTCGACCAGCCTTAGTGCCAAACGTTTTTGCGTAAGCCGTGATGAAAGGGCCCATCAACCACGGCCAGACGGTCCCCTGGTGATAAGCTCCGTCTCGACTGCGCGGGTCACCTTCGTATCGTCCGCTGTAACTCGGGTCGTGCGGCGAGAGCGTTTGCAGTCCGCGTGGCGGACGAGTAAAGAGCCTCGTTATCCGGCCAGTTGTCCGAACTGCCTGAGGGTTTCCACCGCTCGTTCCGGATGATTCGTCTTGAGACTCTGAGGTGGACAGCATTCACTCTGGCCCATTGGCAAAAGTTTCGCCCGTCCCCGACTACTCAAGATTTGCCACCGGATTGACCACCATGGCGTCACAACTCATTCAGTCGCTTTCCCCAGACCTCAAAGAAATCTTGCATCCATTGCCTTGACGGTATATAAATCCGTCAAACTCTTAGCAAGAGTCCTTTCAAGCTGGCGCACCAAACTCAAAACCAGTTTCACTCATGAATTTCAGAGGAGGGACCAATGAATACCATTCGGAAATCTCACCATCTTTTCAGGCTAATCAGACTACTGCTGTTGGTCGCACTAACAGCAGCGGGGCTCGCTAAAGCCTCATCATGGCTCGCGCAAGCACAGACATTGCCCACGGATGCGCAGACGACCTGCACCGTTACAGCGCCTGTATTTGCGAGTTGGTTCGAAACAGGAGCAGTATCTCTGAACGGCGTCGTCAATCCGGCAGACAGCGTCAACTTCCCAAACATCCCGAATTGCAGTTTCTATCAATGGTCAGAGCAGATGTTTCTCTGGTTGACTTCGCCAACCCCACCGACCTATGGCGGTGGTGGCGGTCGCATCTTCTCCTCACCAGTCTTTTATGACGTTTCACCTCCAGATGCGAGCGGCAATCGCACCTTCATTCCACACACTCCGGGCTTGATAAGGAACTTGAATGTACGTGCGGCGCAGTTGGGTCCAAACAGGCTGCCGGTCATCATGGACAAGCGCGGCCGGCTCTTTGAAGTTGAACAGCCAAGAATCGATCCTAACGGCAGACAGCTCATTCTAAACAAGGCAGGCAAGCCCGTTGAAATTGCAAATGTAAGAATTGGCGAAAACCGAAAGCCGATCTTTCTGGACAAGTCCAACAAGGTGATTCAAAGTCCAAAGCCGAACATTCGGGCGCTCTTTAACAAAACACTGATTGCCCAAAAGTTCGTGATCAATAAGATCCCGTTTTTTCTGGATCCTTTTGGCAACATCATCGACACCGAAGAAGGACAGGCGGGAGGTGGTGAGGCCCTGATGGCACTGAATGGCTCGCTGATCTATTACACAACGACTGTCAATGACGTCTATGCGTACTTTCTCACCGGAGTGAAGAACGGCGGCATAACTCCGGCCCCAACCCAATTTCCGACGACTCAAGCGGATTTGAACAAGATCATCGCGTTCGCCGCGACGAAGGGGAAAACCTTTCCCGATCCCGAGGCACTGGCAGTTGAAATCAAGTCGTCGTGGATCGAAACAACCGGGCTCGCCAATTTAAGCAGCTACATCACAATGAGGGGCACGATACCCACCTATAACCAGTCGGATCCCAATCACTGGGTGCCGAACGGGCAGAAGACGGTGCAGCTAGCCCTGCTGGGAATGCATGTGGTGGGAAGCACCAAAGGGCATCCGGAAATGATCTGGGCCACCTTTGAGCACTTTGGCAATACGCCCAATGCAGCCTACACCTATAACGCCACTGCCGGTCCAAACCCGAAAACGATAGCGCAGGATACAACCGGCACTTGGATGTTCAGTGCGAACGGCGCTGCCGCTCCTTTCAATGTTGCGCACATACAGGCAAGCGGGGCGGATCTGACTTCCATTTCACCGTTCACCATCAGCCCCAGCAACACTCTCAGAGACAATGCCTGGGGAGACAGTCCCGGCGCCGGCTCGGCCAGCAAAAATACTGAAGTCATCGCCATCAACAACAGCGTTCTCGGGAAGCTGATCAGCGGCGATGTGCGCATGAATTACATGATGACCGGCGCAACCTGGACCATAGGAGGGGCAGCGCCCAGTGCCGGGAACCAGGTTGGCACTAACCATATGGCCAACACCACCATGGAAACCTATCAACAGGGCTCAAATTGCTTCGGTTGTCACGTTACAAACACGACAGCCGTAAGCCACGTCTTTGGCCCGCTAAAGGAACTCTTTCCCGCCGGGCCCCCGCCTGCGAACGTTTTCACCACAAAAATCCAACCGATCTTTGATGCGAAATGCATTGCGTGTCATGCCGGTGCGAGCCCACCACAAGGACTGAAACTTACCTCAGGAAGTTCCTTTGGCATGTTGGTCAATGTCAACTCCAACGAACTGCCGAGTATGAAGCGTATCAAGCCTAACGACGTGTCAAACAGCTACCTGATTCACAAGGTTGAAGGCACCCAGGGCGCGGTAGGCGGATCGGGCTCAAAGATGCCACTTGGATGTTCCGGATCCAGTTGTCTAACGGCGGCGCAGATAAACGATCTCAAAGCATGGATCAATGCCGGCGCACCTCCTCCGTAGGGAGTGACCGGGCTTGATCTCACCGCTTAGACCTTGGATTTCATTCTCCCTCTCCCCATCGGGAGAGGGAGAAACTCTTTTTGTGGCAGCTCCGTCTCGGCTTGAAAGGCGTCGCTCGCGCTCATCAGTCCAAAGCCTAAATTATTTTGGCGGTGGCTTTAGTTCCCACAGGAACGGGCGCTGCACCCTGATCCATCAAACAAACGGCGCTCGATTCATAGAAGGTTGGTAGGAAGGCTGCAAGCGACGGTTGGCGGTGGGATTTTGCGGAGGACTTAAGCTACTGACAGAGCGCGAGTTTTCCTTTAAGATGCAAATTGCGCCGATGCTCTCGGCGCCAGCCAGGTACAGACCCTGCTGAAGCGCGCCGACGCTGCGGTTAAGGTCTCCCAAATTCAGCGGTCATCATAATTCAACCCTTTGAACAGCTCCTATCTCAATGGTCCACTAATCGACAGCATTGTCGGCCTCGTTTTGGTCAAGGCGGGCGACCGGGCAAACGCCATGACCGTATCCTTCTTCTCAGAAGTTGCTCACCATCCCACGACTCTCTGGGTTTCCATTGCCCGCTCTGCTTACACCCATGCTCTGCTGGAAGAAACTAGTCAATTCAGTCTGATTGTGTTGAATCAAACGCAATCGCAAATCGCACTCGACTGTGGTGAAACATCAGGGCGTGATCAGGACAAGTGTGCTGCGCTGAACCTATATGGAGGTCCTGAGGGATACTTGTTTCTCAATGACGCTCTGGCTTCGACGGCTTGTTCCGTACGCCAGGCAGTAACCGTCGGCGACCACACGCTTTTTATCGCCGACATTCTGCAGACGGAGATGGAATCGCGCGTGTCTCACCTGCGACAACTACTTTTGTCGGATCTCAAAGGAACCTAATGCACTGGCCAGGAAGAACAATCTGGGACACTCGAGTGCAGGGCATTTGCGGCATCCTGAGTGCGCAGGGCGTGGATGAAACCGCGCTTTTTGTTTCGGCTACTTTCGCCCAGCTCAGTCTCACGCCACCGCTGATCGTCGTAAATCCAAACCGTACCTACAGCATAGAGCCGGCGATCCAGCGCACCGGCCGCTTCGCTATTAATGTCATGCCGGCCTCGAGCCAGGATCAGATCATTCGGCTGATGGCGGCGCGTCGACGACAGCCAAATCGAGCCGAGGTTGTCGGCTTGACCATAAGTGAAGACCCTCTGGGTATTCCGTTTGTTGAAAACGCGCTACAAATTTTGTTTTGTGAAGTCGAGAGCTCAGTCGATGCCGGTGATCGCAAACTCTACCTCGCGAAGATTCTGAAGTCGCGGACCAATCCCGAACATGAGGGAGAACGGCCTTTGCTTTTCTCAGCCGTGTCCGGTGGTCCACGTCGATACATCAAGCTTCAAAAAAGTTTGCGCGCGAGTCTGGCAAAGACGGGCGCTTTGGATCTCCTGAAAAAGAGTTTTCATCGACTGCGGCCCCCTGCTCCAGCAAACATCGCACTCAACACTTATGAAGAGGCCGGTGCGACAGAATCAGAGATCGCCACCATCACCAGTTACGGACTATTAGATCGGAGCCGCCGGTTGCAACCGCCGCGCGCTTCAAACCTGACGCGGAAGAGTTTTGGAGTGTGTGTGGTGGGCACCGGGTGGGGTTCTTTTCACTGCAATCTACTCCGCCAGGTAAGCCCGGCGACTAAACTATTTGTCTGTGGCCGCAACGAGGACAAGACGGCCCGCCTCGCCAGAGCGGTTAGGGCAGAAGACTTTTTCCTCGGCCTCGAAAACGCGGTGGCCGACCCGCGGGTGCAGGCATTCATTGTCGCGATGCCCCATGACATGCATCGCACGGCCGCGGAGATGATTGCCTCAGCCGGTAAGCACGCGTTGGTGGAGAAACCGATCGCGACCAACCTTGCAGACGCGGATGCAATGATTCTCGCCGCCAGGCAGGCCGGGACAATCCTCATGATTGCAGAGGACATGCACTTTAGACCGGCGGTGCGAGAAGCCGTGCAACGAATCTTTGCCGGCGACATTGGTGAACCGCTCTACTTTTTCGGACAGGCGGCAGGGGTGCGTCGTCCGCGAGGCTGGGCAGCCCAAACCGACCGCATGGGTGGCGGCGTCTTGATGGATATGGGAGTTCATTATGTCCGCGCCCTAAGGCTGTTAATGGGAGAACCGGAGAGTGTTATCGCCACGCGAGCCATGCAAATCGATACGAAGATCTCAGGCGAAGACAGCGCGCAATTAATACTTTCCAACAGCGTGGGTTGGGAAGCGCATCTGCTCCTGAGTTGGGCTTCCACGCGCGGGCACTTGCCGGATATTGTCGTGGCCGGATCTCAGGGCACCATGCATTTATGGCCCGGCGTTTCCTACCTCGATCTCTATCCCCACGAGCCCCCGCTCGTGCCTCGTTTGCTTTCGCTGGTCCGCCCTTATTGGCTCCAGGAAAAACTTATGCGGCCGCAGTTTGGACGTGTGCGGATCACCTTGCCGGAAAAAGAGGCGACTGGTTACCAAGCAGAAGTGCGCGAGTTTCTCGCCGCCGTGAGTGAGCAACGCGAGCCGGCCTCACCGGCCGCTGATGCGCGTAGAGATCTGGAGATCGTGCTGAGCGCTTATGAGGCTTTAGCGGAGAAACAAAGGGTGACTATACCCCAGCTGATCTCTTGAGAATTGTAAGGTTTCTAAGAACAAATATTAGCTGCGGATGAGCGCGGATCAGAAAAGGTAAGCCAAAGCTAAATTCAGATGAAACGCGGTTGGGTAACTTCGAACATGTTTCTTAACTCCACAAGGGTTCACAAAATTCTAACCGACGTCGATGACCCGGGTTGGAATTAGCGAACGCATGCGGCGTCGAACGTTTTAAGTTTAAGCCCCTCACTTGCCATTAATTCCATACAGCTCAATCAATCGCGTGACATTGGGGCGCAGGTTAAAGAGGCTCTCCACTCGGGCGGCGCCACTGCGACCCATCTGCGCGCGCAAGTCCGGATTCTCTAACAGCTTCAGAATGCGATCGGCCATCGCCTGGACATCACCCCTTTCGACAATGAAGCCAGACTCCTGGTCTGCCACAACTTCGGGGATGCCGCCCACGTTTGTGCCGACGACGGGCTTGCCGTAAGCCATCCCTTCAGCGATCACCCAACCAAACACTTCTTCCCAACGGGATACCTGGCAAAGAATATCGGTGACGTCATAAACACCTTCACCAAATGGATCTTTGAGTAATCCGGTCCATGTAACGTGGTCAGCAATGCCCATCGCCTCGGCCTCGCGCGTGTACTGTTCGCGCTGAGCGCCCTCGCCGACAAACACAAAATGCGCCGCTGGATTTCGCTGAATTACGAGTTGAGCGGCTTTGAGCAGGTCGGCAATTCCCTTCTCGGGGATAATCCAGCTCACCTGTGTGATCACGATACGGTCCGCGGGAATCGAGTAGCGGCGCCGAAACTCCGCGGCCCGGGCAGGATCAGGAAGAACGCGAGAGAGATCGACGCTGTTGTAAATCAGCTCGTAACGATCGCTCGGCAGCACTCCGAGGGTCACCATGCACCGCTGCCCGTAACTACTCACGCAGGTCACCTTATCCAGCGGCAAGTTGATCAGCCGCACTAAGCCTTTCTTCCAAGCCGGTGCGGGACTGGGAACATAGCCCTCAGGTCGAGACGTCTGATCCGTAAAGAAAACTTTCTTCACCGCAGCCACCCGGCCCAGCCAGGGATAGATTCCCAAAAAGCCGGTGAAGTGAAGGTGCAAAATATCCGGCTGATGCCGGCGCAGGATGCGCCAGAGTGCGCTTACCGCTCCCCAATTTAGATCGATTGAGTCCTCGAGCACTTCCAACTTAACGTTCGGCGCTTCGAGAAACTGCCGCACATCGTCCGGCGCTTGTGATTGAAAACAAAGAATGCTTTCCCAACCGGCATCGCGAAGCTGCAGCGACAACTCGCGGGCAAAGGTTTCGGTGCCGCCGATGCGTAAAGGTTCCACTCCAAATACGGAAAGTACTTTCATGCGCTGGATAGAATCTCAAACCACATCGTAAGGCGCAATAGGAATGATCGACAGCAATCGACTTGCGAGCCTGGCAAACGTCAACGCGTCGCGGGAACCCAGGCTTGAACCGTCTGAAAAAGTGGTCCAAACCTTTCGACGATTAGCGAAACGGTTGAGCGTTGCAGGGCAGTCTCTCGAGCGATCTCAGCTCGTGAGATTGGCCCAAGCTCGCGCACATAATTGAGCACAATCTGGCGATTGATGTCGCGAATCGTGTTAGAGCGCGCTGCACTTACTTTTCTTAAATCTATTCTGCGCACCAGGTTATGTAACTGCTCCCCGAGAGCCAGGCGGTCTTGCGAACGTCTTTTGCAGGCAGGTGCTATTAAGTAGCACAACCCTTACTGGCGTCAGCCCTTTTCGTAATTCTCACCTTACGACTCGCGCCACCTAAAGGAGTCGTGCGACTATAGCGACGACTTGATAAACGGTTTCCCGGCACGACGGCGTTTTCAAATTTGAATTCCATGAACATCTTCCGCAACTACTTATTCTACGTTCTTATGTCTACTCTGATGGTGTCGACTTTGTTGCCCGTCAACCGGTCGTGGGCGCGCCTCCAGAAGCCCACCCGATCTACACCGTCGTCACGAGAAGAAGCCTATCGTGCCAACAACATCGGTGTCGCTCTACTTGAACAGTTCAAACACAAAGAAGGAGTCGACGCCTTTAGAAAAGCGCTCAAGCTTGATCCGAAGCTGAGCCTCGCGCAAATTAACCTCAGCATCGCTTTATTTAACCTGCCTGATCTCCCTGGCGCCGAGAGGGAAGCTCAGAAGGCAGCGGCGCTGGCCCCGCGGTCGCCACAGCCGTACTACATTCTCGGATTAATCGCGAAACTGCAGAATCGAACTGACGACGCCTTCAGTGCCTTCCAAAAAGTTATCAAGAGCGATCCCAATGATGTCGGCACCAACATCAACCTGGGCCAACTCTATGCTCAGCAACGTCGCTATCCGGAAGCGATTGCAGCATTCAAAGTAGCCCTGGAAGCCGAACCGTATAACGCCACCGCCCTCTATAATCTGGGACAGGTATTAATGCGATCGGGGCAGCGATCTGAAGGCCAGATAGTCACAGAACGTTTTAAGCAACTACGCGAAAGCGGCAGCGCCATTACCATGGGACAGAACTATCTCGAGCAGGGTCGTTATGCTGAAGCCCTCGCTTCCACCGGAGCTGAAAGCGAATTGGTGGACCCGAAGGTTCCTGACGTCACCTTCTCGGACGCCCCCGCTGCTTACTGGCCTCGGGCTCCTGCTATCGTGTCAGGAGCGAAACCCGTTTCGATCTTTGGCCGTCAGTTCAAGGGTAAATGGAGTGATGCCAGCCGGCTTGAGGTCGCCGGCGCGTTGGGTGGCAACGTGACGTTATTCGATATGGATGGTGATGGGCAGCTCGATCTGTTTTGGGCCAGCCCCGATAGCCAGCGCTTGTTTCAGGGCGCTCCCAATAAGTTTATCGATGTAACTAACAAGTCCGGGGCGCTGGCAACGAAATTTGAAGGTACACCAGTGGGATCAGTGGCGGGAGATTTTGATAACGATGGCCTGCCCGACTTGTTCGTCATTCGAGACGGCAGTCTCTCGCTCTACCGCAACCTTGATGGGCACACATTCTCAGATGTGACTATCGCGGCAGGCATCCCTGACTATCCTTTTCTGCCGTCATCGGTGGCGTTCGTCGACATGGACCACGACGGAGACCTTGATATTTTCATCACCGGTCTCGCTGATCTTGCGCATGGACCAAAGCCGGACACGGCGGCTATTTTTCCAGACGATTTTGCCGGCGCCCCCAACCTGCTACTACGCAACGACGGCAACGGAAAATTCACAGATATCACTGCCGGGGCGCAGCTTGACGCGGCCGGTCATGCGGTTGCCGTCATACCCACCGACTTCAATAACCGGCGCGACATGGATTTGCTGGTAGTTAATTATGGCAAGGCTCCTAATCTGTACAGCAACCAGCGGGATGGAAGTTTTCGTGATGTCGCGAAAGAAGAAGGCCTGGATCTTCCCGGTCACTGGACTTGCGCCGCAGCCGCCGACTTCAACAAAGATGGCTTTACAGATTTCCTGCTGGGAAGGGCCGACGGTCCGGCCTTGTTTGTCACCAGCAACGGCAAGGAACGATTCAACACCAGCACCGCTTATGCAGCGCAGGGCGCGCGCGTTGCGCAGTTTGTCGACTACGACAACGATGGTCTGCTGGATTGCGTCATGCTCACTGACATGGGTCTCCGCGTTTGGCGCAATACCGGTGACAGCTGGGTCGATGTGAGCGAACGTGCTGGTACTGGCAAGTTGTCCGGCGCGAGCGGAACACTTGGACGTCTATTCGCAACTGCGGATCTCGACAACGACGGCGACAGGGACATCTTCTACCTTTCAGGTTTAGGAAATTTAAGTTTGGCGCTTAACAATGGTGGTAATAGAAATCATTCATTGCGAGTCAGGCTGAAAGCCAAGGTGAGTAATCGCAGTAGCCTCGGCACCAAGATTGAGGCGCGCGCGGGTAGCCTGCTGCAAAAGCTTGAGACCAGTTCGGCCAGTCCGGCCGCCGGGCCGGCTGATCTTCTTTTTGGATTGGGCCAGCGCTCGACCGCAGATGCGGTGCGGGTTATTTGGCCTGCTGGCATTGTGCAGTCTGAAACTGACATTGGCCGGCTGGCTGCTAAAAGCAAGGGCCCCCTGACTCTGGATATCACTGAACTCGATCGCAAACCTTCTTCATGTCCTTATCTCTATGTCTGGAATGGAAAGCGCTTTGAGTTCATCACGGATTTCATGGGTGGCGGTGAGATGGGTTACCTGGAAGAACCTGGCCGCCACAACACACCGGATCCAACCGAATACGTGCGCATCCCCTCGGGTCTCTTGCAACAGCGAGGCGGGCGCTACGAATTGAAAGTCACTAACGAACTGGAGGAAGTACTTTTCGCAGACCAATTCCAGCTGATCGCTGTGGACCACCCCGATGGGACCGCGGTCTACCCAAATGAAGGGATGACGGATCCCCCGCGGCCTTTCAGACTTTTTACAACGCGCGGAGCACATGCGCCGTTGTCAGCTGTCGATGATCATGGGAACGACGTACTGACGCGCATCGCCAAAATGGATCGTGAATACCCGGACGATTTCCCGCGCGATCACATTCGCGGTTATGCCGGAGTCCACACTCTGACGATGAAGCTGACCGGCGACGCTCATTCGGTTTCAACGGATCAGAAAATGATCGTCTTACTGACCGGGTGGACTGACTACGCATGGTCCAGCGATAACGTCGCCGCAGCGCAAAGCGGCAAAAGCATGACGCTGCCATTGCTGCAGGTGAAAGATGCGCAAGGGCATTGGCAGACTGTGATTGAGGACATCGGGATTCCAGTAGGACGCCCCCAGACTGTGACCGTCAACCTCAACGGGAAATTCCTCAGCACCAGTCGCGAGGTCCGCATCGTGACCAACATGCGCATCCTTTGGGATCAGATCCTGGTAGATACCTCAAACGAGCAGGTGCCGCTGCGGCTGACGCGGCTCGAGCCTCTGAGCGCAAGCCTGCGCTGGCGTGGGTTCTCAGCTGAAGTAACGCCCGACGGTCGTGAACCGTTTGGCTATGCTTACGAGCAGGTAATGTTTACTTCGCCCTGGAAGGTGATGCCGGGACGATACACACGCGAGGGCGAAGTGCGTGAGTTGTTACTGCAGGCGGATGATATGTTTGTGATCTCGCGACCTGGAGATGAGATTGCTCTCTCATTTGACGCCGGCAAGTTGCCGGCATTGCGGGCCGGATGGACTCGCGACTTCCTGCTGTACGCGGACGGTTTCAGTAAGGAGATGGATATCAACTCGGCCAGTCCGGACCAGGTTTCACCCTTGCCCTTCCACGGCATGAGCAAGTATCCCTACGAAGCTCCTGAGGCGTATCCGATGACTGCGGCTCGACGTGCATACATTAGTAAGTACAACACTCGTCGGGTGGCGGCTGAGGTGCCTTCGATTGATGCGCTCCTGACTCAGCGCCGTTAAGATTGTGATAATTCAGATTCAGAGCGCAGCTTTATCTGTGTTCGTCTGCGTCATTCGCGGCTAATTATTTTACGAAGGAAAAGCCCACCTGCAGGCGGTACCCTAAGCGCCTGTGCCCGTAGGGCGTCGCTTCTTCGCGTAAATTGCTTTCACCGTCGAGACTACGCCAACTGGTTTTTCGATTTGAATCTCACCGAGCTTGCGCGCATCTTCAAGCGCCATCTGGCCGGCCTGCCGCAGGTAAGAGCGCAGCTCGGGACGATCTAGATCCGCAAGAGCTTTAATTTTGATATGACGAATTTGACTGCCTGAGCCTTCGAGGAGGCCGTTTGGATCGAGCAGGGTCGCGCCAAAATTGAAGCCGAGATTTACGTGCCCCGTATAGACTGCGATGTGGCAGATGCCGTCGCGCAAACGAGCGGTTGGACCATAGCCCAACGCCACTGCACTGTATGCGTCGTAGATGTTTTCATGACATGGCGCCAATTCGTCGAGTACCAACTGGCGGAGCGCAAGCGCCAACTCGCGAATCTTCGGATTGTACGGCTTGAGAAATGTGTTTAGATCTTTTGGAGGCGAATAGAGCAAGGCCGGCTCCTTAAAGTTGGAGTTTTCCCGGGAGTTCCTGCGAGCTTTTATCATGACCTTCTGTCATTAACCAGTCATTTCCACTAAAAGTGGGAAATAACGTAGTTCCCTTCCACACCCGCAAAAGATTTTCATTTGGACAAGCGACTTAAAAAGACTAGAATGCTTGCCACCCCCTATTCCAATTGAATTTGTTCAGCGGGCCAGTTAAAGGTCCCGGAGGATATTGCATGAAAAAATTTCTGGTTGTTTTGTTGATTCTGGCGACGTTCGCTTTGTGCGTACCGGATGCTTCGGCGCAGCGACGCCATCGACGACGCTCGTTCTGGCGCAAGCATCGGGACAAGATCACAGTTGCGGGCACGACCGTGGCAGGCGCCGCGATCGGCGGTATCGCTGGGGGAAAAAAGGGTGCGTTAATCGGCGCGGGAGCCGGCGCTGGGGGCGGAGCAATCTACACTTACAAGCTACGTCATCGTCGTCATCGTCGCCGTCCGCGCTAGGAATGTTTAGCAGCGGATTACGCGGATGGTCGCGGATTAAGAAATAGGCCACAGATGAACACCGATAGAGACGAATGCGAGCAGTGTGTTTCAAAAAGACGTCAAGCTCGCTTCTTATCCGGGCTTATCCTCTTCATCTGTGGTCAATTTCTCTCCCCTCACGGCGGGCCTTTTCTCAAGGCCAACAATAGGAAACAATAATCAGCCGCGGGTTGCGCGGATGAGACGGCTCTGATGCAAAAGTTTCAGATCCGTTTTCATCCCGCGGAATCTGCGGCTAATTTTTCTGAACGCTTACTGACAATCTGCGTTGCTGTGAGTCACCACGGGACTGAACCGTTGCTGGTATTCAGCAGCCGTAATAAACGAACAAACCATTGCATGCTGCTTGGCGACATCCCTGAGCGGCGCCCCGTTCACCTGTCCAAGCCAGAAAAGGAATCCCGCGATGTCTGGATTGCGTCGCAGGTAACCAAAGTACTGCGTCGCCACAAACGCGCGGTTGTATTCAGCGTCGATCAAGACCCGGTTGTTGATAGGGTTCCCGGTGCTGTCATCAGCGAGGCGATATATCACCGCCCCGCGCCCACCCTGATTATAGAGAGCGATTAAGTTAGCGCGCTGTGCGGAGAGGTTCACGTTTAAGTCATTGCCTAGGGTCTGAAGCACAGCGTCCACAAACTGATCCGCCGTCGCCAGGCTAAGCGGGTACTTTGTTTGAAACTCAGGGCGCTGGACGAAAGCGCTCGCGAGGTCCAACTGGTTCTGGGCGAGGTTCGAGCCGCCTATCACGCGTGAGCGGTCTGCCACGAACACCGAATAGTTCGGCAATTTCTTTTCTTCGTTGGGGAACATTGGGTCGGGATGGTTGTTGGGGAACGGCTGATTGTTGCCGTAGCTGATGCGGTAGAGGCGAAACACGAACGAGCCCGTCTGCTGAAACTCCTGTTCGTAATAAAAAGCATTGGACACATCAGTTTTCCGCGCCCGAAGACAAGCCGCATCGTTGCTACACTGCCGAATTTGACCCGACCAATAATCATAGCCCGCGAGATCCGGTTCCCGGCCAAGAAAATCGTTGTAGTGCTGGCGGACAAAAAATAGTGCGTCAGCACCGTCAAGCGGATTCGTGGTCGGCATCGCCGTGTCGTTGTCCCTGATCGTCAGGATAGACGTCGCTTGCAGGCCAAGCGTCGCATTGACGGCGTTGCTGAGAGTTAAATTGACAGTCGTGTCGCCCTCGACGTAATTGCCGTCAGTGATTTGGACGGTAAAGAATTTTCGGAATTCGCCGGGTGCAAAATTGAGCGTACCCGATGCCGGTATGTATTTGGTGCGCTGTGATGCAGTGCCATCGGTGGTCGCAAAATCGACGGTGCTTGCACCGGATAAGTCCACGGTGCGTGTTACCCAGATCCATGCGGTCGGTGAGCCCTCGCTATTCACATTCTCACCTGTTTCAAACTGAATGATCGGCAGTGGTCCTGACGAAATGACAAAGCGGGCCTGTGAAAAATTATTGGTCGGGTTTGGATCGGGCGTGCTTGAGCCAAACGTAACCAGAGTGTCCATGGCAGTGCCTGCAATAGCCGAGCTATCAACGGTGGCGGTTATCGTAATGTCACTAACTGCGCCGGAGGCCAGCGCACTATATGAAACGGTGCGATCATTTCCCGACCCGCCACAGACTCCTCCAGCTGAGGCATTACAGGAAACGAATGAAGTTCCCTGCGGTAGAGTATCCCGCAAAGTTACCTGGCTAGCACCGTCAGGTCCATTGTTGCGCACTTGAATTCTGTAGGTGACCGTCGCGCCTGCGACAACTCTTCCGGGTGAGAACGTCTGCGAGACCGTCAGGTCTGCTTGAGTGGAGTCCGCAGTAACGAGACGGCACTGGGAGAACTCCGAACTATTTCCCGATGAGTCGATTGCAGTGGCGGTGATGAATCCACCAGCCGGCAAGGAAGTATTGATTGCCCGCACCATCATTGAGGGAATCCCGAAGTTGAAAGTTGCAACGCAGCTATTGTCCGTTTGTGCCTCAATCGCACCGATAAAATCGGCGCCTTCACCGTTTCCGGAAGGGTCGCAGGCACTGTTGTAGTAAAAATTAATGGTGTAAGCCGTGTTGGCGCTGCTGGTGAGAGTTCCCGCAATTGAAGTTATGCCATTCTGTGTATTGGCGAGAGTAATAATCGGAAAATTAGTTGGCCCGTCACCACAAGGACGATTGGGCGTCACGCCATCGTTACCATTATCGATACCCAACGACCCGTTGCTGTAGATTCGATTTACCTTCACTCCATTTCCAGTCGGGTTGCTCAATGCGATGCCATTGCGACCGTTGTATGCGATCAGATTGCTGCCGAGGCCGATGCCTGTCGTCACGCCACTCGGGATTGTCAGAAAAGGATTGGGCACTCCAATGGTCACTGTGTTGCCAAAGTCTATGTTTATCCCGTCCAGCAAATTCGAATTGACGTTGTAACTGTTGGGGTCACAAATAAAGGAGTAGTTGCAGCTTCCGAGCGGGTTGCCCTTGAGATCGGAACCAATAAAGTTACCCTGAATCACGGCTTGATTTGGATGGCTCATGCTGATACCGGACCCCCTGTTTCCGGAAATCAGGTTGCCGGCGCCGAGCGTGGTGCCACCAATCTTAGTGTTGTTCGAAGCGCCGTCGTCGCGGATCCCGTTTGCTGAATTTGGCACCGCGTACCGGCCTTGAAAATTCGTCCCGATAAAATTGCCTTGAATTGTGATGTTGTTGACACCGTTGCCCAGCTGAATTCCATTCCCCTGGTTCCCGGAAATCAAATTGTTGAGAATGCTGACCTGGTTGGCGTTACTCACCACAATTCCATTGAGGTTTGGCCACGCGGCGCCGCCATCAACAGTTGTGCCGATTAGATTCCCAGCGATCACAGCGTTGGAGCCGGACAGCAATAACCCTGGTCCTCGGTTGGCTCCATACAATCCATTCCCGCTGCCGGAGATTACGCAGTTTGTAATCGCGGCGTTCGACGCTGAGACTGAAATGCCATAACTACCGTTGCCGACAGCGAGGTTACCGCGGTCGATGCCAATTACAGAATTCTGAACACGCACAGCATTGATATTGTTTTGAATATTGATACCACCATGGCTGTTGCGCGTGACGTTACAATAAGCAATGGTCCAACTCGAGCCGGGAATGATTCCGGTAAAATTGCTGCCGCTGGCGGTCGGGAAGAATGCGCCTGTCGCTCCAAAATCGCATTGAGTTACCAACATATTGCCGGCGCTAGCACCCATGATTCCCGGACCACCGGGTGACGGTGAGCAACCGTCAGTGTCGAAGTCGTAAAAGGCAATTCCCCGCACGATACTGCCGCCTGCATTGGTTTCAAAAAACAAGCCATTCTTGGCGCCAAAAGGATTGTTGGCACAGTATCCATTAAGTCCTATCCGGGGTGATCCAAGAAAACCGGGAGCACTCGCACCGTTGATGAATACAGGTTTGCTGATGCTTGGAAGCAGGCTCGTCTGCTCAGTGATCACACCTGAAACGGCGAAGTCGATCTCCACCGGTGTCATCGAAGCGTTCGCCATTAACAGCGCTTCTCTGAGCGAGCCCGGCCCCGACTCATTTGTGGTCGTCACCGTTACTGTGGTGGTGAAAGCCGATGGCTTGAGACTCGTTGCGTTGTCCGCACCAGGAATGAAATCTCGCCTTGACTTGAGAGTATTTGCTGCTACGCCTTCGAGATTTCGCTCATCGTCGAGGTTCAAGAAATAAGGCGGCAGAGATGGGACGCCAGCATTAAAACTCGAAGCTGATGGAGTGACTATAGCTTGAGTGGCAGTCAAACGAGCCGGCGACTCATGCTTAGCGGCGGCGGGCAAACTTGAAAGTGCCAAAGCTAACGCTGTGACGGTGATTAATATTTTGACAGGCAAGCTGAGACCTCCATCTGGTGGATGACTTTGAGGGCCAAACTCTGGGGGATAATAACACCGTTTATCCTAAAGAAGATTAGGAAATTCAGGCTAAGGGAACAGGAAAACCACACTGCCGCGACAGCGGATCAAAGAGACGCCTGAGGAAACGTCTCAATTTCAGATCCGTCCTTGTCCGCGTCCATCTGCGGCTTATTCAGTTTTCTACTGCGGGCATTCGTTGTTGTTGCGGCTGCTTGTTGGGCCAAAGCGCAACTGAAATTCGCCCGAGGTGATAAAGGAACAAACCATTGCGTGCTGCTTGGGCACATTCCGTAACGCAGCCCCGTTCACCTGTCCCAGCCAGAAAACAAATCCAGGTATGTCGGGGTTTCGCCGCAGGTAACCGAAGTATTGGCCCAAAACAAATGTGCGATTGTATTCCGCATCAATGAACGGCTGATTGGCAATCGGATTCGTGGCGACATCGTCAGCCAGACGATACATGACTGCGCCTCGTCCACCCTGAGTGTTGTAGACATTGATCAGGTTCACACGCTGGCCACTTAGGTTTACGCCCAGATCATTCTGCAACGTCAACAGCACGGCATCCACGAACTGATCCGCAGTCACCAGACTCGCCGGATACTTCGCCGTAAACTCAGCCCGAGTCACCAACAGGTTCGCCAGATCCAACTGTTTCTGGGCCAGGTTCGAGCCGCCGATCACCCGTGCTCTATCTGCGACAAACACAGCATAACTCGGGAGTTTTTTCTCTTCGTTGGGATAGCCGGCGTCGGGATTGGGATTCGGGAACGGCTGATTGTTGCCGTAGGCGGCGCGATACAAACGCAGGACATACGCAGCCGTTTGCTGGAACTCCTGTTCGTAGAAGAACGCGTTCGACACATCCACGCGCTTCCGTCGCAGACACTCCACATCACTCTGGCAGTTGGTAATTTCGCTCATCCAGAAGTTGAAGCCACCTGTATCGGGCACGCGACCAAGAAAATCGAAGTAGTTTTGACGCACAAAGAAGTCGGCTTCTTCAGCCGGGTTCCACAGTAACTGGCCGCGGATTTCGCCGTTCGGGAACCCCGAGCTGTGCACGTTCAGATGGTTTTGCCCGGCGCGGAGATCGGACACCTGCTGTGTCGTCGGGTTAATCACAAAGTTATTGATCGGATTGCCGAGTGGCAACGAAAACAGAATCGGACCATTTACCCCAAACGCCGCTGCGTGCACATGCGCGCCGGTCTCGCTGCCCGTCAGTCCCGCAAACAGAAGCGACACCTTTGCGCTCAGTTCGTCATTGCTCACCTGTACTATGCCGCCGTTGCCCTTGACGGCATTGCCGTTCGCCGGCACCTCTTCGGCGCCTATCAAGTTCGCAACAAACTGACGGGACAGCGGCGACGTGGCGCCGGCACTGTCATTGTCAGCAACGGTCACAGTCGCCGTAGCCATTGCCCCCAAAACGGCGCCGCCCGGATTGCTGACAGTCAGGTTGATCGTCTCGCTGGCTTCAACATAAGCGTCATCGACGATCAGGACTCTGAAGGTTTTACTCGTCTCACCTGCGGCAAACGACAGGGTCCCGTTCGCAACTTCATAATCGCGAGTTTGAGTCGCAGTGCCGTTACTTGTGGCGAAGTCAACCGTGGAAGCAATGGTGGTATCGCCGCTGCGATTGACGGTAATGGTGACAAACACATCCCCTTCGTTGACGTCATAGTTCGCTGCGCTGAATTGCACGACAGGCAGCGGCGTGGCGATAAAATTCGCCACCTGATTACCGCTGGGTGTGTTGAAAGTAACGCTGGCCGGATTGAAGCTGAAACCGGCTTTGCTCGGCGTAAGCGTGTAGCTTGCCTCGGAGGCGACATTCGACAACGTATAATTTCCGCTGGCATTGCTGGAGGTCGCGAAACCGTCGGTGCCGCCAATACGTCGCATCGAAAGCAAAACTCCGCTGAGCGGATTATTCAGATTGTCCTTAACCTGCCCGGTGATGGTGTATGGGTGCGTTGTGCCCACGAAGGTAGGAACAGTGCGATTCGCCGACAAGTTTGTGTACCCTATCTGCACCGGGCTAAAAACAAATCCAGGTTGCGAGGGCTTGACAATGAAGTCTCCGCCGGCAAAAAGACCTCCGATGCTGTAATTGCCGCTGGCGTCCGTTACTTCGAAGCGCTGCTGTGAACCGGTGACCATGATCAGGATGCCATTGAGGCCGGCTCCGGTGCCATCTATCACTCGACCACTAAGCACATAGGTCGCAGTTCCCCCGATAAAATTAAAGGTACCGGTAATAGGGATTGGACCGCCGCTACTGACCGCCCTGACACTGGTCGGATCGAAAGTATACCCAGCCTTCGTCGGAGTGAGAGTGTCACCGCCAAAAGTGTTATTGAGCGAGTAGTTACCGCCAGCATCGGTTGTAGTAGAGACCGTGAAGCCAAATGCTGCGCCGCTGACAGTCAACGTAACTCCGGCTATTCCCACTCCCCCAATATCAGCCACCCTGCCATTGAGCGGAATTGGGGCCGGCTGCCAATCAGCAAACCAATCGAGCGAAGTATTATTTGTCAACTGCGTGCGGTTGCCGCCGTTGGCATCCATCGTAAAAATTTCAACGGTAGATTCACCGTTTACGCTACCACTCGCGAACACAATCTTTGAGCCGTCTGGCGACCAAACGGGAAACCCATCTGTCACGAAGTTAGTAGTAAGCTGCGTGCGATTGCTGCCGTTGGCGTTCATGACAAAGATCTCGATGCCGTTCGGGTTCATCGCGTCCCCGGCTGCGAACAGGATCTTCGAACCGTCAGGCGAGTACGAAGGCTGCCCATCGACAACCGAGTTATTGGTCAGTTGCGTGCGGTTAGTTCCGTCGGCGTTCATTACAAAGATCTCAAACGCGTTAGGATTGAAGACGCTGGCAGCGCCACTCATAAAAACAATCTTCGAGCCATCCGGCGACCACGAGGGCACACCATCTACCAGAGAATCATTTGTGAGCCGTGTACGGTTCATCCCGTCGGCATTCATTACATAAATTTCAAAGGTCGAGGGATTGCGCAGGTCACCGCTTACAAAAGCGATTTTTGATCCATCGGGTGACCAGGCTGGAAAGCCGTCAGCCGCCAGATTATTTGTTAGCCGGGTTTGATTGCTGCCATCAGCGTTCATCGTATAGATTTCAAAATTTCCATCGCGATTACTAATGAAGACGATCTTGCTGCCATCAGGTGACCATTTTGGCTCGTCATCGTATGCAGGGTTGTTAGTGAGTCGTATCTCGTTAGAGCCGTTGGTATTCATAACGTAGATGTCATGGTTACCACCGAACCGCGAACTGCCAAAAACGATTTTTGGGCCATTGGTTCTGCTTGCTATCTGTCTCGAAGCACCGCCTGTCGCTGGTATCGCGGCCGCAGACGACGAATTCGAAGCGTGCAGACCGGTCAGGGCGATGCCTGCAACCAAGAATGTGAGAACCAATGCAGGAAATGAAAAACGACCGTTTAGGGCAAGGATTCGACGCATATGAGTATTCCCTTTTACTACAGGATCTTAAATTTCTACGAATTTGAGGGAGGCATATTATACATCCGAAGGCCGGACCTGGACAGAGAACCCCCGGTACTCGATACTCGTCCAAAGACCTTTCTCGCGAGAAGAATGCGTCCGAGTCCAACGGCTGGTATCATAACGGCATCGTAAACGGGTTCGGTTCCATACTGATTTTTCTTGAGGGATATTGAGTTCAATGCAACGTTTTCTATTAAGTAAAGCTTTTCTCGGCGCCGCGATTCTCCTTTGTCAGGTATTTTCCATCCCGAGTGTGTCCGGACAAACTCCTGCCGGTGACGTGGTGATGGTGCTCTCTTTTGAGAACACTTCAAACCGGCCCGAGTACAACTGGGTCGGAGAGAGTTTTGCCGATTCGCTCACCGAACTGCTGAATAAACCCGGATTGCTGGTGGTGACTGGTGATGAGCGGGCGCTTGCATATCAGCGTGTGGGACTGCCGGAAACGATGATCCCTTCGCGCGCTACATCGATCAAGCTGGCCCGGGAAGCAAAGGCAACCATGATCGTACTTGGTACCTACAGTGTGATTCCGCCTCAGGAATCCAATCAAAAATCCGGCAAGAAAGTTGAGAAGGACAAATCTTCTGTAGAGGCTTATGTACAAGTCACCGCTCGCGTGATTAAGGTCAATGAAGGAAGGACGCTGGGTGAAGTGTTGGATGGCAGTTGGGCTACGCGCCAGTTCGATTTTGGCGGGGCCTTGACGACGCTGCAAAACATTCAGGGACGGCTTGCCTACCAGATCCTATATCAACGCGATCGAGCGTTGCCATACTCCCAAAACCAGTTAGTCCAGGAAGCCACGAAGATTCCGCCGCAGGCTTTCGAAGCTTATGTCAAAGCAGTTCAAATCGATGAACGCGACGAGAAGCGAGTGAATTACTTGAAAAATGCGCTGCGTCTTTATGCGGACGCAAACGGTGGAGCGGTCTACTCACAGGCGGCCTTCGAATTGGGGCGCTTCTATATGGTTGACGGAAAGTGGAAAGATGCAACCGAGTACTTCACTAAGCTGCAAAAGAAAGAGCCCCATTACACCGAGGCGGCGTTCTACGCCGGACTGGCCTATTCGAAGTTAGGCGACTGGGGACGAGCCATGGCGTCACTCGTGCCGCTCGCTACTGATATGCCTTTGATCGGTGTCTACAATAATGCGGGCGCGGTTTCGGTTTATGCAGCGCGCGAGCAGAAGAAAGACAAGGAACAGGAAAGGCAAAGGCTACTTGCTCAGGGGCTGGTATTGCTGCAGCGCGCCTCCGAGTCTTCACCTGATGATTCAATGGTGCGTTTTAATTATGCGTACTCGTTGTTTCTTTCCAACCGGTTCAGCGAAGCTGCCGATCAGCTGCGCCCGGTAATTACTTCTGATCCGCGGGACGGTCAGGCTTATTTTATCTTCGCGAAGGCCCTGGAAAAGACTGGCAAGACCGAGGCCGCCGAGGCTGCTGACAACCAGGCGAGACGTTACTTGCAAACTTATGCGAAGTGGCAGGATGAATGGCAGAAGTCTCAAACCACTTCCAAACTCGTCATGCGCATGCGAGATGTGCTTAATCTCGATGACATCACGGATTTGGCGCGCAAAAATTCAGCCACGGCTGACACCACAACGGCCACTCAGGATTTGCTGGTAAAGGCGCGCGAGCTTTACCAGGCTGGCCGCGACGACGAAGCTCTGCCCGAATTACATCGCGTCGTCATGATCGAGCCGACGAATGCGGAAGCCTATTTGATGAGTGGCCGGATAAACCTGCGCCGCGGTGATCAGGAGGCAGCCATCGCTGCTCTAAAGACGGCGATCTTCTGGGACCCGAAGCTGATTGATGCCCATATCCTGCTCGGGAAGATCTTTCTTGAGCGCGGCGATCGTGGTGAAGCTACCAAATTCGCGACGAGCGCTATTGGCCTTGATCCTAATAATCAGGAAGCGATCGCCCTCAAACGACAAGTGACGATGGGCAGTAATTAATACTTCGGCGATGTGACCGGTCGCCTGCGGACCGGTGGCCGATCATGACAAGTACTATTTTAATTATCAGCGGCGCTCTGCTGCTCATCCTCATCTTCCTCGCCGCGCTTTCCCGTCACAAAAAATCCGGTAGCAAAGATCTGAAAGTTATGGGTGCTACCGGGGTGGTCGAAAGCGCCCTTGCGCCGGAAGGTTCCGTGATCGTCAAAGGCGAACTGTGGCGCGCTACGAGCGAAGTTGGATCACTTCCGTCGCAAACAAAAATTCGAGTGGTTGGACATCGCGCACATCTGCTACTCGTTGAGTCGGTGTCCGGCGAGATCTAACTCGATGTTCATGCTCGCCTGATCTTCTTACAATTATTCTGCCGACGCTACACTGACTCGGCGCATTCGCTCTCTTACGCTCAATCGCTCCTCAATTCCAGAAAAACGTTTTCGTGGCATGCAATGTGCTGAAGGGTAAGTCGGCACGCATGGAACATATCAAGCGATTGACCATGCCCCCGCCGCCACCCCTCCTATGAGCGCCGCCTGCCGCTGCGCCATCTGCCTACCGAGCTTCCCTACAGTGCTCTCCATCCGAAATTTGAACCCGGCCAGCAATGGCCGGGTTCTCCCGCGTTTAAGATCGACATTCGCCGCGACCGAGAGTGGGCCATCCCTCCTAATGTCAATGAGCGGGATATTCCAGAAAAGACTTTCGCGTGGCACACGTCGTGCTGAGCGATACATCGGCACGCACGGAAGACTTGAAAAATAGTTGAAAGTGCCCCCGCCGCCTTCTTCCCTCTGAGCGCCGCCTGCCGCTGCGCCAGCCGCCCGCCGAGCATCCCTACAGTATTCACACCGACCCGCGAGCCCAGTCATTCGTGACTGGGCTCTCCTTCTTTGACGAGTCCTTCAAAGTGATGGCAACCTGAGAGAGGTTTGACTGCCTTAATACCAATAGCCCCTTAATTCCAAAGAAAGTTTCGTGGCACGCGATGTGCTGACGTAAGTATCGGCACGCACGGAAGACTTGAAACAGTTGAAAGTGCCCCCGCCGCCTTCTTCCCTCTGAGCGCCGCCTGCCGCTGCGCCAGCCGCCCGCCGAGCATCCCTACAGTATTCATGCCAATCTTCGAACCCAGTCAGAAATGACTGGGTTCTCCTGCATTTAGGCACTTATTTTTTCATTTCAATTAATCTCACTGAGCCGTATTGCCGAGCTCTGTTGCGCAAGCCTGGCTTCTTCCAGCTGAACAGCTCAGTCGATGGTGAGTTGCAGTGCGACGTAAATTGTCAGTCGGGGGTGACGTTTTCTGTCGTTTAGACCGATTTGACCAGCCCTTTTGCGTCAGTCTGACTGCCCGAATGACGCATCGCAAATTTTTTTTCCAATTTGATTCAGGAAGATGAGACTCGAACTTCCTGAAATCGATTGACCTGCGATCCACTCCTGCTCGCAGGCTCTGCTAAACTCGCTTCGATGGCTGACAAGTCGCGACTGAACTACTGGAAGGATACTGGTCTGGCATTGCTTGCTGCCGTCTTACTGGTTCTTGCTTTTCCAAACTTTGACTACTGGCCTCTCGCGTGGATCGGTTTGGTTCCCCTGCTCATCGCGATTGCCCGACGGTCCAACGCCAAACGTGCTTTCCTGCTTGGCTGGTTAACCGGTACGGTTTTCTTTTACCTAAGTTGCTACTGGCTCACCTATTCCATGATCCGTTATGGAGAGATCCCGACGCCGTTCGCCTATGCTCTGCTCTTCCCTGCGACTTTACTGGTCGGACTTTTCCCAGGTTTATTTGGACTGATTCTCGCACGCTTCGTCAGGACCTGGAGTCTAAAGGGATTATTTGTGGCGCCATTGTTATGGGTTGCCCTGGAGTGGTTGCGGCTCAATGTGACGGGACAATTATGGAACGCCATCGGCTATTCGCAGGCGTTCCATCCGCGTCTGATCCAGAGCGCAAGTTTTGGTGGAGTCTATATAGTTGGATTTCTAATCGTACTAGTTAATGTGGCGGTGGCCTTCGCGATAATCAAGCGAACTGCCGTTGCAGCGGTGACGTCACTGAGTCTGATCCTTATGGTTGCAGCTTTCGTGGGCCTGATCTATTTCTCGACTTTGCCCGCAGGCACCGATAGCCACCAGGTATCTTTAGCGGTAGTAGCGGTTCAGCCCAACGTGCCAATGGACTTCAGTAAAACAAAACAACAGACAGACGAATTATTGAATCATCACTTTAGCGCGAGCGAGTTGGGATTGAGCAGAACTAATGGCAGGAGCCCGCGCCTGGTAATCTGGCCCGAGTCGCCAATGAACTTCACTTATGGAACCGATCAGGAACTGCGCGATCGACTCGCCGAATTTACACAGCGAAATCACACGTCACTGATTCTAAACTCGCAGGAGCAGGCGCCCGTAGACGGCTCATACAACTCAGCGCTTCTAATTAACGAAGCGGGTCAGCTTGCTGCACAATATGATAAGATTCGGCTGATGCCGTTTGGCGAATATGTTCCCTTACCGCGGTGGCTGCCCGGATCAGATCATGTCAGAGCCATTGTCGGCGGGTTCACTCCTGGCAGTCGTTATACGCTGATGCCGGTTGGCGCTGTGCGAGCCGGAGTTTTTATCTGCATTGAATCGGCGTATCCGTGGATTCCGCGAACACTGGCGAATGAAGGCGCGGATGTGCTCATAAATATTTCAAACGATGGGTACCTTGGGCCAACGCCGGTGATGCGACAGCACCTGGCCAACACCGTATTTCGAGCGGTTGAAAATCGGCGGCCGCTGCTGCGAGTTACTAACACCGGGATCAGTGCCTATATCGATGCCGAGGGCGCGGTCTCTGATTCGACGGGTGGGTTTCAGCAAGAGGTTAGAACCTGGCTCGTAAAGCAACCGTCAGCCGAGCGGACGTTATATACAAAGCACGGTGATGTCTTTGTTGGTATTTGTAGCTTGATCAGTTTATTGCTGCTTGCACTCAATCTTAGAGTGTATGGTCTGTGGAGAGGCTAATGACCGAACCTTTATCAATTCAGGAATTAAAATCATCCCATGAAGAGTTGAGCCAGCGCGTCGAACAACTCGGGAGGTTTCTTTGATGTTCCAGCGCGGAGCGAAGAACTGAAGGCTATAGAAACCCAGGCGTCAGCTCCCGACTTTTGGAACGATCAGGAGCAGGCGCAGAAGCTCCTGCAGGAACGAAGCCGCCTGGAAACAAAGATTCAACGCCAGGGGCAGTTCGAATCACAGATTGCTGATGCCGGCGTGCTGTTTGAATTCGCAGCTGAGGATGAAGATTCGCTGCCGGAGTTGCAGACGCTGCTGCAACGGCTCGATCATGAAGTGAGTCTCGCGGAAACGGCAATGCTGTTGTCGGGCGAGAATGATCAGCTCAATGCAATCTGCACCGTGCACCCCGGGGCCGGAGGTACCGAATCTCAGGATTGGGCCGAGATGCTCCTGCGGATGTATTTGAAGTGGGCCGAACAGCGGGGCTTCAAAACCGATGTCATCGACTATCAACCGGGTGAGGAAGCCGGATTGAAGAGTGTCACCTTCAGAGTAGAGGGCGAGTATGCCTACGGCTTACTGGCAGCCGAGGCCGGCGTCCATCGCCTGGTGCGCATTTCTCCATTTGATCAGGCCGCACGCCGGCACACTTCTTTTGCTTCTCTTTTCGTGTCGCCGGAGATTGACGAGAATATTGAAGTTGAAATCCTCGACAAAGACTTGCGCGTCGACACCTATCGCGCCACCGGCGCCGGCGGACAACATATCAACACCACTGACTCAGCAGTGCGTATTACCCACCTCCCCACTGGTACTGTCGTTCAGTGTCAGAATCAGCGTTCTCAACACCAGAATCGCGCCGTCGCTATGCAGGTCCTGCGTTCAAAGCTCTATGAATTGGAAGTGGAAAAGCGCCGCAAGGAAACGGCTGAGCTCGAAGCTAACAAGGCCGATATCTCGTTTGGATCGCAGATCCGGAATTACGTGCTCGCCCCTTATCAACTGGTAAAGGATGCGCGCACCAAACTCGAGCGTGGAAATGTCGATGCCGTGCTGGGCGGCGACATCGATGATTTTATCAAGGCGTTTCTTTTGTTGAAGAAAGCAGCATAAGAGAAACGCTCTGCGATACGTTTGGAGTCTTTGATGGCCACGACACAACTAGAAAACAAACCCAGAGTCCTAACCCCAGGGAACTCGCGGCTTAACGAGATCCTGGCGATACTCCTGACGGCGTTGGGCCTGTTGCTGGCACTCTGTCTGGTTTCGGCCGCCTTCTATCCCAACGATCCATCGTGGAATTCAGCTGGGCAAAGCGAGACGCACAATCTCACCGGGCCAATCGGCGCCAACGTGGCCGCTTTGCTTTTTCAATTTATCGGTCTGGCGGCTTACCTGTTGCCAATCCTGTTTTTTGCAGCGGCCTGGAGACGATTCAAATCTCGCAGCATACGCGCCCCTCTCGTACGCATCGTCGGTTTGCTGATGCTGGTGCTGGCCGCGTCGGCTCTGCTGGCTATTTCAAACCTGCATCCCCTGTTCGATCAGAGTGTGCCGCCGGGTGGACTGTCCGGGACTTTGATCTCTCGCTTGCTCTCCAGCGGTTTGAACACTGTGGGCGCAACCGTGCTGCTGTTGGCGGTCGCCGCAACCGGACTACTGCTGACTACGAACTTCTCGTTCGTGGATTTTTATTACCGAATCATCGAAGCGCTTGGCAACCGGTTGGCTTTCCTCAGGTTGCTGCCTGAGAAATTTGGGGCCTGGCGTAGAGCCCGACGCGAGCAGGCATTGCAGCGCAAGGAGGCGAAGCAAGCGGCAAAGGCGGAACTGAAACTGGCTCGTCAGGCATTGAAACAACCGGACGGTCTCTCACCCACTGAACGCGTGGCTGAGTTCATGAATGCGAACAGTCAGGTCCCTACCCAGGCGACGACCGTGAGTCGCGGCGTAACTGAGACAGTTGAACAGGCCGCCGGGTTGGCAATGGGAGCCGCCGCAGGAGTCCAGCAGACCAGTACGATTGAAGTTCCCGGACGACTTCCCGGCGGTCGTGCCTCGCGCCGCAAAGAGACGGTGGAGGACGAAGAAGTCGAGGAGATGGTGAAAGGCGTCTCGGTTTTGCGTAAGAAGGCCGAGCCACCCGCGAACGGCAAGCTGCCTTTCGACGCTGATCGTGCCCGTCGCACTGTTTACTCCGACTACAGCCTGCCGCCGATTGAATTTCTAAACGAAGCGCCGCCGCACAGCGAACAGGCCGACAACGAGTTGCTGGCCATCGCCACGCGGCTCGCCGAAAAGTGCAAAGAGTTTAATGTCACCGGACAAATCAAGCACATCTGCCCCGGCCCCGTAGTCACCACTTACGAATTCAAGCCCGATCCGGGAGTGAAGTACTCGCGAGTCACAGGACTGTCGGAAGATCTTTGCCTGGCATTGAAAGCTGAATCCATCCGGATCGATCGTATGCCGGGCAAGCCACATGTCGGCATCGAAGTACCCAATCCGCGTCGCGAAACAATCTACCTGCGCGAAGTTATCGAGTCTCGCCCCTTCCGCGAGTCGGCCTCGAAGCTAACCGTGGCTCTGGGGAAAACGATTGACGGGTTGAACTACGTCGCGGACCTCGCCAAGATGCCGCATCTTTTGATTGCCGGCACAACGGGCGCAGGAAAATCGGTAGGCGTTAATGCCCTGATCGTATCAATTCTTTATCGCGCGCGGCCGGATGAGGTTAAGTTCATTCTGATCGATCCGAAGCGGCTCGAGCTCGGTCTCTATGAAGATATCCCTCACTTGATAACTCCCATCATCACGGATCCCAAAGCCGCCTCGCGCTCTCTGAAATGGGCCGTTTCAGAAATGGAACGTCGTTATCGCGACCTGGCCGGCTGGGGCGTGCGCAACATCGACGGCTATAACAACGAAATCATGCGCCGCAATCTGGTCCAGGAGTACGACGAAACGGGCGAGCCCTGGAAGCCCCTGCCCTACATCGTCATCATCATCGATGAACTGGCGGACCTGATGATGACTTCGGGACGCGAGGTTGAAGAATCAATCACCCGACTGGCACAGATGGCCCGCGCGGTGGGCATTCATTTGGTGCTGGCGACACAGCGACCCTCGGTCGACGTGATCACTGGATTGATCAAGGCGAATTTCCCTTCACGCATTTCCTTTCGTGTCTCTTCAAAGGTGGATTCGCGCACCATCGTCGACACCAATGGCGCTGAGCAGTTGCTGGGCCGGGGCGATATGCTCTTCCTGCCGCCAGGAACTTCGCGCCTGGTTCGTGTGCATGGCGCCTATCTCGATGAAGGTGAAATTCACAAGATCGTTACCAACATTAAGGCGCAGGGCGCACCCGCCTATGACACAACTATCACACAGTCAGAAGAGGAGGCGCTGGGACTTGCTGACATGGATGGCGACCGCGATGAGATGTTCGAGGAAGCCCTGCGAATCTGCGTGGAGATGAAACGCGCTTCGACTTCTGTTCTACAAAGAAGGTTGCGCATCGGCTACGGTCGCGCAGCGGCGATTCTGGACATGATGGAACGCGACGGGCTGATTGGGCAGGCAGACGGCTCGCGTCCGCGCCCGGTGCTGGGCAGGGCCTATGAAATGATCGGCGAATGGGATGAGCAGGGCGAGATAGATTAGAACGAATTTTCTGCAATTAACCTTCGTTCCCAATCCGCGCTGACCGCGGGCATGCGAACGCCAATTTGGTTTTGCAACAATTAGCGCATAAGTTTCCACACCTCCTGTGGAAAAGTCTGTGAACAATTTCGATTTTTCGACCGGAAGTCTTTGACCTGATTGCACTTTTAGCAAAATGCACACTTGAGCGGCGCGCCTTTAAAGTCTTCACAAACATTTGTTTGCATGCATGAAACGTAGTTTCCCGTAAGCAAGTCAACCGCAAAGGTTTTCTCCGCGGGAGCGAAAACCCCATTGGCTTCGTCACATTTTTACCGAGCGAGATTGGGTGATTTAATGCCTAAAATGAGCAGCCTCGATTGTCACTCATCTTGACTAACGTGCCATCGCGGACTATAACGATCCCGCCCGCAGAAACGATCACGGATGTTCCGTGCACGCCTCCGCAGTAATAACAAGGAGATAGTTAATCTTGTCATCTCAAATTGAGCCTTCGGCAAATTCCGCCAGCAGTGTCCGTAGTAATAGTCCGGTGCTTTCTTTTGCGACGCTGGTGGACACCCTCGAAGCACAAACCGAACCGCCTTCGCTCAAACAACTTTATAGCTGGCTGGAACACACAACCATTTCGCTTGAAGAGCTACAGCCATTTCTGGGCTTCAAGGAGCGCACGTACTGGCGGCACCTTGTTTGTCGCACTGAGGCGGTTGAGATGCTGGTGCTTTGTTGGAAGCCAGGCCAACGAACGGTGATTCATGATCACAATGGCTCGGTCGGCGCCGTGCTGGTGCAGCAGGGCGTGTTGTGGGAAACGACTTTTGTCTTCGACGAGCAGAAAGGCTTGCGCTACTGCTCAGTCGGGGAGCAACACTCCGGCGCGGTGACGGGTGCGGATGTTCCCGATATTCATCAACTAGGTAATCCGGACGTCAGCGAACAGGATCTGGTCACAATTCATATTTACTCTCCACCTCTTGGCGTGCTGCATACCTACAAGCCCGGCAGTGCCGAAATTGAACTCTATACCCCGACAGATTAAGCAAGCTATTAATACATTCGCGCGACGCGCCTGATGAAGGACGATCGTCATTTCAAATCCTCATTGAATGAATGTTTCAACGCGCAAATCGACGCCGTCGGTTGACACAGTGATCGTTCCGCGGCGGCCCGTCGTCATTACTTCGGCGCCGCTCGCGCGCCAACGCTCAACGACGTCCCGGGTCGGGTGACCAAACATCGAACTGTTCCCGACCGAGATAATGGCTAGCTGCGGCTGCGTGGCGTCCACGAAGCCGGCTGTGGAAGATGTCCGGCTACCGTGGTGCGGCACCTTCATCACATCGCAGTGAATATCAGAGCCACCGCGAAGAATTGCTGCCTCTCCTTCCTTCTCCACATCGCCCGTCATCAGGATAGTCCGCCGGCCATAGCGCAGCAGCAACACAATTGAGTCGTTATTGCGCGAAGGTGCCTCGTTGGGGGCCGCCGGAGGCCACAGTACTGCCAGAGTCACCTCACCGAAGCTCAACACATCTCCAGCCGACACCACCCTTTGCGGTATCGCCCTACGACGCAGCGTCTCTCTAAACTTGATGTATTCCGGATCCAAGGCAGGGGTCCGTCCTACCAGGGCCTGACCCACCTTGAAATTGCGCGCTACATCGTTCAAGCCATCGATATGATCCGCATCAGCGTGGGTGGGTATGATGAAATCTATGGTTCCTAAACCGCGCCACCAAAGATATTCTGAGACTACAGCCTCGCCGATGCTGCGCGAGTCGCGCGCAAATGTTCCCGAACTATCGTTGGAATCACCTCGCCCTGGTCCGCTAAAGCTGGGTCGACCGCCGCCGTCGATCAGGAGAGTCCTTCCATCCGGCATCGTTACCAGGGCAGCATCTCCCTGGCCCACATCGAGGAAGTCAATTCTCAGCTTGCCATCGGGCCGCCCGGCACTTAAAGGATGTATCAACAGCACCAACAGGAGTGCAAGCTGAAACAACAGCGAAAGGCGAAACCCGAGCGCACCGCGCCGCTCAGCTTCACCAATCGGCATCCTTAGTAGGTTCCAGGTGGACAGCCGGTAAAGGAGGATCGTCAGTGGCAGGTAATAGACGGCATACAGCATCGCTGCCCAGCCGTTGTATTCCGGCAGGCGCATTGACTCGATGCCGAGCGAACTAAACAAATCGACGCTGTGGACCATCAACCAACTGGTGGCATTAGCCAGGGTGATCAGCGGCGTCGCGAGCACCGTGCTTACCTGCACAACTACTAGTGCTACCAAAGCCGTAACCCCCAGCAGCGCCATCAGGACACTGACAAAGATATTCAGAATCAGCGACGACAGAGACAGTCGATGAAAATAAAGAATGAGCAGTGGCAGCAGCATCACTTGTACGCTTAGAGAAACTACCAAAGCTCCGAACGCATAGCGTATTAAGGATTGAAGGTGATATTGCTCCAGGCGCGCCGCGAGCGGGGACTTAAAGAGCTGATAGCTGTAGTTTGCGTCGGCCAATTCCCCGCGCCACCTGACTTCACTCCAGTAGATTGTTTCACAGGCAGCTCGCAGCCAGCGCGGGACCGCCGGTGGATAAGGTGTCTGCAGCGCAGGCCGCCATATGCCGATCTGCGAAAGCCTGTGCATCAGCGGCGCCGCCAGCACCACAATTGCCAGCACCGATAAAAAAGTGAGCTGGAATGATGGGTCAAACAGCGTGCGGGGATGCCAAACCAGCAACATCAGTCCGGCCCCTCCAAGAGCATTCAAGGAACCGGCTCGTCGCGCCACCAGTGGGCCGAGACCGACGAGGCTGAACATGAGCGCCGAGCGCACGACAGATGAATCAGCGCCGACTGCCAAAGTGTATGACCACAAGACTGCGAGCGAGCTTACAAACTGCAACCACTTTCTTTTGGTCAGGCGCCGCGCCAAAAGGATCACTATCCCGCCAATGAAGGTGATATGCAAACCGCTGATAACCAGCACATGAAACGTGCCGCCTTCGCGAAACCTCTCAGCCGTCTGATGCGACAGGTAATAGCGATTGCCCAGCAGAGAAGCAGCCAGCACTCCTGCCGTCTCGGCTGAGAAATGTTTTAGAGTTTCACGCTCGAGCGTTGCTCGCCATTGGTAGAGCCAGCGCAGCGGCGGGAATCCAGGACGATCATCGAGCCGTTCCAGCAGGCGGGGACTCTTCAACTTGCCCGTCGCGTCCTGGCCCTGGCGCTCGAGAAACTCCGTGAAGGAAGAGACTCCAGGATTGCGGTAGTTGTCTGGACGTTCCAGGATGGTTACCACCCGCACGCGCGTGCCAAAATTTAGATCGAGCGCGTCGCATTCGGCACGGACGGAATCGTCGGGAATCAGCATCCACAACTGCACAACGCCGGTAACGCTGCGTTCAAGGCCATCCAGTCGCAAGCGCTCGACTTGGAGGGTCAGATAGAAACCATCCGGTGTGTATTGCGGGGGGCCTGAAAGCACTCCCGTGAGTTCCACCGGATCATTCCCCTTGATCACGCCGCTCTGCAGCAAGGTCCTGATCTGATTTGCCGGCGCTGCTCGCTGCGCAACCGATTCAAGATTCGCGCCTGCCAGGAAGGTGGCCAAAATAACCGCGAGCGTGGGCCAGATTTTGTTTCTGCTGTTGAGCAGCAGGAGCGGGACAAGTAAGGTGCCCGCTCCGACGCTAAGCAAAAGCGTCACAGGCATCGATGCGAAGTGACGAAGAAGGATACCGCAGGCAAGGACTGCCGCCAGCAGAGCCAGCGGATGCATCGCAAATGAGGGCTCGCGCGAAGCTGAGCGCATCGAAGCTTCCGATCTTCAATCTAATTCGCGAGCTGAGCGTTTCGAGGGGCTGTCGAGTTTCCAGCCGAGTGAGACGACTTTGGAGAACCTATTTAAACGTGAGTGGAATTTTCTTTACGGTTCACAAACTTGAAACTTGAAACCTGAAACCTGAAGCAGGCTTCGCTACCGTCCGGCAATCCTGACGGCATGATAGTGCCTGCTTCCCTTTCGCAGCACCAGAATCCTGCCCTCTACGAAATCTGTCAACCCGACCACGGCTCTGGGTTCGGCCACCCGCTGATTGTTCACGTTGATAGCGCCTGACTGGATCAGCCGCTTGCCTTCGGCCTTGGATGGCACTACCCCGCAGGTTACCAGCAGATCATTCAACAACAACCCGTCGCCGGCAAAGCGTGTCACCTCCAGCTCAGTCGACGGCACATCGGCAAAAATATCGAGCAGGTCGGCTGCGCTCAAGCCCGAAAATTCCTTACCGAACAGAACTTCAGACGCACGCACAGCTTTGTTCAGTTCAGTCTCGCCATGGACCATCTCTGTCACCTGCCGCGCCAGTTCCCTTTGTGCCTTGCGCGTGTGAGGTTCAAGGCGCACAGATTCATCCAGGGCCCCAATCTCTTCCTGCGACAACCAGGTGAAAAATTTCAGATAGTTGACGACATCGCTATCGTCGGTATTTATCCAAAACTGATAGAAACGATAAGGCGAAGTGAGCTGCGCATCCAGCCAGACCGCACCCGCTTCGGTTTTGCCAAACTTGATTCCCGCCGAAGTCGTGACCAGGGGAAACACGAGCCCATGCGCTTTCACTCCCCGCAAGCGGCGGATCAGATCGATGCCGGCCAGAATATTTCCCCACTGATCGCTGCCGCCCATCTGCAGCACACAACGCTCCCGATCGTGAAGCACCAGATAATCATAGGCTTGTAACAACGAATAGCTGAACTCCGTGAAAGACATTCCGTCTTCAGTTTCCAGCCGTCGTTTAACTGATTCTTTAGCCAACAAATAATTGACGGTAAAGTACTTTCCAACGTCTCGCAAAAACTCCATCAACGAAATCGGCACGAGCCAATCGGCATTATTGATGATCTTCGCGGGGTTAGCTGAGGCGTTGAAATCCAGAAAGCGGCTGAGTTGGTGCTTGATACCTTCCAGGTTCTCTTCAACCTGGGCTGTGGTGAGCAACTGGCGCTCCTGCGTCTTGCCGCTGGGGTCGCCAATCAGGCCGGTGCCGCCGCCCGCGATGGCAATGGGTGTGTGACCAAAACGCTGCAAGCGCGCCAAACACATCACGGGAAGCAGAGAGCCAACATGAAGGCTGGCCGCCGTCGGATCAAAACCAATGTAGGCTGTGACCTTCTCGCTGGCCAGCAGACCGGGCAGTTCCGGGGTCGTGTCATGGACCATGCCCCGCCATTTAAATTCTTCAAATAAATTCATTTAATTTTCCGCGGCTATTTTCGGGACCAACAAGCAATAGCACAAATGTACAACAGGCTGCCAGCCGGTTGCTCGCTGCTGACGAAATTAACCGGAGCATGCCGTCAGTGCTAAGTCCTGACGAGGTGGACTACGGATTCCACGTGATGGGTCTGCGGAAACAAATCGAAGGCGGCAATGGAACTGAGCGTGTAGCCGGCAGCCAGCAGCTTCTTCAGATCACGCGCGAGGGTGGCAGGATCGCATGACACGTAGGCAATGTGCCGCGGCTTAAGCTCGAGGATGCCCCTGATGACAATGTTCTCAGCACCGACGCGCGGTGGATCGAGCAGGAGAAAATCCGCCCCGACGTGCGAGTCAGCGTTTGACTGCAACCAGCTGCCGACGTCGTTGCTGACGACTTCAGTATTCTCCAAATGAGCCGCTTGCAGGTTCCGACCGGCAAAAAGCGCGGCCCGTTCATTCACTTCAACCGCGATGACCCTGGAAAATCGCCGCGCGAGTGGGAGTGTGAAGAGTCCTGCGCCACTGTAGAGATCAATTGCCAGTTCGCCTTTGTCCGCACCGATAGCCTCAGCAATGAGATCTTCAAGCAGCCCGGTGGTAGCCTGAAAAAAAGAATCTGCATTGAAGTAGTATTGCTCGTCCGCAATTGAAAGACTGATGTCCCTGGTATCAAAGCCTGCCAGCGGCGGCGCCACCGACACCTCGTCGTCTCCGACGACGGCGCGGATATCTTTCACCGAAACATCACCCGTGCGACCATGCAGCTCACTGCGCACACTCGCAAGAATTCCCTGCAGACGCGGGGCAAGCACCGCGCAAACCTCCACATCACAAACACGGTGCGAGCCGCTTTCAAAATAACCCAGACGTTGTGAGACGGGATCGAGTTGCCAGTTCGCGCGCACTCGATACTGCCACTCCTGGGGCGCTGCATGCATGACGAACTCAGGAACATTCTCGATCTGAGCTATGCGACGCAGGCAGTCGCGAATCATTTCCGTCTTAGCATCAAGCTGCGCCTGATAACTGAGCTGTTGAAAATCACAACCGCCGCAAACCCCGAAATAGGGGCAAGGCGGTTCGACGCGAACTGGGGAAGGCTCGATGATCTGTTCGATCGAGGCAAACAATACCTTGCCGCGAATGCGGTCAATACGCACTCGCACGACGTCTCCCGTAGCAGCCAGCGCCACAAACAGGGTAAAGCCCTCGGCATGGGCCAGGCCCAGGCCACCTGGCAGAATGCGTTCAACCGTGACCGTAGCGAAAGTTGGTGGTTGCATAAAGAGCTATCGGCAGATTACACGCATTGCGCAGAGATAAGAAGCGGAGTAGTGATAATGTGGGCGAATTCGTGCCGGTTGCGCTATTTGTATGGTAACCGTTGACGCCAACGTCGTCCGCAGGTGGTCGGCATTCCTGAAACAATTGGCGAACCCCGTTGGGGTTCATAGATCTCTCGGCACCATTTACCCAAAGCGTTGCCCTGGGCTGGCATTGGCTGAGCCGTTGGCGTCGGGCGAGGGTCCATGCTCATATTCTCTCGGCGGATTGATCTCTTCGCCTCTCCCCTCTTCCCCTTCGCCCTTCCCCCTTCGCCCTTCGCCCTTCAGAGATAGAAAAGGCTGAGACGTGGCACGCCAAAGTGTTCGCGAAGTCGCTTAAGCAGCAAATTATTGAGGGTCTGATCGTAAACAGAAGTCTCCATGTGACTGCGGTAGGGCCGCAACTGTTTCTTAATCTCGCTGGAGATGTCGTCCAACTCGGACGCTGATGCAACAGCATTCAAGGCCTCGCTCAACATCCTTTCAATGCCTGTCAGAGAGACCTCGAGCTTTTGCGCGTCAGGTTGGCTGGCCTCGCCAAAGTCTTTTTCCAAATCCTGCAGCAGCCCCGCCGCCCGAGTCATGGCTTCGGAAATCTCATCACTATCGTTTCTCTGTCTGACGGTGGCGGTAAGTGTTTCGCGAGCGGTCCTCAGGTGGGCCAGGATATCCTCGCGCGGAAATGGCAGTTTGGATCGGGGAGTGGTATCCGCGCCCGCAGGCGATGCGGTATCACCATCAGCGCTCGCTTCATCAATCTCTGCGCCAACTCTTGATTCCAGCCATTCGGCATATTGCGCTTCAACTTCTTCCTGACAGTAGAGGAGCGTTTTCACTGAACGCTTGCGCGGTTTTGATTCCCACGAATCGAAAGACTTTTCAATTCCACGCAGCACGATATGCAGCGGGATACCCATTTCTTTCCAGCTTTCGATCAGGGCCCAATCAATGGAGCTCAGCAACAAGTGCCTGGCGCGCCGGCGAACAAAAGTATCTTCGACTTCGGTGAAATAATTAAAATAATTCAAGGCAGGAAGTTCAGGTTTCAAGAGCCAGAGTTTCAAGTTTCAAGTTTCAAGTTTCAAGTTTCAAGTTTAGTTCAAAGTTCAAAGTTTGAAGTTCCAAAGTTTCAATTCGCGGCACCCAAACTTAAAACTTGAAACTTGAAACTTGAACTTGAAACTACCTGGATCTTTCGTAAACGAGCCTTAATCCTTCGAGCGTCAGCGTATCGTCAACCAACTCGATCAATTCTGAGCCGGTGGCAATTAGAGGCGCCAGTCCACCGGTAGCAATAACTCGCGGCGCGCCACCAAGCTCAGCGATCATTTTTCGCAGCACTCCGTCAACCAGTCCAACATAGCCGTAATAGAGTCCCGATTGCATCGCGGCTATGGTAGACGAGCCAATGACAGTGGTCGGCCGTTTAATATCGACTCGCGGCAGTTTCGCAGTTCGCTCAAACAGAGCGTCGGCAGAAATCATGATACCTGGAGTGATGACGCCGCCCAGGTACTCACCCTCACTGTTAATTGCATTGAATGTGGTCGCCGTCCCGAAGTCCACGATGATACAAGGCGCGCCGTATTTCTCAATCGCGGCCACGGCATCCACCAACCGATCCGCGCCCACATCGGCCGGGGGCTCATAGAGAACTTTCAAACCAATCTCAGCAGTGTCAGCCACGAACAGGGGCGAGAGATGAAAATAAGTTTCTGCCATCTGCTTAAGCGTGTAATTCAGCGGCGGCACTACGGACGCGATCGCGATCGCCGTGATCGTCTTGAAATCAAGGCCGGCCACCTCAAACAGGTTGCGGGCCTGCAGACCGTACTCATCAACCGTCCGGTTACGAGCTGTCGTCAGACGCCAGTGGGCAATTAGTTCTGATTCCTGGTACACCCCTAAGGACGTATTCGTATTGCCAACGTCAATTACCAGCAGCATGCTGCAACTCCTCGCGCGCGTGTGTGCGCCTTTCGTCATTCTGTAAAACAGCTTCAATTAAATCACAAGCTCGCGCGGCGCCGTTCTCTGAGCGCAGCGCGTGGCCCACCTGCCCGGCGTTTTGCCGGTAAGCCGCATCGGTCAACAGCATGTTCAACTCCCGGGCAATTCGCACCGCTTGATATTTTCCCCGAGGCAGCGTTCGGCTGGACCCCAAACGAGCCGCATGAGCGGCATTGTCGGGTTGGTCAAACGCGAACGGAACGATCAGTGTCGGCACTCCCGCGCGCAGTCCCTGAGAAGTTGTGCCGACGCCACCGTGATGGACCATCGCACAAGCACGCGGCAGCAAGACCTCATAAGGAGCGTAGTCTGCGGCTATTGCGTCTGCCGCCAGCGATTCCGCCGGTCGATTGCGATCGTCGCCAATTAAAAGTACCGCGCGGCGGCCCAATAGTTTTGCCGCGGCCAGACTCTCGCGAAAAAAGTCCTCCGCTACCCAGACGGCCGAAGAGCCCAGCGTGAAAACAATCGGAGGCGCTCCCTCTTCCAGGAAGCGCGACAAGCGGTCCGGCATCTCCAACTCTTTCCTGCCATCATAAAATGCAAAGCCGGTTTGGCGAGCCTGCTGAGGCCAATCGGGTTGCGGCTGGGCGAAAAGTTTGGAGAACATAGCCAGGACGAGAGTCGGCGAATGCTGACCTTCGAAGACGGGACTACCGCGGTCGGGCAGACCCAGTTCCCGGCGAAATTGATCATAGGATTCATTTCGGAAAATCTTTTTCACTTGCTTGAAGAAAGCCGCAACGACCCGCGGCCCCATCACTTCAATGTGCCTCATCCAGGGCCAGAAGGGCGGCACCGGGGGATCGTAAGCCGAAAAAAATGAAATCGGCGCCAACACGCTTGAGACCCACGGGATGCCGGTCGTCTGGGCCACCAGCGGCCCGGCGAAGGTGATTGGATGTGTCAGCAACAGGTCGGCGCCGCTGACGGCCTGCAGGAGATCCTCGTATCCTTCACGCACAAACGGAAACAGCATTTCGTTGAGAAGAAAGCCGCCGCCGGATTTCGGGTTCATGACTTTTTCAATCGTCTCGGCGTCCTGTTCCTGAGGCGGTGGAATGTCCGGGCGCAGCGGCGCAAAATCAAAACCTGCCAACTGCATTTTTTCGCGATAGAGCTCGCTGGTGGCGATCACTGGATGATGGCCGCGCGCCTGCAGCTCAATCGCGAGACCCATATAGGGATGAATGTCGCCGTATGATCCGAAGGTTGTAAGTATGATGCGCTTGCCCATTAATGTATCAGGAACCTATTCGGCTGCCGCGCCTCGCAAGCTGGTGACGTCGCCTGCGCGTACTATTCTGATTTCGCCCGCATCAGTTTCTACTAGCAGCGCGCCATCACTTTCCAATCCGCGTGTCGTGCCGTTGAAAGTTTCTGCTCCTGCGCTAATCCTGACTCGTTTATCTTTCGCAAAGGTTGAACGGGTCGACCATTGCCGAACAATTTCTTCGGCTCCTGCTGCCTGAAATAATTCGTAGTACTTTGACAGTGACCGCACCAGTGATTGTAAGACCCCATTCAGATCCACAATCGCCCCCGTCGCCTCTTCGATCGAGATCGCCCTATCCTGCAACTCGGGTGGAAAGGCATCGCCTCTCAGGTTGATTCCGATGCCCAAAATGACTGCTCGCCCTGCAACCGTCTCAATATTTTCGGCAAGAATTCCGCAAAGCTTGCGGTCCCCAACCAGGATGTCATTGGGCCACTTGATATCCGTTTCGAGTGAACACGATTCAAGCAGACTCTCGTGAACGGCGAGTGCTGCCAGCAATGGAATGAGAGACCAACGGGACAAGTCCAGGTGCGGTCGCAGAATGACACTGAAATACAAGCCTGCCGCGGCCGGTGAAGCCCATTGTCGTTCTAGACGACCGCGGCCAGCAGTCTGTTCGGCGGCGACGATCGCCAGACCTTCCGGCGCTCCCTGCTGTGCATGGCGGGCGGCCTCAGTGTTGGTCGAAGGCAGCGAAGAGTAATGAATGATTTTGGGTTGGAACGTGGCCATTAGAGCGAAGTGGATTGTGCCTTGAGCTTTGTGCTTTGATCTCAAGCTCCGATTTCCTGGCTAGCGCTGCGAGATCGAAAGCAACGCAACCGAATGCTGTCGTCCAGACGACCCGATTGTAGCTGCAGAAAAACCCATTCACCAGTAACTGTGGCATGGCAGAAAAATATTGCCCGGGCGGATCACCGCAAAGTCTGGATTGAGTTGTCTGCAGGACTAAGTGTTCAAATTACCAGGAGAGATCAAAAGGCCTGTTTCAATGTCACGGCTGAACTTCTGGTAATGAACCGGCGGATGCGTGCGGTCTGGCACTTGCTAGACAGTTCGGCATGATCAATATCTTCCAACGCTGGCAGTGGCCCATTGGTGCACTGATGTTTCTCGGTGGAGCAGCCTTTTTGCTGAAGATGTGCTACCTATCGCTCGTCTTCAACACCGTGTTTGGAATTGCTTATCTCACGACCTTCTATTTTTACACCCGCTCCCGCTTTGGAATATGGGTGCCGCCAATGTTGCTCGGGTTGGTCCTGTTGGGATTGGAGGTCGATGCAGTAGGCAACTACTTTCGGATGTATGGCAAACAGTTTGGACTCCTGCAGTACGACGAGTTTGCGCACCTGACAATTCAGATATTGGTTACACCGCTGATCGTCTGGCTGCTGCGTGAAGGACTCGAGAGGTTTGGCCAGCCGTTGTCGCTCGGTCTCAACGCGTTCTTTGCCGGCGCGACAATTTTTAGCTTGGGCGCTTTTTACGAGATCATTGAACTGTGGGACGAGGTTTACTTTGGCGGGCACCGCATCTGGAGCGCACACGATACTGCGAGTGATCTGCAATTCGACTTCTGCGGGATTTTACTCGGGGTCATCTTCGCGTACCTGCTCTTAAAGCTCGGGTCATTCGGTAACCGCCAATTCCACGCCTCGCCGCGGACGGTGACCTAGGCTTGATCACACTTGCCAAAAAAGGGACAGCTAATAGAGGAAAGGTCACTGTCCGATTTCCGGCGACAGTGACCTTAGCGAATGGAGAGCACGCAGGATGCGTGCGGTCCCAGGGACTTAGGGTTTCTCGCTACGTGGTCCAATCATGCCTTCCCTGCGACCGCCTCGTCGTTGATGGCGACGGTGGGAACGCAGTTGGTCGAGTTGCTGCGCACTGAGTATTCCGGAAAGTTGCTGTCGTGAATTTTCTCGAATTGATTTTAACTGCTGGGCTTTCTGTTCCGGTGTAAGACTCGAGTCGTTGCGCACGCTATTGACTTGAGTACGAGTGCTTTCATGAGTGATCTTCAGCTGCGCTTTTTGATCGGCGCTCAGGCCCATCCCCGCACCCTCGCCACGACTTTTACCAGGTCCACGGCCGAATCCTTCGCCGCGTCTATTCTTCATCATTTCCTGTTGCTCGGGTGTCAGAATGCCGAGCACCTGCTGGCGCGTTGCTTCCCCGATCGAGCGAGCCCTGGCTTGGCGCTGCTCAGGTGTGAGGCTTTGGTCGTTACGAAGAGCCTCCAACTGAGTACGCGTGCTCTGATGAATTGATTTCAGCTGCGCCCTTTGCTCGGGCGTGAGGTTTGGCCGGTTGCGTTCGTAGGCGCCATCGGCTTTCGCATCCTGCCCCACAGCGCCTGCTTGCGCAAATGCAGCAGTCAAGCCCGCGCCATAGATCAGGAAAGCTGCGAGAAGAGCGGTCATTACTTTTCGGTTCATTTTATTTCCTCATAAAGTTTAATGATTATCGTCACATTTCTTAGACGTCTGTGGGGCAGCGTTGGTCTGCTCACTTTGCGAAAAGAGTCGAGGCCACTGTCTTCCAGGGACAGTGGCCTCACCATGTACGCAGGCCGGAAGTCGCGGTGTCTAGGTAACGAGACCGCGAAGTTTAGGGCTTGCATCAAAGCGCGGAAAGACGGCCTTCAGATCTGAGGTACCCAGATGGTTCTGCGCTACTTCAGCAAACACGTCGCGAAAATCAGTAGTCAGATTCAAGTCCCGTCCTTCGTATAACTGATCGGTCTTCAAGCCGGGCCATTGTCCATATACCTTACCTCCGCGTACTCCATTGCCAACCACGAACAACGAATTAGCGTGACCATGGTCCGTGCCACGATTGCCATTTTCGCGAGCCGTGCGTCCGAACTCAGACATTGTCATGATCACCACATCATCCATGCGCTGGCCCAGGTCCAGGTAGAGCGCCGCAATCCCGGAACTAAATTGCTGAAGCAAATTACTCAGCTGCCCTCGCGAGCTTCCTTCGTTAACATGCGTGTCCCAGCCGCCAATGTCAGTAAAGGCAATCTCCAATCCCACCCCCGCCTTAATTAATTGGGCGATCTGGAGCAGACCGTTGCCAAAAGGAGTGCGTGGATACTGAGCTCCATTCTCAGCTTTGTACTGGGCCGGGTTGACCTTCTTCAAATAATTCACTGCCTCAAAGGTTTCCCTGCCGGTGCTGTTAAGCACATCGTTATTGGTCTGCCCATACAGCTCTTCGAATCCTCCCTGCAGAGCGGCGGAATTATTGCCGGCCCGAATATTGAAGTCAGCCAGGTTCGATATTGCGATGGCGGACGCCTTTCCCTGCAGGACGCGCGGCATGTTGGAAGTCATCGAGACGGCGCGGAACAACGAGTTCTGCGACGCTGCTTCATTTTGCAGTAGACGGTTGAGCCAGCCATCCGGTGTCGACTTCACGCCCGGTGTCGCCGACTCCATATAGTCCTGCGCATCGAAATGCGAACGAGTGTTATCCGGTGAACCCGCAGCCTCGACAATCGCCAACCGCTTTGAATCCCAGAGCGGTTTTAGTGAGGCCATGGCTGGATGCAAGCCAAAAAAACCATCCAAATCAATTGTTGCTTCGACATTGCCTGCGCTGGGGCGCGGGATGGCGATCGTGGGACGCAGGTCGTAGTAGGCTGGCTCGCCGTGTGGCACAACCATGTTCAAGCCATCAACTGCGCCACGCTGAAAAATTGTTATCAATGTTTTGCGCCGTCCACCGGTTATCCGATCTCTGCCCTGGGCCATCACGGCGCGTTCGAGAAAAGAAGGCGCTGACAGTGCCACGCCGATGCTGGCGAGTGCGATGCCGCCGGACTTAATAAAAAATCTTCGATTCATTGCTTCAACTCCCGAAAAAATAATCCTCGCTCCTGGTTGTGGTCATAAGCCGATGTAGGCTCACGCTATTGCCTCTGAAACTCGGGCGTCCCCAGTATCAACCCGATCATCTTTGTCATCGGATCCGTGATCGCTGTTTGCGGCCCAGGTCGGACCACAGCTTGAGCAGCAATCGCCGGCGGCCCAGCCATGGTCCCCGCGACCGTTGTATTGGACGCTTTCTGAGGCGCCGGCAAAGTAATCGGTTCGTTCAATTGCTTGAGCAGAGTCTCTTTTGTTCCGGCCGAGACACCACCCGCCACGATCATTTCCAGGAAATGGTCCATCGCCTTTGCCTGACTCAGGCCGGGCGCCGAACTGCCGGCGAACTGCCGCAGGTTAACCCGCGTCCCCTGAATCCGATTGCTGGCCAGCGCCAACCCAAAGTTCAAGCGCTCAAGCAAAGCTCCCGTATTGACCCAGTTTTCTGCTATATCCGAATAGCCATTTGGAGTCTGAAAACCGTAGAGCGGTTCACCCATGCGAGCTATCCACTGATGCAGTTGCGGACCACCATTAGTTTCTGCGCTGAGCGTGCGAACCGCACTCACAGCAAGTTCAAATGGCCGTTTGACCTTGGCGCGATATGCCTCGGCCGAGTTGAACTCCGGCGAGAAGAAGATCGCGCGCAAGGTTTCACGAATGTCGCCATCACTTTTCGTGAACGCTGCAGCAACCCGATCAACCAGGGCTGACGGTGGATTATCCATGACGAAGTGACGCGCCAGCTTGGTCGCGATGAAACGGGCCGTAGCCGGCTGGTGCGCCAGAATGTCGAGCACCATCAAGCCATCTTTCACCCCGCCCCCCGCGGGTATCTTATGACCAAGAACAACTTTCTCCCCATCATCATGAAGGCGCGGGGCAAAATAAAACTTGCCGGCATTCTCACGAGCCTTGTCGCCCATGATCGCGGCTGTGGCAGCACCTGCGCCGCGCGGTGCGAAGATGGTCCAACCGGTAAAGCAGCGGGCTACTTCCTGAACATCCTTCTGGGTGTAGCCGCCATCGACGCCGAGCGCGTGCAACTCCATCAGTTCGCGCGCATAGTTTTCGTTGATGCCGCGCTTGGGACGGTTGGCGTTGGGCTGCGCCGGTTGCTGATTGGGTCCCCGCTGCGCGACATTCGGATTGCGCTCCATTTGACGAGCGTTCTGTTGAGCATTGCGTCTGCCATCGCGGAGGAGTTCAAGGATTGGATCGCGCGCGCCACCCGGTTGCATTCGGCGGCCGGCGCCATTTCCTACTTGAGGATTGGGAGTGACACTCTGAAAGTTGTCGAGATAGAAAAGCATGGCCGGACTTTCGGCCGTCGCTTTCAAAAGATCCGCAAACTTGCCCATCGAGTTCGGCCGAATCGTGTCACGGTCGTATGAAGTCAATAGCCAACGGTCCGCGCCCTTACCCGCGAATACATTAAAATGATTGGTCCAAAAATCAACCATCACTTCCTGTAACTGCCGCTCGCTGTAAACAGCGCGGAGGATTCGCGACGCTTGCAACTCTGCGGTGATACGTTGAGGCGGCTGGAGACCGTTCTGCGTGTAAAAGTCGCGTACGGCTTTCCGGTAAGCGTCGTTGTTTTGCGGGTTGGGATCTGAAGGACTGGCGTTCGGATTTCCCGGTGCCGCCGGCATAGCAGCGGCAGGCATCTCAGCCGAAAACATTGCGTCCGGTTTCTGCACAGGCATCTGCGACGAACCGTTGCCCGCGCTTTTGATGCGACCGTCGCGCGCAACAGCCAAGCCGTCGGGTAAGTCACCCTTGCGATCGAGCTGGCGCAGCAGTCGCCCCGGCTGCGGATACTTTTCATAAAGTTCCGCCGTGTTCATGGCTAGCGTCGGCAGATTCTGGTCCTTGAGTTTGGTCTCAAGAGCCAAGTCAGAGATGTTGGTTGGATTAAGCTGTTGGCTTATATAGTTCTCCAGGCCCATCGTCCTGATCCGCTCTACATCTCCTGGCCGGGCGCCAAATCCAAGCCGATTGAGCACATGAAGAATGCGCTGATCATCCGTCAAGCGTTCGCTCTTTCCGGGCGCGTTTTTTTTTGCTGCCTCCATGGATTGCGCGGCGGCGATTGGAGCCAAGCCGCTGCACAACAACCCAACTGCCATTAAAAGCGCAATGATCTTGCTGGATGTAGCATTGCAGGAAGAACGGTTTCTCATAAAATCACCTTCTCAATAATGTTCTCGATCACGACTGCGTCGGCAAATTCGACTAATACCCGGCCTAACGAGCTTGGCTAACTGTCTCCACAGTGAGTGACATGTTCTTAGACGCAGCCAACTTCTGGAAGGACGAAACCATTTGCATGCAATTCAATGATGAAAGCAGGTTTGTGGGTTTCCGCTAAAGGTCTTGTTTTATCTCTGGTCAGGGATCGTCAGGCAGGCATTTCAAGCGCCGCAGATATAAAAGTACGTCCGTAGATGTCGGATCTATCCATCATTGAACTTCAAAGAGCCGCCGAAGTCACATCCTAGCGCCGCGGAGCGGGATGGGGATAACTGGCTGGGCTGCGGTGTCCATCTTTATCAACCGCGCGGACACCAAAGAAGTAATTGTCCTTGGACATGCCCTTCAATGTAAAACTGGTTACGTTTCCAAGCCAGCGTGAGTTGGTCCAGACTGCTGCGGTAGTATCACGCCAGACAATTTCATATCCGGCAAGATCGGGTTCTGCATTCGCCTCCCATTTTAAATCCGTGTCGTCGGCCAGACCTCCGCCCAGCAAAACATTTTTGGGGCGCGCTGGAGCCAGGGCAAGTGTTGCCAGGGCCGCAGCATTCACCCGCGCGACGTCGGCGATGTAGTCAAAGTCAACGAACTCCGGCAGATCACCGTACTGAATGCCATTTTCCTGTCGCACGTTTTGATGTTGGTGATTGTAGTTTTCATTTGGCTCGGTGAAGCGCACTGCCGCATAACCACGTTCGAGGAAGGGCTGGTGATCGCCACCGCGCCCGTAGCGATCACGCCGGTAAATCAGCCACACCTTCATGCCTGGCACTTCGCGCTCGCCGGCTTCCTTGACTACCCGTGCCAGCTGTCGCGAAGGTGAGTCGTTCTCGCCACCGACACTGCGGCGCAGGGCGGCTTCAGCTTCAGTCTCGTTCGACCGCACGCCTTCGGAAAAAACGCGCACCGTGTGCGGATCGTGGATCCCGTTGCCGCCATGCGAATTGCCAATGATGTCGTTCGTGAACATTCCCTCGATATCGAGATTATTCTTTCTCGCCTGCTCGGCATAGTAGGTCGCGCCGAGCAGTCCCTGCTCTTCGCCAGGGACAGTCATAAACACGATAGTCGCGTCGAATTTATGTGGCGCCATTACCCGCGCCAACTCCAGCACCGCGGCCGTGCCCGAAGCGTCGTCATTGGCCCCGGGTGCATCACATTTCGCGTCTGTGGGACTGGTGCACATTGAGTCGTAATGGCCGCTAACAACATACATGCGTTTTCCCGATTCAGGCTGGCTGCCTCTCAAGGTCGCGACGATGTTGGTCAGCATGGTGGGCTGTGGAACTCGCGCGGCCTTTGGCTGCTCAAAAGTCTGTTTGACAACAGTCATTCGTCCATCCGAGCGCGCGGCTGCCTTTTGAAACTCCGCGAACAACCATTCACGCGCAGCCCCGATACCTCGGTTGGGATCATTCTGTTCCGAAAGCGTGTTGCGAGTACCGAAGGAGACTAGTCTACGAATCGTACGCTCGATGTTGCGAGCTTCAATCTCCCGAACTACCCGGGTGATGTCCGCATCGCGCCGGCCCGGAGAGGTGGCTCGCCGTTCGGGCGCAGCGCGCTTTTGCGCCACTGCAGCCGCGGGAATCAATAAAGCGAAAAGCAACAGCACAATCAATGCTGGAAAGCTGACCCGCTTAAGCCTGACGTTCTTCATGTGTTATTGCTCCTCGTCATTTCGTGCCGCGATCGTCGAGCTCGGTGAAGACTGGTGAAAAAGTACGAGTGGTGTTCTCCGTCACGCTTGCCACCGAATCGAATTGCGGATTCAGTTGTCGCGGCACACCGTCATTCTGTTGCATGGCCGGCTTGGCGGGTTGTGGTTTCACGCCATCGAGGGAAGCTCGAACGATACGTGACAAGAGCCGCAGCAGGAGAAGGTCGCAGGCAATGATCGTGGCAATACCGAGTACCAGGATGGCCAGGATCGGATCTGGAACATGAAACACTGCGGCCAGGTGAACCGCGCCTTCAATCAGGATGCCAAATCCACCCAACGTAAGGACAGTGACAATGGCGCCGATTACAAAGGCCGGCTTGGCGAGACTAATTGGAACCAACTCAGTCGCGGGAGCCTTGCTCGCGCCGCAGCGATTACAGTAGTTGAGTCCAGCGGATGATTCAGCGCCGCAGGTTGAACAGTACATGTGGACCTCCCGAAGGATAGAGTTGCAGCGGCAACTTTATCACGTCCGACATTCTCCAGCTTGACGTTTCGTGCGACAAACCGAAGTTCGAAGTCGGATTAGACGGAGGTGGAAACCTAGAGGCGGGAATGGAGTCGGCTTTTATGGGATCAGCGAACGCGGTAGGCGCGGCCTTTCCAGACCAGCAGGACTTCGCCGCCTAACTGCCTGGCCAGCGAGTCAATACCGGGTTCATCAGCGATCAATGCCCGGTACTGTTCTGAGCCACGAGCTACCAGCGTGATCGAAAGCGAGGAACTGAAAGTGGAATCGACCCAGATACCATTGTGCCGTTGAAAGCGGCGGCCATTGACCGTACGGGTTTCTACCGCTTCGTTTCTTTCGGCCCGGCTTAGGGACCCGACTGCACTTGCCGGCTTGCTCGCATCATCCCTACTGCGTGCTCCTGAACCAGAAGCGCCGGCTGAGCTCGCCTGATCTCCCTCATCATCTTTAATATCTTCGGGTTGCTTGTCGGCTTTCTTCTTGCGGGCCGCGGCAGTTTTCATATCGGCAACTTCCCGGGCCGCGGCTTCTTTTTCTTTCGCTTTCGCTGGGGCAGTGGTGCTCGCGACAGGCGGGGGCGGGGCCGGCTCTGGCGCGTAGGCCGGCTGATTCACACTGGCGACTTCGCCTGCTGGAACTCCTTGGCCGCTGCCGCTCGACGCCTCCGATTTCGCGTTATCAGCCTTACCAGCTTTCTCTTCCGACTTAGCCGGCGCGGCTGCATTCGGCGCCATAGTCTTCTGTGGCTGCTCACCAGTGGCTGGTGCGGCAGTTTGATCCGACTGCGCTCTTGCCGACGCATTCGCCGGGCTGGCAGTTGAGAGTTCAGCCGGGCCATCATTGCGAGCTTCCATCGAATCGTAGCGCGCACTCCGTGAACTAAAGAAAATTACGCCCACTACAATCAGCGCTAAGGCCGGTATTGCATAACGCAAGCTTGCAGGAGAAAAGAACGCCGCCAGCGCCTGGCGCCATCCAGAGCCCGACACAGGTTGACTGGTTGGGGTTGCAGTGATTGGCGGACCGGCTGCCAGTGCGAGTTGGGTGACGATTTTACGGCAAGCATCGCAGTCTGCCAGATGAGAGGTGTAGCGTGCGCGAGCCATCTCTGGCAGCGCGCCCTCCGCATAAGAGTTCAGCTCGTCAGCATCCAGATGAGCACCGAGCTTAACTACGCCTGGTTCGGGCAGAGACTTGCCCCTGGCCAAACCGCGCAACAAACTCTCAATTTCGTTGTTTTCGGGTTGCTTCATTTGCTGCTCTTACCATACTCCAATTAAAGAACGCTGACACCAGCTAACCTTGCGACTTTTATTCGCGCTCTAAATTATCCGCGACCGTTCCTTTCGTGGCCAGTAACGGCTCCAGATCCCCCTCGAGGTGCAGGGCAAGTTGCGAAAACGCCATCTCCGTCTCTCGCTTTGACCAGCCGCGCTCCTGCGTCAAAATTTTCTCCACACCCCGGCGCAGCTCACCATGCACTCGCGTCAAACGGCGGCTCGCAGTGGCCTCGTGAACGCCTAAAACTGCTCCGGCTTCGTGCAAGCGCAAGTCATCAAAATAGTAGAGCTTCACCAGCAGTCGATCTTCGTCGCTCAGCACTTTGATTGATCGAGCGAGGGCCAGCTCCATTTCATTTCGTTCTAATTTGTTTGCTAGAGCATTTTCGGGATTAGGAGCGGGACTCGCCATTGCCCCCATATGACGCTCGTCTGACTCACCGGTTGCGAGACGATCGAATTCTCCCTCGTCCTCCGTCTGGACCAGCCGCGACATTTTTCGATGCTGATCGACAGCGAGCTGCGCCACGACAGCTCGCAGCCACCCGGCAAAGGAACCACGTCCCGAATAATAGGCGAGTTTGCTGGCTGGCCTGCCATCCTCGCGCACTCGCAGACCGTGAAGCTCGGCCCAGATAGACTGCGCCAGATCTTCTGCTGCGTCTTCGCTGCCCGCAGCAGAGCGAGCGGCCGAGCGCACCGTCGTCGAATAACGTTCTACGAGATCGTTCCACGCTGCCGCGTCACCAAGTTCGCAAGCCACTGCAAGACACAGGTCGCCTGCCTGCAACTGATCAATAAACTCTGAAATCGCGGTGGCTAAAGCATTCGGCTGATCCCGCAATAAGTATTTGTTCAACGAAGCCTTGATGCGCGTAGTCAAGGAGTCAGCAGACAGCGAATAGTGCTCGCCCGCGCGTATCAACAACCGCCTGGCACCGTCGCTTATGAGCTGGTCGATTTGTGTGGTTTGCCTAGTCACTCAGGAATCTTCAGTTTCCGTCCAAGGGCCACGCTATGCTAACACGAGTGGCAGGGCCATTCGGCCAATGATTCACACCATAAATATACGGGTCCACTGCACATGAATAACCCAGACCGTTAGTCCGCGCCGATCTCAAACCGCCTGCCGAGCCAGCTACCGGTGCCCAATCGTCAAGCAACTGACTTTCAGCGCCAAAATGCGTAACATACAAATTCATTGCCCGTTAGCTAATCTTGGCCATGCTGCGCGTCACCGAAATTTTCCACTCCATCCAGGGCGAGTCCACGCATGCCGGACGACCCTGTACTTTTGTGCGACTGACCGGCTGTCCGATGAGATGCGTCTGGTGTGATAGCGAGTACACTTTCACGGGTGGCGAGCATGTTTCTCTCGAGGACGTGATGGCGCAGGTGCGCGCTTTTGGCGGACCACTGGTTGAGGTGACCGGCGGAGATCCGCTGGCACAAAAGGAAGCGTACCAACTGATTGAACAGCTGTGTGACGAAGGCTTTGAAGTGCTGATAGAGACAGGTGGGTTCTTTTCTACCGCGGAAGTCGATGAACGCGCCGCCATCATCCTCGACGTGAAGTGCCCGGCCTCAGGCGAAGCCGCGCGCAATCACTGGCCGAACCTCGAACGCTTGCGTGCAGATCGTGACGAAGTAAAATTCGTCGTGGCAGATCAATCCGATTGGGAATTCTCGGTGGAGATAATAAAGCGCTATAAACTCGAGTCCCGCGCCAGAGCGGTACTGATTTCACCTGCCTGGGATGAAATAAACCTTAAGGATCTGGCTGATTGGATCAGCGGCAGTGGACTGCGTGTTCGCATGCAGCTTCAGTTACACAAGTACATCTGGGGGCCTGAAGTCAAAGGTGTTTGAAAACGTTATCAAGGAAGGACATAGAGCGCAGGAAACCCACGCTCCTCTCTTTCCTTTAAGGAGACCTTATGGGTGGCAGTAACGAAGTAATAGATGAACCGTTTGTCGAACCCGCTTCATCTTTCAACTTTCCCCCTTCATCACTGGCGATCTGCCTCGTCTCCGGTGGCATGGACTCCTGCGTAACGGCAGCCATGGCGCGCGCAGAGAATGATGAGCTTGCATTTCTGCACGTTTCCTACGGCCAGCGTACTGAACTGCGCGAGCTCCAGGCATTTACCCAACTCGCCGATTTCTATGACGTTGAAAAGCGCCTGATTGCTGATATCGGTTGCCTGGCGCAAATTGGTGGATCCTCTCTGACTGAAAAAGGTCTGGCGGTGGCTGATGCCGATCTGAGTGCGCGGGGCATCCCCTCGAGCTATGTCCCCTTTCGCAATGCGCACCTGCTTTCGATCGCCGCCAGCTGGGCCGAAGTGATCGGCGCAGAGGCGATTTATATTGGAGCCGTGGCTGAGGACTCTTCAGGTTATCCGGACTGCCGGCCGGAATTTTATGCGGCGTTTCAAGAGGCAATAAATGTGGGCACGAAACCTGAGACCAACATCCAGATCAGGACGCCTGTGATTGAGCTGAGCAAAGCCGAGATCATCCTTCGCGGTAAAGAACTCGGAGCCCCGCTCGAATTCACCTGGTCATGTTACCGGGAAGGCGATCAGGCTTGTGGCAGTTGCGATTCATGCGCCCTGAGACTGCGGGCATTCCGCCAAGCCGGGCTCGTGGATCCCATCGCTTACGTGCTTGACAGCAGCCGATTTTGATTATTAACTTAGGCCGCTCCTATCAATATGATTTACAACTGTGAGTGCAGCACTCGCATCCTAGGGGCTCTCCCGCTATCATAAAATCACCCTGGACACTTTCCGTTGGAGGAACATGATGTTTCGCAAACACTCTCTACTAACCCTGCTGGCTGTCGTCTTAGTCTGGTCTGCGGCCAGTGTGGCTTCGGCTCAGGTCGGCGGCTTGGCTGGTCATGTCAAACTAAAACAGGCGGACGGCACGACGGTTCCAATTGTGGGCGCGATTGTCGACGTTTTTCGAACCGACATCAGCGGAAAATACGAGGCCAAAACCGACAAGAAAGGCGAGTTCCGCTGGGCTGGACTGCCATACGTCGGTACCTACGTGATTTCTGTCAGCGCACCTGGAGCTCAGCCAAATTTTCAGGCCAATGTAAAGGCCGGGCGAGATGTTGATTACAGCATCGTGCTCGAACCGGGCGACGGCAGGCGCCTTACTTATGACGAACTAAAGGTACTCCTTAATAAAAAGGGCGGCGATGCAGCCGGACCCGCAGCGCCGGCAGCAGACAGCAGTGCCGATAAGGCCAAGCGCGCGGAGTTGGAAGCCAAAAACCGGGAAATAATTGAGAAGAACAAAAAGGTTGAGGATTCCAACCGCATCGTTACTGAAAAGTTTAAGCAAGGTAATGCGACCCTGGGCCTCGGCGAAGCGGCAAATAAAGCTGGCAAATATGACGAGGCAGAGAAAATCTTCACCGATGCGATAGCGCAATATGACGAGGGCCTGGCTGCAGATCCGGAGCATCCCGGCGCCCCGACGCTAATGACGAACAAGTCGCAAGCGCTCATGGATCGGGCCATCGCTCGCTACAATGCAGCGATTACGTCCGAAGCATATAAGACAGCAGCGAAAAGTGGCGGGGCTGGGGCCGCGGCTCTACTTGAACCGGCTAAAAGGGACTGGAAAGAGGCCGGAGAAGTCTCAAGCAAATCGGTTGAACGATTCAAGGCCCAGACCCAACCGACGGATCCTGCGGAACTGTCGAACTACACCAGGGGCAAATACTTTGGTTTGATGATTAGAGCTGACGCAATGAGTAAAGTAGTCACCAAGGTTGATCCGACGCAGGTCGATGCGGGTGTCACCGCTTATGACGAGTACTTGGCTGTCGAAACGGATCCAATCAAAAAAGCAAAAGCCGAAAAGGATATGGCAAGGATGCTGTTTGACGCGAACGCGTACGACAAGGCTAAGCCAGTCTACCAAAAGATCCTGGCTGCCAATCCTGACGATAGCGAGTCGCTGCAAAATATGGGACTAACTCTTTATAACCTCGGATTCATTAAGGAGTCCGAGGGGAAGAAAGATGAGGCCAAGGCCAGCTATCAGGAAGCGGCAAATTACCTGCAACAGTTTGTTGAAAAAACAACTAACACCGGACTCAAGGAAGAGGCACAGGCGATTTTGCAGAATCTGAAGGAACAGCAAAACGTTCAGGCGGAAAAAGCGACCACACCTACGCGTCGTCGCCGGCCCTAAAAAAAACCAGCCGAATATGTACACGAGGGGGTGACCGGAATCTGTCACCCCCTCGCACATTTTACGACCCTCACCAGCTCGACTCGCCATTTGCCGTGAGAAATCTCTCACTTAACCAGCCCTGAACATTCCGGGACTCTTCAAAACTTGTTTGTTGACAGCCCTATGTTCAACCTGTACTATGCCTGTGCAACGGTGTTGTGCACACCGGCGCTGGGCGCACACTGTGTGTCTCGCGGCAATTGTCTCAGATCGTGAACCCGCCCGCTTAAACGTTCGCACCTACCAAGCATGTCTGCCAAACTAGGCGAAATTCTTGTCCGCGAAAATCTGATTAGCCCGCAACACCTCCGTGAAGCGCTTGAGTACCAGCGTGAACACGGCGGTCGGCTGGGCTTTAACCTCGTCAAACTCGGCCTCGTGTCCGACGACATGATTACGGCGGTTCTCTCCCGTCAGTACGGTATCCCGTCCGTCAATCTCGAGCTTTTCCAAATCGACGCTTCGGTGCTTCGCCTTATCCCGCAGGAAGTGGCGCAAAAATATTCGGTTCTGCCTCTTTCCCGGGTCGGAGCCACGCTCACCCTGGCAATGGTGGATCCCACCAACGTTTTCGCCATGGACGATATAAAGTTCATGACGGGTCTGAACGTGGAACCGGTGGTGGTTGCCGAAGCCAGCATTCAGCACGCGATTTCCAAGTACTACAGCACTTCCAAAGAGATTGATCTCGCCAGCGTCAGCCTGGAGGAATCAGTCCTCGAATCCGTGTCCACGCTCGGCGGCAACGGCAATGGCGCCATCACCAATGCCGACCTCATCTCATTGGACACGATTGACTTCGCGCCATCTGACGGCACCGAGGAAGTCGAAGTTGTAGAGGACAACGAAGAGATCGATCTGTCGACTCTTTCGCGCATGTCCGCCGATGCCCCCGTGGTACGGTTGGTGAATGTGCTGCTGGTGGACGCTCTGCGTCGCGGCGCTTCAGACATTCACGTCGAACCCTACGAGAAAGAGCTGCGCATTCGTTTCCGCATTGACGGTGTCTTGTATGACGTCATGCACCCGCCGTTGAAGCTGAGAGATGCGCTTATCTCGCGCGTCAAGATCATGTCGAAGCTCGACATTTCTGAAAAGCGGCTGCCACAGGATGGTCGTATCAAAATCAAGGTACGCGTCGATGCTCGCTCACGCGAACTCGATTTCCGCGTTTCGACACTGCCCACGTTGTTTGGCGAAAAAGTCGTACTGCGGCTGCTCGACAAAGAAAACCTCATGCTGGACATGACCAAGCTCGGTTTTGAACCCGAGTCACTGGTCAAGTTCAAACGGAACATCTCCAAGCCATACGGCATGGTGCTGGTCACGGGTCCGACCGGAAGCGGCAAGACGAATACCCTGTATTCCGCGCTCCAGGCATTGAACACAGTCGATACCAACATTATGACGGCGGAAGACCCCGTGGAATTCAACCTGGTAGGAATCAATCAGGTGCAGATGAAGGAACAGATCGGTCTGAATTTCGCTGCCGCCCTGCGAGCCTTCCTGCGCCAGGATCCCAATATCATTCTGGTCGGCGAGATTCGCGATTTTGAAACCGCTGAAATCGCCATCAAAGCCGCCTTAACCGGCCACATGGTCTTGTCCACCCTGCACACCAACGACGCTCCCTCAACCATCTCGCGTCTCATGAACATGGGCATTGAGCCCTTCCTCGTTGCCACCAGCGTCAATCTGATTCAGGCCCAGCGATTAATTCGCCGGATCTGCAAAGATTGCAAACGCGAGAACCCGATGCCCGCCGAAGCGCTCGCTGAAATCGGGTTCCTGCCGGAAGAAACCTCAACCCTCCAGACCTACAAAGGGCAGGGCTGCTCCACCTGCAACAACACCGGTTACAAAGGGCGCGTAGGACTCTACGAAGTCATGGAAATAACCGATGAGATACGAGAACTGATCCTGATCGGAGCGTCTGCTTTAGAACTGCGAAAGAAAGCAGTCGAGGACGGCATGATCACTTTGCGAGAATCCGGACTTCACAAGATTCGCGCGGGCATTACCACGGTCGAAGAAGTTGTGCGCGAGACTGTGGCCTAAGAAAAGGAGTAAACAAAAATGTTACGAAAAGTACTTCTGTCGATATTGATATTGGTTTCAGTCGTAGCTGTGATGCCCTTTGCGAACTCCGCCGCTCGAGGGCTGAGTCGGAGCATCAGCTCGCATCAACGACGCCATTCGCGTCGCTGGTGGCGGCGTCATCGCGCAAATATGCGCCGGCGGCAAAAGGCGATGGCTATGGCCCATCGGACGGGATCTTTAACGACCAGGCCTGTCGGCGCTAACCCAGCCATTGGCTCCGGCAAGACTGTTGTCGCACCGGCAGCGGTTGTCTCCGAAGCTCAGGGCTGGAGCGCGATGCCAGTCGCCGCAAATGGCGAAGTAAAATTCCACGCCAGGGAAAACGCGACCGACCAGGCCGCGCTCACTGTCGTAGCTCTGAGCCGCCCCGCTCCCGCGTATTTAACCAACAAAGAGCAGCGACAAATGCTGAGCGGAGTTTCGTTCACGGAATTACGGCGCACTGTCATCGACAAGATGGTCAAGGCCGGTGGTTTTGTAAGCAACGATTATGAACGGCAAGTGGGAGGACGGCGCGTTTTTGTAGTGACCGCGCAAACTCCTGCGGAAGGCCGCTCGCCGGAAAAGGCCTGTAACTATTACTTCACTGAAGTTAACGGTCGTATCTACAGTTTGGCTACCGAAGCCAATCTGCAATCAGCTCAGCGCATGGCCGCCGAAGCCGAAAGGTTTATCGCGTCTCTGCACTAAAGAGCCTTCGTGCCCTCCCGGGCAATTTTCAAGGTCGAGGAGAGTTTACTAATGGCACCGAATGAAGCCGCTCCACAGATCTCGCTCTCAGAGCTTCTCCGCAGTCTTTCTGAACTGCACGGATCTGACCTACACGTCACCACCGGCTCGCCGCCGCAGGTGCGCGTTCACGGCCACCTTCGTCCACTCGAAGGCTACCGTAACCTGACTTCAGCCGACACAAAACAGCTGGCGTACTCGGTCCTGACCGATGCGCAAAAGCATCGTTTTGAAGAAAATCTCGAACTCGACTTTTCCTTTGGCGTCAAAGGCCTGTCTCGGTTTCGCGCTAACCTTTTCAATCAACGTGGCGCCGTCGGCGCCGTGTTTCGCGCCATTCCGTATGAGATCAAGGCATTCGAGGATCTCGGTTTGCCTTCGGTAGTCAGAGAGTTGTGCAACAAGCCACGCGGGCTGATTCTGGTCACCGGTCCCACCGGTTCCGGAAAGTCGACCACGCTTGCGGCCATGATCGACAAGATCAACCGTGAACGTCACGAGCACATTCTGACCATCGAAGATCCAATCGAGTTCCTGCACAATCACAAGAACTGCCTGATCAATCAACGCGAGGTCAACTCTGACACTCGTGGTTTTGCCGAAGCCCTGCGGACTGCTCTGCGTCAGGATCCTGACGTAGTGCTAATCGGCGAAATGCGAGATCTGGAGACGATTGAATCGGCGCTGCGCATTGCTGAGACAGGCCATTTGACGCTGGCTACGCTGCACACCAACTCAGCCATTTCGACCATCAACCGAATCATCGACGTCTTCCCTTCGGACCAGCAATCACAAATTCGCGCGCAGCTTTCGCTCGTGCTCGAAGGAATTCTTTGTCAGGCATTGCTGCCCAAAGCTGAAGGCGCCGGACGCGTGATGGCGCTGGAAATCATGATTCCCAATTCGGCCATCAGGAACCTGATTCGCGAAGACAAGGTCCATCAGATTTATTCGATGATGCAGACCGGCCAGGACAAGTACGGCATGCAGACCTTCAATCAGACCCTGGCTACTCTTTATCACCGCCGGCAAATCAGTCTCGATTGCGCTTTACAGCGCTCTTCCAACACCGACGAGCTGAAGGAACTTATTGAGCGCGGTTCAGGACTGAACAACCAGGTCAAACCCAGTCATCCCAGCCCCTATGCACAGGTTCGCCCAGTCGGCAGCCGTCCCACCGCCAGATAACCCCTTGGAACCGGAGATCCGAAAATGCCTACATATGTTTTCAAAGGCCGCAACAAACTGAACGAGAATGTTGTCGGCGAGCGTGTCGCGGACAATCGGGAAGCTCTGCGGCAGATCCTGCGCAAAGAGCAGGTTACGATTACCGCCGTCAAGGAAAAGGGACGCGAGATCGGCATTCCCAAACTCGGTGGCCGCAAGAAGGTCAAAGCAAAAGATCTCTCGATCTTTACGCGCCAGTTCTCGGTCATGATCGATGCCGGTTTGCCGCTGGTCCAGTGTCTCGAGATCCTGGCCCAGCAGCAGGAGAACAAATATTTCCAGGGCATCCTGCTGCAGGTGCGACAGGATGTTGAAGAGGGCTCGACGCTGGCGGCGGCGATGGCTCGTCACACTAAGGTCTTCGATCAGCTTTATGCGAACATGGTTGAAGCGGGCGAGACAGGCGGTATTCTCGATCTGATTCTGCAGCGTCTGTCTACCTTTATCGAAAAGATAGTAAAGTTGAAGCGCGATATTATCTCGGCCATGATCTATCCGGCCGCGGTTATCCTCCTGGCCATCGTGGCCGTCGCGGTAATTATGATCGTAGTAATTCCGCAGTTTCAAAACATCTTTCTCGGATTACTTGGACCAGGCGAGCAACTGCCACTGCCCACGCGCATCGTGGTGGGCATCAGTGATTTCCTCGCCGGTTGGGGAGGACTCGTCATTCTCGTCTCCATTGTGGCTTCCGTGCTGGCTATTCGCTTTTTCTATAAGACACCAGGCGGACACAAGTTTCTTGATGGGCTGCTGCTGAAAGTACCCATTCTCGGCGACATCTTCCGCAAGATAGCCGTGGCCAGATTCTCGCGCACACTGTCAACGCTGTTGTCCTCAGGTGTGCCCATTCTGCAGTCGCTCGACATCACCGCGCGGACTTCCGGCAACGTGATCATCGAGTCAGCGATTATGAAGATTCGCGTCGCTGTCGAACACGGCCAGAGCTTTGTTGAGCCGCTAAAGGCCACCGAAGTCTTTCCGCACATGGTGGGCCAGATGATTGGGATCGGCGAACAGACCGGCGCACTCGACGCGATGCTCGGCAAGATCGCGGATTTTTATGAACAGGAAGTTGATTCAGCGATCGCCAACCTGTTGACCCTGATTGAGCCGGTATTGATCGGATTCCTCGGCGTGACTATTGGTTCCATCGTCATCTCGATGTACCTGCCGCTATTCACTCTGATCGGCAAACTCTCCAACGGTCATTGATGCGATTCCTGCAGCACTGCTGCAGGGTGAGGAAAAATTCCGTTCTGCTGAAGGCCTGGAAGTTGATCCTCGAGATCGGCTTCCAGGCTTTCACTATTTCGCCTGCCTGGGAATTGAGCCTTTCGCGTATAATTCGGCGCATGGCGGAATATCTGGATCTAAACAACTGGGCGCGACGCGAGGCGTTTGAGTTCTTTCGTGGGTTTGACAAGCCTTATTTCAATCTTTGCACGATGCTTGATGTCAGCCGGCTGCTGGCGACGCTGAAGCCACGATCGGATGTTGACGCGAGTGAAGCTAAGCCGCAAAGGGCGAGCGTCTCACTCGCTTATCACTACTTAGTTTTGCGGGCGGCTAATGAGATCGAACCTTTTCGCTATCGGTTGCGCGACGGAAAAGTACTGGTCCATCCGGTGATCCACGGCGCCACCACCGTTTTTCTGCCTAACGAGACTTTCAACTTTGCGTATTTCAATTACGAGCAGGATTTTGTGAAATTCGTTGAGGGGGCAAAAGCTGCGGTCGCCGCGGCAACGGCCGCGGGTAACTTTCAGAGAAAAGACAACGACGACAACATGATCCACTGCACGGTCCTGCCCTGGGTCGCGTTTACGAGCTTCTCACACGCGCGCAACTGGAAGCGCGAAGATTCAGTGCCAAAAATTTCTTTTGGAAAGTTCGTGCGCGACGGCGAACGAACGCTGCTGCCTTTTTCGGTTGAAGTTCACCACGCTTTGATGGATGGGTTTCACGTGGGCCGCTACATCATGCGCGTTGAAGAATTCCTGGCCGAACCTGAACGATACGTAGCGGGGCCAGATGCCCATTTGCGCTTCAAATCGATCGGGCTCCATCCGCGAGTCTAAGCAAGCCGCCGCTACTTAAGCATTTCCTACCCGACATTTTTCCGCAAAAATTTGACAGCGATCTGTGTCCGCACTAAGATGCGGCCACGCAATATCCCGTTGAATCTGTATTAAGGGAAGCTTAAAGGATTTATCTTTTGTGCAACTTATGGGACCGTGCGGCTGCGCTTGCTCTCGCTTGAATCCAGCGAAATTCCAGTACTTTCTACGACCAGAGTTCCCGACCCGCAGGAAAACCCGAAAGCGTAACAACAAAACCATTCAAAGACAGGAGAAGAAAATGTTGAAACCGACAGTTCCCCACTTTGTCAGATTGGTAATGAGTCTCTGTGTTTGCCTTTGTGTAATGCTGGCTGGCGCCGCGATATTAACGGCCCAAACCCAGATAACTTCGGGAACAATCCAGGGGACGATTACTGACGCCAACGGCGCGATCGTTCCGGGTGCGAACGTCGAAATTAAAAATCTCGATACAAATTTTTCCAAGACCGCGACAACTGACGACGGCGGCCGGTTCGTTGCGCTCGCGTTGCCGCCCGGGAACTATGAAGTGACAATTACCAAGCAGGGGTTCGCGACTACAGTGGTGGAAAAATTCCCCCTGACCGTGGGTCAGGCAGTTAACCTGCCGTTATCAATCAAGGTCTCCGGCGTGGCGGAGCGGGTTACAGTTTCGGCGACGCCGACTGTCGACACCCTGAAGACTGAATCGAGCACGACGCTCAATGAACGAGCGGTGAACACGACTCCGATTCTGGGCCGCAAGTTTGAAGATCTGCTGACTCTGACTCCCGGTGTAAGCGTGGTTCAGGGACCAGACGGCGACGAGATCACCTTCGCAGGACAACGAGGCGTTTTTAACAATGTCAGCCTCGATGGCGGCGATTACAACAACGGCTTCTTTGGCGAACAACTCGGCGGGCAACGAGCCGCCATCGATATCACGCTCGAAGCGGTGAAGGAATTCCAGGTGGTTGCAACTGGCGCCAGCGCGGAGTTCGGGCGCACGGCCGGCGGCATCATCAACGTCATCAGCAAGTCGGGGACAAACGAACTGCATGGCAGCCTCTTTCACTTCCAGCGTCTTGAGGCATTAACGGCCCATACTTCCGACGGCAAACCCCTCAAGGATTTTCGCCGCGAACAATTTGGGGGCACCATCGGTGGTCCAATCAAAAAGAACAAGGCATTTTTCTTCTTCGCCTTTGAAGGCATTCGTGAGCAATTGACACGCGCCGGCCTAAGCGAGGCCCTCGGGACCCCCTGCCCGGTAACCGCACCCACCATCATCGCCAATGAGGCATTAATAAATGGCAGCCCGGATTGTCAGAGACTGGCGTTGATCAATTTCATCAAGGCGACAAGAGGCCAGGACGAAGGCTTACCGGTCAAACATCCAATCAAAAACTATGCGCTTCTAGCTAAGACAGATTGGAACCTTAACAATTCCAACCAGCTGGCGATCTCATACAACTTCGACTTTTCAAAAAATACAAATCAGACGTTTGATGTCGCTACCTACGGCAACTCGGCCAATGGCATCGAAGGTCCTTCAAAGATCAATAACCTGAACATCAATCTCGTCTCGACACTCTCATCCACAAAAATCAACGAGGCGCACTTCTCTTATTCAAGAGAGCTGAGGCCGCGTGGTGCGATTCCCTCCAACGTTCCAGCAGACACTGGGGCGGGCTTTGGCCCAAGCTTCCGCTTTGGCAATCCATTTTTCCTGCAGCCGGCAGTCGATGAACTACTGTGGCGTACTCACAGCAAAGACAACTTCTCGATCGTCTCCGGCAATCATACCGTTAAGCTTGGCGGCGAGTGGATTCACACGCTTAACGATCAGGTATTTCGCGGATTTTTTACCGGCCGTTATCTTTTCGATTCGCCGGCAGGTTTTCTGCGTTACGCATCGCCGGCGGCGCCGGGAGGGTTTGGACCGAATACGATTGGTTGCTCGAACGGAACCTATGTAACGGCGCCCACTGCCTGTCCTGCTGGAACCACGACTACCGGTGGGCCACTGTTGCTCTACTTGCAGAATGGAATCGGCACCGGCATTGCTGGTGTTCCCCCGCCGGGTAAATCGACCGCGAAGAACGAAGATTATGGCTTGTTCATTCAGGACAAGTGGCAGGCCCGGCCGAATCTGACGGTGAGCTACGGTTTGCGCTGGGAGGCGCAAATTTTTCCCAAGCCGATCATCAGTCCTAGTCAAACGGCTTATGCTTCGCTGCTAAACAATCCCCGGTTCCCCTCGGACGGGACACTTCACAGTCCAAAGAAAGAGTTCCAACCGCGAGTAGGTTTTGCCTGGGACCTTTCAAAGAAAGGCAAGTCAGTTTTGCGCGCGAGCTACGGAATTTTTTATGGCCGGCAGAATATGTTGTCGCAGGTAGGTTCGATCACTGACAACGGCGCTCAACAATACGGTATCGCCTGCGCTTCGAGCTTCGGCTGTTCCAACGGTTCGGCGCGGCCAACCTGGCCGAACATTGTGCCCGTCGCTGCAGGCGGCGGTATCCCGCCCGGCGCTTCTGTCCGTGTCTTCAGCAAGGACTACGCCAACCCTCGTATCTATACGACCAACGTGCAGTTTGAGCAGGAAGTCGCTCCAGACTTTTCGTTGTACTTCGATTTCACCCATGCGAAGGGAGTCCATCTGACTCGTTTCCTGAACCTGAATCGGGTCTCCCTATTTCCGACGCTCGGCGATGTTTTCGTCACCAGCGCCGTCGGCAAGTCTCTCTACCGCGGTTTTACCGTCGGCCTGCGAAAGCGGTTCAGCAAGCGCTATCAGTTTGAGATGAATTATGTCCTTTCCAAGGATTTGGACGACGATTCCAATGAGCGCGATCCCTTCAGCGATCGTTCGTTCAACCCTCTTAACCTTAGTTTCGATTATGCGTTGTCGGATCGCGACATCAGGCACAAGTTCAACTTCTACACGTTTGCGGAATTGGGTTGGGGGTTCGAAGGTAATTTCCGAGTGCAGGCACGTGGCGCTCAACCAATCACGCCGGCGGTGCGAACGGCAACTAACCGAAACACGCTGCGCAAGGACAACCAGTATTTCTCGTTTGACTGGCGCCTTCAGCGGCCCTTCAAATTTGGCGAACGCTATGCGCTGATTCCGGTAGTCGAGATGTTCAATTCTTTCAATAACAAGAACCTGATCAATCCCCTCTCCGGAGCAGCGCTGTTCAACTTTGACGGCTTCCTGCGCCAGGGCGTGGGAGATCCGCGGCAGCTCCAGCTGGCGATCAAGTTTACGTTTTGAGGTTACTTTCGTAGTGCAGGCTGTTGATTGTGAATGACGTCGAGCTCGGCAGACAGCGCCATAGCAAGCCGGCAGCCTGCGTTACGTTTTAGCAGTGCCCTGAATTTTGTGATTTAAACGCCGCCCCTCTCCAATAAATTCATAATGGTGCGGGCCGCGGCTTCTGGTGGCGTATTGCTGGTGTCGATAACCAGGTCGCTGGGAATTGCAGGAAAGGTGAACGCACCTGCGTTCTTCAAGTCGCGGTACTGTTCGAAAGCGTTAAGTTTCCCGAAAGCAGTCCGCGATGGATCCGTTAGCCGTCGCTCCAGATCAGCTTCGGCGCAGGTCAGTTCAACCAATACGATCTGCCCACCAGCAGACTCCACCCGCTCAACTGCTTTCGCTACAAAGTCCGTCGCCACCGTTGCTTCAGGAGCAAAAGTGAATATAAGCGACGTGTCGTGGCGCGCAGCTTCCCGGAAGACCGCGAGCCAGATATCTTCGCGCAGACGTACGAACGGCTCGCTGCCAAATTCAAATACTGCGCCCACCAGATCGACAGTCAGGTGATTGTGAAATAAGTGAAAGCCGCTCAGACGGGCCAACTCGCGGGCTACGGTCAATTTTCCCACGGCAGGTCCGCCATGAATCAATACAAGTTTCATCTGGTCACCACAACCAGCGCTGCGAAGGATAATTTATTCCCATCCAGAGATTTCCGCTACGGGAAAACCGGCCGTGGCGGGATATTGAGATCAAGGATGCAGCGAGTTACCGAACACGAATCCGGTCTTCATGAAAAGCATCACTGCGCCTGAGTGGCAAGGGCCTTTTCGAGAGCGGCTTTGAATACCGGGAAAGGATGGGCGCCGCCAATCATGCTAAGGATCTTGATCTTACTGAGGTCTGGATTTTTAGCATCGAGCAGCCCGACCACAAACGTCGGCGTCGCCTGGATTCCCAGCATCTCTGCTGTCTCAATACCGGCGCGGACTGTAGCTGATGTTTTGTCTGTCTCCAGACACTGATTAAATTCCTTCAGATCCAGCCCGACTGTTTTTGCCTGTTGCGTCAGGTCGCTCGGTGCCAGAGCATTTTGATTCGCAAATAATCGATCATGGAATTCCCAGAACTTTCCCTGGTCCGAGGCGCATTCAGCAGCCTGGGCAGCTCTGAACGCAGCTGAATGAATTTCTTCAAGCGGCAGATTATTAAATACATATTTGATCTTTCCCGCCTCGATGTAATCCTTTTCCACCTGCGGGAGAGTGTCGCGATAAAAGCGCCCACAGAAGGGACACTGGTAATCGGAAAACTCGATCAGTACCACGCGTGCATTCTTGTTACCACGGAACGGACGTCCGCCTATTCCAACAGTCTCCGGACGAGCCGGACGAGCAGGTCCAGCAGCTTCTCTCGTCTGAAGCAGTTTCTTAATTTCCTGTAGCTCTTGCTGGATTGCTTCCTGTCCCCGTTTCAGCTCGCGGATTTCTTTTCTTATTTCCTGCTGATCGTCGACAGGCTTCTTTGATTTCTGGCTCCGAGCCGTGATCGGCAGGAGAGCAACGAGGACTGTAAACGATACGGCTGTGCGGTAAACGATTCTGGGCAACATAGGCAGTTCAAAACTCCATACTCAAGTAGTGCTGATTACTTTATCATAGCGCTCACGTTTGCCGGGACCCTGACCCGCACGACCGGACACAGGGCCTGTTAAGGAGCAGGATCATGCTCAAGCCTGTCGCCTTGTGATAGTCTTTTGCGAATGCCACGCCGCGATCTCAAGACAAGACTTGAAGGCCCACTGAGAAAGAAGCTCTGGTGGTTAATTGTCGGGCGACTGGCAGGAGCAATTGCTTTACTGTGGGCGGTCTCGCTTTGGACGCGAGGAAATTTGCGTGCTCCGGGTTCGTGGCGTAGTCCTTCCACAATTCTGTTGCTGGTCGCGGTACTTACCCTCGTCTATCTGCTGGCGCGCCGTTTTTCCCACTATCTGGTCCTGCAGACAAGAGTGCAATTCTTAGTCGACATCCTGCTGGTAACCTGGCTGGTTTGGCTTACGAACGATGCACACTCTCCCTACACGGCCCTTTACATAGTTATCATATCCCTGGCCAGTGTCTTCCTCGGGCCCCGCGATGCCATCATCACCTCAGTCGTCTGCGCAGTTGCTTTTACGACATGCGCGGTTGCAGTGATTACCGGTGTCGGTCCCCGCGGCGCGCAAGCATTTGTCGAGGGCTCGCTATCCGAGACTATTCAGTCCGTCGGCTTCTTTGACATAGCGTTTTTTGTGGTGGGTTTGCTTTCGGCCAAATTGGCTGAGCGGCAGTCGCGTTCGGACGTTCGCCTGCTGGCCGCAAATCAGAACCTGGCCAACCTGCGCGCGTTGCATGAACGAATCGTCGAATCAATCCGGTCGGGCGTTGTGACAACTGACCTGCAGGGCCGGATCTACACCTTCAATGCAGCAGCCCAGGAGATTACCGGATACAACGAACAGGATGTCTACGGCAAGGAGGCTTCAATCCTATTCGGTGATATTGACGAGGACATTGCCCAGTCTTTGCGAGCTGCCGAGACGGGGGCCGCCAGTCCGCGGTTTGAAGCCAGTTGCCTGACGGCTGAGGGGCTTCGTCTGCGTTTGGGTTTCAGCATCTCACCACTTTTTTCTGAGGCTGGTGAGACTACGGGAATCGTAATCACATTTCAGGACCTGACGCAGATTCGTGCCCTTGAAGAAACCTCACGTCGCCAGGATCGTTTGGCCGCAATCGGACGAATGGCCGCTTCTATTGCTCATGAAATTCGCAACCCCCTCGCTGCCATGCGCGGTTCCATCCAGATGTTGCGTTCCGAGATGACCGCCGATGCGGCCCAGGCAGAATTGATGGAAATCATCCTGCGCGAATCTGACCGCCTCAACCGGATCATCAGTGATTTCCTAAGCTATGCCCGGCCCCGGTCCATCGTCCTGGCACAGGTCGACATAGCTGAACTCATCCGCGACACTTTCACACTGATGCGACACAGCCCGGAAATCGGTGCTGATCAAATTCTGGAAACAGACTTGCCGGAAGCGCCGTTGCTGGCGGCCATCGATGCGGGCCAACTGCGTCAGGTCTTTTGGAATCTGGCCCGGAACGCCCTGCAGGCGATGCCGACCGGCGGCAAATTACAGGCACAATTAAAAAGGAATGCGGGCGGGCGATTGCACATTAACTTTACCGATACCGGCTGCGGCATGTCGCCTGAGCAGGTGGAACACCTGTTTGAACCATTCTCGTCCACAACCGGGGGAACAGGGCTGGGATTATCGATTGTTTATCAGATCATCCGCGATCATGGTGGTACAATTAACGTCCGCAGTCGCGAAGGTGTGGGAACAACTATTACTATTGAGCTGCCCGGCACTTTGAATTGATGGTGAATTAGTGAACCAAACCGGACAATAGCAGCTGAACTTTTGAGATTATGGCTAATCTTCTAATAGTCGACGACGAACTCGGTATGCGCCAGTTTCTTACGCACTTGTTCCAGCGCGAGGGGCACAACGTGCGAGTTGCTGACAGCGGTCTCAATGCTATGGAGGCATTGCATCTGGAAGCTGCGGACCTGATCATTTCGGACGTCAAAATGCCGGACATGAACGGCATCGATTTGCTGCGCGCCGCGCGCGCGTTGTTGCCTAACGTCGAAGTGATCATGATGACAGCCTTTGCCAGCGTCGACACCGCGCGCGAGGCATTCCTGCTCGGCGCCTACGACTTTGTGCAGAAGCCATTCGACAATGACCTACTCAAGGAAACCGTCACGCGCGCGCTGGCCAAGGTCTCGCTGGTTAAGGAGAAGGAAGCCCTCCTCGCTGAAAACAAAGTTCTCATTCAGGACCAGCGCAAGCGCGGCAGGCTAAACAACATCATCGGTCACTGCGAAGGCATGCAGGCATTGTTTCGCATGATTGAAACGGTGGCCCAGGTACCTTCCACGGTGCTGGTGACGGGCGAGTCGGGAACCGGAAAAGAACTCGTCGCACGGGCGATTCACGATCTCGGCCCGCGCGCTGAAAAGCCGTTTGTGTCGATCAACTGCGGCGCCTTTACTGAGACATTGCTTGAGTCGGAACTTTTTGGATATGTGAAGGGTTCATTTACCGGCGCCAATAGCAATCGCAAAGGTCTGTTCGAAGCAGCCGAGCGCGGTACTATTTTTCTGGATGAGATCGGCGAAATGTCGCCGGCCATGCAGGTTAAATTGCTGCGCGTGCTGCAGGAACGCAAGCTGCGACCGGTAGGAGCAACCGAAGAAACTCTCGTTGATACGCGCGTGATTGCCGCCACCAATCGCGATCTCGCCAGCATGGTTAAGGAAGGGTCTTTTCGCGAAGACCTTTTCTATCGCATTTCAGTTATCCCCATCGAACTGCCGCCGCTGCGGGACAGAGTCGAGGACATCCCCGAACTCGCAGAGCACTTCGTGAAAAAGTTCTGCACTCAGACCGGGCGCACGCTCAGTCTCAGCGAAAAAGCTTTGCGGCTGCTGGAAAGCTATTCCTGGCCCGGGAATGTTCGCGAGCTTGAACACACGATCGAGCGGGCAGTAGCGCTGGAATCCACCGATTCAATTCAGCCGGAGCGACTGCCGGAAAAGATTTCGAACTACGATGCCCAGCGCATCGCGGATGCTTTTGATTTACCCGTCGAGGGCGTCAACCTCACTGCTTACCTCGATCAACTCGAGCGGACTTATTTGCTTGAGGCGCTACGCCGAACCGGCGGTAACCAAACTAATGCGGCTGAGTTGTTGAAGTTGTCAGTTCGTTCGTTAAGACATCTGCTTGATAAGCACGGAATCCGAAATTTGACGGCGCAAATGCGCGATGAGCGCCGTGATCCGGAGGCCACTCCACGGCGACGATCGACAGATCCTCACCCACGGCGGCGCGAAGAGGACGTTTCAGAGTTTGTCGCTGGTGCCGGCGAGTAATGCGCGCCAGCGTTCCCCCTGCAAATACGGAGTGAAGCTTTTCTCTCCCGTCCTGCCTGCTTTGACATAAACCGTCAGCGCTTGCCTGCCGATTTTTGTCAACTCTGCCACCTCAAGTTCACAGTGGGAATCTTGTTTCAACGAATTACCTAACGAAACTGGCGTTCTAATAAATTGCCGGCGCTTGGCACGGGTCTTGTTAAGCGAAGGCAGCAGATGCGCCCGTGCGCGGCTCACGACAGGGACAGAACAGCCGGTGGCGCGAGAAAAACCAACCCATACACTTCGAAGGAGTAGGAACGACAAATGAAAAACCACAAACGTCAAGAAGGCTTCTCGCTGATCGAGTTGCTGATCGTGGTCGCGATCATCGGCATTATTGCAGCTATCGCGATTCCCAATCTTTTGGCTTCACGCCGTGCTGCCAATGAAGGCTCGGCTCAATCCTCGCTGCGCACGATTTTCAGTGCTCAGGCAACCTATCAGGCGACTGCCGGCAACGGCGCGTTCGCAACCGACCTGGCGGCCCTCTACGGCCAGCGTCTGGTGGACACAGTTCTCAACACCGGCGTCAAGAGCGGCTATAATTTCGCAGTCGTGGAACAGGCCGGTACCGGCGCCACGGCGGTCTTCGGAGCCAAGTGCTTGCCTACAACCATCAGCGGTGTCTCGCAGACCGGAACCCGTCGCTTTGGTTTGACCGAAGATGGCGTGATGCGTGGTGACACCACGATTGCTACTGATCCTGCCACGCGTGCATTGATCAGTGGTATGACAGCTTTGGGCAACTAGTCCAATAACTCATGACCGATTAAGTAGCGAGGGTGGATTTTTCAATCCGCCCTCGCAATTTTTTTAAAGCGGGCACGTGGAAGAGATTAGAAATAACAAGAAATCGGTTCTTTGATTCGGTCAGGTGGCACAAGGTTTGTTAGATAAAGATCAGAGTTCAGGGTTACATGGACCCGCCAGGTAACGCGAGCACACTAAGGAGTACTTAAAGTCGATGACAAATAATCGAGAAAAGGGGTTTTCACTAATCGAACTTTTGATCGTGGTCGCGATCATCGGCATCATTGCCGCTATCGCTATTCCGAACTTACTGGCTTCGCGACGTGCTGCCAATGAAGGCTCGGCACAATCATCCATACACACAATTCACAGTGCCCAGATAACTTACCAGGTAACCTACGGCAACGGCACATATGCGACCACCGTCGCCAACCTCTATACAAACGGACGGCTCGTTGACACAGTACTGGGCTCAGGCACGAAGAGTGGTTACAGCTTTGCCATCGTTGAGGCAGCCGGCACCGGATCGGCAGCAGTCTTCGGAGCTAAGTGCATCCCAACTTCGACCACCATGCCCCAGGCTACCGGCTCTCGCCGCTTCGGCATAACAGAAGAAGGCGTGATGCGTGGTGACACCAGCGCTTCGACTGATCCCAATACCCGCGCACTGATCATGGGTATGGGCGCGCTGGGAAATTGATTCAAACTATTGCTCTCTCGAACAAGCGAGGCGGGTGTCGAACCCGGCCTCGCTTTCCGTTTGTCATCGAACCCGGGCCTTGACATAAAGCGGCACCTTTTCATGCCGGAATTTGTCAGAACTCCAACCCACGGTTCCTTTTCTTCTGGAATTTAAAGGAACAATCAATATTCCTATAAGCAAATTCCAAAATGACCGTTTAACTTTTGAGTGGCACAAGCTTTGTAATGGACACTACGCGAACTTCGCGCTTTGCGCGGCATTGTAGCGTGAGAAAAAGCCGATGGCGCGGACCTAATCAACCATCTCTCAAGGAGTAAGTACACCAAATGAACAGCAACAATCGCCAACAGGGCTTCTCTCTGATCGAGCTTCTCATCGTGGTGGCAATCATCGGCATCATCGCCGCGATCGCTATCCCCAATCTTCTCGCCTCGCGCCGCGCAGCCAATGAAGGCTCAGCTCAGTCCTCGCTGCGCACGATCCACAGCGCTCAGGCTACTTATCAATCAACCGCCGGTAACGGCGCTTTCGCAGTCGACCTTTCCGATCTCTACGGGCAGCGTCTGGTGGACACAGTTCTGAACACAGGCGTAAAGAGTGGCTATAATCTCGCCATCGTGGATCAGTCTGGCACCGGTGCCTCAGCGGTGTACGGTGTTTACGCCTATCCGAGCACGACCAGCGGTGTTTCACAGACCGGCACCCGCCGCTTCGGAACTACTGAGACTGGCGTGATGCGCGGCGACGCCGATCTCAGCGCGGCCCCTGACACCAGAGCTTTGATCGATGGCATGGCCGCACTCGGCAACTAAAAGTCATCGACCGTGAACTAGAGGTTCGCTGGGGGGCGGAGGTCATTCTCTGTCCCCCCTTTTTCTTGGACTGCGTCGGCCCCAATGTGATTCAACCTGGATTTGCGGTGAAACCAGCAACTAACATTTCCCTTCCGGCTTTGCACGAAAGGTGCGCCGCTTCAATCAGGCAGGAACCTCAAGGCCCACTAGTTAGCTCCCGTCTGTACAAGCTGCAACGTCAGTTGAATGCGGCCATGCGTGGGCCGCTGTTGGTCGTAGCAGTAGCTGGAGTCCTGGCCCTGGTTCCCCTGATGGCCTGGGGCATTCCCTCAGGTGCGGACCTGCCCAATCATTATCGCTTCGCCTTGCCGTTCTATGATTCGATCAGTCGCGGACACCTTTATCCGGGCTGGCTGGCCGAGTCAAACTTCGGATTAGGCGACGCGCGCTTTCGTTTTTACCCACCGGGGTTTTATTACCTGCTTGTATTTCTGAAGCTCTTCACAAACTGGTACGCAGCGAGCGTGGCTGCGTTCACTGCGCTCTCTGTGCTGGGAGGTTTGGGAACATACTTCTGGGCGCGCGGAGCGTATCCCGAGAAGGTTGCGATGTGGGCGGGAGTGATTTACATAGTTGCCCCCTACCATCTGAATGAACTCTATCAGGCGTCGCTCCTTTCAGAGTATGCGGCCTGCAGCATCCTGCCGTTCGTTTTCGCATTTCTCGAACGCACCTGTCGCCGTCAAAGAGTGTCAGACGTTGCAGGATTGGCTGCTGCGTACGCCTTGCTTATCCTGACGCATCTCCCGCTGACCGTGATCGGTTCGCTGGCCGCTTTGGTCTACGCCCTCTTCTTACTCCGGCGGCAACTGTTCTGGTCCACCGTGCTGAGACTAACGACCGGCTGCGTTCTGGGCCTGGCCGCGAGCGCTTTTTTCTGGACTACGATGCTGGCCGAATTGCCGTGGATTAAGGGTAACTCATCCCATCAGAATGTTTATTACGACTATCGCGCAAATTTTCTTTTTTCGTCCCATGCCCTCACCAACAGAAATACGTGGTACGCAAACCTGTTAGGCCTGGCTGTGCTCGGAACGTTATTGCCGGCACTGGTACTGGTCCGGAAAACACTAAGCAGGACGACCAGGGCCATCGCGGTTTTGACAACCGTTACCCTTCTGATGACGACCGAGCTGAGCCGTCCGCTCTGGATGATTATTCCGAAGCTCGCCGAAGTGCAATTCCCCTGGCGCTGGCTGGCCCTTACTTCACTCGCTGGATCGGTTCTTTTGGCTGCGAGTTTGTCACAGTGGAAAAGAATTTGGCGTCGCGGTTTTCGTCCGGTGCACTTGGTTCCTTTGTTCGGGCTGGCTCTCTCAATGTGCTTTATCGCGACTCAGGTGGTTTGGGATTCCGATTATTTACGACGCCAGGATTTTGAGGACAGGATGACCAGCATCCGAGCCTCGGCAAGCTTCAAGGACTGGATGCCGTCGTGGGCCAGCGAGGGGACAGCGCCTTACTCGATGAAAGAAAGCGTGAACGCCAGCGCCCGATCGATTTCGATCAACACATGGGAACCGGAACATCGCGTCTTTACGATCGGACAGGGTCAAGCCGGCGAGGCTCGTGTGAAAACTTTCTATTACCCGCTGTGGGCGGCGGCCAACGCAAACCAAACACTGGAGACCCGACCTGCTGAGGATGGATCGCTGCTGATCAGCGTGCCTGCAGACAAGACTACGGTGAGTTTGGATTTTCGCGAACCCCCTCGCGTTTGGAAGGTCAGATTAGTTTCGCTGGCAGCGTGGCTGTTGATTCTCACGTTAAGCCTATCTGGTATGGCTCGGATGAAACGACAGAACCCGCTTCCGAATTAATAACTATTAAGGTACATTTGCTTCCTGCATAGATCCCTCGACGAAATACCGAAAACGTGGTGAATACGGTCGCAGCAGGAGTCGCAACCAGAAAAAACACTATGGGAGCTGGAGTGGTTTCGCGCATCGCAGCGATTGCCCGGAATGCCTTTCGCGAGGCGGTGCGCGATCGCGTCCTTTATAACCTCGTCCTGTTCGTGCTGCTGTTAACAACAGCGGCTGTTTTCATAGGCGAACTTTCGGGCGGCCAGGAAAAAAAGATAATTGTCGATCTGGGCCTGAGCGCCATGCTCTTGTTTGGCGTTTTTATCTCAATCTTTGTTGGCGTAGGCCTGGTCTACAAAGAGATCGAGCGCCGCACGATCTACGCAATTTTTTCCAAACCTGTCGGGCGCGGCGAGTTCCTGCTCGGAAAATATCTCGGCCTTTGTCTGACGCTGCTGTTCAATGTGGTGGTGATGGGGGCGGGGGTTGCTATTGCTTTGATATACGTCAGCCGCGGCTGGGATCCCCTGGTCTTAAGTATTTGGCCGGCTATCCTGCTGATCTTTGTTGAGCTGATGCTGCTGACCAGCGTAGCCCTGCTGTTCTCTTCTTTCTCATCGCCGGCGCTATCTGCGCTGCTGACCTTTTTCGTTTTTATCATCGGACATTTTAGCGCCGACCTTAAGAGCCTGGCCGGATCAATGGGAAGCATCAGCACGCGCTGGTTGTTTGCTGCCCTCTATTACCTGCTGCCCAATCTTGCCAACTACAGCTACATCACACCCGCGGCGCACGGACAGCATCCCGGCTTCGGACTGGTTGGGTTGTCCATTCTTTACGCTGCGTTATACGTCGGGATTATACTGGCTGCCGCCACCCTGATTTTCGGTCGCCGGAATTTCAAGTAGAGATTTTGAGCCGATGACTAGCTCCTGGAATAACGGAAAGTGGCGCGAGGTGATCCTTGCTCTGGCAATCGTGGCTGGACTGGCGTTCGTCTTTCTGCTCTCGCGGACAATTGATTCGCAGCGCCCGGCTCCGGATCAGTCGTTCGAAGAAGAAAGGCTTTACGTCAATGGTACTGCAGCGAAGCGGCTTAGCCTGGGCTTTAATGGCTTGATGGCCGATTGGTACTGGATGCGCTCGCTCCAATACGTGGGCCGCAAGATCATGAGCGTTCCCGATAATGTGCCCATCGATGATCTGGGAGCTCTCAACCTGAAATTACTGGCGCCACTACTGGATGTTTCCACGACGCTCGACCCGCAATTTCTGGAGGCTTATCAATACGCCGCTGTGGTTATGCCCGCAGTAAATATTGATGAGGCCATTCGCCTTACCAGAAAAGGTATTGCTGCGAATCCGGGCGAGTGGCGGCTGTACCATCAGCTGGGCTACATCTACTGGCAACGCGGAGACTACCAGACCGCCGCCGCAATGTATGGCGCCGGGGCCTCTCTTGGTCAAGCACCGCCGTGGATGCACGCGATGCAAGCCCGGATGGCGGCAGAGGGAGGCAGCCGGGCGACTGCCCGCGAGATCTACGGGCGCCTGTACAGCGATTCCGCCGATCCAAAAGTTAAGGACATGGCCCGCCGCCGTCTGCTGCAGGTCGATTCACTGGACCAGCGAGATCTTCTAGGAAAGTTATTAACCGCCTATCAGGCGAAGTCGGGACGATGTCTGGCGAATTGGCAAGACGTGGGACCGGCGCTTCAGGTTTTGGGCCTTTCGCTCGACAACAATGGCGCCCCGATAGATCCCGGAGGCACGGCGTATGTTCTGGCCAAAGGCGGATGCGAGGTTGATCTGGATCCGAAATCGGAAGTGCCGGGCAAGTAGATCGATAAACTTAAGCGTTGTCATGATCGATTGTGTGACTTTTTTCGAGAACGTTTTACGTGAAGATTGACGACAACCCGAAACTGATTTGCCGAATTTAATATGCCAATAGTTGAAATTGAAAACCTGACCAAAGACTATGAGATCGGCTTCTGGCGCAAGCGCAAAGTACGTGCGCTCGATGGTCTGTCGCTAACGGTCGAGCAGGGAGAGATCTTTGGTTTTCTTGGGGCCAACGGCGCCGGCAAAACAACTACTCTGAAGTTGCTGATGCGACTGATATTTCCGACTGCGGGGAAAGCGCGCATTTTGGGGAGTGACATCAGTGAGGTCCGGATGCATCAGAAGATCGGCTACCTGCCTGAAAATCCTTACTTCTACGACTATCTGACCGCGCGCGAGTTTCTCGAGTACTGCTCCGAGCTTTTTGGTTACCCTAGGAGCGAACGCCGCCGGCGCAGCGAGGACCTCCTGCGGCGGGTCCACCTGGATGAAAAAAGATGGAACACCCAATTGCGAAAGTTTTCCAAAGGCATGCTGCAGCGTGTCGGTCTGGCGCAATCCATCATCAATGATCCGGAAGTTGTTTTTCTCGATGAGCCAATGAGTGGTCTGGATCCAATCGGGCGCCGTGAAGTGCGCGACTTGATCGCTTCTCTCAAAGTCGAAGGCAAGACCGTCTTCATGTGCTCTCACATCCTGTCCGATATCGAGGTGTTATGCGATCGCGTGGCGATATTGAAACACGGCAAACTAGCCCATGTGGGAAATCTCGATGAACTTCGACGACGCGCCGGCGATCGCGATTCAGTGGAAGTGATTGCCACCGGAGCGGAGGCTGGAACTTTCAGTAATTATATGCCAAAGACTGATAACCTGGTGCTGACAACCACGGCCAGCGGCCTACGGGTTCAACTGCAGGACGAGAGCGAGATTGAGGCGGTGATTGCTGCGTTGCGGAAAGCAGGTGGCAAGCTGGTGTCCGTCCAACCGGTACGGCAGTCGCTGGAAGAACTCTTTCTGGATGATAACTAATTCGTGAGAGGCGGAGGATTGGTTGCTTCACGAGGTTTGCGTTGCGCGCTGCCGGACTCTTATCAAAAACTCACTGCTTGAATTTGAACCCGGTAACTTCCATCTTGATGTTTGCGCGGTCGGTCGAGTCAACCATCCCATCCAGGACAACAGTCGCTTCCAAAGTTTTGTTTGGCCCCAGTTCGGGTTCGCGAGTAGGAACGAAAACAACATGGCGCTCGCGGACCGCCTGGCCCTGATGATCCACGACCGCAGCTCTAATTTCCAAACCGGTCAATGAGAGAGGGGTAAAGTTGCGAACGGTGGTACGAAGGGTCATTACTATGTCACCCAAACCGCGCCTCGCTTCGAACGCCTCTGGTTCATCAAGCACGATCCTCTGAATATATTTATCCCAATCTGGTGAACCAGGCCGCACAGCGTCCGCCAGTCGCGTTGGTGGATCGACAAAGCCTTTGGTGCTGGCGCGCAACAAGAGATAAAACAGGCCGGCAATTACAATCGCGGCCACGATGGCGACGACGATAACCAGATTGCGGCGGGAAGTCTCGTCAGCAATGTCTCGTTCAGAGGCGGCCATTAGTGTTTGCGATTCTATAGTTCGCTGCCTTTCAATTGCAATCTGCGCCCGGGAATTCTGAATTCATTCGTTAGACGCGGAAACACTAAAAAGGTTCCCGGTAAGGTTGCTTTCATCAATTCCCTGCCGGCGGTGCCAGTCGCCGGAGCAGCAATTCAAGCTGACCAAAGTCGATTGGCTTGGTTACATATTCATTGCAACCGGAGGCTAAGGCTTCCGCATGAAAGTCCGCCGTGTCATGAGCGGATACGACGATGATTGGGACCCTGCGCAAGGCGGGTAACCGCCGAATGCGTCGAGAGGCCGCGAGACCGTCCACTTTAGGCAGGCTCAAATCCATCAAAATGACGTCAGGCCGACAAAACTGGGCCGTTTCCACCGCCTGCTCCCCATTAACGGCTTCTGTGACGTCATAACCGCTCATCTCGAGTAGACGCTTCAGCATGATTCGATTGTCTTCCGAATCTTCGACCAGAAGGATCTTCGGTCGCCTCGACTCGCTCGCCATTTGAGTTGACCCCTGTTTGCGAAATTGAACCTCTGACGGCAAAACTAACCACCTCCCGAACTAAGTGCTGTGTATTACTAGAATACGCAGCTCTTTTTTGCTAAGATTCGCACCGAAACGCGACACAACGAATTTCAAGTTCGGGTTTAATCCGTACACCCGGCGAATCCGCGTCGTGCCGATGTTGGATAGGAAGTAAGTAGCCGAAAGGTCAAAGCGTCAATGAAGCCCTTATTAAGAGAAGATCGCGATGGCGTCACGCTCCAAAATCTCGGTCGAGCCTCTTTACAAATCATCCACGACATCAAGAATCAACTAAATGGTCTCAAACTTTATGCCACGTATCTGCGCAAGCGGCTGGAGCAGACGGAACAGGCGGCGGAGCTGCAGGAAACCGTAGCTAAATTGATAGCGGGACTGGATCGCTCAGCCACTGACCTGAACGTGCTGGTGCAGTATGGTCGACCGCTGGCACTGAATAAATATCCCGGTGTCGACCTGCAAAAGCTTATGCGTCGCGTCTCAACAAATTACCAGGAAGCGATAGGCGCAGACGGCGATAACATGCTCGAAATGGCCATCGAGCCCGCATTGTTGTTAGGAGAATTTGACGCAACAGCTTTGACGGATGCGTTTAATGCGATATCCTCAGGCGCCGCCAAAACACTTAACCGGGAAAACCACCCACCTCTGAAGGTAAGTCTGACCTGCGAAGCCGCCGAAAGCCGAACAGAAGCGGTCATCGTGTGGGCACCGGTAGACTTTTCAAATGGCGATCCCTTCAACTCGTTTAATGGTAGCGAAGCGATCCGTATGTCGCTGGCCGCCAAGATTGTGGAAGCACATGGAGGCTCAGCGGAGTATCAGGACCATTTAGTGCGCGTCCGTTTGCCCCTGACGTCTCATTGACGTGACCTCTGATACATCTTGAAGAGATACTCTGGAGTTTGCCGCGAATACGTCCGTACATTTCCGTACAAAGGACAGGTTGTAATGAATAGCGCGAGTTCAATTGTTTCAAGGGAGGAGAAAAAGTTGGAGAACAAGGAAGTTCGAATTTTAATCGTCGACGACGAAGCCATGATGGCGGATTCGCTGCGCCAGCACCTGGTCGCGGAAGGTTATTCCGTAGACACAGCTGCCACGGGAGCCGAAGGCATTGAGCGTTTTGATCAAGGTGGTCACCATCTCGCCATTTGCGATTTGCAGCTTCCGGACATGGACGGGCTGGAAGTGATGCGTCACATGAAGGATGCCCGGCCCAATACCGAAGTAATCGTGGTAACGGGTTATGGTTCAGTGCAAAGGGCTGTCGATGCCACCAAGGCGGGCGCGTTTTATTTTGTTGAGAAACCTTTCGACTTCGAGGAATTGCAACCGCTGGTGGATAAGGCACTCGAACGCCGGGAACTCGTAGCCGAAGCTGTGAGCATGCGCCGTCAGTTGTCGACTCGAGCCGAGTACTTCAACATCATTGGCTCTTCCCGGCAGATGCAAACCATTTACGAAACAATTGAATCGGTCGCTAAATCCGACGCCAACGTGCTAATCGTCGGCGAATCAGGGACCGGTAAAGAACTCATTGCCAACGCTATCCATTACAACTCGCTGCGTTCGAAAAAAGCATTTATCAAAGTGAACTGTGCGGCCCTGCCAAAAGAATTGATTGAGTCGGAACTTTTCGGACACACCAAGGGTGCCTTCACGGGTGCACATGCAGACAAGGAAGGTCTGGTGCAGCATGCGGCCGGTGGCTCGCTGCTGCTGGATGAAATCGCGGAAATGCCGGTTGAGCTTCAGCCCAAGCTGCTGCGAGTTCTCCAGGAACGAAGTTATCGCAAGATTGGATCTGAAAAGACTTACTCCGTCGATTTTCGCTTGATCTGTTCCACCAACCGTTTGCCGGCGGATGCAATTCGTGAAGGCTTGCTTCGTGACGATCTCTTCTATCGCATCTCTACAATCACTATTCACGTGCCGCCGCTCCGGGAGCGCAGCGAAGACATTCAGTTGCTGACTGAGTTTTTTCTGAAGATGTACGCCAAGAAGTATGATCGGCCCATCACTGGAGTCTCGCAGGCCGCGTATCAGCGGCTGTTTGCCCACGGCTGGCCGGGAAATGTCCGCGAGTTGCAGAACGTGCTTGAGCGCGCTGTGCTGCTGGCCAAGGGAACAAAGATTGAGCCGTTTGATCTGCCCTTCGATAATGGCACGCTGCCTGAAGGCTCAGCTGCCGCTGCCTGGGACGTTCCACCCAACCTGACCCTGGAAGATGTCGAAAAGTTGGTGATCGAGAGAACGCTCCAAAGAACCGGTGGCAATAAACAGGCTGCCGCAAATCTGCTGGGCATCTATCGACCGCGACTCTACAGCAAGATTAAGAAATACAAGATCGATGTGGGGACACTGGTGTCGGCTTAGCCCTGGGACCGCACGCTTCCCGACGTGCCTAGCACAGGTCAGATTCTTTCAACATGCATTCAGTTAAAGTTGAACCGTGGAGGGGCGGGCGTCTGACCAGCATTGACGCCCTCAGAGGAAGCGCCGCGCTCTGCGTAGTGATCTATCACGCGGTCGGCCAGGCGGGTAACTCAGTCCCACCGAACCTGTTGAAGTGGCCCGTCATCTTCCTGCACACGATCAGCTCATTTGGTTACGTCGGGGTCTTTCTCTTCTTTGTCATCTCAGGTTTTTGTATACACCTGCGCTGGGCCAAGGCGCAGGCTTCCGGCACCCCCTACAACTTAAGTTTTGGCGCCTTTTGGAAGCGGCGCTTCGTGCGACTCTACCCCGCCTACCTCATCGTGCTGGCGATCTTTCTCTCGCTGACGGCCCTGACCGCGGGCATCGACGTTACCGGAAAATTTATTTATGACGTGGTGATGCATCTCTTGATGCTGCATAACCTCGATCCAAAGACTGCTTACAGTATTAACGGCGTGTTCTGGACGCTCGCGATTGAAGAGCAGCTTTATCTTGCTTACTTCCTGTTGTTGTTCCTGCGTAAGCGCTGGGGATGGACCACCGCTCTGCTGGTTTGCGCTGCAGCACGGGTAGGCTGGTTCTTTTTCAGCCATGGCGTTTGGGTAGTCTTCGGTGTGGGCGTTCCGATTCCCGAAGCCGCAGCTTCGCACTGGCTGACCTGGGCATTGGGAGCGGTCAGCGTGGAAGCCGCTTTCGGCTTGATCAAGCTACCTCGCTGGTGCCGTAATCTATGGCTGGGCGCCGCCTGTCTGGGGGTCGCTGCGGCGATCTCACAGGTCTTCCCGATAACCAACAAGGACGGATTCATCCATCGTTTCTGTTGGCTGGTGCTACACCCGTTCTGGGGGCTTGGTTTCTTTATCATCGTGAATCGCGCTTTCGCAGCCGAAAAGCAATGGCGCGCGCGACGGAGAGAGCCGGCCTTGATAGAACTCTTTGCCTGGATTGGATTGTCCTCGTACTCACTGTATCTGACGCATAGTTTGGTGATCATGCAGAGCTGGTGGATGAGCCCCGCCGGTTGGCCACCTTTAATTAGCGCGTTGCTGGTCGTGACTCCCACTACGGTGGTCTTTGCGTGGATTTTCTATCAGTTCTGCGAGCGCCCGTTTATGAATGAGCCTGCCAGAATTACTTCAATGAAGGTCGTTGAAGTAAATGCAGAGACACCCCAGCCGATCTTTGTGCCGGGTTTGATTGCACAGACCGAGGACTGAAAAGAAGGAGAGGCAGTTGTGAAGCCGCCAACCCTGACTGGCTCAGTTTAACCTGAAGAACTACTTCGAGTTGAACGGCTAAGCCACGGAATAAGTCGCGACGCTGGTGGGAGTTTCAAAGCAGCGCACCTTGTAGATTTTAACTCGCTCGTCATCCACGCGTTTGGCGATGCGTTCGAGAATGTATTTCGCGAGATTCTCGGCGGAGGGTTGCAGTTCATCGAAGGGCGGCAATTCATTGATATTGCGGTGATCGAGATACAAAACGATCTCGTCGGCGGCCGCTTTTAATTCCACAAAATCTACCAGCAGCCCAATGTTGTCGAGTTCGTTGCCGCGGGCATAGATCTCAATCTTGTAATTGTGGCCGTGCAGGTTCTCACACTTCCCCTTGTAGCCACGCAACTGGTGCGCGCTCGAGAAGTTGCGTTCAATCATGACTTCAAATGTTCCAGGCATGCGAGTAGTCTAAAGTTCAATCACATTAAAACGCAAAACCGCTAGATAGCGACGCCGTCAAAGACATCGGCCAGCTCTTCGATGTTCGACGTCACGCGACACTTCGGCAAGCTCTGCAGAAAGGTGCGTCCGTAACTCTTGGTTCGCAGCCGCGGATCAAGTACCGCCAGCACTCCGCGATCAGTGGTGCTGCGAATTAATCGTCCCAGCCCCTGTTTCAGAGTGATTACCGCCTGGGGCACGCTGTACTCAAAAAAACTCGAACCCTCGTTCTCCTCGATGTAGCGCTGGCGCGCGGCGACAATCGGATCAGTTGGAACCGCAAACGGAAGCTTGTCGATAATCACGCAGGAGAGTTGCTCGCCACGCACGTCGACCCCCTGCCAAAAACTGGAAGTGGCGAAGAGGACTGCATGTGGGGTCTCACGAAACGTTTTCAGGAGCTGGCTCTTGGAGGCACTGCCCTGGACCAGGCAAGGGTAGTCAAGATGATTCGAGGCCAGATCGTAAAGAGACTGCATGCCGGCCACGCTCGTCGATAGCACGAAGGCCCGTCCGGCAGTGGCTCGCACGATCTTGATGACCTCTGCTGCCGCGGCCGCTGGCCACTGCGGCGAGCGCGGATCAGGCATGCTCGATGGCAAGTACAACAGTGCCTGTCTTCTGAAATCAAATGTCGATTCAGCGATTAGGCCTTTCGCCTCATGCAAACCGAGGCGGTCCTTGATAAAACTAAAACTGCCTGCAGTCGACAGCGTCGCGGAGGTCAGCACCACAGTCGATACCGAGTCAAACAGCTTGTCCTGTAACAGCCCGGAAACATCGATCGGCGAGGCGCGCAGAAACACACCGCGCCCCCGGCGTTCGAGCCAGTAAACAAATTTCTTGTCAGCGCCGGTGACTACAAACTGCAAATCAAAGCGAATCTGGCGCACCCGCCGAATGAGGTTGTCCAGATCAGCCGGCTTCTCAATCAAGGCGTCGAGCGTCGTCTCCAGCCGCGCCAAAGATCCTTCCAGCGCGACGTATGCATCGCCGAGCGGCGTAGCTTCCATTTCACCTTCGTAATTTCTTTTTGCGAAAGTCCCTGGCACCAACGGGAACCGTGACTCTTCACCCCGACCTTCGCGAAATCCCATCCAAAACCGGTCTGCAAACTGGACCAGGCGCGCGGAAGTGACGGTCACTTCACGATCCACTTCGGCATTATCGAATTTCACGTTGCTGACGTCGCGGACTAAATCATCAATCTGATAATTCGAGACCTGAGCCCCGAAATACTCAGAGGCAACGTCTTCGATGAGGTGCGCTTCGTCAAGAATCACCGCGGTGTAGTCCGGCAGAACGCGGCCGTAGGCGCTATCGCGCAGCGCCAGATCGGCAAAAAACAAATGATGATTGACAACTACGATGTCCGCCTGAGTCGCGCGATCGCGCATGCGCGTGATGAAGCAGGGATCAAAGTCTGGACACTTTTGCCCACCGCACGTTTCCGAGCGGGCATCGATATGACGCCAGAAGGAAAGATGTTCGGGCAGGTTCGACAGTTCAGCGCGATCGCCGGTCTCGGTTCCCTTCACCCATTCCGAAACCTCGTCAAAATAATCCATCTCTTCCAGGCCGTTAAGGACCGGAGATTCACCCGAGCGATGAAAGCGCTGCAGGCAAAGATAGTTATTCCGGCCTTTCATATAAGCCGCGCTGAACTTCTTCGGCATGATGCCCTGGAGAAAAGGAATGTCTTTCTCCATCAATTGTTCCTGCAGGTTCTTAGTGCCGGTAGATATAATTACGCGACCTCGTCCGCCCAGCGCTGCCGCGACGGCCGGCACCAGATAAGCAAGGGTCTTGCCCGTGCCGGTTCCGGCTTCGACGATCAGGTGATGCTGATCTTCGAACGCGCGCATTACGGCTTCGGCCATTTGAATCTGGCCGGGCCGGTATTCGTAGTCAGCATGTGCGCCGGCGATCAAGCCGTCTGGTCCAAAAACTTCCTGCATAACAGAACGAAACCTAAAATTAAGAATCGCAGGCCATGCTCTGCACCGCCCGTCTCCGCCACACATTATCAGGACAGCGATTGCAGCGCCGGAGAGCTACCTGCAGCATTTCAATCGGGCCTGGATTGATTCAGAGCGTGATGGCATTCACAGCCGCAAACTGGTGGTTAAGTAACTCCTGGCGAGCAAGCATCGTGATTCAACGAGGCTGGAGGCTGCTTGAAATTCTGCGTTGATATTTAACCTGTCCAGCAGACAAACTGCAAACGAAATGCGAGTTACATCTGGGTGGCATCAACACTGCGCCCCTGACACCAAACTTTTCTCTCAGTCCGCCCCCATAGCTTCCGGTTGCTGCTGCTTCATTCGCTTTGCATAAAGCGGAAAGCGTCCAGCCAACTCCGCGACGCCCTGGCGCACGCTGGTGCGAACTGCTTCTGATTCGGGTGCATGAATGACTTCCGCAATCAGCCGGCCGATCTCACGCATCTCCGGTTCCTTCATTCCGCGAGTGGTCACTGCCGGCGTGCCGATGCGCAGACCAGAGGCCACAAACGGCTTGTTCTGATCGAACGGAATCGTATTCTTGTTCACTGTGATGTTCGCCGCCTCCAGTGCCTTCTCGGCCACTTTGCCGGTGACACCTTGCCCGTTCATCCAGACGTCAACCAGCATCAAGTGATTATCCGTGCCGCCCGAAACAACGCGCAGGCCCTGCTCCTGTAATTCGGAAGCGAGCGCTTTTGCATTGGCTAGGGTCTGCTGCTGGTACTGCTTGAAATCGTCACGCAGAGCTTCGCCAAAAGCGACAGCCTTAGCCGCGATGATATGGACCAGCGGTCCTCCCTGGACTCCCGGGAAAAGTTTTCGATCAATCTCTTTGGCATGTTCTTCCTTACAAAGAATCAGCCCGCCGCGGGGACCGCGCAGGGTCTTATGAGTTGTCGTAGTCACGTAGTCCGCTACGGGAACCGGTGAAGGATGCAGTCCCGCCGCGATTGGTCCGGCGATGTGCGCGATGTCGGCGAACATGCGAGCGCCAACACTCTTGGCGATTTCACTGATGCGCTGGAAATCAATGATGCGTGGATAAGCGGACGCGCCGCACACCAGCAACTTCGGCTTGTGCTCTTCCGCAATGCGCTGCAGCTCGTCGTAATCGATCGTTTCGGTCTCGCGTGAGACGCCGTAGTCAGCGACCTTATAGCTGATGCCGGAAAAATTCATCGGGTGACCGTGCGTCAAATGACCGCCGTGCGAAAGATTCATCCCCAGGATCTGATCGCCGTATTGAATCGCCGCCAGATAGACTGTCATGTTCGCCTGCGCGCCACTATGCGGCTGAACATTGGCGTGCTCAGCGCCAAAGACTTCCTTCGCCCGATCAATAGCCGTCTGTTCCACGACGTCAGCCCATTCACAACCACCGTAGTAACGTTTGCCGGGATAGCCTTCGGCATATTTGTTGGTAAAGACTGAGCCGGCGGCCTCCAGGACGGCCTCACTGACAAAATTTTCTGAGGCGATTAGTTCAAGCCCGTTCGCCTGGCGCGCAACTTCATTGTCCACCGCATTGGCAATCAGGGGATCGACTTCGGCAAGCGAGGCGTTTCTGGAATTAGTCATCTAAAGAGTCCTCTGTGCTTCGATATTTGTAACTTCGCAGCTAAAACTTCGCAGGATTGGATGGTACATCAGGCGGCCGCTGATCAGGTAGGCCGTATTTGCGTTGCAGCACATCGTTAGGCCAGAATGGTTTATCGTTCATCTCAACCGAATATAAGGCGACAAAGTGTATGCGCTGGTCACAATACTTCATTCCGACTTTAAGAGAAGATCCGGCTGACGCTGAAGTCATCTCACACAAGCTTTTGCTGCGGTCCGGCGTGGTCCGCCAACTTTCCGCGGGCATCTACTCTTTTCTTCCGTTGGGTCAGCGCATCGCTCTCAAAGTCATGCAGATTTTGCGCGAGGAAATGAACAGCATCGGTGGTCAGGAATTTTTTCTGCCGGCCCTGCACCCTGCCGAAGTCTGGCAGGAATCTGGCCGTTGGGATGCGATCGGCGACGACATGTTTCGGCTCAAGGATCGCAAAGGTACCGAGATGTGTTTAGGTATGACTCATGAGGAAGTCTTCACCACAATCGCGCGCAACGAACTGCGCTCCTACAAACAGCTGCCACAGGTCTGGTATCAAATTCAGGTCAAGTTCCGCGATGAAGCCAGGCCCAAATCGGGCTTGATGCGTCTGCGAACTTTTATCATGAAAGACGCCTACACCTTCGACGTCGACACGGCTGGCCTGGCTCGTTCCTTCGGAAATCAACGCGAGGCTTATAAGCGCATCTTTAATCGGTGTGGTTTGGATTACGTTATCGTCGAAGCTTCCTCGGGAGCCATGGGTGGCGCCGAGTCTAATGAGTTTGTAGCCAAGACGCCGGCCGGCGAGGATTTAATCGCCACCTGTTCCAACTGTGATTACGCAGCCAATGTCGAGAAAGCAACTTCACGGTTGGCGCCGCTGGTAGATGAAGACGGGCTGGATGCCCCCGAAGAATTTCCAACTCCCGGCGTGCGGACTATTGAAGATCTCATCACCTATCCAGGTGGAGCCGCTGCGGATAGCCAAATCAAGACTCTGGTTTTCATAGCGACACTGCAAGGAAAAGCCGCAGCGGTGCTGGTCCTGCTGAGGGGGGATCATCAACTGCATGAGACAAAACTTGCCGACGGGATCGCGGCAACAGCCGTGAGGCCTGCTCACCCGGAAGAGATTCGCGAACTCATGGGTGCGAGCGCCGGGAGCCTCGGCGGTGTTGGCATAAAGGAAAAGGCGAAAGCAGCGGAGAATGAAGTAATCATCGTCGCTGATTCAGCGTTGCGCGGACGGCGGAATATGACCACCGGCGCTAACAAGGACGATCACCACTTGCGCGGGGTCGCGATTGAGCGAGACATCAAGGTGGACCAATGGCTCGATTTGCGAGGCGTAGCCTCCGGCGAACCTTGCCCGCGTTGTGACAGTGGCGTGCTGGAAGTCTATAAGGCGATGGAGATTGGTCACATTTTCAAACTTGGTACGAAATATTCGGTCTCGATGGGCGCCACTGTCTTGACTCAGGACGGCAAGCCCACACCGATTGTCATGGGGAGTTATGGGATTGGCGTTGATCGCATCATCTCGGCCGCTGTCGAGCAAAACCATGATGACAACGGCATCGTTTGGCCAAGAGCAATCGCGCCGTTTGATGCAGTTGTGACTATCACCAACATGAAGCAGGAAGATTTGCGCGAGGCAGGCGAGGCGCTTTACAAAAACTTGCAGCGCGCTGGTCTCGATGTGCTGCTGGATGATCGCGACGAGCGCGCGGGAGTAAAATTCAAGGACGCCGATCTGATCGGCATCCCTTATCGCATCACGCTTGGCAAGAAGATTTCCGAAGGCGTAGTAGAGTTATTTGATCGGAAGACGAAGGAAAATCAGGACGTTAAGCTAAGCGATGTAGTTTCTCTCGTGCAGGGACTCGCCCTGGCTGGAGCGTGAAGCGCGATCAGCTTTGCACGGTAACGTTGACCGCAGGCCTTATCAGTATGAATTCAATGTTTGTGGATCAGCACCCTCGTCGCCGGATTCTCATCCTGCTCATCTGCTCTGTGCTCACGTTTATCGGCCTGGCATCGTTGCCGGGCCGGGCCCAGGACACTCTCCCGGATCTGGTGCGGCGCATCAAGCCCTCCGCAGTGGCAATCCAAACCTACAACAGCCGTGGCGAGGCCCTGGCGCGAGGCAGCGGCTTTTTTATTGATGTGGATCGCGTGGTCACTAATCGTCACGTGATCGAAAATGCTTATCGCGCTGAAGTCCACTCTTCGACGGGAGCGGTCTTTCAGGTCAAGGGCGTTTTGGCTGTGGATGCAGAGGGCGACCTGGCGCTGCTGAAGGTTGATGCGCCCGCAAACCTGATTCGCCCTCTAACACTGGAACGCACTTCACCTCAGGAAGGCGAAAGTGTTGTAGTCATCGGCAATCCGTTTGGTTTGGAAGGCAGCGTCACGAATGGCATCGTCTCAGCCGTACGCGACATACCAACGTTCGGGCGCATAATTCAAATCACCGCTCCCATCTCGCCGGGCTCCAGCGGCAGTCCGGTAGTCAACATGCAGGGTCAGGTGCTGGGGGTTGCGACCCTACAAATCACCAGTGGTCAAAGCATTAACTTCGCCATACCCGCCGAACGAATCTCGCAGCTACAGACCGGCAGTTTGATTTCGCTCGGTGATCTGGTAGCTGCGAGCAGCCGCAACCAGCGAGCGCGCGCGGTCCAGTATTTCCGCGACGGGCTCAGTTTTCTTTCGAAGGACGATTGCGAAAAAGCCCTGCCGTACTTTGAAAAAGCGGTGGAGTCAGATGGGAATTATGCCGAAGCATGGGCCCAGTCAGGTTTTTGTAATGAGAAGCTGGGCCACCACGCGGAGGCGATCGAAGCCTCGAAGCGGGCTGTCGCCTTGCGTCCCTCAGCCGAATCCTATTTCAACATCGGTCTCGCCTCTTTTTATCTGAAGCAATACAAGGAATCCGCTGATGCTTATCGTCAGGCAATCAAGCTCGAACCTTACAACGCTGCCGACGCCTACTATGCGCTTGGTTTGACTTATCGTGATTGGGCGCGTCCGGATGACGAGATCCAGGCATACAAGCAAGCGATCAAGCTAAAGCCGGACTACACGAGCGCCTACGAGCGACTGGGCGCGCGCTACCTTCGTTCGAAGAAATATACGGAAGCGATTGAGGTCTTTAAACAGCTTTCGATATTGAAACCCGGCAACGCCAGTGCTCCAAACAACATGGGCGAGGCTTATCTCGAATTGGGCAAGCTGAACGATGCGCTCGAGGCTTTCAGACAAGCGATTCGTCTCAAGCCTGATTCGGGCCGCGCCTACTTCAACCTGGGGAAATGCTTCCTCGCGATGGGCAATCGCAACGCGGCCCTCGAGCAATACAACATCCTCCAGAACATCGATCAGGACTGGGCCGAAAAGCTTGACCAGCTGATCAATCCCTAAGCACTCCATCGCCCATCATTTGATTACTTCGTTAACGAGCGCTGTCAGCGCGTTGTCGGTGAGGACCTTATTCCGCTGCAGCGCACCGTGCAGATCGCAGCCAAAGACTGCGTACGTGAGCGGAAGTGGGGTATCAATAACAGCGCTGCGTCGATTTCCGGCCAGATCTTCTCCCAACAGGGAACGGCGGGTCACACGTCCGTCTCCCGGCGCGTACATAGCGGCGAGCGCGGCTTGTTTGGTAATACGCTTACCGGATGACGTCCGATAGCTGCGCGGTCGCGTCAGGGTCAGCCAACGATCGTTTTTGGTGTCGCGCAGAATAATCGGCGCATTCAAAGTCTCTTCACAATCGCCACCGATCGCCAGCAGCATCACGGGCGTTCCCTCGCCGGACGGCATGTCCAGGGCCTCATGAAAAAGCTTCGCGCGCTGCAGCACGGCCGCCAGATACGCATCCAGCTCTGCCAACGACCTTGGCTTCGCTTGATCTTTTTCGCTCTGCGCGCCGTAACGTCGCCGGTACTGTGGATCGTTAATCGGGGACCAGCCATAGCGCTTCCAGGTCTCAGGATCGTAGAGATCTATTTGCAGCGGCTGCAGATTCTCGTCAAGAAATCTAACTGCATTGTTGTGTGGCAAAAGCTGGAAGATGGCAGGGGCCGCGATCGATTCCTCCGCGGTGAGACGATTGAGCAAGGGAACACGCCTTCGTAAACCCTCGGTAATTGAATAACCTTCGATCAACGTTGTGAACGCGTCGGCCGAACCCTCGTTCGGCACGCCCAACATGATTATCTTGCTGATATCTGCGGCGCCGGCCCAGTTAGGTTTCGGCTGACCGCCATCCACGGGAAGGTCTATGTCACCGTACATGGCAGCATAACGTGCAATCAAGCCTCCCATCGAATGCGCCAAAATGTTAAAGCGCAAATCCGGGCGGTGCAATTTTTCCTTGAGTTGCCGGAGTCGGCTGCTGAGCAAATGGGCGTTCTCGACATTGTCTCGGCGGAAATCGTAAGCGAACACGTAATAGACATCCTGGTCGCCCGATTCGTCGGGATTGTTCCAATCGCCTTCGCGATACCCACCGAATTCTCTGAGCGACTCCAGTAGATCGCGGTACACGTACACTTCGGGAAGAACCCGGGCGAACTTTACTGTTTCGACGATTCTGGTGGGCACAACGTCATCACGATTGCCTGCGAGATCCGGAGTCATGGGCAGCGTGGAATTGTCGCTACCGGAACGAAGGACGGATGGCCAGACGACTTCACCGGTTTTTGAATTCACCAACTCCGTACCGAGTACACCTGGGATGACGATCACGGGCCGCTTGCCGGTCTGGGCTCGCGCTGAGGCAAAAATCCGTTCAAGATTCGGGGTGCGCCTGGGAGCAATACAGCCGGAAGAGAATAACAAGAACAGCAGCAGAGCGATCAGCCCAGGCAGTCGCAAGCTTAATTTCTCTCCAACGATTGCGGTGATATGAGTTCGCAACATTACCTAAGTTCAAATCGGAAGTACTTCGTTCATTCAGCAGGCGGTGGTCGGAAGCACCACTCAGTGCTACTGAGGTGCAGGTTCCCACTTTCGATTAATCAGGCTGGCCACAAAGCCGGCGCCAAAACCATTGTCTATGTTGACGACCGTGACGTTCGACGAGCACGAATTCAACATTCCCAGCAGTGCCGCCACGCCGCCAAATGATGCTCCGTAGCCGATACTGGTTGGCACGGCCACGACGGGTACACTAACAAGCCCGCCCACCACTGACGGGAGTGCGCCCTCCATCCCGGCGGCTACAACGATCACGCGGGCTCCCTGCAGCAGGTTACGTTCGGCCAAAACTCGATGAATGCCCGCTACGCCAACATCCCAAATTCGCTGGACGCGATTTCCCATTGCTTCTGCGGTCAAGGCTGCTTCTTCAGCGATTGGAATGTCGCTGGTGCCCGCCGTTACTACCGCGATCGGACCTATGCCAAGCTCGGTGCGGTCTCTTTGAATTCGGATCAGGCGCGCGGTGGCGTGCCACTCAGCGTCGGTCACAATATTGCGGACTTCACCAAACGCCGCTTCATCCGTTCGAGTAACCAGCACATTGGGTGAACGCTGCACCAACCGCTCGACAATCCCGACCAGTTGAGAGCGCTCTTTGCCGGCGCCAAATACTACTTCAGGAAATCCCTGGCGCGCGTTCCGCCCGTGGTCAACCCGTGCGTACCCGATGTCTTCGTAATTTAGGTTCTTGATCTGCTGCGCGGCGGCACCGATTTCCAACTCGCCAAGTTTATGTGCTGTCAGAAGGCGCTCAAGTTCTTTTAAATCCATGCTGCCTTAGTATGCCGTGCTTCGCCGGATAATGTCACGACGGTTACGAGTTGGGGGAAGATTTGACAAATGATCCTCCCGAAGCCTCGCTTGCGATTGGTCCAGCCGGCAAGTAAGATTCCGGTTCAACCAGATGGAATTCACCGTAGCAATCACCGGAGCCTCGGGTTCAATTTACGCTTATCGAACCCTAATCAATATGGCGGCCAGCGGCGTCGTGGAACGCATCAATCTGATTCTGTCAGAGGCCGCTGTGACTGTGGCGCGAGTCGAACTCGGTGTCGATCTGCGAGACCTCGATGCCGCAAAAATAAACGACTGGCTTGGCCTGCCACGCGAATCCAAACTCATTCAACTCCAGCGGCTGGACAATTTGGCGGCCAAACCGGCTTCCGGATCCCATCGACAGGAAGGCATGGTGGTGGTGCCGTGTTCGATGGGAACGCTGGGAGCAATCGCCGCGGGCCTCAGCACCAACCTGATTCATCGTGCTGCGGATGTAACTTTGAAAGAAGGCCGGCGGCTCGTACTGGTACCGCGAGAAACTCCGCTCAACGCAATTCACCTTGAAAACATGTTGCGCCTGACGCGCGCCGGCGCACATATAATTCCCGCCAGCCCCGGTTTTTATCATCGACCCGCGACCATCGAGGAACTGGTGGACCACATGGTGTTTCGCATCCTGGATCATCTCGGCGTCCCTCACGCCGACGGCACCAGGTGGAAGGGCCTGCCGGAATCAATCCCCGTGAAAGGCATTCGGGAAGTCTGAAGTGCCTACTACCCTGAGTAACATTCGCGTGACGCTCGAGATGATCAAGATCGAGCATACGCTGTTTGCGCTGCCCTTTGCTTTCCTCGGAGCAGTACTAGCCGCGCGAGGCTTGCCAACAGTGTGGCAAGTCGTTTGGATCTCCGTCGCGATGGTCGGTGCTCGCTCGACGGCCATGGCTTTTAACCGCGTAGCCGACCGTCAATTTGACGCCCGCAATCCGCGCACGCAAACGCGGGCGATTCCGGCCGGCTTGCTTTCAGTGGGCTTCGTCTGGGTCTTCACCATTGTCGCCGCATCACTCTTTCTACTTGCAGCAGCGATGCTGAATCGCTTAACACTGCTGCTGGCCCCCGTCGCACTGGCGAGTGTGTTGCTTTATTCATTTACGAAACGCTGGACTCTAATGTCCCATCTGGTGCTCGGTTGGTGTCTGGCGATCGCGCCTACTGGGGCCTGGATAGCTGTGCGCGGCAGTTTGAAGAGTCCTGTGCCATTGCTGTTATCACTGGTGGTGCTGCTCTGGACCGCCGGATTTGATGTGCTGTATTCCTGTCAGGATTTCGAAGTCGATCGCCGCGAGGGTTTACGTTCGATTCCAGCGCGCTTCGGAGTCGCGCGGTCGCTTTGGATAGCGCGCGCGCTGCACGCGGGAGCGTTCATGGCATTGGTTGCGCTATACTGGGCCGTGCAACTCGGCTGGCTCGCCCTTGGGGGCGTGATTGCAACCGGAATATTGCTTGTTTACCAACACACATTGGTGCGGGCGAATGATTTGAGCCGCTTGAATGCGGCTTTCTTTACCACTAACGCCTTTGTGAGCGTGATCCTCTTCGTCACATTTGGCGGAGCGGTTTTAATCGCTTTGAGACTTGATTAGAATTATGCAGTTTTCACACGACCCGAAGCTGATTGAGATGGCCGGAAAAGTGAGCGCGGGCGAGCGCCTGTCATTTACCGACGGGCTGGATCTTTTCGCTAGCGATGATTTACCGGCGCTGGGCAAGCTTGCAGATCTGGTACGACGGCAAAAGCATGGCGGCGTAACTTATTACAACGTCAACAGGCACCTTAATCCGACCAATATCTGCTATGCCGACTGTAAGTTTTGCGGGTTCTATCGCACGCCGCGCCAACCAGGCGCCTATACGCACAACATCGACGAAAGCATGACCATGGCCGGGCGAGCAGTGCAGGAAGGCGCCACTGAACTTCACATCACCGGCGGCTTGAACACGAAGCTCCCGTTCAGCTATTTCACAGATCTGCTCTCGTCTTTGAAGAGTCAATACCCGCAACTTCATTTGAAGGCTTTTACAATGGTCGAGCTGGATCATTTCGCCCATTTCTACAAAATGGAGGACGCTGAAGTAATTCAGCAATTGATCGAAGCTGGCCTCGATTCATGCCCGGGTGGCGGCGCTGAAATTTTTCGCGAACCCACACGTTCAATGATCTGTGCTCACAAATGCGATGCGGACCGCTGGTTGAGCTTGTCAGGTAAAGTTCATGCGGCGGGACTCAAAACCAATGCGACGATGCTGTACGGCCACATTGAGTCGGTTGAGGATCGCGTCGATCATTTGATTCGCTTGCGCGAACAGCAGGACAAGTCGGGTGGTTTCCAGTGTTTCATCCCGCTGGCGTTTTATCCGCCTGATACGCAACTCTCTCATTTACCAGGCCCGTCCGGCGTAGACTCGCTGAAGACGATAGCCGTGTCACGGCTGCTGCTCGATAACTTTGATCATGTCAAAGCGTATTGGGTGATGCTGGGTAAGCGTTTGGCTCAGATCGCTCTGCATTACGGGGCTAACGACCTGGACGGCACAATTACCGACGGGGGCGAGCTTACTGAAAGTTATTCAATTGAAACGAACAATGAAGTCAAGATGACTAATAGTGAAATCGTCGCGCTGATAGAAGAGGCCGGGTTCCAGGCGGTCGAGCGCGATACCCTCTACAACCGCCGGGAACGACCAAGCGTTAGCTTTGCTTGAATCACTCCGAAATAATTCCTCGTTCAATCAGGTTAAAATGCAATCCGCAAAAACGAAATCAGCCAAACAGACAATCACAGTCGCGCATTCGCCCGACTCAGACGATGCTTTCATGTTCTATGCCCTGGCCACAAACAAGTTGGATACAAAACAAATCCAGTTTGAGCATGTGCTGCAGGACATTCAGACGCTCAATGAAGAGGCTACCCGCGGCACGTATGAGGTAACCGCGATTAGTTTTCATGCTTACGCCTATGTGTCTGATAAGTATGCGCTACTGCCTCATGGCGCATCGATTGGCGATAATTATGGGCCGGTGCTGGTTTCGCAACAGCCGACCACCGCGGCAGAAATTCCCAATCTAAAGATCGCTGTGCCTGGTACGCTAACCAGCGCCTTTTTGGCGCTCCGCATCTATTGCCCTGACATTCGCTATGAAGTAGTGCCGTTCGATCAGATCATCGAAGCCGTTGAAGACGGCAGCTGCGATGCGGGACTCCTGATTCACGAAGGCCAACTTTTCTATGAAGCGAGAGGTCTCCACAAGGTTCTCGATCTAGGCGAATGGTGGCACGAGAAGACCGGCCTGCCGTTGCCGATGGGTGGGAATGCGATTCGTCGCGATCTTACACCCGAAATCACAAAACAAGTTTCGCAGTATCTTCGCGACAGCATTAACTACTCTTTGGAAAACCGCGAAGATGCGTTGCAATACGCAATGCAATTCGCAAGGGACATGGACCCTGAACTGGCGGATCGTTTTGTAGCGATGTGGGTTAACGAGCGAACCCTTGATTACGGCGAGCGTGGGCGCGAAGCAGTCCGGCGGCTGTTGGCTGCTGGGGTGGCGGCGGGAATCATTCCGCACGCAGTTGAGGTTCAGTTTATCGACGAATAAGTGCTGACTGAAACCTGGGGTGCGCGCGGTGACCTGTAATTGCCGTTCTGCCCAGAAGGAACGACAAGGTCACCGCGCACATCGTCGACTCTAAGCGTTCTATTCAAGCCCCTCCCATGAGCTTGAGTGGACGTTCCCACCCGTTGTAGAAACGCGCCTGGTGCCGTTATCCGGCGCTTCCGCGCTTTACATGCTTCACCGGATTAGAAACTCCGCCCTTAGTCGACGTGAGGATTGATGCCTCAAATTTCAAAGCGCCCGGAACCGCTCTCTAAACCTGACTTTGCTGGAAGAGATTGGAACGCGTTAGCGACTAACGTATTGAGCGAAATGCAAGTTACACTATTTGCAAGCTTCATTGCAAGCAAAAAATGAACTTTTGAAATTTTCTCAAACCCAGAATCTCTGGTTCTGCATCAAAGGAGTTTTTAGTGCAGACTTTGGATGAAAGTAAGGGGGGCAGTAATAATTGATGACTCGTCGCTCTACCAATCTCGCATCTGTTAACAAGTATTTCACGCTATCCCTCCTGATGGCGGGGATGCTCGCGGTCCTGGTCCTGTCTCAGGGCAAGGTGACCGCCCAGGAATCGACGATTCGACCTGGTAATCTCAGCGAAGCCGAAATTTCGCAAATGATCAGGACCTTTACTACAAAGGAAACTGAATTTCGTCGAGCGCTGAATAACTATTCATTCAAACGCGATGCAACTCTGCAGAGCATTGGTATGGGGGGGCAAGTCGATGGCGAGTTTCATCGGGTCTCCTACTTCACATTTGATGACAGAGCTAATCGATACGAGAAGATTGTCTTCGCCCCCATGTCGACCTTCGCCAACGTAACGCAGGAAGATATCGACGATCTTGGAGGCATAAATCCCTTTGCGCTTGAACCCTCGAAGATTGATCAATATAACTTCAAGTATGTCGGCAAAGAGCGCATCGACGAACTGGACCTGTTCGTCTTTGACGTCACTCCAAAAGTAATCCCCGATCCGAAGAGTAAGGAAAGATTGTTTACTGGCCGCGTGTGGGTGGAAGACAGGGACTTCCTAATCGTTAAAACGCGAGGCAAAGGCGTTCCCGAAACCAAGACCAATAAATATCCCTACGTCGAGACTTACCGCGAAGAGATCGATGGGCGCTACTGGTTCCCCACTTATTCCTATGCCGATGAAGAATTGATATTTGAGAACGGCACCTCGCTTCACGTGCGGATGCGAGTCAAGTACTCGGATTTCGTGCCTGCGCGTGCCACGGTGACCATCAGAGAAGCTGACGATCAGACCGGGCCGGCGCCAACACCTACTCCTTCGCCGAATCAACCGGCTCCCCAGGCACCTATAGATCGGAGTAAAGCGATCGAGGGAGGCGTCTTGAACGGCAAGGCTATCGATTTGCCGGAGCCAAAGCTTCCCGAAGGAGCGACGAAGGTCGGAGGTAAGGTTAGAGTCCGGGTGCTGATCGATGAAACCGGCAAAGTGATCTCTGCCGAAGTGGAAGACGGGCGCATTGAATTGCGGCGGGCCGCGCTTGAAGCAGCCCGCAAAGCTCGTTTCAGTCCAACGCTCCTTGCCGGTCAACCGGTAAAAGTATACGGTTTCATCAACTATATTTTTGTGCAGTGAGCAACGGCCTAACGCGTCGCAAGCTTGGTTACTCCCAACTCTTTGGCGATTGATTGCTGAACAGTTTCAATCAGCGCCTGCACCGCTCCATCGCCAGCCTGGCCCTTCGTGATAACGGGGGCCAGCACAATTACTTCAATCGTGCCGGTCCTCGCTGCGCCGGTTCCCTTTCCCATCAAGTTGTCGGTATTTCTGATCGCCACCGGCACGATAGGAACTCCGGCTTGTGCAGCCATATAGAACGCGCCCTTCTTGAAGGGAAGAAATTGGCCCGGCATGGCCCGTGTTCCCTCTGCAAAAACTCCGAAAGAAATTCCGGCTCTAAGTCTATCGGTGGCTGCTTGCATGGTCTTGAGCGCGCGTTCGCGATTAGAGCGATCGATTGCCAGGATATTCACGAAGCCCATCCCCGTACCAAGGATGGGGACCTTGAGCAATTCTTTTTTTGCTATTAGACCGAGGCGCCGACCCATGTGGGCAAACAGCGTGGCTGTGTCGAGATAGGATCTGTGATTGGAGATAAAGACATACGGCTGGGAGGGATCCAGCAACTCCAATCCGCGCACGCTCACTTCCATGCCGCTGAGCCGGAGCCAGGTCCGAGCGCCAAACAACGCCCAGGGATAAACCAGATCGTTATTTCTCGTAATCGATGCGAGGAGCATGACCGGTGGACCAAAAATCAGCAACAGCGCTCCGGCCACAAACAGAGACCACCAGTAAAGTAGTCTGGCGCTGAGCGCTCGGCCAGTTGTGTTAGACTTCCCCTCACTCGGGCCCTGACCCGCGGCGCTTTCTTCCATTAAATCATTTGAAGGATTAACCGAATGAGTCGTCATCGCTCTGGTTTACTCGCCTCTTGCGCGATCGTGCTAATAGCGCTCAGTGTCAACTGCCCTGCTATTTTCGCGCAGCGCCGTTCACCTGGTTCCGCGTCAACTGCCATCCCTTCGCCACGTTCTATCCTGGGATTTTCTCCCGGTGATGAACATACCATTGCGGATTGGGGTCAGATTACAGACTATTTTCGACGATTGGACAAGGCGAGCGACAGAGTGCTGGTGCAGACCATCGGCGAGACAACACTCAAGCAACCGATCATCGTCGCTATCATCAGCGCTCGCGAAAACATTCTGGGGTTGGAACATTTCAAGCAAATTCAAAGACGACTGGCGGATCCGCGACTCGTCAAAGACGAAGTGGAGCGCACCCGCTTACTTCACGATGGAAAAGTCGTGGTGGCGATCTCCTGTTCAATTCACTCGACTGAGATAGTTGCGTCCCAAATGTCGATGGTGCTCGCCCATGAACTTGCCACCGCAGGCGATCCCGAAACACGTGCCATTCTGCAGAATACGATCCTCCTGCTCATCCCGTCGGCTAATCCGGACGGAGTCGATATCGTAGCCAATTGGTACCGCAAAACACTTGGAACGCCTTTTGAAGGGAAGGAACCACCCGAGCTTTATCATCACTATGCCGGCCACGATGATAATCGTGATTGGTTCATGCTGAATCTGAAAGAGACAAAGGCCATCACACACTTGTTATGGAAAGAGTGGTTTCCAGAAATTGTTTATGACGTTCACCAGATGGGCCCAAACGGCTCGCGATTCTTTGTCCCACCCTTTTACGATCCGCCCAATCCTAATATCGACCCGGTGTTGCTGCGCCAGGTGGGATTACTGGGACACAAGATCGCGGCTGATCTGGAGGCGAATAACCAGCGCGGAGTACTCACTAATGCGATGTATGACACCTGGTGGCACGGGGGCTTTCGCACGGCGCCCTATTTTCACAACTCGATTGGGATCCTCACTGAGGCCGCGAGCGCAAAGCTGATGTCAGCCACTATTGTCACACGAGAACAACTATCTAAATCGCCGACTCGAGGCCTGCCGTCGGCGCTCGAGACCGCTACAAACTTTCCCAATCCCTGGCCCGGTGGTGTCTGGCGCCCCCGCGAAATTATGAATCTCGAGTTGGGGGCATCGCGTTCGATTCTCTCCCTGGCTTCGAACTATCGGAGATCGTACCTGCTGAACTTCTATGAGTTGGGTGCGAAAAATCTCAGGCAGGAACCGCACGCACCACTCGCGTACCTAATTTCCGCAGGACAAGGCCGCGATGAGGCGGTAGCCAGAATGATTGACGCACTGATCGCGCAGGGCGTGGAAGTCTTTCGGCTCGATCGCGAGTTGCACGCGCAGGTCGCCCCACAGATCCTGCAAAGAACAAATTCATTGAACGAGAAACTGGGTGAGTATCGGACGGTGATTGAGAGTAGTCAAGGGATGCATGAAGTCCCAGCTGGGAGCTACATTATTTTTCTTGCTCAACCACAACGCAGTAACGTTCTGGCCCTGTTCGAACCGCAAATTTATCCGAATCGTCTCACCGGATCCGGGGGAGCAGAACGCCCCTATGATGTGACCGGCTGGACCCTGCCACTGCAGATGGGAGTTGAGGTTCCAGCAGTGCTGGCCATCCAGGAGCCTGTGAGCGAACGGCGTCTGACGCTTATTCGACATGAGAATGAAGTGCGCCAGGACCTCGCGCTGGCTTTGCGCGAGCGTGGTCGGTCACCAGTGGCAAATCCGCTGCGCCATAGCGCAAGAATCGGCGTTTACAAAGGCTGGACTGCGAACATGGACGAAGGCTGGACCCGCTTTGTTTTTGACACTTTCAACGTACCGTACAAGTCACTGTTGGATGCCGACATCCGGCAGGGTCAGCTCTCGCGAGACTATGACGTCGTCGTACTTCCCTCAGTACGCGCGCGCGAGATTACCGAAGGCAACGCGGCCGGCACGTATCCACCTGAATTCACCGCAGGCATCACGGCCGCGGGCGCGAAAAATTTGAAGCAGTTTGTCGAAGACGGCGGCAGCCTGATTTGTTTTGATGCGTCCTGTGAATTGGCCATCAAACAATTCAACCTGCCGCTGCGCAACGTACTCGAAGATCTAAAGTCCGCTGAGTTCTATTGCCCGGGTTCGATAGTCTCGCTCGACGTAGATAGAAGCCAGCCTCTGGCTCGAGGTCTGGGACGCTCGGTCGATGCCTATTTCATCAACAGCTCAGCCTTTGAAGCGAAGGACTCCAGCGTTCGTGTAATTGCTCGCTACGCCAATGAGAACATCCTTCGTTCGGGGTGGTTGCTGGGGGAGGACAAGCTGCGCGGGCGAATCGCGCTCGCTGAAGTGACCTTGGGGAAAGGGCGAGTAATTTTGTTTGGCTTTCGGCCACAGCATCGCGGGCAAACCTGGGGTACTTTTCAATTTATCTGGAATTCTCTGGCCAGATACGAAGGTAGTTAACTCACCAGGGCAGCGCCTCGATCGATCACAATTCCGTGCCTGCTTCCTTGCCGCCTGTCCGGGTTTGGCGTTATCTTTGCCCTGCTTCTCTCCCTTTATTTTGAGTTGAATTAGTCCCAACAGCTCTCAAAGCATCCAAATCTCTTCCCAGGCATCAAAGGGCCTGCAGAAGGGCCTTCGCCCTAAGGAGTTTGATCATGAAAAAGTCTTCGGCGCTGGTTTTCTCAGTAATATTGCTTGTTTTCGTCGGAAGTCTCAACGCCCAGACGCGCGCGCGCCGAGTTGGTCAGAGTTCGCCGCAGCCGGCTGCCAGCCAGCCTGCGTCATCCCGCGCTCCAGTGCTGAGTGGAACTCAAGGCACAAACAGAGGCAGCACGGGAACCCAGACCAGCCAGGACCAAAACCAACCGGAAGAAGTTGATCAGAATGACGTCGTGCGCGTAAACACGACGCTGGTTACCATTCCTGTCAGCGTAATGGATCGGGAGGGGCGCTACGCTCCTAGTCTGCGGAAGGAAAACTTCCGGCTCTGGGAGGACGGCGTCGAACAACAGATTGCTTATTTTGCCACGGTTGATAAGCCATTCAGCGTTGTACTGACCATTGACACCAGCAGTTCCACGCGGTTTCAGTTGAATGAAATTCAGGACGCCGCCATTGCTTTCGTGAATCAATTACAGCCCTCAGATCGCGTGATGGTAGTCACCTTTGACGACCGGATTCGCGTGCTGACAGACTTTACCAGCGATCGCTATCGCTTGAGAGACGCGATCATGCAAACACGCACGGGCAGTGGGACCAAGCTGTATGAAGCCGTGAACATGATCATTAATCAGAAATTGGCCGGCATCGACGGAAAGAAAGCCATAGTCCTGTTTACTGATGGAGTCGATACCACGAGCAAGAATGCCTCCTATGAAAGCACTGTCCGGGATGCGGAGGAACTGGATGCTTTGATTTTTCCTGTCCAGTATGACACTTACGATCCAAGCATTGGTGGCGGCTCAAGCTGGCCTGGTCCCTCGGGCCGCTCGAGCGGCAACATCCTGATTGACATTATCGGTAATATCGGTGGGGGCAGACGCGGCGGGACAGGAAGAAACAGCGGTGGTGGTGGCGTCGGTACCAGTCGTGCCGAATACGAACGAGGAAATCAATACCTGCACGAACTCGCGGACAGAACCGGAGCGCGAGTCTACCAGGCTGACACTACGCAGAATCTAACGGCCGCGTTCGCTAATGTAGCTGAGGAACTGCGACGCCAGTACAGCATTGGCTATTACCCGAAGAGTCAGGCTCAGGCAGGCCAGAGACGCTCGATCAGAGTGCGCACAAATCAACCGAATTTAGCTGTGCGCGCACGCGATAGCTATATAGTGGATTCGCAGGGTGGCCCTTCCACCCAAACAACTTCCTCCTCGGCTCCCGTTTTGAAGAAGAAACTCACCGACTCGAATGCGAACGGCCGCGGGATATCGCAGATTTTTGATTAATCAAAGATACTTTTTCCCTACCCCTTAAAAAAAGCGAGCCGCAGTTCGCGGCTCGCTAACATGGATAGAACCTAAAAAGCTTCCCCCTTGTTCCCCCCTTGCTCGTTGAAAAGAGATGCTACCGGGCGTTTGTTGAGAATCTGTGTCAAGGGGTTTACATATTCTTGGCTTGGTTGCCTTTATCAGCCGTAGCAGTTCATCACTCGAGGGCCTGAAGACAAAAAAAGGCGCGGCGTGATGTATTGCCAACTCGCCGCGCAAATACGCCCATAGGAGGAAAACCGAGCGTACAACGCGGAAATAATAACACAGCTACAGGTCTGGTGCGTACTCCTTCGTACAGACAATAAGGTAAAACTTTAGGTAAGCTCCTTCGCGAACAGGGAAAAGTGGAACCGCAGACGGAGGGCATCGCAAGATGCACCTGACTTCCTCCGAATGCGGTTTCATTTTTGTCTAGCCTTCTCACACCACACTATTGCTTAGATATTCGGGTGCTCTCCGGTGAGCGAAGGGGCCAAATCTTTTCGAGCATCAGGTTCAGCAACCACATACCAACCACTACCAGCAACGTCAGGACAATCCAAAACTTAAAGTAAGAACTAAAATATGTTTGCCACCCTTCCTGAATCCGGTGACTGAGATTCACGTTGAGTTCAGCCGGTGTACTCAGCCATGACAGGAATTGCACACTGAGGTACCAGACAACGGCGTAGATCCAGGAATGACGATCAAGCCGGATGCGGCGCAAAACGATCAAGCCCACCGCCAGACCTCCGACGTGGGCGAAGGTCGATGAGGCAACGGCAGACCAATCCAACGTAGCATAGTGAAACCACTCCGCCACCACGTAGAGCAACCAAACAAATAGCCCGGGCACAGACCAGATAATCGCAACTCGCATCAGCAGCCGCTGATCGAATAGCAACCCCACGGCCAGCAACAGGTTTCCGACATTGCACATCCACAGCAGGTGTCCGCATTGATCAATCTGCCAGTAGTGCAGACCCTGGCCCAGAAAAAACGCGAGCGGCAAAAGACCAAGGACCCGGAAGCGAGTAGTGAGCGACTCAGACACTACGAATTCTCCCTAACAGTTTTTTTCGGCGTGCGACCGGATTCGTCATAAGATGCACCGTCGTTTATTATCTCAGGCGATCTTACTTTGCGGCAGCTCTTAATTTCCTGATAACGATGGAAGACGAACCTAACAATATGCCGAGCCTGGAAAGATTTCTAGAGAAATCAGTGCCCGAGCTCAGAAAGCTGTTTCTGGAACTTGCTCGCCCGGTCCCTAAAGGACTGGTTGAAGCACTGGAAACAGACTCTCGGCAGGGAGCTCAACAGCTGGCGCAACGCATTCGGCAACGGAGACGGAATAATCGCGTCGAAGGTCAACGACTGCATTCTCTTTTGCGCTTCGAGCTTGAACTGTGGATGCAGGGCATGACTCTGATAGCCGGAGTCGATGAAGCGGGCATGGCTCCTTTGGCGGGCCCCGTAGTGGCCGGCGCCGTGATCCTGCCGCAAAACTATAAACTGCGCGGACTCGATGATTCCAAGAAAATCCTCGATGAGGAACGCCGCACTGAACTCGCTCTGCAAATAAAACAGGATGCTATTTGCTGGGCGGCGGGATTTGCGGCCGTTGAGGAAATTGACACCATTAACATCTATCACGCCGGGTTGCTGGCAATGCAGCGAGCGGTACAGGGGCTGAACTGTGCACCCGAATTTATCCTGGTGGATGCTCGTCGCATTCCGAACTGCACCATTCCGCAGAGAGGGATAATTCGTGGCGACACTCTTTCGGCTACGATTGCGGCGGCGTCAATCATTGCCAAGACCACGCGCGACGCTCACATGATTGAGCTGGACGCGCAATACTCCGGTTATGGCCTGGCTTCGCATAAAGGCTACCCAACGCCTGAGCACTGCAAGCTATTAAAGGAACTGGGAGCCCTGCCCATACACCGGCGCAGCTTCGCCAGAGTTCGAGAGGCGCTGGGGCTCGATCCGGTGCAAGCTCAATTGTTCGACGAGGGGCCCGAAATGGTATCGGGTGCCACGGCTTCGAGCTCACCTGGTTAAAGTTATTCATTAAGCAAGGAGGGGGGATGATGGCCTCATTAAAAGACTACGAGAAAAAACGCACCTTCACAAAGACTCCGGAACCGGGACCAGAGAAAAAAAGCACTCGCAGCGGCAAGATGTTCGTTGTTCAAAAACATCGCGCCAGCCATCTGCATTATGATTTTCGCTTAGAGGCTGATGGCGTTTTAAAATCCTGGGCCGTTCCCAAGGGGCCTGCACTCGATCCTAAGGTGAAGCGCCTGGCCATGCAGGTCGAAGATCATCCCGTTGATTATGCGAAGTTCGAAGGGGTGATCCCTGAGGCCGAGTATGGAGGCGGCACGGTGATGGTGTGGGACTACGGGACTTATGAGCCTGAGAAGGCTACGGACGTTTCAGCCGCCCTGCGCAAAGGCGAGTTAAAGTTTTCCCTCAAAGGCAAGAAGCTGATGGGATCATGGGTACTTGTGAAGACTCGAGGCCGCCAGTGGCTTTTGATTAAGCATCGAGACGAATATGCCGCTGAGGGTCTCGACGTAACCGAACTAGCGCCTGCTTCAATACTCACCCGCCGAACGCTGGCCGAGATAGCTGAAGACGAAGGCGGTGATATCCGCAAGGCTGCGACTGGCGATCCAAAGGAGATCCCGAAACGCACCGAAGTGAAGCGACGCAAGAAGGGCCAGAAGAAAAAAGTCTGGACCAGCTGAGAAGTTACCTTAGCCCATCAAGTGACGTCAGTATAAAACTCAACTTCCCTTTTGCCTATGCTGAGCTGCGACTCTAGCCAGGCAGCAAGCCCTCGTACGACAGCTCGCCGTTGACGATTCGAGCGGCGGTTGTGTAGGGGTGAGACTCAACGTGGGCCGCATCAATAATATGAAGTACGCTCACGCCTTTTGCCTTTAAGTAATCTGCAATCAAGCTGCGATGGCAGCGCCACCAGACGGCCTCGGCACACATGATTGTCGTTCGACTTTTCTGAGCAAGCTGAAGCAGGTTATGAATTCCCTGCTTGAACTCAGCCTCATCCATGTGATCGGCGTACGCCCGGAAAGAAGCATTTCGCCATGCCGTATGCCTCGATCCCGGCAACGGCTTGCGCCGGCCACCCAGGGATTTAAAGTGGTGATAGGCGATGCCGATTGCAGAAAGATCAGTCGCTAATTGCGCCTGGTTAAAGTGCGGGTAACGGCGTGAACCGGGATAGCTGCGCACGTCGACGAGACTGAGAATTTGGTTAGACAGCAGCAGTTGCTGGAAGTCTTCCCATGTACGTGTTGAATGCCCGATGGTCCACAACGTTGGACTATCAATGTTCGCGAGATCACTTATTTCGTTCCCCATGATCGCTTAGTCCCGTGCTCTCTCTTCGCAAAGAGCTTTCGACCACCAGGTAGTCTGCGACAGAGATGCTTACCTATCTCGTTAGGTGTCCGGTTGCCGACCCTTGAGAAGCTACCTCACGCGCCGGTGACCCACCAAAGTTCAAATCTTCAACTTTCACGTTAACCACCGGTGTTGGCCGGGGTAATCAACTGATTCCCTCAAAGGTTAACTGACTCCACTCCCCTGATGCGAATGATTCCGCACGCTATGGCAGATGAAGTTCATAACAGCAGACTCGCCAATAATCATTTTAAGTTGGCTTTGAAGCGAGGAGACGTGAGACTTCTTCAATCTCTTGTTCGAGCTTTCCCAACGCCTGCTCCAGCATTCGGCGGTATGCGGGCCGGGTGGCCTGCTCCAACTGGGCCAGCGTGCGGGCTCGCGAGAGTCTCAATGATTCCAACTGCTGGCGCCGGAGCTGAGATTCCGGCGATTGATCAAAATTGTCCAGGCGCTCTGTAGCGCGCTGCTCGCTGTCCTCAATTTGATCTGCGACAGCCTTGCTTTCCCAACCTCGAGCCATTCCATCAAGCTCCTCAAGAAGAATTTCCGTTGGGCTCTGTGCATCAGGGGAAACTTCAGCACCGAGCGACATTCAGGACGCGTTACGGATGTTCATGGGGTCGCGACGAGACCGGCCACTTCAAGCTATACATTAATAGCGTGATGCTGAGGTATTAGATTACCGTTCCTGCGGGTATCACGGCGTTCTTGGGAACGATAATGATTCCCTCGCGAATATAGAAGCACTTGTCATCAGCGTCAAAGTTCAATACTCCCGCTTCGTTGAGCAGCCGCGCTCCGGAACCGATCCGCGCATTCTTATCAATAATCGCCCTCCGAATCACGGCATCTTCGCCAACCCCCACTCTAGGCTTGCCATCTGCAACGTCCGCTCGCATTTCCTCAATGCTCTGATAGTAGTCTGCACCCATGATTATGGACGAATCGATTTGCACCCTATTCCCTACGCGGCTCCTTAAGCCAATTACGGAATTATTAATTTTCGCCCCGGTCAGGATGCAGCCATCGCTAATGATCGAGCTGGTGATGTCAGACTCTTCAACCTTTGAAGGCGGCAAGTAGCGCGCGCGCGTATAGACCGGCGCTTCGGCATCGAACAAGTTGAATTGGGGAATCTTGCTGGTCAAATCAAGATTGGCTTTGTAAAAGGCGTTGATGGTTCCGATGTCTTCCCAGTAGCCGTCGAACAGAAACGCCTGCACCTTTCCTCCCCTGATTGCCGCGGGAATCACTTCGCGGCCAAAGTCCAACCAACTGGTGTCTTCTCTCAGGAGCTCACTCAAGCGATCAAACTTAAAAACGTAAATCCCCATGGAAGCCAGGAAAGGACGCGCGGCAGCCTGCTCCGCGGTGAGACCAAATCCCGTGCTGTCGACCCTCATAGACTCCAGTTCATCACCCTTTGGTTTTTCCTTGAACTCTACAATCCGCCCTTGCTCATTTGTTTTCAACAAACCAAATTCGCTGGCCGCATCGGCTCCGCAGGGGATCACAGAAACCGTAACGTCGGCTTTGGATTCATAATGCCGATTTAGAAAATCGCGATAGTCCATGTGATAGAGATGATCGCCGGAGAGTATCAACAACGTATCAATACCCCAGTCGTCGATGTGGGGCATGACCTGACGCACGGCATCGGCGGTTCCCTGAAACCATTGGGGACTCTCTGGAGTTTGTTCTGCGGCCAGGATCTCGACGAAGCCATTTGAAAACTGAGAGAAACGATATGTCTGCGCGATGTGGCGATTGAGCGAGGCCGAATTGTATTGAGTCAGCACAAATATCTTGAGCACATCAGAGTTAATGCAATTCGATATGGGGATGTCGACAAGGCGGTACTTGCCGCCCACCGGTACCGCTGGTTTGGATCGTTGTTGCGTGAGTGGAAAAAGACGGGAGCCGGCGCCCCCGCCCAAAATTACTGCGAGCAGATTGCGCTTCGCCGCGGGCATTGATGATTCACCTTGAGGTCAAATTTTTTAGATCGAAAAGAGCATAGACGGAAAGCATCTATCGCATCAAGCGGTTTCTGAACCGCGCTTCGCAGCGACCCGCAAAAGAAATTAGGGTTTGTTGTCTTAACGAAATGCTTGAAGTGTCTTAGTGCCGACCCTTGAGGAGGAACCTTATTGCTGCGGGCCTGCGGAAGGATCTCAATATGCGCCGACTGGTCCACCATTAGTCTTGTGGCCGGCTGCTTCCTGCGCAATCTTGACCCCGACGCTGGCCCCGATGCGGGTCGCGCCCGCTTCCACCATCTTGCGAGCATCGTCCAGATTCTTCACTCCCCCCGAGGCCTTAACCCCGAGATCGGGACCAACTGTCTGACGCATCAACAAAATGTCGGCAACCGTTGCGCCACCTTTTGAGAACCCTGTCGAGGTCTTGACGAAATCCGCGCCGGCGCGCCGGGCCGCCTCGCAGGCACGTACTTTTTCCTCATCGTTGAGCAGAGCGGTCTCGATGATCACTTTGGTAGTCACCGAGTACTCATGTGCCGCCTCAACTACCGAGTGAATATCATGCTCCACCAGGCAGTCGTCACCACTCTTTAAAGCCCCAACGTTGATGACCATATCGACTTCACGCGCTCCGTCCTGGATAGCGCGGCGTGCTTCGTAAGCTTTTACATCGGGGAGCGTAGCCCCCAGAGGAAAGCCAATCACAGTACAGACCGGCACTCCACTTCCCTGCAACGCGCACGCTGCTACGCGTACCCAGGTGGGATTTACACACACCGATGCGAAGTGATACTTCGCCGCCTCAGCACAAAGTTGTTTGATCTCTTCATCCGTAGCTTCCGGTTTCAGCATCGTGTGATCGATCAAGCTGGCCCAGTCGCGAGCAGATCCGGTCTGGCCCAGCAGCAAGCCGATGCGCGCTGCCCCGGCGTCAATGACCCTGTGCATACGCTCAGGACAACGGTTAAAGCACTCCGAGGTGCAGCCGCATAATCCAGCTTGATCGCCGCCGCCATTCAAACGAGCCACGATAACGTCCGTAATTTGCTCGACCAGCTGCTCGAAATCTCCGTTGTTTGAGTAAAGCATTAACTTATGTATAGCGAATTAACTTCGCCTACTCCTTCACGTTCCCAGTCTTAAAGGCAAACATTAACTACTTCACGAGTGTGGCCGCCGAACCATGGGCAGAACCAGAATAGCTACTGTGGATCTGAGGGCAGACCCCAGACAGCAAACCTGGATTCGATTCGAGTCTTGTGTCACCTGGATTGGTGGAAGGCTCTGCACCCGCGATTCATTCTACGCCAGCAGCGTTGGGCAAACAATTGCGCGTCAAGCTAACACCACGAGGCAGGACAGGCGTTGCCGTTCCAGAATTGCGCGCACTGCCCTGCTGCGCGGCAATCGTCAGCGCTGGTACTGTCGCCCGATGGCATCGATCTTCGAGACTCGTTTCTTGTGCCGCTCTTCATTGATATCGGCGCCCAACCAGGCGTCAACGATTTCGCGCATCTGTGACGAACTAACTGTCTTGCTGCCAAGGGTCAGAACGTTTGCTCCATTGTGCTCTCGTGAATTGCGAGCCAGTTCGACGGAATAACAGGCTGCTGCTCTGACGCCGGGCACTTTGTTGGCCGTCATCGCGCTGCCGATCCCTGCGCCATCGATGATGATCCCCACGTCAGCGGTTCGATCCGCAACCGCTCGAGCCACCGCATGAGCAAAGTCAGGATAGTCCACTGCATCTTCTGAATCAGTACCAAAGTCCTGCACCCGATGACCGGCTTCGATGAGAAAAGTCTTCAACTCCTGCTTCATCAAAAATCCTCCATGGTCGGCCCCGACGGCAATCATTTTTTTCGCGGTTGAACCACGACGCGAGACGCGCCGCACAATCTCGATGTGCTTATCACGAACAATGTCGGCAGCCAGAGGAGTGAGTCGCACGCCTTCTGCGATTCTCAGCGTGGCTCCCGTCTTGAGTCCGCGGACGTCGTCTTCGGTGATCATTTTTTTTGAAGACTCGTCGCGAATGGCTTCAGGCTCCACAACTTTCGTGTCTGGGGGCGCGACGTCGATGAATCGTGTGCCTGTCGTGCCAGCAGTCGCATCAGTCTCACTTCCCGGCCCGGGAATCTTGTCGAGCACATCACGTACCAGCGCCCTGATGCGATCGCGATTGGTGTTATCTTCCATGTCTTTTTTTCCAACAGCAGGATTACAAGTTCCGGGCCAACTACTAAGCGAGTGATTCATGGCGCAGGTCCAAAAGGTGACCGGCCCATGAAGTTATCCGGCCATCGCGGATCGTAAAATCCACTCGTCCCAGATTGATACCGCTCTTCCCTACCTGAAAAATGATTGTATTTTTGCCTGACGGCTGTTTCTGGATGACGGGCTCCTTCATGAAAGTATGCGTGTGGCCGCTGGCAACAAAATCGATTCCGTCAACCTGGGACGCGACCTGCGAATCGCCAATCTCATTTCCCTTTGGAGTTTCGTAATAGCCCAGATGCGACATGCACACCACCAGTTGACAGCGTTCAGTTTCTCTTAAAGTCTTAACCATCTCTCGCGAGACTGCGACCGGATCCTGATAAGTGACGCCCTGAAAATTCGCTGGAGTAATCAGTCCGGTCGGGCTTATCCCCAAACCGAATAATCCGATGCGAACACCGCCCACTTCGCGTATTACATAACGCTTGACGAACTTCTCCAGCGGCGAGCCAGCTACGCCATAATTCGCCGACACAAAATCAAAATTCGCAAACTTCATCGCCGCAGCCAGGGCGATTACACCATTATCAAACTCATGATTGCCGAGGGTCGCTACGTCGTAGCCAATGGCGGACATCGCCCGGTATTCAACCTCGCCTTTATAGAAATTGAAGTAAGGCGTGCCCTGAAATGAGTCGCCAGCGTCAATCAGGAGAGTATTTGGATTTTCCTTTCTGATTCTCTTAACCAGAGTGGCGCGCCGCGCCACTCCTCCCTTCCCCGGATAAAGGCGATCGCTTTCGGGAAACGGGTCGATTTGCGAGTGGGTATCGTTGGTATGAAGTATCGTGATTAGTCGTTCGCCGGGGGTCGGTGTCAGCAGAGGCGCAGTCAGCGAAGCTTCAGCGTACGTGCTTGAAAGCAAACCTTTCAGCGACCAGGGGGTTAGTAATGCAGCGCCGAATGCGGCTGAGCCTCCCAGAAAATTTCTGCGCTTCATTTTGGTTGTTCCTCAGCGCCTTCTTCGCGACGAAACCTTCCGTCGAGCTTCCCAACAATGGAACGACCGGCCGCGGTTTCATCTTTGACATACTGAATCACTGCATCGCGGATCGTCACGCCCAGAGGTTTCTTAACTCGCGACTCCTGCAGAACCGCAAACTTGCCGCCGACGACGCTCAATAAATAGTCAATCGTGATGACGCGATAGACGGCGTTGGGATCGATTGGACGCTCGACGCCGGCGACGTTGACAAGAACAGCACTCACCAGTTCGTTCTTCTTTTGCGCGTTCGTGCGATACTCGATACGCGCGCCGGATTGTGGTTCACGACTTTCGACGGCGACTTCCAAGGCTCGCCGCAACTGAGAACCAGTAAGTTCTATTTCAACCAGCGCATTTTCAAACGGCAACAATTCAAAAATATCACGACTGCGGAGTTCGCCTGGCGGGATCCCGTCTCTACGCAGCCCGCCGCTGTTGGTCAAGACCAGATCAATTGGGACACCAAGCTTCCTGGCTGCCTCAGCTCGCATACCGTCCGTCACGAAATCACCAAGAGAACCGCCGCCCATACCGCCTTTTTTTAATTCACTGGAAAGCCTGCCGATGACGGCATCGAGGGCGCGCACTCTGACTGCGTATGGTGCGACCAATTTGTCGAGAGCCGGATCATCAGCCAGCGTCGAATCGATCACAGTCTGGCTCGTTTTTTCACTCGCCACAGGCGCGGCGGGCGTTTTAGTCCTTTTAGCCGGGCTCCCACATTGTGCGTTAGCCCCGGAAACAGAAACTGTCAGCAACCAAACTGCAAGAAACAACTTGGTGAGGCTGAAGATAAAATGAAATTTATTTGTTTTCGACATTGACCTGAACGAAAGGCTTAAATAGTATGTCGCACCTGCAGGCGCAATGATAGACAGTCGTACTTATTCGGAATTACGCTTCGCACAAATATCAGGGCTTTGGGTCAGCGTCACCCAAATCATCCGCCATCAGGAGATTAGACTTGGCCACATCCACCGCACAAATACAATCTGAATTCAGCAACCCGAATCTCGAAACGTTGTTTTCCGAACAGGAGATCAGCAGCCGGATCCGGGAACTCGGTGTCGAAATAGCGCGCGAATACGCGGGGCTTAATCCGCTTTTGATTGGCGTGCTCAAGGGCGCCTGCTTCTTCCTCAGCGATCTACTGCGTGCGATCGATATTCCACTGAACATCGAGTTCATGGCGATTTCCAGCTATGGCTCGTCGACGCGCACCTCGGGTGAAGTGCGCATTCTCAAAGATCTCGATGTCCCGATCGAAAACCGCCACATCATAGTCGTCGAAGACATTGTCGACACGGGGCTCACTCTTTCTTATCTGCTGGCGAATCTAAAATCCCGTGGTGCTGCGAGTGTAAAGCTCGTGGCCCTGCTCGACAAGTTCGAACGCCGCGAAAGAGAGGTAGAGATCGATTATCTCGGTTTCAAGATCCCGGATGCCTTCGTAGTTGGTTACGGTTTGGATTTTGCCGAGCGCTATCGCAATCTGCCCTTCATCGCCGTGTTGAAGAATCCTGAAACGGCGCAGATGGGCTTGCCTATTAGTCAGGGTTAGCAGTCTTGCATAAAAGTATTTGTCGGCATTTCGCCGGCGGGAGATCAAATGAAGAAAAGCATATTCATACTCAGCCTGACGTTCCTCTGTCTGAGCGCTGTGCCGGGGTTTGGCCAGGACTACTCAAAAGTCGAGATCAAGTCCACTAAGGTCGGCGGTAACGTCTACATGCTGGAAGGCGCCGGAGGCAACATCGGAGTTTCGGTAGGCCCGGATGGCTTGCTAATCGTAGACGATCAATTTGCTCCGCTCGCTGATAGGATCAAGGCGGCACTCAAGACCCTCGGAGAAGGCAAGCTCAAATTTGTTCTCAATACGCATTGGCACGGCGACCACACCGGCGGTAACGCAGCCTTTGGCGCGGACGCTCCGATCATCGCGCACGACAATGTTCGGAAGCGGCTCTCAACTGAGCAACGACTGGAGCTTTTCAAAGAAACCGTTCCTCCATCGCCGAAAGAAGCGCTACCAGTGATCACCTTCGATCAATCTCTATCGGTACACTTCAATGGCGAAGAGATTCGCGTTATACACTTTCCACATGGACACACCGATGGCGACAGCGTGATCTTTTTCAGCAACTCTAACGTGGTCCATATGGGAGATGATTTCTTTGCTGGCCGATTTCCTTTTGTGGATCTGGACAGCGGGGGCAGCGTCGAAGGCCTTATTAAGAACATCGCCGAGATCATTCCGAAACTTCCCACCGGTGTAAAACTGATTCCCGGCCACGGACCGATTTCAACTGTCGATGATTTAAAGGCCTATCAAAGAATGCTGGTGGAGACCAGCAATATTGTTCGCAAGGAGATGGCTGCGGGCAAAACACTCGAACAGATCAAACAGGCAGGACTTCCCGATGAGTGGAAAAGCTGGGGCAGCGGCTTTATTAAAACCGAGGTGTGGCTGGAGATAGTCTATAACAGCTTCAAAACGAAATAGGGCGACGTTATCTGACTACCCTGACAAACTTTCCGCTGGAAACTTCCCAGAGAACTACCGAAGCATTCCCACTTCCGCTTGCGAGCGTTTGTCCGTCTGGAGAAAAAGCGACCGCAGTCACTGTCTGGTCATGCCCCTTCAAAGTCCGCTTTGATTTTCCCGTTGTCAGATCCCAAATGATTACAGTGCGATCGTCACTGCCGCTGGCCAGCAGGCGCCCGTCAGGAGAGAAGGCCAGGGCATTGACTGCAGCCTCGTGCTTCTCCAGCTTAGCTTGTGCCTGACCCGTCTGCAGATTCCAGAGAGTAATACTGCGATCCTCCCCAGCCGCGGCAAGTGTTTGACCGTTTGGCGAGAACCGCAACGCCAGAATATTCTCACCGACTGTCAGAGTCTTCTCAACGCGCTCGTTGGCGAGATCCCATATTTCCAGCCTGCCTTCGTCACCCAGACTCGCCAAAGTACGTCCGTCATCGGTGAAAGCGGTGCCTGCCAGGGATCCGACGTGACTATGGAGGGCCTTCAGTGTTTTGCCATCTTCATTGATTAGGCGGACCTCATTGCCAATTCCAATCGCTAACAACCGGCCATCGCCTGAGATGCCCACGGCGCCGAGCGGACGGTCACCCGAAAAAGGGATGTTCAGTTTTGCTGCGCTGCCTGCACGCCACACCAACAACTTTCCACCACTAATCTCCGCGAATGAAGCACCGTCTGCCGCTACCGCAATCTGCGTCGGATCGTCATTGTTATTGTGCAGTTGGCTCTTAACTTCGCCGGTGCGCGGGTCCCATAACTTGATCTCACCCTGATCGGTTTCGGCCGCCAGGGTTTTGCCGTCGCGGGAAAACGCCAAAGCCTCAACCCGTTTCACCGATAGCAGAAAGCGGCTCACCGGCCTTTCGAGTTCAGCGCCAACGCTATTGGCATCCTCCTCGAACCTGACTTTACCCGTCCGGGTCTCGATTACTTTCACGGCAGCCGGCCCGGAGCGCATTGCCAATAAATTGCCATCACGCGACACCAGTAATGAATCTACAGCTTCGGTGTAATCGTTGCCGGTTACCAGGTGGGAGGTCCTTCCGGTTTCAAGTGCGAGCACAATAATCCCAGCCATTTCTCGTTCACTGCCGCGTCCGACTCCCCCGATGAGCAGCAGCTTGCCACCGGGGCCGAAGGCCAACGTGTTAACTGCACCCACGTCCGTCTCTTTGCGTGTGACTTTCCAGTCGCGCGTGTCGAACAGCGTGACCTCGCTGCGGCCAATTATTTTCAGATATGGCCCCGACGCTTCGCGATCAAACTTCGTCGCGGCAACTGCCAGCAACCGTCCCTCACGTGAAAAGACAATGTCGTTTGGCCGGCCCTTGAAGTCTTTCAGTTTGCGGACTTCCTTGCCCGTATGCGAGTTGAGAAGCCGGACCTCATTATTTACTCCAACTGCGATCAGCGAACCATCCGGAGAATACGTGATGACTCCCGGTCGATCCACGCTCAGTTTCTGCCGCAGTTCTCCGGTGACAGCGTTCAGTAGTTTCATCGCTGTGTCAAAAAACACCATGGGTCTCTGCGGGAACGATGAAGTTGGTAATGAACCCAGAGTCGGGGGCTGTAGCATTGGACCAGTTGATAAGAAGGAAAAGGTTGTAAACGACTCGGTGATAACGAGATCTTTACCGTCGGGAGAATATGCGACCTGAAGATTCGAGCTCCCTTCCCCGGCCAGGCTGACCTTGTGTTGCAGTTCGCCGGTGGCGCTGTCCCACCATTTCAACTCACCGTAGACGGAACCGTCGCGCGAGCGCGCCTTCTCCTGAATTTTTCCGCTGCGAAACTCGAGGCTGCCACTAACCAGTGTATTTCCGTCAGGTGAAAATGAAATCGACCTTACCGGTCCGTCAAAGCCCTTGATGACCCGCTGCAGTTCTCCGCTGGCGGTGTTCCAAAGCTCGATGCGTCCAAACCTTTGGGAAGGTTCACCAGCGCCTCTGGCTATAGCCAGGGTGCCACCGTCCGGTGATAAGGCAATCGCAAAAACAATGTCGTCAAAACCTGTCGGCGATCTGAGCGGGTTGCGCCGCTGAGCGGTTGCGCGGATATTCACCACCAACAAGACACAGAACAATGCCGCAAAGAGGCGAAGGCACGATCCACTTTTGAGAAATGCACTCATCTGCTGGGCGGGCTGTCGACTCGGGTCGAAAGCTGCAAATTAAAAGCGGGCCGGTAATGGTTAGTCTGGATTCTCTGCCAACGGCGTCGCAACGGCTTACGGTGCAACAACAACTGGAAAAGATGGTCCGTTAGTAAATGCCGTTCACGGATCGGTGACAGCAAAGTGGGGAGATAAGCGATCGAGAATTTGCCCTGCCGGGTTAACCGGAAAAGACTTCGTTCAAAAAACTCTTGCCCGCTACCAATTCCAAGCTGAATGTTTCAGCAATAGTTTGCCCGATATCAGCCAGCGACGCGCGAATTCCCAGGTCGACCCCCGGTCTGGCGTTCTTGCCGTACACCAGCAGCGGGGCATATTCCCGCGTGTGATCACTACCGGGGAAAGTCGGATCATTGCCATGATCGGCAGTGACGATCATTAGATCGTCCGGCTGCATCGCCGCTTCAATTTCGGGTAGACGCTGATCGAAGTGCTCGAGCGCGCGGGCAAACCCTTCAGTATCGCGTCGATGGCCATAAAGCATGTCGAAATCTACCAGATTGGAAAAGATCAGGCCGCGCGACTCTGCGCGCAGGGCTTCGATAGTTTGATCGATTGACTGCTCATTGTTCTTCGCACTCAAGTCCTCAGTGACGCCCATTGAATCGTAAATCGAAGCGATCTTGCCGATGCAGACGACGTCAAGATCTTCATCGGCGAGAGTCGGCAGAAGATTCTCGCGCGGTGGCGGCACGGCATAATCATGACGATTCTCAGTTCGATAAAACGCCCCGGCTTCGCCCAAAAACGGTCGCGCGATGACTCGACCGACTTTGTGCTCGCCGTCCAGAATCTCACGCGCGATTTCACAAATCTCATACAAGCGCTCGAGCGGAATTACCTGCTCGTGGGCGGCTATTTGAAAAACCGAATCGCCGGAGGTATAGACGATGGGCTTCCCCGTGCTGACGTGTGCTTCCCCCAACTCCTTAATGATCTCGGTTCCGGAAGCAGGAACATTTCCCAGAATGCCGGGCACGCCGGTTCGGCTGACAAATTGATCGATTACCGATTTGGGAAAGCCTTTGGGATAGGTAGGAAAGGCTTGCTCAAGAATAATCCCCGCCATTTCCCAATGGCCGGTGGTGGTGTCTTTCCCGTTTGAGCGCAGCGCGCAGCGGCCAAAAGAACCGCGCGGGCTCTCCGCGGGAGGCACACCCTGCAGCGCACGAATGTTTCCCAGGCCAAGCTGCTGGAGATTTGGCAACTTCACCATCCGCGATTCAAGAATATGACCAAACGTATCTGAGCCGGCATCACCCCAGGCAGGAGCATCCGGCATGGCGCCAATTCCGGCGCCGTCGAGAACGATCAAAACTATTCGGTTAAGGGGATGCTGCATGCAATGACCTCGTCGATTTCAAGTTGGTAGATGATTGTCACACGCGCGGCCACACTGCTCAAGGCAAGCGGGCATCTGGCGCCAAACTGCCAGGGGCTCTTATTGTTTCGGTGCGTAGTACCCTTCTCGAGCGTGCACTTCGTTCTTCTCTTTGACCCCAAGCACTTCTACTCGGATGGCACGGTAGCGGCCGTCGCGCGCTTTGTTCGTGGGATAGTAGCCCAAACTATACTGAGTACCGATATCGGCAGCTACTCGGGCAAAGGCAGCACGCGCATCCTGGAGGTCGGCAGCGACAAAATTACGGGCGCCCGACAAGCGAGCCAGATCGTTCATCTCGCGGCGCGCCAGATTATAGAGCTCGCGGCTGATCTCCATTCTTTCAAACTGGCCCATCTGACAAAAGTTTGCATAATCTTCAGGACGAGCGCGGGGGACAAAAATGCGCCGGTATCTTTCCAGCTGACGAGCAGAAAGCGTCAATCGCCCATCGTCCTGACAATCCCTGAGCAGGCGATCCTCGACGAAGTCTTCTGTGTTCACCTGGATGAAATAACAAGCCACTCCTGCTCGCAAAAGTTTGTCGCGCGCCTCTTCGTAGGCGGAATTACTTGACGAATCTACTCCATCAGTGAGAGCTACAATCGCACGCCGGCCGCGTAACTCCCTTCGGGGTGGCTCGCGAAAAATGTCATCGGCAATCTTTGTGAGAGCGTCGTAGTAGGGGGTGCCGTTACTCGCGCCCAAAGCCTCAATCGCGGCATTCAGCGCTTTGCGGTCTTCGGTCAGGCGCGAGAGAACATCAACCGTGGCCATTGTCGTGGGGCCGTTCGAACGATCCTTAAAGGCGACGATGGCGACCCGATCGCCAGGCCTTAGGGCTTGGATGAACGCCTGTGCCGCGCGGCGTATCAAACTGACGTCGGCCCGAGTCGAACCGGAAGTGTCCAGCAGCAGTGCAATTTCGAACGGAGCTTCCGTCGTGCCGAAATTCGCGAGGGTCTGCTTTTCATTGTTTTCGTAAACAACAAAATTGGTCTGGCTTAACCCTGACAGTGGGCGACCGAGATTGTTCGTAACAATAGTCGGAACTGAAACCAGTTGGGTGTCTACGCGCACCACATCATCCTCTCCAACGTCCTGGGTCTGGGACGGGGTAGGTGTAGGCTGCTGACTAGTGGCGTCGGTTGCTCGGCGAGGGCGCTGCTGTTTTTCCGGAGCCTTTGCTTGAGCAACTGCGGACAGACTGAAACAGGAAAGCAAGAGCAGCACGAAACCAAGCCGTCCGGCGCTGCAAACAATTTTCCGCAAATTAGGTTTGTAATTCGGCTGCATGGCGATTGTGGACAAGGACAGTTTGAAACTATAGCTGTAAAAACGAATCTCACAAAAGCGCGGAAAGTCTTCTTAGTTTGCGGATCGACTCACCTTGACACTAATGCTCGCTTCTCTTAGCATTGGCGCTTCGCTCACCACGGCTATTGGCTGTGGCAAAGCTCTTTGGATGCGGACGTGTCAAATAAGGTTTTGTTCCGTTCCCGAATTTGCAGGCACGTACGTCAATGGTAGACGGCTTCCCTTACAAGGAAGAGGTTGGGGGTTCGAGTCCCTCCGTGCCTACCACTCAATTTGAGATTTCCGCTTTGTTCTGCTAAGTTCGGAACTCTGGATCTCAAACACTGGATCTGGAATTGAAAACTCGAGTTTTACCTGCGGAGTCGTAGTTCAGTTGGTTAGAACGCCGGCCTGTCACGTCGGAGGTCGCGGGTTCGAGTCCCGTCGGCTCCGCCACTTTCTGGCGGTAACCCGCAAGCAAAAGGCTTCCCTCAATTTGGGGAAGCCTTTTGTGTTTGCCGCAAGCGAATTCCCCCGCCAATCTCAGTCTACTACCTTGCTGCCGGTCACGATTCCATGGGAAAACGCCGTATCACCGTTGCTTGAGTTATAGGGATTCGCGTTGAATCCGTTTCCCGTAGTAATAGCGGTGAATAAATCTGCATTCATCTCCACCGCGAACATTGTCGGACCATAAGGCTGTGGTCCACTAATAACCAAACGAAAGCGATGACCCTGATTACAGTTGCCGAAGCCGGAGTTGAGGAATTGCGTATTGTTGCTATTGAAAGGGAACGTCCGATCGACAACAAATGGCTGCGGTGTAGAAAGGACAGTTCCATCCGAGTTGACTGAATAGGTCCAGTACGCGTCAGTGCCCTTCCAGGTCAACGTACCGGCAGCAGTGCCATTGACAGTGTCGACGCTCTGCAGGCTGAGCTCCCAGGTTCCACTCACGTTCGTCATCGGCGTGGGCTGCGGCGGATTGTCACGTCCCTGGCTGGTTCCTGACCACGTGCCCCTCCAGGTTCCAATTAGCGCCTCGGCTACCCGGCTAATATTTTTGACATTTAATCCAACCGGGAACCTGATGTAATTAGAAGCGTCAGGAGTGTCGACTACCACAAACGTTTGAGTTGGAAGCAGATCTAAATCTCCGAGCAGATATGGGTGGATGCGTAGAATCAGATTTGCGCTTTGGCCCGCCGCCAATGAGCCGCTGCGATTAGTTATCTCGGTCCAGCCATTCGGGTCGCTAACAAAGTAATCCAGCGTGCTGCCTTGCGGTCCGGTGTTCTTGATAACGAAAGTGCGCGGGCAGTTATCGGGTACGTAAACGGTGTCTCGAAACGGGTGCAGATCGAATTTTGGCTTGGGTGGCCGGATGCTTATGATGCCCGTGTTTGTCGCCTGGTTCTGCCATCTGACTGTTACATTACATGAACCGGTCGCAATGGTGTCCGGAAGCCGGAATGTTACCTGGGCAAAACCGAGACCGGCAAGCGGAAGAACTGATAGCGCGTCCAACTCGAAAGCATGGCTGTCATGGTCCAACAGATTGACCTTAACATCGCTGGCAACTTCACCTGCGGCTAATTCAAGATTCGTTACAAAAATATTGATTCGCGCATTCCGATCGACGCCCTGGTTGATCCAGGTGTTCAGGTTCACGATCAGGAATGGATCAGGGATGAAAAAGGTCCCCTCGATTGCTGCTACGTGATCGTAGGGCGGGCCAGACGTATCCATTATCAATTGAATCGGTGCCGGCGTCGCGCTAGCCGCAGGCCTGTCGGGCAACGTCTTCGCATTACCAACGAGTGAGACGGTGAGCAAAAGCGCAACCGAGATCCCGCACGAAACGACGGCAGCTAAAATCTTATGAATTGTCATCATTGTTTCGCTGAGGTTTTTACGAATCAGGTTCACTGGTTGTTAAGTGACCCAACCATTAGAGGTCGCGGAAGACCTTCTATCCAGGTGTCCCCCAGGCGCCGGCCGGGCTGGATGTCATGGATTTGTACTACCTGGTTGAGCTTTCAGTCAAGGAAATGCCCGCTGTAAGGTGAGAGGGCTGGACAGCAAGGCCTTCCCCGATCGGCCCGCGTCGGACATTCGTTATCGCACTGCTGAAAAGGGACACCAGAGCGACAGCAAATTGCCAAGTACCAGCCGAGCTTCTAGAATCATAGCCCTGATGATTCCTGTTATTGACGCCATCCGGATAGTTCGCGAACAGACCACCCAACTCAAGACCGAATCCATTTCGCTTTCTGAAGCACTGGGGCGAATACTGGCCGAAGATATTTTCGCCGACACTGATCTGCCGCCGTTTGATCGCTCGCAAATGGACGGCTACGCGATTCGAGCTGGAGACGTCGCGACCGCGCCGGCACGACTACGGATTGTGGGCGAGTCTGCGGCAGGTAAGGGTTGGCATAAGGAAATGAAAGCTGGTGAGGCCGTGCGCATTATGACCGGCGCTCCCGTACCTGCCGGCGCCGATAGCGTGCAGCAGGTCGAGTTAACACGCGAATTAGACGGGGGGAGCATCGTTGAAATTCTGGAGACAGTTAGCTCTGGCAGATCAATTGTGAGATGCGGTAACGAAATCAAATCAGGCGCAACTGTGTTACGCGCCGGCGAACGAATCAGCGCCGCGATGATTGCCCCGCTCGCTTCGTTCGGTTATGGAAGCGTTAAAGTGGGCGTACAACCACGCCTGACCGTGCTGGCGACGGGAAATGAATTGGTCTCGATCAATGAAAAGCCCGGGCGCGATCAGATTCGCGACTCGAACAACTATTCAATTGGGGCCTATGCTCGGCTGGCGGGGGCAAGCGTTGAACTCTTACCACTCGCTGGTGACGAAATTGGATCGCTGAAATCCAAAGTTGCGGCGGCCGCATCCAGATCCGATCTGGTGGTAACTTCGGGGGGCGTCTCGATGGGTGTCTATGATTATACGAAGGCTGCCCTGCAGGAACTCGACGCCGAAATTTTCTTTGAGCGGGTTGCCTTGCGCCCTGGCAAGCCGACGGTGTTCGCGCGACTGCCGAATGGAGTCCTGGTCTTCGGTTTGCCGGGCAATCCCGTCTCGGTTTCCGTAACTTTCAATCTGTTTGCGCGCACGGCGTTGCTACTTATGCAGGGCGCGACCGAATCGCTTTTGCCGGAAGAGTCAGCTCTGCTGCTATCAGAGCTGAAAGGATCTCCTGATCGTGAAAGTTATCTGCCCGCAAGGTTGGTCAACTACGATGAGGGTCCAATCCAGGCCGAGCCTCTTAAATGGGGCGGCTCATCTGACTTTGTTGCTTTTGCGAAAGCTGACGCGCTCATCGTCGTGCCGGTGGGATTAAAATCAATTGCCGCAGGTGAGCGCGTGAAAATAGTTAGATTGCCGGGTTGAAACCCCCAAATTAGTTGGACCACCAAGTTGAATGTGACGGAGCGGAAGCACGCAGGATTCGTGCGGTCCCAGGGTCAGGCTACGATTGGTGCGACGCGCTCAGTCAACTTGCTGAAGCCGGAAAACCCTGGTAAGCGCTCGATGCGGTCAGCCACCGTCCTGTTGAAAATCTCCAGACCCGACGGTCCTTTGAAAAGCGCAGACATCACGTAGTTGGTCTCATGCTCGGGCTTGGGCCCCTGCCCTACCGGCGCCCAAAAATTGCCGATGCTGAATCTTGCCAGACCGCGCGAGAGTTTTGTACGAGCCAACTTCAAGCGCGCAATACTCCAGTAGAAATTTGAATGCAGCGATTCCTCCTGCATGATGCCCGTCAATAACTGCTGCAACACCGGGTGCCCCGAAAGTTGCGCCAGCCGCCGGTAGCCCTGCAGCGTCGTAATCTCGTTGATGGCGCCCCAGGCCATATGCGTGGCCTCGAAGTAACGCCCGAGTGGCTTGACCGCGAGATAAAGCATGTAGGCGTAGGCGTTATATCGTTTGGGAATTTTCCCCTGCACCTCGCTCTGCCAATTTTCGCTGGTGGGAATGCCGGCTTCGCTCAGGAATCGATTAAGCAGGTCCGCGTGTTGAAGCTCTTCGACACTCCAGCGATCCATGAATTTTCTGATGATCGGGTCCTTGCCCGTGGGTGAACGCAGCAATTCTCTGTAATACATGTCGGTAAAAAATTCTACGTCGCGCATGTAAAAAAGCACGGGCACAAAAGCCGGATTCAACGGATGGTTCTTGATCTCGTGCCAGGGAATACTGTCAACAAATTCCCTGCTGACAGCTCGCGGCTGCCGTTCATACCAATCAAGCACTTCTTTCTCTGTTTCGAACAAACTGACCTCCATCGGCACTTTAGTTTGACCCTCGCTCTATTTACGAGGTCACGCAAGCAAACGGATTTCAGACCTTGGGCAATTCTGCTATGCTCGGTTGCACAAGATTGAAGCTATGAGTGAATTGAGCCACATCGATGATCAAGGCAAGATAAAGATGGTGGACACGTCTGCGAAGTCGACTACCGCGCGACGCGCAGTCGCGTCGGCTCGAGTGCTATTGGCGCCAGAAACAATTGCGGCGCTGAACGCGCATCGGACTCCCAAGGGCGACCCCATTGAGACAGCTCGACTCGCCGGTATCATGGCAGCCAAGCGTACGGCCGATTTAATTCCACTCTGCCATCCGCTGCCGCTTACACACGTTGAGGTGCGAGCGCGGATCGACACCGACGGCGTCCATCTCGAAGCGGAAGTAAGCACCAACGCGCAGACCGGGGTTGAGATGGAGGCACTTACCGCCGTCTCGGTAGCAGCATTAACGGTGTATGACATGTGCAAGGCGCTCGATAAAGGCATCACCATTACAGACATCAGGCTCGAGAGTAAGACGGGAGGAAAGTCGGGGGACTACCAGCGCCCGGCTTGACCCTGGGACCGCACGCTTCGAGCGTGCTAATCGTTATCCCTGGGTCATGAAGGTTTCTTATGAACGGTCAGCACGCAGGATGCGTGCGGTCCCAGGGGAGTTTAGAAAGCAGGAACATCAAAGCTACCGTGGGCGTTTTACCAGTCAGAGTTCGTCTCCCGAGTTTCAGCCTTATGATAGGACCAGCAAACGAAGGCGGGGTTCCACAGGAGAGTTAATTATGCAAGTAGGTATTTCAAAAGATGCACGGCCGCAAGCCACCACCTTGCTGATTGCAGCGGCCATCTCCATCGCGTTGTGGTTTATCCCCTTTGCCGAGTTTCTTAATTATCCTTTTCGCCTCTTTGTAACCTTCATCCACGAAGGCGGACATGCGCTGGCCGCCTTGTTGACAGGCAATTCTGTCCAGAGCCTCAGCGTGGCCATGGACGCAAGCGGCGAGACTTACACCACCAGGGGCGGTCTCTTTTCGCAAGTCTTTATTGCCAGTGCGGGCTATCTGGGCTCGATGGCATTCGGGTCGCTGCTGTTGGTGTTGATTAGACGCAGCATCGCGACCCGACTGGTGCTGGCAGGTTCTGCTGCACTCGTGTTCGGCCTGACGTTGATTTTTGGTTTATTCAAACCGCTGGTTACCGGCGGTGCGCTGTCCGGCATCCCCTTTACCCTTGTTGCGGGTACCGTATTGGCAGCGGGTCTATTTCTGGTGGCGCGATTTGCTTCTGCGGGCGTAGCTTCATTTTTCGTTAGCTTTTTGGCAGTGCAGTGCATTTTGAATGCTCTGCTGGATCTGAAAACCGTCTTCTTCCTTTCTTCTCCCTTTTCGCCCAGCACGCAAACTGATGCCCTCAACATGGCTGCCGCCACCGGCATACCGGCAATCTTCTGGACCGTGCTCTGGATTGCTGTAGCGTTTGGCATGCTCTGGTTTGTGATGCGCTTGTATGTAGTAAGCAGAGATTCCCGGATGCAACCGGACTTGCCATTCGAAGACTCGCCGTTAGGCTAATCACCCACAGTAGATGCATGAAGAGCGCTGGATCTCCAGCGCTTTCTTTCATTCTGCAGATAGAATTTTTCTGTTTAGAAGATAAATCGTACCTGCAGTTGGAACATCCGCGGCGGGTCAACATTTGCGAATGCCGGGATGGCATTTGTCGATGTACCCGTGGCGACAAGCTGCCCAAACGTCGCGTTTGGTGCAGTCAGGTCACCATAAATCGTCTGGCCCCGGCCGAGATAGTTCCCGTGATTCAGGAGATTGAAACCTTCCAGCCGCAGTTGAATAGCAGTGCGCTCTGAAGTCTTGATCCGGCCCTCGATAAACGCCGCCACATCTGACGTGGGAGTCCCGCGGAAAGCTGACTTGCTGAGAATCGTGGCGTTGACCACAGGGCGATCGTTGTTTGCGCCGTCGCCATTATTATCAATACCCGTAGTGGCATTGAAGGGACGCGCCGACGCAAGCTGAGTCATTGTCCCTGCCGTGATGTTTAGCGGGAACCGGTAGCTGAGTGTGAATACTGCCCGATGACGTTGATCGACAACGCTTGGTCCACGTTCGATTTCACCCAACCGCGCCAAATTGTTCTCGTTCGGACCAATACCATTTCCGTCAGGTTCGGTAGTGTTAGTCGCCCTGGACAACGTGTAGCTGAGCGCCGCACGCAGACGTGAATTGCCGCGGTAGCTGATTTCAGTTTGCAAACCGTTGTAGTCGGCTACGCCAAGATTCATCAACACACTGACCTGACGCACTCCGCTCGCTACGGGCAGAATAGGACGGGACAGGTTAGCCGCAGCCACGGTCCTGACCTGGCCTGGCGCTGTACGATCAAAAGGCGCTGGAGCATTCAAATCAACAGTGCGATCAATACCGCTTAAGTGTTGATGCACGAAATCGCCACCCACGAACAGGCCCTTGATAACTTCGCGCTCGGCGCCGAGCGACAGCACCTGACTGCGCGGGTTCACAAACTTATCAGGATAGTTTGGCAAAAGATCAAAATTCAGACCGTATCTCGCGAACTGGGCCCGATAGAATTCGCGCTGACCAGCCCGAATGGTGATATCGCGTGCCGGAATCTGCGAAGCTGGCAGCGTTCTGGGATCGATCGAGAGCGGCAGACAGGAACCGGTCAAACAAGTCGGAAAGCCGAGCTGTCCTGGAACTGCAGTGTAGGTGGTCAGTCCGTCCAGTCCGTTCACCAGATAGCTGGCGAGCGCATTCGTCCGAATCTGCGTGTAATACATTCCATAGCCGCCTCGGATCGAAGTGCGCGGATCGCCTCCGGGATGCCAGCCAAAGCCGATGCGCGGAGCGAAATTATTCTTCGCATCTGTCAGGGTCTGCCGGTCATACCGCAATCCGAGATCTACAGTCAGGTCCCGGCGCAGATGAATGCCGTCCTGAACAAAACCGGTAAAAAGCCACTGCGGCAACTTGTAGCTGCTGATTCCGAAGTTTATCGGCTGCGTGTAGCTTTGAACATCCGCGAGCGTCAGTTGACCGTAAGGCGCTGTGGTCGTGTTCTTGAAAGTGAAGGTACCCAGCACAGCCGTGCCCGGTTCGCTGCCGGTGCCGCCTGAAGTGTGGCGGATGAGGCTGGTGCCGAAGCGCAGGTAGTGCTTGCCGCGCGTCCACGAGAGGGTATCTGAAAACTGATATTGTTGACTAAAAATATTGGAAGAGCGGGACTGGCCAATTGTGAAGGGCACTGATCCGGCACGTGTGTACGTCGTGGAGAGTGTTTGAGCTTCCCACAGCGTCACCGGGTCTCCGTGGAGATATGAAAAGCGGGCTTCGTTGAGAAGGTTGCGATTGATCACGGCCGTGTGATTGACCTGCATGGTCCATGAGCGTCGCGTATACCGGCGAGCAACGCTGGGGGCACTGGTGCCTCCGACGGCGTCCTGGGGATTGTCATCGAAGAACCTGTCGACGTTCATCCGGAACATCAGGTTTTGACTCGCTGTCAGCTTGTGATCCACCCGGCCGTCAAATAGAAACTGACGATAGTGCCCGGTGTAATCCAGATGCCCATCAGCAGGTAGCAGGAACGCCGGTAAGTTAGTGGAAAGGAAAGTGGTTCGATTTTGCCTCGTGTAGTCCGCGGTGCCAAAGAAGAAAGTCTTGTCCTTAACAATCGGTCCGCCGATCGAACCGGAAAGCTGGCTCAGGGCGTCGGGAATATCTACCGGATTGATCGCCTGAAGTGTGGTGGGCTGAACGCAACTCGAAACCGATCGTGGACAAAATCCTTTGGTCGAGAAAGTCTTTGCCTGCCAGCCGCCCGGCCGGCTCAGGAAGAGAACCTCACCATGAAAATTGTTAGTACCCGCCTTGGTGACGATGTTCAATGCCGGCCCGGAGGTCCACCCATATTCTGATGAAAAGGCGTTTGAAAGGACCGTTACTTCCTGGATAGCACCAAGCGGAACGGTAGCGATAGCAGTCTGCCTGCCCCAGCCTTCATCGTTGCTCGCGCCATCAAGCAGGAATGTGGTCGCACGTCGGGAACCCACCCCGGTGATGAAGAAAGTTGCGTTGACAAATAGATCCCCTGTTCCCTTTCCCTGACGGAAAGCGGAGTTCAGCAGAGGCAGCGTCGTCGCCTTACGACCGAGGATCGGAGTTTCGTCGATCGTCTGGCCATCGAGCCGCCGGCCAATCAGCGCATCCGCACGCACGCCGTCAGTCGTGCCGAAGACTGTCACTTCGGCTTTCTCGGTGCCGGGGGAGAGCGTCACTCTCAGGCTCGCAGTCTCACCCGAGCGCAACGTGATCGCCTTAATTTCTTCGTTACCAAAGCCACTGCGCGAGACGGTCACTAAGTAAGTCCCCGTCAACGGAAGGGCCGAAATAGTGGCTCGCCCGTCTTCTCCAGAAACCACTTCGCGCGTAGCGCCGGTCGCATTATTCAGGACGGAGACGTTGGCGTCTTTAACGACTGCGTCGTTCTGATCGACCACCACCACGATCATCGTCGCTGTATTGGGAGACTGCGCCACCACGGACGCAGTCACCAGAGCCATGACTGCTACCAGCAGCGTTAACAGTCGAAACAGATTTGTATTTGTCACTTTCGCCTCACTAACGGACCCTGCGGTGAGGGTCACAACGCTTGATTTTTCGGAGAAGACAGATCCGGAGCCAGAAAGGCAGGATTCTAGAGGTGGGCCACATTTACTACCAGCACTCGTAGTGAATTCCGATTGGACGAATTTCAGCTCACACAGCGAAGCGCCCGGTGATGGTCTGAGATTAGGGAAAGGCCGCCTCGTGAAGCTGGAACAACGGAAATTCTCGCCGGCTTCTGTTCTAGTTCGTGACGGTGAATTCGTCGAAATAGCTAACACTGTCGGTCTTGGACCAGACGCCGACCTTGCCCGACACCGGCTCCGGCAACGTGAAGTCCAGCAGGTGCTGACCATTCAAAGAGGCCTGGAGGTTTGTGCCGTGAACTGAAATCTGCAAGGTGTGCCACTGGTTCTTCGCGAGGGGCACATTCGGACTGCCGCGCTTCACAAACTTGCGCGTGCCTTTATTAAAAGTCCAAAGAACGACGTTGTCTTCCATACCGTTGAAGCGCACGGCCAGGTAGTCCCCGTTGGGCTTGAGGTTAAAAAGAATGCCGGCACACTCATCCAACTGCCCGGCAACGATCTTGAAACGAATGCTGATGTCACCGTGCTGGAAATCGGGAACGTCTTTGGCTACAGCGTAGGGGAAATAGGCCCAGGCTTTCACGTTGTCGATAAATTCTTCGTTGCGGGCGCCGTAGATGGCCCGCGCTTTTTCGGCGAGTCCACCCGCCGGTTGGCCTCGCAGCCACTTGCGGCCATCAACAGCGAGAACTTTCCTCCCGCCATCTTCGACGATGGACCAGTTGCCGACCACGGACAGAAATTTGGACGGTTCGCGGCCGGGCTTTTCCTGCGAGAGATCGATGCGTGTCCCCTTGACCGAAGACGCGGTTCGTGACCCTCTTTGCGCGAACGCGGAAATTGTCAGCACCAACCCAATCAGAACCATCAGAACCTTGTTAGTCTTCATCAGTAACCTTCCCTTCCCATGATCTCTATTTGCGAACACGCCACCACGCCAGCAGCGTCAGCAGCGGCCACAAACCATAAAAAATTACAGCGGCCCGGCGCGGGCGCGCTGTGAGCGGATAGCCGGGAAACTCCACCTCGTCGTGCTTCGAAGGAGCGGGCGTACCGGCCAACTCGTAAATTTGTTCCAGCACTACTTCTTCGATGGTCGAGCGATCACTTTTCTTACGTCCGTTCATCTCGTACCAGATTTCACCGTAATGATCGTCCGCGCCGGCGAATAATCCGGTGCGCCCTGCGGCTGCATAGTCGACTTCCAGGTGAGCGAGATTGCGGCGTAATTTGCGCAATACATTCTGTTCCAGATCGGCCAACCGGGGATCGTCGGCAGAAAGAAATACGGTGACGCGGAATGGCTGCTTAATTTGCTGTAACGCTGCTTCATCGGCCGCGGAAAAAGAGTTGCGCCGGTTCTCGCTCAGGTCCCAACTCGCTCGCAAAGCGGACGCGCCTATCACAACCAAAATAAGACTGACTAAGACGATTGCAGTGGACAACGCACGAAACCCCGCAGTGCGGCCAGTGTGCAACCAGATGACTGCGAGAGCAAACCCGGCCAAACAGGTCGTTAACATCACCAGCACCGTGCTCGCTCGCAGCAAGCCCTGTTCGAAGAGTCGCAACGCCGCCGTCGGAGTATAGCCCGCTAACTCCTGCAGCCAGCCACCTCGGGCCGCCGCCATAAAATCCAGGGCCCAGGTTCCGACTGTGATACCCAGAGTGACGATGGCCGCGCTGGCGGCACTTTCCACAATCGCGGCCGCCGCAATCGCAATCGCCCCACTTAATAACACACGCAGCAGGTGACCCAGTAAAAGGGTCAGCGTCTCGGGTCCATAGAGGTGGCCACCGTAAGATTTCCAAAGCGCGAGCGCCAGGAGGCCTGGAATCAGCGTCACGAACCAACCGGCAGTGAAGACCAATGCTTTGGCGAGCACCTTGCCGCTTAAGCTGCCGGGCAACTGCAATAACAGCTTCAAAGCTCCGCTTTGTTTTTCTGCAGCCAGCAGTCGAATCGCCACAAAGGGATAAAGGAACATCGCAGCTAGGTCGTAAGCACCGAATGTGGGCGCGAGCAATCCATCCAGAGGAGTCAGACCCTGCGACAAGGCCGCTGCTCCTCCACCAGCGCCGCTGGCTTCGGCGTATAAATTCACAGCGGTGATGAAGCCGTGGCCAACTAGTGGTCCAATCATCAGCAGCAGCAACCAAAAAGAACGCGACGCCAATAATTCGCGCCACTCTTTAGCCAGCAGGCTGAACCAATTATGTAAGCGCAAGAAAGATCTCCTCGACGCCGCCGTTTGGGAGCCTGGCACGTTCCCGCAATTCCGGAATGCTGCCTTCGCCAACTACGCGCCCTCCGCTCAAGAGCACCAGCCGATCGCAGACACGTCCGGCATCGATCAGTTGATGAATGGACAACATCAGCGTGTGGCCACCGATGATGGAATGGTCGCGCAGTAGACTCATCACGTCACGAGTCTGACGTAAATCAAGTCCATCGAAAGGCTCATCAAGCAGCAGCAGGGAGTGTGAAGTCAACAGGCCTAAAGCCAGCAGCACTCGCTTGCGCTCACCTTTTGAAAGCGAAGCAATCCGCGCCTGCATCAACTCTTCCAGTCTGAGCGGTCCCGCCAGATCTTTAGCGCTCAAATCGGAGCGCCGGTAGAGTCTTTCAAAGAAACCCAACACCCATTTCACTGATTGGTCCGCCCAGGGAAGAATCGAATCGGGCAGGTAAAACAATCGCTCTTTGCGCTGCATCGCGGGCAGGTGGGCGCCCTCAAATTTTACTGTGCCGGAATTAGCCGGCATCAGACCGGCCAGACATTCGAACAGAGTCGTCTTGCCGGCTCCATTGGGACCGATGAGCCCCAGCACTTCCCCGGCGCAAACGGAAAAGTGCACCTGATCCAGGACCAGGCGATCATTGAAACGCTTGCTCAGGCTCTCAACTGCTAACAGGGACATCGTTTCGCGTAACGATCTATTTTCAGAATGGCGAACCACTTTCCCTTAATGGCAAAACGGCCCTCTGTTTAGAAGACCGATTGCTTCCTTGAACTGGTCTTACTCACTTCAGAAGCGATAACTGTCGCGGGCGTTAATGCCGCGCCCTCGTCCATCCACCAGCATCCCGTCAGCGCCGGTTACCACCGCTCGATCCTGATCTTTGACCGAGCCCACCGACTACTGCGCGCGACCTGCCGATACCAGACATTAAGAAAGCGAAATCAGCAGGCACAGCTCAAAGGTTAAGTATCGGGCGCTCATTGTCTTTTTCCTCTTCCAATTACAACAAGTCAGCCTATCTGGATTGGATCCGGATGTACGGAGAAGGTGGTAAACGTGCAATGGGCAGACTAATAGAAGGGAGACTCTACTACCAGCGCCCGTAGAGGGCTGAGGATAATCTCTGGAACCTGGTTAGTTCAAAATGCGCACTGCATGCTCGATGGCGAGGTGCATTTCCACGAACGAGGAAGAATGAAGGAAGGTCACGCCCAGGATGAGCAGCGAGGTCAGAATTACTAGCCTGGGCACCCAGGTCTTAGCGAGTGAGAGTCCCTGCGGTTCGTGCGCGTTGGCCCCAGCCAAATCCAGCAAACGGCGCACACGGCCTTTGACGCCATCGGTTTCGTCACCGAGCAAAAACGCGGCCACCGGCATAGTGGGCCGGCCACCGGCGGGAATCATGCGCGCGATCACAATCAACGCCGAAGCGAGATTCAGTGCCACCGCCGAGCCCTGATTCGCAGCCGATTCGTCTGCAGCTGCTTCGGCGTTTTCCGCCCAGGCACGATCAAGCCCGCGTCCACAAGGCACGATTGTCAGCATGTCTCGGCAGGCTCTGATGAATACTCGCTTCAGATTGTCGCGTGCGGTCAGATGGCCAGCTTCGTGTGCAATCGCAGCCTGCATTTCCTCTGCGCTCAGCGATTTAATCACGTGCCTGGCGATGAATAATCGAGGACGAATTGAACCTACCACTGCGATTACCGGGAATGGATGTTCAATCAGGAAGGCCGGAATGCCAACCTGCTCGATCCCGACAGGCTCGGCTCCGTCGAGCCACTGCCTGAGTAAAGCCCGCGTAGCCGACCACGATCTCAAGCCGCGCCACAATGAAAAGACAACGCCAATGGCTGAGATTAATGCCAGAGCGCCCAGCTTGCCTCCAACTACTTCCCTGGTTGTATAGGGTTCATAAATGAGATACGAAGGCAGGAGAAAGACAGCAACCGTCAACAGGGCGAGCAGGGGCGGACCGACGCGCATCGCAAAAATCAATCGGGCCCGAGTGTGGGCCGACCAACGCAAGGTGGGTTTGGCCAGCAACCGCCAAAGGCTTGCTGCGGCCAACGATGCAAAAGCGTTGACGCTCAGTAATGCTGCCAGCACCAGGCTGATTCCAAGTAGTTCGTACATACGAGGTTAGTCCTGACGTCGCAGTTGGCGTTTCTTCTCTTTTACCAACCGATCAAGTTCGTCGAGTAACTCGCGATCGCGATCGCTCACGGTATCCACGATGCAGGCCAGCACCGGTTCGACACCTTCGGCGCCTTGGCCCAGCAGGCCGTCAATCACATCTTCACGGATCCCGTGCTCAAACTCCTGTCGAGAAACAGCGGGGCTATAAAGAAATGCTCGTCCATCTTTGCGCCGCTCGAGCAATTTCTTTTTAAAGAGCCGATCGAGGGTCGTCATCAAAGTTGTGTAGGCAATCTTCTCTTCAAAACTGACATAAACCTCGCGGACGGAGAGTTCGCCACGTCGCCAGGCTTCATTCAAAACCTGCTGTTCGAGATTGCCCAGCGCCAGGGACGCCACCTCACTTGGGCGCCGGAAACCCCGTAAAAGAAACCTTGGTGTTTTCATTGGGTGAGATTGTTATGCAGCCAGCGTTGTCCTGTCAACAACTACGTCACACGGTAGTAGATGGAGGTGTCCACACTCCCACAATCGCGCCCCCAGCTCGCATCCCCCCCCTGAATTTGTTTGATTTGATCGAGTCGCGGCCCGCGTTTCGCCTCCTTACCCATAGACTGTTATCATTCGAGGTTTGCGACGGGTCCAAAGTTCCACTCTGTGTGGCCCCAACAGGTTTTCAAGTATGTCTGAAGAAGCAATCGAAGTACGCGGCGCGCGCGTCAACAATCTCAAGAATATTTCGTTCTCCATCCCGCACAATCAGTTAACCGTGGTTACCGGAGTCAGTGGGTCCGGCAAGTCATCACTCGCCTTCGACACAATTTATGCTGAAGGCCAACGCCGCTACGTCGAGTCATTGTCCGCCTACGCGCGCCAATTCCTCGAACGCATGGACAAGCCGGACGTTGACGAAGTACGTGGCATTGCGCCGGCAATTGCCATTCGGCAAAAGAACTCCACGCGCAATCCGAGATCGACTGTCGGGACCCAAACGGAAATTTATGATTACCTGCGGCTGCTGTACGCGCGTATCGGTATTACCTATTGCCGCGTCTGCGGGCACCAGATATACCGGGATTCACCGCAATCAGTAGCCGACGAAGTGCTCAGCAAGCTCACCGAGGGCACACGCTTTTATGTTCTCTTCCCCGCCGCAGCCGGTCTGACAGAGATTCGGTCAACCGACGAACCAGCGCCACGAAAGGGGAAAGCACGCAGCAAGAAGTCTCCACGCAAGGGAGCTTCCGCCTCGCCGCGCCAGTTGGTCACCGCGCACGTCATGAGCCTGATGCAGAGAGGCTTTACGCGATTGCTCTACGCAGGCCGGACCATCGAGTTGAACTCGCCCGATGATTACACCCTGCCAGATTTTGAAGATGTCTTTATCCTGGTGGACCGGTTAACAGCCCGGGCCGATGTGCGCCAGCGGCTGGTTGATTCGCTTGAGACCTGCTTTCAGGAAGGACATGGCGAAGCGATCATTGAAACGGCCGAGGCCGAGCCGCAACGACTCCGCTTCTCTGAAAAGTTCTCGTGCAAATACGACGGGACCAGCTACGAAGAACCTGAACCGCGCCTTTTCAGTTTTAATAATCCTTTTGGCGCCTGCCCCACCTGCCAGGGTTTTGGTAACACGATCGGACTCGATCTGGATCTGGTAATTCCCAATCCAGGTCTGAGCTTGAACGATGGCGCAATCGAACCATGGACCAGGCCCCAGCACGAATGGGCGCTAGCCGAATTGCGCGAGTTCTGCCGCTCTGAAAAGATTTCTCGGACCGTTCCCTACAACGAGTTGTCGCGAGCTGAGCAAAGGGCAATCGTCGAAGGCAAAGGCGATTGGGCCGGAGTGCGCGGTTTCTTCGATTGGCTTGAAACAAAAAAATACAAGCTGCATGTGCGCGTCTTTCTTTCAAAGTACCGCGGCTACACTTTGTGTCCAGATTGCAACGGCGCTCGACTGCGACAGGAAGCTCGCGACGTAAAGGTCGGGGGCATGACACTGCCGCAGGTCTCGGCCATGGCTATTAAAGATGGCGCCGCCTTCTTCGATTCTCTTGAACTATCGACTGAGCAGAGCGCCATTGCCGAGCGCATCCTGTTCGAAGTCAGGCGGCGCTTTCGTTTTCTGGTGGATGTGGGCCTGGATTACCTGACGCTTGATCGCCTGGCAGCAACGCTCTCCGGTGGTGAGGCGCAGCGCATTCAGCTGGCGACCAATCTCGGTTCAGCGCTGGTGGGCGCACTGTACGTGCTGGACGAACCATCGATCGGCTTACACCCGCGTGATAACGATCGATTGATCCGACTGCTGCACAACCTGCGCGACATCGGCAATACGGTGCTGGTCGTAGAACATGACGAAGAAATGATGCGCTCTGCCGACCATATTTTGGATATCGGCCCGGCGGCCGGCGAGCTGGGAGGGCGCGTTATCTATGAAGGCGACTTTCCCGGACTGCTGCTGGACCAAGCTTCACTGACTGCGCGTTACCTGCGCGGCGAAGCTGAGATTAAGGAGCCAAAACAGCGGCGCCTGTTGCAGACCCGCAGTTTGAAGTTGCGAGGCGCGAGTGAACACAATTTAAAATCAATCGACGTCGAAGTGCCGCTCGACATGCTGGTTTGCATCACCGGCGTCAGCGGTTCGGGAAAATCGACGCTCGTTCACGATTGCATTTTCGCCGGACTAAAAAAGCAACGAGGCGATTGGCAGGGACAGGTGGGAGCCTTCCGCAAGCTCGAGGGTGTGCAGCTGATTGACGATGTGATCCTCGTGGATCAGTCACCCATCGGCCGCACGCCGCGTTCGAATCCGGTCACCTACATCAAGGTGTACGACGCCATTCGCGAAGTCTTTTCGTCTACCCGCGAAGCTCAGGCGCGCGGTTTTGACCCTTCGCACTTTTCCTTTAATGTGCCCGGCGGGCGCTGCGAACTATGCCAGGGTGATGGCACGGTCACCGTAGAAATGCAATTTCTCGCTGACGTCGAACTGGTCTGCGAAGAATGCAAGGGGACGCGCTTCAAACAACAAATTCTGGACGTGCGCTATCGCGGCAAAAATGTGCATGAAGTGCTGGCCATGACGGTCCGCGAAGCCATAGCGTTCTTTCGCGAAGTTCCGAGAATCATGAATCGGCTGCGCGTACTGGAAGAGGTAGGTCTTGGCTATTTGCGCCTGGGCCAGTCAGCTACGACTCTGTCAGGTGGCGAAGCGCAACGTATCAAGCTGGCGGCCCATCTTTCAAAACGCACCGGAGCGAAGACGCTGTACATCTTTGATGAGCCGACCACTGGCTTGCATTTCGACGACATCAACAAGCTTCTGACCGCGTTTCGTGCTTTGCTGGCAGCCGGTGGTTCGTTGATAGTCATTGAACACAACCTCGACGTGATCAAGACCGCCGACTATGTAATCGATCTCGGCCCGGATGGCGGCGATGCCGGCGGAGAAGTAGTGGCGACCGGCACTCCGGAGGAAATCATGTCCGCAAAGGCATCGCACACGGGCCGCTTTCTCCGCGCGCATCTGGCCCGCTCGAACGGACACAAGCAGAAAACAGTCAACAAAAAGAAAGGTAAATAATCGTCATGAGCCTGAAACAACAAATTATTTCCGACCTGACCACCTCCATGAAGGCCCAGGATGCTCCGCGCACTTCTACCTTGCGCATGGTCAAAGCCGGCATCATGAATCGCGAAATAGAGAAAGGCAGCGAACTGAACGACGAGGAACTGGCAAAGATGCTGCGTTCGATGGTCAAGCAACGCCGCGACTCCATCGAACAATACGAGAAGGGCGCGCGTCAGGAACTGGCCGACAAAGAAAAGGCGGAGATCGAAATGATTGAGGCCTATCTCCCGCAAAGCGCTTCAGCCGACGAGATCGAAAAAGCTGTTGCCGCAGCCATCGCTGAAACCGGGGCAACCTCAATTAAGGACATGGGCAAGGTAATGAAAGCCGCCCAGGCCCAGCTCGCGGGAAAGAACCCTGACGGCCGCATCCTGAGCGAGCTCGTCAAGCAAAAGTTCAGCTAGCTCACCGGACGATTTTTATCAAGAGGATCGCTGTAGCAACTCCAGCGAGGCGCGGGCCGTCGCCAAAGCCCCTTTCACTTGCCCCTGCGATGTGCCGCCAAATTGTGACTTGGTCGCCAGAGTACTCTCAAGCGACAGAGCGGCAAAAACGTCATCTTCGATAGCCGTAGAGAAAACACGCAACTCAGGCAAGGGCATATTCTGCAACTCAACTCCCAGATCAATAGCACGAAGAACAACTTTGCCTACTACGTCATGAGCTTCGCGGAAGGGCCTTCCCTTGCGCACCAAATAATCCGCCAGCTCGGTGGCATTCATGTAGCCAGTTTCCGCCGCTGCGCGCGTCCGCGCTTCATTCACACGCAGGTTGCGCAGCACCGTGGTGCTGACGGCTAAAGACGAAGTGACCGCATCGGCTGCGCCAAACACCGCTTCCTTGTCCTCCTGCATGTCCTTGTTATAAGCCAGGGGTAACCCCTTCAGCATCGTCATCAGCGCCAGAGTGTGTCCGAATACACGACCGGCTTTCCCTCGCACCAGTTCCATTGAATCGGGATTCTTCTTTTGCGGCATCAGGCTCGAACCCGTCGCCACTGCATCGCTCAACTCGAAAAAGCCGAATTCCGTCGTGGCATAAAGGATGATGTCCTCAGCCAGCCGGGAAAGGTGGACCATAATGAGAGAACAGGCAGCAGCAAATTCCACGCAAAAGTCGCGGTCGCTAACGGCGTCCAGACTATTGCGAGCAACTGCGGCAAAGCCCAACTCGCGCGCCACTGTCTCGCGATCGATCGGGTATGACGTGCCGGCCAGAGCGGCAGAGCCGAGTGGCATGACATTGACTCTTTTGCGCACGTCAATCATCCGCTCGCGGTCACGGCGAAACATTTCAAAATACGCGAGACACCAGTGCGCGAGGAGAACCGGTTGGGCGCGTTGTAGATGTGTGTAACCCGGAATGACTGTTTCCTGATTCGCTTCCGCGAGTTCAAGTAACGCCAGCTGCGCCGTCTGCAGCGCGAGGCTGACAACATCCAATTCATCGCGCAACCAGAGTCTGAAATCGGTAGCCACCTGGTCGTTCCGACTGCGGCCGGTGTGCAGCTTGCGCCCGGCATCGCCGGCAAGTTCTATGAGCCGCGCTTCGACGAACGAATGAACGTCCTCCGCGGTGTGGTCAAAGTAATTCTCATCCTGCCGACCCCGCTCCAGAATCGTTTGCAGGGCGCCGGTGATCAGACTCCCTTCGTCCTGGTCCAGCACTCCCGCCCCGATCAGGCCTCCACAATGAGCGATGCTCGCTCGCACGTCGGCGTCGAAAAGACGCCGATCAAATCCAAACGAGCGGTTGAATTTCACAAACCCCACCTCGGCGGCGCCTGTAAATCGACCACCCCATAAGTCTTTTGCCTCGGTCATGTTTCACTCCTGCGCTACCGGTACGATGTTTCATTCTACTCAATTTGACTTTCATGCACCCCGTCCCGTATTTTATGCATCTATGCATTGACTATGCAAGATAGGTGCATAAATTGGCGATGATAAAGAACACGCGACAACAAAAAATCCTAAGCCTGATCAAGGCGCGCCAGATTGGCACTCAGGCTGATTTGAAAGCATATCTGGAGCGGGCCGGAGTTCCGGCGACTCAATCGAGCGTTTCGCGCGACCTCGAAGAACTGGGAGTCCTCAAGCATAAGGGGCGTTATACCTTGCCCCGCGCAAACAGGGCTGGGGCTAGTGGCCTGTTGAGCCTCGACCTCGCCGGCGAGGCCCTGGTGGTAGCGCGGACAGAAGCGGGCATGGCTTCCGCTGTAGCGGTGAGCATTGATGCTGCTGCTATGCCCGAGATTGTCGGCACCATCGCTGGTGAGGACACCATTTTTATTGCGGTTCGGGATCATAAAGCGCAGCGGCTGGTGATGAAGAAGGTTTGGGAGATTTTTGAGTAGAAGACTGAGCTTTGAACTTTGAACTTTGTGCTTTGAATTGGCAACGGGCTTTGACGTGATTACGGTGCAACTGCCCAAGGACAACTAACTACTGACTACTGACTAATCGTTTTAAGGAGCCGGCGTGACCGAGAAGATAAAAAAAATTGTACTTGCTTATTCCGGGGGGCTCGACACTTCGGTGATGCTGCGCTGGTTGAAGGACAGCTATGACTGCGAGGTCATTTGTTACTGCGCTGACGTTGGACAAGGCGAAGAGATGGATGGGCTCGAAGCCAAGGCCCTGGAGACGGGCGCTTCGAAACTCTTCATCGAGGACCTGCGCGAGGAATTCGTGCGCGACTATGTCTTCACCGCGGTGAAAGCGAATGCGGTCTACGAAGGTGTTTATCTGATGGGCACGTCGCTGGCCCGCCCCGTCATCGCCAAGCGTCAAATTGAGATCGCACGCCGCGAAGGCGCCGATGCAGTGGCCCATGGCTCAACCGGTAAAGGCAATGATCAGGTTCGCTTCGAATTGACTTATTACGCCCTGCAACCCGACATCAAGGTAATCGCCCCCTGGCGCGAGTGGGAATTCGGGGGCCGCCTGGATCTAATCGCCTATGCGAAAGAGCACAACATTCCGGTGACGGCTACAGCCGAAAAGCCTTATTCCACCGATCGGAACCTGATGCACATTTCGTTTGAAGGCGGCATTCTCGAGGATCCCTGGGCAGAGCCTCCGGAGAATATTTTTCTGCTGACGCGATCACCTGAGAACGCAAAAGCCGACGCCGAATACGTCGAAATCTCGTTCGTCAAAGGTGAGCCGGTGGCCGTCAACGGCAAGCAAATTGATCCGGTGAAGTTGCTCGAGACGCTGAATACGATCGGCGGTGCCCATGGCATCGGTCGCATTGATCTGGTCGAGAACCGTTTCGTCGGCATGAAGTCGCGCGGAGTTTACGAGACGCCGGGGGTAACTATCCTCCAGGCGGCCCATCGTGCCCTGGAATCAATCACGCTTGATCGTGAAGTGATGCACCTGCGCGATTCACTGGGCGTTAAATTTTCCGATTGTGTCTACTACGGTTTCTGGTTCGCTCCGGAGTTCGAGTTGCTGCGCAGGATGGTCGACGAAACGCAGCTGAACGTTACCGGTGACGTGCGGCTTAAGCTTTATCGTGGCAACGCAGTCGTGGTTGGCCGGCGTTCGCTCTTGTCGCTTTACAGCGAGAAGCTGGCGACTTTTGAAGCAGATTCGGTTTACAACCAGCGCGACGCCGAAGGCTTTATTAAGCTGAACGCGCTGCGGCTGCGGCTGCGGGCGCTGCAGGCACAAGCTGGAGCCAGGCCCGCTGCCGTGTAGAAACGCCGCCGGCGCCAGGAGTTGAGGCGGCACTTTCCAGCCGAGCCAGGAAGAGACAGTTAATGAAGGAATCTATTCAGGTCATTGAAGTGGACAAAGTTGGCTCGGCAACTTCGCCACTCAGTCTGTCGCGCACCGTCGGAATTATTGACACCTGCGCGCAGCCTCGCGCCGGTGATGTGGTGGCGGCGCGGGCCCTAACTGATAGTGCCACCTACAACATGCTGGAACTGCCCACCGGCCGGCTGGCCAAAATCAATCCCGGCGATCTGCTGCTCGGCGTACTCGGTCGCAGGCGCGCGCTGAAAGGGTTCGTTGGCGACGTTCCCGAAACAGTTACGAAGGGCGACCAGCTCCATCTACTCAATATGGGTGGCGTGATCGGGTTTTGCACCGGCCACCACTCGAGTCTGAGCGATGCCATCAAGCTCGAGGTGATTGGTGTTGTCTGTGACGAGACCGGTCGCGTGAAAAATATCGGCGATACTGCGCTCGCACCTCGCGCTACTCTCGGCAACACTGCCCCGCTGGTCCTGATTGCCGGCGCCTGCATGAACAGTGGCAAGACCTATGCGGCCACCGAGTTGATTAAACAAGCGACCCGTGTCGGCCTGAAAGTAGCGGCGGCGAAACTCTCCGGTGTAGCGTGCCTCCGGGACACATTGAATATGAGCGACCACGGAGCGATCGCTACGGCCAGCTTTCTTGATTGCGGTCTGCCTTCGACTGTAGGTATCGGAGATCTGGCGCCCATTGCCAAGGCAGTGATTGCGCGACTCAATGAGAGTGGGCCTGACTTTATCGTGATCGAGATGGGTGACGGTATTCTCGGTGGCTATTCGGTTGAATCGGTGTTCGACGATCGGGAACTGCTCGACGCGACCGCCGCAATCGTTTTCTGTGCCTCGGATTATGTCGGGGCGTGGGGCGGTATCGAACTATTTCGGCGCCGCGGTATCGAAATCGATCTCGTCGCCGGTTCCGTTACCGATTCCCAAATGGGCGAGGACTACATCACCAAAGAATTCGGAGTGCCGGCAGCAAATGCGCGTCGCGATGGCGAGCAACTGTTCCGCCTGGTCCATTCCAAAGTGGAAGCGGCTGACTGTGTAACAGCCGGCGCTTAAGCCCGCATGCGGAAGATGCGCAGCAGAGCAATGATCAGGAAAACGAATCCGATGTAGAGGAAAGTCTTTTGTCCCCGATAACCAATGGCGATGAAAGCAATTCCGAGCGCGAGAAAGGCGATGTAAGCATTTCGCATTTGGGGAAGGCTCCTGCGGACGGCGTTGAGCGCCGGTAACTTACCAGAATTCATGAACGGAAAAAAGATCAGGATTGGCATTTTTGGTGGCTCGGGCTATGGCGGCTCTGAGTTGTTGCGCATTCTTCTATTCCACCCTAACGCCGAAATCGCTTTTGTCACGGCCAATGAACAAGCGGGAAAAGCTGTAGGCGAAGTCCATCGGAACCTTAACGGCCTCAGTGAACTGCGATTCATCAGCGCGCCCGAACAGCTCAAAACTCTGCCTGATCATGACTGCATTTTCCTGGCCTTGCCGCACGGGCAGGCCATGGAAATCGTGCCGCAACTATCTCCCGAAGTTAAGGTGATTGATCTCTCCGGAGACTTTCGGCTGCGCCGGCAGGAGGTCTTCGAGAAACACTATGGACGCGCGCATACGGCAATGCAGGCCCAGGCTGACTTCGTCTATGGCCTGACAGAAACAAATCGCGATGCAATCCGGGACGCGCGCCTGGTGGCGAACCCGGGCTGCTTTGCTACAGCCACCATACTTGGATTGGCGCCACTGGTCGCCGCGGGCCTAATCAATGAGCGGGTAATTGTTGACGCCAAGACTGGCTCGTCCGGGTCGGGAGCAAAGGCTGCTGCCAACACACATCACCCGCAACGCAGTAATTCCTTTTACGCTTATAAGCCATTCACGCACCAGCATGTGCCTGAGATCGAGCAGGAACTGGCAGCGGTGGGTGAATGGACCAGCGAACTCGTCTTCATGACACATTCGCTCCCGGTGGCGCGCGGCATATTCGCTTCGATCTATGCGGAGACGCGCGTAGGCCTGGATGAAGGTGGGATCCAGAAAATATTTCAAGACTTCTATCGCGAAGCATTTTTTGTGCGTCTCGTGAAGGGGTCGCCTGACATTAACTGGGTCAAGACAACAAATTTTTGCGATCTGGGTTTCGCCCTGCGCGGCCGGGAATTGGTCGTATTTTCGGCCATCGACAATCTGGTCAAGGGAGCTTCCGGTCAGGCTGTGCAGAATATGAACCTAATGTTCGGGCTTGATGAAAAAACCGGGCTGTTGCTGCCCGGTAGTAACCCTTGATCGATCGCGTTGTATCGCGCGATGTGTACGAGCGCCTTGAAAGAGCGCTTGAGTTATTGTAAGGGCGCTTTGTAAGACACCGCGACCAGCCGGCGGAGCAGGCGGCAGCAGAGAGCCTGGCGTGGAGCGCAACGGAACCCCAGGGCCAAAGCCAGATAAAACATCAAGCCCGCGTAGCGGGCGGCAGCCGAAGGACATGCCGCGGATGAAACCTGAAACCAAAAAAAATTTTAATGCAGTGGCGGCGAGTGAGGATCATTTTCAGCTAGCCACCTACAAGAAGATGCCTATCGTCGCCGAACGCGGCGCAGGAGTGTGGCTCTTCACAAACGAGGGCGAAAAGTTCCTCGATCTCTACGGCGGGCACGCCGTAGCCGGAACGGGCCATTCTCATCCGCGCGTGATCCGCGCCATTCGCGAGCAGGCAGAGAAGCTGCTCTTTTATTCGAACCTTGTCTATTCGGAGACGCGAGCTCGCGCCGCCGAGTTGCTGGTTTCGCTGGCGCCTGCACTCCTCACGAAGGCTTTCTTCTGTAATTCCGGGACCGAAGCCAACGAGAATGCGATGCGCATGGCCCGCATGACTACGGGCCGCACTAATATCATCACATTTTCAGGCGGCTTTCATGGCCGGACGGCTGACGCCATCAGCGCAACCTTCCTCGGCAGGTATCGCGAGATCGGCAAGCCAAATGTCCCCGGCCATCTGCAGGCTGAATTCGGCGATATAGAATCGGTGCGGGCGCTGGCAGATGAAACTGTAGCGGCGATCATGCTCGAGCCCATTCAATCAATGGCGGGTGTGGTCCAGGCGTCTCCGGAATACTATCGAGCGCTAAGGGATCTTTGTGACGAGCGAGGCATCGTCCTGATTTATGACGAAGTGCAAACAGGCATTGGCCGTACAGCCGAATGGTTTTTTGCCGGCAGCGAAGCCGGCGCCGGCGTTGTGCCGGACATCGTCAGTCTCGCAAAATCTCTGGGCAGCGGAATTCCCGTCGGCGCCTGTCTGGTTACCGAAGCAGTCGCGTCCCATATCAAGGAAAACGATCTGGGTACAACTTTTGGTGGCGGTATGATCGCGATGGCCGCGGTTACGGCGACGCTGGAAGCAATTGCAGATGAAGGAATGCTCGCCAATGTCAAAGACGTGTCTGGCCATTTGCGTAAGCGCCTGAGCGAAGTCGAAGAGGTCGTGCAGGTTCGCGGCGAGGGGTTCCTGCTGGGAATTGAGTTCGGCGAGCCGGCAGCGCCGATTCACAGTGCTTTGCTTGAGCGAAAGATCATCACTGGGACCTCGAGCAATGCCAAAGTTCTGCGCTTGCTGCCGCCGCTTTGTCTAAAACGAACAGAGGTGGATTTATTTGTTGAGGCGTTGGTTGACGCACTTAGAAGCCCGGGTACAAGTGCTCGCTGAACTTCTATCGGAGCGAGTGGAGACGACTCCTTTTCCAAACCTTTCTCACGAAGACATCAGCGTCACATCCAGAACGAGTCGTGAAGTGAGATCAATTCCGCAAACAATCAATAGCCGGCTCGGGATTATCTCGCTATTGAGTTTGGCCTTTCTCTTTCGTTTGGCTTTTGGACTCAGCTCGGAATTTTGGTTTGAAGACGAGAAACAAATTTATCTGATTGGTTTGAAGTTTTACACGACGGGCCAGTGGCCGTACTTTGGTCCCGAAGTGACCAATACCATCCACATTCCGGGCGCGCTACAGGGCCTGTTGGTTGGTCTTCCCTTCTATCTGCTGCCGGCACCCGAAGCACCGTTTCTGTTGCTCAACTTGATCTCCTTCGCCGCACTTTGCTTTTTTTCCTGGTACTGCTGTAAACGGCTTCCGGCGATTCCAAAGTGGTTTGTCTGGACCTGGCTTCTGACCGCGCCCTGGACGCTGAACCTCTCAACCCACATTTATAACCCTTCGTATGTGCTGGCCGGGAGCATTCTCTTCTTTGTCGGAGTGTTCGAGACTCTCCCGCAGTTGACTATCGATGCTGTGCCGCGCTGGCTCGCCAACTTCATGATGGGGTTCGCGCTTTGCTGGGTGATGCAGTTCCACCTGTCCTGGGTAATTCTCGTACCGTACATTCTGCTTTCGCTGTACTTCCAATTCCGTGAGGGAGCAGGAGTGTTGAAGCCGGTTGTCTGGCTGGTGGCGGGAGCTGCTGCGACTTTCAGTCTCCTGCTGCCGACCTATATTAAATACGGATTAGCCGGCGGATCCGGCCGCACTGGAGAAGTGGTCCGCTTTAACGGACAAAATCTGCTCAGGCAATGGAACCTGGCGGAAGGGGTGCTCGGCCGTTTCCTTTCACTGGCCAGTTATGAAATGGCACGGTTTCTGGGGAACAACACGCACGCGCGTTTTGAGTTTATGGCCCATCACTCGTGGCTGATTCCTATTATTCTTTTTCTGGGACTCGTCGGTATCCTTCAGCCCCTCGCCTTGATCATTCTCTGGTTCAGGAAGGAACACTCGCGTCCCGATTGGAGAGCCGTAAAATTTCTGACGCTGGCGACACTGGCGCTACTTTATGGCGCGTTTGCTTTCTCCATGAAAGCGCCGCTGTCCCATACGCTCTACGTTGTTTTCCCGATCGTAATGTTGTACAGCCTATACTGTTGGAACGAGTTCCTCAGCCCAAGCCGGCGCTGGCGGATCTTTGGTGCGATCTTCCTACTGAGCGGTCTGGTGTTCAGTGCCGGTCTGGCCTACGACAATTTTCGCACGCGGTCGTTGTATCTGAATCGTGATTTGCCCAAAGCGGCCATTGAGCAAAAGGATTATCGACTGCTGGGTCTTAGACGAGATGACCTGGAGAAATAATTAACGACGATGAAATACGGCTGGTACGATCTGGTGGGGAATGTGGGTGTAGCGATGATGGTAATTGCTTACCTGCTGCTGCAACTAGGCAAGCTGCGCATCAATGATTTGAGTTACTCGCTCGCGAATGCGATCGGCGCAGTATTGGTGCTCTTCTCACTCTGGTACAGCTTTAATCTCTCCGCGTTCCTCGTCGAAAGTTTCTGGTTCCTGATCAGTCTTTATGGGCTGCTCAGATTTCTGACGAAGGCGCCGCAGCCCGACAGGACCGCGACCAAGCTATGACAGCCAGAGATTTTCTCAGCACCTCGCCCTGGTCCCGTGAAGAGTTATTTGCGCTGCTGGATACGGCCGTGCAATTAAAGCAGGACCGGCTGGCCAGACGGCCACTCGCCGGACGTTCCGTGGCGCTGGTGTTCTTCAATCCAAGTTTGCGCACGCGCGCTTCAATGCAGGTGGGCATATTTGAGCTGGGCGGCAACGCCGTGGTGCTGGAGCCTGGCGGGACCAGTTGGACGCTGGAACATCGGGCGGGCTCGATCATGGACGGTGACAAGACCGAACACGTCGCTGAGTTTGTGCGCGTGTTGGGGCGCTATTGCGCAGCTATCGGCGTGCGCACATTTGCGGCTTTAAAAGACTGGGAGGAAGAACGCGCCGATCCCATTCTGAAAGCGTTTGCAGAATACTCTCAGGTGCCCATCATCAACTTGGAATCGGCCATGCATCATCCCTGCCAGGCGCTCGCCGACATGATGACCATCCGGGAAAGACTCGGTGACAAACCCCGGCGCGTAGTCTTGTCCTGGGCCTGGCATCCAAAGCCTTTGCCTATGGCAGTGCCCAACAGCTTCGCGCTCGCGGCAGCACAAATGGGTCATGAACTCACGATTGCGCATCCTGCCGGCTATGAATTGGATGATGAACTGATGGCGGAGATTGAGAGACAAGCCAGAGCGGCCGGTGGCAAGGTCAGTGTCACGAACGACATCGAGGAAGCTTGTGACGGTGCGGATGTTATTTATGCCAAGAGCTGGGGCAGCCGGAACTTCTACGGCAACCAGGAGGCTGACATCGCTGCGCGCGCGCCCTATCGACCAAAGTGGATTATTGACGAAGCTAAAATGGCGCGCACCCGGAATGCCATCTTTCTGCATTGCCTGCCGGTGCGGCGCAATGTGATTGTAACTGACGGCGTGATCGATTCACCGCAGTCATTAGTCATCGATGAAGCCGAGAACCGCTTGCATGTGCAGAAGGCCATCATGTCGAAAATAATAGAAGACAGTAGCCGCGGATAAACTCGGGGGACGCGCAATTCAAGTTAAAGGCTACTTACTCATCCGCTGTATCGTAGCGGTCCGCGCGTTAAGAGCTTCCACCCATTTAGAGAATGAATTATGAATACCAATGAAGTAGGCGATCAACTGCGGCTCGATCTCTTGCGCGAGGCGCTGCCATATATTCAGCGCTTCCAGGGACAGACCTTTGTCGTCAAACTCTCAGGCAAAGTCACCGAGGACAGCGACAATCTCAATTCTCTGGCTGAGGAACTGGCGCTGCTCTATCAGGTCGGCATCCACCTCTGCGTTATCCATGGCGGCGGTAAACAACTGAGCGAACTGGCCCACAAGTTAGGCGTGGCGCAGACGATCATCGACGGCCGGCGCGTTACTGACGACGCCACTCTCGAGATGGCCAAGATGATCTTCGCCGGCAAAATCAACACCGATATTCTGGCAGCGCTGCGGCAACGCAACGTAGATGCGGTAGGACTTTCGGGCGTCGACGGTAACATTGTTCATGCAGAGCGCCGCCCACCCAGGGAAGTTATAAACCGGCAAACGGGTGAACGGCAGCAGGTTGACTTTGGCAACGTCGGTGATGTCGTCCAAATCAACACGCGTCTCTTGAGCGTGCTGCTGGAACAACGGTATCTGCCTGTCATCTCCTCGTTGGCCGCAGATTCTGAAGGCGCGGTCTTTAATATCAACGCTGACACGATTGCCGCGGAGATAGCGATTCAGTTACAGGCTGAAAAGCTGATTTTGCTGTCGGATGTCGATGGTATTTATCTGCAAGCCGGCGAGCCGGAAACGAAGCTTTCTCGATTGACCGGTGATGAGGCCGAAGCATTGATTCGTGAGGGCAAGGCCACCGGCGGAATGATTCCGAAGCTACAAAGCATCGTGCAACTGCTGCGGCGTGGCGTACACAGCGCACACATCATCAGTGGTAATAATCGCAATGCGCTGCTGTCAGAGATCTTTACCGACAGTGGGACGGGGACGATGATTGTGGCGTGATGAGTGCGTTGGGTTTGTGTTTGGTGCTTTGTACTTTGTTCTTCGTGCTTTGTGATTTGTGCTTCTCAGCCTGCGGAGCAGGCGGCAGCATAAAGCCTTGGGCGTTAGCCCAAGGATCACGGCCCAATAAGCGATTGAGCCCGCGAAAGCGGGCGACAGCTTGAACCTGATTGAAATCAAAAGCTACCGCGGGCTGATTTTTCTATTGCCGTCTAACCTGGGGTTCCGCTGCGCTCTCCGCAGCCTTACAACCCACCACAACTCTAATTTACCGCGCGGTGATTCGTCCGCAATCACCTCCCATCCTCCGCTTCTATCCCTTTCCTGCTCCGATCTCTCGCACCTGCTCAGTGTGGCGGGCTTCGTGAGCGCCGAGAAATATCAACCACTGATACATATTAATGACGCCCAGCACCGGATGCTCGTGCGTAATCTCACCGAGCGCCAGCCCGTCATTGGCGCTCAGAATCGATTTCAAATCTCTGCGCTTCTGTTGCAGGGCTGACCAGGCTCCGGCAGCGTTCTGTTCCGAATGCGGCTGCACAATGTCAGGCGCAGTAGCGCGTCGGCTGCGATCAAGAATTCGCGCGCGCGGGATGCTGTCAAGAATGGAACTCGTATCCGTCTCCGGCCCCAGCCCCGCAGCCCTGGCGGAAGCCAGCTTGCCCTCGCATAGTTTTCCAACACGGTCTTCAGTGATGGCCAGATGCTCGAGCACTTCCGCCACCGACCAACGTTCCGCCTCCGGCCGCTGATCGCGAATCTCTTCTGGAACCCCTGCGACCGCCATACTCAAGTCAGCGCGCGTGGTGTCAAGATAATCAAAAGCTTCCTGAATTCGGGGATGCATCAACTTCCTCCTGAAGTGTGAATCGGATTGAGTACCCTAACGCAATACGGCGCGAGCTGTCCTCCCGGTTCCGTCATTCTTTGCCGGTCTCAACCTCAGCACACGTGTCATGATGTTATAAACGTCAACATTTCTGAAGGGCCTGACGACAGCGTGACGCCGGAAGGCCGGCCCGCGGGCGATAAAAATCGCGCGCAGCTCAGCGAGTTGATTCTCATAGCCATGGCCACCACGCACTTTGGTTGGACGGTCGGCCTTCTTCTGGTCCTCTTCATAGCGAGCGCGCGAAGTCATCCGCCATCCTTTCTCAGCCATGCAGACAATCGCCCCAATACGACGATTGTTTCGGTAGTGGAAGCGGCAGGGGACGCTTTGTTTACGATAACAGCGAACGTGTCTCAACTGTGTCTGCCTGAATGAGCGGTATAAATTTCTTTCCTCACTGGCGCGGACAAAAATGTTGGTGAGCTCCGAGCCCCAGACTATCTGACTTGCCTCTTTCGCCTGGAAGAAATCATCGAGGATGACAAGGTTGGCTGACGGCACCGCAGCCATACCGTGATCCGAAACCACGATGAGATCGATCTCGTTGTACAAGTGACGCGACCTCAACCCATCCAGCAACCGTTCCAAAGCGCTGTCGACCAGCTTCACGGCCTGCGCCACCTCAGGTGAGTCGGGCGAAAAACTGTGGCCTGCATGATCCACGTCGCTGAAGTAGAGGGTCATAAATGCCGGCCGCTCTGCAGCCGGCAAATCAAGTAACGACAGGACCGCATCGACCCTCTCGTTAGCCGGCATCTTATCGTCGTAAGGCTTCCAATAGGTTGGCCGTGTCCCCGGATTTCCGCTTCCGAGCCGGGCCAAAATGTCGCCGAGGTTTTATATCCCTGACGCTCTGCGCTAATCCAGATTGGCTCGCCACCCCACCAGCGACTATTTTGCACTTCCGCTCTTTTGCTGAGGCCGAATACGGCTGCGTAAGCAGGGTCGTATATATCGTTCGCTACAATGCCGTGATGTTCAGGGTATAGACCTGTGGCGATGGTGTAGTGATTGGGAAAAGTGAGCGAGGGGTAAGATGGCGTCATCCAACTGGCGCGCACACCCGCTGCGGCCAAAGCGTTGAGCGTTGGAGGGCGATACTTCTGCAGATAATCCGCTCGGAACCCGTCGATCGAAATCAGGATAAGCGTTGGCCCCGAGGGTTGCGCGGATGTCTGACCGTGGATGTCTGCGGTGACCCATGGCTGGATCGAAAGTAAGAGTACGAAATAGATGAATAGTATTCGTGTCTTCATTTTCTTAAGAAGGACAAGGGAACGGCGTAGCCACCCAGTCTGGAAGTAAAGCGACAGCCAAGCACACTTTCAAAATAGTCCTGCCTACCGGCTTCAGTCCGGGATTTCCATCAGCCAGGAGCGCGCCTTAAAGGCGGTACTCTAAGCACCTGTGAGATTCACAAACGCGTTACTGACAAGCAGAAATCAATAAGATAACATGAGGCATGACAATTATAGCTCGCCGTCGCCATCATCTGATCACCTGTCTGCTTACGCTTGCTCTTCTTTTCCCGACCCTGGTCGTCCAGGGCCAGCGCAAGCCTTTCCCGGAAAATGGAAAAGCATCTCCACGACTGGTGCTATTAATCGTGGTGGACCAATTTCGTTATGACTATCTTGATCGATATGCCGACTTGTTTGCGACCGACGGCTTGAAGCGCCTGCTGAATAACGGAGCTAACTGGGTGGATGCCAATTACGACCACATGCCAACCTACACTGCTCCCGGTCATGCCACACTGATGACCGGGGCTTATCCGGCTGAGACTGGAATTGTCGCCAATGAATGGCCTGATCGCGGCACCGGAAAAAAAGTGAGTAGCGTGTCCGACGAGAATGCAAAGTTGTTCAGCGGCGGAGCGAAAGAAGTGGCGTCCAGCCCGCTACGTTTGATGGCTTCCACTCTCGGTGATGAAATGCGTTTGGCGAGCAATGATCGAGCGAAGGTGATCGGTATTTCTTTAAAGGACCGTTCCGCGATTCTGCCTGCTGGTCGTCATGCCAATGCTGCCTACTGGTTTAGCGTGCAGTCGGGCAACATGGTTTCATCGAATTACTATTTCAATCAGTTGCCCGGTTGGGTCAATGATTTTAATGCCACCCATGTCGCGACTGACTCTTTTGGCAAGTCATGGGAACGCCTTCTTCCTGAGGGTGAGTATTTGAAGCGCGCCGGTGCTGACGCTCCTCCCTGGGAAGATATCGGCAAAGTCCCCGGAGATACCAATACGTTTCCGCATAAGATAACGGGAGGCGCCGCGGTGGCGGGCCCTGATTTTTACAACGCCTTTGCTTATTCACCTTTCGCCAACGACCTACTGGTTTCATTTGCTGAAAAAGCGATCGTCAACGAGCAACTGGGGCAGGACGATATCACCGACGTTCTAAGCGTGGGTTTTTCCGCCAATGACTATGTCGGGCATCGTTACGGCCCCTACAGTCAGGAGGCCATGGATGTAACGCTGCGGGTCGATCGCCAGATTGGGACGTTGCTCAACTTTATCGATGCACGCATCGGCTTGCGGAATACTGTCGTGGTATTTACTGCCGACCATGGAATGGCGCCTATTCCCGAGCACGCTGCCGCGCTGGGCCTGAGCGGTGGCAGGGTGAGCAGTCCCCAAACTCTGGAAAAAATCCGCGCGGCCATCTCGGCTCGATACAATCCCGCACATAAGACACCGGATCCAACTGCTGACTATATTCTTAAGTACGAAGACCTGGGCGTAATGAAGGATGGCTTAATCAACGCCAACGTTTACTTCAACTACGCTGCCTTTAAGCGCGACTCAGTCAACCTTGATGAGATCGAGCGTGTCGCTGCGACTGAGATAATGACCTTGCCCGGCATCGCCCATTGCTTTACCCGTGAACAACTGATGCGCGGCGCGGTTTCGGTTACCAATCCAATTGAACGGCGAGCGCTGCACGGTTTCTATCCCCAGCGCAGCGGCGATTTGGTCATTGTCACCGATCCCTTTAAGTACCTGGTTGAGTATCCGATCACGGCCACGCACGGGTCGCCTTATAACTACGACACGCACGTGCCGGTGATCATCATGGGCGGCGGAGTTAAAGCGGGTCGCTACTTTCAGTCAGCCTCGCCCGCCGACATCGCGCCGACGCTGGCTGCGATATTGAGGACTCAAGCTCCAAGCAATTCGGTGGGACGTATTCTGCTGGAAGCGTTGCCGCATTAGGAAAGAACGCCAGGTCTGAGCCGAACGAATAGACGGCCAGGTGTTTGACCCGCAGTCGACCGCTCAATTGAGTTAGGACTACTGTGGCGTCACTTCGACGGGCGGCGTATTCTTATTTGCCGGTGACTCTTTTATTACGGGCGGCGGTGGCGCGGTGAACTGGCCCAAATCTGCCAGACCCAGACTTGCTTCAATATCGCCGATGCGTTTGACTGCGGCTTCGTAGCCATCCTTTCCAAACTGCTGCATTTCGATCTCTTCGAACTTGTCACTTAACACATCGAGCTGTTCGACTGTCATGGTTTGTTTCCAGGCGGGGAAGATAATTGTGTCTTCGAGAGCTGCGTGATGCTCATACATTCGCACCAAAGATTCCATCACGCGAGCAAGCGTCTCGGCCGTGATGGCTGAAAATTTTTCACCCGTAGTTACCGATAAGATGTAGTCGGTGAGATCACGACCTCGTTGATGCTGCGCCGTGAGCACACCGACGTACGCAGCGGCCAGTCCCCCGCCCTTCAGCACTGCCGGAAAGATATAGGCCTCTTCCAGCTTTTGCTCGTGATAGTCCTCGCCAAAAACGCGAAAGAGTTTGGCTGTTTTTTGTAAAGCTTCTGGCTCGACGGCGCCGGCAGCAGCGCGAAGCTTAACCGCCGTCTCCTGATAAATCAGCAGCGCACGCCGCAATACTCCATGCTCGCGCATCAAGTCTTCAGGCGCTGAGACTTCGCTTGAGGCAGGCTTTGAGTCTGCCTTGTCAGTGTCTGCTTCGCCTTCTGGAGGTACGTTACATCCAAGCAGGACGACTCCTGCGCCCACACTGCAGGCGGCGGTGAGCCATTTTCTTCTCTCATGATCCATTTGATTAAGCCTCCCGATAAATCGATCACAATCATATTCTGCGATAGCCTCACCGCGATCAAGAGAAAAGCGATCAAGGGATGCGCGGGAGAGAGGGAGTCGTCGCCCTCCTTATTTGAATCCGAGGCTCCACGTTTGACGCTGCCGGGCTGACGCACGACAATCCAAAGCCAATGAAGAGCTCCTCCTCCACAGCCCCGGCCAACAAGAAAGTCCGGCCAGTCAAATCGTCTCGAGTGAAATCGTCCCGGTTTGCGCGACGGCTCTTGCGAGCCTGGCAACAACTGCGCCTGCCACTCGGGGAGGTGAAGATCGTCGTTGCGGTTTCCGGCGGGGCGGATTCAGTAGCGCTTCTGCTCGCCCTTGATGAACTGATTTCGCAAAAGGAGCTTCAGGTCAAGCTGACGATCGCTCACCTCGATCACGCTCTGCGCCCACAGAGCAAAGCGGACGCGACCTGGGTGGCCACGCTTGCCCAGAACCTTGGTTACGAAAACCTTGGGGCTCGAATCAACGTTGCCAGGCGAGCCGCAGTTGCGGGTGACAATCTCGAACAGGCAGCGCGGCGCGCTCGTTACGACTTTCTTGAAAAAGCTGCCACTGCAGCGAACGCCGATCTATTACTGACTGCGCACACGCTGGATGATCAAGCTGAGACCATTTTGTTACGCCTCCTGCGTGGCAGCGGCGCTGAGGGTCTTGCAGGCATGGAACCCGTCCGCCTCCTGACGACACCAACTGCTAATCTACAGGTGTTTCCCAACACTTCCCCGACGACCTCAGCGCACCTGCTGCTGGCCCGACCACTCATCAGCTGGGCGCGACGCTCAGAAACCGAGGAATATTGCCGTCTGCGAAAAATCGATTACCGCTCTGATGCCATGAACAACGACGAAACTTTCGCTCGCGTTCGCGTACGCAAACAGTTGCTGCCGCTGATGGCCTCATACAACGGCAAAATTGTCGAGGCCCTGGCGCGAACTGCTGAACTGCTGCGAGATGACCTCGCAGTCCTCAATCATGGGGCCGATCTGCTTCTGCTGGCCGCCGAGTCAGGCAGCAGGAGCGAAGACGGTCCACCATCACTCCGCATAGCCGTACTGGCTCAGGCACCAGCCGCGCTGCGCCGCAGGGCTTTGCGTCGCTGGATTTCCCGTGGCAAAGGTGATCTGCGCCGGGTTGAATTGCTGCATATCGTAGCTATTGAAAAGCTTTTGCAAGGCGAGAAGGGCGGGCGCATAACAGAATTACCGGGAGGCGCCCGCGTCTTGCGAAAGCAACAGAGATTGGTGCTTATGCTTGATAAATCTCAGAATAAGGGCGAAAAACAAAAGCGCCAGCGTTAGTGCAGACAATCGAGGCACAACCGGCTCCAGGCATGCGGCATCCTAAAGGCCCGGTCGGGTGAGTATTTGCGCAGGCTGCGAGCGATTGGCTCGTGATTGTATGTGGGCGCGACAAGAACTGCCGATCTGGGGTATCATCGGCCACGGAGGCTTTGAAAAACTTTGAGCTCTACTGCTAGACAAATCATCTTCTGGTTACTAATCGTTGCAGGCGCGCTGCTCCTTTACAAGCTCGTTAACCCCAATAGCAAAAATTCTTCGACAATTGATCTTGCGACACTGGACGCGAAGATCACCGCCGGCGAATTGAAGCAGTTGACGGTCGAGCAAAATGAGGTTGTGGCGCAGGACAAGGGCGGCCAGGAATATCGCGCTCCCCTTACCAACGAACACATTAAGGCTGACTTCCTGAGGAAGGCCTATGAAGTAGTCAACGGACAGAAGCGAGTCGACAAGGTCGAGGACAAGTCGGGCAGCAGTGGTTATCTCTGGCCGATGTTGATTACCTGGGCGCCTTTGTTGTTCATCATTGGCATCTGGGTATTTATGCTCAGGCAAATGCAGTCCGGCGGCAACAAAGCCCTCTCGTTCGGTAAGTCTCGCGCCAAGCTCCTGAATAACCAGCAAAAGCGGGTGACATTTAAAGACGTGGCCGGCGTCGAAGAAGCTAAAGAGGAACTTCAGGAAATTATTGAATTCCTGAAAGAGCCCCAAAAGTTTCAAAAGCTGGGGGGCCGGATTCCCAAGGGTGTGCTCATGATGGGCCCGCCGGGAACTGGTAAGACTCTGCTCGCGCGCGCAATTGCCGGCGAAGCAAACGTGCCCTTCTTTTCTATTTCCGGTTCGGACTTTGTCGAGATGTTTGTCGGCGTCGGCGCTTCGCGCGTCCGCGACCTTTTCGAACAGGGCAAGAAAAATGCTCCCTGCATTATTTTCATCGACGAGATTGATGCGGTCGGCCGTCACCGCGGCGCCGGACTAGGCGGCGGTCACGACGAGCGCGAACAGACCCTGAACCAACTGCTGGTCGAGATGGACGGGTTTGAATCAAACGACGGCGTGATTCTAATCGCTTCCACCAACAGACCGGACGTGCTTGATCCGGCCTTATTAAGACCGGGACGATTCGATCGCCGGGTAGTTGTTTCTCGCCCCGACGTTCGAGGACGCGAAGGCATTCTGAAGGTTCATACACGCAAAATTCCACTCAGCGAAGACGTGGATATCAGCGTCATCGCGCGCGGCACCCCGGGCTTCACTGGCGCCGACCTTGCCAACCTGGTTAACGAAGCGGCGCTTAACGCGGCCCGCTACAACAAGAAGTTCGTGGCCATGGGAGATTTCGAACTCGCAAAAGACAAAGTGCTAATGGGCGCCGAGCGCAAGAGCATGGTCATCTCGAACGAGGAAAAACGCGTGACCGCTTATCACGAAGCGGGTCACACCCTGGTTGGCTTGAAGGTGCCGAATGCAGATCCGGTGCACAAGGTGACCATCATTCCCCGCGGCATGGCCCTGGGAGTAACACAGCAACTTCCCGAAGGTGACCGCCACAACTACACAGAAGAATATCTGCTCGGTCAGATTGCGATTCTGATGGGTGGCCGTATCGCCGAGCAGTCGTTCCTTGGCAGCATTACGACAGGCGCTTCGAATGATATCGAACGCGCGACTGAATTAGCCCGCGCCATGGTTTGCGAATACGGTATGTCCGCGATGGGCCCGCTGACCTTCGGCAAGAAAGAAGAGCAGATCTTCCTTGGTCGAGAGATTGCCCAGCATCGTGATTTCTCTGAAGACACTGCTATCAAGATCGATCAGGAAGTTAAGGGCATAGTCACGGCACAATTCAATCGGGCTCAATCCATCATCCAGGAGAATCGCGACACGCTGATTCGCCTGGCCGAGGCGCTGCTCGAGCGCGAGTCGCTGGATGCGGTGGAAATTCGCCGCGTGGTAGCTGGGTTACCGCTGGATGAAGATCGCTCAGGCGGCTTACCTGCAGAGGAAGAGCGGCCGCAAATCAAGGAGCCGTCAGCCGGCTTGAAACCAATCCTGCCGCCAATTACTGGCAGCAATCCTGCTCCGGCCTAAACACCGCGACCGGGCAAATCATAAAGGGGAATGGGCAGATGCCTGTTCCCCTTTTCCTTTCCGACCTTTACATTTCTACTCTTCCTTCTTACTTTTCCTTATGCTGAATTGGCGCATCACTGGCGGCCGTATGCTTCCCATGGGACGGCGCACACTGGTCATGGGAGTGCTTAACGTTACCCCCGACAGCTTCAGCGACAGCCGCCACTTCCTCGCTCCCGATGAGGCATTGGAACGAGCACGCCAGATGATTGCTGAAGGCGTCGACATCATCGATGTAGGCGGCGAGTCCACTCGGCCCGGAGCCGCAATCATCTCAGCCGAAGAAGAAATCGCGCGGGTGATCCCGGTTATCGCAGCGCTCGCAGCTGAAAACTCAGTACCGATCTCGATCGATACGACAAAATCAGAAGTCGCCAGAGCGGCCCTCGACGCCGGCGCCGCCATCGTCAACGACATCTCTGCGCTCCGTTTCGATTTTCACATTGCCGATGAAGCAGCCAGGGCCGGTGCCGGACTGGTGTTGATGCACTCCCGCGGCACACCCGCAACCATGCAGCGCCTCCCGCCCGCTGCCGACATCCTGCATGACGTCACACACAGTTTGAGAAGCAGTATTGCGATGGCTGAGCGCCGCGGCGTCGCGAGCGCAGCAGTTGTCATCGATCCGGGCATTGGGTTCGGCAAGACGTTTGCCCAGAACATTGAGTTAATCGCCAGGCTGGATGAATTAGCGACGTCTTTTCCAGAGTTTCCTCTGTTGATCGGAACCTCGCGCAAAGCCTTTATCGGCGCGTTGCTCGCGGATGCTGATGGCGTACCGGCGCCCGTGGATAAGCGCCTGCACGGTACGCTCGCTACCATCACAGCCGCCATTCTGAACGGGGCCCACATCGTTCGCGTTCATGACGTCCGAGAGGCAGTTGAGACCGCCAGGATCGCCGACGAGATTCGCTTTGCCGCCAAAGGCGTTTAGAGTACCGGCTTCAGCCGGGCTTTCTTCTCTTTAAATGCCTTCCCTGTCAGGTGCAAGGCCCTGCCTTTCGTGCTATCTTCGCCTTCTTCTAACCGCACCTGGGTTGGTAATAATTCGGAAAAAGGACGAGCGGTGACAAAAAACAAAAGCAAACTTGCACGGTCAATCATAGTTCTCAGTCTGACGCTTTCATTTACAGCTGTAACGATGGCGCGCTCCACTGGCTCGCGTTCCAGAGCAATTGGTCTTGAGTCCGGACAGGATGGTGGGGTCTATACCATCAAAGAAGCAGGACTGCAGTTCCAGGTTCCCAAGAGCTGGAAGGTCGAGGTCGAGAAAGAAAGCAGCAACATAGTCCTTTCGATCGAAGAGGGCGCTGTGACCATCACGCTCATGCCCGAGGACAACTTCGCGCAAGTCGTGGCCGGGATGAAGAGCGGCTTGAAAGATAAGCTTCCCGATCTCAAGTCGGATGGCGAGCCCAAAGAGGATACACACAACGGCATGGTCCATATCGCCGAAACCGGAACGGGCTCGATAAATAACGTGCCGGTTGTCTGGAGCATTGATGTCCTGAAGGCTACGAAGCCCGTCACCATTCTGACCTTTGGCATCCGCAAGACCATTGAGACACACGGCGAAGAATTCCAAAACTTCGTGAACAGTCTGAAGAAAGCCTGATTGCGGGCAAGTTATAAAGCGAGCGAGAGCCCGCAGTGAAAAGGTTAGACCAAAACCTCTTGCGGGCGCGCCTTGCTTATCAAGTCGTCGTTGCGCCACAATCGCTCACCTAATGGAAGCATCACTACTAAAAAAGATCGGGCAGTTTTCAGCTCTGACGGTCGTTCTCCTGTTCGTCTCCGGCTTTGCCGAGTGCTATAAGCCGGTCACGAAGAATCAGCTGCCGGCGCGAATCAAGACCGTCGCCGTCCCTGCCTTCCAGAACAATGCCCTCCGCTATCGTATCGAGCATCGATTTACCAAAGCCGTGCTCGAAGAATTGATTCATCGCGGCCGCGGTCTGCGCGTCCAGGGCGATCGCGAAGGCGCTGACGCTGTAATCGAAGGGATCATCAAGAGCTATCAATTCACCGGCGTCCTATTGGACGACAAAGGCCGAGCCCGTATCTTTGAAGTGACCATTGCCGCTGCGATAACCGTACGCGACCAGACGCAAAATCGTGTTCTTTACGACAATCAGAACTTTGTCTTTCGTGGCGAATACGAATTCGCCAACGATCCGCGAAATTTTTTCAATGAGGAAGATCCAGCCGTGCAGCGCATGGCGCGCAACTTTGCCGAGAGCATCGTTTCGACGCTCATCAACGCGGTCGAATTGGATAAGTGATGAACGTTCTTACTCGCCCACAGCTCACCCGCTCACTTCAGGACGGAAAGATTGATTCGCTTTATCTCACCATTGGCGCAGAGAGCTACCTTTGCTGCGAGGCTGGGCAGGCAATTGCCGACGCAGCCTTACGCGAGACGCTCTTGCGCGAGTTTAATGAATTTCGTTTTAGTCTACTCAGCACAAGCCCGCACCAGGCCATCGCCGCTGCGGAACAATTGCCCATGATGTCGCCGCGGCGCGTGGTCTTCATTGAGGACTTTGCGAAGCTGCGTGAAGCAGATGAAGAAGTGCTCGTACGCTATGTCGAAAAGCCGGTTGACTCGAGCGTCGTGATCTTTGTCGCCCGGGATCTTGATAAACGAAAGAAGCTCACCAAAACTCTTTTTGAAAAAACAACGATGGTGGAGTTTCCGCCGGTCGGCGACGGCGAAGCCAAATCCTGGGCTAAGGACTATCTCAGGACAATCAAAGTTGCCGCCGATGAGCGGGCGCTGAGCGAACTGGTTGAGCTGGTAGGCAACGACATACAAACCCTGCGAAGCCAGCTCGACAAGCTGGCTATCGCCGCAGTCGAGACTAAGCGCATCACTCTGGATTTAATTGATGACCTCATCGGCCGCTCACGCGAGCTGTCGAATTTCGATCTGACCGACCATCTCATCTCGCGCAACCGCAAACGTGCCCTGGAGATTCTCTATCGCTTGCTTGAAGATGGATCCGAACCCGTCATGCTGATTGGGCTTATCGGAGGCAACTATCACCGCCTCGCGATTGCGAAAGATTTGCTCACACGAAAAGGCAAAGCAGCCGTGTTCCAGACCGTGCGGATGCCTTACCGAAAACAGGGCGAGTACCTGGCAACCCTGCAACGCAGTACGGCGGCGGATCTTGCGCGCGGTATTCAACGCATTGCGGCTGCCGATCTGGCGATCAAAACTTCCCAGGCAACACCGCGCCTGCAACTGGAAATGCTGGTTTGCGAGCTGGCCGGCTGACGCTTAAGCAAGGCTTTGCAAATCCGGTGGCGCCCACTCCCGTTTCGCTAATTCAGACCACAACAGCTCCGGGCTGTAATACTCAAATAGCAACCGCGAATTAAGCAACACTTCCAGCACGGCATTGCTGCGCTCGACCAGCGAAAGACCTGGGTCTAATTCACGCAGGTGTCGCTCCACTATCAGAAGCCAGAATCTTGTGATGGTCTCGTTGTACTTGCCATCGATCTGATAGTGATCCAGAAACCGCAGAAGGCTCGCGCGCATTTTTTGTAAAGCTTCATCGACTGAACTGTCGCGCAAATACCAGACAGCGACCGTCAGATGCGAGCGGTGCGGAAAGTCCGTCTTTGGCGTGCTGCAGGTTTCCAAACCGCGCACGATCGTCTCAATTTCCTCTTCGCTGAAAAAGGTAGTAATCATGGTTAACCACCGTGGTCTAATCGAGTGCGCTTTGCAGCAGGCTCCTGTAAAAAGAAAGCGAGGCGGATCGAAAACTCGATCCGCCTCGCCATAAACGTTTTGAAGTTAAGACTAGTTGGCCGTGGCTTTGGTCACAGCCGCCGTCAGGCGCGACTTGTGACGCGCAGCTGCGTTCTTATGCAGCGCACCCTTTTGCACAGCCTTATCGATAATCGACACGGTCGCAGGCAACATCTCGCCCAACTCACCGCTGCCGGCGGTTACCGCGGCGCGGAGCTTGCGAATCTGACTGCGAACGCGAGTTCGATTACTGCGATTGATTGAGCGCCGTTCTTCATTCTGACGCTGGCGTTTCTCTGCTGACTTATGATTTGGCATTGCTTCTCCCAACAAAAATGGGCCCAGTCTTCTCAGGACCCTCGATAGCGCGTCTAGCCTCTTTTGCGCAAGTCGAATAGTTTAGGGGCCGTCCTTATGAGTGTCAAGTTGCGGCAGGGGAGAGGCGTTCCAGAGTCCCGACTTCAGTCGGGTTTTTCTTTCCGCAAAAGCTCGCCTGAAAGGCGGTAGTCCAAACGCTTGTGAACCAGCGCTCCATATCCAACTCCCACACCTGTTGAGCAATTAACCGTTTGACACCTGCGCAAGCCGTGTAGTAGCGTCAAACTGCAAACTATGCCAACAACTTTTTTGCACGGTCTCACCCTCCATCCGTTATCCCGATTTCCGCCTTTAATTGCCTTGCTAGAAGGAGAATGTTCCAGCTTTTGAAGAAAATAGAATTTCCGCCCAGGGGTTTGGAAACCCTCTTCGGCGTGCACGACCAGAACATCAAGTACCTGGAATCCCTGCTCGACGTCCGTATCGATGCGCGCGGTCAGGATGTCTCCATCGACGGCGATCCCAAAGACGTCGAGACAGCAGAACGCATAGTCGAAGACTTTGCCGAGCTATTCAAGGAAGGAAGCCAGTTCAGCGACAAGGAATTACGAGAGGCCTTCACCCAGATTGCAGAAGACCGCGCCTACTCGCTGCGGGACTATTTCACCAAGTCTCGATTCAATCCCTCCGGCAAGAAACAGGTGGCGCCAAAGTCCGCCAATCAGCGCCGCTATATCGAAGCGATTCAGGAACGCGACGTTGTCTTTGGCATCGGCGTGGCCGGTACCGGCAAAACCTATCTGGCGGTCGCCATGGCTGTGCAGGCATTGATCCAGAAACAGGTAAACCGGATCGTGCTCGCGCGACCTGCGGTTGAGGCAGGTGAAAAGCTTGGCTTCCTGCCCGGTGACCTGCAGGAAAAAGTCGATCCTTACCTGCGCCCACTTTACGACGCCCTCTTCGATTTGATGGACTATGAAAGGGTAACCAAACTGCTCGAGAAGCGAGTGATCGAGATCGCGCCACTCGCCTTCATGCGCGGCCGCACTCTGTCGGATGCTTTCGTGATTCTCGATGAAGCACAAAACACCACCAGCGAGCAGATGAAAATGTTCCTGACTCGAATTGGTTTTGGATCGAAGGCAGTGATTACCGGCGACGTAACCCAGGTGGATTTGCCGGCCGGCAAGCGCAGCGGACTGATCGAAGCTGAGCGAGTCCTGGCAAATCTCGAGGGCATTGAATTTGTGTACTTCAACGACAAAGACGTTGTGCGGCACAAACTGGTGCAGATGATTATTCGTGCTTACGAAGAACACACTAAGAAAAATAACATCTAGTGCCCTGACTTAATTATTAGCCGGATGATCGAAGTAGTTAATCGCCAGCGAAAATTCAAGCTTGATTACGATCGCTGGCTCAAATTCGCCACGCAGGCATTAAAAATGATGCCGGCAGGCACTGAGGCTTTCACGGTGGTCTTTGTTTCGGATCGCCTCATGCGAAAGATGAATCGCATCTGGCGTGGTAAGCCCGGCACCACTGACGTGCTCTCATTTCCAGCTGATCAGGATGAGTTTGAGAAGGCAGCTGGTCCCAGTCTCGGCGACGTAATTATTTCTGTCGAGCAGGCCGCGCGCCAGGCGGCAGACAACGATCTGACTCTCGACGCAGAGCTGGCCCAGCTAATCCTGCACGGGTTGCTGCACCTGTGCGGTTATGATCATGAGACGGACCAGGGCGAAATGAATCGCCTCGAACTGCGGTTGCGCCGGCGTCTTAACATTGAAGCGTGATCGGAAGGCAACAGTTCTCAGGATGTAGAGAGGTTTACGGTTCACGCTTTACAGTCTAGTATTGCTGTTCACTTGTTATGGAGATTGAATTAGGTCTGACCTTTGGGTTGCTGCTGGTCCTGATGTTGCTGGCAACCATCGATCTCGCTCTGGCCCAACTGAGCGATGTAGGCTTGCGTCGCCTGGTAAGCGAGGCTGAAGAACGGCCCGAATCGCGTTCCAAGGTCTTCCTGTACAAGGTCCTCGAGAACCGGACGCGTTTCAGTTTCGCGCTTTCGGCTACCATTCAGATTCTCCTTGTCGTGGTAGCGGTCCTCATCACTTCAATTTCACTAAGTCTTTTTTCCGAACGCCGCTTCATTCTGGTTGGGCTGGTCGGTGGTCTGGTGCTGGCCGGAGTCTTTCGCCAGTTGCTCCCCCTCCTGATCTCGGCGCGCAGCCCCGAAAAAACACTGCTGCTGCTACTCCCCTTAATCCGCATGATTGAGCCCGTGATGGGGTTCGCCTCGGATCCATTTCACCGCCTCTTTGCTCGTTCGCGGCGTAAGGAACGCAAGGAGCAGGTCGCGGATGATAAAGAGGACGAAGATGACGAAGACAATGGCGTCGACATTCAGGCCCTGATCGAAGTCGGTGAGGCGGAAGGGATCCTGGAAGAAGAAGGCCAACTGATTCATTCGATCATCGAATTTGGCGACACTCGAGTCAGTGCAGTCATGACTCCCCGGCCCGACATCGTCGCGGTTTCAGCTCTGGCGACGGTACGCCAGGCACGCGACATCATGATCGAATCGAAGTATTCGCGTCTGCCCGTCTATCGCGAGCAGATCGATAACGTCGAAGGTTTGATTTATGTGCGCGATCTATTGATGCGTTGGGCTGAAGGCAAAGAGGACGATACGATTGCAAATCTGGTGCGGGCTGTCTACTTCGTACCCGAAACCAAACCGGTCGCCGAACTGCTGGAAGAGATGCAGAAGGCGCACGTCCAGCTATCGATGGTCATTGACGAATATGGCGGCGTTTCAGGTCTGGTCACAGTGGAAGACATCCTCGAAGAAATTGTCGGCGAGATTGAAGACGAGGATATCGCGGGCGAGGAACTGAAAGAGATTGTTCCCGACGAAGAATTCGCCGGTTGTTACCAGGTTTCAGGCGCCACTGAAATCGGCAAAATCGAGCGGCTCTTCGATATGGAAATTGAAGACGATGATTTCACCACCATCGCCGGTCTGGTTATTAGTGAACTCGGCAAAGTACCCTTACCGGGTGACCACCTGGAATTTCGCGGATTGGAAGTGGATGTGCTCGAAGTCAATGAACGGCGCATTGGCCGGCTGCGCGTCAGGCGGGCCATGGAAGAAAATACCGGAGAAATGAGCTCTGCGATTTGAAGAGTCCGCACGACATTGCTGAGTCATTGCTTCCCGGAGTGGGTAGGCCTTCAACCTGTGAGCGCTGTGGGAAAGAGTTCGGCTGCGGGGCTTCGCTGGCCGGCTGCTGGTGCTCAGAACTTACGTTGAGTGATAAAGCGCGCGCAGACCTGCAGGGTAGTTATGAAAGTTGTCTGTGTCGCGAATGCCTGGAGGCAATTGCCACGAAGACGGAAAAGAGTGCGCATACGGTCTAAGGCCCAGACTAATCAGCATAGAAAATAACGGGGACGTTTTCCGAAAAACCTGATGGCTAAGAAAAAGAGTAAATTCCTGCAGGGGCGCTGCATTGATCCAGCGGCCATTACTGCTGACATCACGCTGGCAGATTTGGTGGACCAGTCGTTTCTCGCCTACAACGCAGCTCGTCTACGCGAGGCTTGCCAGCTCTTTACAAAAAAAATGCTGGAGCCCGAAGTTACTGTTGGTCTCTCGCTTACCGGGGCCTTGACTCCGGCAGGACTCGGCATTTCGGCACTGATACCGCTGATCAAAGCCGGCTTTGTCGACTGGATCATCTCGACCGGCGCCAACCTTTATCATGACACGCACTTTGGCATTGGCCTCTCGATGCACCAGGGCAACGCACAAATTTCCGACATCGTGCTGCGCGAGGAAGAGGTTGTCAGGATCTACGACATATTTTTTGATTACAGCGTGCTGCTGGATACCGATGCCTTCTTTCGGCAAATCATCGAAGCGCCTGAATTCCAAAAGGCAATGTCTACCGCCGAGTTTCATTATCTCTGCGGCCGCTACGTCCATGAGCGCGAGCGCAAGCTGGGCCTGAAGGACAAGTCCCTGCTGGCCGTAGCGTATGAGTATGCGGTGCCAATCTATACATCATCGCCCGGCGACTCTTCGATCGGCATGAACGTCGCTGCTAAAGCCCTGCAGGGAAATAAGCTCGCCTTCGATCCCTCATTGGACGTTAACGAAACTGCGTCAATTGTGCTGGCCGCCAAGCGCAACATCGTCCAGGCCAGGAAGGGCAAGAAAAAGCAGGGCGGCCGCTCAGCGGTCTTTATTCTCGGCGGCGGTTCACCGAAAAACTTTCTACTGCAGACCGAGCCACAGATCCAGGAAGTCCTCGGCATTGACGAACGCGGCCACGACTATTTCCTGCAGGTAACTGACGCGCGACCGGATACCGGCGGCCTATCTGGCGCAACTCCCGGAGAAGCCGTCTCCTGGGGCAAAGTGGATCCAGAGCGTTTGCCGGATGCTGTCGTCTGCTACCTGGATTCGACGGTGGCCCTGCCAATCATGACCGCCTATGCGCTGGCTCGTCACGAACCGCGCAAACCAAAGCGTCTCTATGAACGCCGCGAAGAATTCATGAATCTGCTGCTCACCGAATATCGGAAGTCGAAGAGAAGATAGTTTGCCGGCTCACGAGGAACTTTAGACGAATGGCTGCAACCATTACTGACGATTCGAAACGCAGTTACTTTAATTGCGACAAGTGTCCGGCATACTGCTGCTCGATCTATGATCGGGTGCAGGTCACCAAGCGCGATATCACGCGACTGGCGAAGCACTTCAGCGTGACAGTTGAAACGGCAACAAAACGATTTACCAAGCGTTGGGAAAAAGAGCAGGTGCTGCGTCGAAAAAAGGATCCGATCTTCGGAAAGGCCTGCCACTTCCTTGATCCAGAGACGCGTAAGTGCACCATCTATCATGCGCGGCCGGCCGTCTGCCGCGAGTTTCCCCTGACGCAACGCTGCGGCTACTACGACCTGCTGACTTTCGAACGCCGTCAGCAGGATGATTTCGATGTCTTACCGATAGTGCAGATTACTTTTAAAAAATGGAAGAAGTGAATTTGACGGAGCAAGTATGGAAAATTTTCTAGCAAAACTGAGCGGACGCAAGGTGGATCTTTTCTGTGGCAGTGCTTCAAGTCTGCGCGGTGAAATCGTCAAGGTCGAAGCGGGCGTCCTGCACCTCAAAGACAGCGACGACAAACTCTGCTATGTCGCGATTGATAAGATTGTCGCTGTCTGGGAGGCGCGCGACGATGAACATCGTGCCGGCTTTGTACCGGCAGTCCTGAAATAATTCTTTTTCGACTTTGCGTAGAGGAAAAGGCCGGCGCCCAGGAATGGGGCCGGCCTTTGATCTTCGCATGTGCAGAAAGGAATTACTGTCCCGCGATCACCTTGTGCGAGGCTACGCTCTGCGGTTGCTGCACGGCTACTGGCGGGCGGCGAAAGCCGTCGATGTGTCTCTTCCAATAATCATTAAAGGGCGCATACACGACTCCGTGATGTCGCGATGCGTGATAGAAGCCGTTCTCATCCGCTACGATTCCCACGTGGGTCTGGTGCGAAAAGAAAACCAGGTTGCCATATTTGAAGTTATCTTCCGGGGCGGGGGCTTCAAACCGAGTCCAGAGGGTACGGGCGCTGCCGCGTTCGAAATCAATGCCGATCGAATGATAGCTACTCCAGACGAATCCGGAACAATCGAAAAGATTTGGACCCTGCGAGCCCCAGCGGTACGGTGAACCCAAGCGATCTTCGATTGCGGCTGCAAGCATCGGCTGCAAGCGGGCCAGGCCAAGCGAACTGCTGGTCAGGAGGTTACTGCTGCTGATTGGTTCCGCAACGCGGACGGTACCGGCCTCTGCCGTTGAGATGATTATTGGATCGTCACTAATGGAAAATGTCGGTTCACCAATTTGGGCTACTTGTTTATTTGGTTGCTGTCGGACATCGGACACTTGTGCGAAGACCGATGTTGAAAAAAGAGCGATTGTGCACAATACGAGCGCACGGGGAACAAAATTTAGAATCATTAAAAGGCCGCTTCTCCCTGAATTTTTTTTGAACTGCGAGTGAGGAGTATTGCTTGAGTTCGGAGGGGATTCTACAGAGTGAAAAATGACGTTACAAGCAGCAATGTGACTGTTTCGTGATAACTCACACGTGGTCGGTCAGAAGCGACCCGAAAGGGGTCACGCCGATAATTCAAAGAGTTTTCGACAGGTCTAGATCCGCGATCATGTCCCATCGCAAAACACTACGGCGGTCAATGTGAAGGTAGCGTCGCCTGGAAAGTCTTTTGGCTTGACTACTGTTCATCTCCCCCAGCCGCAAGTCTTCTGAAACACGCAACATAATTTTGATGCGACACAGGGCAGGCGCGCGAGATCAGCGAGGGCATTGAAATTCTCCTTTACAATCCGTATAGAACTCGCTAGGTTCGCCTTCGTTTCCAGCGTTTCGGTTCACATAGCTTTATCCCGCAAACCCTTCGGCTCTCTTTTTTTTACTTGTCTGATGAGGCATTGCGGATGATACCCTGAGCGTTATGCAACCGGTCATGCGTGCAAAGCCCAACCGACCAATCACTGAAGATGAGATGGCGGTAGTTCGCGCCGCCCTGGAGCGATGCGCTGACACTGCCAACGTTGAGGGTTTGCTTCGCTCCATCAATAGCCTGCGCGTCGTAGATCAATGTCAGTGTGGCTGTCCTTCCGTGGATTTTGCACTGAGTTCCTCTACTTATCCGCGTCCAATTGCAGAGGGGCTGGGTGTTACAGCCGGCGGGGATCAGGTGGGAGTAATCATTTGGGGTTTGCATGACGCCATTACGGGGCTCGAAATCTACGATATGAGTACAGATGCCAGCGAGTTGAGCCTGAAAGATCTCAAATCAATCATTCCGTGGGAAGAAGGCGCCGCATAAAACCATGAATCAGCACCGCAGATTAGCCTCGCGGCCTGTAGTCTTTAGCGTTTTTGTATTACTTCCTTTCGTGACCTCACAGGTCACGGCTCAACAACCCAAACGAGATGAATCCGCGCATCAGGAGGTTACACCTAAAGTTAAGTTTGATTCTGGCGACAGCGCGCTGAAAATTCCGCTCGACATTGACAACAACATCATTCGGATGCTGGTCAAAGTTAATAATTCAAAACCGCTCAAGTTCATTTTTGACACAGGTGCATCCGGCTCAGCCATCAGCTCTCGGCGAGCGGCTGAGTTAGGATTAAAGATGGCTGCGCAGAGGCAGCGTGTTTCCAGCACCAACGATCAGGAGCGTACTTATAGAAATACAGTCATCAATTTCACGCTCGATTATGAACTCGGCAATCACTGAGTTGGTGCGTCCGGCTCGATGAGGAGAATCAGATGAAGCGAGTAACTGGAATTGGTGGCATATTCTTCAGCGCGAAGGATCCCAAGGCACTCGGTGCCTGGTACAAGACGCACCTCGGTATTGACGTACAAGACTGGGGCGGTGCAGCCTTTGATTGGACCGACGCCGACGGCAATCCGACCAGGGGAACTACGGCCTGGTTGATTGATGCAGCGGGTGGCGACCACTTCGCTCCCAGCAAGGCGACCTTCATGGTCAACTATCGCGTGGAAGACCTGGCAGCACTTCTGCAAGCGCTCCGCGATGAAGGCTGCGAGGTGCTTGAGAAGACCGATGACTCAGAGTACGGGAAGTTCGGGTGGGTCATGGATCCGGAAGGTAACAAGGTTGAGCTTTGGCAACCACCGGCCGGACAATAACCCTCTCCTGAAGGTCGCCGCAAAGCCGACGCCGATGATCGACATAGTTGGCTTATATGCACGGGGAGAGCAAATCGAATGACCTATGCGGTTGAAGTGCGTTCGCTGCCCGTCGATCTCACGGCTGAAAGCAATGAAACTCCTACTCATACTTATCGCAACCATAGGCCTCAGCTCGACCGGCAATGCCACGGAGTTAAGGGGCGTCGTAAAGTCGGAAGATGGCAAACCCTTGTCTGGCGTCAGAATTCTCACTTATGCTCCCGCCGGGCCCGCTGACATTCTCGGGTTGCGGGTCGCATCAAGTACAAAGCGTTATGAACTCGAAACTAATTCAGAAGGACTCTTCAACATACCTTCGCATGGTGAACTCGTGTATTTTCATCGTGCTGACCTTAGACCGCTCACAAAGATTCTTGCCTTATCAATAAACCACATAGAAGTGACAATGGTAGAAGGTGCGGCCACATTGTGGAAAGTTCCAGCGTGCTCAGCAAAGGAAAAATCAAGTCGCGTCGGAATCGGGTTCATGGTTGCGGTTCCCGAGAACGTGATGTTTAGGAAGGATGAAAAACGGTTTGAAGATGGAGGCTATCTTTTCGGTTATCGCATCGGTGAGCAAATTGAAGTGCTAATTAATTGGTGGGAATCAACGTCGTTGGAGCCTGGGGAAAAGTATCTCCTGGAATCGCGGGAGTTCTCGCAGCGAATGTGGGTATCCGGTCAAAAATGGGGATATGAGTTTCGTGGGACCTTGCCGGACGGGAAGGTCTGGCGTCGCATCGCCATGCGTAATGGGGCGATTACCTATCAAGGAAATTTAATGGAAGCTGCAAGAGTCTTCGATAGCATGATTGACGCGATGTGTTTTGATGAGTCCGGAGTTAAGTGGTGAGCTTCGTTTTATCAACCCGCAACGTACAAACGATTGCACCAGACGCGATCCCAGCTCGCCACCGAAACACCTTAAATGAGCGCGCGCCGGAATCTCGATGCGTAAACTAATCCTATTGCTTTGAGGAGCATCAAAAATAACGCAGCCCAACTTCTTTTCAGGAATCGCGCCGCCGGTGCATGCTGTTGTTGAAAACAGGAGGGACGGCAGTGAGAAGAGTTCGCTTTTCCGTGGCCATGAGCCTGGACGGATACATCGCCGGTCCGAATGGTGAGAACGACTGGATCGTCGTGGACCCGGACATCGACTTTGGCGCACTTATGGGCGCGTTCGACACCATTCTGCTCGGCCGTAAGACCTACGAGGCGACTCGGGAACACGGCGGAGGAGGAATGCCGGGGATGCAGGCATTCGTGTTCTCGCGCACACTCAGTCAGGAAGACTGCCCGGGTGTTACCATTTCCGACAACCCGTCAGAAACACTGGCCACACTCCGTCAGGCGCCTGGAAAGGACATCTGGCTCTTCGGGGGCGGGCAACTGTTCCGCAGCATGCTCGAACAAAAGCTCGTAGACTCGGTGGAAGTTGCGGTAATCCCCGTGCTCCTTGGGGATGGGCTTCCACTGCTGCCGCATCCGGCCATGCAGACCACGCTCAAACTGATCAAGCATCAGATCTACACAACGACAGGAACGGTGTTCCTGGAGTACGTGCTGGCATGATTCGCTGCTGAACGACTGCTCGCGTCGCCATACGTCTTTAGAGATTGACTCACTTCCCATTTTGATAATATGTTTTCCACCGTCGCAGTTGATCGTTGGCGACTAGCCTCTTGAGCCTGGCTGTCATTGAGGCTCCCTACTGGCCTCAATGATTCAGCAGCGGTAACTTAACACCACAACACTCCGGGGGAACCAATGATCAGAAAGAATCTGTGCTCGACCGTAATAATGCTGTCTGTTGTAATGCTGTTTCCTATCCTCGCTCGTGAAGCAAGAGGGCAGGATTTGTCGAAAAAAGATCGGCGCTTAACTGTCGCCGTTTTAGGCTTTGAATTTAACGAAGCAGCGGCGAAGGATGCCCTTGCTGATGGTGCAAACATCAACGCGAAGAATGGAGCGTTGGGTGGCGAGACTGTGCTCATCACAGCCATCAAAGGCTTCAAAGATCCGCAAGTCGTTAGATTTCTACTCGACAATGGCGCGGACGCGAACCTGAAGGATGATTCGGGTCAGACCGCGCTGTCATTGGCAAGGAAGTACAACATCGGAAGAAAGCAGAACGGCAGAGACATTCTCAAAATGCTTGAGGACGCAACCGGACAAGCTGCCACTAACACAGACAAGCCCGCGGAGAACACTACCTCGCTCAAGACGACGACGGTCAAAACCACCACGACTGATTCTAAGCCGGCGCGTAGAGTCGGCGGGGCTCCGACCGCCGAGGAGATTAAAGAAACTCTCGAAAAGAGCTTTACCAAGGATTACCAGAATCATTTCTTCGGCGTAAGAAATAAAGTCACGTTTGAATGGATAGGTTCAATCACCGTTGGTGCGCCGGAAACAAGAGGTCGCATCCCGACGCGCTGCTATCCCGCCAAGCTCAACGTTAAAGTCACGGCGGAAGATCCGCGCGACGGCAACAGAAGCAGCGTCACTCGCGGAACTGAAGCCATGATTGGCGGCTACTCGAAAACTGAAATCTTCTGCTTTTCACGAAATGGTTTTGGTGAATGGGGTTACGTCACTTACGAACCATGACTTAAGGCCCTGGGACCGCACGCAACCTGCGTGCTCACGTTACGATGAAGGCCTAATTGGTTTAGAGAAGATTGTTGGGCACAGTTGGCACGCTGGAAGCGTGCGGTCCCGGGGGGATTTCGGGACTGGTTTGGATTGGCGCCCGATGAGTGCGCCTGTTGATCTTATTCCCCGGGCTTGAAGGCCGTTAGCGCCGCAGGTAAAGAAGTCGTCAGGGACTCTTGACAGCCGTAGCAGGAGACTATCTTATCAGCCATGGAAGCGTTCGGTTACGTCTCGGTAATCTTTTCCGTCGTCATCGGCGGGTCTTTCCCACCTGCTGACTGGCGTCGTCGAGTTATACAAGTGGGCGGGTAAGGTTCTATTGGCTGCACCTGCTCTGGGTGTCCCTCACCTTTGTCGGACATATCTTCCTGTGGTGGACGATGTGGAACCTCCGCCTGCTCCGTAATTGGAACTTCTTCTTTTTCCTTCTCATCCTGCTCGCGCCCGTGCTTCTCTACGCGGCGGCCGCGTTCCTGATACCCAAAGTAGAGGCCGGCGCGCCGCTCGATCTGCGGGAGTATTTTTACGAGAACCGCCCCGCGTTCTTCGGGTGCACCGCAGCCTTTACGGCCTTGATGAGCTTGGAGAACTGGGTGCTCACAGGGCGCCTGTCGCCGGCGCCGGTGATGGCCGTGTTCGCCGCATGGTTCATCCTGCTCGGCGTCTCGGCAGTCGTGAGGAATACCCGCTATCACGCAGCCGTCGGACTCCTGGTCGGGCTATTGTTTCTGTTGTTCGTGTTACTGTTCGGGCTGCGGTTGGGCGGCGCTTGAGTTCATCTATTACCGGATAAGGTCAAGTCGAAAACCGGAGATGATAAATTTACTTTTTATCTCCCGCATCGAATTTGAGGTTACGAGAGCGCCTGCAGGACCTGTTCACGAGTGGCATTTCCGCCTGAGCAGATGAGGCCAACCTTCTTCCCTTGCAGTTCCTGGCGCAATTGATAGGCAGCGGCCAGCGGCGCGGCCCCGGCAGTTTCCGCGAGCGTGTGTGCATATTCAACCAGCCAAGCCATGGCTTGAATCATCTGTTCATCCTGGACCAGAACAAAATCACTGAGCAGCTCCCACATGATCGTTTGCGGAAGATTGAATCCAGTGCCGGTCGCAAGTCCTTCCGCAACGGTCGTGTTCGGCCGTTCCAACAGTCTGCGCTCTCGCCAGGAATCATGGGCCGCTCGCGACTTGTATGACTGCACCCCGAGCACACGAATCTGCGGGTTAATTTCGGCGGCCACCAAACAGGCGCCGGCAGCGCCACTCCCCCCTCCTACCGGCACGATGATCACTTCCAACTCGGGCTCGGTCTCAAGCATTTCCGCCGTCGCCGTGGCTACACCTGCAATCAACAAGGGCTCATCGCCCGAATGCACGTAACGCAGATCAGCTTCTGCAGCGAGTGTTTCGCAGTGGCGGCGGGCATCGTCAAAGGTAACTCCATTAAAGATTACTTCCGCGCCCAAGCCACGCATCGAAGCCACCTTGCCGGCATTCGCTCCCTGAGGTACGACTATCCGTGCCTGCACACCGAATAATTTGGCCGCATAGGCTACGGACTGGCCGTGATTACCAGTCGATGCAGCGATCACGCCACGCTGACGTTCATCCGTGCTCAGCTGCGAGATAAGGTTAATCCCGCCGCGTACCTTAAAGGCGCCGGTGGGTTGATGGTTTTCGTGCTTGATGAAAACACGAGTGCCCACAAAGTCGTTGAGAGCCGGGTACTCGTGTAGAGGAGTGCGCAGTAGATAGGGAGCAATCTGAGCCCGAGCGCGCAAGACATCTTCGTAAGTTGGCTTCTCCATGGCGAATAATTACCGCTAGGTAGCAGCCGGCCGATAGTTCAACCCGACGCTCATGATCTTCTGCAACAGTTGCTCGTAGGGGAGCCCCGTATGCGCGGCGGAATCGGCAAAGTCTTCGTTGCGCGCAATCTGTGGATTCGGATTCGCCTCGAGCAAATAAAACTGGCCTTCCTCGGTCATGCGATAATCCAACCGCGCATAACCGCTCAGGAACAGATAGCGATAGATGCGCTTGGAAAGCCTTTCCAGTTGCTTATGCTGCTCTGGAGTGAGCTCCGCCGCTCGGGTAGCCACACCAACTTTCTCCTGATAGGCCGGGTCCCACTTGACCTTTAGGGTTGCAATGTTCTCGGCACCCTCCGGCAGTTTTTCCATCACCAGTTCCCAGGGCGCGTAGGTCTGGATGTTCTGGTTGCCCATCACTCCCACGTAGATCTCGCGGCCCTTGATGTACTGTTCGGCGATCGCGTCGGTGTTATTTTGCCGGTGAATGAAGTCCACTCGCTGGGCCAGCTTTTCATCATCGTGAACGATCGAGGCCTGCGCAATTCCCACCGAACCTTCTTCGCTGATTGACTTGACCAGCAGCGGAAACTTCAAGCGCTTCGGCCGGTTTACCTTGCGATGGAGGGGAAAGACGGCAAAGTTCGGCACTTGAAGTCGATGATAAGCAAGGATCATCTTGGTCAGCGCCTTGTCGTGGGCAAGCGTCAAACCGCGCGGGTTACAGCCGGTGTAAGCCTGCTTCATCAACTCCAGGTAACTGACCACGTGCTGATCGTAAAGCGGGTAACCGTGAAATTCTTCCAGCAGATTGAAGGCGATGTGCGGTTTGTATTCCAGCAACGCGTTGCCGATGGCGTTCAACTGGTTGTATAGACCAACGGCATGCACCTCATGGCCCATGCTCTTCAAGGCGGCAATGACATCGTATTCCGTCTTAATCTCGAAGGCCTCCTTACTGCTTAGGCCCTCGAGTGAATCCGGCGGCACGAAGTCCTCGTGCACGAGCACAATGATGCGAAGCTTTTTCTTTGGTTCAAAATTCATACAACACCGAAAGCGGACTACTAAACTGCGGCCGGGTTGGTTGCGGTTTCCACAAATCGAAGTTTGGCGGACCTTCAGCTTCAGACTGCGATGCGATGATAACCGGAATGGAGCACATTCATGATCTGAACTGTCAGAACAATCATCACTTTGCGGCGCGCTTCGCGGCGTGATGTCGCCACGCGCAGCTTCAGTTCCTTGCAGCGATCGATCATGTTCTCAAGCACGTGATCGATAGTGTACTGGTGTACGCCTGTTCCGTCAGCGACAATCTGTCGCACTTCGCGCCTGATACTTCGCAGAAATACAGCCGCGCTTGGCTTTGATTGATCGCGCGGGTCGTCTGAAAAGATGCGGCTCAGATCTCGATCGTAAACAGCCGGATACTGAAAATCATATCGCTCGCGTTTGCGCTGATAGTGTTCCCGCAGGGTTATCTTCAGCGCCGACAGTGGTTCGACCTTGGTACGCGTCCGGTTCTTTGGCTTGGTGCCCGCGAGATCGTTCATCACCTCATCGATGTATTCCAGTTTGTGCAGCGCCGGCCAGCCCTTGTAGCGACGCCGCCAATGCGAGCGCGACGTCAGCCACACAGCGAAGGTTTCAGCAAAGTCTTCCGCCGGGTGTGCCTGCGCGTACCAGGCAGGCAGATGCAGCACGAACTTGCGGCTCTTCGGTTTTGGCTTATAAAAATCCGGATAAGGCTGGGCGAAGGAACCAAACAACTCGCGATATCGGCGCTTGAAGTGTAAGCGGAAAGCAGTGTCGAGAGCGTGCCCGGCTTCGTGCCGCAAAATACGCATGCACTCCGTATCGGTCCCGCCTTCGACCTCGAGCATTTGCTTGCGCTCAAGTTTCATCAGGCGCGGATGCGCGAGATAAAAAGGTATCGCAATCCCGGGCACACCATCCGGCGAAAACCACTCTTCTGAGAGCCAGACATGGGGTTTAAAGCGAATGCCGCGGTTATTCAGTTCGTCATACAAGCGCTTGATATGCGGTTCCAGAAAGGACCGGCGGATCTTGATAGTGAGATCGCAGATGCGTGTGTCAAGCAGGTGCTCCTCTGAGAGACGATGCCAGGGGAAACGGTAACTCATCGCTTATGACACCTCACCCGGCGGAGCGCAATACACCTGTATCGGGAGCAAGATTGATGTCATGCCTGCTTAGGGGAATGTTGAGATTTGAAGAACGCGATGATTCTAGCCACCTTCGCCCAAAATAGCCAAACGCTGGCCGTAAGCCCCGATTGAGGTTGCTGCCACTGCCTTTTTTTAGGAGTCTTCCAGCTTCGACACGAAGGCCGGGGCGGCCGTTGGGGCATCAACTCGGCGGAATTACCCCGGTTTTCAGGAAAGAAGATGGACAAAGTTTTTCCAGCACGCACTCATCGCAGGTAGGATTGCGGGCCTTACACGTCTTGCGGCCATGGGCGATCAGCAGGTGCGAGAAGATCACCCAATCGCTTTTCGGTACCAGACCGATCAGATCCTGCTCGATCTTTTCTGCGGTCTTTTGCTCACTCAAGCCCAACCGATGTGAAAGCCGAGTGACATGAGTATCGACGACCACACCCGACTCGATGTCGAAAGCGTTTCCGAGCACGACATTGGCGGTCTTGCGCGCGACACCCGGCAACTCGAGCAATTCGTCCATGGTCCTTGGCACCTTGCCGCCGTATTGCTCAGTAAGGAGTCGGGCCGTGCCTTGAATCGCCTTCGTCTTGTTTCGAAAGAACCCGGTCGTCCGTATGTCTTTTTCCAGTTCTCTGGTTGAGACGTCAAGATAGTCTTCGGGCTTGCGATACTTGCGGAACAAATCCGCGGTCACAATGTTGACGCGATCGTCGGTGCATTGAGCTGAAAGAATGGTGGCTATCAGTAATTCAAAAGCGTTTGAGTGATGCAGCGAGCATTTGGCATCCGGATAGGCCCGCTTCAGCAAGCGAATGATCTTTCGTGTCTGTGTTCTAAGCGCCTTTGTTTCTTTATCCATTTTGTTTCTATTTCATCGTGGAGGAGAACGGTCGATTATAAGCTCCACGAGTCCGCGCTTAGCGGACGACTGAAGATAGCCCAGCGATTTATCGCGGGGATCAGTTTTAAAATTGATACGTAGTCCGTGAAACGGACGCCTGACATCCTCCGAGATCATCATTCAGTCGTCCGCTTCACGGACTCCCACACACCAGCGCGCTCCTGTCCCCAGCAGTAAACTGCTGGGCTATTTTCATTCGTCTACTTTGCGGACTGTTCGGCTCCACTTATTAACTGGACTGTTCGTCCTACTTATTGACTGGACTGTTCGCTCTACTTATTGACGTGGCTGTTCGCCCGACTTATTGACGGGCTGTTTGCCCTACTTGTTGACTGGACTCCCCTTCGCCTATCGTCGCCCCTGAGCAATCTTCACGGCCTCAGGCAGCCCGCGTAATCTCATCATCGCGATGACACCCAGAAATGGTCCGGGTGCAAGAATCACAAATGCGTAGCGCCAGCTGACGAGCTTAACAAAGTGCGGCACCAGCTCGATCGAGATAGTCGTCAAAAGAAATCCAAGACACATCTGAATCGTGAGCGCCGTGCCCACATAACGCGGATCGCCAAGCTCAGTGACGCAGGTCGAAAACTGCGCCGAATCAGCCACGACACTTGCTCCCCAAACGGCCGCGAATAAAAGCAGCAGTAGTGGTTGCGCGCCGAATAAGAATCCTATTAAGAGACAACAACTACCGCTGATACCCATCGCCCATGACGTGACGAGCGTTCGTCCATAGCGATCCGCGATCTGGCCCGCCACAACGCAGCCAACTGCGCCACAACCAATCACGACGAAAGCTCCCACTTCGGCCAGCGCCGGTGAATCACCACTTTGCGCGAGACTCGCCCGGATCATCACCGGGATCCAGGTCCACATCCCATAGAGTTCCCACATGTGGCCCAGGTAGCCAAGATTGGCCAGGCGTACGCCGCGATTTCGGAACACTCTGCCGGCCTGCTTCCAATCAAACTGGGCCGCTGGCAAAGCGTGTGGTCCATCACTGACAAAGATCAGAACAATGAGGCCGGCCAGTGACGCGAACAGCGAAACCAGCAACACATTATTACGCCAATTGCTGCTGCCGACCGCGTTGACCAGGTAAGGCGCAGCCTTGCCCAGGGTCAAGGCCCCCACGAGGACACCGAGCGCCATCCCACGACGCTCGCGAAACCAGGTCGCCATGATTTTCAGACCGGGAGGATAAACGCCGGCCAGGCAAAACCCCGTCAGGAATCGCAGCACGATGCCCAACTTCGGGCCGTGCGCCTGCCAGCCAAAGGTTGCATTTGTCAGCGCCCCTGCAAAGGCGCTGACTGCAAACAAATGTCTGGTGCTGATGACATCGGGAAGATTTAGCAGCGCGCTGATGAGTGTCCCGGCGACAAAGCCAAGCTGCACTGCGATAGTCAGCCATCCGGCGCTGGACTCGTTAAGGTGCCACTCAAGCTTCAGCGCGGGAGCCACCGCTGCGGCACTGAACCACAGTGACATGCCGAGCAACTCGGCAGTCGAGAGAAGAACCAGCGCTCGCCAACGCGCAATTTTCCCGGCCTCGGCTTTGGACTCGACCATCAAGTTGAGTATGCAATTCGGCCCCTGACTGCACAAGCTCCACAGCAGCGAGCTCCGGAAATTAGAATCTTGTAATTAGGCAAGCTGTTTTTCAAACATGTAAGGCCTATTACGATTTAAGCCAAATCGAAAAGGAGTAGTTCTGCTTGCTCGCGCCCCGCAATCGTTAGAGTTGCTTCGTTGCTGATGGCAGCGCCATCTCCGTGGTCCAATGGAGTGCCATTGAGTGTAACCGCACCACGGGCTACCTGAAGCCAGGCGTGACGCTCGGGAGCGATTTCATGCACGACTTCACTACCAGGCTCGAGCAGACTGGCATAGATGCTGGCATCCTGATGAATCGTTACAGCTCCGGCGCGCCCATCGGCCGCAGCAATCAGGCGCAGTTGATTTAGTTTATCCGCAGCGCTGAATGCCTTCTGTTCGTAGCCGGGTTTAAGTCCCTGAGTTCCCGGCAAAATCCAGATTTGCAGTAAGTGCACGGGTGCGGCTGACGAATTTGCTTCGCTATGCGTTACACCCGTTCCCGCCGTCATGCGTTGCGCATCGCCGGGGAGGATCACCGAGCCGTTGCCCATGCTGTCGCTGTGTTCGAGTTCGCCTTCGAGCAAGTAAGTAATAATCTCCATATCCCGGTGACCATGCTTTGGGAAACCGGTCTGCGGCGCGACCCGATCTTCGTTGATCACACGCAGACTGCGAAATCCCATAAATTGCGGATCGTAATAGTCCCCAAAGGAAAACGTGTGATAGGTATTTAGCCAGCCAAAGTCAAAATGGCCCCGGTCGTTTGCTTTCCGAACTGAAATCATAATCTCTCCGCTTCACTTCAAACCCTGGATGGTTTGTCTTAATTACATTGCTCCATAAAAATTTTCACCAGCCGGTTCAAACCTGCTGCATCTTCATCATCGAATCTGCTGAGCGAGGGGCTATCGACGTCAAAGACTCCCAACAAGCGTTCGCCGGCGAGCAGCGGCACTACTATCTCGGCGTTCGAGTCGCTGTCGCAAGCGATGTGACCGGGAAACTCATTGACGTTATTAACCACGATGGTTGATCGGCTCATCGCAGCTGTGCCGCACACACCTTTGCCCAGACCGATGCGAATGCACGCAGGCTTTCCCTGGAATGGTCCGAGCACCAGTTCGCCATCCTTGAAGAGGTAGAATCCGGCCCAGTTCAAGTCGGGCAGCGAATGGTAGACCAGTGACGAGAAGTTCGCTGCGTTGGCGATGAAATCGCGTTCCCCTGCGAGCAGACTACGCACCTGCGCCGCCAGCAATTCATACAACTCCACCTTTGAGTTTGTATTCGGTTCCTCTAGTTTAAAAGTCAATGCCTTTTACTTACCCCCCCTCCCTAACTTCTCACCTCTTCCCTCTTCGCCCTTTGCTCTTATTTCTTACCCCTTCCCCCTTTGCCTTCGATCGTAATAACCACCGACTTTGAGGCGGGTGTGTTGCTTTTCTCGGCTACGCTGCGCAAAGGCACCAGCACATTTGCTTCCGGGAAATAGGTGGCCGCACAACGGCGGGGAATATCATAAGTCACAACCATGAAATGGCGCGCCACTCGTTCTTCGCCTTCAAAGTGGCTTACGAGATCCACTATCTCGCCTTCTGCAAGCCCGCTGTGGCGCAGGTCGTCAGCATTCAAGAGGACTACCCGGCGCCCGTTGCGTATGCCCCGGTAACGGTCGTCGAGGCCATAGATCGTCGTATTGAACTGATCGTGGCTGCGAACAGTCATCATCAAAAACTGCCCCGGCTGCAGATTGTGCTTGGGAAGATCGTGGACGGTGAAGCGAGCTTTGCCCGTGGACGTTTGAAAAACACGGGCGCGCGCAGCGCTGGGCAAATAAAACCCGCCCGCTCGGCGCACCCTTTCGTTGTAATCCTCAAAGCCGGGATAGATGCGCGAGATCCAGTCTCGAATGCGATCATAGTCTCCGATGAGTTCCTCCCAGTTAACAGTACTGCGCGTGCCAAGCGTGGCGCGCGCCAGCCGCGCGACAATCGCAGGCTCACTCAACAGCCTCGCCTCTGCCGGTTTCAAAAACCCGCGCGAGGCCTGCACTACTGCCATCGAATTTTCAGTGGTCACAAACTGTGGTCCGCCTGCTTGCATATCAATTTCAGTGCGGCCCAGGCAGGGAAGGATCAAAGCCCGGCGGCCAGTTATCAAGTGTCCGCGATTGAGTTTGGTTGAGACTTGGACGGTCAGGCGGCATTTGCGCAAAGCATCGGCCGTGTATTCCGTATCCGGAGTGGCCGAAAGAAAATTCCCGCCAAGCGCAAAGAAAATTTTGGCCCGCCCAACGTGCATGGCCTTGATCGAGTCGACTGTATCCAGCCCATGCGCGCGCGGCGGTGAGAAACTGAATTCGGTGGCCAACTGATCGAGAAATGCTTGTGTGGGACGTTCCGTGATTCCCATCGTGCGATCGCCCTGCACATTGCTGTGCCCACGCACCGGACATAAGCCAGCGCCGGGCTTCCCAATCTGCCCGCGCAACAACATCAGGTTGACGATTTCCTGAATGTTGGCCACGGCATTCTTGTGTTGGGTCAAACCCATGGCCCAACAAAAAATAGTGCGCTCAGAGGTCACAAAGATACGAGCTGCAGCTTCGATCTGTGTCCTGTCGATGCCGCTTTGCTCGACCAGATCGTTCCATTCGAAATGCTCCAGCGCAGCAGCAAACTCGGCAAATCCGCTGGTGTGCTCCTTGATAAACTCATGATCGAGAACGCGCCCCGGGTCCTTTTCCTCAGCGGCAAGCAACGCCTTCATGATGCCTTTCAACAAAGCCACATCGCCGTTGATGCGCACCTGCAGAAACAGGTCCGCCAGCTCGGTCCCCTGGCCCAGCAGATCCCCAAGCTGCTGCGGATGTTTGAAACGGGTCATCCCGGTCTCCGGGAGGGGATTGATGTGTACGAGCCGGCAGCCATTGCGCTTGGCCTTCTGCAACGCAGTTAGCATCCGCGGATGGTTCGTGCCCGGATTCTGACCAATGACAAAGATGGCCTGGGCCAGCTCAAAATCCTCAAGAGTTACGGTTCCCTTCCCAACGCCAATGGTTTCCCCGAGTGCGGTGCCGCTTGATTCATGGCACATGTTGGAACAGTCCGGGAGGTTGTTGGTACCGAACTGGCGCACGAACAACTGGTAGAGGAACGCTGCTTCGTTGCTGGCGCGACCGGAGGTGTAGAAGACGGCTTCGTCGGGCGAGCCAAGCGCATTCAACTCGGCTGCGATCAGTTGCAAGGCTTCGTCCCAGCCGATTGGTTGATAATGAGTGCCTGCTTCGCTCAGCAGTACCGGTGCAGTCAACCGGCCCTGTTGCCCCAGCCAGTAATCGGATTGCCGGGAGAGATCTGCAACGCTCCACTTTTTGAAGAACTCAGCAGTTATTCGTTTCGTAGTCGCTTCATCGGCAACGTGCTTGGCGCCATTCTCACAAAATTCTGCGTGCGATCGTTCCGTATCAGGTTCGGGCCAGGCGCAACCCGGACAATCAAAGCCGCCGGTCTGATTAAGCTGCAGCAAAGCGCGCGTACCGCGAATGACACCCATCTCAGACCAGGCGCTCTTCATCGCCTGGATCACCGCGGGGACGCCACCTGCGACTTTGCTGATGGGCTTAATGTCCGGGGTGGAGGTTTCTTCCGGTGGTTGGGCCTGGGCCTGTGGGGCTATGGGTTCCTGTTCTGCCATGGCATGTATCCGAGAAAACTAATTCTAAAGAAGCGAGTGCTTTGTTACAAACGAGGACGGCACTGACGCCTTAAGTAGAGTTAAGAGTTTGCAAAGCGGACGCATGATAGTAGCCCAGCAGTTCACTGCTGAGGATAGGGCCGCGATGATTGGCAGTCCGTGAAACGGACGGCTGACTGATAATTACCAGAGCCTCAAACTTTTTCAGCCGTCCGCTTCACGGACTTCGTCTCAACTCTGACAGTTCCCAGCAGCAAACTGCTGGGCTGTTTTCACTCATCCGCCAAACGCTGAAGGTGGAACAGACTTTTTGGGCCAATCCATCTCGGCCTTCAACTGCATTCTTACCTGACGGAAAGAATTATTTGACACCTTGGTTAATATTCGCTTAAAACTTGCTCACCACTTGTGCTTTAGAAAATGAAGTTTGTGGCCCCGAACTGACAAGTTCGCTGAGAAGCCTGCGCCCCACTTATGACTTGCCTTCAATCTTTCCAGGAATGACGAAAATGATAAGACACACCTGCTTCCGCTCGGCTGTTTGTTCACTTGTTATCATCGCCAGTGCCATGCTGGCGGCGGCCCAGATCAAGCCTGCGCGCGATCCGAATCAGCCAATCGATGAAGATTACACGCGCAAGATCGCCGAGTACACGACGGAACCTTTCTTTAACTCGCCGCTGACTGATTACCTGCCGGCTTCGCCGACCGTACCGACACCGAAAATGGTGCTGGGCGATGTTGCGGGCGCACCGGGCAAGCTGCCCTATGCGGAAGATGTTTATCGCTACATGCGTCTGCTTGAAAAGGCGACGCCCCGGGTAAAAGTCTATTCCATTGGCACCACGGAAGAAGGCCGCGAGATGATCGCAGTCGCCGTTGCCTCTGAAAAGCTGCTCGCCAGATTGGATGAGAACAAGGCTCGCTTGTCGAAGCTCGCCGATCCGCGCACCATCAATCTCAATGATGAAGAGGCGGACAAGCTGGTCGCAAGCTCATTCCCTGTCTATTACATCACCGGCACTATTCACTCAACTGAGACGGGTGCTCCAACGGCCCTCATGGAACTGGCCTACCGGCTGGCGGTCGATGACAGCGCCTATATCAAAAACATCCGCGACAACATGGTCGTGCTGATTACGCCAGTGGTAGAAGTCGATGGCCGCAACCGCATGGTCGATGTTTACAACTGGCACCTGGCTCACCCGAATGAAAATTGGCCCTCGCTTGTTTACTGGGGACATTATGTCGCCCACGATAACAACCGCGACGCCATTGGACTGTCCCTGAAATTAACGCACAACGTGTTGACGACCTACCTGGGCTGGAAGGCCCAGGTGCTTCACGATTTGCACGAGTCGGTCCCCTATCTCTACGACAACACGATTGGGGATGGACCCTATAACGCCTGGGTAGATCCGATCCTCACCGACGAGTGGCAGATGATCGGCTGGAACAATGTCTCCGAGATGACCAAGTTTGGCATGCCGGGGGTTTTTGCGCACGGCAACTTTGACACCTGGTCGCCGGGCTACCTGATGTTCATTGCCGCTACGCATAACGGCATCAGCCGCTTGTATGAAACGTTCGGCAATGCCGGCGCCGACACCGTTGAGCGGACACTCTCGCCTGACGAATACCAGCGCACCTGGTACAAACAAAATCCTCCCTTGCCGAAGGCGAAATGGTCTCAGCGCAATAACAATAATTATGAACAGTCAGCTTTGTTGACCACGCTGTTCTACTTCAGCAACAACTCCAAGCTCTTTCTCAAAAACTTCTATCTGAAGAGCAAACGCTCCATTGAGAAACCAAAGAATGAAGGTCCCTCGGCTTATGTTTTTCCGGCAGGAGATCCGCGTCTGGGTAATCAAGCGGAATTACTGCGGACGCTGCAGGCGCAAGGCTGCGAGATTCATCGCGCGACCGCCCCGTTCACGTTAACGCTCAAGACAAAGAAAATTATTGATAAGAAGGACCAGGCCAAGGCTCAGCCATCTCCGTCCGCATCACCTGTTCCGGGAGCAAAGAGCACTGACGAACCTAAGACCACCACACAGGAACCTACGGTTGATGCTAAGAAAGTCGAGAAAAAGACCGAGGAGCGCGAGTTCCCTGCCGGTTCCTACATCGTCCGCATGAACCAGCCGTACAGTCGCATTGCCGATGCCCTGCTGGATTATCAATACTGGAGCCCGACCGATCCACAACAGGATATCTACGACGATACGGCCTGGACCATGGGTGAGTTGGGAAATGTTGAAGTCGTGCGGGTCACCGATCTCAAAGCTCTCACGGTATCTGCCGAAATCGTCAAAGGCGAAATAAAGTCACCCGGCGGCATTATTGGCAGCGGCACTGTCTATCTCATCAATCACACGGCCGACAACAACCTGATGACACTGCGTTATCAATTACGAGACGCTTCGATCGACGCCGCTGAAGAGCCCTTCGAAGCCGCCGGACATAAATTTAATCGCGGCTCGTTCATCGTGCGCAAAGCCGTCGCCAGCGATTTGAATCGTCTCGTCACCGAACTGGGTATCCAGGCTTACGCAACGGATACAGCACCCGATGTGAAATCGCATCCGGTTAAGACTGCTCGCATCGCGATCATGCACACCTGGCTAAGCACACAGGATGAGGGTTGGTGGCGCGTCGCGTTCGACCAATTAAGAGTCCCTTACACCTACATCAGCACCCAGGATGCAGCCAAAGATTCCAATCTAAGAGCAAAGTTTGACGTGATCATTCTCGCGCCGGTTGGACGCGGCACGGCGGCAATCGTCTCGGGCATGCCGATGTATGGCAATCCTATTCCGTGGAAGACAACTGCGTTGACGCCAAATCTCGGCAAGATTGATTCCACCGATGACATGCGCCCCGGCTTGGGTTGGATTGGATTGGCGAACCTGCAGAAATTTGTGCAGGGAGGCGGGCTCTTCATCACCGTCGACGACACGACCGATCTTGCCGTCGCCAATGGCTTTACACCCGGCGTTTCCATTCAGCGTGCCCAGAAACTGAAGGCTATCGGCGATATCCTGCGTATGAAAACGGTCGACGAAGCGAGTCCGATTGCGTATGGCTACAGCGATTCACTCGCGATGTACTGCATGAATGGTCCAATCTTTAATCTAAGCAATGTGGTTGGCGGACGCGGAGGCCGTCAGCGACGTGAGGGGCGTGCTACCGGCCGCGGCACCGCAGACGATCCTGATGTCCCACAGGGTCGGCCTGCGAACGATCCGCCTGAACCACCCGCGCCAAATGAAGCGTGGCAAGCCGCCCAAATCACTGATGAACAGCGACGCAACAACGGCGGCATTATCCCGCCCGAACAACGTCCGAGAGTTATCCTGCGCTATGCCGACACAAAGGACTTGTTTGTCTCAGGTTTGCTGGATGGTGGCGATGAGATAGCGCAGCATCCCGCTGTGATCGATGCTCCGTATGGACAGGGCCACGTAGTCCTTTTCTCAACCAACCCCATGTGGCGCGGTCAGACAAAGGGAAGTTATTTCCTGGTCTTCAACGCGATCCTGAATTTCGATAACCTTAACGCTGGTCGGAAGCTCGATCCGAAGTGATGAAGAAGTTGAGCCGCGGCTTGCGCGGCTGGGCGCGGATCAGGATAAAAGTAAGCCACAGATGAACGCAGATAAAAAACAGATATGAAAAACACAGAAGTCTTCTGAACCTTCTTCAGATCCATTTTATCCGTGTCTATCTGTGGCGGATTCTTTTCCGCGGCCCATTTCCTATCCGCGTCGTCCGCGTGTATCCGCGGCTAAATTTACTGCGGGATCCAGATCTTTCCCGCTCTCACGATTTCGACTTCCAAGCCTAACTGCATTGGCTGAGAAGATTTTGTGAAGAAGGCGAAGCCCTTATAGCTGGTGAGGTACCGGTAATTCTTCGAGAAGAAACCACCCTCGGCATAGATGACGAGTGGAGTGGCGGACTTGCGGAGTATCTTGAAAAACTCTTCCGGTTCGACTTGCACCACAACGCCGCTGGCCTTGATTGCGTTGGCGATCGCGGCTGCGGCCGCTATGCCTGCTGCTGCTGACATCTCAAACCTCCTCTGTCAAATGATTGAGATTGCTTGAGTGCCTTTTGTTTGTGTGGCTGAAGAGACGATCAAGCTCGATCAAAGTAAGTGTACAAAAAACCGATCGAAACAAATCCATGTTTTACCTCGGTAACAGCGCAGCCAGCATTTCAAACGAATCGTGCACCGCGCTGTATGAGGCCTTCAACTCGTCGTTGTTATCTTTTTTGACATCCGCTTTGAACCTGATCAGTGCCTGATTGAACTTGCGCAGTTCCTGTTTGAATTCTGCCTTGCGCTCTGCTTTCACTTTAGGCGGCACACCAAGCTTAACAATTGCCCGGCCATGCTTGAGCAATTCTCCCGAGCGGGCCCTGATGAGCGCGAAGTCGCCCTTTGGCAAAGCGTCATGCTGCAGCGGATGCAGTACCTCGTGAAATTCATTGTACTGCCTGACGCTGAACTCGTGTTCCGGCGGCGTCGCGTGAGCCAGCGTCGCCGCTACGAGCAACACAATCGCTGGATTAAATAAAAATCTGGTTTGTTTCACCTTTCCTCCCAGGTAATCTCGATTTCAGGTATTGACTGAGTTGTGACAATAAATGTTTCGCGCAGCCGGCGCCAGCCGTCGCGCAACATGCTGAGTGTCGATCCGGCCGGCTCTCCTACCACACGCTGAGACGCTCCTTTAGCGATCCCATTCTTTCAAGCCCTCAACCAGTCGCAGCATCTCATCGCGCTTCTTCTCAAACAAGGCGAAGGTGAAGATGATCATGGCTCCGGTAACAATGCCCGCGACGTACCACAACCAGGTCCAGCCCAGGTTCGCCGAAGCGTAGTAGATCATCGTGGTGATTGCCAGGAGCAGAAAGAGCGAGCCGAGCAAAAGAAAGGCGCGAATACGAAGCATGATACCGCCAAATACTCCGGCGAGCGATAAAGCTGCAAGCACCAGCGGCAGCCATGGCGAACGCGCTACTCCGTTGATAAAAATGTCTGCGGTCGATGATGAATAGATCGCGATCAGCGACAGGTGACGGATACCGATCATTTGATCTTCCGACAACTCTTCACGGTTCAGATATGCAGCCACTAATACCGATCCGGCTACGGGTATCAACCAGAGCTGTGGGTGTTGCATGAAGCCGTAATCTGTAGTGCGCTGCCACAAGTACCACAAGCCACCATTGCCGGCGAGCACGGCCAGGATTCCAAAAATAAGCGATTTTCGCAGGATTGAGACCAGTCCATAGAGACCTCCTACGATGAACAAAAGCACTGAATAATCCACTTCGGGCTTGCTTAACCAAAAGCCCACCACGGGCAAGAGTGGCAGGAACACTCCGGTACGTTTGATCGGATGAGCCAATACGAGCACCCCGCGACGGCGCAACAACTCACTTGCGGTCACTCCTGCGTAAGCCAGCAGCACCACCACTATGGGCCAGTAGCGCTCGAAGAAACCGGTAAACAACCAGGGCATCGTCAGCCTGATATGCATGAACAGCAGCGCCAACATTGCCTCAGCAACGTAGACATACGCCTGGCGCCAGGCTTCGGAGAGACCAAGTGGATCGTGTTTGGACGAGACCGCAAAGAGGATGCAGGTGCCCGATGCGGCCGCCAGCGTAAGCCCTACGGTTATCATTGTCAGGGGGTTGACTCGGACAGCGCCAAACTCAACCCGATAGAAGACCTCTGTGCCGAGCACGAAGACGAGTGCAAGCATGCCCAGGCTAGTTAGCCAGGGAACGCTGGAACGAATGGCCCTGGCCCAGGCGGGCTCGCGCGCGAATATCCTCTCCAGCTCGAGGCCAAAGAGCGCGACCAGGCCGAACATCTCCACCATTAGAATTACGGCGCGATTTAGCCAGGTACCGCTACTGCCAGGGACCAGCCAGGCCCATCCGAAAACCACCAACCCGCAAACAAGCGCAGCGAATGCTGTGCCCCGGCTCTTCCGATTTTCAACGTTCGGTGAACTCAGTGCGAAAGTAGCTGCTTGCATTCCCACGGCCAGGCCTGCGGTAAGCCGCAGCATTCGATCAGCCACATCAAACACGACGATGAGAGCCAGACCTGCTACCGCAAGTGAGAGCAAGGTGTTGAAAACCCTCAGCCACGTCAATCGATCAGCTGTTGGATCGAGCCGCTGCGGAATTCGCAGCGAGTCCAATGTTCCACGTATTCTCTCGCGCCAATGCCAAAGCAAAGCGGTGCTGAGGGAATAAAGTGCAAGTGTAATCGTCAAGCTCCAGACCAGTTGTGATAGCGTCAGTTCCAGGCCGCTCACGGCCAGAATCACCGCAAGCAGACCGGTCAAATCTAATCCGGCTACGGCATACTTCGCTTGCCCGTCCCAGACACATGCCGTCATGAACGCCAGCAATGAAAAAATGGCCAACCAATCGAACCCAACTGTCTCGCTCGCATGAAAGCCAAAAGCGGAGTCGAGGAGACGAAGTGGAACAATGACTGCCATCACTACCACAGAAGTCACGGCAACCAGATCATGGAACGCAAGCCAACCGCTTGATGTCGTTTTCCGGCGGGCTCTCAGGTCGAGCGCGAGCCAGGCGATACTCGACAAACACATGGCGCTGACAATTACATCAAGAGCGCGGGTAGGACCTGGGAGAAATGCTGCCCACTGATTGTTCCAATAGATGTGAGTCGCTGTGCCGAAAAGAATACCCGCTGCGTACAGGTAACCGCGCTGCAGCGTTTGCCAATTCAGCGCTGCCCCGAGCAGTGTCATGCTGAGCAGTGCGCCGATGGACCACCAGATTCCGCCCGGGTCGTAGTAGGCGACCCGCAAAGCCAGGTAGACAGCCAACCCACCGAACCAGCCGGCGATTAGCGAAGCTTCGAGTGACCAGCCCTCGGCGAACGGATTCCGCCCCCAACGTTCTAATGCGGCAGAGACAAACCCAAGTCTCTTTTGGAGGTTGAGTGCCGGCAGCAACATTGCCAGGCACATCAACCACGCCGCCAATGCTATACCCATCATTAACGCGTGATAGCCTGACCATGCTGCCGGGTTCCAGCGCGCGACCGTGAAGGCGGCCACAACGACTGCGCCCAGGAGAATTGCGCCAAGTGTCCGGACTCGCATTCTTCGTTGGTAGGCAATGCCAAACCAAATCAATGCGATCACGGTGAGCGCAAAGCTGAGCCAGGCTGTCAGGCTGCCCGCGGCGATTGTCCCGGAGCCGATCCAACCAGGTTGTAAGCTGATCCAGACCGCCACCGGAATAAGCACCAGTGCGTTTGCGATTGTCGCGATGACCAACTGCGCTCGCAGCAGGCGTTCAGCTCTGGACGCAATTTCAGCCGCCATCTTCTGCTGCCAGCGTGGCCGCAAGCTCAACCAGACAATTGCGTAAAGCGCAGCGACGATGGCATTCAAATGCAGTACATGGACTGAGACCACTCGATCCATATCGCCGTGGACGGAAACCACGGACAGCAGATACACCATGGTCACCGTCGCATTGAAAAGCAGGCCACCCGCAAAAGCATAGTTCGCCAGACGCTCGCGGACGGCGTAGCCGATTAGAACCAGCGCGGCGAAGACGAGTGGCAGACCGTAAGAGAGGGGATCGCCGAGCGCATAAAAAATGCCGGAGGCCGGCCCATGGACCGGAAGATAGTAGATAACGCGAAGCGCCGGATACGCAGTCAGCAGCAGCAGAGGCGCGAGTGTGCCAGACAGCAGGAGAATTCTTACGCGCCGGACTATTGTTCGACCATTTTCAGTACGGGGTTCTTCCTTGTCTCCTTCTCGCTCGCCAGACAGGGACAAGCTAAAATTCGCCGGAAGCCAAAGTTGTCGCAACCATAAGCCCACCGAACCGAGCAACAGAAGAGCCGCCGAGGACCAACGCCAGGCCGAGGCCGTGGCAACTTCTGATTCCAAGCGGCCCGCGACGAGCGGACTCACCAAAAGAACGGAGAATAGAGCTCCCAGTAGATACTCACCGTGTCTGCGCTCCCACAGGTTCGCCAGCATGCTGATGGCGAGTAGTCCAACCAAGATCCATGAGCCGAGGCCGAGCGCTTTCTGATGTGGGAAACCAACAAGATTCCAAACTGATGTAGCGCTGCCAAGCGCAGTCAGTTCCTGTTTGACCCCAGGGAAAGCACCATAGAGCACCAGCACTCCGTCACCGCCGAGCACCACCCAGAGAACCAGACGATCAAAAGAGTAGTCCAGCTGCAGCAGTCGTCGGGCTGCGATGGTCCAATGCTCTCCTTTGAAGCCAAAGCCTGCGTTAGGATCTGAATCAGAGGCTGAAGCGCCGCGCGTATGCGAGCCCTCACTTGAGAGAGAGGCAGCAGAGTTGAGATTACGGGATGCGAGACAACGCACGCTTACCCAGGCCAAACTCAGCAGGACCAGCATGGTTCCCTGGATCTGAAGCGCCGTGGGATGCAGAAATGCATGCGGCAGATACGCGTACCATTCGTATTGCTGCAGGGTCGCCTTGATGGCCAATACCAAAGCTCCCGCAAGAGAGATCTGAAAGAGGATGAACAATCGCTTGTCGCGGTTCACCCAGAGCAGCGCCAACCAGATGACGGCCAGTAAAAAAACGCGGCGGGCCTGGATCCCCGTGGTTTCCCATGGATTGGCTTGCAGTAAACAAATGAGTACTGCTAACGAACTGACCAGGGCGGCCCCATGCAGAGGCTTGACAATAGTTTTCCAGGTCGCCTCGCAATAACTGCTGCCCGCGATCGCGATGGTGGTGCAAACAGCCGACTGCACAAGAAACGCTGTTTGCCAGGGGAATGAAAACTCAAGCCATGGACCAAGCGCCTGATAGGCTGCAATCAGCAGCAAGCCTGCGCCACCCCAGCCGAGGCTCGGTATCAGATGACGGCGGCCGACCCACAAAGATCCAAGCGCATAGAGTAGATAGAAAAGGAAAAGGGTCTTATCTCCGGGCAGTCCAAATCCATAAATTGTGAGCAACAAAAAACTGACAACGGATACCGCTGCCGCAGCCAGCAGGTAGGAGCGCCCGTCACGACTGCGCTGCCTCGCACCCAACCATTCCGAAGTGCCGAGAAAAATCGCGAACATTAGCGAGAGTGCCTGGCCACTGCTGACGCCCAACGAAACCTGCAGCAGCGAAACCACTCTCAGGTTTTGCCAGGGCACGTGTTCCGTGAAGACGTGAAAGAGAACGAGATAAGCAAGCGAGAAACAGATTGCCGCGGGCACGTGAGCCAGAGGTATTTCCAGAAACACCGCGAGCAGCGTCAACACCGCAAAGTTCAGCAGCGCCGCCGGTACGATACTGGCTGGATTGGGCCAGGCCAGGACCATGCCTGAGAAAACAACCAGGACTCCGAGAAGGGCCATGCTGGTGCCTGCGGTTCGCGAAGCCACCAGATCTTTCCTGGAAACACGCTTCCACAGCAGCGTTCCGCACGCGAGCATTGGTATCCCGCCCAGTGTCACTAAGGGGGCCAGATACATCATCGTCATCGAGACGGGCCCACTCTTGTAAAGCAAAAGTCCAAACGGCAACACCGCCGCAAACGTAAGCGCACCGAGCGTGATAAAGATCGCTATCGTTTCGCTCTCGTCGATCTCGCGGTCTGCGAGCGCGATCCACAGCATCCAACCCACGGCTGCCACATAGCAAATGACCGGAAACGCTCCCAGCCCCAGCAGCACCTCGGGAGAATTGTCTACCGAAGCGAAATGCCGAATCAGCAACTGGCCTACGGACGAGCCCAGCACCCCGGCCGCCAGTAAGTGAGGCCACCTGGGAGTGATCACTCGACCAGCAAAATAGACGAGGCAAAGAAAGAGGGCCGGCGCGATGAACTCGCTGCCAAGCACCAGCACGCCTTGCGGGGCCGCGCCGCTTGATACCGCGGCAATCGCCAGAAAGTTCAAGGGCACCAGCAATGTCGCAATCGTCAAAATTCCGCGGCTGGTAGTTGGCAGTTTCCAGCGATGTTCCGTGTAGAGACCAACTCCAAACAGGGCCGCTGTTACTCCGGTGAAGATGAGAAACTTAAGCACGGGGATACTTGAGATTTCGGCCCAGAGACTCACGACGAGAGCGGTGGAACAGCCAATGATCAGCAAGCCGCCGATGATCTCGCCCCAGCGAATATTGCTCTGCTCCATGAAAGCCGCGAGTACTTCTGTGAAAGGTTTCTTCGGCTCGGCTACAGCCGGCGCGGGAAGTGGTACTCGTGTGGAGATGACAGGCACGTCAGAGCCCGGAGAACTCTCGGGTTCTAATCGAATGGCACTGACATCTTTGGCGAACAATTCGGTTGATATTTCTGAATCTGTGACGACAGAGGGTTGCGCCCAGGAATTGGTTATTTCTCCGCTCGGTTTGGTGACGGATGGCGGTTGCGGTCTCGCTATCTCGGGCTGCTGGATTCCCGGTGCTGCAACCGCAGCCTCACGATTCTCTAATCTGGTCTTTTCGAATTGAATCTTCGCAGTGAGGTCTTCGTAGACATCGAGTTCGATGGTTCCAGCATCTCGAAGGCGTTCGAGTTGCCTCCTGGTCGCAGCCAAATCCTTCAGCAACTCGAGAGTGATGCTGGATGGTCTGGCAGTGCCGCATTGCGCACAGAGGGTGACGTGCGTGCCTAGCTCAGCTTGACATCGAGTGCAGTAGACAATTTCAGGACGCTGAATCACCTTAACAGCCGGCGTTAAATCCAATATGTGGCGAATGATATAGCGCAGGAGGATCCAGATACCGTGTCCAAGCAGGGTGATCACCGCGAGGACGATTCCGAGTGCAATCAAAAATTCCATAGGCGATGGCGAATCTCGATTCTTGTTTGGGGCTACTTAAAAATCGCTCGACTATCCATTGATGGCCATTGAAAGTATTACTTCTGTTTTCCGTTTTCTGAATACTGGTAGCATAGACTTCAACTGGCCTTAAAGCTATTTTGTCAGCAGGCAGGCGCAATCGGCTTTGTCTCGTTGGGCATAATGTTCTCTCCCGAGATTTGCCTGACTGGTGAAGCTGCCATCATCCCCTCTTTGGGGCAGCGCTTTTCTGGCATGGCGAATTTCCTATGGCGAGTTTCGGGCCGCAGCAATGCAAGTGGCGCAGGTTGGGTGGAAAGTGGAATCGAACCTGAGCGAGTGGTGATGCTGTTCAATCATCGTCAGCGAATCCTACCTGCGTCAGCTGGTGGATAGTTCAGGTCCAACCTAACGTGGATAGTGCTAATCCATACGTATACCACCAGGAATTTCCCAATGACGCAATGCATTCCCTGCGTCTGTCCGAAGAGTATTGCAGAGCCCGACCTCGAGCACGGCGACCCAAGTACAAGCTGAACTTTGAATGCTCACACCCATGTCAAGGGTGCTCCAACCTGATGAAGTGCGTACTCATACGTGAACTGTTAACTTGGAATTGAACCATCCACCCGCTGACGCAGGTGGGATTCGGTGACGATGAATCGTGACTGGGTATTAGTCGTCGAGTTGCCGTACACTGCGACAGGAAAGATGCTGCGATTTAAGCTTCGCGGAAGTTGCGTCCTGCTTGCCATTAGCTTGAAAATACGCAGAGCGCCTTAAGCAGATTCTCTGATTAGTAATACAGACGGAACCCGTCAACTCAGATTGGCATATGACAGAAAAAAGTCTCCAGGAAACTTATGCTCCCAACAACGCTTGTTTCGGTTGTGGGCCGGCTAATGAAAAGGGTCTTCACATCCGCAGCTTTCCGCTCGCGGATGAGGTTGTCGCGGACTTTGAACCGCAAGCGTGGCAGGAAGCCTTCAGCGGCATGTTGAGCGGCGGAATTATCGGCACCTTGCTCGATTGTCACTGTAACTGGACTGCGACTTACGCGTTGATGAAACGGGATGGCGCCGACCATCCACCCTGCACCGTCACGGCGGACTATGCGATTAAGCTGCTGCGGCCGACGCCGACAAAGACCTCGCTGCGGATGGTCGCGCACGTGGTGGAAATGAAAGACAATCGCGCGGTTGTAGAAGGTCAATTGCTTGCCAACGGCAAGGTCACAGCGACGTGTCGCGGCACGTTTGTAGCGGTCAAGCCCGGGCATCCCGCTTATCATCGCTGGTAATAGTTCTGCCATCGCTGCTCTCAGAGTGATCCAAAAGAGAAAGAGACTTATGTTTGATTTAACTCACCGCCCACGCCGTCTCAGAAGAACGCCCGCGCTCCGCGCGCTGGTGCGCGAAACCCATCTCAGGCCGGAAGACCTGATCCTCCCCTTGTTTGCCTGTCCTGGCAAAAACCTTCGCCGTGAGATCCCTTCGATGCCTGGAGTCCACAATCTATCGGTCGATGAGATTGCGCGGGAGGCGGCGGCAGCCTTTGAGACCGGGGTTCGCGGAATCATTCTCTTTGGACTGCCGGAGTCAAAAGACGAACTGGGCACTGGCGCCTACCTGGAAGATGGCATCGTGCAGCAGGCGATCCGCGCAGTTAAGACTGAAGTGCCGGATATGCTCGTGATAGCGGACACCTGTCTTTGTGAGTACACCTCGCATGGACACTGCGGCGTGGTCGAAGACGGGGTCGTGCTAAATGATGAGTCTCTCGAATTGCTTACCCGGACTGCGGTTAGTCAGGCACAGGCTGGGGCAGATATCGTCGCGCCCTCGGCAATGATGGATGGCCAGGTGGCGGCCATTCGTGAAGCTTTGGACCGGGAATCTTTGGCATTTATTCCGATCATGTCATACGCCGTCAAATATGCTTCGGGTTTTTATGGACCATTCCGCGAAGCCGCCGACAGTAGTCCTGCTTTTGGTGATCGCCGCGCTTATCAAATGGACCCACCCAATGCTCGCGAAGCCATTCGCGAAGCTGAATTGGATGTTGCCGAAGGCGCTGACATCCTGATGGTCAAACCGGCTACGGTTTTTCTCGACATCATCAAGCTGGTTCGCGACACGTTCGCGTTGCCGCTGGCTGCGTATCACGTCTCCGGCGAATACGCCTTAATCAAGGCTGCCGGCGAACGTGGCTGGATCGATGAAGAGCGCGTGATGATGGAAACGCTGACTAGCATCAAGCGCGCCGGCGCCGATATTATCCTTACCTACTATGCGCGCGAAGCCGTGCGATTATTAAATGTTTAGAAATGGCGAAGGCAAAACACCCGCCTAAAGTCGGGACTCTAAGCGCCGTTAGACGAGAACAACCTAACTATGAAAATAGTATTGAGCTTGACGTTCCTGCTACTCGGAATTTTCACTCCAGCTCACGCACAAACAGCGGCGGACCCGACGCTTTGGGCGGAGATCAATAAGATCAGGGCTATCGACAATCACGCGCATCCGCTGAAGCTGACGGCCCCGGGTAAAAAGCCGGACGATGAGTACGATGCACTGTCACTCGACAACATTGAGCCTTTTCCCTTGCCACAGCGACTGAAACTGGACAACCCGGAATTCGTGAGCGCCTGGCGCGAGTTGTATGGCTATAAGCATGCCGACATGAGCGCAGCGCACGTCGACGAATTGCTAGCCGCCAAGCAAAGAATAATCAGCGCTCGCGGCGATAACTATCCCGCCTGGTTGCTGGACCAACTCAACATCGAAATTATGCTCGCGAACCGTGTAGCTATGGGTCGCGGTTTGAATCCATCAAGATTCCGTTGGGTGTCTTTCGACGATGCACTGCTCTTTCCGCTCAGCAATGAAGCGGCGAAAAAGTCTAACGGCGACTATCGCGGCCTTTACCCAGCCGAAGAGCGTCTATTGAAACGCTATTTTTCGGATTTGAAAATTAATGCGCTGCCTGCCGCACTGGTGGACTATCTGAAATTGGTGGTCACTCCCACGCTGGAAACGCAGAAGAAAGGTGGCGCCGTAGCGATTAAATTTGAGGCGGCGTATTTACGTAAGCTGGACTTCGACGATGCCGACGAGGTTCAGGCCCGCGCGACCTACGCTCGCTTCATCAAGTCCGGGGAAGCACCCGCCGCCGATTACAAGAATCTGCAGGATTTTCTTTTTCGCTACATCGCACGCGAAGCGGGACGTCTGGGAATGGCCGTGCATATTCACGCCATCGATGGCTACGGCAGTTATTACCGGCCGAGTGGCAGCAACCCGTTATTGCTTGAATCCGTTTTTAATGATGCGACCCTGCGCAAAACTAATTTCGTGATTGTCCATGGTGGCGCGCCTTTCACCAGGCAAACTGCCTCAATGATGAGCAAGCCAAATGTATATGCTGACTTTTCCTCGCAAACACTTTCCTTGTACCCCCGTGCAGTGAGCGAAAACCTGCGTTACTGGCTTGAGACTTATCCGGATAAAATCCTGTTCGGCACCGATGCGTTTTCGTTTGGTCCAGCGGTGGACTGGGGCGAGGTGGCGTGGTTGTCCAATACGACCGCACGACAGGCGCTGGCGCTGGCGTTGACCGGCATGATGAACGACGGAGAAATCTCGCGCGCTCGTGCGGTAGAACTGGCGCACATGGTGCTGCGCGATAACGCAATCAAACTTTACGGCCTGACTACACCTAACTGATGGACATCGCGACTGCTTCACAATACGTACCCCCATCGGCCTGGTGGATGTGGATGTTTCCCATCACTTATCTAATTCATATCGCCGAGGAGTATTGGGGCGGCGAGGGCTACACGGCCTACCTCTTTCGGCTCAGGGGCGTGCATCTTTCCACCGGCCGCTTCTTTTTCCTGCAGGGATTGGGCGTTGTGCTCATCTGCATCGGCATCGTGATCAGTTTGCAGATGCACTGGCCACGGTTCATGCTCGGAATAATGGGCGCGCTGGTGTTGGCCAACGGAATCACGCATTCACTCACGGCGTGGCGTCACGGAGGCTACGGCCCGGGTCTGGTGTCGTGCGTGCTGATCTGGATCCCGCTGGGTTTGGTGACGCTGATTGTGCTGGGGGGAGAAATGCCTGCCAAGCGGCTAGTAATCGCGGCATCGATCGGCTTTGCCATAAACGGTGCGGTCGCGCTAATAGCGCTCAGAGGCGGCGGCCGGGCCAGAACCTAAAATGTCGAGTCCTACCATCGAATAGCGCACCCCTCATTGATGTTGCGAAACAACAAGGGCGCACCGTATACACGATGCGCCCTTTGCTCTTACCTCTTACCCTTGCCCGTTAGAAGCTACCGGTCGCTCCCTTGAATCCGTGCATGGCCTGCTTGGCTGCCCACGTCATAACGCGCAACGTGTCATAGCAGTAACCGAGAATGTAATTGCAGGTCGAGAGACAGTGTTTGGTGCAATCCACCTTCATGTCATCAAGCTGCTTCGTGTCGAACTTGTGCGCACCCACCACGCCCCAGTCGTGCGTTGCTGAGTACATCGGGAAGCACGGCGCGAGTGTGCCGTCAGTCCGAATGATGAGCGAGTTTTGACCCGCGCGACATTGCCAGGGTGGCACCTGACCGCGCATCAGGAGTTTCATGTCCTGCATGTGCTGAATCGGGTTGACCATCTTGTAACCTTCATTGACGCGTTTGTCGTTGAGATAGTCCAACAACTCATCAACCTTCGGCCAGTCGTCCGGAGTCAGATAGGTCTGGTTCTCCGTCAGATGCTTGAAGTGATCCTGCTCAGTCATCGGCGTCTCGTTGATGTGGTAGTCAGTCGCGATACCCGCATTGTGAGCTATCTCAGTCAGTTCTTTCACATCATCCATGTTGTTATGGCAGATGTTGATATTGAACATGACCGTGTAGCCATAGTACCGCTGGCGTTTCACCAGGTACTCAAAGTAAGGCTTGATAGGCTCAAACGCCTTCGGTAGAGACTTGCGTTCCTTGACCGAGTCAACCGCCAGGTTCACGGTGGCAATGCCGGCGTCGCCGAGTTGGTCAATCACTTCCGGCTTCATCAACCTGCCGTTGGTCGGCAAATAAACAAAGATGTCTTTTTTGGCGCTGTAGCTGACAATCTTGTGGATGAACTTTGGCCGCAGCAGCGGTTCGCCACCCATCAACGCCAGTACCCGCGAACCGATTGAATGCAACCAGTCAATCGACTGCTTGGCTGTATCTTCGGTCATGCCCTTGACGGCGTTGTTATAGGACCAGCAGTAGTGACAATCCAGATTGCATTTCCATTCTGTGAACAGGTAGGGAATGATCGGACGCACTTCCTTGTTGTGCCAGCGAGATTTGAAGTAAGGCGCACCCCAGGTTTTCCAGGTACGAATCGCATTCATCTTCTGGTACTCACGCTGGGTCATTTCAACTGGGTTGGGCTTCGTCGGATAAACGGGTTCCGGCAGAACATTGTCCGGCATAGGCAAAAGCTTCGCGCGCGGTTCCGTTTTGTAGAGAATCTGGTGAAGCTTGGCATCGATGCGAAACGGGGCTGCATCTGTGCCGCTGTGTAGGTTCTCCTGTATCTCGGCCATATCTTTCTATCTCCTGAGTAAGAGCTTGGAAACTTTAAAGGATCCTGCGAATCGTTACCGCAGAGTCCTGGATTTGCAAATTTGCTGGTGATCTCCCTGAAAACTGACGGCCTGCTCCTGAACGAGCAGGGAGAGACTCTATCTTCAAAGCGCTGCAAATATTGGCCTATTTCGGAAATAATTGCAAGCGGATCACCCCACACAAAATCAACTCCCAGCGCGTTGTGGGCCATTCCAATGATTCCCTGCCTGCGATCAGCAGGCTCCAAGTAAGAACTCGCTAATTGCACCAGCGGAAAATTTATTTTTCAAGTGAGAGCCGGAGTCATGATAGTGTTTTGTCCAGGCAATCACCAACGGAGGGCTCGTGCAAGATACAACCATTGATAATTCGCCGAAGTTTGATCAACGTCCCTGGGGAACTTTTACCGTCCTTGACGAGGGCCCGGACTTCAAAGTCAAACGTATCGAAGTGCTGCCGGGGAAAAGACTCAGCTATCAAAAACACGCCCAGCGAGCTGAACACTGGGTCGTCGTTCAGGGAACCGCAAAAGTCACCCTCAATGACGAAGACATTATTGTGCCGGGCGGTAATGCTATCGACATCCCAGTCGGTGCGGCTCACCGTGTCGAGAATCCGGGCGCCGAGCTGCTCGTTTTCATCGAAGTGCAGCGCGGATCCTACCTCGGCGAGGATGACATCGTCCGTCTCCAGGATGACTTTGGGCGCTCCGCATAAGGCGAGCTGCCGCTTTTTCATCTGGCTGGAAAAACCAGTATGACAACCACTCGCACTCCCCGGACTCCGTTCGCAGCCAAGCGATGGAATATGGAAGCCGCAGGCTAACAGCCTGCCGACCACATGCCCACTCAAACTGAAATTCTGCCGACCTCCCCGGACGATCTTGAACCCACGGTGCCACAACAGGGTCTTTGGCCGGCCATCCGCGAAGCTTTGCGGGGCTCGCATCGTGACTACACTGTAGGACCGGTTGGCCGCTCAGTGATCTTGCTCGCCATTCCAATGGTGCTCGAGATGTTGATGGAGAGCACTTTCGCGGTCGCCGACATTTTCTGGGTCTCTCATCTAAATATTCCGGATGCGGTGGCTACGGTCGGCCTTACCGAGTCGTTGCTTACTTTTATATATTCGCTTGCCATTGGACTGAGCATCGGCGCCACGGCGATGGTGGCGCGGCGCATTGGTGAAAAGAACCCCGAGGCGGCAGCCAGATCGGCAGTGCAGGCGCTGGTGCTGGGCCTGCTGGTTTCGCTGGTCTTTGCTGCAGTCGGAGTACCACTAGCGCCAAAGCTGTTGTCATTGATGGGTGGCTCTCCCTGGGTAGTGGAACAAGGGGTGGGTTTCACGCGCATGATGCTCGCCGGTAACGCGACCATCATCATGCTGTTCCTGATCAACGCTATCTTTCGCGGCGCCGGTGATGCAGCGATCGCAATGCGAGTGCTTTGGCTTGCGAACGGCATCAATATTGTCCTGGGTCCCTGCTTCATTTTCGGCTTGGGACCATTTCCCAAAATGGGCCTGCTGGGAGCAGCGGTCGCTACTAACATCGGACGCGGCATCGGAGTTTTGTATGCCTTAAGCCGCCTGGTCAGGAGCGGAGGACACTTCGACCTTACCCGCGCGCACTTAAAGATCGAGCCGACGATTCTGCTAAAACTGGCGCAGCTCTCTTCCACAGCTACCTTTCAGGTTTTCATCAGCATGGCCAGTTGGGTTGGACTGGTGCGGGCGGTCTCGAGCTTCGGCAGCAATGCCATGGCGGGCTATACGATCGGCATTCGCGTGATCATCTTCGCTATTTTGCCTTCATGGGGCATGTCCAATGCTGCGGCAACCATGGTTGGTCAGGCGCTCGGCGCCAACAATCCCGACCGGGCCGAAAGAGCTGTTTGGATTGCCGGCTTTTACAACATGATCTGCCTGGGCACGGTGGGTTTGATATTTGTGCTGTTCGCAAAGCCAATCATCACCTTGTTCACCTCGGATCCGAATGTGATTCCCTACGGTGTGGACTGTCTGCGAACTGTGGCCTACGGTTTCCTCTTCTATGCATACGGCATGGTCCTGACACAGTCATTCAATGGGGCCGGCGATACATGGACGCCGACGATCATCAATCTGTTTGTCTTTTGGCTATTCGAGTTACCGCTGGCGTACGCGCTGGCTTTCTATGGCGGCTTTGGACCACATGGAGTTTTTCTGGCGATCATGATTTCCTTCTCAACGCTGGCAATAGTGAGCGCGATCTTTTTCCGGCGTGGGCGCTGGAAAACTCGCGCCGTTTGATCAGTCCGTGCCAATTTCTGCGCCAGGCCGCCTACAGACTCGTTCCTCAGAACTGCGTCTCCTAATCGAGCTCCTCCCCAAGGCCCGTTGCCAGCCTGATAAAAATGAGTAGCGAGCGGCCAACTATTTGTGGGAAGATACCCCAAATTCTTTGGTCAGGAGTAAACGATTTGAGCAAATTTGTCCCAAAAAAAAACCGGATCCAAACGTTGATTCTATTAATAGTCATCTCTTTCACCGTCGCCATGTCTGCCCATGCGCAGTCATTGGCAGGCAACGCGCTAACAACTGCACCCTCTGCGAGAGCTCAGGAGTCAGCAGCGCTTGCCGGGCTACCTGAGGCGGACACAATTCTCTATTTCAACCCCCGCCGGATCCTGAGTGAGGCGGCGCCGCGCGTGCTGCCGGAAAACGACCTGGAAAAAATGCGCCAGGGTCTCGCCGAAATGAAGCAGGGCCTCGGCGTCGATCCTTCCCACATCGATTATGTGGTTCTGCAGGTTCGCTTCAAAAAGCCGGGTGCGGATCTGAGCTTTTCGCTTCCGGAGTTTATGCTGGTGGTTAAGGGCGACTTTGACGGCGCTGCACTGATGCAAATTGCAAGGCAAGCCTCAAAGGGAGAATTGCACGAAGAGAGTTATGGTTCAAAAATGATCGGTATCATGCCGATCGAAGACGTCGCTAAAGAAGCGGCGAAGACTCCCATGCTGAAGCCTTTCTCAGAAGTGGCGGTTTCTTTATTAAACGGCGACACGATTGCCATCGGTACCACCAACTATGTGAAGGCCGCGATTGACGCCACGGAAGGGAAAAATCGCATTAGTCCGGACTTGTTGAATTCAGTCCTGCGTGATCCTACGGCGCTCGTCAGCGCTGCCGGTTCTCCGTTGACGGCATTTGCCAAGACCTTCGCGCTTCTCGGCACCGAGAACAATCCGCGCGCGCCGAAATGCGACACGAGAATGGGCGACTACTACGCGGCGATCACTATGGATGCGACTTCGTTCAAGCTGCGCGGGGCAATGAATGCGGATAACCCGGACACTGCGAAGATCATTAAGAGTCTAATCTCAATGGGGCTGCAGGCTGCGCTGAGTTCGGTCAAGGATTCAAAAGCGCAAGCGGCTTTGAATGGCCTGGTTATCACACCCACCGAAACCGAGGTTCTGCTTCAAGCCGATGTTTCGCAACAGGCTGTGGCTGACTTTATTCGCGATCAAACCAAACCGAAAAAGCCGGAAACTACTGTATCGCCTGACGTCCAAGCCAAACCTAGACCAAAGCGGCGACCCGCCCGCCGGCCTCGCACCAAAGGTTAGCCCCGGAAACAAGCGCTCAGAGTACCGCCGTCAGGGGCCTTTCCTTTAGGAGAAAGTTAGCCGCGGATTTCGCGGAGAGCGCGGATAGGAAAACATAAGCCACAGATGGACACCGATAAAACTGATCTGAATTGAATTATCAGATCCGTCTCTTATCGGTGTTTATCTGTGGCTAATTGTTTCCATATCCGCGTTTCATCCGCGTAGTCCGCGGCTAATTATTTTCCTCTCGTGGCTGATTTTTTGAATAAACGCCCGCCTGAAGGCGGTACTCTAAGCGCCTCTACCTGCCACACTCGCCGTTGTTGTGCGAGACCACTGTGCTGAATCTTCGTTGATATTCTGCCGAAGTCACGAACGAGCAGACCATCCCGCGATAGTTGCCCGCGTCTCCGTTATTCAGGACATTCAGCCAGAACTCATAACCACTTTGGTCCGGATTGCGATGCAGGTAGCCAAAGTACTCCACCAACACAAAGGCCTTGTTG
>JBBRYS010000008.1:0-260484 GCA_038237475.1 Pyrinomonadales bacterium | reverse complement strand
CGCGCCAGAGTAAGAGGCGGGCCAACGCTGGCCCAGACACAGTTGGATCTGGCCAATGCATTTGTGCTGCGGTCGCAGTTCTTAACCCGATATCCCAGCACTCTGATTGGACCTGCCTATGTCGACGCCCTGCTGGCGGGCATTAACACTGACATTGGCGTCGATCTCAGTTCGCAGCGGCAGGCATTGATTGATCTCTACAACCAGCCGGGGCTGGCGGGTGGTCGCGGCGCAGTGCTCTATCGCGTAGCTGACGACAACGCTGGCAATCCGATCAACAATCGAGCGTTCATTGATGCAGAGTACAACCAGGCGTTTGTCTTGACGCAGTACTTTGGTTACCTCAGACGTAATCCTGACATTGGTGGCTACATCTTCTGGCTCGGCCAGGTCAACAGCGCGCCGTTGAGAGCGCTCGAGAAACAGCGCGCGATGGTTTGTTCATTTATCACTTCCACCGAGTATCAGCAACGCTTCAGCCCTGTGGTCACGCACAACAACACGGAGTGCCAGTAAGAATTGCGAATTGCGGACTGTGATTGCGGATTTTGTCTTGGCCGCGGATTAACGCCGGTGCCGCGGAATCAAAAAGACAAGTTAAGTACACGAATTCATATTGCGAAATTCTTTTCATCCGCATGATTCGCGGCCATGGGAATGCGCGGACTGCAGAATTTGTGATAGGTACACGCGTACAAGAAACGCAATTTGAAATCGCAATCCCAGATTACTTCTGTCCCCATTGAGATTTCCGCCCTGGTCGAAATAGATCAACAAGGAAACACATTAAGGTCAGGCGCGATGGAACAAACATGACTCTACATGCGGTGAGTCAGGACTGACCCCCGGAGGGCTAGTGTGAGACAGCTCAGCAAGGGCTTTTCGTTCATTCTTCTCGTGCTTTTGATTGCCTTTGGCGCCTCTGCCCTGAGCGGACAAGACACCGTTACTGGTGCTTTCGAGGGGATCGTCAGCGACAGTCTGACCGGCGCGCCGTTGAAAGGTGCCCAGGTTGATATCATCAATCAGGCCACGGGAATTACTCGCCGGCTCGTGTCCGACTATCGCGGCAGGTTTTATCAGGGCTTGTTGATTCCGGGAACTTACCTCGTGCGCATCTCGCTCGCCGGCTATCAGACTCGAGAAGTGCCGCAGCGCCTGCGCATCACTTACGCGGGAGAAGTCGTACCAATTCCTGTCGCGCTCGATCCAACTCCGACTGGAGCACCACCCACCGCGGCACCCACACAACCTGTTTCAGTGAGCGATACTGACGTCCGCTCAAGCATTCTCAGAATCGATGGCCGGCGGAGCGGCTCGTTTAGTGAAGACGAAGTAGTCTCACTCCCACTAGGCGGCGTCACCATCACCAGAACGTTTGATGAACTTGCGTTGCTGCTACCCGGTGTTGCGCCGCCGCCACAAACAATCGGCAACGTAGCAGGGCCAGGCGTGGGCCCGGGCGTTGGGTCGGCAGGACAGTTTGCAGTTAATGGTTTGCGCTCGCGCGGCAACAACTTCACGGTAGATGGCTCGGACAACAACGACGAAGACATTGGTGTGAGAAGGCAGGGCTTTGTCGCTTTGGTTCCCCAGTCGCTCGAATCAATTCAGGAATACCAGGTCATCAGTCTATTAGCTCCCGCTCAGTTTGGTCGCAATCTCGGCGCGCAAGTCAATGCGGTTTCCAAGTCCGGCGGCAGTAAGACGCATGGGACGTTCTATGGCAATTTCAATTCGAGTCAACTCAACTCGCGTAACGTCTTTGATACCAGTGGAGGGAATGCCATTATCCCGGTACGTGCGGGGTCCCAGCCGGTGATTGTGCGCACTAGAAGCGAGCTTGGTCAGGTCTCAACCACGCAGCCCCTTTCAGTCCAGAACCAAAGCGGTGGCAAGGATACTTTCACTTTCGGACAATTTGGCTTTGTGCTTGGCGGTCCTTTGGACGCAAACGGGCAGAAAGACAAATCGCCGCACCGATTCTATTTCATCTCAGCAGAAGGCTACGTGATCAATGCAACGAAAGAGGAAAGCTTCGCGGTGCCAACGGTAGGTCAGCGAGGCGCGTTTGGTAGTGCGGCAACCGGCATATTCTCCAACCCGTTCACTGGAGATCCTACCGTGGCGTTGCCAACCGGACGGAGCGGATCCGCAATCTTCAGTCTCTTTCCTTTTCCCAATAACCCTTTAGGTGTCTACGGCATAAACACGTTCACAAGTGTATTGCCCGAAGGAGGACGAGGGAAAGTTTTTTCGACGAAGCTTGATGACAACTTCAAAGTCGGCGGCCGGGATTTATCAATCACTGGGCGTTATAACTTCGCCGAAGATTTTAGAGACATCCCAAGCACGGGGCAGGCGCTCTTCTCAAGCTTGCGCCCGAGAGTGCGGGCTCAGAATTTCTCGCTTTTTCAAAACAGTGAAGTAAGCAATCCAAAAGCCCCCACCGCTGTGTTCAATCAGCTGCGCTTATCTTACGGCCGCACCCGGCTGAATTTTGAAGAAGTGCCCGATCGCCAGTTCCTACTGCCGAGTAGTGCCCGGCCCGGTGAGCCTTTTCTCCTCAACGCGTTGCTGTTCGAAAATTTCACCGCGCCGCCCAGTGCGGGCGTGCCGAACACGGGCCCGCTGTTTTACGACGTAGGGTTAGCTTACTGCGGTCCCGCAGGCAATCGCCGACCCTGCCGCGTTGAGGATGTGCTGGGCTTTCTGGGTCAGGTCAACGTCGCGGGATTCAGCCCCGTGGGCGTTGACGTGTACAATTTTCCGCAACGACGCGTAAACAACACCTATCAAATCGCCGACGAAATGACCGTCCAATTCGGAAACCATCATGCGGTCCTGGGCACGGACAATCGTCGTACTGAATTTAATAGTGACTTGCCGCGCAACGCACGCCCAATAGTCACGTTTGGCGGCTCGCCACGTTTGATTGTCGACGGCAGCGGCGGTCTCCGATTCCCAAATCCAGGTGACGCCAATGCGCTGATAAGACCCGAAGATCTCGTCTCGATCGATGCCGCGAGCAACTTCTTTCTGACGCTAAACACCGGTCGCGAAAATGCGCACATTAACCTACGTTACTACCAGTTGAATTTCTATGCGCAAGATCAATGGCGCGTTCGAAATGACCTTTCCTTATCGGCCGGGCTGCGTTATGAATACAACACTCCACCGCGTGAAACCAGCAGACTGATCGAGAACACGTTCAATGATCCGGCATTGAATTTGGTTCCCGGCTTGCGCCAGTTCATTGGTGGCCGCGATCAGATATTCAGCCCCGACCGCAATAACTTTGCGCCGCGAATCGGTTTGGCATATTCGCCGGACCTGTTTCGGGGACGGGCAAGCGTGTTTCGGGGTGGCTATGGAGTCTTTTACGATCAAATCCCCGGGGCTGTGGTAAGTCAGTCTCGCAATGTTTATCCTACTTTCCTCACGCTCAACTTCGGTGGGATAAGAGCCGCTACATCTAACGGCGATACATTTCTGAGCATATTCAATCCGGCAGCAACTTTCTTCCGGCTATCTGACGGGCGAGCCGTAAGCTTGATTGCGCCCGGTACGGCCAATCGTTTCAATCCAGAAATACCTTTGGGTGACTTTCTGAGTTTTCTCAATGGCGCATTCCCTGATGCGCTGGGAGTAACTCTTCCTGTAGCCCGGCTCAGGACACCTGTTGCTCACCATTATTCTCTAACATTCGAGCAGCAGATTAATGCGCAAACCACTCTGTCACTGGCTTACACCGGCACGGTTGGCCATTACCTGCTTCGCTCTACCACGCCAAACCTTGGACCGGCGATTACGATTGCTCCGACTGCCTTCACCGTAATAACCCAGAACAGCAATCCTCCTATTCCGCGCCCGCAGTTCCTGGGGCGCGTCAACTTACCCGGCCGCCCTGTTGCAGGTGTGGGCGCTGTCAACCTCTTCGACTCGACAGCGCGATCGCGTTACAACTCTTTTCAATTGCAGCTCCGCGGTCGCTTGCGTCCGGTCGTCGACTACCAACTAGCGTATACATTGGGGCGCGCGAACGATGACGTCTCGGATGTATTTGAGCTGGCGGGCGCCCCGGCGCTCCCGCAAAACAGTCTAACTTTTGCAGGTGAATGGGGCCCGGCTAATTTCGACGTTCGCCACCGGCTCTCTTACAGTTTGAGTATCAAATTGCCCCCGCTTCAGCACAAGCTCGCTCGCAGCCTCGCGGATGGACTTCAAGTTATCAGCACTGGCACTTGGCAAACTGGTCAGCCGTTTACTGTCAATAGCATCTTTGACATCAATCTTGATGGGAACTTGACTGATAGGCTGGATACAACCAATGGTCTGCTGGTCACTGGCGATCGCCGTCAGCCTTTGAAACTCAAGGTTGTTAATCCGCTCGGCCTGCTGGCCCCTTTTGGGCGAGACGGTCGTATCGGTCGAAATACCTTTCGCGCAGGGAATGTACTAGATCTCAATCTGAGCGTGGATAAGAGACTCAGGATCATGGGCACGCAAAATCTTAGTCTCCGAGTAGATGTTTTCAATTTTATTAATAGGGCGAATTTCGGTGTGCCGGTTCGTTGGCTTGAGGCTCCAGGATTCGGTCAGGCTACAACGACAGTCACGCCCGCAAGGCGTCTTCAGTTTGGATTGAAGTATTCGTTCTAATGCTAGATGTCGCGAGGGCATCTATAGTCCAAAGCACCCGATTGTTACTGAAGACTAATCGTAGGGATCACGTGGTTGTTCGCCTGCAGGGATGCTTTTCCAGAAGATCGCTCAAGTCAGGGAGTGAGTAAGCGTAAGAGTCGAGATTCATGAGAGTCCAGCGATGAAAATAATGCGTAGATCACCGGTCACCCAGAATGCCGCCGCTCTTCGAAGATATTCACTATCCATCTCTCCGCTCTCCCGCGCACTGAAGCTGCTCATAATTGCGGTTTTGATTCTACCGGTAGTTTCGCTTCTGGTCATGAAGAGTGGTTCAGCTGAAACACAGGCAGGAGCTGGCTTCGCCAATCCAGTACCTTATATCGTCGCAACTGGACCTTACTGGACCACTAGCTTCACCAGCAATTTCGGTGCGCCGGCTTTGGCTGTTTCGAATCGCACGGGCAACAGCGTGAGTGTGCTATTCGCTGACGGTACATTTGGATATAACGGCAATTTTTTGGCAGCCACTACTTACAGTCTGACTGCGGGCTCGGGGCCGCAACAAGTAATTGCGGGCAAGCTCGGACAATCGAGTTATGTATGCCTGGTCATAGCGGCAGCGGGCACCAACCAGGTAGCGATCCTGCTCAGCAATAGTAGCGGATTTCAAGCAACTCCAGTTTATTACAACGTCGGGACCTTTCCCGAGTCAGTGGCCCTTGGCGATCTCAACGGCGATGGGAACCTCGATTTAATTGCCGCCAATTACGCCAGCAATAATGTTAGCGTCCTGCTTGGCAATAATGATCGTACTTTCCAAACACCCGCACAGACTTTTAGCAGCCCGGCAAATCCTGAGTCGATAGTCGTCGCCGACTTTAATGCCGACAACAAACTCGACGTCGCCACGTGCAACTCCGGCACCAACCCTGGAAAGATCAACGTACTGTTGGGAAATGGTAATGGCACTCTGCAAGCACCTGTCCCTTACAACGTTGGTACAAGTCCTTACAACCTGGCCGTCAGCGACCTCAACGGAGATGGGAAGCCCGACCTGGTTACCGCAAACAATGGCGGGAACATTAGCGTGTTGCTCAATAGCGGCAGTGGCTCGTTCCCCTCTACAGGGACCGTTTATACCGCGGGTGCTGGTCCCTATTCAGTTTCAATTGCAGATTTCAATGTGGATGGTTTCCCCGACATCGCAGTGGCAAATGGGAGCGGCACCACGGTCAACGTTCTCCAGAATACCGGCAGCGGTACATTTCTGGCCGCCAGCCCTTTCAATTCCGGCTCTAGTCCCCGACTCATGACAGCTGGAGACTTCAACCTCGACGGCAAACCTGACCTTGCTGTGCCCAATTTCACGTCAGGGACTGTGAGCGTCTTGCTCAACAACACTAACGCCACACCTCCTCAAGCCCTGAATGATAACTTTGCAAATGCGCAACTGATCAGCGGATCTTCGGCAATATTCACTGCCAACAACGCTGGTGCAACAAGTGAGCCGGGTGAGCCTAGAGGTCCCAATGTGAAATCAATTTGGTATCGCTGGCAAGCGCCCGCCACTGCTCCGGTAACCATAAGGTCGAGCAACTCGGCTGCTTTTCTTGCGGTTTACTCGGGTAGCAGTTTGAATACTCTCACTGAGATCAGCCGCGGAGGGAATTCGACCTTCAATGCGACCGCGGGTGTGACCTACTACCTGGGCTTTGATTCTCTGCAAATCGTAAATAGCGAGATTACACTTAACCCTCCAGTCGCAAATAACAATCTAAACAAGGCTCAATTCCTTGACGGTAACATGGGTACTGTGAGCGGGAGCAACGTTGGAGCCAACAAGGAATCGGGTGAGTCTAACCATGCCGGTAACGCTGGTGGCAAATCCGTGTGGTACGCTTGGGGTGCACAAGTTGCGGGCCAATATACTTTCACCACGGCCGGTAGTAATTTCGACACCCTGCTGGCTGTCTATACCGCCAATACCGACCCGGCTGCGCCAAATTCATTAACGCTCGTTGCCCAAAACGATAATGAGGGTGCCGGCATTCAAACGAGTCGAGTTACGTTTCCCGCCCAGACCAACACGCTTTACTACATTGCAGTGGATGGGGCTGGTGGCGCTGCCGGACAAATAACACTCCGACTGATACCACCACAGATCGTTCTTAATGACGACTTCGCTAACGCATACCCGATTACTGGTAGTTCAGGAAGCATCTTTGCCAGCAACCAATCAGCCACCCGCGAGTTCGGCGAGTACTTCCATGCGGGCCGAACTGGATATTATTCTATTTGGTATAAATGGCAGCCTTCGGTCAATGGAAATTTAATAGTTAGCGAGATTGGTAGAAACTCATTTAACGATCCTAGCTACAGCACGCAAATCGCGGCCTACACGGGGAACAGTGTCAGTAACCTCGCCGGGGTCGTTAGTAATTTTGCGACTAGTATCAATGGAGCTAAACCCCAGATCACGATAACGGGATTTGCGGGAACGACTTACTACATTGCTATCGATAGCATTGACCGCTTAAATTTCACAATCGAGTACACATTTGCTGCGGCGCCCTCCAACGACAACTTCGTTAACGCTCAACTAGTCAGTAATAGTGGCGGCATTATTAACACTAACAATCTGGGAGCCAGCAAGGAGCCGGGTGAACTGAATCATGCCGGCGACCCAGGCGGCCATTCACTGTGGTACAAGTTGCAGCCGTCAGTCAGCGGCAGCTACACCTTCACGACCTTTAGTAGTCTCTTCAATACGGTGCTCGGCGTTTACACGGGGCCCAGCCTCAACACGCTAACAACGATCGCAAGCAACAATGATGACTTCAGCTCCCACGGACTATTTAGCACGCTTAAGTTCCAAGCGACCGCAGGAACCACTTACTACATCGCAGTAGATGGCCAGCTCGTTGACGTACCGAGCGTACTTCCATTTGGTGGGCCGCACGGATCCACAGGCGATCTCATTCTTTCGTACGGACCGACTCCAACGAACGACGACTTTGCAAATGCCCAAACAATCAGCGGCGCTTCAGGCAGCGTTAATGGCACCAATGTTGGGGCTACGCGCGAACTCTCTGAACCTTTCCATTCATTCCGCGGTCGAGCGTCCATATGGTACCGCTGGCAGGCTCCAAATACAGGGGTCGTCACTTTTAATACCACCGGCAGCAACTTCAATACGCTGCTTGGAGTGTATAGCGCTTTTAACATCGCCAGTCTAATTGGTAGTAATGACTTTGCTCCCGGAGGTGCTAATAACCCAAGTAGTGTCACCTTCCCGGTGGTCGGGGGAACAACATACTTCATCGTCATAGATGGTCGGTTTCAGTATTATCAGGACACGACTGTTGGTAATGCGACTCTCAATTGGAGCTATAACTCCACTACTGCGACCGCAACCATTCGCGGTCAACTCGTCTATCAAAGCGGAGAGCGCATTTTTAATCAGAACGTAACGCTCCTGCAGGGCAGCGATTTCCTAAATTCTGCGACCACGGATGATCAGGGCTATTTTCAGTTTTCAGGCCTAACGAAAGGGTTGAACTACACGGTTGATCCCGGATTTAGCTTCGGGTTCAATCCGCAAACGAGGACCTACACGGCTTTGAGTAACGATCAGTGGGCTGTCTTTGTTGCTCGGACACCATCGTTCAACATCTCCGGTGTAGTGCGAGGCCCCGCCAATAATCCGCTTTCAGGGATCTCGGTGAAGCTCGACGGTGCGGTGACACTCACCGTAACGACCGCTGCGGACGGTTCTTATCTGTTCCCGAACCTGCCCCTTAGCTCGAACTATAGGGTTTCACCTTTGAGCTCTGGTTATGGATTTACTCCGGATAAGAGGGATTACTATGACCTAAGCGCTAATTTCCCCAACGATGACTACGCTGGCGCGAATTTGCCGCCAACAGTTGCAACTGCCAATGCGAGCCTTCTAATTTTGACGGGCGCTACATTGAACGGGAACGTGAATCCGAACTCCTCCGCAACCAACGCCTGGTTCGAGTGGGGAACGGACTTAACACTTTCAACCAACACATCCACAACACCACAGGCGATTGGAGCAGGAGCGAGCAGTCTGCCGGTAAGTGCTGGTCTCTCTGGACTCACACCCGCCACAACTTATTACTTCCGAGCTGTTGCAATGAATAGTCAGGGAACAATTAGAGGATCAATATTGAGCTTCACAACTCCGATAGCAGTGACAGTACAGACAAATCCGGCCGGTCGATCATTCAGTGTAGATGGGATTAGCTACACTACGACTCAATCGTTCAATTGGATTCCCAGCTCCAATCACACCATCAGCACAACGTCGCCTCAGAGCGGTGGTACGGGTATACAGTACGCTTGGACTGGTTGGAACGATGGTCTCGGAATCTCCCACAGCGTTTCTCCAAATACCGGCATCACTTACACGGCAAACTTTTCGACGCAGTATCAATTGACCATGAGTGCCGGAACCGGCGGACAAGTGAGTCCGGCGAGTGGCTTTTTCAACAGCGGTCAGAGTGTGCAAATATTGGCCACGCCGAATAGCGGGTTTAGTTTCGGTAGTTGGACAGGCACTGGAACGGGATCTTTCACCGGCGCAAACAACCCAACAAACGTGACGATGAATGGTCCGATTACGGAAACTGCCAGCTTCATAGCCGAACCGCAGATACAATTCAGCGCCACGAACTTCAACGTAGGAGAGGGTGATATCAGTGTGGTCGTCACAGTCAATCGAATTGGTGATATCTCGGGACCAGCTACAGTTGATTTCGCTTCCAGCAACGGAACAGCTAGTCAGTTGCGAGATTATCAAGTAGCCAACGGTACGCTCCTGTTTGCCTCTGGACAGGCAAGTCGCACCTTTAGAGTGCTGATCGTCGACGATGTGTTCGCTGAGTCGGATGAAACGGTGAATTTGACCCTCAGCAATCCCACCGGCGGTTCACTCGCAGCACCGGCAACGGCCACGGTCACAATCATCGATAACGATAGCTCGGGAACGACATCTCCCATCTCGCGACAGTTTGTCGCCTATCTGACCGGCGCCGAAGAAGTACCAACCACGCCCAACTCGGTCAAAGGCAACGGCGGTGTAGTGCAACTCAGTCTTGATGAGTTAAGCGCGAAAGTATCGTTGCTCTTCTCAGGATTGACCGGCACAGAGACAGGCGCACACTTACATGGCCCGGCCGGCATTGGAGTGAATGGGCCAATACTGTTCCCGCTGCCGTTAGGCAATCCGCTGCAGAACGTGGTGATTAATCCCACTTCACAGCAGGTGGCTAACCTGCGAATGGGGCAGCAGTACCTGAACGTGCACAGCTCCAGTTTCCCCAACGGCGAAATTCGCGGGCAGTTACTTTGGAATCCGGCGGAAGAAGCCGACTTCTTCGTCAGACAAGCGTACTTTGATTTCCTCAGTCGCGTACCAGACCCGAGCGGTTTTAATTTTTGGGTTTCAGAGATCACGAACTGTCAGACTGATGTCGAGTGTCTCCGCCGCAAACGGGTTGATGTTTCGAACGCGTTTTTCTATGAACAGGAGTTCCAGCAGACCGCCGCGTATGTGTTCCGACTATATCGCGCGGCTTATGGCAACAACCAACCATTCCCAAACCCGAATCCGAATCCAGGCTTTCCCAATGAAGATAAGAAGCTGCCGAGCTATGCGGTGTTTGTGGCCGACCGTGCTCGTGTCGTAGGTGGGGCCAGCCTTGCGCAAACGCAACTTAACCTCGCCAACCTGTTTGTCAGTCGAGTAGAGTTTGCGACTAAGTATCCGGCCAGCCTGGCCACCGCGACTCAGTTTGTAGATGCCATACTGGCGACGCTTCAGACGGACATGGGTGTAAACTTAAGCAGCCAGCGCGCGAACCTAATCAACCTCTATAATACGCAGGGCGGACGAGGCGCGGTGATGTATCGCCTGGCGGACGATGATGCGGCCACGAACCCGATTGCGAATCAGTCGTTCATAGATGAGGAGTACAATCGCTCATTCGTGGTGGGGCAGTACTTCGGATACCTAAGACGGAACCCTGATATTCCCGGATTCCTATTCTGGCTGGGCCAGGTAAACGGAGCGCCCCTGCGGGATGTGCCGCGGCAACACGCAATGGTTTGTTCATTCATGACTTCTACTGAGTACCAGCTGCGCTTCGGGCCAGTCGCCAGCCGCAATAATAACGAATGCCAGTAGGATTGCGGATTGATTTTAGGGCGAAAAAAGGGAGCGGGAAGTTTCGACTGGGGGAACCGGCGACCAGTGCAGGGGTGAAATTTATACTTCGAAATTGGGTGAGTCGTAGTACATTGTCCTCCTGATGTTGCCTCGATTCAGGTAGTGACCACCGGCGCCTATCGGACGATGGAATTTATCAAGGCTTCGGTGCATTCAACCAGAGCCCACCGGCGTCGGGGCGCAATCCTTCAGTGACCTCGCGTTCGTATATTAGTTGGGTCTTTTGAACCGGGATGTTGAGTCACGCGACGTCTCTGCAAGAAACAAAGGGTTACCTGATATTGAGTTCCCGGCAATCAGGTTAAGTGCAGCTAACCGTGAATAAAAATTCGAGAAACAGGCGACTGGGCAGGAAGCTCGGATTGGCGATGGTCCTGTCACTTTCGTGCCTGCTCGTTTTGATCAACTGGAGCGACCGAGCTGTCACCAGATCAGCTCCCCTGCCGACAGCTGACCTCCGCCCGGAACTGGTGCTGCAAACCGGGCATACATTGAAAGTAAATTGCGTGGTGTTTGGACCAGACGGCCTCTGGCTGGCATCCGGCGGGGCCGATAACTCCATAAAAATCTGGGACGTTACGACAGGACGAGAGCTCCGCTCGCTACCGGGACACACAGGCTGGGTCAATGCGCTTGCCGTCAGCCGCGATGGGCGTTGGCTGGCGTCAGGAAGTAATGATCGCTCCGTTCGCATTTGGGATGTCACCTCGGGGCAGGAGCTGCAAATTCTTACCGGACACTCTGGAGCGGTAGTGTCGCTCGCATTTAGCGCGGACGGCCGCCTGCTCGCATCAGGAAGCGCCGACAATTCAGTTAGGTTGTGGGACCTGCAAGCTGGACGAGAGCGACAGATCCTGAAAGGTCATACCGGATGGGTAACCTCATTGGCGTTCAGTAACGACGGAAAGCTTTTGGCTTCAGGCGGCGCCGATCGTCTTATCAAGCTCTGGGACACGGCTTCGGGGCGCGAACGAGACAAATTGTCACAGCATAATGATCGGCTTACGGCTCTCGCTTTCAGTTTGGATGATGAGTTCCTGGCATCAGCAAGTGCCGACGGAAAAGTCTGCCAGTCCCGTATTGGCTCCATCCAAACGTGCTTCGCAGGAAAGCCCAACGGCTCGGCTGTAGTAGCACTGTCTCTGATCGGTGGAACGTTGAAGTCAGCCGGCGCTGACGGATCCATTACGTTTTGGGATGGCAAGCTTGGCAAAGAAAAAAGGACTGCGCTGTCTGCAGGCGACGAACCAAATATCATGACCGGTGCCGCTTTCAGTGCGGACGGCAATGTCATTGCCACAACGACGGGCAACCGCACCGTTTCTCTGCTCAGCGGCGAAACCGGAAAATTGCTGCGCACGCTCGAGAGCCGTTCGACTGGATTCTATGCCGTCGCCGCCAGTAGCGATGGCAAGTGGCTGGCCTCGGGATCGAATGATCGCTCGGTGAGATTATGGCAAACATCCACCGGACGCGAGCTGCCACGTTTGAGCGGCTCGAGCGGCTGGATCACGAGCATCTCGTTCAGCCCCGACAATCGCTTGATAGCTTCAGGCAGTCTCAGCGGCGAAGTAAAGGTCTGGGATCTCCGTGGTGGCCGCGAGGCCTACAGCCTGGCGACGGACCTGGGAAGTATCAATGCTGTTTCCTTTAGTCACGATAATAAGTGGCTGGCAGCAGCCGGTGTGCAGCACAAGATTAAGATCTGGGATGTGGCCACTAAGACTTCGCGAGTCCTGACCGGTCATGCGGGTGAGATAACCGGAATTAGTTTTAGTCCGGAAGGAAATCTTCTCGCTTCGAGCAGCACGGACAAAACTATCCGGATGTGGGATCCGGTGTCCGGGCAGGCCTTGAAAATATTGGCCAATCTTCCTGACCAGGTCAATGCGGTGTCTTTCAGTCCGGATGGCAAATCGTTAGCGGCCGCCGGTGCTGACAAGACGATCACCATCTGGGACATATCATCGGGACAACTGCTGAAGAGCCTGAGAGGACACAACGGAGAGATCCTGTCATTAGCTTATAGCGCGGATGGCAAATTACTCATGTCAGGAAGCAGCGATCACAGCGCCAGAATTTGGGACAGTGTAAGCGGCAGCGAGTTGCATTCGCTGGCGCAGGGCTCCGGCAATGTTAATAGCGTGAGCTTCGGAAACGACGGCAGCTGGGTATTAGCCGGCGATGATGATGGGCGCATGACCGTTTCCGATGCGGCGACCGGCGACTTGATGGTGACTCTTGTATCTATGCGCGACAAAGATGAATGGCTGGCTGTCACGCCCGAGGGTCTCTTTGACGGCTCGCCGTCATCGTGGCAACTGTTACTCTGGCGTTTTGCCAGGAACACTTTTGCTGTTTCACCGGTGGAATCGTTTTTCAATGAATTCTTTTATCCCGGTCTGCTTGCGGACGTGCTCAAGGGAGCAAAACCAAAACCCGCTCGCGATATTACGCAAAAGGATCGGCGACAACCTCAGATCACACTCACCATGGATGTCCCTGCGACTACGCTGACAAAACGCGATGTCACCCTCAAGTTGAAAGTAGCTGAGGCAGGATCGGACGGTGAACACCCTCAGGGAAGCGGGGCTCGAGACGTTCGTCTGTTTCGTAATGGAGTGCTGGTCAGGCTCTGGAGTGGGGACGTGCTGGCCGGTCGCGCTGCCCAGGAGCTGAATGCCACGGTCCCGGTTGTTGCCGGCGAAAATCGATTTACTGCTTACGCATTTAATCGCGATAACGTAAAGAGCTCGGATGTTGTGCTTCCAGTTCAGGGCGCTGAAAGCTTGAGACGTAGCGGCACGGCTTATGTAATCGCCATCGGTGTGGGCCGCTATCAAAACGATCAATACAATCTCAAGTACTCGGTAGCCGACGCGCTGGCGATGGGAGAACAATGGAACCAGCAGCAACAGTCTTTGGGAAGATACAAGCCGGTTGAAATCATCTCGTTACTCAACGAAGAGGCGACCAAGGCTAATATCATGCTGGCTTTAAAGCGACTGGCTGGAACAAACGTCGGGGCTCTAGCTGCCGATACACCCGCGTCGCTGGCAAGAATCCGGCCGGCGCAACCTGAGGATGCAGTCCTGATTTACTTTTCCGGTCATGGCACCGCCCGCGGAGATCGCTTTTTTCTGATACCGCACGACCTGGGCTATCAGGGTGAACGCGCGCAATTAAACACATCGGATCTGGAAGGCATTTGTGCCCACAGTATTTCTGATCTCGAAATTGAAGAGGTCCTGAAACCACTGGACGCCGAACAGCTTCTGCTGGTAATTGATGCCTGCAATTCTGGCCAGGCGTTGGAAGCTAATGAAAAGCGCCGGGGTCCAATGAACACCCGCGGATTGGCGCAGCTGGCCTACGAAAAAGGCATGTATGTCCTGACGGCCTCGCAGAGTATTGAAGTGGCGTTCGAGTCGGAAGCCCTAAAACACAGCTATTTGGCTTACGCTTTGCTCGAAGAAGGCATAAAATCCGGTTCAGCCGATGCTGATCGGGACGGACAGGTTCTGCTCGACGAGTGGTTTGACTATGCCACTGAGCGCGTGCCACGAATGGGCAAAGATACGCGCAGCGGCAGTAAAGAACTGATTGAAGTCGATCCCGATGAACGGCGCGTACAACGGCCCAGGGCTTTTTATTCGGCTAAAGCGGGTGGCCAACAACTGGTCATCGCGCGCCTCGCTGGGCATAACACCCAGTGATAAATCGCAGTAAGGGAGACGAAGATCCCAGGTAACGATTCTATAATTTCGACTATGACCAAACCACCAGAGGGGTTCGAAGATAACCAGACAGCTGATTGGATGAGAGGCGATTCCCTGTCCACCATCCGAGAGCCCGAAGAATCAATTGTGGGCAAGGTGATAGACGGCCGTTATTTGATCAAGCAAAAACTCGGGCACGGCGGCTTCGGTATTGTCTATCTCGCCCTGGACCAGAAGATGGTTTCTCGCCCGGTCGTAGTGAAGGTCGTTCTCGAACAGGGTATTGGTGACGACTGGAGCGTAAGAAAATTTAAGCAGGAAATCGAAGCCCTGGCGCGGGTCGATCATCCGAGCATCGTCGGCATTTTTGACGCCGGCGAACTGCCGGACGGCAAACCCTACCTCGTCATGCAATACGTCGAGGGAACTAGTTTGCGCGCAGCCATCAAACCCGAGGGGATGGAATTTGGGAGGGCTGCGAACATCATCCGCCAGGTGGGTCGAGCGCTGAGCGCAGCCCATCGCAAAGAGATTTTTCATCGCGACCTCAAGCCTGAAAACATCATGCTGCGGGCGACGAGTGATGGCGACGAACAGGTTAAGGTAATCGATTTCGGAGTTGCGAAAGTACGCAACTCGGTCACTTCGCTGAGCACCGGTAAAGAACGCGCCGTAGGTACCATCGCTTACATGTCGCCCGAGCAACTCAGCGTTTGTCCCTTGACCGCCGCCAGCGATGTCTACTCATTCGGCGTGATGGCTTACGAAATGCTGACCGGTCGCCGACCGACAAATCCGGAATCAATGTTTCAGTTGTTGGAGATGCAACGGGCGGGTGTGCGCGTTAAGCCCATGGACTTGCGCCCCGGACTCTCGCAGGCAGCCCAGAAAGCGATTCTCAAGGCATTGTCTTTCGATCCCGCAGAGCGCCAGCAAAAAGCGCGTGAGTTTGGCGACGAGCTGAGTTGGGCACTCGTCGAGGATCCTGAGCGCACCAAGCCGCAGACAAATTTCTTTATGGACACACAGCCTCCGGCGATAAGTTCCCAACTGGATGCTACGGTGCTCAACCCGGTGAGGTCAGCGGGTGCTAACTCGATTGTCAATTCCGAGCAATCAACAAAGATCGCACCTGTGCCTGGAAAGCGGAGCCTGTTCGCAGGCCTGGCGATTGTCGCTTCGCTTCTCGTGATCCTGATTGGTGGCGGGGTCTGGTATATCTGGGCCAACCGGCCGGCGAATTCCCTGCCCCCGGTGAAGGGTGCTAGTGCCATCGGGGCAGAACCAAGGTTTGTGTACTGGTTAAATGTGCAGAGGATTGAGAACGGCAAGCCTATCGGTGAGCCAATTGATTCTGAGGGCAATCACCTCTATGGGAACAATTGGCGCTTCACTTTCAATGTAGAACCCTACCAGACGGGATCTCTCTATCTGGTTAACGAAGGGCCGGGACCAGGCGGTACTACATTGTTCAGGATATTATTTCCCTCTCCAAAAAATGGCGAAGCCAAATTGGTAGCCAACCAAGCGGTTCGCACGGAACCGAATTTTTTTGACCAGTACACAGGAGTCGAAAAGCTTTGGATTATCTGGTCCGAAGACGGGCTTCCGGATCTCGATCTCGTGTTCCGCAATGCGGTTAAAACAAACGGCATCATCGAAAATCCAACGGAGCTCGACGCCCTGAACGGTTATCTGAAACTTTGGCGGGAATCACCGCCTGAAATCATCGCTAATAAGGAACGCAAACTGACCATTGTTAAAGGTCGGGCAAAAACTTTGGTAACTCTGGTTGAATTGTCACATGAGGCTCTTTGATTCTGACTTAAATCGCCTGGAGGTCTGATGAAGAACACAAACTCTTTAGCCCGGTTCCCTCTTCTGCTGGGTTGCTGCTTATTGGTCCTCGCTGGTTGTACTGCCACGGCCGTCGCACAGGATGAAGAGAAGGGCATCATAGCCCAGGAATTCCTGAGCACGCGCCCGGCGATGAATCCCCCGAGGAAAAATTTACCCTCTTCACAGTCTAGATATAAGACAGCACCCAAAGTCCCGACCACTGCTGCGACAACGCAGAAACCACCGGCCGGGACTGTGTTCGCGCAAATCGGCGTGACCACCTGGCGATTTCGCAAGTCCACCTCCCATGATAAGACCAAGGAACTCATTGAAGTTGACGTTGACCAGGGACCGGTGGAATACACGCTTGAGCGAGTACCCGACGGCACTCCACTTTCAAGTGGCCAGATCGTTAGGCTCAGTCTTGAATCGCTTTCGCGCGACGGCTACATGTACGTTATCGATCGCGAGCAGTATGCGGACGGTACGTTCAGCGAACCCCTGCTGATCTTCCCATCCCGGAAGGCTCCGGATGCAAATCGGGTCAAGGCGGGACGCATAATTTCAATTCCCTCGGCAACCGGAAAGGGTTTTCAAATCAGACCCAGGCCCAGCGATAAAAAACAAGTGGCCGAAGTGTTGACTATCCTCGTATCTCCCACTCCTCTGCTGGATCCGGCCAAGTTGGAGGCCAAACCATATCTACCGGCGCGACAAGTGGCTGAATGGGAAAAGAAATGGGGCACTGCCGCGACGAAGTTTGAATTGGATGGTGGGCCCGGTCAGGCAATGACCGAAAAAGAACAAGCCGCCGGAGCAGACACGGCGACGGAATTAACGCAGGACGATCCCGGACCGCAGACTATTTATCGGGTCGCCATCAAACCTGAAAATCCGATCATTGTTTCGGTGCCCTTAAAGCTGAAGGTAAATTAAGAAGGTTATATTCCGTCTACAACCTGTAAACGCGTCGCCTCCTTCTAACCAGAGCTTCGGTTTAGCCGCGTGGTGTTTTAATTTCCGCCCTGGTGGATCGAGCGGGCCGGACGAGATTCCTGAGTCCCTTTAGAGAGTTATAAAATCCTGGCGCCTTTACCTGTAGCCACAGGCTCATCAGGCCACGGTGCCTACCACGGCTGGACCTTATGCCGCGCCTAATCGGAATCAAAGCGTGACGCGGATGGCCACGCTGCAAATACATCTCAGCCAGCTCGAAATAGTAACGAGAGCGTGCGGCATCAATGATGTTGCTATAGCGAAAATCAAAGTGCCGGTTAACCTGCTCAAGCAGCTTCAGCAGTTTCACGTCATGATAGGAGCGGTTCCTGAGTGACCAGGATCCTGATCCATGCATTCTGTATGCGGCCGTGACCTCATTAAAGTATTTGATCTTGCCGTGCGGAGCAAGCAGGATGTACAGCGGCCAATCACCCATCTTTAACTTCAAATACCAGCCCGGAAGTTCCTCAACCAGGCCACGTCGAAACATCACCGAACAAGCCGGAATGAAATTCCCCAGCAGCAAGTGTTCGAGCGTTGAGACATCACGCTGATCCGGCGGACAAAGATTTTCAGGTTCCCTCGATCCGTCTTCGTGGAATGCGCTCACGTTAGTGAAGCAAATCGCGAAATCAGGATTGGCCTCGAGAAAGTCCACTTGTTTTTGCAGCTTATTACGATCGATCCAATAGTCGTCTCCGTCCAGTAAGGCAATGTACTTTCCGTGGCAGGCTTCGAAGGCCTGAACAAAGTTGGTTTTACCGCCCAGCCCCCGTTTTCTTTCGGCCTGCGCCTCGGTTTTGTCTCGCTGGAGCACACGAATGCTGCCCGGATGCGCTGCCTGTAATCCTAAAACTATCTCCGCCGTACGATCGGTAGACGCGTCGTCGCCAATAAGTATTTCGTAGTCAAAATCTACTTCCTGCATCAAGGCGCTATTTACCGCCTGCGCGATGAATTGCTCCTGGTTATAGGTCAGGACGATGATGCTTACTTTCATAACTGCCTGGATCGGTGCCTGAGCTCAGCTCAATTCAACAACTTGTTCGGCGTGGCTGTGGGCGGTGGGTTCTTCGATCGTGCGAAACGAGTGTAGAGCGTCGGGGTCTGCAGTCTGAAAAAAAGATTCAATACCGCCCGGCCGCCCTTCAGGCCCGCCAGGCGAACGTATTTCGCCAGAAAAGCGCGAGCTTCAGCGGACTTACCCTCCCCGTAGGAAAGCTGCGCCAGCTCATAGTAACGCGCGGCCTTGGCCCGCCGGATTTGCTCCCGATAGCGGAAATCAAAATAGCCGTCAAGATGATCCAGCATCCGCACGATCTCCAGGCCCTGCGTCAGGGCACTGGCTGAAGACCATGAGCCCCTTTCGTGAACTCTGTAGGTCGCCATCACTCCGTTCCGATACGCGATCTTGCCGTGTGCTGCATTCATAATGTGCAGCGGCCAGTCTCCCATCTTGAGCGTGCGGAACCACTCTGGAAAGGCGCCGAAAAGATCTCTGCGAAAAATTACTGAGCTGGTGGGAATGAAGTTCGTGGCAAAGAGATCCTCAACCGTAAGTTCTGTTTTCTGACCGGGTGGATTCCAGTCTGTCGTTGCGGGTTTCCCTTCCTGATCAATCATAGTCACCCGGTGGCAGCTGACAGCGAAATCAGGATGGGTATCGAGAAACTCAACCTGCGTCTGCAGCTTATGAACATCGGTCCAGTAGTCGTCTCCATCGAGGAGGGCTACGTATTCGCCGCGCCCGACAGGGTAGCTCTGCAGGAAATTTGTCTTGCCACCGATGCCAGCGGCGCGATCGCGTTCGGCCACATCTGAATCACAGAGTATGACCCTGACCTTCGCGGGATATTCCTTTTTGTATTCCAGGACAATCTTGCGGGTGCGGTCGCTGGAAGCATCCTCGCCAACGATTATCTCGTAATCAAAACTCGTTTTCTGGCTGAGCGCGCTATCGATGGCCTGGCTGATGTAGGCCTCGTGGTTGTAGGCAAGGATTTGGACGCTGACTTTCATGCTACTTCGAGGCGGATTGGGAGGCTTGCAGTCCAGAGCGAAGCCGGGATGAGATGTCGCGGCCATTGGCGACCGCAAACTGGATGATTTCACAGACCCCGCGAATCTCGGCTGGCCCCATCGCTGTGCCCGTCGGCAGCGATAGGACTCGGCCCGTGAGCCGCTCGGTCTCAGGCAGAAGCAAAGAGGCCTGCGGAAAATACGAGTTGTACGGTTCCATCCGGTGACATCCGGGATAGAAGTAGCGTCGCGCGAGAATGTTCTCAGCGTGCAGGACGTTCAGTAAGTCGTCACGGCTCACACCCGCTTCTTCCTGATCCACTTCCAGAACGACATACTGGTAATTACTCTTTTCCCGCTCGTCATAGTGGATCAGCTTGATACCCGGGACCTCGGCCAGCTCCTGTTGATAGTGCTCGTAGTTTCGATAGTTGGTGGCGATGAAGTCATCCATGCTTTCGAGATTCGTCAGACCCATTGCCGCCGAAACCTCGTTCATCTTCCCATTGGTCCCGATGTAATCGGTTTTGTCATAGAAAGTAAAACCAAAGTTCTTCATCAGGCGCATTTTGGCTGCCAGGTCATCATCGTTGGTTACGATGGCGCCACCCTCGAGCGTGTTGAGAAACTTGGTGGCGTGAAAGCTGAACACCTCCGCGTCGCCAAACCCGCCAATCATGCGTCCGTTGTGAGAGCAGGCCAGCGCGTGCGCGGAATCGAAAAGGAGTTTGAGCCCGCGTCGCCGCGAGATTTCAGTCAGCGCGTCAACCGCGCAGGCGCGGCCCCAGACATGCACACCGATGATGCCCGTGGTTCGGGGCGTGATCAGTTGTTCTACTTTTTTGGGATCCAGGTTATGCGTTTGCGGATCGATATCGCAAAAGACCGGTGTTATCTCCTGCCATTGCAGAGCATGAGCAGTCGCCACAAAAGTGAATGAAGGGACGATGACTTCACCGCGCATGCCGAGCGCACGAATCGCAATTTCGAGCCCCACCGTGGCATTACACATGGCCACGCAGTGCTTAACCCCGGCGAACTCAGCGATGCGACGTTCGAATTCTTTGACAGCGGGCCCGCCATTGGTTAGCCAGCGGCTATCGAGGATATCGTTGATCCGTGAAAGCAGCCGCTCGCGATCGCCAATATTTGGGCGGCCCACATGCAGCGGATCAGCAAAGCTGGGCGGCGCTCCAAAAATCGCTAAATCATCTATCCCCATTTGGTCTCTCTTTGTAACTGGATTGTGCTAACGAAGCCGCGGAAACTATATCACTCGCTAATACGCGGACAAAAAAGACTCGCGCCGGCAGCCTTACAGGGAAACACCCGCCCGTTCAAACACGACATTGAACAGGCCCGGCTCGACTTCATGCCTTTCCACTGATGTAAACCCCAGCCTTCCCAGGAAAGCAGCCGCTTCCTGATAGCTGACGTCCCGCTCGAGCAATTCGAAAATGATGGCTTTGAGGCCGGCGCTGGATAACGTGCGGCGTGCTCCCTTAAGGAACGGTAATTCTGAACCATCGACATCGACTTTCATGTAGTCAGGTGCCGGCAGCTTTTGCGCTTCGACAAATTCATCCAGCGCTACGACGGCAACCGGCTGTTCCGAGACAAAATCGAAATCGAGATCCGCCCGGCTCGAGACGTCGGCGAGCACACGGTGATGCCCGCCGGCCCAGGGCTGCCCAATCTTTATGGTCGATTCGTGATTGCTTTCGCCGACGGCATAATTAAGTGGAGTCAGCAGACTCGCGGCCTCAGCTCCGTTCAAAGCCACGTTCTCCTGCATGGCTTTGAAGTTCAGCGCTTCCGGCTCAAAAGCGTAGCAGCGGACTCCGCGCAGTGCAGCATAAAGAGCAAACCGCCCCTCACATGCTCCCAAATCGTAGAAGACTTCACCGGGTTGGATACGGTCGATAAAATCGAGCACTTCGGTTTCACGGTTCATGCGCGCGCACAACTCAAGCGCTCTCGTGTATCCCACCAAATTGAGCGTTACATCTCGAACTACGGTTGAAACAGTATCAGTCATACGTACATCCTATTGGCAACTAAAAAAGTATTAAAACGACTGCAGGCTTTCGGCAGTTGTTTCCGCAGCCCAGCCTCGAGCACAAAAAACGGATCAGATAGCCCGTCGTAAATATTAACTTCCGAAGAACTCATCCAGTATCTCACGGGCAGGGAAATTTGGTGTGATCAGCTCATCCTGGGGTTTGTATAGATAGGGGTGCGGGTACCCACGCTCAACGAATGTCCGCTCGTTGAGATTGTTGAAGCGGAAGTGACATGACCAGCGAATGGAATCGGTGACGTTGCTGCCCGAGCGGTGGACCAGGAATGAAGAGAAGAAAAGTACATCTCCCTGATTGGCTTCAACGGAGACGAAGTCAGCATCTTCGAAACGATCGACCTTACCGAAGCTGCTGACGACTGCGGTGGTCAGCAAACCCAGCTTGTGACTTCCCGGCACCACTTCGAGCGCACCTAACTTCCTGTCGGTGTCGACCAACGGCACCCAAACCACAGTTGAATCCAGCGACCCCTGCATGCTGCGCCAGTCCTGGTGCGGGAAGACACGCCAGTAGACCTCCTCTTTGGCGAGGAAGCGGCTGTTGAAATAAAGCACGGGGCGCGTGCTGATATTTGGAAACTCAAGACCCAGGTCCTCTCTTAGGACGCGCTCGATGCGCTGGTCCAACGAAAGCCGGTGCAGGGAGATGAGGTGCTGAGCCTGCTTCCCGCAGTTCACAAAATCCTGCAAGTGCAGCTGAAAATAGTTGTAAAGCGCAGCCTCGAATTCCGCCTCGGAGGGATCGTCTTTCGTCAGCATTCCCTGTCGTCTCAATTGCGTCATGAAAACATTCCTGGCGTCATTGCGCACGAGTTCAACTTCTTCTTTTTGAAAAAAGTTCGGCAGCAGTACAAAACCGTCTTCCCTGAATTTTTTTAAGTCCAGACCAGCCATATGACTTCCTGGTCGTGTTTGCTAACACGTCCAAATGCTTTTGATTGATCGCCTATACTAACTCAGCACCGCATAACCAAAACCTGACTTACCAAATCCGTTGCCATTGTAGAACATGTACCTCTGCTCTCCGTGAACATAGACATAAGGGTAAGCGGTCATCTCTGAATCCCAACCGGAGGCTGAAATGTCCAAACCCAGATCCTCGTCTTTCCTGGCCCAGGCAATGCCGTCCGGGGATTCGGCATAACCGATGCGGTAGCTGCTGGATTTGTCAGTGCGGTAATGTTTCAGGCCGCGGAATGAATACCACATTCGGTAAAGAGAGCCATCTTTGATCACGCTCGGCCGTACGATACCGGCTTCCGCGTCAGAGCGAAAATCAATACAAACAATGCCTTCACGCTGCCAATGAACACCGTCAGCCGACTCGGCATATTTGATGTGATAACGCGGTTCAGGCTTGCCTTCGAAGATCTCCCAGCCTACGCACGAAAGGTACCACATTCTCCATTTACCCTCTTCGACAAGGACGCAGGGTACGGCGCAAAAGTGTGGTTCCTTAGCGGTGCGATCCACGATCGGCCCTTCGTAGGCTCTGATAAAACTGCGGCCGCCATCTTCACTGATGGCCAGGCCCAGCGAGTTCCGATACGGGACGGTGGTGCTGGTATTCCAGCCAGTGTAATAAAAATATTTCTTTCCATCGTGATCGACCATCCACGAAGGCATCGCGCCATTGTCATCAAAACATCCGAGCGACCCCAACCCCAGCACGGGCCGGTCATGAACGTAGAGGATTTTCGCCGGATCAGCAGCCGCGACTTCGATGTAAGTAGTCACGGTTCGATTGTGTTCATCGCGCGTACCGAAATACACCCGCAGGGTCGTCTCATCAACACGGTCAACCAGCGGCACTTGAGCGTGGCTCACCATCCAGGCCGAGTCTTGCCCGCCGGAAGGCTGTTCGGGGGCAAAGATCAGACCTTTTTTTTTCCATTGCATAGTGATGGTTAGAAGTCGAGGTCGCGGCTCGACACCTCGCCCTTCTTAGCTGGGTTGCCTTTATAGACTCCCCACGGTTCAGTGTCTCTGGTCAACGCCGCCGCCATGGCGATTAGCGAGCCTTCGGCAATGTTAATACCGTCGCGAATGGTGGCATTCACTCCGAAGAAAGAGAATGCCTCAACCACGCAGTGGCCCGAAAGGACCACGTGTGAAGTGAACGTGACGTGATCCTTGATCACGCTGTGATGACCGATGTGATTACCGCTCCACAAGACGATATCATTACCGATCGAGGTGAAGGGCTGAATGGTGTTGTCTTCGAGAATGAAACAGTTGTCGCCGATGGGAACGCCTGCAAAAACAGTAGCCCGCGAACTGATGTAGCTGATGAGCTCATAGCCCTTTTCCTTGATTTGGGTGTACACCGATTCGCGCACGCGGTTCATCCGCTTGGGAGACAAGGGGGCAAAGAAACGAAACTCAGCCGGTGGATAAGTTTGCTCAATAGTCTCAAAGGCGACAACTGGCAGGCCCTCGAACATCCCCTCCGCAGGCAGGTACTGCTGGTTAACGCTGAAAGCGACAACCTCATGCTCGCTGTCATGTTGCAGGTAATAATTGGCGAGTTGGGCGAAATCCTGGATTCCGAAAATAATTACTTTAGCCATAATGCGTTAAGTTAACGATAGACGTAGGTCGTATACTCGTACAATCCGTAGTCGTTTCTGATGACGAAGTTGCGCGTTAATTCTTTGGAAGAAAATTCAGCCAGCGTGTCGAGCGGCAAATGAAACAAGTCTGCCCGTTCCCAATCGACCTGCTTTGACATTGCATTGAAAGCGATTCCCTGCCGGGCCTGGCTAAATACTCTTCTCACCACTTGTTTGAAGTAAGCCAACATCTCGTCAAACGAAAGGCTTCGTTTCTCCGTAAAGACGCCATTCATGATGATGTAATCAAATTTCGGGAGCCTGAATTTGTCGTCCAGCACATCGCCGCACAAATAGGTAGTGCCGGGAAATTTATCTCGGGCAAATTGGATAAATTTTTCGGAGATGTCCAGGCCGGAATACTGAATATTATCGATGCCACGGGCGAGAATGTATTCCTGGAGGTGAGACGTGCCACAGCCGAAGTCCAGTAGACTTACAACCCCGGAGCGCGGCTGCCTGATTACCTCAAGCATTACCCGATAGCGAGTTTCCGCATCTTCCTTTTTGGGCCAGTCAACGCCGAGGTGTGAATCCCCGTGCCGTTCCAGGCAGTCCTCATAATGAGAGACGATTTCCTGATAGTTTTTTTCGACCACTCAGCCGTAATCACCTTTTCGGTAGCTGCGTGATGATACCAGCCCGACTCTATCGCAGACAAACCATCGGCCTGCTGGGGTTGGCGCAGCAATGAGCAGGCGCTTCACTGCAGCAAGTTGTCGGTCTTCTAGAACGATTGGTGCCATAGTCTCGGGCGAGATCCTCAACATGAAAAATTTGCCTTGGATAATGCAGAAGTAAGGACCATCAAGGGAGGCCGAAAAATATTGTTGTTGGAGAAAAACGACGCCGTCTCAGTTCGTCCTCGGCTTAGGACGAACCAGACGGCGTCAAGCCATCACTTCCGAAATGGAAACTCCTACGCAGGCTCTCCCTATTTAAGGACGGGTCCTCCAGCAGTGAAGGTCTCGTTGCCGACGTTGGCCGAAACCTCATTAGTGCCGTAGGACAGGATCGTTCCGCCGCCCAGCCCCAGACCATTGGCCGTATTACGCGTGATAGTTGATCTGGAAGCGCGGATTTCCGCCGCAGTGTCAGACTCAATGCCCGTTGCATTAAATGCCGTCATGGAGTCGATGACGTCCATCTTGGACGTATTTTCCGCAAGATACCCGGCGACGTTGTTCTTGTTGGCCACGCAGTTACGGACCTCCATCTGCCGGCCGGAACCGGAAACCACGACGCCCGCCCCGGTATTCTTTTCCGATGTTACATTATTGAGCGTAGTGGTCGGCCCGTTGGCGCCAATTGCTACAATGCCGCTGCCCGAGCAGTTTTTCACCAAAGTGTCCTGCACGTGCAGGTGACCGGCGGCAGTTCTTTCGTCGCTAATGCCACGGCCCTGGCCGCCGCGGAAGCCGAAGATCACACACCTTTCAATGAAAACCGCCAGACCCGCGATACCTGGCGCAACTACCCTGACGCCGTTAATACCCGTAACCGCTCCATTGATCGAGAGATTTCGGAGCTCCACCGTATTACTGCCGGAGGCTGCCTGAATGTTTATGATCACTCCAGTAGTCCCGGATGCCAGGATGCTCGCGAAAGTGCCCCCGCCATCGATGGTGATTGATTTGGTGATGGTAACGGCGCCAAAGCCACCTGGATCGAGTGCATCAATCTCGCCGTCAATCGCAGTCTTCGAGATGGCACCGGCAAAAGTTTTGCAGGGCGCTGTCCGGCTACAGGGATTAGCGTCGTCGCCGACGCCGGAAACCCAGGTGCGCGTCGCCTGCGCGTTGGCACTGGAAGCTATCATTAAGGTGAAGGCCATGAGCGCGAAGGCCATCAAAGTAAGCCGAAACTTGTTCATTGGAGTCTCCTTTTTCGGTTGAGATGGGGATGGCCGCAGTGAACGCAGATCCGTTCTGCTTACTGTCGTGCCGAGTCTTCCCGTTGTTGAAAAGTGATAGTTGATCATCAAAGTCTCAATAAATTGTCCTTCACAGACCAGGTCAAAGTTGGTGCAGCGCCAATGGAATTTCGCGCTGGCTTTTGCATGGCCTTTACCTGAACCTGAAGTTCGCAGTGTGGACGCTGCCATCATTAAGCTTGACTACCAATTGACGGCAAGTGCCGGCCCACGAACTCTCGGTCTTCCAGACATAATTGTAGGTGTCACCACCGTAGCTGAGCGTGCTACCGCCGGCCTCCGTGGTACCAATAACATCTACACCCGGATCGTTCGTATCGCAGTTAAGGGAAACTGTGTACGGACTGTTTGCGGCAAAAATATTCAATCCCTTATTTCCGCTCAGGCTGAACTTCACCGGAATCGCCCTGCCGGCATTCACCGCGTTCAGAACGGGTGGATTACTGACCGGCGGGAAGAAGCCCGTGAAGTTGTAGAGCACGGTGACAGTGAAGCTGCAGGAAGCGCTGTTGTTCGCTCCATCCGTAACCCGGAAAGTGTTAGTTGTCGTGCCGACCGGGAACGACGCCCCACTCGGCAATCCGGCTATCATGGTGGTGACGGCGCCGCCACATGAATCGGAGCCGACAGGCGCCGTGTAGTTGACGACCATCGATGTTGCGCTTGAGTTGAGCGGCAAGTAGACGGTTATTGGCGACGGACAAGAGATCGTTGGCGGTGTGGTATCGACAACCGTCACCGTTCTCGTAACCGTTGCGGCGGCATTGCCTGAATCGTCTGAGCCGTTGTAGTTCAGGGCGTAGATTCCAGGCGTGTTCACATTAACCGACCCGGAAACCGACACGGGCACACTGCTGTCACAGGCGTCGGACGCCGTTGCCCCAGGATCGGTGAATGAGGTGTGACACTCGACGGTCATCGAGCTAGCACCGTTAAGGGTTATGACCGGTGCAATCGTGTCTGCGACTATCACCGTTCGCTGGACCGATGCCTGATTACCACCGCCATCCGTCGCCGTATAGGTCAGCGTATAGGTTCCCGTCGCGTTGACATTAACGGTTCCCGTTGTGGCCACCGAGACAACCTTAGGCACGCAGTTGTCCGTGGTCGTTACGCCCGGGTCGGTAAAGCTCGTATGGCATTCGACGGTGATCGAACTTGCTCCGACCAGAGCGATTGTAGGCGGTACGGTGTCAGTCACGACCACCGTCTGGTTTTGCGTGCTGCTGTTTCCGGCTGCATCGGTGTACGTCCAGTGGACCGTATAGGTCCCGGCGCCGGTGTAAGTCAACGGGTCGCTGGTAGTGCCCTCAATGTCCGCACCCGAGCAATCATCAGTCGCCGTCGGCACGCTGGTTACAGTTGCCGAACATTCTCCCGTGACCTGGGGCAACGTCGCGACGTCTGGAACCGGCGGTGTCGTATCATTAGTTATGACCACCGTCTGGTTTTGCGAACTGCTAACGCCACTCTCGTTTGTGTACGTCCAATGGATCGTATACGTACCCGGCTGGTCATACGTGCGGGGGTCGCTGGTGGCGCCACCGACCTGTCCGGCACAGTCGTCGGTCGCGGTGGGCACATCCACCGTCACGGCACAACCGCGCGTGATGGTTGGCAGGTTCGGCACGTCGGGAACCGGAGCTGTGGTGTCATTTACGGTGACGGTGAACTGCGTAGTCGCACCCGAAGGATCGCTGCAGGTGACCGTAGTTGTTCCCACCGGGAAGAATGAACCGGAAGCGTGGTCGCAGGTAATGATCCCACATGACCCGCTGGTTGTCGGTGCGCTGTAGGTAACATTAGCGCCGCACTGTGGGGCTGTGGACGTGTAATCGGCCGTGACGTTGGCAGGCGGAGTTAGCGAACAACTAGCACCCGCGGCAGTTACCGTCACATTGAAAGAGCAACTGTCTGAGTTTCCAGCCGCATCAGTGGCCCTGCAAGTTACCGGGTGCGGAGAACCCGCAACCGTAAAGCTGGAGCCTGAAGGTGTCGAGCAGGTAACTGTGGCTGCGCCACTGTTGTCCGTCGCCCCGGGTGTTGTGTAATTAACGATGGCTTCGCCAGGCGTCGCCCCATCCTCCGTCACACTGATATTAGCGGGGCAATTTCCAATAACTGGATCTTCAGTATCGTTTACCGTTACAAAGAAACTGCACGTATCGTTGGTAGTGCTGGTGCAAGTGATCATGGTCGTACCAACCGGGAAAAAGTCTCCCGATTGAGATGTACAGGTAAGGTCTCCGCAGCTTCCAACTGAGGCAGGTGAAGCAAAGGTCACATGCGCGCCTCCCTGACCGGCCTCGTTATTAACTGTCTGACCGCTCGGACAATTCAGAGCGCAATTGGGTGAACCCGGATCAGCCGGCACAGTCGCGGTAGCGGTAAAGCTGTTGTCGTTGGCCTGCAACTCGCAGGTGGAAGCGGGTGAGCACGGAGTCGCACTGCTGGTGACGCTCGCCGTGTTATTGATCTGGGTGCCCTCTGGAGTGCCAAACACCACGGCATATAAAAAGGTGAACTGTCCGGTGGCGCCGCTTGGCAGCGAGGGCGCGGTGCAGGTGAAGGTCCCACTCACCGGAGCGCCACAGGTGAAACCAAGGCTGGTGTTCTCTGTAATCGATGTGAACGTTGTATTGGCCGGAACCACATCGCTGAGCACCACACTATGTGCGGTATCTGGTCCGGTATTGCTGACGTACAGCGTGAACACACTGCTTGAGCCAGCTTCAACCTCTGACTGTTGCACGCCCACTGCCTGACGCACTGATAGATCCACGTACTCCTTAGCAGGATCATGGACAGTGAACAACGCGGCCTGACGGAGTGATCCGTCTGCGGCAGAAGAAACCACTACTCTCCAGGTGCCGCGATTATCAACCGTTACCGTGCCGCCGCCCGCGTCGGTAAAGGTCTGGGTCGCCGCGTTCGGGATGGCATAGAGGCCAGTTTGCGGATCGCTCGTGATCTCACTTCCCTGCGCCAGCGAGCCATATGGTGACACCCAGCCAAGGCGTGCTGCGCGCCGGCTGGCGTCCCCGAGAGGAGCGCCCACTATCCTGGCACAGACCGTTTCGCCGAGGTTGAACGATGTTTTCGGAGTAGTGCAGGTGGACTCAAACGTAGATACGGACTCGGTCAAGGGCGCCGGAATGGAAATCGCTGAAAGGTTACGCCAGCGTGAAAGCTCGAGACCCTCAACAGCTCTGCTACCCTTATTCATAGATGACAGGGTGGGCCGCGGAGATAGTTGGGATGATTGCGTGCGGCTGGCAGCGAAACGTCCTCGCCTGGCTGAGGCCGTCGAGCTAACTATCAAGGTCCCGGCCAGGAGTAAAGTTAAGGTCAATATGGCTCCGACACGTATGGAGAATTGAAGCGGCCAGGAGCGGCGTATCCGCTTAGAGGAACTCTGAGATGCACACCTGTGTTCGGGCGGGAACTTTGTGTTCTTCATTGGGTCTCCTGGCGAGTTTTTCCCGGCACCATCCCTGGCGCCGGGAAGAGGCTCGAAAAGTTTGGGCTCACTTTTCTTCAAGAACGACTGGGCCCAAATTGCACAAAAGGTAATTTCACGGATCCAGGTCAGGACTTAGCCGGTGACAGCACCGTGCAGGCCGGGCAGTCATCCGCTACAGCGTTGCCCTTAATGGCATTGTCGCCATAAGTCTGTACCTGGCCATTTGAGCCGACCAGCACACCATTGTTCAGATTCCCAGTGATGTGATTGTCAGTGATGCGTACAAAAGAGGTAGCCAGGGCTCCGCCGTTGCCAGCTTCGACACCATTGGTGCCGTTATTGGCTAGAACGCAGCTATTCAAGTTCACTACGGAGAAGAGGGCCGCGGTCAGACTACGTGACAGCACCCCATCACCTGTGTTTCCGGACATAACGCAGCGGGTAGCAGTGATGCGGCTGTTGGCTCCGCCTTCAATACCGTTCTGATTGTTGCTGAATTCGCTGCCCTCAAAACTCCCTCTCATGAAATTCACGCTATTGGTCGAAGTCATGACCACGCCCGAGAGAGAGTTGTCACGAATTACGCTGTTGCGGATAAACAGATTGAAGTTATTGGGGACATTGTTCACCTTGATCCCGTTTTGTGAGAAGTTGGCGATAAGGCAGTCCTCAACATGTACCGCCGACGCGTTGAGAATACTGACTCCGACCACACCGGTTCGCGTACCCACGGCTCCACTGACCCCGGTTCCGTTTATTGATAAGCCCCGCAGAGTGACGTTGCGAAACGGGTCATTGGCGTTAACGGCGATGTTCACAATGACTCCATTGGTGCCGCTGGCCAGGATCGAACCAAACGTGCCAGTGCCGTCAATTGTGATTGACTTTGTGATGGTCACGGCGCCAAAGCCACCTGGATCCAGACAATCGATCTCACCGTTGATGGCCGTCTTCGAGATGGCCCCCGCAAAGGTCTTGCAGGGAGCAGTGCGGCTGCAGGGATTCACGTCATCACCAACGCCCGAAACCCAGGTCCTCGTGGCCTGGGCCTGTGCGATCGTGCAAACCGCAAAGGTAAATGAAACTAATACTAAAAACTTGAGACACTTCGTCATTTATTTGAGGCTCCTTATTTAAGTAAGTCAACTGAAGTCAGATCAAGCTCAGACGCAGTGGACTTCTCGTGGACTGGATAATGAGGTCCACGTATCGTTATCGCCGGTAGTTGGTGGTCAACCGGAAAACTCAGCGTAGGTGCCGGCGGTTTTCAAGGCTGGAATGTGTCAAGGATAAGGCCTTGCATGCATCAACTTCGGAGCCTTGGTAGCGGCATTTAATACGGGATCTACGCGAGATTGTCAAATAATTTTTTTGTTGAGGTTTAATTAGGAAAAAAGCAGCAAAAAGCAGGCCTCCCAACCCACATCCGACTCGCAGGTGCCGGCACATCGGATATTTAGCCAGAGAAATATTTCGACACTCAGCTTCCCCATCGACCCTCGACTGCAGCCGAATTGAGCCTCAATTTCTACCTTGTGCTCTATCTAATTAAAGTAGACGGAACTTGAAATTCAATCCGATGATCTCCTACCGCTGACACTCCTTTGTGACACTTTGCAGAGGAATATCTACACTTTGGAAGAAATAAATCTCGTCCGTTGAATCCGATTCCTCACGCCGGCACGTAACTCTATCAAGCTTGGCAACAGACAGCCGAAAAATTGACCACTCAGAAACAAACTCTGAAAGGTCATGAGGGATATTGATCGAACAAGGTGGGTAACCGCAGCCGAGCTATACCCCACTACAATTCGCCGCCAGAAAAAGAGGATGAACAAATGATCCGACTGACCCAAGTGTGTGGTCCAAAAACTTTTACGTTAATTACCATGAGCGCCTTGCTGCTCATCACTATCATGGCCCCAACAGTTCTGGCAGCACCGAAGTCCGTGCTTTCAAACACAGGCCAACAACAAGACACATCAAGTCCCGGAGTTCCCGGCAAATTGGCATTCGCCAGCGATGCCGGTGGGAATTACGACATCTATGTGACAAACGCAGATGGCACCGGCCGCCTGCAATTGACGACGGATACTGCAGACGATGTAGATCCCACCTGGTCACCTGACGGTTCCAGGTTGGCGTTTATCAGCAATCGTGACGGGAACTTTGAAATCTATTCCATGAACGCCGACGGCTCGCAGCAAACTCGCCTGACGAATACTGCAGGTAATGAGTTTGATCCTGCGTGGTCACCGAATGGGTCGCAGATTGCTTTTTCCAGCGACCGCGATGGTGACTTCGAAATCTATACGATGAATGCGGATGGATCGCGCCAGGTCAATATAACCAACAGTGCTTCTGACGACGCTTTTCCAAGTTGGTCGCCAGACTCAACCCGAATTGCATTTGATACTGACCGCAGCGGCAATGCAGAAATCTATATTGTTAATGCAGACGGCAGTAATCCGATCAACCTGACTAACAATGCGTTCAACGACGAATTCCCGGCCTGGTCACCTAATGGCCGCCTGATCGCTTTCGCCAGTGACCGCTTCGGAACCTTTGACATCTTCTTAATGAACGCTGACGGTAGCAGCCAGAGAAGGATCACGAGGGGCTCAGAAGAAGAGAGCTATCCGGCCTGGTCACCGGATGGATCGCGCCTGGCTTACATGGATGGCGAATTAGTCGGAAGCGTTCTTGATCGCAACGACATCGTAATTACCACTCTGGACGGCTCGACCCAGCGAAACATCACCGGGGATGCCGCTGACGAAATCTTTCCTGACTGGCAACCGCTCAGAGGCGGATCGCAATTCAACAATCCCATCGACGATCCCGGTCTCTTCGTTCGCCAACAGTATTTGGATTTTCTCAATCGCGAACCGGATCAAGCAGGACTCGCTTATTGGACCGGACAGATCACCAGTTGCGGCAATGACGCTCGTTGTATTCACAATCGCAGAATTGACGTCTCAGCCGCTTTCTTTATCGAGCAGGAATTCCAGCAAACAGGCTTCTTCGTCGTCAAGCTTTACCGCGGTCCCTACGCGAGACGGCCCACCTTTGCCGAGTTCAGCGCTGACCGCAATTCGCTGCGGGCAGGGTCCGGCCTCGAAGCCGGCAAGCAGGCACTGGTCCAGGATTTCGTGCAGCGTCCAGAGTTCGTGGGACGCTATCCGGTAGGACTAAGCGGGCCGGACTTTGTCACCGCGCTGATTAAATCAGTGCGTGACGCATCCGGAGTCGATCTTTCAAGCCGTCGCGATCAGCTCACTGCTGCCTTCAATAGTGGCGGACGAGCGCTGGTCGTGCGAAACGTTATCGACGATGCAGCATTCACGACTGCAGAGTTCAATCGGGCCTTTGTCCTCGCCGAGTACTTTGGCTATCTGCGTCGCGATCCCGACGAAGCTGGATTCCAATTCTGGCTTAACACTCTAAACGCCAACAACAATCCTCGAGGCATGGTTTGCGCCTTCATCACCTCGGCTGAGTACCAGTTGAGATTCGGTCCAACGGTCACAAGAACGAACCAGGATTGCGCGACCTACGGGCCCTGACAAGCACGCGGATTCTCAGCCGCCAGTACGAAGCTGGCGGCTGAACGTCCGGCGATTAAGAGATCATTTCCTGAACACCGAGACTTTTAGACAGATCATTAAGGAGAGATAAATGCGACATTCGCTCAAGACTAAACTTTTTGGAGGCCTGGCGCTCAGCACCCTCGCAGGGTTGCTGATTTTCAGCCCGGTCACCAGACACACTCAGGCGTCAAGCCATCGCGAGGCGCCATTAATCACAGCCGATCCACTCGCCGACAACACCGACACCTATGCTTTTAGAAGCACGGAATCCGGTCGCGCCGGTTTCGTGACTTTGATCGCGAACTGGATTCCCTTCGAGGAGCCCTCAGGCGGTCCGCACTTCTACAAGTTTGACGATACCGTGCTGTACGAGATCAAGGTTGACAACACAGGCGACGGCCAGGCCGATGTCACCTATCAATTTCGTTTCAAAACGAGATATGTGAATCCCGATATCGTTCTTGGTATGGCTTCGCCGAACCAGGCACTGGCGGGCACGGGCGGTATCGAACCGTTGATAACTTCGCTAACGGATATTGACTATAACGAGCCACAGACCTACACGGTCACACGCGTAGATAAAAACACTGGTAAGAATGGTCGCGTGATCGCGAGCGGTCTCCTGACTCCGCCCAACAATATTGGCGAGCGAACGACTCCCAACTACGAAGCAGTTCTGGGCCAGCCGGCAGTCTTCAACTTGCCCGACGGTGGGCGTGTCTTCGCCGGTCAGCGAGACGAAGGTTTCTATATTGATGTTGGGGGCATTTTTGACACTCTGAAGTTAACTGCACCCACATCGCCAACCGGTGGCAGCGACTCGACGGCCGGATTCAATGTGAACACTATCGCGATTGAAGTGCCTATTCAGGCTCTGACGCGCAGCGCGCAGGTTCCTGCAAGCCCGACAGCCGCAGACGCGGTAGTGGGCGTCTGGGCAACTGCGAGTCGTCGTACCACCCGCGTGATCCGCCCGGGTGTGGGACGGCGCGATAACGACGATGACGAACGAAACGAAGGATCTTTCCGCCAGGTTTCACGTCTCGGAGAACCGCTCGTCAACGAAGTAATCATTCCTTTGAAATTAAAGGATACCTTCAACGCCTCTTCGCCGGCTGGCGATTCACAATTCGCTTCTTACGTTGCGGATCCTCAGCTTGCTCAGTTGCTACATGCGGTGTTTGGCATCGCCGTGCCGGCCGCGCCGCGCAATGACCTCGTGTACATATTTGCCACAGGCATTCCGGTTAACTCGGTGACAGGACCTAACTACACGACCTTCCTTTCCGACGGAAAGCCGCACGAAATGATGCGTCTGAACGTGGCCATTTCGCCTAACACCAGTAATCCCAGCCGGCTGGGCTTGCTCGGTGGCGACGTCGCGGGATTTCCCAATGGACGAAGGGTATTTGACGATGTAGTCGACATCGCACTACGAGCCGTAGCGGGTGGTACTCCATTTACACCAGCCACCAACGTCTCGCCGAATAATATTCTCGCCGACGGAGTCTCAAACAACGACCTGCCCTATCTGGATCGCTTTCCCTATCTGGGGACGCCACACTCCGGTAACAGCACGTCAGGCTCGCCGCATCAGCACCATACGATGAATGCGCTGCCGCCATTGCCATAACCGACCCAACCCGGACGGAGAGGGCGGTCGCGTCCTCTCCGTTCTCAATTTCAGCAGCTCAGGCTAGAACAACATGCGCAAAGCTAACCTCCTAATCATCTCGACATGCATCGCAGTCGCCCTCGCGATCAGCTTTGCCGGCTGGCGAGTGGTGAAATCGAAGACCTCACCAATCGTCCCCGCTCCAAATATTTCCGGCAGTGCCACCGGTGGCAGTCCTGCTGACCTACGAATTCAAAAAGCAGAGCAAACCATCAAGCGTTCACCGGAGCAGGTCGAACCATATAACGCGTTGGCTTCAGCGTATTTGCAGAAGGCGAGGGAGACAAGCGACTTCGGTTTTAACGGCCGGGCCGAAGCGGCTATCAATCGCGCATTGGAACTCGAGCCGCAAAATTATGACGCGACCAAGCTGCGGATCAAGCTGCTCTTAACCTATCACCGTTTCAGCGAAGCGCTGGAGAGCGCCCAGCAAGCGCTCAGTGCCCGGCAGGACGATCACGATTTGTACGGCGCGATAACGGATGCACAAGTGGAGCTCGGTCACTATCCCGAGGCCATTGAGGCGGCGCAGAAAATGGTTGACCTGCGTCCCGACAGCTCAGCCTACGCTCGCATATCTTATCTTCGTTCACTCCATGGCGACGTTGAAGGTGCAATCAAAGCTATGACGGTAGCTGTCAAAGCAGCCAATCCAAACGATCCCGAGGGCAGGGCCTGGGTGCGCGTCCATCTGGGTGACGAACTGATGAATGCCGGACGCCGCTCCGAAGCGGAACAGCAATATGACAAAGCCCTTCTGATATTTCCAAATTATCCGCTGGCTCTCGCAGCAAAAGCGCGAGCCCGCTTTGCTTCAGGAGACAGCGAGAAAGCCATTGAGCTTTTCGAGCAGGCTGAGACTCGGGTTCCCCTACCCGACGTTGCGAGCTCGCTGGGTGACCTCTACACGAAGGCTGGTCGCGACCAGGATGCCAAACGCCAGTACGAGCTGGTTGAATTTGTCGAACGCGGCGGAGCTGGCGCGTCGACTTTTACCCGGCAACTTGCCCTGTTTTGGGCCGACCACGATCAGAATCTCGCCCAGGCTCTCGAGATCGCACAGCACGAGAACACTCAGCGACAGGACATTTATACCAGCGACACGCTCGCCTGGTGTTTATACAAAAACGGTCGGTTTGCAGAAGCCAAAACGGAGATGACGAAAGCGCTTAGACTGGGCACTCGCGACGCGCGACTATTTTTCCACGCCGGCATGATTTATCACGCACTGGATGATCGGACGAAGGCTAATCAATACTTGAAGTCAGCCCTTGGGACCAATCCAGGTTTTGGCGTGTTGCAGGTGGATCTCGCGAAGCAAACTCTCGCGGCTCTCAAACGTGGAAAGGCCGAATCTGATGTGTCAGTGGCGCTGTCGACACAGGCTCGCGCAGGTAAATAACAGCAACATGAAGATCCCCGCTAAACATCCGATTGGTCTCGCGAAGATATTGTTAGCATCGATTTGCCTGATGCTTGTGTCAGTGGGCAGCATCGGCGCACATCCGCTTGGTAACTTCACCATCAATCACTTCACGCGCATAGGCGTCGGTGATAATCAGGTCACCCTGCATTATGTGATCGACATGGCAGAGATCCCGACCTTCCAGGAACTACAGAAGATCACGGGTAGCGGCGCCGGACTGCCGAGTCAATCGGCACTGGATGAATATGCGCAGCGACTGATTGCGACCTATAGCGAGGGGTTGAATCTCTACGTAGATGGCACTCGTTTGCCACTTCAGCTTGCAGGGGTCCGGGCGACAATCGCCACGGGAGCGGCTGGTCTTCCGACGCTGAGGATCGAAAGCGATCTCATCGCGGCTAACCTGACCAACATCGGCATGGCAGCGCGGCGACTGCATTTTGACGATCAAAACTTTTCAGACCGCATTGGCTGGCGCGAGATCATGGTTCAGCCGACCGCAGGCATGACAATCTTTGACAGTTCGGCTTATGGCAATAGCGTGAGCCAGGAATTGAAAGCTTATCCGGGTGACATGCTGACTGCCCCGCTGGACGAGCAAGGAGCTGACTTTTCATTCAGTCGCGGCTCGGCACCTGCCGGAGCCCGTCCGTTGTTGAATCGTGACGGGCGCGCCGTTGTGGCCGCAGGCCGCGACCGGTTGGCAGAACTTATTGCGGTCCCCAATCTGACCATAGGCGTTGCGCTCTTCGGTCTGCTGATAGCGCTTCTGTTGGGAGGTCTGCACGCACTCTCGCCGGGTCACGGCAAGACGGTAGTGGGCGCATATTTGGTTGGCTCGAGAGGAACGGCGCGACATGCCGCTTTTCTGGGGTTGACGGTTACGATCACGCATACCGCGGGCGTCTTTGCGCTCGGAGTCGCAACATTGATGGCCTCGGAATACATAGTGCCCGAGCGACTGTTTCCGATTCTGAGTTTCCTATCTGGCGCCATCGTGGTGACTATCGGCGGCACGCTATTGTTTCGTAGAGTGCGAGGAATTCTACAGCAAACGTCCGGCTTGCATAGGCATGCCGGCGATACTCACTCGCACGATGGAGTTGATTCAGGCGCTCACGATCACGCTGGTGACCCAGCTTTACCGCATTCTCACGGAGGGCAGACTCACTCTCATTTGCCACCTGGAGCTGATGGCTCAGCAATCACGTGGCGCACGCTTTTGGCGTTGGGTATTTCGGGAGGGATACTTCCCTGCCCTTCAGCCCTGGTAGTTTTACTCGCCGCCATCTCGCTGCATCGCGTCGGCTATGGTTTGCTCCTGGTAGTAGCGTTCAGCGCAGGTCTCGCCGGCGTCTTGACTGGTATTGGACTGGCATTTGTTTATGCCGGTCGTCTGCTGAAGTCTACAGGCGGCTTCACTCGATTGGCCCGGGTGCTGCCGGTGTTCAGCGCTCTGGTTGTCACGACAGCAGGACTGGCGATCTGCTATTCGACCCTCGATTCAAATAGTTTTCATTTCTTTACACGGGTCGTGCGGGTTGCTCATGAATTTCGCACGCTGGGTCTGGATGGAGCTTCGCTGCAGCGCTTCGGTTCGCTCGGAATGCTCGGTCTCGGCCTCGTCTTTGGCTTGAAGCACGCTACCGAAGTGGACCATATCGTGGCTGTTTCGGCGATTGTCAGCGAACAAAAGAAAGTACTGCGGGCAGCTTTGGTGGGCGGACTTTGGGGAGCGGGGCATACTGTCTCGCTGGTAGTCGTTGGAATCCTAGTCCTGGTTTTGCGAATTTCAATTCCTGATTCCGTCGCGGGCTGGCTCGAGTTCGGAGTCTCATTGATGATCATTACCTTGGGAATCATCGCGGTGCGACGCGCGCTGCTCAGGAAATCGAGCCTTCACATTCACCAGCACGATCATGGCGTCAAACTACATTCGCACGCACACTTTCACGATGCCGCTCAAGAGCTGGCCGCGCCGGTCAGACACTCGCATGAGATTCGACAAATTGGACTCAAGCCGGCGATTGTAGGAGCCATGCATGGCTTGGCCGGATCGGCGGCCCTCACTCTGCTGGTACTAACGCAGATTAATTCGGCGGTACTTGGTCTGTTGTATCTAGCGGTCTTCGGTCTCGGTTCGATTGTCGGGATGTTGTTGATGTCGGGACTAATGGGTCTGCCATTAGCGTTTAGCTCTCGCCGGCTCGGCGGATTTCAGCATAGCTTGCAACTAGCGGCAGGCGGACTGAGTATCGTGTTTGGAGTCTGGTATGCGTACGTCACTGGAATTGCGAGCGGCCTTTTAGGCTGACGCTGGTTCACTGCGGAAACCACCGTAGCTTCCAATCCGGCTAGAATGGCTCTAAAACAAAATCATCAAGCCAGAGATTTCCCAGAATCGCGCACTGTGGGATGTCGCAGCGTTCGCGACGCAGATTAATAAAGACAGCGCGCGTGTTTGCACCAGTGGTGAATTCCGTTTTGTAAAACTGCCAGCCGTTTGTCCCAGCCTCAAGTGCGTGTGACTGGCCCAGCACGGTTTGCTTGTCATCATTGGCATCAACGACAGCTACGAACGGCAATCCCACTGTCAACAACTCCCGAGTACGCGCGGAAAAACTCAAGCGATAGCTGGTCGCCGGACTCACCAGCACCAGTTGCGAGACGACCGGGATCGACGGATCAGGATTTCCGCTCCAGTCGAAACGGAGACTTTGGCTGCCCGAGTGAGGTTCAACCGTGTCCAGCGCAATTCGCGCGTGCTGAAAATCTCTTGCCACTTGCCAGCCGAAACCCGGGATACCTAGTCTAATGTCCCCTTCGAAGCCGGCGTCAGTAATTTTCGCAACAGCGTTGCCGCTCGTAACTCCACCACTATTTCGCTCGGCTGCCCACACTTCATATGCCTCGGCGAAGTTTTTAGCGGCAAGGAGGGCGGATAACAACTGGCGACGATAGCTCGGTGGTCCATTACTCGCGAGGCGAAAATTTTCAATGGCCGCAGTTGCATTTCCGTTTTCGACGAAATACCTCGCAAACCATAACCGCTGAGTAGGAGTTTGTGGCTGGACAGCGCGTGAAACGGCAGCCGCGTCGCCTTTGAATGACTTCCAGGCCAAAGTAAACAGTTGGCCATACAAGTCGGGATTGCTGGTGGCGGCGCGCGTAAGTTCAACGAAAGCCTCGTCCCTTCGCTCGAGAGCGAGCAGCATGTTCCCGACATACCAATTAGGTTGTCCATAATACGGCGCGAGCCGCGCCGCCTCCTGATACGCGGCCAGCGCTCCCTCAAGATCTTTCAAACGCTCGCGTGCATATCCAAGCTTTAGCCACAACAGATAATCCTGTGGACGCAGGCTGACCGCAATCTTCAAATCATCCAGAGATTCGGTGAGGCCATTTTTCCTTGCCTTCACTTCGGCTCGAACCTCAAATGCTTTTGGATCGCCGGGCCCGAGACGAACAGCCTCCTGAGCATCATTCAGCGAGCGACTATTTCTCGCATGACTGGCTTCCTCGCGCGAGAATCCCGCTCGCCCGCTGGTCCACATTCCCCAAAAGCACGCCAGCAACCCAACGGCCGCTATAACGAAACGAGTCGAGCGTGAATGCAAAATCGCATGAGACGTCATAGCTGTTCAGCCCTTAGCGGCAGTTCGTTTTGTGGTTGCATCACGGCGTCAACTTGCGGCGCAGCCAGCGATGCGAGTTGATTCTTCACCCGCTTGATCCCGCTTTGCGTCAGGAAGGCGTGCGGGTCGAGGGCGAGGGCCTGGCGATAGAAATCCAGAGCCGGTTCGAGGTCTGCTTTCATTTCATGACAGGCGGCGATGTAGTAATACGCCTTTTTATCAGGCCCGAACATGAGCAGAGATTGTTGAAAAATCTCTATGCAATCATCGTAATTGTCGAGGCCATAGTAGACCTTGCCAAACTTGTAAAAGTACCGCTTATCATGTCTGTCCGGGTCAGTGTTCTTACGGATTTTACTCAGCGCATTTGTCAGCATGGTCCACTGCTTCTGGCTGGCGCTCTCGACGGCGTCGTAAATCCTGTTGGCGCATAAATAAAACACTTCAGGGTCGAAGTCACTCAACTGCAGGAAGTCAACGGCATCAGTCACGACAAGATCCGGATCATTTTGATCACCCAACAGGAAATCTATGAGCTCATCCGCATAAGCCTCGCTCACAAACTGGCTGCTCGTTGAATAGAAGTGACGGCATGCTTCAGCCATCCGGGAGCGCGCTTCTCCATGGTCGCGCTCGATCCGAAGAGTCTGATCGTATGATTCGATTGCTTCCCGCAGCCAGGCGGCGCGCGAGTATGCATTGGCTAATTCGTAATGCGCTTCGGCTTCTTGTGAATTCAGGGTGATTGCCTGAACGTATGCAGAAATTGCTTCCGTTTCTCTGCCGAGCTTGCTGAGCACGATTCCCAATTGCAGGTGAGTTTGGAAATGCTGTGAATCAATAGCCGCCGCTCGCTGTAAGCATTTCAGAGATTCCGGTAGATCTCCCAGAAGACTCAACACCTGCCCCTTATTACTCCAGACAAAGGCGAGCCGCGCATCCAATCGCAAGGCCTGGTCAAAGCAAGTCAAAGCTTCCCGGTAGCGTTCCACAGTGTTCAGTGTGGTCCCCTTGCTGGCCCAGGCTGAGGCGGATCTCGGATCAAGTTTCAGCGCCCGGTCATAACAATCCAGGGCCGCCTCATAGCGATGCAAGCCCGAGAAGACATCTCCTTTGTGACTCCACAAGCGAGCGCTCTGCGGACTGCTGGTTAGCAGGTTATCGAAACACGCGAGAGCCTCGTCATAGTGGTCCAGCGTGATGAGGGAGATGCCACGGTCGATCAAATCTTCGGTGGTCTGCTCGCCGCAGGCTGCCGCTGGAACCACCTCCTGGTAACCATCCGATAGGAGAGAAGACAGTTCACGTTCCAGAACGCGGAAGTTGGCAGGACGCTCGGCCGGCGACTTTGCCAGGCACCTCAATATCAGCGCGGCCAGCTTCAGGGGTATCTCGGCGTTGATTGATACCGGGTCGGGCGGAATTATTGTTTTGTGCTCTTCGAAGCACTCGTGATGTCTGTTGCCCTTAAACGGACGGCTGCCGGTAAGCATCTCAAACAGCATGATTCCAAATGCATAAACATCCGTGCGAACATCTATCTTGTTCAGTTGATCAAATTGCTCGGGAGCCATGTAAGGGGGCGTGCCTACGCGCCAGTGACGTATGGGAGCGTCGAGGATTTGATCGCTCGGATGCTGAGAGTCCTCCAGCGCCGGAACCTTGGACGAGTCTGCGGGCTCTCGCGAAACATCTGCTTCGCCGAAATCACTTATCTTTAGCGTTCCATCGTGTGAGAGGAGACAGTTGTTGGGTTTGACATCACCGTGTACGAAGCCTGGAAACTCACTCTGAGCATAGACCATGCCGCGACAGAACTGAATGGCATATTTAAGGGCGGTCCTGATCGGCAGCGGACCGTTTTTGATTTGGCGCCACAGATCTGAGCCGGCGGCATATTCAAAAAGGATGTGGGGGCGGCCACCTATTTCCAACACCGTATGCGCATAGATCAGATTCGGATGCTTTCCTAACCTTATCCACGCCTCCGCCTCTCGTTTGAATAGCTCTACCCTTTCTGCATCATCGTCATACTGGTGACGAATTGACTTGAGACAGTAAGGAGTCAGGGTTTCCTCGTGCAGGACAATGTAGGCGAAACCATATCCTCCAGCTTTGATGCCGTAGACCTTGAACTTTCCGAGCACACTGCCAACGCCTGACGTATGAATAGTATCGCCAACTCTATACCTGGCGCCTGCGGGAGGCTCAAGGACAGTCAGAGCCATCACACTCTTCAATTCTTCACTCGTCAGGAGAGTTGAAAGGCGCTTGATTTTTCCCTTCAGGCGGTCCAGAACGCGCAACTTATTCCTCCAGGGCTGAATTGGATCATCGGCCGCTGGCTTCACTCGCCAGCTTTCAGAGGAATTATGGCCCGAGCGGAGCCGAGATAGAATATCTTCGTTCAGCATGTCAGATCATTTTTGCTGTGAAGATCCGCGAGAAGCGATGCCCTAGTGGATGTTCATGCAAGTCTGTCGAAGTGGAACCACCCGCTAACTTACATCGCTGCCGGCTTGTTGTGTTGTCCTGACTTATGACCGGTGTGATGCCCTGATCCACCGGAACGAGTTGCCGCGGAATGCCCTGTCCCCTTTCCAGTTCCCATCCTGGGGCTCGGATTACGAGGCGTCGTCGGCCCGGTTCCGCTCGCGCCAGCTCTGGTCGCCTTGCTCGTTCTGACACCGGAAGCGGGCGCAGCGGCATTCGCTGCGGTTCTACTCCCCGCTAACACCGCCCGGGTGATCGGAACATAGAACATCAGCAAGACGGCGAGGGACCCGGCCACCCTGTACCACTTGCGCTTCATCGTCGTTAAGAAAGCTTTTATCATTTCTGTCTCCTTCTTTACTTCCAGTGAGCAGTTTCAGACTCCTAAGCGATCACTTCTGGTTCTTCCTCGGTTTCTGGCCTGCCCTCCAGCTTTTTCCACTTGACGTCTACGATTGCGATTGCCACCAGCGCTTCCATGATCGCAGCGTTAACTGTGATGTGGAGGCCAAAATCAAAGAGGCTATGGATGGCCACCCCGATGAGTCCCGCGACTGCTCCCAGACATGCAGCGCGGCGAAAATAGTTTGTGGAATGTATTTGTTTCCGCACGCCCTTGATGAGTGCGATGACAAACATCGCCGCGAGCAGTAGTCCTATCAGGCCGCCACTCGCCACTAATTCCAGGTAATCGTTATGTGCCTCCTGCGGCGCTACCTCGCCGGAGGCATCGTGGTGTTTGGAAATGGCCGTGCTGAAGGCGGAAAATCCTGATCCAACTATCGGGTGATCCTTGATTAATTTAATTGTCGCATCCCAAATTTGCAGGCGTTGCTCGCCGGTGCGCGGGGCTGAAGCCGGCACTTCAATTTCACCCGTGACACTACCCAGACGTGTCGCAACTGACTCGCCTCCTACCAACACGACGCCGACAGCTACCACGCCTAACAGACAAGCAACCAAGGCAAAGCGCACTACCGGCGACTTACCGATTCGCGTAGCCCAACCTAAGTCGTCTTGCTCACGTGTCCCATCTCGCTGGCTGCGCGGGATGATTACGAACACGAGAGCCACAAATATCATTTGGCCCAGCATACTAAAGATGCCGCCACGCGAGTTTGACAGCACAATCGTTGTCCACAGGGCGAACGCTGCCGCCATGTAAAACAATACGCGTTCACGGCGCACGCCCTTGGCAGCCAGCATGCCCAACGCCAGCCCTAGCGACATCTCTGCCAAAAGGGCGAAGTGATTGCGATTGACGAATTGTGCGTAGCCCGCGGTGTTGGCCAAATTAATCCAGGCAAATGTTGGCGCGTCCCGTTGCAATGTTTGCCGTAAAATTCCGAAGACCGCACTTCCTACCCCAATGCCGATCACAACAACGATAAGCGCACGCAAACGAAGCCGGGTGGACGTATGACGCAGCAAGAGTGCCAGGACCAGGGTCAGGGCCGACAGCTTAAAAACGAAGAGCCGGGTTTCGTAGGGATCGACGCTCAGGGTGCGCCGCCATGAAATGCCGGCGGTTGCGCCGGCTCCCCACCAGGGAAGGGTTTGAACGAACGCGAAAACGATGACGGCAACCAAAGGCAAGAGCAGCGGCCATCCCTTGACGTTCCAAGCTCCGCCGAGCAAACCTTCAACGATCCACAGCGCAGTCAGGGCAAATACTGCGCACTCAAAAACCGCCTCCCACTCCGGATTGACAGTACCGTAGGGAATCGCCACCAGCACCAGCAACACGAGCAGGGCGAAGAAGATAACGATGCTGAGAAAGCCGGCGATTTGGCGGCTCACGTTCTTTGTATCTGAGGCAGTGAGCTCCAGGGCATTTTCATTTCCTCGTAGGCCGTTCAATGTGGTGCCGTCATTGATGTAGAAATCTGACAACCGCTCAACCTTATGGAAGTTGGATGGACGCGCGTTACCGGTCCGATAGGAATCGGTAGGTAACTGATTAATGGGTAACGCGCTCGTCACGGCAATATACTCCAAACGTCTGCTGATGAAGAGGCTGGCTTTATCTCGGAAAGTCGCCTTACCAAATGACCACACCAACCGGCGAGCAGATCGCCGGTTGGTGTTGGGAAAAGTGGTCCTGTTCCCTCGAGTTACGGCGCACAGCCATAAGCTTCCACCTCAACGAGTCGCGAGAAATACACTCGCCCGTTGTTGACCTTGATGCGTACTGCCGTCGCCGTGACTGGCGTCGATAGCACGAACACCCTCATCGCCTTGTCGTTGCCGGTAACCGTGCCAATCACCGGAATCGTCGTACACGTAGCGCCGTTACAGGTCTGCACTTCGAAGTCACTGATTCCGTAAAGGTCGGCAGGTGTTTCTGACGTCGGCTCAACTGGATTACGGAAGTCGTTCTGCAATGTGAAGACCCGTATCTCGCTGATTGACTGAGCACCGTTGAAGTTCACGGTCCAATCGTCCGGCCAGACTCCACGAGTACTGTCATTCCAGCCGCCACCATTCTCCCAATCCTGGCCCTTGCGATCGCCGTCGATTGCGCCCCCAGGTGAATAGTTGCGACTTGAATAAGTTGAAGATGCGTTGGCAGTAGCGCCGGTGCCTGCTGCTGCCACGTTAACGAAGCAGGAAAGGTTGTTGATGACCAGGTTGTCAATAAACCACCCGGCATCAACGCCGTTGGCCGTTGCCACATCCGAGGTCATGCGGAACCGGATGAATACCGGCAGGCCGCTCGGATTGTGAATCGCACCCGGCGCGAAGTTCGCAAGGGCGATACGCACGTGATGCTGTGGTTTGATCCCGGCATAGGCTCGTCTTCCCTGCAGCCCCGAGCCTTTGCACGGTGCTGGATCGGGCGGACAGGCCGGCAACGAACCGTCGAGCTTGCTGTTGTAGCCTCCCTCGATGATGTAGTCACCCGCGTCCCAGGTCGTAGCGTTGTCGGGAAACGGGGTAGAGTTGAAAGAAGGCGTACCGACGGCAATCTCAATCACTCCGCCGTCGAATCGGTCTTCGGCGTTAATAGCGTTGTCGAAGGCCATAATCGAAGTCGACGTGAGCATAAGACCGCCTGGTCCCCCCACGATAACTGAGAAATCGCTTTGCCCTCCATGCTTTGTGCCGGCGGGATCAGGCAACCCATTCTCGTCTCCAGGACTGAAGTCCGGAGCGTACATCTTGCCTGTCGTAGGTCCGCCAAGATTAGCCACAGTGATGCGTTGGAAGGTTTGTGAATCCTGGTTTGGATTTGTAGTTGATTCTGTCAGCGGCGCAGTGAACCTTGCGCTGGCCGCGGCGGTTTCAAAAGTTTCCAATGCAAAGACCGGCGAACCGCTCACTTGCAAAATTGTGGGCGCGTTAAAGCGCGTCACACGGTTGCCAACCCCATTCGTGTCCAAACCGCCACCATTAGTGTCGCGGGCCTGCACGATATAGTAGTAAGGCTGCGCGAGTCTCAGTCCGGCGTCGACGTATGATGTGCCGGTAACGCCGCTGGGCGGTGTAATGCGATTCCCAGCCGATGGTGTAAAGGTCGTGTCCTGAGTGCCATTGCCGTGCGCCGCTTCAGTTACGCGGAAGATATCGTAAACGATATTCGCACCTGGGTTGAGCGATGCTGCCGGCAACCAGCTGATAAGCAGTCGTGAACCGTCCACCAGATCCGCAACCTGACTCGCTCCGGCGAATACCGGGGCCGGTATGGTCGCGGGACCGGTCACGGTGATGTTGCTGGTGTTTGCCGGAGAGACGCACTCGGCATTTCGAGCCGCGCGTACCTGGTAATAAAGAGTCTGACCTCCTGAAAGGCCCGTATCGTCATACGTCGTCGTGGCATTTGGAATTTCCGCGATCTTGACGAATGGACCACCAGCGCTGCTGGCGCGCGAGATAATCTTGGTGGCAGCACCAGTGACGGCGGGGATGGTTACCCGCACCATGTTGTTGGAAGGCGTTGAAAGACTGAATGCCGGAGCTGCGAGCGGCCCGGAGGTTTCGCAGGTTGTGACACCCGCCGGGACGCTGAAGTCTTCGACGATAACCGGCGCGCTCTGCGAGCCGGGGTCGCCGGATGAAGAAGAAGTCGCCAGTACGCCAACGCCATGGCTGGCAAAGGCGCGCCAAATAAGTGAGCGGTTCTCGCCTCCGGTTAGTTCACTGTCGGCCATCAGCATCGAGTCGCGCATGTTGACGAAGGACGGATTGCACGGCGCCAGCTGCATCCCTCGCAGGACGATCGTATCTGACAGGCGAGCTCCCTGGCTGACAGCAGTCGCCAGCGGTCCGTTGCGCAGCGGGAAGCTTTGATTTTCCACGCCGATTAGTCCGGGACGAACGATGTGCTGTGATGCGGTAATGGTCGGAGTAGCGCCCGTGCTCGTGTTGAATGAAGCGCGGTACTCGATTGGGTGTATGGCGTCAACCGATTGCACTGGACGCGTGCCAACATAAAACGTACTACCACTGCCCATCCGGCGGGTGCCGTCGAAGAAGACAGCAGAGTTGTTCTGCTTCACAATGAGGAGTTCGCGCATGTCCCAGAGGACCGCGCTCCAGACCTCGCCCACATCGTGTACTTCGAAGGGTGTTGCACCGGCCCGTGTGTCGGGCGCTTGCGGACTCGTTGTCCGGTTGTCTCGCCGGTTGAGAGTGCTGCCGTTGAGAGCGCCATACGACCAGCGATAATTTGTCACTGGCAAACGGCGAATGCCGACATCGTATTCGCCCGTGGCGTATTCACCCTCTGCATCGTCGTCAACCATTGAAGAAGCGGCGTAGTCGGACCATCCTTCACCCATGCCGCCGGCTTCTCCGACCAGGGCCACGCCCAAACAATCCGTAGTGCCCTTGCCGACTGAGCGATTGGAAACGCCGTGGTAAAGCTCATGCGCTACGATGTCGAAATCGAAATCGCCATCCGCGCGCCGGAAGGTGGGCTCGGTGAAGATAAACATCTGCATCCGCGGGGAACTACCATCATTAGGCGTGCCGAAATTGGCGTTGTTTGTTCCCGACCCGTCCTGCACCTGCGCGCTGACTGCGTCATTACCGCCGCCGCCTTTGCCGAAATTGTCCTGCTGGAAGTTCCAGAGACTTTCAGTGAAACCAATGCTGTAGAGATAGTCATGCAGCACATTGTTGTAATAGAAGAGCGACACCGTGCCCGGAAACACGTCGGGAGCGGACGTGGGATTGATGCCGTCGACACCGCCGTATTCGTAGCTGTTGGTAAAATCAAAGTAGCCGGCGCTGAACTGGCGCAGCAGAGCATAGCCTTTAATGCCATGCGTCGTTTCGTTGTCGTTCTGTTGATCGTCAGCGCTCAGCACGTTGTTGCCTTCGGTGTAGCGCGACTGGATCACCGAGGAAAGGGTTCGTCCGTCAGCGAGCGTGACAGTCGGAATAGAAGTCACGTCAGCGGAGTAAGGCTGACTGCCGTCGCCCGTTGGCGAGTTGCCGGGGTTGACTGCATTGCGTGTCTTTGCCGAAGCATGGATGTTGTAACCGAAGTCGCGAGTCGTCGTACGGTTCGCATCGGCGACAGTAATTTCACTCCCGCCATTTCCGGTGGGTAAATAAAACCAACCGAAGGGTGATTGAGCCGTAGGATTAGCTGCGTCCGGCAAGCCGCGCGTCACCTGGCCGAAATTCGTATTGTAAAGACAGCCGAGAGGGCATCCGATCGGAAACAGGCTGGTACCTGCAGCCGCATATGGTCCCTGATTGCGCGCTGAAACTAAGCTGAGCTTAAAGCCGCGGCCGCTGTTGCGCACCGTTTGCAACTCTGAGGCAAAGGTGGGAGCAGTGCCGCGAGCCGGCGACCTTCCAGCTCCCATCCTACCGGACAGTCCGGTCGGCATTGTGTCAAAGACTTTCCCCTGCGCGGTCATGCCGGGATTCAGGGACTCGACGAGATTTTGCACGTCGGGGCGAAAGGTTGCGCGCCGGTTGTTGTTTGGTCCACCACCCTGTTGAAAGGCCGTCAGACTACTGCGGCGCAGAACAGCGCCCGTCTGAGCATCCACGATGTGATTCCACATGATTCCTTGAAACTGTGGCGTGGTGAGTACAAAGTTGTATGCGGGCCGACCCTCAACACCCAGCGGGAAGATGACTTTGGTAACCACTATTTCATCCGTGAAGGTTGCGCCTCCATCAAAGCGCTGCCCGTCTACAAATTCGTAGGGGAGATTGCCGAAGGTGTTCAGAACTTTCTTTGTCCCCATCGGTGTGGGTACGAACCCAGTCACTCCCAAGGCCGTGGCCGCGCTCATGATTGCCTGAGCTGGTGGCAGGACAAAGAGGTTCGTACTCGTCATCTGCGGAAAGCTATCTCCGCCAACGCTCATGATCTGTCCAGCCCGGTTAACGTTGACGAGCACCTCGCCTTTGTAAACAGGTAAGCCATCTTTCGTCTGTTCAAAAAGCAGGACCGTCACCCCCATGTCCGGAATGGTGGCGCGACTTTTCAATCGCAGTGAATTGATGTCGCCTTCATTGAGGCGGAAGATGGCTCGCCATTGACTGACGAAGTTGCGAGCGATCTGTTCCGGCTCCGCGGTACTCGGTGTGGACAGGTAAGTCCCCTGGCTGAACAGGTGTCGCGGTGTGGCAGTCAAGCCGTTGTATTCGATTTGCAACGGCGCGCCGACCTTTGCTTGCAGGGCTTGTATAGCTTGTAACTGGACCTCGGTCGGCTGGTACGTGGCAGTCCCTTTGGGTACACCATATGGGCCGCGTACATCAAACTCCTTCGGAGTGTTTGCCGGAGGCTGTACTCCTCTTAACGCGGAACCCGTACTGATCATTTCGTCCTGCGCAGAGGAGATAAATAAACTCGAAAGCAAAGCTGACAAGACGACAGCCGTTAACAACGTGGCTCGAACCACCTTAAAGGACTTCATTGTGTGTCTCCTCTGTGCCGAAGGTCATATGTCTCCTGAGAGGCCATATGCAGTGTGGAAAATCTGTTCTCAGTGCGGGCACTTTCGCATGTGGTGGTTGAGAAAAACTTGAGAATTTCCCGCTCAACCAGACTAAATCCGTTTATTTACCAAAAAATAAGACAATATCGGTGAGTTAGCCGCTACTCGAAAAAAATAGGATGTGATCTCTGAGAGAGACAGCTGAAGGCGGCGGACCTCAAAAATTCGCGGTAGTAGGTGCGGCCGGCGCTGACCATTACCGAACCCGAGTTCAACCAGATCAGAGAAGGCGGCAAAAATGCCGCCCTCCTGATCTCAAATTATCCCTTTGACTATTGACAGCTAAAGGCCTCGACTTCGGTGATACGGCTGTAGTAGACCCGGCCGTTGTTAACCATCACCCGAATCTTCGTTGTCGCAAGATTGGGGAAGGTAAACACACGCATTGCTTTGTCGTTGCCGGTGACGCTGCCGCCTGGAACGGTAGCCCACATCATTCCGTCCCAGTACTGAACGTCGAAGTCGCGAATGCCATAGATATCGGCCGGCGTCGTCGTGGTTGGCTCCACCGGGTTGTTAAAGTCATTCTGGACCGTGTAGACACGGATTTCGTTGATTGTCTTCGTGCCGTTGAATCCGACTTCGAGCCAGTCGGGCCAGCCATCGCGCGTCGCGTCATTCCATCCACCACCATTCTCCCAGTTGACGCCCTTGTGCTCGCCGTCGATTGTACTGGAAGTCGAGTAGTTCCTCGTCGTGTAGGTCGAGGAAGCAGTCGCAATCGCGCCGTTTGCAGATAGTGCAACGTTGATTGGCGTACACACTGCTGTCGGCGCCGTGCAGGACGCCGTAGTGATCGAGCCCAGGGTGAAGTCGAACGAGCGAGTCGAGTCCCCCTCGGTGTAGATGTCTGAGGCTACGTTGTTGCGTCCGCCGCTGAAAGCGGTGACGTTAAATAGCGTGTTGCCAACGGGCCGGTTAGGTCCGAACGCGTTCAGCGCCAGATCAATGCAGATCGTATTGCCACTGATCGAGCCGCTAACCATTGTCGGCGAAGCAACACTGGTTATCTCGGTTGGGTACTGCATGACTTTGCAGTTGCCCGGCGTAGTCTGAGTGCATCCGGATGGTGCCCCATCTCTGGTCGGACTGCCGGCGAAGAAGATCGGCGGCGCTCCCCCGACTGACTCTGCCCCGACGTAGAAAACGCGATATACGTTTGCCGTGTTGGTGTCATCTCTCGACAGCGCCTGGAAGCGCGTGATCCAGAATGCGTTTGTCTTTCCGGCCGGCGGCAATAGACTGGTCAGATTGTTGAGGGTCATCCGTACCTTGACCGTGTTCGGTCCGGTTTGATTTACCGCCACACTCGTAAAATCCAGTTGCGGCACGTTTGCTCCGGCGCCAACGGGCGAGTAGTGCGGCACCTGTGAATCTCCGGTTGGATCGAAGACCGGACTTGCAGGAGTTGGTTTGCTCAAGGTGGTGTTTATAGCTGTCGGCCCGGTCAGCTGGCGCGCCAGGAAAAGATGTGCGCCGTGATACTGGCTCGACACGTCGTTGAACATGATCTGAACTGCGCCATCAGGAGCAAGATCAACCGACAGGTAATCTGCCATCACGCGATCACCGCTCGAGATCGTGCAGCCGATGCCGCCGTTGCAGATCTGGCCATAGTGCATCGGCTTCTCGGTAAATCGATTTTGCTCAAACGTGGGGCTGGCTGTATTTGCGTTCTTGATGAGCGCCATGTAGCCGTACCACGGGAAGGTTGTCGCGCCAGCTGGATTACTGCCAAAGTTCGGCATGTTGTCACTGAGTTCTGCGGAGTCGTTACCCAGCCACACCGCCACCAGGTTCCCGTTTGCCCCGGCTTCCGCCCACGCAAACACGTTCGATTTTGCCGGGGCAGTATTGACCTTGACCGCGGCACTCCAGGTCGTGGCCTGGTTGGTTGAATAGGAATAATAGAGGTTGTGGTTGCCGGGATCGCTCCAAACCACATAGACGTTGCCGGAGCTGTCGACCGACAGCGGCGGGAAAAGATTACTAACAGAGCCTCCCGGTGAAGCGGCGAGCACTCTCGTTGTGAAAGTGATTCCCGTGCGCTGCAGCGGATTAACATGTCCGACTATGACTTCGACATGGTTCCCTGCCTGGCATGGATAGTAGAGGTTGCGACTGAGCGGATCGAAGACGATCTCACCGCAATTGCCGCCACCTGAATAAAACAGACCGGTGCCCGTAGTCGCTCCTGATGCCGGCGTGAAAACAAGACCACCGTTCGTATCCAACGGACCCGTTGAACCCGGTGACGAAAAAATGAGATGTCCCAACGCTACGTCATGAAATGCATAGAAGACTGTGTTGTCAGCTGCACCTGCCGCACCCTGAGTGTGGTTCGAACCGTTGTCCATTACGAGCCACTGCCGGTCCGTACCGGTGTACGGCACACAAGCGGCATTCTTTTTCCAGGTGTTGCCCTTGTCATTTGAGACTGAACAGTCGAGTTCCATCAGCGCGCCTTCGAGATCCCCGAAGTACACGACCCCCTGATCATCGATCGCGTGGGTGGTGTCACCACCGCCGGGAGGCGGGTTGGGCCTGAGCGCAGTCGGACTGACTACGTTGAATTGGTCGCCACCGTCGACCGAGCGGTGCATGAACGAAGACGTTGTGCTGAATCCCCACGGCCCGCTTTCCCAGTAGCTGCCTTCCTGGTCAAGGTGCAGGAGCGGCTCGCCCTCGGTCCGCTGAAAGTCGGCTACTGTTGCCGGTCCAAAGGTGATGGCACCAGTCGTATAGTTGGCTGGCGGCGGCGGATCGGGCGCAGCCGTTGTAATCGTCAACGTGCCCGTGTAGGGCTGGGGTTGCGCATTTGTAAACCCGCAGGCGACTATCTTGTAGTTGCCGGCGCCTAGGTTCTGTTTGGCAATCGTCTCGTTCGGACTCCCACCATCACTGGAGCCGAAACCCACGACCGTCAGGACTTCGTCGCTGGCGTTTGCATTGACCACCGGGGTCCAGTCGATCCTGAAGGTGAACTGCGCGGAAACCGTGCTGTAGACTCCTGCTGGAACATTGATGGTAGAAATGTGCTGATCGACGGCAGGCGTGTCGGCAAACGCAGTACAGTCGCTCGCAGCGTTGGTCAGTGGCGGGATCGATCCGGTCCAGCTGACGCTGACGGTTTGACCCACAGTGGAAGGCACTGTAATGCTGCTTGTGCCCGGCGAAGCCGCCTCGACGGTCCGCACCAGAGAATGATGTGCGATCATGGCGATGGCAGCCACAACGACGGACACACACATCGCCAAAACAAACTTCATCCGCATGCTCACAGTCCTGCGGGTTCTTGACACTGCTTGCGACATATATAGATCCTCCTTCAACGCGGGTTACGTACCAATCATTTCAACCTGTTGAGGTCAGCGGTGCTGACGCCGAATCAATCAAGCGAGCCGGGACAGGACCTTCTTCGCGAGAGTCTTCGATTTCCCCAGCTGAGCTTTCGCGTCCGCTCCGCCGACAGTGATTCGCAACACTCTTTCCTGCTTCAGAACGTAGAGCGCCCCTCCGCGGTCGCTTGCCAACCAGAAGGCTTCGTCTCCGATCCCGGAAACTGCTACTGGCTCGCCGATGGCTTCTCCCTCTTCTTCTTTTTCGCGGTCTGCCGGCTCGTCCCTCTCTTCTCTCCCGGCTTTGCGCTCTTCTTCCTTTCTTTCTGCAAACCTTCCTTTCCAGAACTCCCTGACCGCCTCAGCGCTCGCGTCTTTTGGATCGCGCTGGATTACCTGGAGGTACACCGAAAGATTTTCTGTTCCATCGGAGGAATGAGCTGTGTAGTAACACTGAGCAATCTCCAGTCGGCCGTACTTCTGAGTAGTCGGTTCGGCTTGCTGAACTTCCGCGCCCTGGATCGATTGAATTTCAGAATTTTCAAGCAGCCGGCAAACATCAAGGTGCGGCGCTGCCGGTGTCATGCGGGACTCAGCGTTGTAGGAAGAATTGCGAGGAGACAAACGCTGACTGCCGGCAGGGCTCGCATGGCAACTGCAGACAAGCAAAGATGAAATTATGCAGAACCGCCAGGACAGCAAAGCAAGCAGCCTGGTACTACGGCTTAGCTCAATAGTGTCGTGTTTCATTCTCCTGTGTCCCGCGTTCCGTGCGGTTTGATTCAGCGCACGGAACGCTCTTGTCTGGATCACTAGTGCTTTGAAGCTCAGTCTCAGTTAGAAATTACGGACATCCATAAGCTTCGACTTCAGTAATGCGGCTGAAGTGTGCGCGCGCATTGAGAACATTGATCCTGATCTGTGTCGTCGACAAATCGGGGAAAGTAATGGTCCTCATTACTTTGTCGTTGCCGCGGATTGCCCCACCAGGCACCGTGACCCACTGCAGTCCATCCCAGTACTGAACATCGAAATCCAGCAAACCGTAGAGCCCGGCCGTCATAGCGGGCGTTGGTTCCTGCGGGTTGCTGAAATTGTCCTGCACGGTGTAGACGCGAATCTCGCTGATTGATTTGTTACCGTTGAAATTTACGGTCAGCACATCCGGCCAGGCATCGCGGGTGTTGTCGTTCCAACCCCCACCGTTCTCCCAATTTATTCCTTTGCGGTCACCATCAATGGCTCCCACGGGCGAGTAATTGCGGCTGGTGTAAGTTGAATCGGCGCTGGCGGTCGCGCCATTAATAGCCGCGGCCACGTTAACGTGGCAGTCCAGATTGTTGATGACGAGGTTGTCAACAAACCAACCCGAGTCCACTCCATTGGCACTCGCCACATCCGAAGTCATGCGGAAACGAATGTAGACGGGCAGCCCGGCTGGATTGTGCAAGCCGCCCGGTGCGAAATTGCGCAGCACCGCGCGCACGTGGTGCAATGGCTTGAGACCCGTATAGGCCCTGCGCCCCTGCAGTATGGAACCGCTGGCGCCACCTGCACCCAGACCTCCATCAAGGTGAGCGTTGTAGTAGCCTTCGATGATGTAGTCGCCCAAATCCCAGGTGGTTGTGTTGTTCGGGAAAGGCGTCGCGTCGCTGGCTGTGAATGGAGCTCCCACTTTGATCTCAACCACGCCGCCGTCGAACGAGGCCTCCGCATTAATGGCGTTGTCGAACTCAAGGATCGAAGTCACCGAAAGGGCCGGATTGCCAGAACCGTTGAACGGGCCGATTTGCGTGGAGAAATCGCTCTGCGCTCCACACTTCGTGCCCGCCGGATCCGGATTGCAGCCATTCGCTTCATCGCCGGGACTAAAGTCCGGCGCGTACATCTTGCCCAGGCTCGGCGTGCCGAGATTAGCAACCGTGATGCGCTGCATGGCGGCCAGTGCCTGATTCGGATTCGTAGTCGCTTCGTTTAAAGCGGGAGTGAATCGGTTGTCAGCCGAACTCGATTCAAAGGTTTCCAATGCGAATGGGGCGTTCGGGCCCAGCTGAGTAACAGTTGGTGCGTTCCAATGCGTCACCCGATTGCCCGCACCGCTGTTGTCGAGTCCGCCACCATTCGTGTCGCGCGCCTGCACGATGTAGTAATAGGGCTGCGCGAGCGTCAATCCACTGTCTATGAACGAAGTGGCAGTAACGGTCGTGACGTAATTGGAAGCATCAGGCGTGAACGTCGGGTCCTGTGTAGAGTCTCCGTGCACGACGTGAGGCACGCGATAAATGTCATAGACGATGTTCGGCGCGGGATTGAGCGAGACCGCCGGCAGCCAACTCAGCTGCAAGCGCGTACCGTCATGCAGGTCAGAAACCTGGTTCACGCCGGCGAAATTCGGAGCTGACAAACCCGTCACGCCTGGAATCGGAATCTCCCAGATGCCCCGTCCATGAGTCGCAATGCGGAGGACTCGATGAGCGTTCAGAATAGACATATCGAACACCGCCACGCGTGGGAGCCCCGTGCCGTAGGGCAACCAATTTGCGCCGCCATCGGTTGATGTGTAAACGCCGATGTCGGTGCCTGCGTAAAGACTGTTGGAGTCCTGCGGGTCAATTACAAAAGCATCAACCGGAATGTCCGGCAGGCCGTTACCCGCTGCGGTCCAGGTCACCGCCGGAGCGCCTGTCGCGGTGTTGAGATTTGTCGTCTTCCAGATGTGCTGACCCGCGGGTACGCCGTAGCCCACCAGCGTCACGTAAGCCGTCGTCTTTGTGTGCGGATCGATAACCGCTCGCCCAATGAACTTTCGCGGTGTCACCGGCGGAGTCACCTCAGTTAAGGATGGCAAGCCCATGGTCGTCGCAAATACTCGACCGCTGGAGATGCCGACGATACGAACGTTATCGTCCTGTGGTGAAATCCCTATGGCGCTCACGGTAGTGTTGGTAGGAGTAGCAGGCGGAGTGGGAACATTCGTCTCGAATATCTGACTCACCGCCGGCATCGTGATGCCCTTGTCACTCGATCGATAAAGCTTATCGGTACCGAAGTAGATGGTGTTTGGGTTGCCTGGCCCCTGGGCCATCGGAGCGTAGAACAAGGTGTCGTCGGCGCAGGAGATACCGTTGGGTTGAAAGATGGTGACGCCGCAACCGTAGAACGTCGGCCAGCCGGCCGGATCGATTTGCGACGCGCCATCGGCACGTTCGAAACCAATCTGCGCCGCTTTGGCATTGTAGAAAGTGTGGTAGGCGGTCACGGATGTTGCGGTATCGACGGCATTCGTGTCGATGAGTGCGTAGCCACCGTCACCGAACTGGCCCAGCTTCCAGGCGTTATTGGGACGAAGAAAGGGAGTACCGTTGTCCTGTGTGCCGCCGATCATGAAGTAGCGATCGGTCGGGTGTTGGGCCAGGCTCACAAACTGAGTGGCGTTAAAGCCGGCTGTGTTCTTACTGACCCAGTTGTTGCCGTCGTTGGTTGATTTGAAGATACCGCCGTCATTGCCGTGATAAATGATGTTCGTGTTCGAAGGGGCGATGACAATCGCGTGAACGTCAGGATGCAGCCCGGCGGCCTTCTTCACAAACGTCGAGCCGTTGGTCGTAACCTTGCACGCCGTCTGCGTGCTGTCGTAGTCGCCGCTGCCTCCGATAAACACGTTGTTCACATCATTCGGGTCGACTGCAATGGGCATGTCATAAAAACACTGACCGCCGCAGAAGCCACGAGCAGACGTCAACACGGTGGGCCAGGTGACGCCCCCGTCTGTCGATTTTCTAACCACGCCGGTAGCGGCGCTGTTGGCATCGTCTTCGGTCGCAGCGTAGACGGTCACCGCGCTGCCGGCTTTGTGTATTGCCAGCGTGACATTGGTGAAAGCGGTTGTCGTCAGCGTCCGGGTGAAAGTGATTAGCCCGGGCAGTGCCACCAGAGCGTTGGTGGAGCGCCAGATACCATTGGTATTGGCCCCCACCGGATCTTCAATTCCGATCAGCAGGTTGTTAGCGTTGCCCGGTTCGAAGACCATATCGCGGACGGCCACGTTGGGGCCGCCCCCAACGCCGCCCAGGTCAAGTTTCGTGCAGGAGGGCGTTCCGCTCATGACGTTCTCGCAGCGGAAGAGCCCGCGCGGCGTGAGATTCGGACCCGCGCCCGCCCCGCCGTTAATGCCGCCGACACCCGAGCCGGTGCCGACGAAAATCTGGTTGTCGTTGCTCGGATTCACCAGGATCTTCGTTATCGAGCGGCTGTTGGCGAGCTTGAGGTTGGGAGTGTTGGTGGCTGAGTTGTATGGACCAAGCAGAGTAGGCGAAGCCGATTCCGCATTTTTGATGATGTAGAAGCCGACACCGAAAAAGCAGTCACCGCAGAAATTTCCCTCGCCCGTGCCGACGAACAGTGTCGTGGGGTCAAGCGGGTCAATCGTTACTGAGCCCACTGCCAGCGTATCTGCATTGTCCATCAGGGGCGTCCACGTATCGCCGCCGTCGAGCGTCCGGTAGAGACCGCCTTGCGCCGTGCCGACATAGACTTTGTTGGGATCAGTTGGATGAACGGCGATCGTCAAGACACGTCCACTGACAGGATTGCGTGTCGCGTCGATGAGATTTGTCTGACCCTCCGGAATTGGAGCCGGACCGATCGAGGTCCAGGCCGGTGTTGGAATCAGCGGAGCTGAGGAGGAACTGGGACCGTTTGCACCGGCGCCACCCGACCCACCGGCAGCGGGCTGTGGGGTTCTGAGGAGGGCAGCTTCCTGTTGACGTAACTTTTCGAGTGCCTGCAGGCGCGGGTTGCCGGGAACGTTGAACGGCAGGCCGCGAAGCAGGTTAATCATCTGCTCGCGCCGCATCAGGTAATCGCGGAAGCTGAGACCATTGCGGCCGTATCGGCCGCTATCCACATCTTCCTGCTGGTCCAGGTCCAGTCCCGGCGTCGGTGCGGCGGGCACGTTCGGCGTTGGTGTGCTCAGGTTGTTACCAATCTGCGCACCTGCGCCGTTGGGAAAATTAACAAGCAACAGAGTTAGCAGAGCGGCGACGGCCGCGACTGCAATGATTGTTCTCTTCATCTCAAGCGCTCCTCTGATTAATCACAATTCAAATGTTGTAATTAGAGCCTGACGACGGACTAGCACGTAAAACCGTGCATCCAGCGTTCAGGGACATCCGTCCGCCTCAACTTCGGTGATGCGACTGAAGTGCGCACGCCCATTGTTGACAACCACGCGAATCTTCGTAGTCGTGATGTTGTCAAAGCTGAAGACTCGCATTGCCTTGTCATTGCCTGTGACGCTGCCCCCTGGGACTGTTACCCAGCTCGCACCGTTGAAGTACTGCACATCAAAATCCCGAATGCCGTAGAGATCAGCGGGTGTCGTTAACGTTGGTTCAACCGGGCTCTTGAAATTGTTCTGCACGGTGTAGACCCTGATCTCATCGATCGAGCGGCTCCCCGCGAAACTGATTTCCAGAGTGTCCGGCCACTCATCGCGCGTGCTGTCGTTCCAACCGCCGCCCATCTCCCAGTTAACGCCGGCACGCTCACCGTCAATGGCGCCGGCCGGGAAGTAAGCTCGTGTGGCATAAGTCGAGGACGCAGTGGCAAGCGCTCCGTTCACGGCCTGCGCTACATTAAGGTTGGTGCACAGCGCATTGAGCTGAAACTCCCGGCAGTACTGCCCTTCACCCTGAGCGTTGACGGCAGTGATGCGATAGAAATAGGTGCGATTGGCGTGCACCGCCGTGTCGTTGAAGACGACCTTGTTGTTGAGGTTCACAATGTCGTAGGTTGCAGCTGCGCTGACTGTTGCCAGCAGAGTCTCTCCGCCGCTCGTGGTGCCACGATAGACTTTGTATCCGGTTACCGGCGTGCCGCCGCTATCCGGTTCGAGGAAGGTTAAATGACTTCCAGCAACATCGCGGGTAGCGGTGACAACTCGCGGCGCGGCCGGAACAAGCAGACCGGCAGGTGGATCAAAAGCTGCGAGCAGACGCCGCCCACCTGATTGCCTCGCAATGGTAGCCTTGCGCGCGTTGTCGTTGTCAAAGCGATTGATCTTTCCATCGCTGTTCTTGTCCACCACATTGATACATCCGGCAGTGATGCAGCCGTCCGGATAAGCAATCTCGATGCGGCCCTGGCGATCGATGGTGGCATCCATGAAGTCGAGCAGATTGCGATCGTTTGGCGTGCGGCCGCAGATGACGGTTCCGGAGTTGCAGATTGAGCCCAGTTGAACGGGATCGTTTGGCGTAGCGTCAACGGTCGACCAGGTCGCGCCGCCGTCGTAAGTGGTGGCGACGTAAAGATGCCAGATACCCTGAAAGTTATCGGGATCCTGGTAGTAGCCGCTGGTAGTCGTACCAAGAAAAGCGAATGCAGCGCGGTTGTCATCGCCCGCGACTACTTCAGGAAAAGTTGAGTTCTGAATACCGAGCGCTGCGCCGACATCCTTGCTCGGTCCCCACACTATTTGATGGTTCACCTTGTGGCCGACGGCAATTGAAGGCGCACCATTGCTGTTGGCATAGCCGTAATAGATAGTCCCCTGCGCGCCAATACCGATTGAAGGGTCAACGATGCCGGGCGCGGGGTTACTGTCCGGTACCAATTGCGGCTGGGACCAGGTCGTGCCGTTGTCTTCCGAGAAGACGAGTCCCTGATGCGCCGTGTCATTGGGGCCCGGACCCGTAGTACTGGTCGAGCAGTCGCTATTGGGAACATAGGCCGTACCGTCAGGCGCGACCTTGACGTGACCGTGAATGCCGAAGCAATTGATGACGTAGATGGGAACTGCTGGACCGAAGCTCAGCCCACCGTCCAGACTGTTTGCGCACGAAGCCTCATTCGTCCCCGACTGCGAACAGTAATAGACTCCATTCGGATAAACGGGGCCGTTCGGATCTCTGGTTAATGGCGCCGCGAGCGGGCCGCCACCAAACGTCTGGTGATCGACTCCAGCAGGTACTCCACAGCCCTGACTCGCCACCCAAACATCGCCGTCATTAAAAGGATCGGCAGTATCGGTGTATGCCGCCCGGCTGCACTCGCCCGCGAGTTGCGAGACGAGCGTGCGGCCAGTGGACCGATCCGTAAAGAGAATGGGATCAAGCGTCGTGTTGCCGGTGTTAGGCGCTGTCTTGTTAATCCAGTTCGTCGCAGCCGGCGAGGGACAGTCATCAAAATCCACCCGCAGCGTCGTGGTATTGGCCTGGTACATGGTCCGGCCCTGAGGAAACTGCGCGGTCGCGAGGCCAACACCCAGCGATGGCTCGCCTGCAGTTGCGCCAAGTGTTCCCGGAGCCTGATAGCGCTGGAAGCGCGGAGCGACTCCCGAAGCCGCCGGCGCCGCTGCTACTTTTTGTTCCAGGGAAATCTTTGTGGTGGTCGTGTCCCCCTGTGGTATCGTCGGCGCGATGCGAAGCAGGTACTGGCCAGAGATCGCTGAGATGGTGACGACATCCGGGTCGACTGCGAAAAAATTGGCAGCGACCAGCGATCCCAAAGAGCTGTCGGGGTTCAGCTTGTAGACGAAGATATCGTACTGGGCCAAGGTCGCCTGATGCGGCCAGCTGACCTGTATCTTGACGTAGTTCGAAACGTCATAACCGGCAGGCACGTTAACTGTCAGCGTGTAGTCATCACATGGCAGTGTCCCATCACAAGTCGGAACACCGTCAACCTGGTCGGTGGGATTTGGAACGAAAAAAGGCCCGGACGTATAGGACAGCACTGGCGTGGCTTGCGAAAGTGTTCCGCTGGCTGGCGTCGCGGCCGCCCCTCTCCGGGAAGAAAGGACCGTCGCCAGACTGCAAGCTGCCAGTAACACAACCACGAAACGGGTTGCCAGTTGAAAGTATTTCGTCTGAGCCTTATTCCTCATGATCTAAGTTTTCTCCTTGATCTCCAGTTTTGAAATACAGGCAGCGGTTCAGACAGTTACTGCCCGGCCGTGCCATAACACTCAAGCTCGACAATGCGGCTGTAGTAAACGCGTCCGTTGGTAATCAGGACGCGCACCTTTGTCGTGGTGATCGGTGTGCCCAGCGTGATCACGCGCAGTGCTTTCGTGTTGCCTGAGATATTTCCACCAGACAATGTCTCCCACGCCGCGCCGTTCCACGTCTGCACCTGGAAGTCGAGGATGCCGTAGAGACTTGCGTCTGTGTTTTCGTCGGGTGACACCGGCGAGCGGAAGTTGTTTTGCAGCGTGTAGACTCGGATCTCGCTGATCGTCTTGGCCCCGCCGCTGAAAGCAACATCGAGGTTATCCGGCCAGACTGAGCGGGTGCTGTCGTTCCAGCCGCCGCCAGCTTCCCAGTTAGCGCCGGTGATTTCTCCGTCAAAAGCACCCGTGACTGAATAGTTGCGGTCGGTGAAAGTCGACGAAGCCGAAGGCACAGCACCCAGTGCTGTCAACGCGTAATTGACCAGACCGTTTACCTGGACGACTGTCACGCGAACTATCGCGGTGGCCAGACCGCCGTTTCCGTCTGACGCCGTATACGTGAACGTATCGTTTCCATGGAAGCCCGAATTGGGCTGGTAAGTGAGCAGCGAGCCGCTGTTGATTATTGTCACTACGCCGTGCGCACCCTGCGTGACCGTGGCGATCGATAGAGACTCGTTGTCGTCGGGCGCGGTGGTGTCGTTCCTCAGCACGTCTATCTCATTGGGACCGCTGCTCTCATTAACAGTGGCACTGTCGTCGCTTACCTGTGGCGGATCATTCACCGGCAACACATTGATCGTCACCGTGGCCACATTCGAGTCGTACGTGCCGTCGTTGGCATGAAAGGTGAAGGTGTCCGGCCCGTTGTAGTTGGGAAACGGGGTGTAAGTTCTGTTCGCACCGGTCCCTGACAGCGAGCCATGAGACGGTCCTGAGTTGATCGTAAAGGTCAGCGGATCGTTGTCGTCACCCTGCAATGCGGCCAGCGTGATCCCAAGTGATGTGTCCTCGTTGGTAGAGACCGTCTGGCTCACCGCAAATGGTGGCTCGTTACACGGTGGCGCGACGAGCAGGTTGGTAAACTGCACGTCATCAACCCACCAGCCTGCGGCTTCGTCCAGCGTTAGATCATCGGCACGCAGCCGCCAGCGGAAGAGCGCAGTTTTGCCGGCAAGCGCGCTAAGGTCCACTTCAACTTTCATCATTGGGTTTGGATTAATAAACCCCGCTGATCTGCCATTCCAGGCTGCGCGACCCGACAGCGGACCGTTGGGCATCGAAGCGACGTTGTAACCGCCACTAATAAATTCATTCGCGGCGCTGATGTTGGTGATGTCCGTGTAGCTGGCCCCGCCATTGACCGACACTTCAAGCACGCCGGCATCGTAGCCAGCCTCAAGATCAAAGCGCTGCCAGAAAATCAAATGGGTTGTCGAACTGATGAACTGGGGCGGTGAAATTAGGCGGTCGTCTTTTGTGGCCCCCTGCGTGGCGGCATCGTCGGTAAAGAATGACATCGGCAAACTATGTGCGCGTGGATCTGCGATGCGCGTCCACGACGCGCTTCCCGGCGCATTCACCGGCGTCAGCACTGTGAAGCCATTGGCGTTAGTATCGAAGTTCGCCAGGAAGCTTCCCGTGGGCGTCGGCAGACAGAAAGGATTGACTGTCACACTGACAAGGGCGCTTGCCGTCAAGCTCCCGTTGCTGATGGTGTAACTGAAACTGTCCGGTCCGAAGAACTGAGGTGGAGGCGTATAAAGGATGCGATCGTCCGCGGTATTTCCTGGCGTGCCATTGTTGTCGATGGCAGTCGTGCCACCAGCGCTCGTTGGCGATTGCGTGGTTGCTATTGAAAGAGCGAAGGCCGCTGGATCACTGTCATTGGCGAGCACCGGGATGAATGTCGGCATCTGGAACGCAACCGTGGCCGAATCGTTAACAGCGATCGGCGGTGACGTTGCATCGATGTTGAAGTTCGCATTTGAGATATCGAAGAAGATGTTGCCTGAGCCCGTGATCCGTACTCGCGCCTGCGAGGTTGAAGCTGCCGGCACGGTAATGTCCTGCGACCCGTCATTAGGCACGCCGGTCGCGAGCACTATCGGAAAAGTAAATCCTCCGTCGGTCGAGAGACGAATATCCACATTGGCGGCACTAATTGGCGCCACCTCGGTGTTGGCAACACTCCAGGTTATCGTTCGTGTCTGGCCGTTACTCCATGACTCGCCGCCATTCGGGTAGGTGACCACAAACGGACCGGCAGTCCCCGTCACGTTGACCTGCATCGAGTCATAATCGACTCCGCCTCCTCCGGCGCGGTTATCGCGGGCGGTGGCGCGGAAGGTCATCGTACGCTGCGTATTAGGCAGCACTTCACCGGTCAAACAGGTGCGCGTGCCACCAACGCCGCAAGGGAAAGTCGGCGGCGGCTGATTGGCGTTATTCAGTATGTAGTTAACGCTGGGGAAAGTTCGCGCAGGACTTGTGCTGGCAGCATACGAACGCAAGATCGGCGAGCTGCCATTGTCTGTCTGGCCGTCGTTGCCGGCGCCTAGATCGAACTCTTCCCAATCATAAGTAAGTGGATCCCCATCGGGGTCGCTGGCCACCGCCGTGAGAGTAAATGGCGTCAGCTTCGGTACGTTGAAATTCGGTCCAGCTTCGATTAGCGGTGCGTTATTTCCTGTCGCTGTCTGAACGGCACAGGTGCCGCCATCGGTCGTGATGTGAGTGAGAATCTCATCGTAACTAACGCCGTGAAAATAATCGTCGCTGTTGAGCTGCAGATCCTGGCCGGTACAAATCCCCGCATACGCCATGATGGTAGCGCCGCTGCCGGGTTCGTAGGCCGTGCCCGCGTTGCGATTGCCGCCGGAGCACGAGCCGGTCGTGCCGTTGAAGGTGTGATTGCCCCCAAACTCGTGTCCCATCTCGTGGGCTACATAGTCAACGTAGAACGCGTCGCCGGTGGGCGCCGGCAGTCCGGTGACTCCGCCCGCCTTCTGCACGCTGCAGACTACGCCGAGAAATGCGACGCCGCCGCCACCAGTTGAGACTACGTGTCCGATATCGTAGTTGGTCGGGCCGATAACCGCATCGCAGGTTGCCTGGTTAGCAGCCAGCATCGAGGTGCCGTCTTCATTGACGTAAGGATCGGCCGGGGTATTGAAGATGATCAAATCTTCGTTGGCGACAAGGTTCATGTGCACTGCCACTTCCCTCTCGTAAATTCCAACGACGCGATTGACGGTGGGGATGATGCCATTGTTGAGGACGTCGTTTTTGTCCGGGAACGGGCTGGCGTCACTATGGAAATCCGAGTACTCAAAATCGGCAGCGAGGGCCAGCCGGTAGGTACGCAGCGTGCCGCCGTTGGGGCGAGTGGGCGCCGCCAGTGAAGCGCTTTCCGCCGTCAGGCCAGGCGCCGGCTGTCCGTTTGGCAACAGCACTTCGCATTCGAATTGATGAGCGTCCGTGCGCTTTAAGTCTCGTTTGAAGTAGCTCAGATGATTTACTGCATCGCCGCGCCGGTAGGGATCGATGTAGTAAGCGCCTTTAGGTGAAAGGACGATGGCGTGAAACCCAGCCGGCGATAGACCAAAACGCGCCGTCGCTGAAGGATCGTCGACACCCTGGGCGCGGTACGTTTTGATATCAGGATGTAGTGCGGCCAGCGGCGCTTCCATGATTGGCGACTCTTCTGCCAGGAACCGTGCCATTTTCCCGTCCGGCATTGGCAGGGTGACTTCCACCCGCCCGCCGTTTTTAGCCTGCGGCGTAAACTCCATGGGCGCTTTGGCGAGTACCGACTTGAGCGCCACCCTGTTGAGCGCAATCGTCTGATAGCGCTCCGGCTTGATGACCCGAGTGCCGGCGGGAGGAACCGGAAGCTGCGACTCGTTAACCGCCTGCCAAAGAGTTACCTGGCCGGATGCTGCTGAACGCGATGTGAAAGAAAAGGTAGCCAGGGCTACCACCGAAAGAATTAGCACGCAAAGAAGAATGACTCGGCTTGGTTGTCGGTGATTCATAATTCTCTTCCTTCAGCAAATCGCGTTTGCTTCTAAACGAAAAAGTTTTGCGGCTCAGCTCTACTCGATGCGAGCAAAAGCCTTTTGGGCGAGCGTCTTTGCTTTGGAAATCTTGTCTGCAGAATTGCCTGGTCCGCCGACGCTGATTCTGACGATCTTGTCCATGCGCAGCGCGTAAAGTGCGCCCACCTTGCTGTTTCCCATCCAGAAGGCTTCGTCGCCTACGCCGGAGACCTCGAGCGGTGGGCCGGATTCCTTGTCCTCCTCGCGCTCTTCCTTCTCCCTGTGAAATCTTTCCTTCCAGAACTCGCGCACCGCGCCCTTATCAGAGTTGCTCGCGTGGCGCTGCATCAGTTCCAGGTGTACTGAGAGATTCTTCGAACCGGAGATGACGGTGTAGTAGCACTGGGAGATTGTCAGACCTCCGCTTACCTGTTGGCTTGGGACGACAGATTGCACCTGGTCGCCCTGCACCGAGGCGATCTCGGATTTTTCGATTAGGGTGCAAGCATCCTTTTCCGGTTTCACAGACGCATTTTTGTCAGGCGAGGATTCGGAGAGGACCGCTGTCGTGGGAGTAGCGGCAGTCACGACGGCCGGTGTTGCGGTTGACGAGGACGTCTCAACAGAAGACTTTGAGTCGCAGCCATTGGTTGTGAGTAACAGACAGAAAAATAAAGCCAGACTTAGGTTGAATCCCAACAAGGTATTACCTCCACCCACGTGCATTTGAAAACTTTCTTCGCTTACTGGTGGCTCAGTCTGAGTAGAGACCCACCATGCAATTTCCCTTAGCTCAACTTCCGGCGGTCTCGGATGACCGCCGGAAGTATTCGCCCCGATCGCCTACGGTTGTCCCGACGTCCCGTAAGCTTCGAGCTCTACAATGCGGCTGTAGTACACGCGTCCGTTATGGACCAGCACACGCACCATCGTGGTCGTCACTGGTGTAAACGTGAACACCCGCATTGCCTTGTCATTGCCTGTCACCGCGCCCCCCGGCACCGTTACCCAGGCCGTGCCATTCCAGTACTGCACCTCAAAGTCGAGGATGCCGTTGACATCCGCCGGTGTACTGGCGTCCGGCTCCACCGGGCTGCGGAAGTTGTTCTGCAGCGTGTAGACGCGAATCTCGCTGATTGACTTCGCTTGCCCGCTAAAGGCTACCTGCAGCCAGTCTTCCCACGCTCCGCGCGTGTTGTCATTCCACCCGCCGGTGCCGCCTTCCCAACCTCCGCCACTGCGGTCTCCGTTGATGGCCGCTTCAGTCGGATAGCTGCGGCTGCCTACAAACGTCGTCGACGCAGTTGCCACTCCACCGTTCGTTGTCAGTGCGTAGTTAGTCGGCAGTCCGGCTTGCGTAACTGTGATGGTCACCGGGCTCGACGGGGCGCTAGCGGCGCCATGCGAATCAGTGACCGTCAGAGTAGCGTTGTAATTCCCCACTGAGTTGTAGGTGTGCGAGATGGCCGGCGAAGCTTGCGTCGCCACCGGTGAGCCATCGCCGAAGTTGAAGGAGTAGGAGACTATCGAGTCTCCCGCATCAGGATCGCTTGAGCCGGCACCGCTGAAATTCACTGTCAGAGGTGCGGTGCCCGAAGTAGGACTCCCCGATAACGCTGCGAACGGCGCCGTATTCGCGCAAGCTGCGTTGCCAACCAGTGTGTAGGTACTGTCGGCCGTGGAATCAATGGCCGTTGCCTTGCCAAGCGAGGCATTGCCGTTCCCGGCAAAGTTCCTGCCGCTCACCAATCCGAGTACAGCGCCCGCTCCGGGATTTCCGACTCTGTTGTTCGCAATTGTTATTTGAATTACACCGGCAGCAGTGAAAGTTCCGGCGTCCGGTGTGCCTGAGATGATCGGCACGTTGCCGCTCGCCGTCACCACACCGTATTCGAAGGTAACCCCCGCGGCGCCGCCGGCAGTGGAGTTCATACCGACGTAGTAGCGATCCGTGCCTGGAGTCGATGGCGCCACCTGTGGTGTCCAGATAATGCGCCATTGCCTATCGGCAGGAATCGTGCTGAGGTCGGCAACCTTCATCGTGAACACAAGCCTGTTCACGCTGTCGGGTTGGCCTGGCTCAGCAATCGAAACTGACTGGACGTCGAGATCGCTGTTGTTCGGCGCCAGTAGTTGATCGCCGGTAGGATCCGTATTGACCAGATAGCCCGGAACCTGACAGGGATTAGTGGGTGGTGCAGCCGCGATGGCGTATTCACCACAGTTCAGGCCTTCGCTGATCGCGTTAACCGCTGTGACCTTATAGAAGTAGGACGTGTTCGGGTCATTCGTCGCATCGGCGTAGGTGGTCGTACCGGCCGGCAAGACAGCCAGTGGCGCTGCATATCCGCCGGAGCTCGTGCGCCGGTAAACCTTGTAACCTGTAATTGGCGAGCCGCCATTATCAGGCACGGACCATAAGACCTGGATCGCGCCGGCGCCGTCTTTGAACACACTGTCGACTCGCGGAGGAGCCGGAGCAACCGGCTCCGCAGGATTCGGATCATAGACCGCGAACAATCGCTTGCCACCTGACTGGCGCGAAATTGCCGCCCGAGCGGTATAGGAGTTAGTAGTTCCGTTGACGCACCCGCCAACACATCCATCCGGATATCCAACCAGCGTGCGCCCCTGCGCGTCGACAGTTGCATCCATGAAGTCGAGTAAATTGCGATCGTTCGGTGCGTGACCATTACAGGTGGTCGTGCCCAGATTGCAAATCGAACCGCGCTGGACGGGATCAGTAGGCGTAGCATCAACCGTGGTCCAGGTTAAGCCGGCATCAAAGGTAGTCGCGATATACAGGTGCCAGGGCGCGCTCTGGTTGTAGCCGGCCTGGTCCGTGTAGTTTCCGGCAACGGTCGTTCCGTAGAACGCATACGCCGCGCGGTTGTCATCACCTGCAACCAGTTCCGGGAAGGTCGTGTTCACCAAACCAAACGGCGCGCCGACATCCTGATCGTTACTCCAGCTCACGCCTTGATCATGCGAGACGGCAACGCGCGCATGGCTGTCGGAAGCCTGATACCCGAGATAGATTGTGTTGCTTGCTTGCCCAGCCGGCTTACCGACATTGTTAGTCCCAATGCCTACCGAGGGGTCAACCAGGAATCCGGTTGAGCTGCTGGTCGGCACCGGTCTGACGGTCCAGGTGATGCCATTATCATTCGAAACCACCACGGCAGCTCTGCCGCCGCAACTGCGGTCGGGTACATAGACGCTGCCATCCGGTCCAACCTTCACGTGTCCGTGAATACCAGTGCACTGCGTCAGGTTGTAAATTGGCACGCCTGCGCCAAACGTTATACCGCCATCATCGCTGCGCGCACAGAAGGCGGTGGCGACGTCCTGCGAGCAGTAGTACACAGCGTTCGGATATGTCGGATGCGGTGGTACCGGCGGTGTTGTGGTTGCCTTATAAGGACCGGCGCCAATGGTCTGGTGATCGACACCGGAGGGAATGCCGCCGCCCTGGCTCGGCAAGTAGGTCGCCCCGTCATCATCTGTAAAGAAGGTAATACTGTCCTGTCCGGTCAATTGCGAGACGAAGGTCCGGTTCGGCGTCAGGTCGCCCTGAGCGCGCATGTGATCGGTAAACAGGATAGGATCGAGCGAAGCGGCTGAGGGTGCGTTGGTGTTGGTCCAGGTGTCCCGGGCCGGAGATGAACAGTCGTCAAAGCCGATACGCACCGCGCTGAATGACGCCAGGTACATCACCTTGCCGGTTAACCAGTTGACGCCTATTGACGGTTCACCACCGTTATAAGAAGCAGTCGATGGCGGGGTGTAGTTCTGGAACCGGGGTATTCCGGTTGCCGGCGTCGGTGTCGCGGTTGCTGTCGGGCTGGGGGTGGGCGTTGGCGTCGCGCTGGCGTTGCAGAACTGGTTACTCTTGATGAGGAAACTGTTACCACCGCGGCTGATTGTCGAGACTGGCGTTCCCGTGGTCGAGGGCATGCCATCGAGAATGGCAGTGGCTACTCCGCCCGCCGTCTGGGCGACAGCGCCATTCCAGTTCGTCAGCGTCTGGTTCGGCGCCGCACCGACATCGCTTCGCTTGACGATTATCGTAATCGCGCCATTCGCGTTGTAGTTGCTGCCGGCTTCGGCCGGAATCGAAGAGGCGACAAACCGGCCATCCACCGTGCCGGCATTGCTGGCTCCTGCGATGTAACTCTCAAAAGTCGCTGCGCCTGCGGCATCCACGACCATTCTGGCTCCATGAACATTTCCGGCGGCTTCGGCCGCACCGTCAATGGTGAAGGTCGTGTAGTAAAAAGTGCTGGGTGTCAGCGTGCTCAGTGACCCAACCTTGATCGTGAAATAAAGCCGATCAGGATCGGACACGCTGGTGAACGGATAGGCGACGGAAGTACTGATGATGTCGTGATTGGCCTGACCGTCAGTGGCATCGTTGGTGCCGGTGTCAGTGACAGTGATGACGCCGGGCGATGTGCAGGCCGGATCAGAAGATGGCGTTGGTGTCGGCGTCGGCGTTGCAGCGCCACAGTTCTCGCTGCCAACTACCTGGTAAGTTCCGGTAGGTGCAAGATTGTCGGGCATGCTGTCTGGCGTAACGAATACAGCCCCTGCCAACACCGAAACTCTTACCAGGAAGTCCGTTAGATTTGCTCCGACGGCGGGATTACCCACTCCGCTTCTCGGCACTACTATTTTAATGGTGCCGTCGGTGCTGTAGCTGCTGGCCGCGTCTGCGGGTGCGCTGGCAGGCAAAGCCGAGTTGTAGACTCCCTGGTAATAATCAAAAACTGGAGTCCCGGTGGAACCCGGCGGGACCGTCGTCATTCTGGCAATGTAATTCGTAGCGCCAACTTTGAATGACACGTTCCATGAAGTATCGGGAGGCACAGAACTGAGGCTAGCCACTTTCAAGACGAACATGATCTTGCCGGCTCCGACGCTACCCGGTTCGGCAACCGAGAGACTTTGAATGTCGTGGGCGGGCTGCATGCTGGTCTCATCGCCGCTCGCGTCGTTCAGAATTGTCAGCCCGGGAGCTGTGCAGTTCGGCGGCAGCGGAGGAGCCGGCGCGGGACTCGCAGCCGAGCCGGACATCGTGGCCACGATTGCAGAGATAACAAAAATGAAGGCCGCCACCGAGACGACCAATGCCAACCGTGAATTTTTTGAACTCGACCGCGGCCCGTTTGAATTTGAGGTTGTACGCACCCTTGCTTCAGCAGTTTGTTTTTCAAACATATAGAGCCTCCTCAACAAAATAATTATTTTTTGAACGAACGCGCGATCAGAGCCAACCCTGAAACGTCGCCAGCAGCACCCGGCGATCTTTTAAACCGCCGAGTGGTGTCCGCCGGCTTCAGATTACGGCTGTCCCGACGTGCCGTAAGCTTCGAGCTCGACAATGATCATCTTGGGCATGCGCGAACGGATACGACCTTTGATAGTAGTTGGAGATAAAACCTTAAACGCATTACCTAACTTCCTTTGCATTGCTCGAGCCATGGACACTCCTTGTGTTGGCATCAGTAGTTCGGCTAGGCCGTGCCGCCCCGCCAAGCCAAATAATTTCCAGTTCCGAATGAAGGCAAATCGCCGAAACAGACCCTCTGCGTCTCGCAGCTCTCCCAACTGAAGCCGCGTCACCGTCAGACCGCGGAGCTTGATGGTCCATCACCCGGCGATCCGTTGATCGCCGGGCGATAGGCCGGAAGGTCCGGCAGGCTCGCTCAACTCAGGGACATCCAATCGCTTCCACTTCGACGATGCGGCTGTAGTACACCCGCCCGTTCAGGACGTTGATCCTGATTTTCGAGGTCGAAATATTGGCAAACGAAACCGTCGTGAGTGCGTTGGTATTCCCGCGGACTTCGCCACCCGGTACAGTCACCCAGGCGGTCCCATTCCAGTACTGCACGTCGAAGTCAAGAATGCCGTACAGGTCCGCCGGCGTGCTGGCCGTAGGCTGAACCGGATTCTTAAAGTCGTTCTGCAGCGTGTAGACTTTAATCGCATTAATCGTCCGCGTTGTGTTGAAGTTGACGTCAAGTTGATCCGGCCACTCGCCGCGCGTGTTGTCGTTCCAGCCGCCTCCCTGCTCCCAGCCTGCGCCTATGACGTCGCCGTTGATTGCGCCGGCAGGCGAATAGTTGCGGCTGCTTTGAGTTGAAGATGCGGTGGCTACCGATCCCAGCGATGAGTGCGCGAAGTTGGTGTCACAAACCCCTACGAATGAACTTGTGGCACTTACCTTGTTGCTGAATGGACCGGCGACGCTGGCGTAAGCCGAGCGCACCCGGTAGCAGCGCGTTCCGGCAGTGCGACCTGTCACCGTGTACGACGTCGCCGCAGTACTGACGAGATCGTTCCAGCTGTCGTTCTCGATCGTGATGTTGTCGACATACCAGCCCAGTGGCGCTGAGCCGGCACGATCTTCCGGACCCGCCTGGAAGCGGAACCGCAATCCGATAGACTTACCACCATAGGGAGTCAGGTTGACGCTGCGTCCTGAGAGCGGTTCGGTGGCGTACGCCGTTGCTCCGTCTGGAGCCAGCGCTGAACGAGTGTGTTGATAGAGCGTCTGCCAGGTGGCGCCTCCATTGGTCGACACTTCGACATAGACGTTGTCGTCACCCTCATTCACATCCCAGTCATCAAATGTCAGTGAGGTAGTCCCGGTTCCCGGAATGGCAATCGGGGCAGTGTGCGTCAGGACTGTCGCCGTGTTTGTCGCGCCGTTGAGCGCAGTTCCCTTGAACGCAGTACCCGTGTGTTGTGGCTTATCAGTCGCCGTAGTCCAGGAGACTGCGCCGGTCCCGACGTCCGTCACGGTCCATTGACCCATGCCGTTTTCGGCGTCATCGAAAAGCACTGGAGCACACGAGCCGGCCGTCTCCTGCACGAGATCCGGGCCAGTAGCCGCTCCCGGCCTGGTCCACATCAAGGTGTAGGAACCATTCGGATCGGGATTTTGATAATCCGCTCCCAATGACAGCACGGGACCTTCGAGTGTCGTACAGGAATAGACGCGAATGTTATCCACATACCAGCCGTCGATTCCGTTACATCCGTCCTGGCTCCAGTTAAAGCGAACCTTCACTGTGTCGCCGGGGTTTGTAAGAGTGGAAAGATTGATGATGGTAGTGCCCCACGAACCCGGAGGTGCGTTGGGTGGCGTACCCACGTTGCCACCGGTCCACGCAGCCTCACCTGGATTCGGGTTGGTGTTATTGCCAACCGGAGGTGGCTGCGAATAAGCAGTTATCGGACCGTTGAAAATGTAGTTAGCAGGCGCCACTAGTTGGAAGGGAGCGCCATTGATGCTCAGCTCTACCTGGCCGCCATCAACGCCGCTTTCAGTCGCGACGTAATGCTCAAAGCTCAGCTTCACGTCGTTGGCGCCTGACGGGATTGCTATGGCCGGGCTGTCAATCGAGAACTGGCCTGAGTAATCGTCGATACCTGGAGTGCAACCGCCGCCACCGGGGTCTCCCACGTGGGGAGCTTTCGCCAGTGCCGTAAAGCCCGCATGACCGGCCGGCGCGGATGCAGTGACAGTGAAATCGCGAACCGATCTGGAGCCGTCTTCCCACTCGGGGAATAATCCCGAGCTGGTTTTGGTCCAGCCAGTCAGGTTCCCGCTTTCAAAATTTTCGGCGAAGATGGTGTTCGAACCAGTGCAGGTCTGAGGGGTATTCGGATCGAGCATAATTACTACCGGGCAGGGAGCCGGCGCGCTCATCTCGACCGCGAGCATTGCCTTGTCCACTTGCTGACAGGTTTGAGCGGTGATCACATCGGGCGAAACCACACTTGCTCCTGAACTCGTCGAAAGCGCGTTGATAGGCTGACCGATTAGGTCGTTGCAGGAAGTCTGCAGTGCCACCGCATGCGCTGCGAAATCAGTGGTCGGTGTCTGATAGACCGTCATCGCGCGGAAATAGATTGCCAGCGCTCTGGCAAAGCCTATCCCCTGAATGGTCTGGCCGTTGTAAGTGGCGCCATCAACCAGCATCGCGTAGGCGTGATTGGGGACGCCGCTGTTTTGATGTACACCACCGTTGTCGCCAGCGCCGCACGAGTAGTTGGCTGAGGTGGTCTTATCCGGCTGGCCGAAGTTGGTCGGATCCCACATGTCGCGCAGGATGCCGAGCGCAGGCTGATTAAAGCCATTTACGTCTTCGCCGATCTGCCAGCGCTGTCCATCCGGCATTGGCTGCGTGTTGTTATTGCCACCCTCAGCGTCCACGCCATTGAGCAAGTCAAGCGTCTCAGCGAAAATGTCAGAGTACGATTCGTTCAGTGCTCCCGACTGGTAGGAATAGATCAGGCCGTGCGTATATTCCGTGTAGGCATGCGTCCACTCATGCGATACAACGTCATCCGCGTCGAAGTCAGGACAGTAGTTAGTAGATACGCCATTCCAGTAAGCATTCGGACATTGCTGATTGGCCAGCAGGACGCTGTGCATCGTATGGCCCAGGCCATCGAATGAATCGCGACCAAATGCGGAGCGATAAAGATTGTAGGTTTGACCGGCGAACAGATAGAGATTGTTGATTGGTTCAGCGCCGATGGTGCCTGGTTGCGCACCGGGGGTGTATGGATCTCCCTCATGACGCACGTCAAACGGTGAGCCATAAGAAGGTGTGTAAATGATGCGGTCGAGACCATGTGGGTTTAAGTTGATGCGGTTGAGTTCAGTTCCCTTGATCGCGTCAATCCAAACCTGATCGCGCATGGCCTGGCCATCCGTTACTTCAATCGAATAAGCGAGGACGCTGTAACCACGCTGGCCCTGCAGCAGTCCCGTGCGATAAATGCTTAAATCAGTTTTGGCCACACGCAGGCTCGTCGCTGAACCGATGGCTAATTGCGCGGCCTGCTCTGCGTTTAGTCTTGGTGTCCTGGCGGCGTTGACTCCGGGAACGAACTGTCCGTTAACTCCGGTCACACCGCGCGCGTTCAGATGGACCACGACGCGCGCGCCGAACACCTTCAACCCCTTGTACATCTGATCAAATTTCAGGTGGGTCGCACCGATGGAATCTTTGGAGACGCCAGTCAGCTTCAGCGAGCTGGCAGCGACGGTGTCTGCCGGAGCGGTCGAGCTCGCAGCCAATCCTCGCTCGGCTGCATTCATGCCGATGAGATCACCGTTTTGACTCAGGAAAGTACGCGCACGCATTTCGGGGGTCGCAAGCGGGTTGTCGATCACCGGCAGAGTCGCGCTGCCCGACGCGCGCACAAAGTCATAGACGGCGGTAGTTGTGGAGACATGGCTGACAATCAGGGTGCCGCTTGAAGCCTGCAACCTCGCCAGTGCCTGTGCGGCTCCCGGGTCGGCCGAAACTTGCACAAAAGATGTTTGGGTTTTTTGGATCTGAGCGGCGGAACCTCTGGAGAATTTGCCGGCGTAGGCAGCAAGGCCCACCATAACCAGCGCGGCGAGCAACATAGCTCGCCATAGATTTTTTCTTAGGATTGATTTTCTCTTAGGTGAATTTGTTTCCGTCCGGGCATTCCTGGAACCAGGGCGACTCTTTTCTGAATACATATCAAAGGATCTCCATACGGTGTGTGGGCAAGTTGTGTAACCTCAACAGCGATTTCGGGGTTACCTGATGTCGGGACGCTCCTTCGGGAAGCAGCAAGCTTATTTGAACGGGTACAGGATATTTATCGGGGTTGAGAAATACTTGAGGAACAACCTTGAGAAACAAAAACCTGTACACCCAGGCCTTGAAGTGGAAGTTCCAAGAGCGAGAACCTTCACAAATTTAGGCGGAAATGAGGGTTTTGGGGCACAGTGGCCGCGGCCGAAAAATTTTCTGTTTTTATTTCAGACCAGAAAACATTGCGGTAACGGCGCTGGTTTGGCCGCTTAAACCGAAAAGCAACTCAAGAATTCCTCAAGCTTCTCCGGTTATTCTGAGTATATGAAAGGAAGCCTGTGTTTTCACTTGACTGGAAATAGTGTAGCTTTTGGTTTTGACGCTGCCGACCATCGAAACCAAGTGGGCGGGAACCGCCTTAAATAGAGATTTAGATGTGCGGAAACTCTTCAATCTCTGCTCGGAGAAAACTTGATGCCGCCTCGCAAATGAGGCTTCCCCTTCGGGGGTACAGCGTGGTTTCCTGCACTCGCAGCGGCAAGTGTAAGTTGGACACGCGTTGGCAAGAGTCTGTGAAATTCCTGAAAATTGGACACCAGGCAGGCTCGTAACATAATCTCTTCGTCTAACAACAGCGTGGAAGACCCGGAACGCGAGACGAAGTTTGGAGAGGCTCGCTAATGACCACGCCTTCTCATCGTCACCCCTTGAGCCGAATAGCTGTAATGAAATTAATTCGTATCGCTTTGTACATCACCATGGTTGGGTGCCTGCCCGGCGCTGGGTGGGCACAACAAGCTGTAATCAACACTTCGCAGTCAGCCAGTACTGCTCCATCGGCGACCAGCGTTTCCGCGAACCTGCCAAGCGAGGATCGCTATCGCATTGGACCGGGAGACGTGCTGGATATTCGTGTCTTCAACAAGCCACAGTATTCGCGCGATAGTGTTCGCGTCGACGGTCGCGGAATGATTCGCATGCCGCTGCTTGAGGGCGAGATCAGAGTGGCATGCCGGACCGAACAGGAAGTTGCCGGCGAGATCTCAACCCGCTATTTGGAGTTTTTAAGGAACCCGCAGGTCGATGTCTTTGTTCGAGATTACCAGTCGCAGCTCGTATCGGTGCTGGGCTCAGTGCGCACTCCCAGTCGCTTTCAACTTCAGCGCCGCGTTCGGCTGCTGGAATTGATCTCGCACTCGGGTGGGCCCACTGACAACGCCGGACCTACCATCCAGGTCGTCCATACGGCCTCGCCTTCAATCTGCGATGCATCCGGGCAAGTTGAATCCGACGACAACACAAGTAGCCCGCTGGATAATTACAAGTTGAGCGAGACTCTAAGGGGAGAAGGCGCGGCGAATCCTTATGTGCGACCCGGTGACGTGATCAGTGTCTCTGAGGCCGATCAGGCATTTGTGGTTGGCAACGTCCTGAAGCCTGCCATGGTACCTCTCACCGAACCGATAACGGTGACACGCGCGATCGCCATGAGCGGTGGCACTTTGCCTGACACCAGGGGCGAACATGTGCGAATTATCCGGCAGCCTCCGGGCACCATTGGCAAAACCGAAATCTTCGTGGACCTGAAAGCGATTGATAAGCACAAAGCAGAAGATATTGTGCTCCAGGCGGGCGATATCGTGGATGTGCCGGCTTCGGGCCCAAAGAGACTCTTGCGCAGTCTGGTGGGCGCGGTAATTCCTATGGTGGCCCAGTTGCCAGTGCGTGTCGTTCCCTAGACGATTCATTCTTTAAGCCGTTCTGTTGACCGCACAGATTTATCCCCGGTCCAGGTGAAACGATGAAAGAACCCTCCGAGCTAAACAGCGACATGACGAGAGTGACAGCACTCGCGAAAACGACTGAGCCATCAGCTCCGTCGCCCTATTACAATCTCGAACTGGATGGCGACAGCGAAAAGGGTGGGTACTCGCGCCTCCATGATTACCTGCGCTCGGCACGCAAGCGGCTCTGGATGATCCTTGGCGTGATGGTGGTTATCACGACGCTGGCTGCCCTTTACATGGCGCGCCAGCCGGATGTCTACGAGGCCAAAGCCAACATTCAGGTCGACCTGGAAGTCAGCAATCCTGTGCTGGGATCGATCAAGAGCAATGCTTTTATTCTTAACGCTCCCTCTCAGGATCCAGGTTACTTCAACACGCAGCTGCAGATTCTTTCGAGCGCGACTCTGCTGGGTCGCGTCGTCAAAACACTTGACCTCGAGCATAACCGCACGTTTATCAATCCTCAGGCGGTACAAAACCGTTCGACCTGGGACAGCATGAAACTCATGCTCGGCTTGAGTAAGCGAAGTAATGACGCTGACAAGGAACGCTTGCTGGAACGGCTGCCGCTCAACGACTCGCTGGCCCCGGCAACCTCGCGCGAGAACATCGCCGAGATGAATCGGCTGTCGCCCTTTGTTGAGAGCCTGCAAAAATCACTGACGGTAAAACAAATCAATGATACGCGGCTGATCGAGATTCGTTTCAGGCATGGCGATCCTCAAGTAGCTTCCAAAGTTATCAATGCCATCTCTGACGCTTTCGCCTTTTCGAATCTCGAACAAAAGACCGAGACCAGCGACAAGGCTGGTGATTTTCTGCAGAAGCGCATCATCGAGCTGCAAAGCGAAATTCGCCGCGGTGAAGAGACGCTGATCAACTATGCCAAGAACCACCAGATCATCTCTCTTGACGCGAGTCAGAACACGGTAGTGGATCGACTGTCAGGTCTCAACAAACAGTTGATGGAAGCTGAGAATGATCGGAAGCTGGCTGAGGCAGCTTACCGTGCCAGCCAGGCGCCGGGAGCTGCTGAGGCGCTCGCAGAAGACTCAGCCAAACAGGCGGTTGAAGCCGAGACCAAGCTGGTTGAACTGCGACAAAAGCGGGCCAACTTACTGGTTGAATTCACAGAAAAAGCCCCTGACATCAAACAAATCGACGAGCAAATCGCCGTCCTCGAAAAAGAAGCTAAGGATTCACGCCGTCAGGCCGTGACTATTGTTACGACTAACCTCGCGACCAAATATCGTCAGGCCGTGACGCGGGAAGAGGCGCTGCGAAAATCTTTCAATGACCAACGGGGCGAAACGCTGACGCAGAACGAAGCGGCGGTCAACTATCGCATCATTCAACAGGGCATCGAGACTAACAAGGGCTTGCTGGATGGACTGCTGCAACGCGCCAAGGAAAACGATGTCGTGGTTGCCGGAACACCCAACAATATTCACGTGGTCGATTATGCGACCGTTCCCAAAACACCGGTTGGGCCAAGACGTCTGGAAGGTGTTGGATTGTCGCTACTCCTCTCCTTCGTTCTCGGGATCGCGCTGGCACGTTATCTGGAATATTTGGACGACACCATTCACTCTGCCGATGACGTGGAAAAGATATTGCGGCTGCCGGCACTCGCAGTGATCCCGGCCATCGGGAATTCAGCTCGGCGGCGCCTCTTATCGACGGTCACGGCCATGCAAAAGAAAAACGGAAGCGTGGGTCAGGAGGAACTGCTTCTGAATGCCGATCCCCGGTCTCCCCTGGCAGAGGCGTATCGTCATCTGCGGACCTCGATTCTGCTCTCGTCTGCCGGAGGCGCGCCCCAAACCCTGCTGGTAACTTCCAGCCAGCCTGCCGAAGGAAAGACAACTACGGCGGTCAACACTGCTTTGGTGTTGAGACAAACGGGGGCGAGCGTGCTGGTCATCGACGCAGATATGCGCCGTCCTCGGATGCATACAATTTTTGAGGTGGAAAACAAAAACGGACTGAGTGGAATTCTCGCGAGCAAGATCAGCGAGAGCGAAATGCTCGATTTGATTCAGGAGCACGAGGCCAGTGGGATCTACGTGCTTACCGCGGGAGCGATCCCACCCAACCCTTCGGAACTGATCGGATCTGAATCAATGAAACGTCTGATTGCCAGCCTTAAAGGAAGGTTCACTCACATCATCCTGGATTCGCCGCCGATTGCCTCTTTTACCGACAGCGTCCTGATCTCGTCAGTTGTTGATGGAGTCCTGCTGGTGGTCCATGGTGATCACGCTTCGCGCGCAATTGTGCGCCGGTCGAGACAGATGCTCCAGGATGTAGGCGCAAGAATCTTCGGCGTTGTCCTGAACAACGTCCACCTCATGCCCAGCGATTACCAATACGGTGGCTACTACCAGAAGTACTACAAAACCGACGAGCAGGCGAGCAGCCTCGCTTCCTGAAAAATTCGCTTAAGGGTCGGAATGTTACTTGATGTCCGGCCGGCCGGTCGGCCGGTCGAGATGTTACCCGAGTAGTTGTCATCCGTCCCAGTGCCGAATGGCTGACAAAGATTCCGAGAAGACACTCCAGGTCATGAGAATTTTGTATCTCAGTCCATGTGCCCAGTTGGGAGGGGCCGAAAAAAGTCTGCTCGACCTGCTGGCGAGCATGCGCGCAGCCAAACCTGATTGGCCGCTTCACCTCGCCGTGTCCGAGGATGGACCACTGGTTTCTCTCAGCGTCGCGCTCGGCGTGCCTACGACAGTCTTGCCTTTTCCGTCTGTGCTGGCTGGCATTGGGGACGCTGCGATGGGAGGACCAGCCGGCCATCAGCGAAGCCGCTTATCAGTACTTGTCGCGCTACTCCGTGCGGCACCCGCAGTCATGGCTTATGTCAGAAAACTGCGTCGCCTAATTCGCAATTCGGCACCCGATCTAATTCACTCCAATGGCTTCAAGATGCATGTGCTCGGCTTGTGGTCAAAGCCTGCGCGAGTGCCGATAGTTTGGCATATACATGATTACGTCTCCGCGCGCCCGATCATGGCGCGCTTGCTGCAGCGCTATGCGAGACGGTGTGCTGCGGCGGTGGCTAATTCCAACAGTGTGGCAGAGGATCTGAAAGCCGTATTCGGACCGAAGCTGCCGGTTGCTACGGTCTACAATGGCGTTGATCTCGAAACTTTTTCACCAGACGGGCCGGTGCTCGATTTGGATCAACTGGCCGGCCTGGACGCGGCCGCGCCGCATACTATTCGAGTAGGTCTGCTCGCCACTCTCGCGCGCTGGAAAGGGCATGAGACTTTTCTGCGGGCACTGGCCCGGATTCCCGCAGACATTTCCGTGCGTGGGTATGTAGTTGGTGGAGCGCTTTATCAAACAAGCGGAAGCCAACACTCCCTGACTGAGCTCAAGCAGATGGCCCACAATCTTGGCCTCGAGAAGTCCGTTGGTTTTGTGGGGTTCGTCGCTGAACCCGCTGCCGCCATGCGGGCGCTGGATATCGTGATCCACGCGAGTACGGAGCCCGAGCCATTCGGGCTGGTGATTGCGGAAGGAATGGCTTGCGGTCGTGCGGTCATCGTTAGCGAGGCAGGCGGCGCTGCTGAACTGATAACTCAGGAGGCGGACGCTCTGAGCCATACACCCGGTGATGCGGTAATGCTGGCCAGGTGTATGACGAGGCTGGCAGCGGATTCCCGCCTGCGCATGAGATTAGGAGAGGCCGGCCGGCGCACTGCCATTGCGCGTTTTGATCGCGCCCGTTTGGCATCTGAACTGATTCCCCTTTATGACAATGTGTGTTCGCCGCGTTCATTAGTCGAAGATTGGGGCTCAAAGGCCGGAAGTCAGCAGGCCGAATCTTCATCCTTGAGTTAGGCTACCAAGCCTTCAGCTTCAAATGCGTCTTCTTCATATTCACAGCGGCAACATGTATGGCGGAGTGGAAACGCTGCTGGCGACGCTTGCCCGTCATCGACATCCTGGCCTGGCTCTGGAGACACATTTTGCGCTCTGCTTTCAGGGACGCCTAAGCGCGGAATTAATGAACGCTGGAGTGCCGGTGAATTTGCTGGGCCAGGTGAGGATTAGCCGTCCGCTCACGGTCGTGCGTGCGCGCCGAGCTCTTCGCGAGCTCCTGCATCGCGTTTCCTTTGATGTCGTAATCTGCCATTCCGCCTGGTCGCAGGCGCTGTTCGGATCAGCTGTGAGTTCAGCTCAAATCCCGCTGGTCTTCTGGCTGCACAGCGGAACTAAAGGACCTTACTGGCTGGAGCGTTTGGCGCGCCGGACGATTCCCCTGCTGGTGCTATGCAATAGTAGGTTCACAGCTGCAGCCATGCCTGATTTGTATCCGCGGGTGCGGCGCGAAGTGATCTACTGCCCGGTGGCGCCGCCAAAACTTGCCGTGGCAAAATCGGAACGTGAAGCGCTGCGGGCAGAGTTGCGGACTCCGCCCAACACGGTGGTCGTCATTCAGGTCAGTCGCATGGAATCGTGGAAAGGCCAGACGCTGCATCTGGAAGCGCTGAGCCGGCTGAAAGACTTGCCGGGTTGGGTATGCTGGCAAGTTGGAGGCGCACAAAGGCCAAGTGAGATCGATTACTTAACAGCCCTGAAGGAAACAGCAGTACGGTTGGGAATCGCGGACCGCGTCCACTTTCTCGGCCAGCGTTCAGATGTTGAGGAACTGCTGGCGGCCGCAGACATTCACTGCCAACCGAACACTGGACCAGAGCCCTTCGGGATTGCCTTTATTGAAGCGCTCTACGCCGGGCTTCCGGTGGTGACCACTGCGCTGGGCGGCGCTGGTGAGATTGTGACTGAAACATGCGGCAGGCTGGTTCCACCTCGAGACGTGAAGGCGCTCGCCTCCACGCTGCAACACTTAATTGAAGATAAAATGCTTCGCGAAAAATTAGGAGCAGCGGGTCCGGCGCGCGCTCGCGAACTCTGCGATCCCGCCAGCCAGATGGATCGTCTTGGAAACCTGCTTGCTTGCGCCGCTCAACGCCCCAGCATTCGAGTCAGCGTGCCCCAGGAAGTCACCGGATGAGCACTGCCATTTTCCAGGACCACGGAGAAGTGCAAGCTCGCGCCCGGCAGAGCATGGGCACCAGCGAGACCAGCATTTATGAAATGGTCGCGAAGGCATTGGACCAACACAAAGCCATCGGCGCCACCATCGTCGACGTTGGATGTGGGGCCGGCCAGCTGCGGCCTTTCGTGCAACAGCAGTTCAGCCGTTACATCGGGGCGGATGTGGTGCGCTATGAGGACTTCCCGGACGAGGCTGAATTCACTCAGGTCGATCTGGACAAGGGCCAGGTAGCTTTACCGGATGAGAGCGCCGACGTAGTAGCAGCTGTCGAAACCATCGAGCATCTGGAGAACCCGCGAGCTTTTATGCGCGAGCTCGTGCGTCTGGCTAAACCGGGAGGATGGATAGTTGTCACTACACCAAATCAACTGAGTCTGCTGAGCCTCCTGACGCTGGTATTCAAACAACGTTTCTCGGCTTTCCAGGATGTACACTATCCTGCTCATTTAAGTGCGCTATTGGAAGTGGATCTGAAAAGAATTGCCTCAGAGTGTGGGCTGGCGAATTGCGCGGTTAACTACAGTTGCACGGGCCGCATCATTCTGACCCCGTGGAGCTTTCCGAAATTTATCTCCCGGGTGTTTCCTCGGGCGCTCTCCGATAATGTGCTTTTGATCGGACGAAAAAATCCTTAACGAAGAAAATCGAATCCGGTGATGAGCCGGTGGTTGGCTGCGTTTACAGCCACGTCCCTATGGGTCTCTCATTAATACTTAGCCTGGCGGCATTTGCGATTTGTTACGGCGCCGGTCGCCGTTCATTGGTCAATGGAATTCTCGCCGTGGTCTCAGTGGGATACTTTTACGGGATTACCAAGGCTAATCTTGCTGACACGACATCGAATTTTATTTTTGACGCCGGCGTGGTGGGTCTGTACGCGACCCAGTTATTTAAGCCACTGAGTGGGCTACAGAAACTGCGAGTTGAAGCGCTGCGATCATGGATGGAGGTATTGATCCTCTGGTCCCTGGTGATCTTTCTTTATCCGGCTCAGGAGTTTCTCATTCGCCTGGTGGGTTTGCGCCCAAGCATCTTCTTCCTGCCGTTTCTGCTGCTGGGGGCGCGCCTGCTGCCGGAGGAACGATATAAGCTGGGAGTTGGGTTGGCCGTTTTGAACGTGGTTGCGCTGGGGATTGCGTCGGCGGAATTTTTCATGGGCGTGACTGCTTTCTTCCCGCGCAACGAAATGACAAAGATCATCTATCAGAGTAAGGACGTGCTCGGGGCAAACTCGACTTATCGCATTCCCTCCTCTTTCCAAAACGCACACGCTTATGGCGGCACAATGGTCGCCACCGTTCCCTTCATTGCCGGGGCGATGCTTCAGAAGCACAAGCACCAATGGCAAATCAACTTGTTCGTAGCCGGTCTGGCGACCGCGCTGCTGGGTGTCCTGCTTTCCGCTACGAGGGTCAACTTCGTTGCCATCTCAATTCTGATCCTGATGCTGACCTTCTCCATCAAGTCGAGAATCGGATACGCCTTTGGCTGGATCCTGATTCTGGTTCTGATTGGTCTCTTCGCCTCAGGCCAGGCACGGCTGCAGCGAGTGACGGAGCTCCAGAATACTGACTACGTGAAGGAACGCGTGATAGGCAGCGTCAACATGACATTCTTCGAACTGGCGAGCCAGTATCCCTTCGGCAACGGCCTGGGAGGTGGCGGCACCAGCATTCCTTACTTTTTGCAGGGACGTATTCAGAATCCGGTCCTGATGGAGAATGAGTACGCGCGAATCATGCTTGAGCAGGGAATTTTTGGGCTTTGTTTGTGGATAGCGTTCATTATCTGGCTGGGGACTAGATTCAAAGGCAACCGTCTTGATCCGTGGCGTCAGGGAAGGCTGCTTGCCTGGTGCGCCTGCGTAATAAACTTTGGCGTCGGCTTACTCGGCATTGGATTGTTTGCCTCCATTCCGCAAACGTGCATTCTCCTGATGACTGCAGGGTGGGTGGGGGCTCGCGAAGTGGTCCAGGTAATCGAGCGAGAGAAGGCACCAACCGCCCATGCCCTGAATAGGGCGCAGCAACTTCCGACCTGACAGCGTCAGCGACGACAACACCGACATGGCACAGAGTCAAAATGGGAAAATGGCCGGCGCGGGATGGATACGCACAACGCTCTTGCGTGCGTATGCACAAACTCCCGAGCACCCGACCAAGTATCGAATGATACGCTGGCTCGGGAGGCATGTCTTTCCGGATGCCGGAATCGAGCATCTTGCCTACCACGACATCAGACTCTATCTGCACCCCCGCGATTGGATCGAGTATTGGCTGCTGCGAGGTGATGAGTACGAACCGCTGACGCTGCAGTTTTTGGAGCGAAATCTTAGATCCGGCGATGTTGCGATTTGTGCAGGCGTAAACTTCGGCCTGCACGTCGCGGTAGCAGCGCGCGCAGTCGGAGCCGAAGGACGTGTGATCGGGGTTGAACCGCAGCCTGCTGCCCTGTTACGGGCCGCTCAAAATTTACGGCTTAACAACCTCCTCGATCGCGTCACACTGGTCGCCATGGCTTTGGGTACCAACACTGATCTTATTCACATGGCCTGGCCGGCGTCGTCCAATCCCGGAACCGCCAGCTTACTGGATGAAGGCGCGGGTCTGTCTGTTTCCGTCATGCCTTTGTCGCACCTGGTTAAAACGCAGGGGTATCAGAAAGTGCGCTTACTCTTACTGGACGTGCAGGGCTATGAAGCGCAGGTTCTCGCCGGTTTAAATGACGATTGCCGGCCGGACATTCTGGTAGTGGAAATTGATCCGGAGTTTCTGCGCCGGGCAAATACGACCTCAGCTGCTCTGCTGACGCAAATAGCCGATCTCGGCTATTCGCTGCACACACTTTCAGGAATAACGCAGACGCCTGCCTGCGAAAGTTTTCCGGAGCGCAATGTCATCTGTCTGAGAAAGAACGTGGAAGTTACCTGGGCAGAAAATTCCAAAGCGGGGCTGTCAAGATGAGTCGCACCAGCCGCTTCGTCGGCGGACTCAGTCTGGGTTACGTGGGCCAATTCCTGACCACACTGGTGGGCCTGTGGCTAACCCCATTTTTACTCTTTCGGGTAGGACAGCATGACTACGGGCTCTGGTTGGTGGGCACGCAGTTGATGTTTTATCTGGCTTTGCTGGATTTGGGTGTAGTGGCCTTGTTACCTCGAGAGACGGCCTTTGCCACCGGTCGCGCCAACATTGAAGAGTCAGACGATTTACCTCTTCTCATCGGACAGACTCTACGTCTGTTGTTGTGGCAAATGCCGCTCGTCTCGCTGGCGGCCCTCATCGCCTGGTTCACGGTTCCCAGTAACTGGGAAGGGTTACGTCATCCGTTGGGCCTGGTACTACTCGCGTTCGTGTTGACGTTTCCGCTGCGCATCTTCGCTGCGGTGCTGTTAGGGCTGCAGGACCTGGCGTTCCTCGGCCGTCTAAACATCATTTCTTTTCTAATCAGCAGTGCCGTCACAGTCGCGCTGGTACTGGCAGGCTGGGGCTTGTATGCACTGGCCCTCGGCTGGATAGTGGCTCAACTTATTAAATCGGGCGCGAGTTGGTATCGCCTGCAGCAGCGATTCCCAGCGGCGCTGCCTAAGAGTTTGCCGCGGCTGCCATGGTCTGTAACACGGGTCCGGCTCACGAGCGGTTTTTGGGTCAGCCTGAATCAGATCGCACAGGTACTTCTGAACGGTACCGAAATTCTGATAATCGTAAAATTCTTTGGACCAGCGGCGGTGGTGCCGTATGTCTGCTCCGGCAAATTGATTAGCGTGTTGTCGACGCAGCCCCAAATGTTAATGGCCGCCGCCAGTCCCGCGTTGAGCCAGATGCGAACCGGCGAATCGCGTGAGCGCCTGGCCCAGGTCTGCATCGCACTGGGACAGGCAACCCTGTTGCTGAGCGGCGCCGTCGTCTGCATCGTGTTGATAGTCAATCAGGGTTTCGTAGAGCTCTGGGTGGGCCGAGCACAGTATGGCGGGTTCTGGCTGACAGCGCTGCTGCTGTTAAGCATGCTGATCCGGCATTGGAACCTAACCATTGGTTACACAATTTTCTCTTTCGGTTATGAACGGCGCCTGTGCATCACGGCCCTGGCCGACGGCGTGCTGAGCATCGGCGCGGTCGCGCTATTCGTGTGGCTGTACGGTTTGGTTGGCGCACCACTGGGAATGATGGTGGGAGTATGCTTTGTCAGTTTGCCGGCGAATCTCGCTGCACTGGCGCGCGAAAGCGACATGACCGTGTGGAAATTAGTAATGCCCCTGGCTCCCTGGTTCGTTCGCTTTCTGGTGCTTATGGTAGGCGCTGGAGCCCTGGCCAGAGTCTGGTCGCCAAACACCGTACCGCTGCTGGTGGGATCAGTCGCCGGTAGTGGGCTGGTCTATTTGTTGGTGATGTTTCCGCTGACGCTCCGCCATCCTTTGGGCATTTACGTGCGACCGCATCTATTTCCGTTGGGTGCCAGAATGATGCGCGCCCTGCGGCCGGGAACCTCGGTTTGATAACGAACGAAATGTCCACCTCGCAGGAGCTACACACCAAGGCATCACCGGTGGCGTCGTTGTCGTCAATCACGCCACTGGTTTCTGTCGTTTTGTTGAGTTACAACCGCCCTGCCTATTTAAGGGAGGCGCTGCCGGCCGTGTTGGGCCAGTCGTATAAGAATCTCGAAATAATCGTGGTTGATAACCCCAGTCCCGCCAGCGAAGAGATCGCGCAGATCGTCAGCGAGCATGAGTACGTCAAGCTGATCAGGCATCGGACCAATCTTGGTTACACGGGCGGGATGAATAAAGGTATCGCGAGCAGTTCCGGAACCTACATTTGTCTCACTGAAGATGACATTGTCATGGACCAGGACTGCATTCGCAGTTTTGTGGAATACATGCACGAAGAGCCCTCGGCAGGCCTAATCGCTCCGGTCATCTACAACAAGGCAGCTCGAACCATTCGTTGGGCCGGCGGTCGTTTCGAGTTGGGGGGCATCTATCGCATGAAAATTTTTGGCGCAGGCGAAACCGACGTGGGGCAATTTTCGCATCCATTCGAGGTCAACTTCATCGACGGTGCGACGATGTTTGCTCGGGCCGACTTGTGGAAGAGTCTCAGGGGATTCCGCGACGAGTTTTTCATGTACGCGGAAGCGGTCGACTTTAGTATCAGGGTCGCCCGAGCCGGCCAAAAACTTGAAGTGGTTCCCCAGGCGAGGGTCTACCATTTCGAACCACCGGAACGTCCGAGCCCACCCGAAATTGAGTTTCATAAGATCAAAAACTTCTTCATGCTATACCTCCTCCACGCTCCGCTGCGCATTCTGCCGGAGTTTATTTGTCGCTATGCGGTGTTGAATACTTTGCGGTCGGTACTAAACCGCCAGGGAAACACTCTATTACGACTGAAAGGTCTCTGGTGGGTATTGAAGCGATCGCCCGGACTGCTGTGGGAAAGATATAGAAACGCAACTCAACCTGACAATATTGCCAGCGGCAACCCCGGGAACGATCAGGTACTTCGAGGCATAAACAACTGATGGCTTTCAAGCAATCTCTCAGACAAGTGACATATAAGATCGCGCCGCGCTCGATTCTGGACGGCTATCATTACCTGAAGACAGTTCATCACGCGCGCCGTCTTAGTTCTCTGCGAAAAACGGCGAACGATCCGCAGATTTGGCTGGATGCGCTTTGGAGTTCACATTTCTTCCGTCCCCTGCAGAAACGAACTGAGATACTCGGCCTGGTGGAAATCCTCAGAGAGCTGCAACCCAAAGCAGTCTGTGAGATTGGAGCGGCTGGAGGTGGGACCACGTTTTTGCTCGCGCATGGTTCTCCCCGCGACGCTGTTATCATCACTGTCGACCTAATATTTAGCGAGACTCGCAAAGCGTCTCTGAAGAAGTTTGCGCTGCCGGGTCAGAAAATTTTCTGTCTGCAAAGAGATTCTCATCAACCGGAAACAGTCAGCGATGTGCGCGCATGTGTACCCGGCGGGCAGCTGGATATGCTCTACCTCGATGGAGATCATACCTACGAAGGAATCAAGGCTGATTTTGAATTGTTCAGCCCCCTAGTCAGACGTGGCGGCATTATTGTGTTCCATGACATCGTGCCGGACTTCAAGACGCGTTATGGGATTGAAACAACCAGTTGGGTTGGCGGGGTACCGCAGTTCTGGAAAGAGATCAAAGCCACGCACCAGAGAGCAGAAGAATTGATAGAAGATGCAGCCCAGGATGGCTATGGCATCGGAATTCTCTATTGGTGATGGCTGACGCCTGCAGCTTCAGTACATGGTGATGCAACTTTCGAACAACGGCAAGCCGGCTGACAAAGAACCCGATCGGCCTGGCTGCACGATGATTCTCAACTAACTAAAAAATGCCGACGATAAATTCCACTGGTACAGGTCTCTATCTTGACCTGATGAAAAAGTGCCTGCTGAATCTGATCTACGGAGAACTCGAAGCATGGCCGGTCGCACCGCAGAACCCACTAAAGCGGAAAGTCGTTTCCGCCTTCGGGGCTCGCGGGATGAAGCTGGTCTGGGATCGGCCCTATGACCCGCAGGAGCGGCTTAGCGGTGAAGGTTGGCCCGCCGGGGCCCACACAATGATGGGAATCAGGCGGCTGGAAAACTTGCAGCACTGCGTAGAAGACGTAATACAGCAGGGCATACCTGGTGACCTGATTGAGACGGGGGTCTGGCGTGGCGGGGCGACAATCTTCATGAGGGCCATTCTCAAAGCCTACAATATTGCGGACCGGCGCGTTTGGGTGGCGGATTCCTTTGCCGGCCTCCCGCCTCCGAACGCTGAAAAATATCCTGCTGATGCCGACGATCCCCACCATACATTTAAGCTGCTTTCAGTCTCGCTGGATCAGGTCAAGGCCAACTTTGAAAAATACGGACTGCTCGATGAGCAGGTCTGCTTTCTGCAGGGCTGGTTTTCTGAAACCCTGCCCCGCGCACCGATCGAGAAGCTTGCCGTCGCCCGTTTGGACGGTGACATGTATGAGTCAACGGTTGATGCCCTGTCCGCCCTTTACCCAAAGCTATCTGTAGGCGGCTATTTGATTGTTGACGACTACGCCCTGGCAGGCTGCCAGCAAGCCGTCAATGACTATCGGAAAGAGCACGGCATTAGTGACGAAATCCTGCCGATTGACGGTTGTGCCGTTTATTGGCGGCGCGCCTCCTGATTACTCCCCGCCAATCGCCGCCACTGACAATGCGAATGAATGGAAATCGAAATGGCGGAGACCCGCGGCGAGTGCTGCACATCGTCCCAGCGCTCTTCGGGCATGACGATGGCGTCGTCGGAGGAGCCGAACGTTACGCGTTAGAACTGGCACGACACATGGCCGAAGCAGCGCCGACCACACTGGTCACTTTTGGCGAGCGAGAGCGGTTCGAGAGTTTGGGCCAGCTAAAGATACATGTGATCGGCGATCCCTGGTACGTTCGCGGCCAGCGCACCAATCCGATCTCATTCTCGCTCATCCAGCAACTGCGCCAGGCCGATATTGTTCACTGCCATCAGCAACACGTCCTCGCCAGCAGCCTCGCCGCACTGGTCTGCAGGTTGACCGGCCGCCGCGTTTTCGTGAGCGATCTCGGCGGCGGTGGTTGGGATATCTCAGCTTACGTATCGACCGACCGCTGGTACCGGGGACACCTGCACATCAGCGAGTACAGCCGGATGATTTTTGGTCAGGCCGGCAAGCCGTGGGCCCACGTCATCCTGGGCGGTGTGGACACAGCAAAATTCTCCCCTGATGAGACGATCAGCCGCGATGGCACCGTGCTCTTCGTGGGCCGTCTGCTCCCCCACAAAGGTGTCAATGATCTCGTAAGCGCCGTTGCGCCAGACGTGCCGCTTACCTTAATTGGTCAGCCCGGATCTCCGGAGTTTCTTACGGACTTAAAAGCGCTGGCAGCCGGCAAGCAAGTCACTTTTCGCCACGACTGTAATGACGCGGAGCTCGTGCAGGCTTACCGCAGGGCACTCTGTGTCGTGTTGCCGAGTGTTTACAAAACCATGTACGGCGCTGAAACAAAAGTACCTGAACTGCTGGGACAGACTCTGCTCGAAGGGATGGCCTGTGGCACCCCGGCAATCTGCACCGACGTAGCAAGCATGCCGGAAGTCGTCGAAGATGGAGTCACAGGTTTCGTTGTTCCACCGGGCGATCACGCAGCGCTGGATCAAAAGCTGCGCTGGTTACGCGATCATCCGGAACAAGCGAAGTCGATGGGCCACGCCGCTCGCCGTCGCGTTCTGGAAAAATTTACCTGGCCACAAGTTGTTAAGCGCTGTTTGGAGGTCTACCAGGCTTGAAGCTGATTCAGGGAGCAGCTCGGCGGACGGCTGGATTGTTAGGGAGGGAATCGTGGCTGGTTCGCAGCCTGCGTCCTGCCTATGAATCCCTGCTGGAAACCTACGGCGGCGGCAATGGTATTCGCTGGGCCATCAACGGGGTCACTTATCGCATTGACCCGCATTACCGTCATCGGATGGGTTCGAATTACGACCCAGCGGTCGCAGCTTTTCTGCAGCAGCGAGTCAAACCAGGAGCAGTCTGTCTCGACGTAGGTGCGAATGTCGGCGTCTATGTCCTGCAGTTCTCATATTGGTCTGGCGAGGGCGGCCGGGTGGTGGCTTTTGAACCCAATCCTGGTGCTCGCGACGTACTAGAAAGACACGTGCAGATGAATGGACTAACAGAGCAGGTCACCATCGTTCCGGCAGCAGTAGGTGCGAACAACGGCGAAGCTGTTCTTTACGCCGCTGACGTAGCCGGAATGAGCCGCCTTGGTGAAGCAAACCCACGCATCGCTGATCGAGTTTCAGAAATTATCGTGCCGGTGGTGACGCTTGATGATTATTGCGTTGCCGAGGGAGTGGCGCCTGACTGGCTGTTCATCGACATTGAAGGCTTCGAGATCGCCGCACTCCAGGGTGCGCGTCAACTGATTAATACTCGCGGCAGAAGCATGGAGATTATCGTCGAGATGCACCCCGATGTTTGGAGCTCAGCGAACACCACGCGCAACGAGGCCGAGGACTTGCTGGCTGAACTCAAACTGCGAGCCGTACCTCTGATGGGACAGAACGATCCGCTGGCCGAGCACGGTCTGGTCCATCTGGAGCATGTTGATTGATTCACCATTCATGAACCACGTTACCCGCTTATGAATTCCCTTCTCTGGCACTTAATTACCAGCGAATACCCGCCGCAGCCGGGTGGCGTCAGCGATTACACCCGGCTGGTGGCCAACAGCCTCGCCGCTGCCGGTGATGAAGTACACGTCTGGTGTCCAGCGGCTGCGGAAGTTCGATCTGAGGCGGATGGTGTTACCGTGCATCGAGATTTTGGTTCCTTCTCTGGTGCAGACTTGCGGCGCGTCTCGCAGTTGCTCGACCGGTTCAAAGCGCCGCGACGATTGCTGGTGCAGTGGGTGCCTCATGGTTACGGTCACCATGCGATGAACTTATCTTTCTGCTGGTGGTTGTGGCGCAGAGCCAGGCGTCGCGGCGACCAGGTTGAGCTGATGGTGCACGAGCCTTTTCTTGATTTCGGCAGTGGATCGTGGCGGCAAAGCCTCGTCGCTCTCGTTCATCGCCTGATGACTATAATTTTGTTGAGCGCCGCCAGTCGTGTTTGGATCACGATACCCGCCTGGGAAGAGCGCTGGCGGCCTTATGCCCTGGGACGCAGGAAGGTGTTCAGCTGGCTACCAGTGGTCAGCAATGTTCCGGTTGTTGACGACGCGGGGGCAATCGAGGCAGCTCGTTCACTCTATATCGCCGCCGAAGGTTCCATCGTCGGTCACTTCGCAACTTATGACCGGCCCAACACGAATCTGCTGCTGGCCACCGTGGCGCCGCTCATCGGCAACGGCAGCAAGGACGTGCTGTTACTCCTGGGCCGTGGCAGCGATCAGGCCCGCGAAGAAATTATCAGCAGGTACCCTGAGATGAAACATTGCGTGCTCGCTACGGGCGCTCTGAGTGCGATCGATCTCTCCCTGCACCTGCGCGCGTGCGATGTGATGTTGCAGCCCTACATCGATGGCGTCAGCACTCGACGCGGTAGTGCAATGGCGGCGCTCTCCCACGGTCTGCCGATTGTCACTACGAGCGGACGACTAACGGAACCATTGTGGTCCCAAAGCAAAGCTGTGGTCCTGGTCCCTGTCGAAAATGTAACAGGCCTCGTGGAAGCGACCCGGCGACTACTGCCGGACGTTGGAGGCCGAAGAGATCTGAGTCTCGCTGCCAAAGCACTCTATGAAGAACGCTTTTCGATTGAAGTATTGATTGCAACTCTGCGTGGCCCTGCGGTTAATGCCGCAGCTACCGCTAATTCTTAAGAGATACAATGCGCATCGCGGTCATCAATTGGAATAGACGTCGGGTCGGCGGCGTGGAAACATACCTTAACACCGTCATTCCGGAGCTGGCGAAGGCCGGACACGAGCTGGCTTTCTGGAGCGAAGTCGACGAGCCAGCAGACCGCGAGCAAATATTTCTTCCCCCTGACTCCCCGTCGTGGTGTGTTGCCAAAATCGGGGCTGAGAACGCCCTGCAGGGCCTGAAGGATTGGCAGCCAAGCGTTACTTACACTCATAACCTTTCGGATCCAAAGCTGGAGGCGAAGACTCAGCTTGTGGCTCCGTCGGTATTCTTTGCGCACGATTATTACGGGACCTGCATCAGCGGCGCGAAAACTTTCAAGTACCCGATTGTGAAGCCGTGCGATCGTCGCTTTGGCTGGCAATGCCTGCTGCACTATTTTCCGCATCGCTGTGGTGGCTGGAGTCCCATCACCATGTTCAAGCTCTACCATTTGCAGGCGAGCCGGCAAAAGCTGTTGCACGAGTACGACGCCATCGTAACGCACTCAAGTCATATGCTGGCCGAACTGATAAAGCATGGACTTTCTCCGCAAAGCGCCTACAATTTTCCCTACTATGTGCAACAGCGCAATGGTGATGCGTTGTCGTCGCGCCGCGGCAAGCCGACTGCTCGTCAAATCGGATTGGGTGCTGATCAAATTCCGGCTCGCGAAGAGTCGCAGGCAGAGCCCGCAGCAGGAGTCAAAACGAAATTACGATTACTGTTTTCCGGCCGCATGGAATTTCTTAAGGGCGGTCACATTTTTCTGGATTCCCTGCCGCGAGTTGCCGCAGTTCTCAATCGCCCGCTGCAGATCGTATTTGCCGGCGATGGCCGCGAACGTCAGGCATGGCAGCAGCAGGCACTGAGACTACAAACTGAGAACCCGCAGTTGGAAATAGATTTTCCCGGTTGGGTTGCTCGCACTCAAATGGACACCCTGCTGGATAGTTGTGATCTTCAAGTGGTGCCTAGTCTCTGGCCGGAGCCATTTGGTCTGGTTGGCCCTGAGGCTGGATTGCGAGGTGTACCCGCAGCCGCCTTTTCAGTTGGCGGAGTTCCCGACTGGTTGATCGAGGGTGAAAACGGCTTTCTTGCGCCAGGCGATCCACCCACCTCTGCAGGTTTGGCGGAGGCAATCATTAATTGTCTGTGCGATCCTATGAAACATGCGCAGCTACGAAAGGGCGCAGTAAGAATAGCCGAACAGTTCAGCGTCAAGAGTCACCTGTCGGCTTTGACCAAGGTTTTCGAACACGTCGCCGCCAGGCATCGACAAAATCACCCTGCATGAAGATCGCCTTAGTCGTCCATGACCTTCACGAACGCGGGGGTCACAGCCTCTACACGAGGATTCTGGCTGACGAACTTGCGAGCCGCCATGCAGTCACGGTATTCGCCAATGTTTGCGAGCGGCCGGCCACAGCGCGTTGGAACTTTGTGCCGGTGCGTGCCTGGCGGACAAATGCTTTGGCCACGGTGCACACTTTCCCCCTCGGCTTGCGATCAGCGGGCCCGCAACTGGCGGAGTTTGAGATTCGACACATGCAGGGATACTGCGGCGGAGATCCAAACGTCGTCACCGCGCACATTTGTTTATCGGCTTATCTGAATTCCTTAAAAGATATCTCAACGCAGACTAAGACTTCGCTGCGCTTAATGGCCGCTGCTGAAGCGCGTTTTTATCGTCGCTACCAGGGACACATAATAGCTATTTCGCAACAGGTAGCGCGCGAGTTGCAGGAGTTCTACAAGCTGCCCAATCCCATCAGCGTGATTCCCCACGGTGTGGACACTAATCGCTTCAGCACTCCCAGGCGTGCGCAGCACCGCGAGCCGGCGCGCCGGGAACTGAACATTATTGATGCCACAATGGCCCTTTATGTAGGTGACCTGACGAAGGCCCATAGCCACCTGAAGGCAATTACTGCCGCCGCGCCTGAGATTGAATTCGTGATCGTCACAGCTTCCACGCAATATCACTGGCCGGCCCGCAATGTTCACTTTGTCCCGGCAACTCCTGAACTCGAGCGCTACTACGCCGCGGCTGATGCCTTCATCTTTCCGACAACTTATGATGCCTTCGGAATGGTGCTGCTCGAAGCGATGGCATCCGGGCTGGCTGTGTTTAGTTCCGATCGCGCCGGAGCTGGTGAACTGATTTCATCCGGGAAAGACGGTTTCGTGATACCGCTCGACGAATGGGTTGAAACAACCCGCCAAGGCCTGCGCGAGCTTGATTTGCTGCGAAGAGTCGGCGCCGCTGCCGAGATAACTGCGCAACAACATGGATGGCCCAGGGTCGTTCGTGAGGTGGAACAGCTTTACTTCAAGCTCGTGGCGGCGCCCGCCGGTTCTGCAGCACCAACAATTGCTGACAATGGATATCGCTATCAACAATAACGATGCGGCCGGAGCTCGCGCTGGAAGTCCTGCGATAATAGTGGCTTTCATTGTGAGCGGCGGCCACGAAAGCGCTATGGGCTTCCGCGCCCGAGACCTGGCAACTCGACTCTCGCAGTACGATGTTCATATCGCTTATCGCACGCAGCGGAAGCTGGTCTCAATTCTGAATCTCTTCATTTTCCTGACCCGGCTGCGCCCGACGGCAATTTATGTTTTTGATATTTCCTATACGAGCATTTTAAGCGCCGGCTTCTATAAATTGTTTTCCCGCGCCTGTCTGCTCATTGAAACGGGCGACGCGATTGCCGAGCTGACTCGCTCCAGTGGCAGCCGCGGAAAACTACTTCTCTGGTTAACTGATCTACTGGAGAGGACCGCTTTCAAAATTGCCGACCGCATCGTCTGTCGTGGAAGTTTTCACCGGGAATGGTTAGCTGAGCAAGGCATCGAGGCTGACGTCATTCAGGATGGCGTCGACACGCGCAAGTTCACCCCCGACGTCGCGGGTGACCTGCGAAAACAGTACGAGCTCGAGGGAAAGCTGACTGTGGGATTGCTTGGTTCATCAATTTGGAGCGAGAAGCTGCAGATGTGTTACGGCTGGGAACTGGTCGAGTTACTCCGTTTGCTTGATGACAGCCAAATTAAGGGGATCATGATTGGGGGTGGTTCGGGAATCGACCACCTCAAGGCCCGGTGTCGGGAATATGGTATTGAAGGTCGAATCATCTTTCTCGACCATGTCCCTTATGACCAATTGCCTGCCTATCTGAATCTGATTGATGTCTGCCTCTCGACCCAGACCAATGATCTGGTGGGAGCCGTGAGAACGACTGGTAAGTTGCCGCTGTATCTGGCGGCCGGACGCTACATTCTGGCTTCGGATGTGGGTGAAGCCGGCCGCGTACTCGAGCCGGAAATGCTGGTGCCGTATGAGGGCGTCAAGGATGAGCTTTACCCGCAGAAGCTGGCAGCGAGGGTCCGCAATCTGTTGGACCACCCGGAAATGCTTGCGCGCGGTAACGCCAACGTGTCCATCGCGAAAGAGTATTTTGAGTATTCGCTGCTGGCCAAACGGGCTGGCGATGTGATCGAGGCGGCTGTCGCGGCGCGGAGAGAAAAGAGATGAGCACTGTGCGCGAGAGCGGTGAAATTGAGCGGGCCATTGGTGCGATGCTCAATGAATTTTCTAACAATGAGTGGATGCTGAACGAGCACTGGCCCCTGAACGAGCCGCACGTTCGCCTGATGATTGCAGATGTGATGGCGCGGTTCCCTCCCGGACCCGACGTGCGTTTACTGGACGTCGGGTGCTTTAACGGTTACATCAGTTTCTTGTTCCAGCAGCTGGGATATCAAGTGACGGGCACTGATGCCTGTGAACTTGAAGACAGGCGCGCCATTTTTGAAAAGGCAGGCATTGAATTCGTCTCTTCAAACCTTAACGATGCAGAACCGTTCGCTCATCTGGCACGCGAGCATTTCCATGTAGTGATTATTGCCCAGGTCATCGAACACATACTGAATCATCCCCTTGGGCTGATAAGGAGCCTGGGGAACGTTATGCGCGCCGGCGGATTGCTGATTCTGACAACGCCGAACCCCGCGACGATCATGGGAGCGATCCGGGTGTTGCGAGGCCGCTCACTGCTCTGGGGCACGAATGATTTCATCGATCAGATCAAAATTGCCGGCGGTGAGATCATCACTGACGGAGAAATTCACTATCGGGAGTACACGAGCGCGGAATTGGTCCATATGCTGGAAGGCGCCGGCTTGCGTGTAGAACACTCGCGCTACCTTGGCTTGGGCGATAGTCGCACGCAATCAACCTTGAAGAAGCTGGTAAAGAATAATCCGTTAAGCGCAAAGCTCACTTCTCAGCGGTTGCTCGCTTCAAATCATTATTTCCTGGCTCGAAAAGTATCGTGACTTTGAATAACGCAGCGGCGGTGCTGGAGACTTCAAACCCTGTCGAGGTTGCTGGAACATCAGCGCAACCTGCCCGCCTCGCCATTCTCTGTGACATTACCGAAGAGAATTGGCCCAGCATGGATCTGGTTGGGGAAATGCTTTCCCAATCACTGCAGCGCGATCATGCGGACTCTTTTGTCACCACCCGCCTCTCCCCTCCCTTGCGCCGCCGCCTGACTCGCTTGCGGCCGAAAGCGAAATCCTTTTTCAATGCTGACCGGTTAGCGAATCGTTTGTGGGACTACCAAAGGTGGTTGCGGCCGCGAAAGGCTCAGTTCGATCTCTTCCACGTTATCGATCACAGCTACAGCCAGCTACTGCATTATCTGCCGTCTGAAAGAACTATCGTCACCTGCCATGACCTGGATACGTTTCGCTGCCTTCTGGACCCGCAGGCCGATCCGCGATCGAGATGGTTCAGGAAGATGATGCAACACATTTTGGATGGGTTTCGGAAGGCTGCGCTGGTGGCGTGCGATAGCGTAGCTACTCGCGATGAAGTAATCGCGCACGATTTGATCGCGCCTGAACGACTGAGAGTTGTCACGCTCGGCGTTCATCCGACCTGCACTCCCGAGCCTCATCCGCTGGCCGACGCTGAGGCCGGACGTTACCTGGATAGTGACCAGGCGAACCCGATAAATCTATTGCATGTAGGCAGCACAATTAAGAGAAAACGAATTGATGTGCTGCTGAGGACCCTGGCCGCTGTGCGCCGAGATTTCCCCGCAGCACGCCTCATCCGTGTCGGTGGTCCTTTTACTAGTGAGCAATCGCAGTTGCTCAGTGAGCTAAAACTTGAAAGCGCCGTCGTGGTGCTGCCTTTCATTGAGCGGGAGGTGCTCGCGGCTGTCTATCGTCAAGCCGATTTGGTATTGCAGCCATCTGAAGGTGAGGGGTTCGGATTACCGGTAGTGGAAGCAATGGCCTGCGGCACACCGGTGCTGGCCAGCGATATCCCGGCCCTGCGCGAAGTTGCTGCCGGTGCCTGCACCTTTGCGCAGCCAGGAGATCTGTCGGAATGGGTCAGGTCGACCTCTGATCTACTCATCGAGAGAAGCGAGCATCCTGATCTTTGGACGCGGCGGCGGCAGGCTGGAATTGAAAATGCGGCCAGATTCAGCTGGTCAGCTTACGCCGGCGAGATGGCAAATTTATATCGAGAACTTTTGGCCGGCGTGTCGAAATGACGAGTTACGAAGATAGGGGTCTTTGCACTTCGCGCGTCGCGAGTGCAGCCAAAAAGAACGTTCCGGCGATAAGAAAAACAGTGTGTGAGGCGACAGTCAACCTGGCCTCGAGCGCCAGCATCTTTATCAGCACCGCAAATAATATGCTGAGCATTCCCAATACCCAACACAGCTTGAAGATGACGTTAAAGAGATGTGTCATTCCTTCCCCCTCTCACTGTTGGATTACGCTGTTGCCTGCCTTGAGACTCTGACATCCACGGCCGCCACTGAGTGCCAGCCTTGCTGGAACTTCTCTCCTTCCAGCCTGACTTCATTCACTACCTCGACGGCGGCTAACAATGCCGGCCTTTCTGCCTCGACCTGCAACGCCAACACTCTCTCTACGGCGTTGGCAGTCTCACGCTGGAAAAGATCCCAGAGGTAGTTCATATCTAATAACAGTACTTCGCCACCGAACTCGCGAGAGAGATTCAAGTAGCCACATTCACCGTGCGTGGTTGCGAGCGGCAGGCGCAGCGTCCAGCAACGGCTCGAGCCCACGATCTCGCGAGCCTCAATATTTCCACGTTGCCACGTCCAGTTAACCGGACCATTCACATTTTCCGGCTGTAGCAGTCTCTCACTCTCTTCATACCCTTCTTCGCAATGGCTGATATCGCTAACGCATCTCTCTGAAGGTTTATGCCCCAACTGCATGGTGGCATAAACAAACTCTCCTGCTTCGAGCATCTCCTGGGTGGCGCTGAATATCTCATTCAGTGTTGAGGCCTTCGACATGAGTCGGCTGGCCCGACGCATGCGGACGTTATTGGCGATACGAGCGCGGCGTTCTGAAAAGCTTCGTCTCATGCCCGCCCTCACTTCGTCGACTTCGTGATAGCGAAGCCGTCCCACCCCTGCCACTACAACAGCGCCGACAACAAAAAGCACGGGGCCGGTCCGCTGCGTTCCGGAGTCGTGGGCCAGTGTCAGTGCCGCCAGCCCGAAGAATCCGCAGACGACATAAAGCGCGAGGGTCACGCGGCGTTGCGTCCAACCGCGCGCCAGCAGCATGTGATGGATGTGTTCGCGGTCTCCCTTGAAAAGCGGCTTTCCTCCAATTGAACGGCGGACCATTGAAAAGACTGTGTCTGCGACCGGCACGCCAAAAGCCAGCAACGGAATTGCCAGGCCCACTGCGGTGGAGGCTTTCTGGGCCCCCTGCACCGCTAGTGCGGCCAACATGAATCCCGTGAAGAGGGAGCCCGAGTCGCCCAGGAAGATTGATGCCGGATTAAAGTTGTAGGGTAAGAATCCAATCAAGGCACCACACAGCACCACAGCCATGATGGTAACCAGGGGATGACCCAGCATCAGCGAGACGGCCACCATCACGATCGCGCCGGAAAGGGCGGCGCCACTCGCTAGTCCGTCCATGCCATCGATCAAATTAAAAGCATTACATATCCCCACCGTCCAAAGTACAGTCAGCGCATAACCGATTACCGGATGGAGCTCGATCGAACCAAACAATGGAACCGATATCGCCTCGATGCGACCTCCGAGCGCACAAAAGAGCAGCGCCGCCAGTGCTTGCGCGGCGAATTTAGCTCGCGCATTCGTGCCCCGAAAATCGTCGTAAAGACCAATCAGGAATATGAACACTCCGGGCAGGAGTACTCTCAGAAGTTCAGCACTGTGCGTCCTGAGCACTTGCGAAACCGGATTGTTAAGCACCAGTAAGGGAGTGAGACCTGCGAGCAAAGCGACGAATACTGCGACACCACCGAGCCTCGGCAAAGGCGTCCCGTGCATGCGCCTGCCATCGCGCGGTGTATCAAGCCATCCGAAGTGCTGGCTGATGCGACTCACCACGGGTGTCAGTATCAACGACACGCACATCGCCACCGCCAGCAGTAGCAGGTAGGTGTTCACGACGACCACCCAAGACTCAGATTGCCCAGGCTTACCGGTTGCCGAGCTGCCGCTACCTCGTGGTACAGCGCCAGCGTTTGTTTCGCCATTCCTCGCAAGCTGAACATCTGCTCAACACGCAAACGGCCTGCCCGCCCGTAAACGGCGCAACGCAGCGGATCGTTTAGCAGGTAGTTGATCGCGCGGCCCATCTGCTCAGAATCCGAAGGCGCAACCGTGATTCCAGACACACCATCCAGGGAAACAGATGGCACTCCGGTGTTCAGGTTGGTGTTGACGACTGGTTTGCCGCAGGCCATTGCCTCGAGCTGCACGATACCGAAAGCCTCACTCCGGGCGATCGAAGGTAGTGCAAAAACATCGGCAGCCTGATAGTAAGGACCAACATCCTTGACGTCGGTCAGAAAAGTCACGCGCTCCGCCACTCCACATTGGACGGCCTGACGATGTAATTCGTCGTGCAATGGTCCATGCCCGACGATGACCAGCTGGCCTTCGACGAATTTCATCGCCTTGATCAGATGTTCGAAGCCCTTGTAATAAACCAGACGGCCAACGCCCAACACGATCTTGGGCCCAAATCGTTTCCGAATTTTCTCCACCTCTCTTTTATTGGGAGTCTGGAAATGCTCAACCGGGATACCGAAGGGAATGACCCGCGCCTTCTCTTCATAGGCCGGCAGTACATTTGAGCTGCGAATGTAGTTGTGGCTGGAAGCGATGATCGCATCGGCGCGGTTCAGGGCGTGCCGCAGGATCGGATCGAAAAAGCGTGACAGAACTTTTTGGCGCACAATGTCGCTATGATAAGTGACGACCAAACGGCCACGATGTCCGCTGGCGAGGTACGAAAGGATCGCGCCTGGATTGGGCAGATGAAGGTGGACAATGTCCGCATTGGAAGCGCGAATGTGGCTTACCATCTGCGGGCAGATTGGCGCCGACCGGAGGCTGAAAAGTTTGCTTAGTCTGGTTACTTTGACGCCATCGACCACCTCCCGGATGGTCCGATCTCCGTTGCTGGACGAAACCAGCACCTCAAGATCTACAGAATTCTTGAGCTGAGTGCAGAGCGCTTCCAAATGGCTTTCCATCCCGCCTGCGTGGGGCGGATAGAATTTTCCCACCTGAAGTACCCGTAGTTTTTTCTCCACTTTGCTCAGCCTGAGTGTTTGCGGTGGCAAAACCTCGGATGGTTGGACCAGCGGTATATAAGGAATTGGGTCGCTCATGGGATTCTCCAATCGGCCCGACAAATTTGCACTCTTCGATAGTCACAGAGTAGCGACGCCGGTTGAGAAATTCTTGAGCGATTCTTGAGCCATTCTTGAGCAAATGACGAGTTAGACTTTCAAAAGCCTACGGGGACCTCTTACTTCACTTTTTAGAGACAATAGGGCCATAAGCTTGAGGTCTTTGGCCTAATTTCACCGTGAAATAATTTTTCGTGTCTTCGCCGGCGACCCCGGCCCACTTCAATTCCCTTTCCAGCTAAAAAAAAATTTGCCGGCCAGTGGCCCAAATCTCACCTGAAGGTCGCGTTACTAAATAGATTTGGTGGTAGAGGCTGGAATGCGATGCCTTTGCCCGCCGTCTCTCGGAGGGGTTTTAGGTGACTGACGGCAAGCCTGAATCACTTTGGACGAAATGAGAAGGAGTCCCCATGAAGGTCAACGCCAAGCATGTTGTCTTTTCCCTGATTGCGGTAACAAGCCTTTACGTGCTGTACCACAATGAACGATTTATCATCCAGCCAAGCCATCCTGTCTGGCAGCACTATGAGCCATTCAAGTGGTGGTTACTCCCGCACGCTTTGTTTGGAACGATCGTTCTGCTGTTTGCGCCTTTACAGTTTTCTGATCGGCTGCGGCAGCGATTCACGCGAGCGCATCGAATCATGGGAAGGCTATATGCGTTAGGAGCGTTTGTGCTCGCGCCGCTCGGCGCCTACATCCAGTATCACCAGGAGCGCACGGGCGCACCGCGATCCTTTACAGTGCTCGCGGTCGTGGACGCAGCGATGCTGATCGGCGCCACCGCGCTCGCGCTTCTATTTGCGGTCAGACGAAAGATCGCGCTGCATCGGCAGTGGGCGATTCGCAGTTACGCCATCGCACTCGTCTTCATCGCCGGACGTTTTGTAATGGGAATCACCGGGTGGGAAACGCTGGGCGTCGAAATTGTCCAGGCAATTATCTGGTCCTGTCTCGCGCTGTCAGTGCTGTTGGGCGATGTAGCCATTCATTGGCAGGAACTCCGTGCTGCGTTGTCTAAGCCTGTCCGGCCGGTCATGGTCAGGAAACAGACTTTGCCGGAGAGCGCTGCCCGCGCAGCCTGATAACTTGATTTGCGGGGCGCCTTCACGTCCTCTTAATAAATGAAGAGCACCGAACTTAGGCAGGCTTTCCAGATTGACCAAGGCCACACCGAAGTCGGTGCTCTGAACTACTTGACACCGTCTTCTTTTTCTCCGCCGGCAGCTTTACCTTCTGACATCGGGGGCAGAAATACACAATGCGAGAACGCTCTTCTTCTCCGGGATTTGAGGTCGGCTGCCTGAGTTGTCGCACAATCTCGCCACAGCGCAAACAAGGAAGATTGGTGCGGCGAAATACCAGGTGGCGGGTGCCATATTCTCGGCCCGGCTGATAAACCAGTTCAGGCTCAAGACTCAAACGCACCCTTTCTTCGTCGCTGGCTGTCGCCCCATCCAGATAAGCTCGATGCGCCAGCTCCGGCGCCACACGCGACAATAGTTTGATTTCGGATTTGGTCAGGTCGCCAACCAGAAGCCATGGATTCAAAGCGCAGCTAAAGAGGATTTCGGCGCGCAAATAGTTGCCGACGCCAGCAAGAATACGCTGGTTGAGAAGGGCCGCTCCAATCGGAGTCTGCAGATGCTCCGGCGAAATTAGACGTCGTCGAAACTCCTTTTCGTTAAAGGCGCCGTTGTACGGCAAAACATCGGGACCCAAACTGGACAGGTGTTCGATCTGCTCGTAGGGATTTCCTTCGTCGATACTGAAAATCGGTGCCGACAATAAGATCGCTCCTCCGCGACCAACTACGACGCGAGCTCGCTCGCGGCGATCCCTGTCGACAGGTGGCGCGCCGTGAAAAGTCGTCCAGCGCCCCCACATCATCAGATGAGACTGAAAATAAAAATTCCCTTCTAAATAGCCGAGTAATTGTTTGCCGTGAGATACGACACGCAGGACGCTTCGTCCCGAGAGGCGGTCGCCATTATCCAATAGCCATTGCCGGGCAACTCGAGTACGCGCCTGGATCGAAACGATAGCTTGCCCGGTGAGAACTTCGTCCAGGGCATCTGCATATTTTCTGACCTCTGGTCCTTCGGGCATATTGCATTCTTAAGATCCAGGAAACGTTAAGACTCGATCGCCTACTGCGCAAGTAACTAAACGAATTCCAGCTTCTCGTTTTCGCCAAACTCCGGCTGCTTTCCAGTAACCATCGACGAAACAAAACTGAGAGCATAAGAGATAGTGCTCGAGGGACTATCCCAGTATTCGGCCTTTTCGATCCTGATTCTTAATAAAGAGACTTCAGGATCGTCTTTGCCTTCTGGAAACCACATTTTGAATTCAGGCTTCCACAGTTCCTCAATCTTTTTGCGATCGCGCACGAGCTCTGCAAGACCGGTGAGGGAAATGTACTGTTGATTATCGGGGTCAGCAAAGCTCACGTTCACTTTTGAGGTTTTTTCAATCTCCCTAACCTTATGTGATGAGGAGCCGGTAAAAAACCAAAGATTACCATTCGGATCGATGTCTCCGTTGGCGGACATGGGCCGGCTATGCAGGTCGCCATTTTCATCGATAGTTGTCAACATGCAGAAGTCGATGGCCTTAACCATCTCTCTAAGTTTTTGTAAGCTCTCAGCTTGGGTTTGATTGAGGTTCATGTGTTCTCCTATGTCGAAAAAATGTCGCATGCGTGGCACTCAAGCCGATACCGCCAGCAGCTTAATCAATAGCTTATCCAATTGATCAAAATCTACCGGCTTGGCGACAAACGCGTTACAGCCGGCGGATATGGATTTCGCGCGCCACTCCCAACGGTTATAAGCGGTGCACGCGATAATCGGTACGTCTTTACAACCCGGCAACTGGCGAATGAGTCGTGCTGAGTGATAGCCATCCAGGCGAGGGAGACTCATGTCAAGGATGATGGCGTCAGGTAACTGCCGCTTTACCTCCTCAATCGCCGCCAATCCGTCAACAGCCTCTTTCACCGCGTAGCCCCGCAGCTCGAGCATGACTCGCATCATCACTCGACTATCAATCGTATCTTCCACTAATAAGATCGTGTAATCTTTCATCCCCTTGGAAAATTGGTCAGAAGGTTTTTGCTGCATCGATCTATGAACAAATAAGAACTTCGAAGATCAAAGATACCGCTTTGATATCTGGGTACGGCCTTCGTCTTTCATGTTGTTTTAAGATCGCCGGATCCGTGCCGGCCCGACGCTGAATTAGCAACGGGTGTGCCAATGCGCTCAACCAACAGGTGTTTAGAGTACCGCACTTTAGGCGGGCTCTTGGGATGGAGAAAAGCCCGACTGAAGTCGGTACTCTCAACAACTGTCATGAAAGATCAAATTTTTGAAATTGCATCAAAGACAACGAAACAACGAAAGGCCGGGCCGATTTCCATACACTCATAACAGCGGCTTCAGACAGCGCCCGGCATTAACGTTCAACCGGAGCTGTTCCGTACAAAATCTCTTGTTAATCCGAGGAACCACCGTTATTCTTCGGCGGGCACGTCTATTGCACAGGTCTGGTCGGTTAATGGCATCCGAATCCGGTAAAGCATGTCCAAAAATTATTTTGAATGCTGAAGATCTTGGAACTTAGAGCGTTGGTCGCAGAGATGGACCACACATCTTTTTTGGGGAGAGCCAGATGAAATATGAAACTTCCCGCAATCTTAATCTGGAAAAACTTGATCTGGAAAAACGGAAGGACAGCGCTGTTGAGGCGACCAGGCGGTTAATTTTAATCGTTGACGATGAGGTGGATAACCTGGTGATGCTCAGTCTGGAACTTCAACAGTCGGGGTATCGAGTGCTAACCGCAGCAAACGGCGAAGAAGCTTTCAAGATTGCTTCAGTCGCCCGCCCGGATTTGATTTTGATGGACATTGCGATGCCTGTGATGGACGGGCTGGGGGCGACCCGGAACATCCGCGCGGATGAATCATTGAGTCGGATTCCGATCATAGCGCTGACTGCGTTTGCGACTGACGGGTTCCGCCAATCAGCGTACGAAGTAGAAATGGATGGCTACTTAACTAAGCCTATCGACTTCGACCGATTGCATTATCTCATGAGCGGCTTGCTGGCCCGGGCCGGCGATCTCAACGCTTAGACAGCCACGGCTGTTATTCACGCAAGACTCGGTTCCCTCAGATCCCATTCGTCGTATTCGTTTGCGGGGATCAGCGGTAGGGTAACCGTGAACTCTGCCCCCTGTCCTTCGCCGCCACTTTCGGCGCAAACCGTGCCCTTATGCAGTTGCACTATGTGTTGCACGATCGAGAGTCCGAGACCCAGTCCACCTTGTCGTTGGTGCCGGTTGTTATTCCCCTGCCGGTACCGATCAAAGATGAAAGGCAGAACTTCAGCACTGATTCCCTGACCGTTATCCGAGACCTTGAGAATCGCTCGCTCTCCTTCTAGCGAAAGCTGAATGACAACGGTCCCTTTTGCAGGTGTGAATTTGATCGCATTGGACAGCAAGTTATCCACCACCTGATTCAAGCGATGCTCATCTCCGAAGACGATGAGATCAAGCTGCAGCAACTCTGCGTTGATGGCTACTTCCTTGGCGGCAGCAACTGGCTTGAGATTGCCGAGCGCCGATTCAACAATGCTGCCGATCGAGGTGGGCTTCAGATCCAGCGCCATGGTGCCGTTGATTATTCGCGTAACGTCGAGGAGGTCTTCGATCAGCCTCAGCTGCGTCTTGGCACTTCTCTCAATGGCCTGCATTGCCTGCGACGAGATGCCGTCGTCTGGCCGGCTCCGGTTGAGAATCTGTACCCAGCCCAACATGATATTCACCGGGTTTCTCAGTTCGTGAGACACCATTGCCAGATATTCATCTTTGGCACGATTGGCAGCCTCAGCCATTGCTCTCGCTTCCTGTTCACGCACCAGCACCAGTCGTTCTTCCTCCATCCGCCGGTGCTCCACGGCGTAACGAATGGAACGCTCAAGCGCGGCGGGGCTGATCTGTCCCTTGACCAGATAGTCAGCGGCCCCGGCTTGCATGGCTTCGAGATCCACGCTCGGGTCTCCTTGCCCCGTCAGAAGAATAACGGGCGGCGGATAACTCTCCCTGCGAGCATGGCGTAAAAGTTCGAGTCCATCATGTTTACCGAGACGATAGTCAAGCAAGCAAACATCGTGAGTATTGTTCCCGACGCGAACGCGGGCATCGTCGAAATTCTTGACCCATTCCAGATCATAACCAGCCGGATCGATTTCGCGCAGTAAGTCGCGCGTGAGAACGAAGTCATCCTCATCGTCTTCTATCAAGAGCACTCGAACTCTATTTGCAGAGCCACTACGCGTCATGATGGCAATTCCACAAATTCAATCCAGTACTGCCCCATAGTTCTCATCAACTCAACCAGTCCGGCGAAGGTCACTGGCTTGGTAATAAAAGAACTGGCACCCAGGTCGTAGCTGCGAAATATGTCTTCCTCAGTCTTCGATGTCGTCATCACCACTACCGGAATCCGGCGCAGCCGTGGATTCGCTTTGATCTCGAGCAGCGCTTCTCGTCCGTCTTTTTTCGGCATATTCAAATCGAGAAGAATGAGTCCCGGCTTGGGAGCGAGTTCGGGGTCCGCATACTTTCCGGCGTGAAGCAGATAATCCATCAACTCCTCACCATCTTCTACAAAACGGAGATCATTGAGTACTCTGCTCTCGCCCAGCGCTTCCTGGGTCAGCAGGCGATCGTCAGCATCGTCATCCGCCATCAATATGACGATTGGTTTCCCTGGTACATTCATTCTTTCTCCTTTGTCGGTTCCTGTTTGAAGGGCAAACTTACAATGAAACGGGTCCCTTCATCGAGAACGCTTTTCGCAGTGATGGTTCCTCCATGGCGTTCGATAATCTTTCGGCAAATGGCCAGACCCATGCCAGTGCCCTCGTATTCCCCTCGCGCATGCAGTCGCTGGAAAGGGGTGAAAATTCGATCCAAATATTTTTCATCAAATCCAATGCCATTGTCCTTGATGACAATCGTACACAGCGGTTGGTCTGCGAGTGCGCCAGGTTCTCCGGCAGCGCTTCCATTCTCGTTCAGCCACTCCACGCTCACCACCGGCGGCACCTCCGGGCGATGAAATTTCAGCGAATTGGCGATGAGATTGAGGAAGAGCTGATGCATCTGGCTCGGATCGGCTTCGATGGTGGGCAGCTTACCAATTTCAACGCGGCCCCCTGTTTGCGACAGTCTAATTTCCAGGTCATTAAGAAGCGCGCGAGTAATCACCTCAAGATCGACCGCGTTGAAAGGCTGAGCTTTGGTAGTGACGCGCGAAAAAATGAGGAGATCGTCAATGAGGTTTTTCATGCGCGAGGCCGAAGACTGCATACGTTGAATGTAGTCTCTGCCTTCAAGGCCCAGCTGCGCATCGTATTTCACTTTCAGGCGATCGCCGAAGGCGCGAATCTTGCGCAACGGCTCCTGCAGATCGTGTGAGGCTACAGAGGCGAAGTCCTGCAGCTCGCGATTACTGCGTTCCAGTTCTACCGTAATCATTTTTAACTTCTGTTCCGCTCTCCGGCGTTCTGCAATTTCTTTGGTGAGTATCTCGTTCGCACCCTCCAGATCGGCTGTCCTTTCCCTCACCCTGGACTCAAGGACTTCGTTTTGGCGGGCACGCTCACGATTTAAATTCGCCAGCTCTTCATTTTGCATCCGGTATCGTTTTTCGTTGGCGCGCAATTCCTCTTCTGCGCGCTTTCTCTGAACGAACTGCCCAATCTGCTGTCCGATCGAGACCATCGTGCCCGCCAGTTCATGGTCGATGGTAAGCCTGCCTCGCGTTAACAGCTCAAACACGCCGGAGACTTCCTCTGACGTCTTAATTGGAAAAGCCACTACGGACCGAATGCTGTACCTCTGGGCCAACGACCTACGGATAAACCCTGCGTCATTGGCGACGTCGGGCGTCGAGGCGGGCTCACCCGTTTTCCAAACGCTCCCTATCAAGCCGCTGCCCTTAGTAAACGTGAATTGGCGGGACGACTCCGCAAACTCTTGCCTATCGCCTTCTCCCAAACACCAGGTGTCCAGACTACGCAAGCCATTTGCATGGTCATCGTCGACCCAAAGTGCTGCGAATTCCCACCCCAGGTTTTCTCCCAACGTTCGCAATATTTGCGGTCCGGCCTCTGCCAGCGACGAAGATTCGAAAAGTATCCTGGTCACCGAGTGCTGCAGTTCAGTGTGCCTGTCGGAACGTTTTCGCGCAGTAATATCGCGCACGATCCCCGTGAAAGTTCGCCGGCCACCCTTGATTGACTCTCCGAATGAAACCTCAACCGGAAATTCCTCACCGTCCTTTTTGAGAGCAACCAGCTCGACTCCGCTCCAGGGGATATGTTTTTCTCCGGTTTCAAGGTAACGACTCACGCCCCCGCGGTGCAATACCCGTAGATACTCGGGCATCAGCATTGTCAGGTCCGCGCCGAGCATCTCCGAACGGCTGTAGCCAAAAATTCGCTCAGTCGCGGGATTAATAAATTCTATGATGCTGTCTTGATTGATAGTCAAAATAGCGTCCGAGGCAGTCTCGGCGACGGCGCGATGACGTTCCTCGGCATCTCGAAGGCGTTCTTCTGATTTCTTACGTTCAATCCCAACAGCAATTCCGTTTGCCACCGAAGCCATCGACTGCAGACTGGCGTCGGTGAGCGGATGTTTGGCAAACATTGCCATCACGCCTACCAGCCGCTCTTCTACGATCAGGGGATACCCGGCGAAAGCCACCATACCTTCTCGCCGGGCCCACTCCTGATCTCCGACTCGGCTGTCGCCTACCACTGAGTTGGTCAGGTGAGGCATTCGCTCCTCTGCGATCAGGCCAATCTTGAACTTTCCTACGGGAACCCTGCCATGGGGACCGTCGAGATGCGTATACATCCCGGCGCTGGCCTGGAGAATGAGAACGTTCTGATCGGCGTCAAGAGTCCAAATCCGGGCGAAGGCTGCATCGAGCCTCACGACCATTGCTTCGGCACAACGGTGCAGCATGCTCGGCAGAGTATTCGTCTGCACGAGAGCCAGGCCGATGTCGGCAACGAATGATGCCAGCTGCTCTCTTTCCCGCAACTGGTGTTCGTACCCGCTAAGTTCAGACTCACTCATAGGATGTTTTAGAGAGCGCCTTTAGGGAGATGGCCGCGCTTGATTCAGCCATCCGTCCCAGATGCAGGTCGGCTTCGTCAACTTTAGTGTGGCCGGCAACAACGAGATATTGAGCGTACAGCTAACACACGACGGGGATTCTTCCGTCTGATTTTATTCGTATCACGGGAATGATAATGATGCCTAAATCCAAACGGGGAAGTTTCAAACGAACACTGGCTTGCAGGGGGGTGCTGCAAAAACAGTCCTATTAAACACTGTCAGCCCCCAGAACTGCAAGATGCGATGTTTAGATTTTGACGCGGCTGGGGCTGGCCAATTTAGGCCTTGGATGACATTCCGGGTGTGAGTGCCGTCCCAGATAAAACGATGCCGCTCAGTCGAATCCGAGTTGCCAAAAAAAGAAAGCCCAGCTATCGGCATAGCGAGCGACGGTTCGGCTTATTGCGGGGCTGCCCCGATGTCCCGCTTGCTCTTCTGAGCGCAAGAGGATCGGGTTACTGGATACGTTTGCCCCGCGCCAGGCAGCGTACATCTTGTAGCTGTGCCACGGTGCGACGCGATCGTCATTGTCGGAGACTAGGGTGAGGATCGCGGGAGCCTCGACCTTTTGTGGCAGCGTGTGGTAGGGACTGTACCGCATCAGGAAGTCGAGGTCGTCCGGGTCTTCGGGCGAACCGTGATCCGCGACCCAGTGCTGTCCGCTGTGCGCTGTGTGAAAGCGGGCCAGGTCGGTAACCGCTGCGCCGGCAACCACTGCCTTCCATATATCAGGACGCTGCACCGCTACCGCGTTGACCAGCAAACCACCATTGCTCCATCCAAAACAGCCGAGCTTTGAAGCCTGCGTGTACCCTTCGGCAATCAGCCACTGGTTGGCGGCAATGAAGTCATCGAAGACATTCTGCTTATTCGCGCGCATACCAGCGCGATGCCACTCTCTGCCAAATTCTCCTCCACCTCTCACATTGACTACTGCATAGATACCGCCACGCTCCAGAAATGGAATCACGTGTGCTGCGAACGCCGGCAAGAGGCTGACACCGAAACCGCCATTTCCATGGACCACCGCAGCATTCTTTCCGTTGCGCTCGATACCTTTCTTATGAATCAAAAACATCGGTACCCGAGTACAGTCGCGCGACTCAAACCAGACCTGTTCGATCTCAAAACCCTTTGGATCAAATGGCACTTCGTGATGCTGATAGAGGGTGTACTCGAGGGTTTCCAGATCCAGGCGATAAACGACTCTCGGGATCAAAAATGAAGAGAACGAAATTAACAGCTCTTCCGACGCCGGATCCGCGCTCAGGGCGTTGATACTGCCGAAACCGGGCAGGTCGATTTGCTTGACGAAGTTACCCGCCAGGTCATACACGCGCAGCCGTGAAGAGACATCCTCGATGGTCTCGGCGAAGAGGTATTTTCCCACCGTCGTCCAAGCTCCGAGCGGATACGATCCCTCCGGGATAACGGTTTTGGCGACTAATTCATTGCCGGCAAGGTCAGCGAGCTTAATCGCTGTGAGTTTGCCCAACGGCGCCTCATGATTTGTCTGGATATAGAGCGTGTCTCGATGCAGTGCGACAGTGATCAAGGCCTCGACGCCTGGCACGACTGGAAGGAAGCCGCGTTGCGGCTCTTCTCGATCCAGCAGATACAGTTCCGAGCACGGCGCGGCGGCTGATACATCCTGCACCACGACAACCAGGTAGCGCCCATCAGACGATAGCTGCGGATATGGAGTTTGCTCTCTCTTGAGGGATTCGCCAAACACCAGCGCGCCGTCGCGCCAATTATCTCCAAGCTGATGGAAGTAGAGTTGATGATCTCGCGTAAGGTGACTCAGTTTTGGAAACAAATGGCTGGAACGAGCGCAGTCTATCAGGCGGAACTGCCACCAAACGGCACTAAGTCGATAACACGCGTTGGTCAACGACACGCTTCAGCTTTCGTGCTTGGCGCAGCGAGCCGCGCGTGTGCGTGATAACTCTAAACTCATACAATCCCATTTCGTGATTCTTCCAGAAATCAGCGAAGCGTTCGCGCAGATTGTCGCGGACTGTGTGCTGCAACCCGTTTTCGCGCGCGCTGGGATCCAACTCGACATGTAGTTCAATCAGGTCGCGACAGGCTGCAAGCTGTACTACGGCCTGCCAGTCTGGCCCTACATACTCGATGCCGCGCAGTATTTCTTCGAACACCCAGGGACCGACATTGCCCATACCGCACACAACCATTTCATCACAGCGCGCCCGAATCTTACCGATGCGGTTAAGAAAAAAATCGCATGAGCAGGGCTCGTCGATCAAGCTGGTAACGTCAGTTGAGCGGTAACGAATAAGCGGCATCACTGACCGATTCAACGTGGTGTAAACCAACTCGCCTTCGCCGGCGGCGTCTTGATTAATGACTTCGAAGAAGTAGTGCAGATCATTACGATGGTAACCGCTCTGCTCTTCGCACTCTATCCCCATCGCTCCGAATGATTCAGTTTGGCCATAGCTCATATACAGCGGAGCGCGCCAGACAGACTGAACGAGTTCGCGGGCCTGCTCGCTCATGTTTTCGCCGCCGGAAAAGAGAAGTTTCATGGCCCAGGTACCGCGCTGCTCGGCCACTTCAGCTAAACGGACCAACCACGACGGCTCGCCGAACACAACATTTGGCTTATACGCTACCGCCCTTTCGTAAAAGTCCAGGGGCGAAATCTTTCCGGCCTCCACGTGAAAGCAGCCAATGTATTCCAGCGCCGAGCGGAGAGTTGCCGGTGAAACCCAAAACGAGCAGTCAAACGCCGAGAGCGCCCGATCCGATCGGTGCAAACCAAGATTGCGTAGACCCAGGGCACAGGCGCGGCCAACTTCACTGAGTTCATGATTAGAAAAAAATACTTGTTTTGGAATTGCTGAGGTCGTGCCGGTGGTTTCAAAGGCGGTGTCAGGACGGCCGACGATAAATGCTTCAGGACCGTGGCGTCGTAAGTCTTCGCCAGTCGTAAAGAAGTCGCCAAGTTCTGACGGATGACGTATCTGCCTGGGATCGATACCGCGTTTTTTGAACTCTTCACGGTAGTATGGTGAACGCGCTCCGACCAAACCCATGGTTTGGCGAAAACGCGTCAGCTGCATTCGCTTTAATAAGGCCTCCGGCATGAGCCCCAGAAATTTTCTGGCGCGATCAGGTTTCAAGTGCAGCGAGGTACGCTCGGCACATTCGATTAGTTTACTAATCATGTTCTGTTCGTAGTGCGGTGCCGACAGCGGTCAGATTCGCTCAGGCGCGCAACGGCGAATGAGTTGCTCGATCAGCTCGACAGAAATATCGATCTCCTCTTCGGACATGTCAAAGCACGGCGCCAGAGTAAACACGTTCTTGTAGTAGCCGCCGATGTCCAACACCAAACCGGTGCGGCGCCCGCGGGCGTCGAGGTCTCCTTTCATACCTTCGACGAACATGCGATCCGTTAGTTCCCGATCGGGTTCATAACCATCTTCCTGACAAATCTCGATACGCAGCGCCATACCCATCCCATCGGTGTTACCGATCACTTTCGGATAGCGTCGTTGCAGCTCTCGTATTTGCGCCAGAAAATATGCGCCCTTTCGTTGCGTTATTTCCTCGTAGTCTTCTTCTTCCATCATCCGCACGGCTTCGAGGCCGACGGCGGTGCCCAGAGGGTTGGAAGAAAAAGTGGAATGTGTCGAGCCGGGGGGAAAGATTTCTGGGGAGATAAGCTCTTCGCGGGCCCAGAGGCCGGATAGCGGATTTAGCCCGTTGGTGAGCGCTTTGCCGAACACGATAATGTCCGGCTCGACGCCAAAGTTTTCGATGCCCCAGAATTTTCCGGCGCGATAGAAACCCATCTGAATTTCATCGTCGACCAGCAGGATGTTGCGCTCATCAAGAACTTTTTTCAGGGCCGGGAAGTATTCGAGCGGCGGGATCACATAACCGCCGGTCGCCTGGATCGGTTCTGCATAGAAAGCTGAGAATTCGGATTCGCCGGCTTTCGCATCCCAAAACGAGTTGTATTCCGTGTCGAAATTTTTGGCGAACTGATCGACACAATAAAGACCGCAGTCCTCCGGTTTCTTTCCGTAAGGACAGCGAAAGCAATACGGAAACGGAACGAAGTGGGCGCGATCGGAGAAATGTCCAAAGCGACGGCGATAGCGATAACTCGATGTGATTGCCGAAGCGCCGAGTGTGCGACCGTGATAGCCCCCCATGAAAGCGAAGACCAAACTCTTGCCGGTAGCGTTCCGCACGATCTTCAGCGAATCTTCAATCGCCTGCGCGCCACCTACATTGAAATGCACGCGGCCCTCTAGCCCAAACTTCGATTCGTTGAGGCGCCCAATTGCCGCAGCTAGTTCAACTTTTTCTGAGTGCAGATACTGGCAGGCGAGTTGTGGCAACTTGTCGATTTGGTTCTTCAGCGCGTTGTTCAAACGTGGGTTTCCGTAACCGAAGCTCGCAGCCGAATACCACATCTGCAAATCGAGATAGGGCGTGCCTTCGCGATCAAATAGATAATGCCCTTCTGCGCGTTCGAAAAACTTCGGGGGCTCCAGATAATGCACCGTATCACCACGGGAGCAGTACTTGCTCTCGAGTTCAAGCAATTCCTGCTCATCTGTGATCGACTGCGATGGCACGATCTCGTTAATAGCGGTGCTCATAATTCTGATGTACTCCTGTTTTCGGTGTCCTTAAGCGCTTGCCCGTTGTGGAATTTCATTTTCTCTGAAGACACGAGCGACTAACCAGGTATCGAGGCTCCGGGCAACACTTCCCAGATCATTAAATGGAATGTATTCAACCGCATTGGCGTTGCAGTAAGCCGCCAACCCTTTCTTCGCAAAGACGAGATCGGCGCTCTCGACTGCGTATTGATCGGAAAGACCGTCGCCAACGAAGATGGCCGGCAGGTTCGCGGGGTTGAGCAGTCGCATGACCGCCGGTTTGCAGGTAGCACATCCATGCGCGCAGGTCTGATGAAAAAAAGGAAACTCCGTATTCCAGAGGTGGCCGCTTCCTTCCAAATGGCTCGCGCAAATGCGTGCATTTTTCAGGAGAGAGCCGATAGTCTTATGCGCGCGCGATAGGATGCGACGAATGCAGTAGTCAAAACCGTCGCTAATAATATGAGCCGAAATATTTGCCGCGGCGCACAACTCAAGCAACGAAATAAAGCCTTCATCGATTTCGATCTCATCAAGTAACACATCGATCTGTTTACGGCTCGCACGCACGAGCGCCAGTTGCGCTTGCAGACACTCTCGCGATCCGATGCGGCCGGAGCGCCATTCCGCTTCCAGTCCGAGCCAGTTGGGATCTGCATAACTCTCGAGGATCGCATCCACCGCGTCGCGCCGCGTTATGGTGCCGTCAAAATCCAGGAAGAGGATCGCTTTAGGAGGTTCTACTTGGGCCATGATTGGTTCTCTCTAAGCAGCAATTTGAATTTCTTCGGCCAATAACTCTGAGAGTGGAGCGACGCGCAAACCACGCGCGCTCAGTCCCTCGATAATCAAAGTCAGGGCGGCAACCGTCTCGCGACGGTCATGCTTTCCGTCACTGTCACCATCGTGAAGCAGGATGATCGACCCCGCCTGCACTCGCTGGAGCACCGCCCGCGCAATGCGTTTTCCGCTCCGCCTCTTCCAATCAAATCCCGCCACGTCCCACTGCACTGTGCGAAGTCCGAGGCTGCGCGCCGCGCGAAAATAAGCGGGAGTTCGCACACCACAAGGCGGACGAACCAGTCTGGGTCTGACGCCGGCGGTTTCGGAGATTACGGCTTGCGTTTGTTCTAACTCTTGTCGGGTCGCACGTGGAGTTTGATAAAGAAAGATGGGATGCGAATAAGAGTGGTTCCCGATAGCATGGCCTGCAGCAGCAACTCGCCTCGCTGTTTGCGGATACCGTTCAACATTGCGACCGATCATGAAGAAAGTCGCACTGAGGCCATGGGACGCGAGCACGTCAAGAATGCGCTCAGTGTCTTCCGATGGCCCATCGTCAAAGGTCAAGGCCACCGCGCTCGTTTGGCTACTGCCTCGCCAGACAGTCCGCCCGAACCATTGCGAACGCACCCCGTAGGTCGCGTGATAGGCAATGGCCATGCCTGCGGAAACAAATGCGAGGCAGGTCGTTACGACTATTATGGAAACGCTGTCACTCGACATAAGTTATCCAACTGCAACGAGTGCTGATGCCTCCTCACGCTTCGCATAGGTACGGTCGTTTTCATATTTCTCGACAAACCACTCCATAGTTCTTCGCATTCCCTCTTCGAAATTTACCTGGGGCGCCCAATCAAGATCGCGAAGAACCTTCATCGCGGAGACTTCTTTCCCCGCGTAGTCGCCGGGCCGAGCCGGCGTATGCTCGATCCTGACTCCGCCTCCAAGGACCTTGTCGATGGTGCGGGCCACATCAGCAATGGAAATCTTTTCCGCGCCCTCAAGGTTGTAGACCTGATTCTCTGCCTGCGCGCTCATCGCGAGGACATGGGCTCGCGCCAGGTCATCTATGTAGACGTAGTTACGATACTGGCTACCATCGCCCTCAATGGTAATGGTGTCGCCTTTGAGAGCTTTGCGAATAAAAATAGGAATCACCAACTCCTCTCGCATGCGCGGCCCGTAAGGAATTCCGTAGCGCAAAATTGTGAAAGGCAGTTGGTAGAGTTGCCAGTAGTTGTGAATGATCATCTCCGAGGCGATCTTGCTGCTCGTGTAGATGTGACCGGCGTCAGGCAGATGAAAAGGCTCTTCCTCAGTCAGTAAACCATTCCCTCGCGTACCCGTGTAAACCCAGACAGTACTGGCAAAGAAGACTCGCTTAATGTTGTTCAGGCGCGCCGCTTCCAACACATTGGTCGTCCCGTTCACATTGAGGTCGACTGTATAGACGGGGTATTTGTGCGCATAGTTCACATTGGACACGGCGGCAAGGTGAAAAATGTAATCACACCCACTGGTGGCTTGAATCATGGCCGAAAGATTCAGCACGTCGACGTCCTCGAACCGCACATCCTCACGGTGCGGTCGCACGCGATGGTCTATGATTACGATCTCGTGACCCTCGGCGCGGAGATGATCTACCACATGAGAGGCAATGAAGCCTGAACCGCCTGTAACTGCAATTTTCATACAAGTGTTCCTTTCAAGAGATTCTTGAGAGCGTTGGATATTGATGAAACGACGTATTCCGCTTCCTCATCTTTCATCGCAGCGTGTACCGGCAGGCAAACATGCCGTGCGCAGATGTCTGCAGCTATTGGAAAACTCCCCGCGCTAAACTCACTGAATACGGGTTGCACGTGACAAGGGGTGTCATAAACCTCGCCACTCAAACCAACGCCATAGTCCTCACGAAGGGTTTGCTTGAGAGCCTTGCGATCGTTCGCGTCGTCGAGGAGCGCGACATACTTGTAGTAGTTGGAGCGGCAACCTGCAGGCAGCGGCAGAGTGGTAATGCCGGGAATTTCTTTGAGTCGTTCATCGTAGATTCTCGCAATGCGATTGCGCACGGCGATGAATTCTTCTAATCGAGCCAGTTGAGTGCGACCGATAATCGCGTGAGGCTCGCTCATGCGCCAGTTGTAACCGAGCCGGGTGTGGAAGTTGGAATGGAAATCAGCTTTGCCTTGATCGCGATAAATCAATGCCTCTTCATAAATATCGTCGCGGTTAGTAACGATCATTCCGCCTTCGGCGCTGGTCATTACCTTGGTCGGATAAAACGAGAAAGAAGCGGCATCGCCGAAACTGCCGGCGCGCATGCTATTGACTGCGCTCCCCTGCGCGTGGGCGGCGTCTTCAAGCAGGAACACTCCACGCTCCTGGCAGAACTCGCGAATGGCGGACATCGCCGGCGTCACAATTCCGGCGATATGAACTACGATTACGCCCGCTGTATCTTCGGTGACGCGTTTACGAATCTCTTCCAGACTAATTGCGAGAGTGGCCGGGTCAGCATCCACAAAGCGCGGTCTGCCACCGGCGTGCATGACGGCGGCGGGCGTCGCAAAGAAAGTATTGGTGGGCACCAACACCGTTTTGTCGCGCACATCGAGAATGCGCAGCGGTATCTCCAGCGAACTGGTGCCGCTGTTTACCGCTACGGCATAGCGCATACCGGCCTGTCGCGCAAAGCTCTCCTCAAACATTTTCACGTGCTTGCCGAGCGTCAACTGGCCGGTGGCGAGGGCTTCGTCAATCTCCTGCATAATGAGTTGACGATCCTCGTCCGGAAAGAAAACCCTGGCTGGTGGAATTTTGAGACTCACACATTCACCTTCCTGCTGAAACTTTCATCGGCAAAACTTGTTCTAATTCAGCGCCGGCTCTGGACGGCAAAAGTAATTTCGGACAAGAACTCCGAACCACTGCCCTGCAACGGCGCGGCCTGGCAAATCCATCGTGCGATCCGCTGGGAAACGCCGGGCTCAAATCGTTTTCTGGATTGGGCCCGCAGCTTGGCTAGTAACTTTGGCTGCGAGATCAAACCCGACACCTGTTCCACAACCTGATCCAGCGTTCGCACTGCGCGGCCAATCTGCCATTCTTCAAGCAGGCGATACTGGACTCGCTCTGAACCCGGTGGAGGCTCCAGCGCTATGATCGGCAATTCTGACGCTATTGCTTCGTTGAACATGCTGCCCAGCTTTGAAACCATCAGGTCGGCGGCGTACATCAACTTCGCGATTTGCTCCTGTTCGGTCCAACCTAATACGCGACATTTCACGCCGGCAGAGTTTCGGGAAAGACTTTCACACCGCGCCTTCAGCCGCTCATTGCGACCGGCCAGCACCACCAGTTGCAGCAGCGGCTTATCGAGTTGCAACAACCGGCCGGTTATCTCTTCGATCTGGCCCATACCCTCGCCGCCACCGGCGACCAGAACCAATGGAAGACCCGGGTCAAGGTTTAGCCAACGACAAATCTCCGCTCGCTCATCCTCACGACGACGCGGAACGCCATAGCCCGTTGCTAAAGCTGGTCCCCAGATCGCGATGCGCTCGGGCGGGGCGCCATGGGAAATCAACTCTTCGCCCAAAGCCTTCATCACGAAGCAATAGAGATCGACTTCGGGTTGCACCCACGCTCGGTCAGCGTCGTAATCGTCATTGATCGCTACGAGAGGCACATCCAATCCCAGATAGCGTTTGATGAGTGCTCCGATCTCGCAGCAACCAACCTCTGTCGCCACGATTGCCCGCGGCTGCACCTGGCGCGCCAACTTAAACAAGGACTGGCAGCCGCGACGATAAAACCACTCAGGACTCGTGTGCGGTTGTCGCTTCTGGTAACGATCTATCCGATCCCAAAGGGCGGGTGCGTGTTTCAGGATCCAGAGATAGGCGGTGATATGAGTAAATCGGATCAGCATTTTCATGTGGGCCGCGACATCGGCAATGATCACTGGCACGGAAGGTTGCGTTTCGCGGATCGCGGCCGCGATTCCCTCGGCCATTCGAATGTGGCCGGCGCCGTTTGAGATCGTCAGGATCAAGACGGGCCTGTCGCACTCCCCGTTTGTGGTCAGGCGCTTGTTCATGCCGTGGTCCTCACTGCCTGTGATTCCGGCTGATGACCTTGCAGCACGAGCCTGGCTATTTCAATTGAGGCTTGCGACCGTGCGAAAACTTTAGCGGCGGCTGACATGCGCTTGCGCTGGTGCTCATCGCGAAGCAGCTCTAAGGTGACAGTGGCAGCTTCATTTGGTGAGTTCACTATTATCCCGGCGCCGGCTGCTGCAACTCGTTCGGCGTTCCGTTGCTCGGGTCCAGGAATCGCGTCGAACATCACCACGGGCAGTTGTGATAATGCCGCTTCCGCAGTAGTGAGCCCGCCTGGCTTCGTTACCAGCACGGCCGCCGATTGCATCAAGTCTGCAACGTCATCAACCCAGCCAAGCACACGCAAGGACGCTGCAGCGAGGCCGAGTCGCTCAAGCTTGCCGCGCATACGCGCATTGTGGCCGGTGATTGCGACGACTTGTATCGGCTGATCATTTCTGCACAGTCGTTCAGCTACCTCATCAATCCGAGCCGGCCCCATCCCACCTGCCATTAGAATTACGACTGGTGCGCGCTCATCGAGACCATGACGGGCGCGAGTAACGGCGGTATCATGTTGCCTGGCAAACGCGGCGTCGGTCGGAATCCCGCAAACAACAATTTTTTCGGACAGAGCGCCCCATGAGCACAACTGCGCGGAGACCGCTTCATCGGCCACCGCGTAGCTCTCCACTTCGGGTTGTACCCAAATCGGCTCCGCTTCATGATCTGTGATGACGTTGACGAGGCGCGCCTGAGTAAGTCCTGCGCGTCTTGCCATGGTGGCCAACTCGCAGGCTGTGACCTCAGTTGATACGATCACTTCGGGCTTGAATTCCGCAATCGCTCTGAAGACACTCGCGCAACCCCAACGCAGACTCCAGGCGGGTGCGGTGTGTTGGCTCTGCCTGGCTACGCGAGCGCGAAAGAAGCGGTCCCACAACGAGGGCGCGTAACGAAGCATCGCCCAGTAAGGCCAGGCATAGCCCACCCGAAACAGCCTGCGCGAATCCGCCAGCGCATCGACTACCCGCACTTCAGCGTCTGGCGCTTGCCGCGCAAGTTCACGCGCGACGGCGCGAGCAGCCCTAACGTGTCCGGAACCGAATGATAATGTGAGAACTAGTATCTTCATCACAGGCAAGCAGCAGATCTTCGAAACCAGTACTGCCTTAGTTCTCCCTCCACTGCATTAGTCGGAATCCGAGACCGAGCGTGGCCACCGCCATTAAGCTCAGCGTGAGGAGTTCTCCGCCAATAGCTTGTCCGCCGGAAAGAGTTGTCTGCACGGCCCGCGCTGCAAAGGTGGTGGGCAATAGTTGCGAGAACATGCGCAGAGACTGCGGCATCATCTCGGGCGCGTAATAGACGGGAGCGAGAAAAATGAGCCCTGCTCCCAGCGTGTCGGTTAATAACGATCCCTGACTGAAACTTCGCGCGCAGCTGGCGATCACGACGCCCAGACCAGACAAACAAAAGATCGTCAGCACGATGACAACAATCAACAACGGAAAACTAGGCCGCATCGGAACGCCTATCGCTCGCCCTACCAGCAGCAGCGCTGTGGTTCCTACCGCTGCCTGTACAAGTGCGAAGACCAACACGCCAAAGACGTAGGACGACGGTGCGAGTGGCAGCGTGGCAAAGAGTTTTAGGCGTCCGGTAAAGCGGTTCTCCAACAGCAGGTAGCCCAGCCAACTGATCGAAGTAAGCGAAAGCGAGAAGACGATTGACCCGGCCAGGAACCGCAGTGGGTTTTGCTCCTGCGTGTCTTGACGGCCGCTGACTGCGGTGGCAAACAGATACATGCCCGAGGGAAATACAAGCGCTGCCAGGAGAAAAGGTCCTACTTCGCGCCGCATGCTCGCGAGCTGTATGCGAAATACGCAGATGATGTCGGTGACACGCTTCATGCTTCAGCCCCCGTCTCGGTCCGAACGAAAAGCTCTCCGGTCAGCGCGAAATAGACGTCTTCGAGCGAAGCGCGCGCGATCGAATACTCCGAAAGCAGTTCGAGAGAGATGTGCCGTTGCGCTTCGGCAAAGCTTGCGAAGTGGCGCACCTGTACGTCGCCGGCAGGAACGAAAGGATCGCGGTAACTCAAGCGATAGCTACGATCCAACCGCGCCAGCAATTCCTCGAGCGTGCCGAACTCAAGCAGCCGGCCCGCGGCGATGATGGCAATGCGATCACTCAACCTCTCAGCTTCTTCCATGTAATGCGTCGAGATCATGACAGTGGCGCCTTTGTCAACGGCCCGCCGGATTACTCCCCACACACCACGACGCGAGGATGGATCGAGTCCGGTCGTAGGCTCATCAAGAACGAGCAAAGGTGCCTCACCAAGCAGCGCCAGACCGATCAGAATTCGCCGGCGTTGGCCACCCGATAGCGCACCAACGCGCTTGTTTGTTTCGTTAACAAGATCCAGCTCGGCGATCACATCATGAGCTACCTCGCGAGCTTCAAGTTTTGACAAGTTCTTAAAGCGCGCAAACAATTCCAAATGCTCGCGGACTGTCAGCGCATCAAACAGCCCCGCTTCCTGCGGCGTTATACCCATCAGCCGTTTGACGCTCTCCGGGTTCGCGATGGCATCAACGCCAAACACAGTGACCGAGCCCGACGTAGGACGCAGTTCTGTAGTTATCTGACGGAGAAATGTTGTTTTGCCCGCGCCGTTGGGGCCGAGAATGGCGATTACTTCGCCGCGACGCACATCCAAACTGATCCCGCGATTGGCTTCGGAACCATCGTCATAACGTTTGATCAGGTTGCGTACCGAGACGGCGACAGGCTCCTCCACAGTCACGCTTTGACGGGATCGCACAGCGGACTGCGTCTCCGGTTCAGCATATGCGAGGGCGTTTGTCATCTGATCAATAGATTCGAACTTCCTAGCTCAGTTGTAGAAAATCCAATGCTCCGCGGATGGCTGTTAGCGGACTGTTACGATAAGCCGACACTTCATAGGGGCACCCAATTTTGCAGCCCTTGCAGAAGTCCCACATCTCTGGCGATTGCTGGATAAGCTTTCTCACTTCCGGCGATTCATAGATCTCCCGCAAGCTCATATCCGGAGCGCCGCGATGCAACGAGACAAACGCGCAGGGAAACTGAATGGATCCATCGGGCCGCATATTTACGAGATGCGATGCCGAACGACAGGGAAACTTCCGCGTGAAGCCATCGTTGCGATAGAACTTGAAATAGTCTCCGTAGAACCGCACGCACTTATGTTGCTTCTTCAACTCGGAAACGAAGGCTGCGACTTGATCGAGTTCGTCGTTGCGCATTTCCACGTCTTCCGTCTTCCAGGTGGTGCGCACAACATTGTGGACAGCCTCGGTATGCAACAGAAAGCCACGCTCTTCGCAGTAGACAGCGAGTGCGGGCAAGTCGTCGAGGTTTTCGAGGTCTACGGCAGCATTGATTTGAATCGTGTTGTGCGAGAGATTGCCCTTAATGTAATCGAGCGCGTCAAGAATAGTCGGCAGGCCATCAATACCGCGTCGTTGGGCAAACTTCTCGCGATCAAGCGTGTCGATGGATACCTCTAATTGGTCAAGCTTGACGCACGACTCGGCGTATTTCTTGAGTGCCAGACCGTTCGTCGGCATTGACGTATAAAAGCCTCTTTGCGCGGCATACTCGATGTAGTCAGGCATGTGCGGATTCATCAGAGGCTCGCCACCGGACATGCTCCAGGCAAAAACGCCAAAGTCTGCCGCCTCATCCATGCGTGCAAACACGCGTTCGCGCGTTGCTTTATCTTCCGGCAGTTGATTCTGCCAGATAGCGCAGTACCCGCACTTCATATTGCAATGAAGCGTCGTCTCAAACATCACCATGAAGGGACGATTGAAGCCCCGGCGCAACTGCCGGAGCGCGTTCCTGACCATCAGAGATTTTTTCAGTGCTACTCCTTCCAGCGCTTGTTACAAGGCAAAAGTCTTGTCGGCCAGTTTTGGACTCAGAAGCAGGTTCTTGAAACGGTGGCGCTCGAGCAAAGTGTTCGCGTTGTACAACTCAAGCTTTGTGGGTAACTTCATTTCCTGATCAATCCAGATGAGGGATCTGTTGGCGCCCACTAGTCCTCCGACTGGCTTGCCCTTGCTGGAGGTGAACTCAGACTTGTAAGCGGGTCGCCCATCTAGTGTCTCTTCGCCAAGATAGTGTGATGTGATGCCGGGCGTTGCTGCGTCACGTTGCACGCGTTCAATGATTTTGCCCAGCCCAATTTCAGTTATCGGATGGCGCGAATCTTCAAGGGCGAGCGATTCATTTGGATCGAGTCGCATCGTACCCATCAGCGAACCCAACCCAGTCTGGCGCGCCAATACTTTGCCGTCATTGCCCCCCTGACGATATACGGCTGTCTGATCCACCTTGCCGCTGTCATTCAGCCAATCGAGACGCACGTCAAACGGCTTGCGGAATGAAAGTCGGATGGTCTGCTGCTCACCATTTGAAATTGCACGTTCTTCTTTCTCGTACTGGCAGACGTAACCGCTTATCCGATCATAGCTGCGGGCAACGTCTTCCCACTTAACTGGGGCAGACGGTTCGGGAGTGGCTTTGCTCGCGGATTCCGGTTTTTCGGGGGACGACTCCGCCAGGTCAGCCCCCTTGCGTTCTGAACGACAACTCAAGGCGGAAACGCCGAGCAACGTCAATGTGACAAAGCAGTGCGCCAGCATCCTGCGCTTTCTAATCAACGGCAGCGGACCCCTCTGTAGCAAATTGTCTAAGCATTACCCTTGGACGAATGGGAGTAGCAAAGCTCAGGGAGCAAGGGGCGTACCGCGTAACAGAGTAGAAAAAAGTCTTTCGTGGACTGCGCCGGGGGGGGGACTTTGGTCTTCATTTGCTGAAATACAACAATTGTGTGGCTTTTGGGCAGGGGCTTTTTTTCCAGAGGGGGGCTCTTTAGGTACAGAGGCAAAACGGCTGGACACTATTGCAGCGGTGCCTTCATGCCGGAGGACGCCCATTCAAACGACCTACGGATCGATACCAAAGCGAGCGGCCATCCGATACAACGTCTTGCGGTTGATACCAAGAATTTCGGCGGAACGTTTGCGGTTGCCCCCCGTTGCCTCGAGCACATGCAACAGATACCGCCGCTCCATCTCTGCCACGGATGGCAGCCCAGCAAATAAAGGCGCCAGGTTATCAACGGCGAGACCTGGGCCTGCCACTGGTTCCTTGCTACAGATTTTTGCGGGCAAATCGACCGTAGTGATCGGACCAGTTTGGTTCAGAGTCACGGCGTGTTCAATGGCGTTCTCGAGTTCGCGGACGTTGCCGGGCCACGGGTAGCTGTTCAGATAAGCTGAGGCCTGCTGGTCTAATTGAGGGTACGGCGGACAGCCAGTCGAGTGTTTGCGCAAAAAGTGCGTAATCAGCAAAGGAATATCGTCACGTCGTTCGCGCAACGGCGGCAAGTGAATGTTGATTACGTTGAGGCGATAAAGCAGATCCTGACGGAAGCTGTCGCTTGACATCAGCGCATCCGGATCGCGATTGCTGGCGGCGATCACGCGCGCTTGCACTCTTACAGGTGAGCTGCCGCCGACTGGAACGATCTCTCGTTCCTGCAAAACTCGCAGGAGCTTAACCTGCAAGCCCATGCTCATCTCGCTAACTTCGTCCAGGAACACCGTACCCTCACCGGCCTGTTCGAAGATCCCTTGCTTATTGGCGATGGCTCCGGTAAAGGACCCCTTAACGTGTCCGAAGAGTTCGGTTTCAAGCAGTGTCTCTGTAAGAGCGCCGCAGTTGATTGCAACAAAGGGCGCGGCGCTCTTTTCACCATGGACATGGATGGCCCGCGCCACCAATTCTTTCCCGGTCCCGGACTCACCAGTGATCAGTATCGCCGCTGGTGAATCCGCCACTCTGGCAATCATCTTGTAGACTTCAAGCATGGCGGGCGTATGGCCGATGAGACGCGGGGGCGGTTGTTCGTCGTCATCGGTGACGGGTTGAGGTTGCACAATTGAACGCGATGCGAGGGCGCGCCGTACCGTTACTACGAGCGCATCGATTTCGAATGGCTTGCTGATATAGTCGAAAGCGCCTTGTCTCACGGCCCGCACGGCCGTTTCAACAGACCCAAAAGCAGTCATCAGCACCACTGGCAAGTGCGGATAATCAAGCCGCACCTGCTCTAACAATGCCAGGCCATCGAAGCGAGTTTTCATGCGTATGTCGCTGACCAGGACCTCCACCGGCTCGGAGGCCAACGAGTCCAAAGCCGCTTCCCCGCTTTGTGTGAAGCGGGTAACGAAGCCTTCGCCGGTAAACACTTCGCAAAGCAATTCGCAGGTGACTGGATCGTCATCAACAATCAGCAGGCGGGGGGCTTTAGGCGACATCAGTTGCAACCTCCTCGAATGCCGGTACTTCGACTTGAATCGGCAGCGTTATGCGGAACGTAGCGCCTTTACCATGCTGGGCCATGACCTCGATCTTCCCTTCATGTTCGGTTGCAATCTGATCAGCAATCGCCAGTCCAAAACCGCTGCCGGTTTCCTTTGTTGTCCACATTGGCTCAAACAAGTTGTTGATGGCAGACTGGCCGATGCCGGTACCACTGTCGCTGAATAATATTTCCGCTATTCTGGCCCGGCGGTCGAACCGGATGGTTATGGTCAAATCGCCCCCCGCCGGCATCGCATCTATGCTGTTGTTAGTAAGGTTAAGAAACAGCTGCAGCAAGCTATCCCGGTCAGCCAACAGCAGCGGCAGATCCGGATCCAGATGCAGTACTCCCTTGATGTCGTGCATATCGAGGGTGGGCTGAATCAACCATAACAACTCCTGGACAAGTGCATTCAGATCGAGTGGTTCGAGAGTCGGTCGCGGTCGTTGCGTCCTGCCTAGCAGACTCTTGACGCTTTTTACAACCGAATCAAGTTGCGAATTTATGATTTCCACGCGGCGACGCATCTCCTCATCATTGGGGTGTTTGCGCGCCAATAGTCTGAGATGGCCTGAGATGGAATTAAGGGGGGTGCCGATTTCGTGGGCCAGGGAAGCAGCGATCTGTCCGATTGCCGCCAGCCGCTCGGACCGGGCCAATCGCTGTTGCGTCTCAACCAAAGCCTCGTTAGAGACACGCAAGTCATTGGTAGCTTGCGCCACGCTTGTTCGCAATTCATGGTTGAAGCTATTCATCTGCCCCAACAGTTTTTCGCGCTCGTCATTGCGGGAGCGAATATCCTCGATCATCCGATTGAATCCCGCCGCAATCGTGCCTAACTCGTCATCCCGGCGCACCGCCAGTCGCACAGATAGATCGCCCGTGGAAACCTGAGCCATGGCTGAACCGATGTCCTGCGCAGGCCGCCGAAAAAAGACTACGAATAACAAATACAAAAGCGTTACCGAAACAACTGAGGCGCCGGTAAGGGCGATACTATGTTGAAACTGCAGGCGATCAACAAAATCTGTTGGGGAGTTTTTCTGCACTAATGCGCTGACATGGCCGCCCCCCTGCGGCAGGTCTATTACGGCAGTAATGACCCATTGACGCCGGCCATCGCGCATCACTTCAATGGTAGTCACATCGGGAAGCGGCCGTTCCATTTCGCCAAGTTCATTATCACTTGACTGGGCCGTAAGAAGCGGAAGGCGCGGCTTGTTGGGAGCCGTAGTTGCCACGAGCTTTTCGCCTTCCGGCGTCATCTGGTAAACATCGACCTGGTTGAAATCCGGCCGCGAGTTAACGAGGAACTGTATCTCCTGCAGGAGATCATCGGTTTTCGCAAAGTAACTGTATATTCGGGTGCGATTGGCGACAGTAACGACTTGTCTTATGGCGTTATTGTATCGATATTCCTCACTCAGCGATTTCGTGATTAGCCCATGCAGATAGGTCGAAATCAGCAAAGTTATCGCTGTCGTACTCGCCACCAGGAGCAAAACTTTCCATTGAAGATTCAGTCGCAGCTGCATTATTTTCAGAACCTTTATCGGACAGGAAAATGCTCATGAGAGACGGGAGTCGGACCGATCGAAGTCAATGTCAGCGTGCAACCCCACCCTCAGTCTTGGAGCGCATTCTAACCGTAACCAGTCTTGGCATACTACTCTGGACTGCACTTCAAATGCTGCAGTGGAGAGCAAGTGAGGCTTGCACACTTACATTCCCAGGCTGTTATTTGAGGCTCCTGACTCGCGCGGCACAGTCGTTGCTTCTTTTCCAAAACTGGTGTCCGGTGTTAAGCTCTACAACGTCCCCCCGTTTCGTGTAAACAACTTGGTTCAATCCTGTTCTTGTCCAGTATCATTCTGCTCGTAAAGAGGTGATCCATGATTTCTGCTGCTCAGCGGAAAAGCTACGTAGTCTGTTTTATTGCTGTTCTTCTGCTGTTGACGGCTGAGCTGACGGCGGCGATGGCAGCTGCGGGAGCGGGCAGCATCAAGGGAACCGTGAGCGCTACTACCAGCGATGCGAGTGCTCACCCAACTCTACTTGCCGCTGCCAGACTGACGCTAGTAAACCGGAACCTACCAGACAACCTCCTAAACACTGTCTCTGATGAAAGAGGCAATTTCATCTTCAGTGACCTGCCGGCCGGGACTTATTTGTTGTCGGTAGAGGCCGATGGATTTCCGACTGTAAAAAAAGAGATTGAGCTTTCTTCAGGGGCTACGCTCAATGTAGAAATCCTCCTGACGGCGTCGATTTCCGCAGACGTTACTGTTCGCGCTGATGAAGGTATCCTGAGCAGCGGCGAAACGACCACCGTTAATACCATTCGCGCAAAGACGTTGTCCGACCTGCCGCTACGCGCTGAAAACTATCAGAGCGCCCTTCTCTTGACACCGGGTGTAGTGCGTGACACCAACGGCGATGATCATCTTAAAGGAGCACGTTCAGGGCAAAGCGCGTATACCGTCAATGGGGTTGACGTAACTGATCCCGTCAGCGGCAATCTGGCGTTCGACATGCCCCTCGAAGCGGCCGCCGCCGTGCAGGTCGAAGAGAACCCCTACTCAGCGGAGTTCGGACGGCTCGCCGGCGCCGCTACCACGCTGGAGACGAAAGGAGGAGACAATAAGTTCAAGCTCGGTGCAACTCGCTTTTTTCCAGTATTCCACAACTTCTTCGGCGGTACCGTCGACTCTTTCCGGCCTCGCGTGACGCTGAGTGGCCCCATCATTCGCAATCGAGTTCTATTTCTACAGTCTTTTGAGTATCGGCTCAGCCGCATTTATGTACCAAGTCTCGCTTCAGGGAGTGACCGATCCACTTCAGAAAATTTCAACTCATTCACGCAGATCGATGTAATCGCCAATAAGAACAATCGGCTCAAACTGGTTGGGGCTATCTTTCCTCAGAAGAGCCGCTTCCTCGGCTTAAATACGTTCAATCCGCAGGAAGCAACCCCTAATCTCAAACGGCACGGCAACCTCTTCTCAGTCTCTGAGCAAGCCATTTTCAGTGACTCCTCGTTTCTCGTTTCGTCGTTGGCCTACCGCACATCGAAGGTCAATGTGTTTGCGCAAGGTTCGACGCCGCTAACAGTTCTGCCCGATGGCAACACCGGCAATTACTTTGCAGAAACGGATCGGCGTTCCAGTCGAATCCAGTGGCAGGAAACTTACTTCGCGAAGACTTTCGCGCTGGCTGGTCAACATTCTCTCAAGTTTGGCAGCGAGTTTGACCACACGAGTCTTTCAGGAACCTTTCACAGTCGCTCAATCCTGATCCGTCGAAGGGATCAGACCCTGTCGCAACGTATCGACTTTGGCCGAGCCGGAACTCTCGATCGCAGAGTTAACGAATCTAATTTCTTCGTTCAGGATCGCTGGATAATCAATAAGAGAGTGACGATTGATGGCGGTTTGCGATTTGATCGCAACGGGATAACGGAGCGGAATAACCTGGCGCCCCGCTTTTCGATGCTCTATGTGCCCTTCAAGAACGCCCGCACCATCATTCGGGGCGGAGCAGGTCTTTTTTATGATCGCGTTTCTCTTTCTGTCGGAGACCTCGATTCCTTTGATCTTGAGACCGATGATTCGACCACCACCGAGCGTTCAACGCGCTTCACGCAGTTGCCTCGTCGCACCGTGACCACCTATGCGGCCGACGGGATCTCAATTATCGACGGTCCTCGCTTCTTCAGGAATGTTGTGAGCCGCGACCTAAGAGATCCGCGCAGCGTTCGTTGGAGTCTGCAGCTCGATCATGGCTTTTCGAGAAACCTGACTGCACGCATCGGTTATCTGAATCGTTCGACTTCAAATGATCTCATACTCCAACCACGAATCGGTCGATATAGCTCTCTCATGCTGGAGAGTGTTGGTCGCGCACAATACCAGGAACTACAGTTACTCGGAACCTATGCAAGCAACCGGCTCGGCAAGTGGACCGCCTCCTACACCTGGTCCAGTGCTCACGGCGATCTCAATACGGCTGATAATTACTTTGGCGACCTCCGCGCTTTGGTTGTCCGCCCGAATGAGTATGGTCCGTTGCCCTGGGACGCACCTCATCGTTTCCTCGCCTTCGGTCAGTTGAAGGCGCCTCTCGGGCTCACGATTTCGCCGGCGGTTGAGCTGCGATCCGGCTTCCCGTTCTCGGCGGTCAACGATCGCCTGGATTTCGTTGGGGCGCGCAACCAGGCGGGCCGCTTCCATACTTTTCTCTCAGTCGACGCGCAAGTCACAAAAACTTTTACTGTTCCCAAGTTCATTCCGAGGTTTGACGGAAAGAAGGCGCGCATCGGCGTGGCCGTATTCAACCTTACCAACCACTTCAATCCTCGCGATGTACAAAACAACAGGGGTAGCTTAAGATTTGGCGAATTTTTCAACAGTCTGGGAACATCTGTCCGCGGTAAATTTGAGATAGATTATTAATGCGAAGGTCGAAAGTTTTCGCCAAGCTGTGCTACGTCATCGCCTTATTATGTATTGGCGTTGTTAGCCAGGGCTATGCTCAGCAATCTCAAAGCGATTTGCCGGGCTTGACCTTATTAGTGACAGACTCGCAGCAACGCGTAATGGCAGGTGCCGTTTGCTCGCTTCGAATCGCCGGCGAGAAAACCCGCGATGCCGCCACCGCCACCACTGATGAACAAGGCGTCGCCACATTTTCAGGGCTCCCTTCCGGTACTTACGAACTTCGAGTAGAGATGCCGGGGTTTGAGCCTTTCACGAGCCGCGCGGTAATTATTAAGAACGGCGCGACGACAACCATGGAATTATCGTTGGCGGTTGCGGCGCAGCAGGAATCGGTAACAATCGCAGCGCCAGCGGAGGAAGGCACTGCAGCCGCAGCCGGTTCTTCAATACCTTCCGGCACCCTTCATCGCCAGGCTCTCCAGCGCTTACCGCTGGCGGCCGCGAAGCTGGATGAAGCGTTGCCCTTGATTCCGGGTGTCGTGCGTTCGCCCACCGGTGAGATCAGCATCGCTGGCGCCTCCGAGCAACAAAGTGCGTTGCTGCTCAACGGCCTAAACGCGGCTGACCCCGCCAGCGGAAACTTCAGACTCAACTTGCCCATTGATGCGGTCGAATCAGTGCAGGTCTTTCAACACCCTTACACGGCCGAGTACGGCGCCTTCACCGGTGGAGTTACCACGATCCAGACCAGACGCGGGGGTGAAGACTGGCACTGGGAATTTAATGACTTTCTTCCCGACCTGCGTTTCATTGGCGGCAAAATTGTTGGGATAGCGGAAGACACTCCCCGGCTAACCTTCAATGGACCACTGATCAAAAACCGTCTGGTGGTCGCACAGTCGCTTGCTTACTCCATTGCCAAGCAGCCAGTGCGCGGGCTCACTTTTCCGAAGAACGAAACCAAAAGCGAATCGCAGAGTTCCTTCACACAGTTTGACGCCACTTTGAGTGGCCGGCACACACTGACTTTTACGATTGGCTATCTTCCTCAACGAGACCAATTTGTTAACCTCGACTTTTTCCGTCCCCAAATCGCCACCCCCAACTACAAACAAAAGGATTTCGTCTTTGGCGCTCGGGACAATTTCCAGTTCAAGGCTGGTCTCTTACTTTCGGCGTTCTCGCTAAAACGCTTTCATGCCAATGTCTGGGGACAAGGCAGTGCGGACCAAATCCTGACACCCACTGCAGAAGGTGGTAATTACTTCGCGCAACAGGCGAGGAGAGCCCAGCGGGTCGAAGTTCTTGAAGTGTTTACATTGCCTGCGCGGAAGTTATTTGGGCTTACACAGGAAATAAAAGTCGGGGTTGATCTCAACAGTGTTACCGCTCGCTTTGACTATGCGGCGCATCCGGTAAATATCCTGCGGGGCGATGGGACACTGGCGGAACGAATCGTATTTCATGGCGTTCACACTATCCAGGCTCAGAACCGCGAATATGTGGGTTTCGTTCAGGACCGTTTGTTATTGCGATCGAATCTCAACTTTGACGTCGGCCTGAGATATGAAAACCAGCAGATCGCGGACCAGACCATTCTGGCACCGCGCGCAGGCTTTGCCTGGTCTCCGCGCAAAAACGATCGCACTGTGCTGAGAGGAGGCATAGGACTTTTCTACGACAAGGTTCCGCTCAACATTCGCAGCTTCGGCCGTTTCCCTTCCAGGACGGTGACCCGTTATGGCTTGGATGGCATTAGCGTGCTCGACAGTCACCATTTCGTAAACGTTCTGGTCGATACGTTTCCAATTACTCCGCTCGACTTTCGCAGAAGAGCGCAGACAGGCACCGGCTTCGTTCCGGACAATCTGAGATGGAACTTACAACTGGATCAGACAGTCTCACGCTGGCTAAGCATCCGCGGTAACCTCACCACCAGTCGCTCGGATCATATCTACATCGTCAATCCAGAGTTGGATTTCAGAGGACGCAGCGGCATCGTGCTGCGCTCAGCCGGCCAGGCTACTTACCGCGCTGCGGAGTTAACCGCACTCTTTCGCCTGCCGAACAAAGATCAGTTCGTCATCTCCTACGTTCGCTCACGCGCGCGCGGCGACCTCAACGATTTCAACAGCCATTTCGGCGATTTCGGCGCTCCAGTTATTCGACCCAATCAATACTCGAATCTACCGTTTGATGTGCCAAACCGCCTGCTGGCGTGGGGACCCTTCAGCTTGCCGCACCGCGTGACGATTGCGCCAATCTTCGAAATGCGAACAGGATTTCCTTACTCAGTGCGCGATGCCGAGCAAAACTTTATCGGCGAACGCAACTCGGATCGCACCAGGTTCCCGATGTTCATGTCACTCGACGCCGAATTTTCGAAAGACTTTCAGGTAACAAAGAAGTACGGCATCAGATTATCGCTGCGCGGCTTCAACCTGACTAACCATTTAAATCCACGGAATGTGCGCGCCAACACTGCTGATCCGAGTTTCGGCAAATTCCTCTCCCCTTATCATAGGTATTTCAGCGGCGGCTTTGACGTGCTTTTTTAGCCGCGCCTGGCTTCAAAGCCTGGCCTACCTGACTCGAACTTTCAACGTCGCTGCCAAGTGTGAGAAGAACGCACACAGCAACTGTGGTATCTCCTTACACTCTGCTGTCTATCTGGATCCCTCGCCGCTCGTTTGCTGACCATTTTCTCTTTTAGCGTGACCTTTGCTGAATCCATCCGTCAGGCACATGCGTTGCCCTGTGAAGCGACTGGCAGCGCATCATGGGGATGTCTGAGGGACGCATTGGATGCTCCGCAACTTTGAAGGAGATACGACGATGACTGTATTCAGCAAACGAAATCTGTTGGTGGCAATGGCAACTTTTGTAATCGGCGTCGGCGCTTGTGCGGCGATCTGGGGAGTGCCGGGATTCATGAGACGTAGCACTTCTGTAAACAGCCAGGTTACAGCTTACCTGCTTGACGACCGAGGAGAGGTCAACGGCCTTTTATTGGCAAGTGGCGATCAACTACACTTCAGCAAACAAACTGGCGCCATCGTAACTGCGCAGATCAAGATTGGTGATGAACTCACGGCCAGTGGTCACGCCGGTTCCAAATCAAGCTACGGTCGTGAAGTGCGCGTTTACAAAATTTCGGCAAACGGGCACACGATAGTTGAGGCAGAGGCTGGACCTAAGCGTCCGCATGGACCACATGATGAACGGGGCCCACGCGACCGCGAACGTCGCTCTGACCGGCCTGGTCCCCCCGAGTCGCGTTTCCAGGGGAGTGAGTCACCCGTTGGCGCAACCGCTCCGCCGCTTGAACCAAATCGCGCTGCCGGAAGTGATTCGCAGGTCGCGCCGGCAGCAAATCCAGGACCGTTGGCTGCGTCTCCGGCAATGCCGGAAGTATTCAAAGCCACTGGTACGATTCGAACGCACCTCGTTAACGGTCATGGCAACGTGGATGGGTTAGTGTTATCGAGCGGCGAGCAAGTGCGGTTTTCGCCGAAAGTAGGCGAGCTGATCGTCGCCGCTGAGCAGGGTAATACCACGCAGGTTAGTGTCGAGGGCAACGGCGTGCGCAACGATCACGGAACAGTAATTCGCCCGACGCAAATTACGGTGGGTAACCAAACCATCGCATTGGGACGCTGAATAGGGTTGTTGCAGAGCATCCTGCGCCCTGATTGCCGACGAATCTACACGACGCAGTTCGTCGGGTGAATGACGGGCAGGATGCTTTCGCGACACTGTGGCCACCAGTATTTGCTAATATCTGGCCACAGAGGCACAACAAAAACTCCTGACGATAACGCCATGCTGACGGCCATCAGAAGAATGAGTTTACGAATGCGGCTGGGATTGCTGGCCGCGTTCGCGATCGTTGCTTTGGTAGTCGCCTTGTTTGTTGCGTGGCAACTAGCTCGCGCGACTGAGACCTTTGCGTTGCGACAGGCTGATGCTTCGGTGCATGCCGGGGCGCGTGATCTGGCCCGAGAAATTCAAGCGCATCCTGATGGGTATCAAGGTCTTGAACAAGTCATCCCGGCTTTCCCTGACAGGCGGGATGAAAAGGGTCCACGGGGCGCAGACAGGCGCGCGAAACCAATACCGCCCCACATCGAAAAACTTTTTGCGGCCTATTCGAATCCGCTCGCCCGCCTGACCGCGATAACACTGCATCGGTTCCCTGAAGTTGAGGGAGGTTTTTATCGAGCGACCGACGGAGCGATTATTGGCTACGCTACATCCAGGGAATCCGCAGCCCGTTCCAACGGAATAGTCTCCGCCGATGTTGTTGAGGCGATTCGCGCCCTCGCGAGTCAAGCGGGTGCTACGGGAGCGACCGCATCGCGCACGAGTCAGGTTGGAGGCGACCGCGTTCTACTTGTGGCTGAACCCGCGCCAGCGGATGGCATTGCGTCCGCATGGGCCATGCAGCGCTTATCACATCTATCTGGAGTTTCTGATTGGCCAAATTTAGCAGCCCTGGTCGCGCTTGCGCTCAGCATTATCGCCGTGAGCAGCTTGGCCTTGCTTACCGTGAGGGACCTCGGCACTGAGGTCGCCGGCATCGAGGCCGGACTTGCCGGATTGACCAGCAACCTCAACCGCGAGCTCTCGCAACCGGAGACCAGAGAACTCGCGCGCATCGCTGCGGCGATCAATGAGCTCGCTGCAACCCTGAGAGGCAACCTCGCGCGCCAGGCAAAGCTGGAGCAGGAACTGCGCAAGAGCGAGCGACTCTCTGCGCTTGGTCGGGTCGTCGCGGGAGTGGCGCACGAGGTTCGCAATCCGCTTGCGGCCATCAAGCTGAAAGTCCAGTTGGCCGGTCGCTCGTCGTATGCTCCCGAGAAATTGTCTGAAACCTTCAGAGTGATCACAGCGGAGATCGACCGGTTGGACTCGCTCGTGCGGCGGTTGTTGGATCTGGGAGGCCAGCGTCCGCACGAATTCACTGCGATCGACCTGGTCGCATTGATTAATCGCCGCGTTGCGTTTTTTGCCGACATTGCAGCTCAGTCCGGTGTCCTCATCACGACCAGGTCACAGCCCGGTGACATGGTGGTCCATGGTGATGAAGATCGGCTGAGCCAGGTGCTGGACAACGTCATTCAAAACGCCATCGAAGCCATGCCGAGCGGAGGACAATTGTCGATTACTTCCAGTATTGGCGCCGCAGATGACGGCAAGCCGACGGGGCAGGTTAGCTTTGACGATACGGGACCCGGTATTGCGGAAGCTGATCTTGAACACATTTTCGAACCATTTCATACCGGCAGTGAGACTGGAACGGGCCTGGGTTTGGCCATCGCGCGCGCGATAGTCGAGGAACACGCCGGACGTCTCAGCTTTGTTAATCGCGTAGGTGATGGCGCTTCGTTTGTACTTGAACTTCCCTTGTCGGCTGCGGTCTGACAACCGCGGCCAAATTGAATGGCAGATCGGATTACGAACTGTGGGGGCGCAATGAAGACGGTAATTTTACTGGTCATCTCAAACATATTCATGACCATCGCGTGGTACGGCCATCTCAAGTACAAGAGCAAACCGCTCATGTGGGTCATCCTGATTAGCTGGGCCATTGCCCTTTTTGAGTACATCTTTCAAGTACCGGCAAACCGGATCGGCTCGCAAACCTTCACCGTAACGCAGTTGAAGATCATGCAGGAATGCATCACACTGGTGGTCTTTACCGTGATAGCCTACTTAATCTTTGGCGAACCGCTTAAGTGGAACAATTTGGTTTCTTATGCGCTGATCGTTGGCGCAGTCTTCTTCTCGTTCAAATTTTGATGCCGATGAAAACGGAGTTGGGACAGGCACTGGTCGTCGACGATGAGATCAACCTGCGTGAAAGCCTGGTCGAGTTGATCGCGGGCGAGGGTTTCCGTGTGACGCAAGCCGCCAATGGCGCAGAGGCCGTGGAATCATTGCGTCGAGGGCTAGTGGAACCGGACGTCGTGTTCCTTGACGTGCGGATGCCGAAAATGAACGGTCTCGAGGTTCTGCGTGTGATACGTGAGGAGAAGTTAACGACGGCACCCGTGATCGTGCTCAGTGCTTTCGGTGACAGTTCAAAGATGATCGAGGCAATGCGGCTGGGCGCATACGACTACATCACCAAGCCGCTCGACCTGGACGAGATAGTCGCGACGTTGCGGCGCGCCACTGAGCAGCGACGCTTGAGCCGGGCGGCTGAGTCAGTCCGGCAGCCGAAGGAAGTCAGCAGATCAGACGAAATCGCGGCTGAGCAAAACTCCTTCGAGATGCTTGGGACCAGTCGCGTGATGCGCGACGTCTTCAAACAAATCGGCCGGCTCGCTGCAACCGATGCGACCGTCCTGATTGCCGGCGAGTCTGGGACCGGCAAAGAATTGGTGGCTCACGCAGTGCACCATCATTCAGCGCGATCACAAAAGCCGTTTGTCGCAGTCAATTGTGGAGCGCTTCCTGAGAGCCTGATCGAAGCGGAACTATTTGGTCACGAGCGTGGCTCATTCACCGGCGCTGAACGTCAAAAGAAGGGACGATTTGAACTGGCTCACACCGGCACTCTGTTTCTCGACGAAGCCGGCGAGCTGACGCCGGGAGCTCAAGTCAAACTCTTGCGCGCCTTGCAGGAGCGACGTTTCGAACGGGTTGGCGGCACCGAAACGGTGGCTGTTGACGTGCGCGTTATCGCCGCGTCTAATCAAGATCTGAAACAGGCGGTCGGCGAAAAGTTATTTCGCGAGGACCTATATTATCGGTTGAGTGTAATCGAGATAAGATTACCACCCTTACGCGCGCGGCTTGGTGACGTACCGCAGCTTGCTGAATTCTTCCTCGAACGCGCAGCCACACGCCATTCGCAGTCAGTCAAAGCTCTTTCAGACCAGGCGCTGCGTTCTCTACTTGCTTATGACTTTCCCGGCAATGTGCGCGAGTTGGAAAATATGATCGAGCGCGCAGTCGTTTCGTCCGGGCCAGCGGTAGAAGTCCTCTCGCCGGCACACCTCTTCGGCGAAAGAGCTCAGGCTTTCAGCGCTGAGACGCTCCTCAATCAATCATTTTTGGATCTGCCATTCAAAGAGGCAGTCGCAGCGCTGGAGCGGAAGCTAATCCTGCGTGCGCTTGACGCATCAGGTGGTAATCGAGCCGAAGCAGCCCGCAGTCTGGGCATTAACCGTCGACTTCTCTATTCCAAGTTAGAGGAACATAACCTTCAACCATTAGAGGTACCCGATGCCAAAACCTAAAGGGCGTCAATGGATGGTGGTGCTGGCATTCTTAGTAGTCCTGGGCGGCATCGCATTCTTTGCTCAGCGTGCAATTCGGCCGGCCATCTACTGGCACTATCATCAGGATGAGCCCATCAGCGGTTGGATGAATGTGGACTATGTGGCCCACTCGTATCATGTCCCGCCGCATGTTCTCTTTCTGGCTTTGGGCCTGCCACACCGGCCACCTGATAAGCGACCGCTGCGCGACATTGCCACTGAACAAAACCGTTCGATGGATGAGATCAAGGCCATTCTGCTGGATGCGATTATTCATGCGCGTCCACCTTACCCGCCGCCACCTCCTCCACCTCATGATCGGGAGGGCAAACCATGAGTCTGACAGATCAGCTGCTCGCGGCACTGCTGCTCTATGGTCTGCCGGTACTCTTTGCTGTGATTCTGATTGCGTCAATAGGCGCGCCCCTGCCGGTGAGCTTTGTGCTGGTCGCGGCCGGTTCATTTGCCAAACAAGGGGAGATGAAGCTGGTGCCGGTTTTGATCGTTGCGAGTGCGGCTGCCATTCTCGGCGATCACATCGGGTACGGCCTGTCTCGCTGGGGTGGTCAGCGCCTGATTGATCGAATAACTCGCAGAATCGGCGGCGCCAGCAAGGTGAAAAAGGCGGAGTCCCTCTTCAAGCGCTTCGGTGGCATCGGTGTTTTTCTGAGCCGCTGGCTGGTGACCGAACTGGGCCCGTGGATCAATGTAGCGAGTGGGATTAGCGGCTACCCGTGGGCGCATTTTGTTATCTGGGACGTGTTAGGTGAAGTGCTTTGGGTGGCCTTGTATGTGCTCCTGGGCTACGTTTTTAGTGACCGTGTGCAATATCTGGCGGAGATACTGGGCAACCTAGCCTGGGTGATTTTAGGCCTGGTCGTGGCGCTCATCCTGGGTTGGAAGGTAATCCGATATTTTCGTCCGCGAGCTCCAGACGTGGTTGCTACTTCCTGACGGCAAACAGCGACTTTCTTGTTAACAGAATTTCGTTCCCTTCACCACTGGGTCGACCATCGGATAAGGATTGTAACGGCCAGTCAAGTCGGATGCGAAGGTAATGCGATCTGTTCCTTCGTCACTATTTTGGTCGCTTAGACGCACTTCCAAAGTGTGCTCGCCTTTGGCCAGCGCGTCGCCCGGGATCGGAAAACTCCACGACATCTCACCACTGGCTTTGCGCATGTCACCCCACGGTCCTTCATCGATACGCGCCTGTGCTGAGGTGATTGTTTCCCTGGACCATCCACGCACAGAACATTCCGTCGGGCCGGTTACGATATGCGCAGCCTTGGTTGCCAGGATCACTCGCCGCGGATGCGTAATCAATGCTATTGGGCCTTTGGCATCACCTGTGCGGTAGGTGATCGCAAGATCTTCATCGTCGAGATGCACAATCGCATAGCCCGCTGATCCGCCTTCCGGATCGCCGATTGATCTCGTGGTGATGTAGACATTACGGCCATCGTTTGCCATCTGTCCGTAATGAGTGTGACCGGCAAACAACGCCGTGATCGGCCGCGTCTGCATGACCATGCGCCATTTTTCCATCCCCGGGTAGGCGAGGTAGTCTTCCCAAACCTGAAATGGATAGTTGTGCTGAAACACAATGATGCGTTCGTCGCGCGAGAGTGCCGCGTCCACTTCATACTGAAACCAAATCACCTGCTCTTCGCTCATTCCAAGTGGCCTTTGCTCATTCGTGTTCAAACAAACGAATCGATAATCGCCTACTGTGAAAGCGTGATAGGTCGCGCCGACGTGCGCCTTATACGAGTGGCAGCCAGGATCATGATGAGCGTCATGATCGCCGACCAACGCATGGAAGGGCATCTTCAATTTGCTCGTCACGTTCTTAAATAGCTCCCATTCGTTCTCACGGGCGTGCTGCACGTTGTCGCCCGCGAACTGAACAAAGTCCGGCCGGATAAGTTCATTAACTTCGTCCGCCATCCACTGAGCAGTCTGATTATTTGGGCGGTCGGGGGTTTCGAGATGCAGATCTCCCGGCCAAACGAAGACGACTGGTTTTGTACTCATAAGATCACCTTTTACCGATGGTTTAAGTTTCTCAGAAATCGAATGCGCCTTCACTCAGCCTCTGCGCTGCGCACGAGTTCAGTGAAGACGCCATTCATTGCGACTAGTTCGTCGAAAGAGCCTTGCTCAACGATGCGGCCCTGATCGAAAACGAAGATGCAATCCGTCTGATTCAGGGTCGTCAGACGATGGGCCACCATGATAACTGTATGGCTCTGCCGTGCGTGATCGATGGCGGCGCGGATGCGGCGCTCGCTGATGTTGTCGAGCGCCGACGTTCCCTCGTCAAGAATAAGAATTGGTGGGTTTTTCAAAAACATTCGCGCCAGGGCGATGCGCTGACGCTGACCACCGGAAAGATTGCCGCCGCGTTCCGTGAGCGCTGAGTCATAACCCTGCGGCATCAGCAGGATCTCGTCGTGAATATGCGCCTGGCTGGCAGCGTCCTGAATTTGTTCAGGGGTCACCCTCCCGCAACCATACGCAATGTTTTCCGAGACGGTCCCGGAAAAAACGAAAGGCACCTGGCTAACGTAGCCGATGCTTTTGCCGATGTCCTCTCGCGAGAGCACACCGATGGGCACACCGCCAATCAGGACATCGCCGGACGCGGGATGGATCAATCGCAGAACGCAACGGAGCCAGGTTGATTTTCCGGAGCCGGAGCGGCCGGCGATACCGATGGTCTGGCCCTGACGAATCTGCAAGGTTAATCCGTTAAGAATCCGTCGGGGTGGACCATCGGGTGTGTTGTATTCGACCACGAGATCGCGGCATTCCATCAGGGGAATACTGCCGTCAATCCGAGGCGCGCGCATGGTCACGACACCGTAAGATTGGTCCAAAGGTTGATCAAGCATGTGAAGCAGCACGCTGACTTGAATACTGCTGTCGTAGGTTTCGTCAAGAATGCGGTGCACCTCTTTGAGTGGCCGCATGATGTTTAGAAACAGGATAGAAAAGGTGAGGACCTTGCCGAACGGAATCTGTCCATAAGCCGCCAGCACAACCGCGTAGCCAATAATGAAAACGTGGAAGAGCCCTTCATTGACGGCCTTCATCCAATCGAACCGGGCCATCGCGAAAGTGTGTTTCAACTCTCGGGTACTGCGAGCTTCAGCGGCGCTTTCGACGCGTGCCACCTCCAGCGGATAGGTGTTGGCGGCGCGGATATATTCGAGCCCGCTCAATTGCTCTACGACGGTGCCGTCGAGTCCTTCCTTGGCGTGCAACAGCGCCGCGCGGATTCCCTTTTGCGACATCACCTGCCAAATAGTAATCAGGACCGATACGGGCACTACGCAAAGCATGACCAGTCCAATACGCCATTCCTGCTGAATGCCGGCGCCCAGTGCGAAGCCGGCCGTCAGAATTGCGGGCACGAAATCACTGAAGCTAACGCGAAGGAATTTGACGAACCCCTCCACGCTCCGCGAGATCCGACCGTGCAGCGATCCAATCCGTTCCCGTGCGAGCGCGCCGAGATCAACGCGCAGGAGATGACCGACGAGACGCACCGTCATGTTGCGCTCGATTCGGGCTGTCGTGCGGCTGACAATCCTGCGACGGATGACCTGGAGAGTTTCCTTGAGGATGTAGGCGCCGGCCAGAGCCGCCAGGGCCAGGATGACAAACCTGATCCATTCCGCTGGTGGCTTGCCGGAAAACCCCGCGACGCGATCAAAGATCGCCCCAATCAACAGCGCAATCCCGGTTTCCACAGCGGCGGCGAGCGCCATGATCAGAACCCCGGCAAAGAAACCCAGCCGGTCCTTGGCCGAGACCAGGCGCCAAATCTGCTTCCGGCGCTTCCAGACGCTGCCTACTTCGCCTAAAAAGGCTCGTTCTTCTTTAGGCCTAGGCATAGAGCTTTAGCTTAGCGAAAGATTGTGAAATAGGTGCCGTAGAAGGCAAGCATGAATAATGAGAAAGGCAGACCAAAGGCCAGATAACGTTGGAAAGTGATCGCGTGTTCGGGGTCATTGAATCGCTGGCTCTCCTCGGCAAGGATAATTCCGGCGGATGCCGCCGTCACTAGCGAACTACTCCCTGCGCAGATCCCTCCGCCCAACGCCCAAGCTGCCGCGTGCGATGGATCAAGCGTATGGATGGACTGGGACACGGCCGTCGCCCAGGATGCGGCCTCGGTGAAAGTCGTGCCGAAATAGCCGGTGACCGCGATGATCCAGGGCGCCGCCTTCGCTGCGATTAGTTGCTCGTACAACGTCTTGCCAATCCACGAATGCGAGACGCAGCCAGCGAGCACAAAGATCGCAGCGAACGCCAGATAGACATCGAAACCGAGTGACGTCAGGGTTTTGTAACGCGAGTTCTTTCGCTCGAGCAAAACTGCGGTGACGATCGTGAACGCTCCGATGGCGATAGCGAGCTTCGAGAAGATCACGTGCAACACGATAAAAAAGACCAGGGACGCGAGACCGATGCCGAGCAAACGACGATCGATAGCGAGATCGGCTTTCGCTTTTTTCCAATCGGCTGCTGTTTGCGCGACCTGCAAAGTGTAAAAAGGAACCTGGGTTGCTCCTGCCTGCCTGCTGCTTTTACTGATACTACGCTGCGTCAACAACGTGGAAACGATGATCAGCACTGCGAGCACAATCAAATTCGCCGGCAATACCTCGCGCATAAAGTCTCCGGCCTTCAGCCCCCACGTCGCCGATTCGATGATGTTCGGAGTATCTCCCCAACGAGTGGAAAATCCGCCGAGATTGCTTGCAATGAGGGCAGCGCTCAGAATCCAGCGCGATGGCACTCGATAGGAAGCGCACAGCCGAATGATCACTGGCGTCATGATCAGAATCGAAGTGACGTTGTGCATCAGGCCGGCCGTCACATAAGTGGCCAGGAGCAATATCAGGACCAGTAGCGGCGTCGTTAAGCGCGGATGGCGCAGCCTGATCTTGCCCAACTGATGCCCCAGCCATGCGGCAATCCACTTGAAACCCTGCGAGCGCTCAATCATGTGCGCGGGAATGGCGACGGCGGTAAACAACACAGTGATATCTGCGTAATGCTCGAATCCATTGCGAAGGATCAGCGGAGCGCTTTCCCATTGGATGATCAGGAACGCAAGGCTCACCAGGCTCATAGCGAGCGGCAGCGGCACTTCGTACTTGGTCATGGCGAAGAAAGCACTAAACAACAGCACGAGCATGAGGGCGCCTGCGGGCCAGGTCATCTGCCATGAGTCGCTCAGCGCGGCCGGGTGAGCCTCAGGCGATTGCCCGAAAACCGCGGAGCTGAGTACCAGAAAAAGCGTCATCACTACAAATCGGGGGACGAAGCGCAACGACGATTTCATATGAATGAAACCTCACCTTTGGGCTGGATCTGAACATCTTTGGGATTTTGATGTGGGCGCAGATGGGGAAGCAGGCGAATGCCCACTGGCAGCATGGTTGGATCAATGACCTCAGCTATCGAGACATCCACGAACAGACTGTTGCCGTCGCGAAAAGCTTCGAAGACGAGCGCTTGCATCTCCTGCGCTTTGGTTCGACAAGCGCGAGTTCCCTTCACTGCCTGCTCCCCAAGCTCGTGCAGCGACCCGTGCAGCGTGATCTCGCCCGGCTGTAAAAATGTAACGTCCGCTACCGGCATGAATAACTCCGGCAGATGTGGCGGCAACGGGAGAATGAGTCCAACCTTCTGGCCCCGACAACTCCCGAGCAACGTGCTGTTTCTCTTGTACTCGAGCAGCCGCAAGTGCACGCTGATCGAATCGAAAGCTAAATCCAGCGGGATGTTTTCCGCTTCCAGCACGCGAAGTCGTTCTTCAGCTTCGGGGGCACCGTATTGAGTAGCGTATTTGAGCAGGTCGGAAGTAGTACGTACTCTTTCCGTCTCGATCAAAAGCTGCAGGATTTCAAGCAAGCCAACTTCGTCTTTTACCGGTGTATTTTTTTCGGGCGGTGTCGTTGATGGTTCAGCCATAAGGTGAGTTACATTATCCGCAACCGCCAAATGCGTCAAGAACTTCCGCTACTTCATGCCGGTCGCCTGATCCTCAAGGACAATGCCCAGGATGCCCGGTTTGAAACCATCGATTCGAATTCGTCGCCGCTCGCGCATGACTTCTATCCAACCACCCGGGAAGGTCCCCGCAAATACCCAGGCGTATGCGCTGGTTACCGAATTGCCGTTGGCGGCAACCAATTGATCGCCCGCTTTGAGCTCCACTGATTTCGGTTGATCAGCCGGTGGTATGACCTGAGTGATGAAGACGCTCACCGAACCAAGCGCCGTTCCGTCGCTGCGTGTGTGGGTTACAGTCTGAAGGTTACCCCCGAAGAATTTCGCCTCCCGCTTGCTAAATCCCACCAGCTTCTCGTCAAAGCCAGTTTCATAGATACGCTCCCGCTGTCCGACAAAGTCGAAATTTTCTTCATAACGTGCAGCGTTGCCGTTGGAAATCAAGGGCAGCGGTTGGCGATTCGCATCGCAAACTTGTCTGATCACGCGCTTCTTTTTCCCGTTCGAGTGCCATTCTGTATCAATGCGCAAGGTCGGGCCGCCAAACGCCGTTAGATCGGTATCAAACTTCCATTCGGTAGTCAGCTGGCCGTTCTCATCATAGATTTCTTCCGTTGTGGTATACGCAAGTCCAGCGTTGGTGGCTAATTGCCCCTGCGCGTCCTCGAAACGAGAAATGCTGCGACGGTTGCGACCTTGAGCATCGTATTCTGGTTGAGTTGTAAAGCGGTAGTATTTAAAGCGAGCTGGATCGTGCTCATCCTCAGTCAGACGTTTCATCATTCCTGTAACATCAAATTCGGTGATCAATCGATGAAAACCGCTCGCGTTGTAAGTCTTTTTCCCGGCTGCATCGAAATAAGTCTGTTCGATGCGAATGCCATTTTGATCAATCTTGAAAGTTGAGCGGGTGATGGCATACCCCTTATCCCCCAGGACTGGATTGCCGTTGGTGTCCAGAAATTTCTCTTCCGTGACGTTGCCCTTTACGTCGTAGATCAAGGCGGTTCGCCATGATTTCTTACCAGTAAGCTTGATATCAGCCGGATGACCGAACTGATCATAAGCCACGTCAGCGTGGCTGACCGTTTTAAGCGAGCCGTCCGGATCCGCTTTCAAAAAGATTCGTTGTATTAGTTCCCCATGTTCGTTGCGCTTCAGTTCCTCCACCGACCATTCCAGGGTTGCGTCGCGCGCGGGCTGTCCGTCGCCGGCCAAATTCGAGATGCGCGTGAGATTGCCCGCGTCGTCGTATTCACTTACGGTGGCTGCCACTCCATTCCATATCACTGGCTGTCCCTTAGCATCGCGAACTTCGAAGCGAGACTCTCTTCCCCAGGTCATATCGAAGGCGATCAGTCCGGCACGATTCGCAGCCGGCTGGCCATCGGGCCCAAGATTCTCAAGGTGCACGATGTGTCCCACCTCATCTCTTACTATTCTGTAGGCGTAAACTCCCTCTCCGTTCGGGGCGGGCTTGCCGCCCGCGTCAAAGAAACTAATCTTGACGTCGCGACCTTTTTTGTCGCGCTCGAATTCCAGGTGCGAAGCACCTTCGTGGCTACTGGCGTCAAAACCACGAAGATTGACAAATCGAGCGCGCGCGATCTGATCATTGGAGCCGGAGCGATCGTAAATAATGCGCCAAATGACCTGGCCATTTCGATCGCGGCTGGTTGCCTCGAGCGCAGTGTGATCGTCTACGACAAAGTCGACCGTCGAACTTTCCGGTAATTTTTCTCCGTAGGGCTGTGCACCGGTCAGCCCTTCGATGTAGACCGGGATCAGCTCATCAATAAAGATGCGACGCAGCACTGCCGGATTGCCGCGAGCGTTCAAGACATCTACTTTGGTAACGGGTCCGAAACGGCCACGTCGTGTCAATTGCAGGTAAGTCGCGGAACGCGAAGCAACTCCATAACTGACCTTATCCGTCGGCTCCAGGAACCCGTTGACCCAATCCACCTTCGTCGCGTATTCGAGATGCGGACGCTGATAGAGTTCCCAGCGAGTGAGCAGAGCCAAACCAGCCATGGCCAACAACAACACTGTCACGGAGGCCACAGACTTCCATGGATTTCGCCGCACCCATTTTAAGCTTTTAACAACTGTGTTCGGAGGCTTGGCGAGAATCGATTCGTCGTCGAGATAGCGCTGCAGATCATCGGCAAGGTCCCCCGCAGTCGCGTAGCGAGCACGAGGTTCCTTTTCGAGACACTTCATGCAGATCGTTTCAAGATCGCGTGGGATCTCGGGTCGGTGCCAGGCGGGAGAGACGGTTTCTTCGGTAAGGACTCGAACTGTAATGGCTGCATCACTGTCTTCTGGTAAAAATGGCGGGCGCCCGGCAAGCATTTCGTAGAGAATTACGCCCATAGAATAGACGTCTGCGGCCGGTCCTACGTGCCGGCTGTTCCCTCCCGCCTGCTCCGGCGCCATGTAAGTTGGTGTACCAATCACTGCCCCGGTTCGCGTAAGTTTCGAGTCGTCGTTTAGACGTTTGGCGATGCCAAAGTCAGCAACCTTGGGCACTCCGTTGAGATCGAGCAACACATTGCCCGGCTTCATATCGCGATGGACCACGCCGTGTTGGTGGGCGAAGTGCAGTGCGCGTGCTACTGGGATCAGCAACTGCGCCGCGTCACGTGACAATGGCAGGCCTTTGCGCAAGCTATCTGCAAGCGTGCCGCCCTCGACATATTCCATCGAGAAGAACGGCGTGCCGTCGTCGTCTCCCACTTCGTAGATGTGAGCGATGTTGGTGTGATTGAGCCCCGCCGCAGTTTCAGCCTCTTCGAGAAAGCGGCGCAACTCATCGGGTCCGTAATGTCCGGTGAGCATCTTTAGCGCGACGCGGCGGTTGAGCTCGACTTGACGCGCCAGGAAAACGACACCCATGCCACCGCGGCCGAGCTCGCCTTCAATCTCGTAGCCAGAGAAGGTTTTTGGCGACGGCTTACGCGGACTTGAAGCAGAGAGAGGCAGCGTTACATCGTTATCAGACATCGCCGGATTGTCTCATAGATTCGATTTTCTGAACCAACCCCGCTCGCTGGTCGCCACTCGGATCACGGTTCGCGGAGACACTTTGTCGGTAGTAATTATCCGCAGTATCGAAGCTCACCGGTAATCGTGTCTACCCACAGAACCGGTCGCGTGTCAGCGTCGACTTTCAGTACCAAAGCATTCATTCAACCGTAGTACCGCACCTCGTGGCTGTGAGGCATCACGCAGTTTCGCATTCGCCGGTTATGAATAATCCCCGGTCAGCAAGCTAACGATCCTCCCCGCGAAGCCGAGATGCCAAAGTACTCAACAGCAAATTTCAAACGCCAGATGAGGACATGCGTCCATCCAGCCTTTGTCTTCAATCGTAAGTCACTAATTGTTCTCACTATCGCGATCCTGTTTGCCTCCGCCACAGCGTTGTGGCGGATTAGGAATCAAGCAGAACGCCGCCTGGCAGCGGAACGGGCACTACTCGCACGGCAGAACCTTGGTGACGACGAGTTTAATCCCGTCGACGCTGCCAATGAGGTGGATGATGACCATCGCGATTTATACCGCTAATACGGCCACACATGGTGCTCCATCCTAATTTTACTTCCACGAATATTTGGCTAACTCACGAGGCGCGGACTGGGTTATGCGTGGGGGTCAAGCATCACACTGAGGCCAAACCTCGCTTGAGTTCTAATCCAAACTCGTAACGATGTTGGTTGGCTACTAGAGATCATAGTCTCCGGCAGCCTCCGGCTGATAAAGAATGTTGTCGACTCTCAGTCGGCGCAAACCCGATGGTACAGGCCACTCGATAGTGTCGCCCAATTTGTATCCCAGGATAGCCGTACCAATTGGCGCCAGAATGGAGATCTTCCCCTCGCTAAAGTTCGCTTCCTTTGGAAACACCAACGAATAGGTATTAGCTTCGCCGCTAACGAGATCCTTTAAGCGAACCTTCGAACGCATAGTAATTACATCGGCAGGAACGTGTCTGGGATCAACAATCTCTGCTCGATCCAGTTCGGTTTCCAACTTGTTCAAGTATTCCTTGTCCAAACCGTCGCGTTCGCGCGTAATTTCGATCAATCCGCTAAGGCGGTGGTAATCGGGTTCTGTTATGTAAATGCTGACTGGTTTTTTTGACTTCCTCTTCATCTTATTACTCCTGATAACCAACGTTCTAGCGTTCCTTTAAACGAACTTGTACATTTATGAAGCCTTCCTCCATCCAAGGTCACCCTTAAACCTGTAGACTTCCCCCACGTGCCGGGCCGATGGGTTCGAGCGGCGAGGCAATGAGTCTCCAGTGCGAGAAGCGATGCGATCACGAATTACCCTGACAGAACAGTGTGCTCCATTTGCGATTGCCACAGAGGCGTTGCCCAACAACAGTAGTTTTAGTCCCCGTCGCTCATGCGTTCCGACGACGATGAGATCAGCTTGCCAATTCCTGGCTTGATCAATGACGGATCGTGGCATCTTTCCTGCGATGATTTCTCCTGAGACCTGCAACGGCCCACCTCTTAGTAGGTTTAGGATCTCACCGATTGCGCGGTGCGCCTGGTTAGTTCCTTTATCACGGAAGAATCCGATCTCTTCCAGCGAATAAATCATCGGATTGACCACGCTTACAACCTTGACTTCGGCCTCTTCTGGCCAAGTCGCTTCCGCGACGGTCTGAGCTGCAGCCAATAAAGCATCGGCTCCATCCGTAGCGAGCAGAATCTTCATGCTCCGGTTCCCGGCAACCAAATGCGCTTCGTCCGGCACGCGAATGACCTCGATGGAACAAGGCGCACTTTCCACTACCGACTTGGCCACGCTGCCAAGTAGCCAATTTCTAAAGTTAGTGCGATTATGCGCGCGAATAAGAATCAAGTCTGCCGGCCACTTCCTGGCCGCAAGCGAAATGAGCGAGTCAGGATTTCCTCGCATGACTACAACCTCAGCGGGAATGCCGAGCTCTCGGAGTCTCGCGAGAGCTGGAGCTGTAAGCTGCTCTCCTCTTCTCCGCATTTCTTCCCCTACGCCGGCCACGTTGTAGCCATCTTCGCGCCAGGTTTCCAGTGGAACTTCACCGTCCTCAACGATCGAGACGATGCGGGCCTTCGTTCCATTAGGCCACGAGCGATTCATCATCTCGTCAAGAAGGATGTTCAAAGTAGTAACCGAATCCACTGCAAGCAAGAGCTTCATTTTATTTCCTCCATCATTACCAACCGCCGACTCTGAACAAAGACTCAGCGCACCGCAGTCAGGCTGCGGGTTTCAAGTATGGACCACCGAAGTTAGTAGCGCGCACAACCTCAACTGAACAGTGAGCCCCCAATACGACCTCAGCGGCTGCTTTGCCGAGGCCCGGTCGGTCATAGCCCTCGCTCAAATCGCGGCTTAATCCGCGAGAGTCTATGAAAATGCAATCAGCAGCGAACTCGCGAGCCTCACGAAGGAGCACGTCTTGCGGTCTCCCGTCCCTAATCGCAACAGAAACCTCTAGACCGCTTGCGCGCAATGTTTGTGCGGACTGGTTCAACATAGCAGTGGTTTCGGCCTCCCTCCTGGGATCGCGCGGGCCGTATTTCCGCACCGCCACCAGGCGTGTCTCACTTCCCTGTGGCCAAACCCGATCCGCTACTGCATCAACAACATCGGCCATTGAGGTAAATCCATCCACGCCAATGATGATTCGTATTGGAGCATCGTCATTTCGTCCAGACGCGCGGGCAATGCGCACTGAGCAATGTGCCTCTCGAGCTACTTTGAGCGAAGGTCCCGCGTAGTCAGTTAGGTGCGGTGAAGGACTGGTTTTTGCCCCCATGATAATAAGTTCGGCTCCTGCCCGCTTAGCTTTTCGCAGAATCTCATTCGCGACCGTCGCCGTATCCTCCATCGCTTCAGCTCTTACCGTACCCGAAGGAAAGATGGAACTAATCCTTCGTTCAGCCTCGAGTGACAGGACCCTTTGCTCCTCATGAGCCCTTGACGCTGGGGCAAACGAAGACGTCCCTGCAGTTAGAACCATCATTCGACGAGCGCTGACAGCGCGGGTAATTTCGTGTGGAGACAAAGGCAGCCACACATTAGTCACTGCTACGATGGCGTCAACTGCTTGCGGCAAGCCGGCCCTGCTCAAATCGTCCAGGGCCAGCTCTGCGCTTTCCGAACCGTCGTAGGGAATCAAGACCTTAATACTCTTATCCTGATTCTGTTCGCCAAAAATGGAGTGAGACGACTTTGCTAAGCCCTGTTCATTTTTGGCTATTTGCGATGACATGTTGCTCTCTCCACACTTCGAAGGAATCGGTTCTTTTGCATCCTACGCGAGCGCCACGCTTCACTACTTACCGGATCGATTGAAAGCCGATCACGAAACTGTGCCCACAATTTTTGCAAATGTATCGATCAATTTCGTGGGCGCCCACTACCAGCCGAACCTCGGAGCACTGCGGACATTGCACCAGCCATTGCTTCAACATTTCCAACCAGTTGTCCCCCGGATCTCTTCTAGCCTCCACTGCCCCTTGGGCGATGTGTTCGCCTGGTCCTAATTTCATATGCTGGTCGCTCCGGTTTTTCAGTCGCGTATTGACGATTGTGCAGGGCTAGACTAGCAACGAAGGTTAAGAGGAAACAGCGTGTTAACACCTGACTTTGGCGGGTATTTACACCCGTCACTTATCAGGCGTCTGCGCGCGGCCCTGGCTCTTACGAGTTGGAAAGCCTGCTGAGGAGGGACTACGGTAATTGAAATTAAGGAAAAGAACTTTGCAGGCTGGGTTACTAAAATATGATGTGAGTACTTTCTCGTCGGCTGAGCATTCAGTCGCCGGGTTGCATCCACGGCTCATTCGCTTTGTTTGCGGCCTCGAACATGGAGGGCTAATTCCACTCGGTTACTCAGATTCTTCTTGTCGAGCATGCGACTGATATGACCCTCGATGGTTCTCAAACTAAGCTTTAGCTCTGCGGCGATCTCCTTGTTTGAGAGTCCACGTGCGACGGCTTCGGCGACCCGCCACTCCGCCTCCGTGAGGTCTTCATCTCGTATTGAATCTGCGTCCTCGCTCTCCTGATCTCCGAACATCCGCGCGAGATCGGCGTGTGTGCGCTGGACTCGTTGGAGGATGCTCTTGACGACAGCAACTAACTCATCGGAGTCGAAAGGCTTGGTAACGTAGGCGTCCACGCCCGTGCGAAATCCAGCTATGCGATCAGCGGTCTCGTCCTTAGCCGTCAGAAAAATAATAGGTATCAGTCGACTGCGCGGCGAAGCACGCAGATTTCGTACAAACGCGTATCCATCCATGCCAGGCATGCGAATGTCGCTGACGATCAAATCAGGCAGTGCTTCGGCAACGCGCAGCATCGCTTCCGCACCGCGTCTGGCTGTCACAACCTCGAAACCTTCCGCGCGAAACGTTTCAGATACGGCGAGCAAGAGACCTGGATCGTCATCAACGACCAGCAATTGTTTGGCCATGGGAATAATCCTCGCTACTCCGGGTTATTGCATCCTCCGTCACGCCACAACGGCAGGTGCAATTTGAAAGTACTGCCGCGCCCGGCTTCGCTGTCGACACTGATGCGCCCTCCCATTCGCTCCATCACGTTACGCCCCAGGTATAGGCCAAGGCCAACGCCCGACACATCAGCATCCTCCAGGAACTCAGCATTAGTCGTGCCTTCAGCTATCGCGGCGGAATGGGGTGCGGGACGTCCGCGGTGAAATTTGTCGAAGAGAATGGGCATGTCCTCCGCGGGTATGCCTCGACCATTATCGGTCACGATTATCGCTACCTGCGAGTCTTCTTCACGAGCGGATAGAATAATGCGCCCGCCGTCTGGTGTGTACTTAATAGCGTTCTCGACGATATTCGAAAGAACGCGACGCAGCTCTTTCGGATCAGCGCACACCGGTGCAACCTCAATTTTGGACTCAACTCGAATTTCGTGACTCCTTTTTTCGGCTGAGCGCACTGCCGACTTGATGACAGACGAGATGACTTCATGCACATCAACGCGTTCATGGGTGACGCGTAACACGCCCCCTTCGATGCGCGACAGGTCGAGCAGGTTGAGAACAAAGTCAATCTGACGATCGCATTCTACCGAAATCGTTTCTACATACTCGCGTCTTTTCGCTTCCTCGAGTCCCTCGCGCATCAGAAGTCGCGTCAGGGCTTTGATTGTGGTCAAGGGTGTTCGCAGCTCATGCGAGACGGTTGAGACGAACTCCGATTTGAGCCGGTCGAGTTCGGCCAATCTGGCTTCTCGCTTTTGCAGTCGCTCTGCCATCGCATTAAAGTTCATACCAAGGCGTGACATTTCGTCTTGTCCTTCGGTCGGCGCTCGCACCAAAAAGTTCCCTCCTCCGAACTCCTCTGCAGCGAAGTTCAAGAGCCGCACGGGCCGCGCGATACTCCTCGCGATCAGCAGAGCCCCTGTCATGGTACAGAACACGACTATCAAGCCAACGACCGCATACCCGATCAGTTGTCGCCATGCAGACGCATAAAGGATGGCGCTCGGTACACCCACCATAACAATGTAGCCACTTTTGCCTACCCGCCCGAGCCCGTAAACACGCTCCACGCCGTCAAGAGAACTTCTCTTAACCATGACCGCGGTATTACGGTTATTAACAGCAGACAGTTGGTCGACACCGCTGAGGTCCAGTCCTAACGGCGATTCCGCGGCTTGGCTGCGATAAATGATGCGATGGCGCTGATCTAGTAGAGTAACGAGAGCGCGCTCCTGCAGGGTAATACCTTGAAGAGGCTCGTTAAGCGCTGCACCATCGATGCGTGCGACGACTACGCCACCCCCTTCCAGCGCTACCGCGACTGCGAGCAGATAACCTCCCTCCCCGCGGGTCCGGTTCGTCTCAATATCCGGTACTCCGCGTCTTACTTCACCGACGAGCCTTTCGGCTTCACCAGACGGAAGCTTGCCGGCACCGGCAGGTTCAATCGCCACGACCTTTCCGCTGGCATCCAAAACGCGCAGATCGATCCAATGCGAGCGGTGAATTAGCACTGCCTTTAGGGTTTCTGCCAGGGCGGGCTTGTCTTTCAGGTGGTTGGTCGGAAACGAGGCTATCGTTCTGAGAGGCTGGTACTGAGCGTCGAGCCAGCGATCAAAAACGACCGCCGCCAACTCAGCCTGCTGCTCCAGGCCTTCATTAAGCTGCCTTTGCTTGTCAGTCCAAACTATTCCAAGAACGGTGAGCCCGACGATTAACAGCGGCAGAACTCCGCCTATTGCCAGCGCCAGTAATCGCCCACGGATACTCATCATTGCCTCTCAAGTAGATTAATCGCTGGTGGAGTATAACAAACCGCTCGCGTGCGCCGGCATAAGAGAAAACTCCTGTTGCGACAGGTGATAACACTGTCGCCTGCGACTCATATGACGAGTACGATATGACGATGATTTTCCGAACCAAAGGCGTGAACTATGACGGCAGGTCCGCGCTCGACGTCGTAAGGGGCTTGGAGCGATACGACAGGGACTACCCGCATTGTGGAGGTCCAATTCGGCAATATATGGTCTGGACTCTTGATCGACTAATCAGCAGTGTGCCGCCTCGCGACCTCGATCTGAGCGATCGATTGGAAGATGAAACGCTTGCACTTGGGTACCTTCTTTTACTCGATGAATACGGTGTGGGTGAAATTGTTGCTGCAACTGATGGACAAGGCGACTGAACGCAGACGGCGGCGGCGGCCTTAAGGAAACTAATATGGAAAGCTCGGAAATTAGGGATGAGCTGTCCCGAGCTTACCTTCGCTGTCTTTGTTTCAGGTGCCACTCGTATTACCTCCGTCAAATTTTTCCGCGTTGGGCGCTTCTGAGGAATCCGTGCCCGCTTGAACATGGTTGCGGAGCCAGCCGCCGGCAAATCCCGCGCGGCGCAGTCCGGTGATGATATAGGGGCAACGGCGCATCAGGCGCCAGAGAAATTCTGAGCGGTAGTTTTCAATCATCAGCACTATCGGACCCTGATCAAGGCCGTAGTATCCTTTTGAAATCCATCCTTTGCCTGTTCCGGAAAACGTTGGATTGAAGCTGCACTTGAATCCATACTTGCTGGTCATCTCAGGAAAGGTCTCGTCGAAATAACGGATCGACGGCAATACAATCTCGGGCGCGAACGGAAGTGAAGCGATCACGGCCCATGGCGCCAGGGTACCGTCATCCGGCCCGTCGGGAATACCGCGGTTTATATAGTCGTAAAATCGTCGGGTCCGGCCTTCGATCTCTTCGATTGCCGGTCCAGGACCATCGCTCGCAGTCAGACCCCAAATGAATTCACCATAACCTTTGAAGTCTCCCGGGTTGTGAATTGCGTACTGCTGCTGAATGTAAGTCGCGCGCCGGCTGTTCTCGAAATAATCGATTCCAATGTGGCGCATATACTCGTCTTGAATATCCCGAAAATCGATCCACATGTGGGAAAGTTGATGGATGAAGAGCGGGCCCGCGTAGAGAAATTCGTGACCGTAGAGACTTCTCCACGCATAAGTGCTGGTCCAGGCTTTGTAGCTCTCTTTGGGTAAGGGGTGCGTTGGTGAAGCGAGGCCAAGCACGTAGAGCATCAAGGCTTCACTATAACCTTCCCAATGATACTTAATAAACCCATCTTCAGGCGTCCAACCGTGCGTTACGGTGTTTTTGCCATTTTGCGCCCATGGCCAGTCCACACGTCGATAGAGCGTCTCAGCCAGATTGCGGATCTCACGCTCATCTTCAGTGTCGCGATTGAAATACTCGGCCGCCGTCAGTGCACCCGCGATTACGAAGGTCGAATCGATTGTTGACAGTTCGCAATCCAGCGTACGCCGGCCGGTCTTCAGCTCAAGAAAGTGATAGTAGAAACCCTTGTATCCGGTGGCGTCTGGTTCCGGCCCTTGCGGGCTATTCGAAAAGAAGCGCAAGCTCGTGAGGGTTCGTCTGATCGCATCATCGCGCGTGATAAATCCGCTTTCGACGCCTACTGGATAAGCGGCCAAGGCAAATCCAGTTGGAGCGATGCTGCAAGGCGAGCCTGGACGGGTGCTGTCCGGCACGAGGCCATTCTCAGGATTTGTTTCCTTCAGAAAATAGTCAAAGGTAAGACGCTGGAGATCCTTGAGTTCGCCATCAGAAAAAGACTTCTGTTTCGACTGCGCCGCAAATCTGTGGTTGGAATCTTCCATGATGACCAACGACTACATGGCCGTGCGGACCGGCGTCGCACGACCTCCGCAGTCAACCCCTAAACGAAATTTGACGAGAGTGCGGATTCGCTGTTCTCTGAAGGACCTCAACGTCACCTCAACCAATTTCACGACCTGACGCAGAACGCGCAGCTACACCCCGTTTCAGTCGCTCGTCGCAAACGTTCCAAGCTATGTTGGAGAAGAATGCCTCGATATATTTTGGCCGCTCCGCCGGTTTGTAGTCGAGCAGGAAAGCATGCTCCCAAACGTCCATGACCAGCACTGGATTGAAGCCAGCCACGTTGCCTGTCTCATGAAGCGTAATCCAGTGATTAGAGAGCCTTCCATTGGCCGGATTCTCGTAGCAGATGGCCCAACCAACCCCGCGCATCTTTCCGATACCCACAAAATCCGCTTTCCAGACGTCGTAGCTACCGAAGCTCTCTGCTGCCGCACGGAAAAAACCAGAGGTTCGTTCCGGGTCACCCGGACCCCCTTGTTTCATGTTGCCGAAATAGTATTCATGCAGGACCATCCCGTTGTATTCAAATCCCAGGCGGCGGGTGAGTTCAGAGTAAGCTGGTACCTCCTCCTGATCCACTTTGCCGTCGCTCAGAAACTTGGAAATTTTTTCTGTCAGCTTATTCGTCTCCTTTACGTAACCCTCGTAGAGTTTGACGTGCATCTCCAGCGTTCGATCGGAGATGCCATTCAAGCCGCTCAGATTGAATTGTTTGGCCTGGTATGAATTCGTATTTATCATCTTAATGCTCCTCTTCAGTTTGGGCTCTAATTTTCTTAGTGCCCCTGGTTCATTTTGTCGCGGAAAGAACAGCGGATCGTTCACGACCTCTTAAGTCGGATGGAAGCCTTTCTGGCTTCACTTGCTTTGATTGGCCCATAGCCCTCTTGAGTAATTCACCAATGGCGTGGTAGCCGTGTTCGATGGCCACAACCAAAGCAGTTTTGCCTGGCCAGCAAATCTTTCTGGCATCGGCTCCGCGATTTAACAAAGCCTGAGTAATTTCAATGTCGCCGCTACATGCCGCCAGCATTAAGGGAGTACAGCCACATTTGGCCTGGATATTCACATCGGCTCCAAACTGCAAGAGCGTTTTCACGGTGGCATTCCGGAGGTTAATGACCGCGAACATTAGTGCCGTGCGGCCTTCACGATTTTGCGCATTCACGTCGGCGCCTTTGCGAAGCAGTCCTCTCACGATCTCAGTTTGACCATCGAGCGCCGCACGCATCAAAGAGGTATTGCCTCCCTCATCCCTTACATCAGCAGGTATCCGTTTGTGCGACATTCCGTTTCTCCTATAGCTTGTACCCTTCACTCGTCTCATCTCGCGCTGCCAAAGCCGTCTCCCGGTGGTAAGGACAAATCTCATTACTCCTGCGCGCGAGAATGATCGTTGCAATAATGGCCGTGATGTTGATGACCTGGACGAATGTGAACAGGGTGTCATTTCGAATTATGCAGTAGCTCAGAAGTAATGCGCCGGCAACCAGCCAGATTACCCACGTTGAAATGCTGATGCCCCAGGCGCATTTCTCAACATAGAGATGGCGTATTTGTGGTACATAGGCGACTACAACGAGCGCTGTCCCAACCCAACCCAGCATTTCCATCTTCAAAGTCACTTCGCACCGGCTTTTCTGAGAGATTGGCCTTGTGGTCCAACTTTTATCAGGCTGCCTTCTGCCAATCAGCGAGAAATTGTTTGAGCCCCTTGGCTGTAAGCGGATGATTAATGAGTTGGCTCATCACCTTGAACGGCATTGTCGCCACGTCGGCACCAATGCGCGCCGCTTCAATAACGTGAATGGGATGGCGAATGCTGGCCGCGAGTACCTCAGTTTTCCAATCGTAGTTGTTATAGATTTCGACGATATCGCTGACGAGCTCCAAACCGTTATGCCCGATATCGTCAAGTCGCCCGATGAACGGGCTGATGTAGGCGGCGCCCGCTTTCGCGGCCAGGATCGCCTGCGCGGCAGAAAAGCAGAGCGTGACGTTTACCTTAATCCCCTCCGACGTTAGCTGGCGCGTGGCCTTCAACCCGTCGGTAGTGAGCGGACATTTAACCACTACGTTGGCTGCGATCGCCGCATATTCGCGACCCTCGCGCAGCATGCCCTCAGTATCGAGGCTGGTGACTTCGGCAGAAACGTCACCCGAGACTAACTCACAGATGGCGGCGACGTGCTGCTTGAAATCAACGCCTCCCTCTTTTGCCACGAGGGAAGGGTTGGTTGTAACTCCATCAACCAGGCCGAGCGCGGCGCCTGCACTAATCTCATTCAAGTTTGCCGTGTCGAGAAAGAACTTCATCAGACTTTCCTTTCCAGCCATCGCAGGAACACTGCGATTCCTGGTTCCGGCCGCTGGTTTCACATCCTAATCAATCAGCTAACGTTATCCGGATTCATGTCAGGTGACGACGGTGTTACCACCTGTTCATGCAAGTGTTTCCACTTGCGTGTCTCGCTTAGCCCCATCATTTGTTCACACCAGGTCCAGCAGATGGCCCATTCTTTCCTTCTTAGTGCGCAGGTAACTTCTGGCTGCAGCCGTTGGTGGAGTTACGAGCGAGATGCGTTCGACAACTTTGAGTCCCATTTCTTCGAGGGCGCGGATTTTCTCGGGATTGTTTGACATCAACCGGACATTCGTCACGCCCAGCTGGCGCAAGATCTCCGCGCATTGTTCGTAGCAACGCAGGTCGACTGCCAGCCCCAACTTTTCATTTGCCTCGATTGTGTCCGCGCCCTCATCTTGCAACGCGTAAGCGCGAATCTTGTTAATGATGCCGATACCCCGGCCCTCCTGCTGTTGATAAACAATTACGCCGCTCCCTTCCTGCTCGATGAGCTCCATCGCTTCGCGGAGCTGCTGGCCGCAGTCGCATTTGGTTGAACCAAACGCATCACCCGTTAGGCACTGCGAATGAATACGGACCAAACTTGCTCGGTCCTTTCGCAGTTCGCCCTGCACGAGCACGACGAACTCTTCGTTCGAAGTGAGTGATCGGTAGCCGATGATGCGGAACTCGCCGAAGTCAGTTGGCAGGCGGGCCTCAGCCACGCGCTCGACCGTCTTTAAATTTATAAGTGGTCGTAAATTCTTTAGGTCGACCAGGCTAAGATTTCGTCTGCCACCGTAAGACGACCGACAATTTCTTGCCGTTCTGATGGTTGAGATGGTTTGCTGCGCATTCGGTAACTTCATTTCGGCTCTTTCATTCAAGACAGATATTTGACGAACAGCATTTCGTTACACTTCTCGCTCGGTTTTCCGCTGCCAGCAAAGATTGCCCTGCGCTCCTGATAAACGAGTAGCGGCTCTCATTCCCTTAGTCCCGCAAAGTTCAGCAATCAAATTCATGGCTCAGACGCGCAAGGGCGAGAGCTCCCAACGCCAGACCAAAATCGCGTAGCGCGATGTCGTAGTAGCCCGGGATCAACAACAGGTTCACCACGATCATTAAGAGCCATGCCGAAACCACATACGCAAAGAATTTCGGTTTCAACAAAACTCCGACTCCCGCGATAATTTCGATAACGCCGGCGACGAGCATCAATTCGTGACCGTGACCGCCGACCATCTTGTTAACAAACGAAGGTAAGTATTGCTCCCAGTTCACCAGCAGATTGAAAAACTTGTCGATCCCGGCGACCAGCGGTGCGACCACGAAGCCAACGTGCAGGATTTGGTAAGCCTGATAGGCGGGGCCAGAATCATCGGTGCTGGTTTGACTCTCGGATCGAGAAATGCGAGACGGGTTGCCGATAACGTGTTCCATCTTTCGTGTCCTCCCAAAACTGAATAATTGATCATCAACGTAAAGGAAGGTCCACTTGGCTACCAGCGTGAAAACACTTGATCTGCACACGTGTTCTCACGGTCAGTCATCGCCCATGGGATCGCTTTCATAGGTATTATGGTGATATAGCCATGCGGTCTATATTTGACGAAGCCGGACTTTGGGTAGCCGAAGAGAAAAGAAGTGAAGAATAATCGAATCATCCACGCCATTGCTGACTTGTTTCCAGGCTACTTCGCTGTCGTGATGGCGACCGGGATTATTTCGACTGGCACCTTTCTCATGGGCATGAAATGGCTGGCTTGGGCGCTGCTGGCTATTAATGTTGTCGCTTACGCAGTCCTTTGGCTCTTGCTTGCGATCCGTTTGATATGCTTTTTCCCGCGTGTCAAAGCCGATCTCACCGATCATACGCGCGGGCCGGGGTTCTTTACGGTTGTGGCTGGAACCTGTGTGCTGGGCAGTCAGTGGCTAATCATAACCGGGCGTCACCAGGAGGCGATGTTTCTGTGGTTCTTAGGTCTCTCACTCTGGACGCTTGTCATGTACACGTTTTTCGCAGCTGTCACTGTGCGGGAGAACAAGCCTCTATTCGAGACCGGAATCAGCGGTACATGGTTGCTTGCTGCGGTCGCGACGCAATCCATCTCGGTGTTGGGGACGCTGCTGGCTGATCACTTTGGATCATATCGCGAGCCTTTGCTTTTCTTCACACTCTGTATGTTTCTTCTTGGCTGTATGCTCTACCTGATACTGATCACTCTAATCTTTTATCGCTTCACCTTCGTTAACCTTACAACTGTGACGCTCACTCCACCCTATTGGATTAATATGGGAGCTGTCGCTATTACGACTCTCGCAGGAGCGAGATTGATTATTGCTGCCCACACCTGGAGCTTTCTCGGCGAGATCTTGCCGTTCCTAAAGGGATTTACTTTGTTCTTCTGGGCTGTCGGTACGTGGTGGATTCCATTGTTGTTGATACTTGGGATCTGGCGACATCTCCACAAGCATTTTCCGCTTGTCTACGATCCGCTCTACTGGGGGATGGTCTTTCCGCTGGGCATGTACACAGTCTGCACTCTGCAATTATCAAAAGCGCTTGATTTGGATTTTCTGTTATTCATCCCCCGTTTCCTCATCTTCGTGGCTCTCGCCGCCTGGCTGATAACTTTCATGGGCCTAATTCATAGCCTGCTGAAAAGTCGCGCTTGAATTCGAGAAAACGGGGAGTTGTAAAGGCCTCTTAGATCGACCGCGCCAAATCTTCCAGGTCCGCGGCGCGCGGAAACAGAATGTTGTTTTCCAAATGAATGTGCTGGTGCAGGTCACCTTCCAATGATGTCAAGGCGCCATATAAGGTCTTGTAACTAATGCATCCATCGGCGGGAACAGCATAGTCGGAACTGACCTCACGCATTCTTCCCAAAATGGATCCGGCCGCGTCGTGCTCAGCCATCATCACGCGCACTGGATTCCGCACAGTTCCAAAAGGAGCTGCCGGAAGTGGTTGGTTCTTCGCTGCTGCTTCCTCCATTCGAATGATATGCGGGAAGAGTACGCGCTCCTCTTTCAGCATGTGCGGCTCAAGATCGCCGCGCAGTTTCCCGAATTGATCCTGAAGGTGAAACAGTTCCGGATGGTTTTGCCCGTGCACCCCACATACTTTTGCTAGTAGAGCATCGAGTCGCTCCAACTCCTCTCGTGTAAACACGTGGTGTTTTTGAACAATGTGCGCGATCAGTTCCGACTGCGACGCCGAAGACCACTCATTGACGGCAGAGTCTTCGGCGGATCTCGAGTTAGTCTGAAGCGATCCAAGGACTGCATCCACTGCGACCCCGGCCTTGGCGCATGCCTCCGACAGACTCTTACCGCCCCCGCAGCAGTAATCAATGCCAAGTTTTTCAAAGATCCTGGTCGCCGCGGGTATCTCAAGCGCATACTCTCTAACAGTTTTTGTAGTGTCAAACATAATTGCTTCTCCTTTTGATCCTAGCCACAGAAAGACTACGCCGGGATAGACGGTTGGCGCAGTGACTTAAATCACGCTTCCCAAAAGAAACCGAGATGTTTACAGGAATTCGGTTTCAGTGTGACATGAGTCATATCGCTTCCCTCCAGCTGAGCCTATGCTGCAGTTTCTGATTGAAAACCCTTGCTGCAATTGTGAACGGGGCCCCCAGAAGGAGAATGGGATGAGCATGAGCAATGTACTAACGATGACCGGCCCTGGTGCGAGCCTCAGTCATCGGAATATGCCGGGTCACTGGGTGCTGGCGCGGCTGGGGAAACGTGTGTTGCGACCCGGAGGCATGGAGCTGACGCGGCGAATGCTCGCCGCCCTGACCATTGTGCCCGCCGATGATGTGGTGGAGTTCGCGCCGGGACTTGGCATGACTGCACAACTCGCACTAAAGCGTGGCCCCGCTTCATATACTGCGGTCGAACGCGACCCGGCGGCGGCTGGCATAGTGGGCAATTATTTGAAAGACTCAACGCAAAGATGCGTGCTGGGAAGCGCGGATCAGACGGGCCTGCCGAGCGAGGTTGCCACAGTCGTCTACGGGGAGGCCATGCTCACAATGCAAACGCCGGAGATGAAGCGCCGGATAGTCCGTGAAGCGCGCAGGTTGCTAAAGCGCGGCGGCCGTTACGCGATGCACGAGATGAGTCTGGTCGGGGATGATCTTGATGAGGACGGTAAGAAGGAGATAAATCAAGCTTTATCTCGGGCCATACATGAAGGCGTGCGACCCCTTTGCGTTTCAGAGTGGCGAGGGCTAATGCAAGCGGAAGGTTTTGAAGTTGAAGTAGAGGCCTGCGCCCCAATGCATTTGCTCGAACCGAACCGCTTGTTGAGCGATGAAGGACTGAAAGGAACTCTGCGTTTCGTCTGGAATATCGTGCGTGACCGCGAGTCGCGCGAACGAGTCCTGATAATGCGGAAGGTCTTCCGGCGTTATCAATCAAATCTCGCTGCCGTCATGATGATCTGTGTTAAGCGATAGAATAAAAATCGTCAACACTTCCGGCAGTTACCGTTGACTTATTGATTACGCCGCGAAACAATCAGAGGCATCCGGACAATGCGGAAAGAAACAATTAAAGCGGGGGCTTGGGGAACGCTGTTCACCCTGATCGTGGCCGGCCTGATCGTGCTGGGCTCACGAAACCTCGCGCACTTCGACGCCGCGCTCGTGGGCTACACCTTTGCCGTACTGTTTGCGATCTTCGGCATCACCTATCGATATTCAATGTGGTTGCAGCGGCCTCCGACCGCGCTCTACTGGAAGCGAGGCTGGCAGGTGTTCTTGCGGCCACGACACCTGGCCCAAAATATTAAGCAATGGTTTGTCAGAGTACCGGCGGACTTCGGTCTGAATCTCTTCATTCTCCAGCGGGGCAGACTTCGCTGGGGTGCGCACATGCTGCTGATGTGGGGCACCATCATTGCCATCGCCATCACTTTTCCGCTCGTCTTTGGCTGGATTCATTTTGAAACGCTACCCAACAATTTTGACTGGTATCGCGCGTACATCTTTGGCTTTCCCACTTTTGCTTTTCCGATTCATTCGATCTTCGGTTTCCTGGTATTTCATGGATTGGTTTGGGCCTCGATCATGGTTATGGCCGGAGTAATGCTGGCGATGCGACGCCGCATGAGAGACCATGGCGCGGCTGCATTACAACAGTTTGGCGAAGACTTTCTGCCGCTGATTCTTCTATTTGCGATCAGCGTGACTGGATTGATGTTGACCGCCAGCTACACGTGGATGAAAGGCTACGCTTATGACTTTCTAGCGATCATTCACGCAATCACTGTGATCTTCACGCTGTTATGGCTGCCCTTCGGAAAGTTTTTCCACATCTTTCAGCGCCCGGCGCAATTGGGGGTCAGTTTTTACAAGGACGTGGGCCGACACGAAGAACCTGCAAACTGCCGGCGTTGCGGCGCTCCGTTTACGTCGCGCATGCATGTAGAAGATTTGATCAAGGTGGAAAGACAACTCGGCTACCGCTACGAGATGGCTAACCCGGCCGAGCATTACCAGTGGATTTGCCCGCCTTGCCGGCGATCGATGCTGGCGCTCGCGCAAGGACAACTGTGGAGGACTGAGCCGGGCAGGTCATCCGACATGGGCGGCATGATGCCGACGCCAGTGCTCGGTAATCCAGGACCAAATCAGGGGCCCTTGGGTGAAGAGGATAGAATGAATTTTCATCCTTAGAGATCGGCAAGGAACTGCATGGCACAAGCTCCGGAAAACACTTTAGAATTCACGCGACACTTTGGCCCACATCCGGCTTACGCGAGCGGAGTGCGACTGGAAACTGGAGTCGAACCTGACAAACTGGTGAAGACCCATTGTTGCTTCTGCGGACAGCAGTGTGGCATTCAACTCAAAGTGAAAGACAACGAGGTGATCGGGTTCGAGCCGTGGGAAGAGTTTCCTTTCAATCGCGGGATGCTTTGTCCAAAGGGTGTAAAGCGTTACCTGCAAGGTTCTCATCCTGATCGCTTGCTCCATGCCTATCAACGCGATCGTGAGAGTGAGGGCGGATTTCGTGAGCTGGATTACGACCAGGCGATCGCCCTTGTAGCTTCCGAGATTCAGCGAATCCAATCCACATCCGGCAAAGATGCGTTCGGCGTCCTTACGGGCGCCAGCCTGACCACGGAGAAGGCCTACTTGATGGGCAAGTTTGCGCGCATGTGTTTGAAGACGGCCAACATTGACTACAACGGACGGCTTTGTATGGTCAGTGCGGGTGCGGCCAATAAGAAGGCCTTCGGCATCGATCGCGCTGCGAACCCGTGGTCAGACATACTCAAGAGCGAGGTTGTTTGGATCAGTGGGGCCAATATCGCTGAGTGCGCGCCGATTACTACGAACTACGTCTGGCAAGCGCGAGAGTATGGCGCGAAGATTATCGTCGTTGACCCACGCATTACGCCAATTGCCCGCACCTGTGATCTGTTTCTGCCCGTCAAGCCAGGGCGTGACATTGCGCTCTTCAACGGCATCCTGCACTTGATGATCGAAAACGATTGGCTGGATCATGCTTTCATTGCCCAACACACCGTTGGCTTTGAAGCAGTTGCCGAGCATGTGCACGGATGGAATCCAAAGAAGACTGCCGAAGTTACCGGAATTTCCGAGCGTTCAATTCGCCAGGCGGCTGAATGGTGGGGTAAGGCAAAATCGAGTTTCCTGCTGCACGCCCGCGGCATCGAGCACCATAGCCACGGAGTTCAGAATTGCCTTGGCGCTATCAACATGGTGCTCGCGTCAGGCCGGATCGGCCGCGAAAGTTGTGGCTACGCTACGATAACTGGACAGGCTAACGGACAAGGCGGTCGCGAACACGGGCAAAAATGCGATCAGCTTCCCGGGATGCGCGACATCAGCAATCCTGAACACCGCGCTTACGTAGCCGGAGTCTGGGGAATCAGTCCCGAAGAACTGCCTCAAGCTGGTGTCGATGCTTACGAGATGTTTCGCCTGATCGATCGTGGCGAGATCCGCGGCCTGTTGAGTATCTGTTTCAATCCAAAGGTGTCGCTCCCTGATAACAGTTTCATCACTCGCTGTTTGGAAAAACTCGAGTTTTATGTGGCGATCGACTTCTTTCTCAACGAGACGGCGGAACATGCTGACATTGTACTGCCGGGTTCACTGCAGGAAGAGGACGAAGGTGTGGTGACGCAAATAGAGGGACGCGTAATCAAGATCAACAAAGCCGTCGATCCGCCAGGTGATGCAAAACAGGATTGGCGCATCATTCAGGACATCGCCAAGGCACTGGAACGCGAGCGCGGTTTTACCTTCACTAGCCCGCGCGAAATATTCGACGAGCTCCGCCTCGCTTCAAAGGGCGGCATCGCCGATTATTCAGGAATCACGTACGAAAAGATTGAACAGCAGTATGGGGTCTTTTGGCCGTGCCCGAGCGATGATCATCCCGGCACGCCACGATTGTTTGAAGCAGGTTGTTGGAATCCAATTGCCAAAGACAGCGGTCCGTTTTACTTTCCCGATGGCAAGGCGCGCTTTAACGTTGCTCCGTACACTCCACCGGCGGAAGACACAGATGCCGAGTATCCATTAATGCTGACTACCGGCCGCGTAGTCAGCCAGTTCCTTTCTGGCACGCAGACGCGACGCATCGGCCCGCTCGTCGATCAGTATCCTGAACCGCTGATTGAGATTCATCCGCAACTCGCCAAGAAGCTGGGCCTCACAGATGGCGATTTGACGACGGTAGAATCGCGACGAGGCGAGATAACCTTACCAGCGATGGTCGTAACAACAATTCGACCCGATACGGTTTTTGTCCCGTACCATTGGCCCGGACGTAAGAGCATCAACCAATTGACAATCTCCGCACAGGATCCGATTTCCAGAATTCCCGAATACAAGGTTTGCGCAGTGCGCGCGAGGAAGGCAAATGGCAATGGTTCCTGAGCAAAACGAATTCTTCATGGACCCGAACCGCTGCATTGGCTGCCAGGCGTGTGTGCAGGCTTGCAGCGAATGTGAAACGCACAAGGGCTACTCCCTGATTCATCTTGATTACATCGACCGAGCGCATTCGGTGCAGACCGCGCCGGTGGTTTGTCTGCATTGCGATTCGCCAACCTGTGCCGAGGTGTGTCCGGCAGATGCGATTAAGAAGACTGCCGATGGGGTAGTGCAGACAGCTCTCAAGCCGCGTTGTATTGGCTGTAACAACTGCGTTCTTGCTTGCCCCTTTGGCGTACCAAAGATGAAGACGGAATTCAAACTGATGATGAAGTGTGACATGTGCTACGACCGGACCTCTGAAGGTCTCAAGCCGATGTGCGCTACTGTATGTCCAAGTCAGGCACTTTTCTTCGGCACGCGCGAAGAGATCGAATTGCTACGGCCCCGCTCGATGGCGACGAATCAATTTCGGTTCGGTGAGCAAACCATTACCACGAAGGTAAACATGATGCTGCCGAAATCCGGAAAGGCCGAGTACGTAGACGTTACGGCGGCGATGAGCGAAGGTAACGGCAAAACGATTTCGCTAAATATCCTCGAAGGAATGTACCGTGAGGAGCAGAGTCAATGATTAGACGCGAGCGGGAAGAATTGACGATTCCGCCGGATGGGAGAGCGCCAGACGAACAACCGAAGTGGCGCCAGGACTTTCCTATTGACTGGCCGCAAGCTCATTACCTCTCGCGACGCGACTTCACCAAATTCATGGTTTTGATCAGCCTGGCCTTTACTTCCGGCCAGTTTTGGATTGTTGTAAAAAATTACTGGCGCAGGAGCCGCGGCGCGGCGCCGTTTCAGCCGATCGCGACTACCGATCAGCTTCCCATCGGCGGCTCGAAGGCATTTATCTATCCCGAAGCTCATGATACTTGCCTCCTCGTGCGCACCGGAGAAGAGACATTCGTAGCCTACAGTCAGAAGTGTACCCACCTTTCTTGTGCCGTTGTTCCTCAACCGGATAAGAATAGATTTTATTGTCCCTGCCATGAAGGTTCGTTTGATCTTTCCACCGGAGCCCCGATTGGCGGGCCACCGCAGAGGCCCTTGCCTCGAATCAATTTGGAAGTACGAGGTGGCGTGATCTATGCGACCGGTGTGGAGGTGAAGACAATATGAGGAGACCCTTCTCACGCGAACAGCGCCTGACAGTCGTGTATGGCATTCTCTGTATTGTACTGATCATTGTGATGCTGCAGTTGTGGTTACTAATGGCGACGATGAATGCTTACCTCGGCGGCGATGAGTCGGTTATCTGGCCGGCGGCGTTGGTTAGTTTAGTCGGCTTTGGTCTGAACGGCGGACTGCTCTGGTACCTCTACCGCATCGAGCGCAGGCAGTAAGCTGCGGATTGCGTACCCGGCTTAACAGGCTGTTAGAAGGCACTCGTTACCCTCACCGAAGTATTAATTAAACGCATTCGCCAACACAGCACCTTAAACCATGATCCACTACAGATATAAGAGTCCAAGGATTCTCTTCGTCGGTATCAACCCTCACTTTGGCTCGTTCAATCGAGGTGTGCCGTTCTCCAATAACAAGATGTTTTGGTATCTACTTTCGGATGCTGGAATCCTCGAGGAGAAGAGAGACGAGCTTCGTAATGATGTGGACCTGAAACGAATCTACAACGAAAAGTTCAATGTTATTTACGGATTGGGCTTCGTTAATATCATCAATAGACCAACCCGCGACATTACAGGGCTCAAGAAGGGAGAGGAGTTACCCGGTCGTAAAAGAATTTCGCGTATCATCAAGACGGAGAACCCGTCAGTAGTGTGTTTCATCGGAAAAGTCGCCTACGAAAAATACATCGGATCGAAAGATTTCTCTTTTGGTTGGCAAGAACCACTAAACAATTCCAGGATCTTCGTCATGCATTTTCCCTTGCGCGGGGAAGCAATCGTTAGAACTCGCGAGTTGAGGGTTGTAGTGCAAGCCACTCTTGAGCAAAAGCAAGCGTGAGTTTGTTCATTGCCTGAAGAGTGCCCAGGTGGGTAGCAACTTAATCTTTGTGGTCCAGCCGGGCAGTGACGCGGCCTTCCTGCGTCAAGGCATAAAAATCATTACCGCGCTCCTCCAGCAATCCATCTTTAACCAGACGCTCGACCGCGTCTAGCACGGCTGTGCGAGTGTCGGGGTCATTACCTCCTGCTTCGAACAGCTCGTGCAGGTCGAGCGTCTCTTTGTTGAACGACTCGAACATCGCCAGGATTTTTCCAGCCAACACATCCATATTAAAGACTATGCCATCGTCACGTGAGCGTCAGTACTCTTGAGGCTTCCGCTTGCGGAAACAGTTTGAGACTTTACATCCTGAGTGCTCATGGCCCGCTTGAGCAATTCCATGATCTGGTTGTGGCCATGTTCTGTTGCATGGCTCAAGGCAGTCTGTCCCGACCTTAGGGTTTTGCTGACGTCAGCACCTCCATCCAGCAACGCTTGTGCAATTCGCGTATCGCCACTACATGCCGCAAGGATTAGCGGCGTAAAGCCAAGATCAGATTGGGCATTCACGTCCGCCCCAAGCTGCAAGAGTGTTTCCACCGTTCCTGGATGCATGTTGATGACAGCAAACATCAACGCCGTACGTCCCTCATGAGTTCGGGCATTTACGTCAAGACCGTGACGTAACAAGGCTTTGACCGTGTCGGTCTGGCCATTGAGCGCAGCGGACATCAGTTCAAGATGTTCCCCCTTGCCCTCATCCTTCTCCTCAAGCGTCATTCCTGCGAGCGACATAACCGTTCTCCTGAAGATTCAGCCTTCTGTTCGCTTTGAGTGATAACTGTGACATATTTGTTCAAAACAGGGAATGACTTATGTCACAGTCTGGAGCACGTAAGAACACCGCCGGGCGTCGCTCTTGCTCGGCGTAAAGGGATGAGTTGGCTTGTAAAAAGCGTGCGCGGAGCAGATTATGTTTTTCTATGGTAACGGACAAGATCGCCGCGCTTCGCGCAACTGTTCTCTTCGGCAGCTTAACGGACGAAGAATTGCGCGCTCTGGCGGCTCGTTGCAGGGAGCGCAGGCTCTCTCGCGAAGAAGTACTGTTTATGGCAGGCGAAGAGGCACGCGGACTTTATGTTGTCGTCAGCGGCGCGGTTCGCGCTTTCAGGGCTGGCGCTGACGGGCGAGAGCAGGTCATACACACTGAGCGCGCCGGGGCCATTCTCGCCGATGTGCCAGTTTTTGATGATGGGACGTACCCGGCGACAGCCGTGGCCGATGAAGACGCGATTGTTCTTTTTATCGCTAAAGGCGACGTGCGGGCGGTCTGTTTGGAACACCCAACAATCTCGCTTGCCGCACTAAAGATGATGGCCGGACGTTTGCGGCGGCACGCAGAACTGGTCGAAGCGCTGTCCTTGAGGGAAGTGGGGCAGCGACTCGCGCGCTTGCTGCTCACAGAAGCGGAAGTTCGCGGTAGGAAATTGGAAGGCGGTGTAACCTTCGACCTGGTTATGAATAACGGCCAAATTGCCGCGCGCGTTGGCAGCGTTCGCGAAGTGGTGTCGCGGGCGCTGGCTCGCTTACAACAGGACGGGCTGATCCTGGTTGAGAATCGTCGTGTCACCATCCCCGATGAAGGTTTACTTGCCGAATACTCGGGCGTAAGCTGATACGCTTTCCAGTGAGACCAGCAGTGAAACGAAAGATCATAGGGTTCCACCAGGACGAAGAATTTCATTGGGTAGCTGACTTGGAGTGTGGGCACGCGCGGCACATGCGCCATGATCCCCCTTTAACTTCACGCCCTTGGGTGATGAATGCCGAAGGGCGGCACGAACGCATTGGAGCAGAGCTAGAGTGCCGGAAGTGCGATGAGTCCGGCCGGTCATAACAGATTCCTCTGACTGTCCTGTAAGTTATCGTGCCGGCAAATAGAAACAGCTGTCTGGAATAATCGCGCGTCAGCAATTAAGAGACTCGGGGATTCGCCCTCGCGGCCACAAAGAGCTTAAGCAAGGTCTACCCATTCCCAAAGGATCCGAGCTACTCAGCAGCGCTCAGTCCGAACACTTCGATCTACTATTGATAAATCCCAGTCTCGTGGACGGATCAGTCGATCAAGTCCCGTTTATCCCGTCAAGTGTTAACACCCAAGTCGTTCAGGTGTTAATACGCTATTCCCTCACGCTGGAACTGTCTAAAGTCTAAATCTACTGAATCGTCGTGCGCAGAGGAAAGTACCGGGCGGAGGGGGTGGAAGGCGATGAGCTTGGGGGAGCAAATTCACCTCCATAAGAACCGTACGAGCCTCCGCGCCGACGATCAGTAAGTACCAAAAGAGTTGCTTGACGAAAGGGCAACACGAAAGGAGTTGACAGTCGTGCTAACACGTACCGCACACGCGGTCTGCCAAGAGAATCTTAAAGACGGCAAGGGAACAATGAAGGTCGGCAGCGGTGTGTTTGATGGCCCGTATACATTTGCATCGCGTTTTGAGAGCGGCAAGGGGACAAATCCGGAAGAACTCCTGGGTGCTGCTCACGCGGGATGCTTTTCTATGGCGCTTTGTCTTGGCCTGGTGAAGGCTGAGTTTGCACCGGAACATATCAACACGACCGCGACCGTCCACTTGGATGCCGAGAACCTAAGGATTTCCGCGATTGACCTCGTCACTAAAGCACAGGTCCTCGGCTCCGAAGGAGTTGCGTCGCGCCCTCGCTAACAACAAACCATCGCAACTCCTTCAGAGTTGCGAAGAATCTCTTCCTACTCCTTTACCCAGGGTTTCAAAGCAAAAACTGGGCTGGAATTAGCCAACGCTTTCAGCGTAAAGTCCGCTTAATACCTGGAGATCTGCTGTCCGCCCAAAGTTGCGTTTGCTGAAATCCTCCCGATAAGCCTGCCATTGTTCCTGTTGAATTTCACCTTGCATGACGTCTCCTCTATCTCGCTCAAAAACATTTCTTACCGCCGCGCCGGAGTGGCGCCTCGCTCGCATTTTTCGAGGAACTGTTTTAGGACCAGGGCCTCATTATGCTTTTCGTCCCGCGCTCCATAGATTAGCGAGACCGTTCCATCCCTGGCTTTGTCATTAAGAATTTTAATCAAATCATCGTTGTGCCGGATCTCAGTCTCATAACGCCCGCGGAAACTTTTCCACCTCTTCGGATCATGCGCAAACCATTTTCGCAGCTCCGTGCTGGGAGCAATTTCCTTCAGCCACAGGTCAACGCCGGCCTCTTCCGTTGTTAGACCACGCGGCCAGAGCCTGTCCACGAGAATACGCACCCCATCATCTTTGTGCGGTGGCTCATACGCTCTTTTTATCTTGATGTTCATGTCTCTCTTGACTCGGGCTCAGTAGCCTGAGAACTCTTCTGTCCGGATATTGTCATCGTCGACTCCCGCTTCGTTCAGCGTCTTACGCATCGCCGTTACCATTGAGGCAGGACCGGCCAGGTAATAAATCGGAAGTGTGAGATCATCGACATACTTCTCGAGCATTGCTTTCGTGATGTACCCAGTTTCGCTATTCCACCTCCGGATTGATTTCTCCATCTCTGTCATAGTGCCGACAAAGGTGTAGTTTGAATTTTCCTCCTGTGCTTCCATCAGCTCATCCAGAAACGCAGCGTCTTCCGGCCTTCGGTTAGAATCGAAAAGAACAATCTTATGAGGAAGTTGGTCGTGGGCGGCTTGCAGCACGATGCTTCTGACAGGTGTAACTCCGATGCCACCCGTCAGGAAGACAGCCGGAGTTTTCGGGTTGTTGTGGAGCGTGAACGAGCCGTAAGGGGCATCCAGCGAAACCTCTGTCCCAAGCTCCATTGTTCTTAATACGCGCTTGAATGCCGTATCACGCATTCGAGTCGCCAGCATGAGTTCATCTTCATAGGGAGCGCTCGCCAATGAGAACCCCCGAATGTTTCCCTCGGCATCGGTTTCGATGGGATTGATCAGAGTAAAATCACCAAATTGTCCCGCCTTGAAGGCAAAGTCTTTTGGCTTTTCAAAATGAAACGCCATTGTCCCATCCGCGATTTCCTCTCTTCGTTTCAATCTTGTTTTGTAAATCGGCATTTGAACCTCTTCCCTAACGCACGTGCGGATGGCCTCTTTGGAAAATAAAAATCGCGAGGATCAACTCAACAACACAAAAACGATTCCTTCTGTTCGCCCGTGGGCCCGGTCGTTACGCGGCCCTTCTTTTCGAATCCCTGGAGTTGGTATCCAGATTGTCACTCACTTCCCGGATGGCGGCGGCCTGCATCTCCGCGTCTTTAGCCTCCAAATTCGAAAACGCTACCACAATCAACAGTCCGCAGATGGCCAGGGTCGAAAGCAGGTACAAGAGAGCGACTTGTTCCCAGAACGCCAACGCGGAAACCAAAGCTGCTGCAAATAGCCAAAAAAGCTTTCCCCGATGTCGTCTCTGTATTTTTATTTTTTCCAGGCGTCTCATTGAATCAACCTCGTTCGTCTTGTTTTGACGGCGCACTCAGGTGCGGTGCTTCCGGCTTCATAACGGTCAGACACACTTACCACCTTCGTTTTCCCATCTCTCAACTGCTCTCTTCTCATCAGTGTTTGAATCTGATCATTGATTCTCAGGTCCTTACCAACCTGGCGTTCATCTGTCAGACTCAAGCGGCTGCGGGATCGCAAAAGTTCTTTTTTCGTCAAGCATGCTTCTGAGCATCCACGCGGCTTTCTCGTGAGCGCTCAGACGCTGTGTGAGCAAACCTTCGGTCGGGGCATCAACGGCCGTGCATGCAACCGAAAGTGCCCAGCGCGCAGTGCGTGCAGACGTTTCATGATCTCTTAGCAATTCAGCGATCATCTCGGTAGCACTCAATCCAGCCTCGGGCTCTCGCAGGTAGGTGAGCTTCGAGAACTCGCGGTACGAACCGGGTGCAACGCAGCCGAGCGCGCGGATTCGTTCGGCGATGACATCACCAGCCAGCCAGAGTTCGTTGTACTGCTCCTCGAACATCAAGTGCAGCGTATGGAACATCGGTCCGACGACGTTCCAGTAAAAATTGTGCGTCTTGAGATACAGCGTGAAGGTGTCAGCCAGCACATTTGACAATGCTTCACCAACCTTCTGTGAATCCTCGTTCACCGTCAGGGTGAACTGTGTTGCCTTCATTTCGATTCCAATCGCGCTCGACATTTATTTTGTCCCTCGTCCTTCAAAGTTTATTAGACCTCAGCATTACAATTGCCACTCTAGGGTTAATCCTCAGAGCAGGAAACCGTGTTATCACGCGCTGGCTACAGGTGTTTTCACTTCCTGGCCGGGATCGGTAAAGCGGAGTTCTTGATGTCTACTCGCCACGAGTGACGGGGATCTTGTGTCTTAACGCTAACAGTAGCGCCGCTCGTGGCCGCGAGAACATTGAACCGCTCGCGTCATTACTTTCTTCACAAACTCCAAAGCCCCTTCGTTTGCACAAGGGTAAGCACCTCAATCAGCAGGTGGAAACACTCTTTCGGAAGGCAGAGTCGAGGCTTATTCTCAAGCAGTAGTTTATGGCCAGGAAAGATCAGACTAACGGTCAAAACAAACACGGACTAGCTGCTTTGGCGTACAGGGCCAGGGATTCCGTTTTAGAACGCTGTTTGGATCAGATGCAGACCGCTGTTTGAGAGAATCTCCGGCGTTCAGTTTTAGTAGCGCGGCCCTTAGCTGGCATTGGGGCCAGCGACGCGGTAGGAAGGAAAGAGGCAAAGGAATCTTGATTACGAAATTGAATCAGATTGTGAAGGCGCGGCGGCGACAACGCGCAATCGTGAATATCCGGCGAGAGTTCTTGAAGGCCGGATACCCTTTGGATCATTTCGGCGATTCACAAATTGAAGCGGCACTGACACGTTGGAATGATGATATTTCGGCAGTTACAGTGAGCGCCAAAATTATCTACCGCACACTGAAGCGGCTGCAGCGTGTTACGCGAAGCGAGCAAAACTCAGAGTCGAGGGGTAAACTACTCTTTCTAGAAAGGGGAACAAGAGGCAATGCTTATGATGGCTCGGAGAGCGCAGCTAAGGGATCGCCAATCTGACGCGCGCGCTTGCCTGCCGAGTGAAGCCGGTATGCTTGTCATTTGCTTGCGGATTGAAAATTCTTTTCAGAAACGAGGTGAGGACAATGTACCCATTGCCAGATAAATCACACTGCAGTAGATGCGACTCGGAAGGGCGGCGCCTGATCAAGTTTATGGCTCCGAACACTCGGCCATACTACCTTTGCGGTGCCTGTGTCGAGCAAGAGGACCAGCGGGACAAGAAATTCAGCCCTTCGTGGAAACGCTCTCGTCGCCTTGCCGTCGTGTCGAACTTCAGCGCTTCCTGAGAGCCCGAGCAGCGAATCATCGACCTCAAATGATGTCAGCTATTAATAATCAACAGCCAAAAGAAGTGGCGCGCGCCTTAGCTGATGACCACTGGGAGGTAGATAAGCTGGTATGCAAACTACTGGCAGCGTTAGACCAAGAGAATGAATCCCAAAGCTTTGAACTTCTCGATCTGCTGTGGGCGCGACTTGCCGTTCATATCCGAGCCGAACATCTCTGTTTATTCCCTTCTATCCTGGAAGTGCCACGAGCGAACTTCCGTGCCACGCGTGGCGCACCTGAGTATCAGGAAGCTCAGAGTGCTATTGAGCAGCTCCGGGTGGACCATGAGTTCTTTATGCGCAAGTTGGGAACTTCCATCAATATCATGCGACAACCGGAAACTCGCTCCAACCACGACATCATTCGTAAGCGGCTTCTCAACGTGCGGCGTTCGATTGTAAAAGTCCAGAGTCGACTAGAAACTCACAATCAGTTGGAGGAAGGCCATATCTACAAGTGGGCCAATCTACTGTTAGACGAAGCCAAACGCTCAACCCTCATAGCCCGCATTAGGCATGAAATTGAGCACATCCCTCCGCGGTTTATTGTTTGAACCCCGGGCAAGGGCCGGCTGTCCCACCTGGCCAATAAGTGGACAAAAATAACTGCACGCGACGGGTACGCGATGGTAAGGAATGGGAAAGAACGGGAAAACCCCAAAACATCTCTTGGCGGCTTCTACTTTTAAAAAAGGCAATTATTTACGTTTTTGCCGAGAGTCCGATTCGCAAATGCGGAGGGCGGCGTTCAGCTTTTCCCAGGGCGTCAGGATGATCTGTTCGGGCGAGCAAAGGCGGTTTTTATGAAATTGATAATCCCGATAAAGGTGTAGCCATCTACCTACGGTAAAGTTCTGGTGATGAAAGAGTGCGCCTACCACCACTGGCGCAAGCGGGCAGGGATCGTCTAAGATGGCTCATCTTAACGAGATTCCGGGGGTCATTACGCGGTCCAATAGTCCGCGCAACCGGTTGAGTCTAAAGGTTTTACGCCCGCTTGGCTCAGTGGTAGAGCACTCGCTTCACACGCGAGGGGTCAGAAGTTCGAATCTTCTAGCGGGCACCAAATTTTCAATATTCTCCGGGCGACCCAATCGAATGTCGGGTCGCCCGTTTTCTCCTCTACTCACTTTTGCACATTGAAGTCAAAAACGATCATCTGCTTTCACAAAATCGATTCTTTGAAGATTATTTTTAAGCCGAAGAATTTGGCTGATGACGAGAGTGAATACGAGAAGCCAACATTCCCCCGACCCACCGTCCCGAGGTAGAGTTTCTCAAGTCGTCGCAATTGGACACCCTCCTGGTCCGGTAAGGTGTGACTTAACTGTAATGTCAGAACGTGACCGTGTCTTCTTCCGCGATCATGACGACGGGTGGACCGCCGCTGGAAATTTTCACAGCGTGCGCGAGCGCGTCCTGCCCTTCCTGCGAGGCTGCTGCTGCCTGTAGATCCGCCAATGAGGCGAAATGAATTTCGGCAATCCGGTGAAAGGCGGGGGCGCCGCTCGGCGCGCCAGTCATCTTTGAAAGGACAGCTTTGGTAGCGCCGGCCCGCTGGAAAATTGGCGCGGCCATTGGAATGTGTTCGTTGTTGTACGCGTTTTCAAAAGTTTCGAGATCCTTCGGTTGGGGATACATCACCATTAGTTTTACTCCAGCCATTTGTCTGAACCTCCTGTGTTAGCTAAACGGAATCACGACCTTTTGCTGTCGCCGCAAATCGTGAAATAGAGAACGCAGGGCTTATATCAAAACCGTAACCTGGCGCGCAAAACAAATCGTTATCTAGGCGGCTTTTAGGAGGTAAAAAAGTTTGACAACCTTGAGCCGGTGGGTATACTGCGCCCACTAGCGCGATGGATTGGAAGTACAAACACTTTCATCTGGAGAGAGTCTTCGCTGCGCAACGCGACGAAGTGCTTGAAGCGGCGCGCACCTTCATGTCCGAGTCACTGGGGTGGCAAATCACCAACCCAGCCGACGCAAGCAATCCGGCCAACTTCAAAAATTTACTGACTGCCATTAACCCGGCCGACGGCTTTACAGCACACGGCTACAGCTTCACTCACCGAGCCATTGCGAACCTTCGTTTTCGAACAGTTGCCGATGGGACCAGCGTGGATCTGGAACTCATGGTCGAGCGCTACGGCTGGCGGGGCTACATGTTGGCTGACGTCGGCGGTTATTACGGCATACAGATGCACAAGTGGCTCGATGGAATTCAGTGGACCATCCATCAAAAACTGACGGGCAGTCAGGACGAGTCGGCGAATCCGTTGGTGCTCGCGGCCAACAAACCGGCGGCTTACATATTCAACGGTTGCCTGGTGTTCATCCTGGCGACCTTTGGGATTTATGCTCTGGTGACCTTCATCAGCGCAGTAGTTGGACTGCTCACTGGAAAGCTGTTCCTGACAGGCAGACGCTCGCTGACAATTCATGGCGCCTGGGCGCGAGTTTTGTCAGCGTCGATCCTAATTTTCGCAGCCTTGCTCGGGTGGAATGAAGCGGAGAGTGTAGGTTCCTCACAAGCCCAGTAGTCCACGAAACTGACGAACGATAAAAGCCCGCCATTTTGCCGGTGAGAGGGGATGCCGGGCGGGTTATTTCAGCCGTCCGTTTCACGGACTAGCAATGCTTGCCGCTTTGATCCCCAGCAGTGAATTGCTGGGCTATTGTCGATCGGCCGCTAGCGCGGACGGCCAATTCATAATGCGGACTACGAGTCCCACTGCTGTTCAAGATTCATCCCCAATGGCTATTCGCTGTTAGGCCTCGCACTTGTCGACCAGTCTGAGCGTTTGTTAGTCTCTTGTTGCGCATTTCACTATTCGAAGGAGACTGCACAATGGCCTCGCGGAGGCTTTTTCTATTTTCGCTCTTGATCCTGTTCGCGGCCGCCAGTCTGCTCGTGGTCGCACGCACGGCCGGTGCGTCCGTTTCAGTTCAGCAGGAGATTACGTACAACAAAGACGTCGCGCCAATCTTTTATCAACACTGCGCCGAGTGTCATCGCCCTCACGATATCGGGCCGTTTTCCGTTTTGACTTACCAAGAGGTCCTGCCGTTCGCGCAGTCCATTCGCCAAAGAGTAGCAGCCGGAGAGATGCCACCGTGGCATGCCGACGCGCGCTACGGAGACTTCCAAAACGATCGGCGTCTCAATAAGAAGGATCTCGAAACCATTCTGGCCTGGGTGGCGCAGGGAGCGAAAGAGGGCAACCCGTTGGATCTGCCTACACCACCTGTTTATTATCCGGGCTGGAAGATCGGCAGGCCGGACTACGTGTTGGCAATGTCCGAAGCATATACGGTCGCAGCGAACTCACCCGACAGTTACGTCTATGTCACCTTTCCCACAAAATTCAAAGAGGATAAGTGGGTGCAGGCGGCTGAAATTCTGCCGGGAAATAACATGATCGTGCATCACGTAATTGCGCACGTGCTGACACCCTCGGCGCTTTCAGGTGGAGGCAAGCGACTCGGCGCTGAGTTTCCGCAAGCAGATAATGCGCCGGCGATCTTTTACAAAGAAGGCTCGCTCTCGCGAGTCAAGCTGGACGCTCCGGTGATTGACGACGGCGCCAACGCACCTAACGGCGGTTCACTGTTCAGCGACCGAACCGGGGAAGGTGATGGCGAATATAGTATCCTGCTGGGCTCATACGCCCCGGGCAAAGGCCCGGATGTTTATCCTCCCGGAACAGCCAAGCTAATCCCGGCCGGCTCCACAATTGTTCTACAGATTCACTATTCCAACTTTCATGACTCCATTAGGACGGAACAGAAGGATCGCACGATTGTGGGTTTGATCTTTGCGAAGGAACCGCCGGCTAAGCGAGCAGTCAGCTTCACCATACCGAATCACTTTTTTAAAATCCCTGCCGGCGCTGCGAATCACAAAGTTACGGCCGCCTACACCTTTAAGCAGGACGTGGAGTTGATCTCTTATATGCCGCACATGCACTTGCGCGGCAAAGATATGAGATATGAAGTGTTTTTTCCCGGCGGTCGGCGGCAGACCTTGCTCTGGGTGCCGAAATTTGAGTTCAGCTGGCAGACGGTCTACCGGCTAAAGAGTCCGCTGAAGATTCCGAAAGGATCTCGCATGATCGTCACGGCGCATTTCGACAATTCTGCGAAGAACAGCCACAACCCCGATCCAACCAAGGCAGTCCGCTGGGGCGATCCGAGTTATGACGAGATGATGATCGGATGGCTCGAGTATCTGATTCCAAATGAGAATAAATCGCCGGGACCTGCCGTTCCCAAAGAGCGGTAGGAACAGATATCTTTTTTAGTTGGTCGCATCTTCGCTGGAGTTCAAAGACGTTGGGGCTTCTAATTCGGTAGCTGAGTCCAGCACCTCGCGCACTTTGCGACCCACGGTGCCTGGCGAAAAAGGTTTCTGCAAAAGAGTAATCCCCGAGTCAAGCAGGCCGTGGTGTGCTATAGCATCGTCGGTGTAGCCGGACATATACAGCACCTTTATCTCCGGGCGAATTTTAGCTAACCGGTTCGCCAACTCACGTCCGCTCATCTCAGGCATGATGACATCGGTCAGCAGCAAATGAATCGGCTCCGGATACTTTTCGCAAATTGCGACCGCAGCGGCGCCACTGGCGGCTTCAAGTACATGATAGCCGTTCATCTCGAGCACCTGGCGGGCGAGCCTCCGTACCATATCTTCATCTTCGGTCAGCAGGATCGTCTCCGTTCCGTTGAAGGCCGTTTCCAGAGGTACGTCTCGCTTGTACTCATGGGCACGGCCCTCAACCAGGGACAGGTAAATTTTGAAAGTAGTTCCCTGCCCCGGCTCGCTATAAACCCAGATAAACCCACCGCTTTGTTTTACAATTCCGTAGACTGTTGAGAGACCGAGACCCGTCCCCTTGCCGTGGTCCTTGGTGGTAAAGAATGGTTCGAAGACCTGCGCCTGGGTTTCCGCGTCCATGCCAGTCCCGTTGTCACTGATTGCCAGCATCACATACGGACCGGGTTGAGTTGGCATGTGGCTATGCGCGTATTCATCGCCCAACCAGACGTCTGCAGTTTCGATGGTCATCTTGCCGCCACCGGGCATTGCGTCACGGGCGTTAACAACCAGGTTCATAATTATCTGTTCGACCTGCCCGGGATCGGCTTTTACTTTTCCCAGATCAGATTGCAGGGCCGTGACCATGTCAATGTCCTCGCCTATAAGACGACGCAGCATTTCAGACATGTCAACAACCACTGTGTTCAGATCGAGAACGCGAGGATCAAGGATCTGCCTGCGGCTGAATGCCAGCAGTTGGCGGGTGAGCGAGGCCGCTCGTTCCGCCGCTCGCTTGATTTCACCCAGGTTGCGCCCGATGGGACTCATCGCTTCAGTGCGCTTGAGTGAGAGTTCGCTATAACAAAGTATCACGGTCAGCAAGTTGTTAAAGTCGTGCGCCACGCCCCCGGCCAATTGACCAACTGCTTCCAGTCGTTGCGATTGGCGCAGTTGGGTTTCAAGCCGGGTTTGCAGGCTCAGGTCCTGTTTTACGGCCATGTAACTTTGAACTCGTCCGGAGTCATCCCGAACAGGAGAGACCGTCGCGTACTCTTCGAAGAGCGAGCCGTCTTTCCGCTTGTTGATTAGGTTACCGACCCAAATGTCACCCCGGCTGATAGTTTCCCACATCGCACCATACACCGCAGGGTCGGTCTTGCCGCTCTTAAGGAGGCGTGGGTTATGACCCAACACTTCCGCCCCTGTGTAGCCGGTGATGCGCTCAAACGCGGGATTCACATACTGAATATTCCCCTCGATATCGGTGATCATAACGCTTTCGCCGGTTTGCTCGACTGCAGCTACCAACCGGTTCAAATTTATCTCGGAGCGCTTGCGTTCTATGGCGATGGCAACCTGGTCGCCTACTGACGAAAGAAACTCCACGTCGCGTTCCCTGTAGGCATGCTCGTCTGTGTAGTGTTGCACGACCAAAACACCGATCGTTCGCGAGGGTGTATTGAGCGGCACCCCCAGCCACGACGGTGAAGGTTTGCCGACGAGTTCGACTTCGCCGCTCGCAACCAAATCGGCAAAGAGTGCCGGATCAAGGAGTAATGACTTTCCAGTTTTGAAGACACGGGCCGCGCAGCTTTTACCGAGTTTCTGAGGGGGCGGCACAGAGTCGTATTTGTCTGTAAAGAACTGCATGGCAAGACTGGCCGTTGTATCGTCGAACAGCGCGACGAAGCAATTCTCTGCATAAAGAACTTTCTGGATGGATTCGTGAATTTGCTTTAACAGTTCCTCAAGATTGGCACAGGTACTCAATCCGTGAATAATGTCAAAGAGCGACTGGCGCTCGAGATCCATTCTCCTTCGCTCACTGATGTCGCGACCAATCCCCTGCACTCCGACTGTTTTTCCTTCGCTGCGGATCCCGCATGAGTTAATTTCAAGCGCCAATCGCCTACCGGTCTTCGTAATAATTTCCACCTCATAGATGGTGGGAGCATCCATAACCTGCTTGCGTTGCAGCATCTCCGTGGCCATTTGGAGATACTCGGGTGCTACTACCTGCGCAAAGGTCAAAACCATTGCTTCCTCACATGAGTATTCAGTCAATCGCTCGCCAGCCGGGTTCAGAGAAGTGAAGGTCCCGGATAGATCACAAGTGAAAATGATATCGTTTGCATTTTCAAATAATCTGCGGAAGCGCTCTTCGCTTTCCCTTAGGGTCTGATCATTTTTTTTGCGCTCGCTGATGTCGCGCGCCATACCCTGCACTCCCACGGGAACGCCATTTTCGAAAACCAGCCGGCTGGTGACTTCGAGCGGGATTCGTTGACCACTCCTCGTGATCACCTCAAGTTCGTAGGATGTAGTTTGTGGCCTGAGTAGCTTTTCCCGCATCCGAAGTTCAATCTCAGCCATCTGCTCCGGGGGAACAAAGTCCGAGATGTGTCTGCCCAGGACCTCGGTGCGGCTGTATCCAACTAGTTCCGTCGCCGCGTAGTTGGCCGCCAGGTAGCGGCCTTCCAGATCGTGGATATACATCGCGTCACTGGTGTTATCAAACAACTCGCGGTAGGCTGCGTACTCTTCCCGGTGAGATTGCAGGACCGCCGCCAGCTCGCTCTGTCCTGTCACGCGGATGAAGTTGTCCAAAGCCGCAAAGAGTGTGTCACTGGGCGCTGCGGAATCTGGTTGGTCAGCCGGTGGCACTTCGAAAGAGGTGGTCGCCTTACCCATTGGAATTCCCTTTAGTAATCGCCAGTCGTGCAACCAGGTCAATTAACTCAGTTGAATTTGTCGATTTCGAAAAAAAGTAGTCGGCTCCGAGATTTTCACACTTTTGTTGGTACTGAGGATAGGGATAGTTGGTGAGCATTATGACAATTGGTGACGGACTCCTTTCTTTAATCGTGCGAAGCGCGTCAATGCCGCTGCCGCCTGGCATTTGAATATCTAAGATGGCGAGGTCGACGGCTTGATCCCTGACTGTAAGCAGCGCACTCGCAGTGTCTGCGGCCAAGTGTACGTGGCCTACTCCGCTAATTCGCGTAATCATCCTGGCTAGCCGGTTACGCAGGAAGGCGGAATCATCAGCAATTAAAACGTGCAGGCTGGTTTCCAGCATTCCATTGCCCATATTGCTCCTCTTCGTCAATTCCTGAGTTGTACCGATATACGCCTCGCCGAAGAAGAACTCGAGAGGGCGCGGCCTAAAAAAGGCCGTGCCCTCTGGTTCTGACGCGCTATCGCCCCACGGCGCATCAGAGGTCATATAATTTTGGAGGACAGGCACCGCCCAAAGTGGAAGCGTTAGGCGTGAGAAGCAAATTAGTATTTTTGCCGAGGATATCCTATCGGCGGTAAGCTGATTTTAAGGTCGTCAAAGGGAAAGGTATTCGTAGTGGTTTGCCCTACAAGGGGTCAGTCAACGAGGTTGTTGCGGATGCTATAGTGGGTGAGTTCAGCGTTCGTTCTCATCTGCATCTTGTCCAGGATTCGGCGCCGATAGGTACTGATCGTCTTGTCGCTCAACGCGAGTTTCTCAGATATTTCGCCCACGGTTTTGCCTGAGGCAATCAGACACAGAACTTCGTATTCGCGATCCGAGAGGGATTCATGGAGAGGCTTATCTGACAAAGAAAAGTCGCTAACGATCCTTTCGGCAAGCGCCGGGCTAACATAGCGACCACCTTTAATTACCCTGAGAATTGCTGAGTGCAGTTCGAATCGTGAACTATCCTTGCTGATATAGCCGGAGGCGCCGGCTTTGAACGCGCGCACAGCGTACTGTTCTTCCGCGTGCATACTGAGCATTAGGACTGGTAGGCGAGGCCGGATACGCTTGATCTCCTTCAGCACCTCCAGACCACTGCGCTCGCGAAGCGAAATATCCAGCACGGCAATATCCCATTCTTCTTCCTGCACCAGCTTGAGAGCTTCTGAGCCACTGCGCGCTTCACCAAATCGGGCCAACTCAGATACGAAGATACCTTTAATGCCTTCGCGCACGACTTCGTGATCGTCAATGGTTAGGATTCTTAACATGGTCGTTCCGAGTAAAGCTTCAGCCGCACGGCACTCGGATCGCTATAGTGGTGCCTTTTCGGACGCCGCGGCTGACGCTGACTTCGCCGCCAACCAGCAGGGCGCGCTCTCGCATCCCCAGGAGCCCGAGCGAGTGTTTGGCGGCCATTTCCTCATCTGTGATACCGCGACCGTTGTCGCTGACTCGTAATTCAACGTGTCCGGCGCCTTCCTGCAATTCAATTTCTACTCTGTCGGCCTGCGCATGTCGAATCACATTTGTCAGAATCTCCTGCAGGATCCGAAATACCGCAGTTGACCGCTCCCGGCTTAGGTCCACCGAAGTGACCGAGCAGATGCAATCACACTTGATCCCGGTCCGCGACTGAAACTGGCCCGCTTGCCATTCAATCGCCGCAACCAGTCCCAGATCGTCAAGCATTCCCGGTCGCAGTTCTGAGGAAATGCGCCGCACAATATCAATTGTCGATTCAACCAAACTGACCATATTTGGAAGCCTGTCGCGCACCGTCTGAATTTTTGTTTCGCTTCCCTCATCCATAAGAACTTTATCAAGCCCCTCGAGATCCCATTTCAAGCCAGTTAGTGCTCCGCCCAACTCGTCGTGAATCTCTCTTGCGATCCTCGTGCCTTCGTCCTCGCGTGCCGACTGAAGTCTCGCCGAAAGGGCGCGCAGTTGTTCATGCGAAGTCCTCAATTGCTCCTCTACAAGTTTTCTTTCCGAGATGTCTCTGGTGATGCCGAGAATGGCCATGGGCTGCCCTTCCGGATTTCGAATTAGAGCCGCACTGGTCTCAACGGAAAAGTGCGAACCGTCCTTCTTGATACCTATTGATTCGATTGGTGCGAGATAACCCGTCTCCATCATCAGGCCCGCATTCTGCAGGGCCCGTGCCCGAAATTGAGGTCCTATCATGTCAAATCCGAGTTTCCCGACCATCTCGGCTGCATTGTCATAGCCATAGATGTCCACCGCTCGCTGGTTCGTAACTTTTATCTTCATCTCCGGGTCAAAGACAGCAACTCCATCAGGAGCCATTTCAATCAGCGTGCGATAATAAATTTCGCTTTCGTGCAAGGCGGCCTCTGCTCGTTCGCGTTCGGCTATTCGCTGCTCCAGCTCCGCTGCGTACTGTTGGCCCTGCTGAAACAGCTGTGCATTCTGAATGGCACTGGCTGCCTGCGCTGCCAGGGCGCCTCCGGCGAGCAAATGCTCATCCGTGAACGAGTTTGGCCTCACTCGGTTCACGGAATACAAACCAATAACCTTGCCATAGGCCACCAGTGGTATTCCCATCCAGCTGCCCACATCTTCCGCGCCGGGCACTCGCTGCCACTCAGGTTCTCTGTATGTGTCGGGCACCAATAGACCAGCGCCGGTCAAGCAGATGCGCTCCAACAGAGCGTTTGTTTTCGCATCGAGCCTGACAGCTTTCGCCGCCTCCACGCTGTGATAATGCTCGTAACCGCAGAGGGCCCGGACGGCAAATACTGATTCGTCCTCGAGTAGCATCACATTGGCGCTGTCGTAAGGTACCAGCCGCCGCAAATAAGTTAGAAGAGTCTCAAGTACTGACTCGAGATTTAGATTTTGCGCCAGCGCAATGTTAGCGTCGCGCATCACCTCTGCAGTCCTGCGCGCCGCTTTTTCAAGCGCCAGCAAACTGGCAACTTCTGCCTGGGCACGCTGACGTTCAGTGATGTCGTAGAGAACGACTAAGTGAAGGCCCTTAAAGGTTTCTCCGAGAGATACCGCATTACCGATCGCAGTTCGCCATGACCCGTCCTTGCACCGGATACTAACTTCAATTGGTTCGAATGGTTCACCCGTTTCTTTCGCCCTATCGAGGCGGGCTTGCCAGGACGTCGCGACCCACTGGCGATACTTGGGGTCGGGATAAGCTTTGGGCCACCAATCTGACAGAGTAGGAATGTCCTCCAGATCGTATCCAAAGGTTTCAATAAACGCGGAATTAAGATAAGTAACACTCTGATGTTCGTCGTTTATTGCAAACGGCACTGGAGAGAGCTCGATGATGGCACGAAATTTTGAGTCACTCGCTCGCAACGCCGCTTCGGCACGCTTGCGCTCGGTGATGTCGCGCACAATGGCTTGGTACCTGCCGTCGCTCAGAACTTTTGAACTGACCTCGATGGGAACCCTCGTCCGATCCTTGCGGATGCAACTGCGCTCCATCACTACGTATTTACCCTCTCTCAACTCATTCAGGCGTAGAGGAGCAGCAGCAACATCCTGTGGCCCAAGGAACTCATGAACGGTCATGCCCAATATCTCGTCCCTTGAATACCCACTCACCTCGCACGCGCGTTCGTTCAAGTCGACAAAGCGCAGACTGGAGTCACAAATGAAGATTGCATCGGGAGCTTGTTCAACCAGGCTGCGATATCTGTCTTCACTCTGGGAAAGCTCCTTCTCAATCAACTTGCGTCGGGTTATATCGCTAAAGAACCCATGGGTGGCTATCACTCGACCAAGAAGAAACCGGGGTCTCGCACTGCCCTCAACGAAAACCTCACGGCCATCCTTCGTGAGCAAGGTAGCCTCTATACCATCGGCTATTTCGCCTGCCAGCACCTTCATGAAAACTTCCCGACAGTGAACGATCGAGGCGGGGTGAATTACGTCATTGATCGTCAGCTCTGCCAGCTCAGCCTGCGTATATCCCAGCGTCTTTAACCAGGCTCTATTGGCAAAAACAAAGCGCCCATCCGGAGCAACGCTCTGGACCAGATCTTTGGTACTCTCAACCAGATCGCGGTAATGTTCTTCACTAAACCGCAGTTTTTCATCTATGGCATCGCGTTCGGCGATCTTCGCCTGCAACTCAGCGATGCGCTTGAGCAGTTCGGTGTTTTCTGCCCCGAGGCTATTAACCAGGTCCTCACTGTGGGTTGGCATATTGATAACTCGGAAACAACGACAGAAAGGGGAGACCGGTCCGTTAAGCTAAGGCGACCATGGAGCAAAGGTTCGACTCCTCTTTTTGACTTAACTTCGCGGAGCCGGGCACCCGAAATGAACCGTCGATTGAATCATTCTCAACCGAGCTTGAGTGTCAGGTCACCGGGAAACAAAATGCGGGCGCAAGACGGCATTTCAAGTTAACAGGCGCCAACACAACAGGGAGGAGTCGAAAGCCTGATGCGGGCGGGTGCAACAAAAGCCCTCAGATTCGGTAGAGAGCTTATGTCGAATGCATTCAGGGCGCAACTCGAAGAACTTAATCGATGAGTGATTCCCGATCAACGTTTGCCTCGGGTAAGCGAACAGATTCAGCTGCAGGGAAGTCGACAGATGGATGCATCGCGCGGTAGAAGTCCGGATTAAAAACCAATCCTGGAGCTGGACTGTCAGATCTCTTGAATTCGATGGTATGAGGACAACGACAATTAAGCGGCGACGCGCTCTGCGACAATCTGCTGGAACGCCTGGTAGCATTCGCAAGCAGATTTCTCGAGCAGTTCACGCTCAATGATACGAATAGTGCCGCGTTGATAATGAATAATGCCGCCCGCTCGCAGGGCATTACAGGCGCTGGAAACTCCCGCGCGACGCGTGCCCAGATAGTTAGCAATCTTTTCGTGGGTCAGTCGCAGTGCCTTATCACGGGCTCGATCATGGAGCATGAGCAACCAGGTGCACAGTCGCTCGTCAAGGCGATGTCGCAAGTTGCAAACCGCCTTTTGCGAAACCTGCGCCAGGCGCGCACCCGTGTAATTCAGCAGCAACTGCTGCATGGCGGCTCCGCGCAAAAACTCCTGCTTCAGCACTTCAGCATCAATCCGCAAGGCATTGCCACCAATTGTAACCTGAGCATCATACAGTGGGGCAGCCGAATCAAGCACTGCGGAAAGGCCAACCATTCCATCGTTGCCAATGAGTGTAATTGCGGAGGTGCTGCCATCCTCGAGCAAATAGAGGTGAGCGATCACGGCTGTTTCCGGAAAGTACGCAAACCGTTGCACCTCGCCGAAACCGTGAATGTTCTCACCTGCAACCAGCGATACTGGTTCTAAACTCGGCAGTAGTCTGGCGAAGTCGGGACCCGGCATTGCCGCCAATAGTTTATTCGTCAGCAGTCCGTTGAAGGGCGAACTCGACGGGACTTGACTCCTTTCGAGCGCCTTTCTGACCCTTGAAGCACCCAGACGTTCCGCAGCACTCGGCTGGGCGGACTCGCAATTAATATCATCTACAGTTGTTGGGTTCAGTTCCTGCATACAGTACGATCACATGGTCTCCAAGCAACTAATATGATCTGCCCGGCTGATGTGAACCAGGACGCCTTTTGTTTGATAACTACAAATTTCTCGTGAACTCGTGCTAGCAAAATCCTGACTGGCATAACCAGAATGTTGTGGATTGAATTAATGTAAAAACTATCGGCTTGTTCTTTACCACTGACAAAAACGCTTATGCGATGCCACAGTTCGTCGGCAGGCTGGATAGCTGCCAGCACTTCGATGATTGGCCTGCCGGTGAACTCCACTGCCGGCACCACCTCTGCCTCAACCATGCGTTCTGCGAAGACGATCGTCCCTGACAGATCCGTCTCGTACAATCCAAATGGCTCGTGCAGTTCTGATTTCCCGATGCTCATGAAGCAACCGCCAAAGTGCTGAGTCCCACCTGCATAAAAAGCTGCAATGCAACCGTCGCCTTAAGTTGCGCCAAACTTACCGGCTTAACCAGATACTCATTACCGCCCGCTGCCAGGGCCGCAGTTCTACTGTGCGGTTCTGCCTGACCTGACACGAAGATGATCGGCACTTTTTGCATTCCCTCGATTTGTCGAATGCTGGTGGCTGCCATTACTCCATCGATGCGTGGCAGCACGGAATCCATCAAAATCAGATTCGGGCGCAACCCAATCGCCATTTGGATTGCTTCATCGCCGTCTACGGCCGAGGAAATTCGGTAGCCCTCTTTCTCCAGAACATAACGATACATTTCACGAGTGTCCTCATGATCTTCAACTAACAAAAGGAGCGGTGCCTCCGATTCAGGCTCAACCGTAGTAGCTGAAACTGTCGGGGAACCAGCGAGCTTTTGGGACGCAAGGTACATACTTCGGAGGACCTAACGTGGCCGGCCAGCGCCAACTGCAGTTCTGATTTAATCAAGCCAGTCTGGGACCGCTGTCTTGCAACAGTGTTCGCCAGCTCTTTCAGTGCTTCGAACTTTTTACATTTCCATTTAATTCTCTAACCCACAAAGACCAGCACCTGGAAGGTTGTCGGGTCAGTTTTTAAACAGGTAAGAGAACTCTGCCATAAACGGTCATTCAGGCCAATTAGGAATGTGAGCGAAGTTGGTAGGGACTTTCCCTAAGCGGTGGGTCGCGGAGATGGCGTAAAGCGGGGCCGGGTTGGAGCCAGCCGGGCCTTCCATTTGAATCTAAGTGTCCTGCAGCCATCCCTGCAGCAGGGCGTAGCGAACGATGTCAATGCGACTGTGCATGCCCAGCTTTTTCATCGAGTTAGCCTTGTGCACTTCTACGGTCTTAACGCTGATCTCAAGCCGGGCGGCAATCTCCTTATTGCTGTGACCCCAGGCGACAAGACGCATGATTTCGGTCTCACGGTCGCTGAGTGATTCCAACGGCTTGCCACTAGAGGTCGCCGATTGCCGGCCGGCGTAGGTGCCCATCACTTTGCCCGCAACAGCAGGATCGAGGTACTTCCCTCCGGCAGCAATCGCTCTGATGGCATGAAGCAATTCTGCGGGGGGGCTTTGCTTTAGAACATAGCCGGAAGCGCCAGCGCGCAACAGTTGCTGCAGGTAACCATCGTCCTTGTGACGCGTCAAGGTCAGAACCTTAACCTCTGGTCGAGATTCTTTCAGCTTCTCGGTTGCCTTCAGTCCGTTTAACTGCGGCATGGAAATATCCATGAGCACAATATCCGGGAGCAACTTTTCCACTTGAGCAAGGACCGAACGTCCGTCTGTGGCCTCGCCGATTACTTCCATGTCAGGTTGCGAATTGACGATGAGCTTCAGGCCGGCGCGGACTGTCTCATGATCTTCGGCGAGCAGGATGCGAACCTTTTGACTCATCATTCTTCTTCCGCTGCAAAAGTTATCGGCGCTCGCACGAACACCGTCGTCCCTGCCTTGGGCTCGGATTCGATATCGAGGGTTCCGCCCACCAGTCGGACACGCTCGCTCATTCCAATTAAGCCCAAACCTCGACCATCGCCCGTAGCGCCATGCTGCCTGGGATTAAATCCGACTCCGTCGTCTTCAATAATCAGCACCACATGACCATCGCGACGCTCAAGTATGACGTCGACGCGGCTTGCTTCGGCGTGTTTGCTGACGTTATTGAGCACCTCCTGAGCGATGCGATAAAGACAAGTTTCTACCTCAGGCAAAAGCCGCCCATCCGACAGTCCCGTGGGTTGAAACTCAGAAGGTATACCAAAGTGCCTGGACCACTCCTGCAGAAAATTACCGAGGGCCACTACCAGCCCGAGATCGTCAAGAGCAGCAGGTCGCAGTTCCCAGGCCAGAAAATCCACGTCCTCATCCACACGCTGGGCCATCTCCTGCACGTGTTCGATCTTACTGACCAGAGATGCATCAGCGCCGCTGCTCTCTCTCATCAGCGACAGCGCTAGCCGCAAGGCAGTCAACTGCTGGCCCATTTGATCGTGCAGGTCTCGGGCGACGCGGCGGCGCTCATCTTCCTGAGCCGTCACCAGCAAATGGAGCAAGCCGCGGGCGCGTACCTCTGCTGAGCCCCGTTCACGTACCTCTTCTTTCAGAGCAAAGTTAGCATCTTCCAGTTCTCCGGTGCGTTCAGCAACACGAAGTTCGAGCTGATCGCGAGAGCTGCGCAACGCGTCCTGCTCTTGCTGTAAGGTTAGGTCGCGCGCCACCTTGACGAAACCCTTGACCTGGCCGTCCCGTAAAGGTGTCATAACACCCGTCGCGTAAAACCGCGAACCATCCTGACGCACGTAAAATCGGTCGGTTGCCGCCCGGCCCTCGGTCGCCGCAGTCATGAGTTCCTGGCGCGGAAAACCGTGTGCTCGATCTTCCGGAGTAAACAGGATCTCGCTGGACTGGTCGATGATCTCTTCCTCGCCATAACCAAAGACCCGCTCCGCCCCGGCATTCCAGCTGGAGATCTGACCCTCCGGAGTCAGCGTGAAGATCGCATAGTCGGTTACGCTTTCAATCAGGAGACGCAGGCGCTCCTCGCTGGTGCGCAAACTATCTTCAGCATCCTTGCGAGCGGTCAAGTCGGTGAAGGTCAGTACCGCTCCGTCAATGCGCTCGTCCGAATTACGGTAGGGCAGCGCTCGCATCAGGTACCGTCGGCCCTGGCGAGTTTCTACCTCACGCTCGATCGCAACCTCGCCCGAAAACACCTGGAGAGCATCTTCCTGGAGATCAGCGGAAATCAACTTGCTGGTGAGATCCAGCAGCGGACGTCCAATGTCCGCTGGGATCAGATTAAAGATATCTCGAGCATCTCGAGTGAAGAGCTTGACTCGCAACGAACGATCGAGGAAGACCGTCCCGACCTGAATTGAGTTCATCAGGTTTTTGAGATCACTATTTGAAAGGCTCAACTCATCAATCTTTATCTTCAGTTCCTGATTGACTGTGGTCAGTTCTTCATTGACCGACTGGAGTTCTTCCTTGCTGGTTTCGATTTCCTCAGCGGCGGAAAGTAGTTCCTCATTAGTGGCTTGCAGTTCCTCGTTCGATGCCTTCAGCTCTTCGGTCTGAGTTTCGTATTGCTCGATAGTTGCACGCAGCTGCGCTTTGACCCGTACCAGCTCATCATCAGCGAGGGCGGTTGAGCGATTGAGCGGTGCGATTGGATCCGCCACGGATTCCCGTTCCGCCTCTTCAAAAACGACCAGAATAAAGCCGCGCGCCGTATCTTCGCTGCGCAGCACTGGTCGCACCAGTAGATTAATCAGGGCCGTGGCCTCACCGAGCAATACCGGAATGTCCCGGGCTTCAACGCTGGTGCGATTCTGTACTGCTTGAAACAGCGCGGTCCTCAGTTCAAAGCTCAATTCAGGCTTGATTAACTTCAGCAGATTATGGGAGGGTTCGCCTCCCCTCATTTGAAGATAGCGCCCGGCGCCTTCAGAGATATGCAGGATCTCGTAGTCTTCATTGATGACGATTGACGGTGGGCCGTATTGCTCGACCAGACGCTGGTGCAGGCCGGCATAAGAGAGACGTTCGAGCACCCGGGCTTCGGTTTGATACTCCTGCGCCTGGCGAATATTGGTGCCTCCGCCCATTGCCGCTTCAGGTGCCGGCAGCGGCATGCGCGTCGCCACCGCGCGGCTCTGATAAACATGCGCGTCCTTATCGACTGTAATGAACAAGTCGCCGGAACCTTCGATCGATTCCGAGTTGCCAAGAAACAGAAACCCACCTGGTTTAAGGGCGAAGTGCAGGGTTTGCATGACCCGTTCCTGGGCAGTCCGATTTAGATAAATAAGCAGGTTGCGGCAGGAAATGAGATCGAGATGAGAAAAAGGCGGATCTTTAAGGACATTGTGGCTCGCAAACAGCACCAGCTCTCTCAATTCGCGTCGCACCCTATATCCGTTCTTTTCGATCGAGAAAAACTCACCCAACCTTTCCGCTGAGACATCAGCCGCATCGTTCAGCGTGTACAACCCATCGCGGGCCTTGGCGATGGCTTGTTCGTCTATATCAGTTGCGAACACCTGGATGGCGGGCGAGTAGGGCAGCGACTGCCGCACTTCGCAAAGAAGCATGGCCATCGTATAGGCTTCTTCACCGGTGGCGCAGCCAGCGATCCAAACTCGAACCTTATCCCCGGATGTCTTCCCTTCAAACAGACTGCGGATGATGCCTCTTTCAAGCGCTTCGAACGATTCGCAATCGCGAAAGAAATTAGTCACGCTGATCAAAAGATCTTTCAAGAGGCTGCGGGTTTCCTCTTCATGTTCCCGCATGTAAGCGGCATAGGCCGCGAGATCCGGAAGCTCGTGCAGATTGAGACGCCGCTCGATGCGGCGCAAAACCGTAGCCCGCTTGTAGTTTGAGAAGTCATGACCGGTTGCCACGCGTAGTTGCGTGAAGATTTCACGCAGCGACTGCTCATCGGGGCTCGCTGAAGCAGGCCCGATTTGCAACCCGGGCATGGTCAACCTTTCCTTGTAGGCAAGAATCTTTTCCGGAATCTTCGCCACAGGCAGCACGTAGTCAACTAGTCCGGTGGCAATTGAGTTGCGAGGCATGTCACTGTACTGCGCTTCGCCCGGATCCTGGACGATAGCCACGCCACCCATTTCTTTTACTCGCTTAAGCCCCATCGAACCGTTAGCGCCAGTGCCTGACAGCACTACGCAGACGGCGCGTGAGTGATGCGATTCAGCCAGGGTGCGAAAGAAGATATCGACGGGTGCTCGTCGTTCTTCGATGCGCGTGATGGGTGAGAGCGCGAGGTGGCCATCAGTCATGGCCAGACTCTGATTTGGCGAGATGACGTAAACGTGGTTGGGGACAACTTCGACTAGTTGATCAACCTGCGTGACGGGTATCGCAGCGGTGGTTTGCAGCACTTCGGCCAGACGACTGTCATGATCAGGTGAGAGGTGCAGGATCACCACATAAGCCATGTTGCTGTCAGCCGGCACCTGCGCAAAAAACTGTTGCAGCGCGGCAATGCCGCCGGCAGATGCGCCAAGACCGACAATTAGAAACTCATCGCCTGTGCCCCGGTGCTCACCATCAGCACCAAAAAGATCAGTACCACCAAATTTTTCGTCCATGGACCTTCTCTTTGTTCCTGAACCGCTCTGCCGCACGCAATCGTCACTCAAGACGATGGTTTCGAGAGAAACCAGAGTCATGCGAGGGAAGTAAAATTCTAGTCGAAAGCTACCCTGCTGTATAGCATTGGCAGCCAGCACCTCAAGGCAATGCATTCAGACTTAGGTTATCCTGGTGCGGTGTGTTTGAGAAAAAAGCCCGCGCAGTGAATCTGCGCGGGCCTTCATTCGGTAGTGATCTATTGGTTAGGGCTTATCTTTTTTCTTGTCACCCGGATCGGTTGGGGGTGGCTTTTGCGGTTCTTTCTTGACGATAACCTGCGGTGGATCCTTCGGTGGCCGTTTGTTGCTGTTATCGCTACCCTTCTGAGCGAAAACACTGACGGACAAGCCGAACACCACCATCACCGTCAATAATTTTTGTCTTACGTTTACCATTCTTATCCAGCCTCCTCATGCTTAAATAAAGGCGCATGGGAGGGAGAGTTGAGAAGCGCCACGGTTAAGTGGAGCAAGATGGATGCCAAACACCGAAATACTACGCATAATCGCATTTCCTAATGCAAACGTCTCTGATCGGGAAATTCGCGGCCCTGGTTTTAAGAAACCAAACCCCAGGGCGCACGCTTTAAGTAGAAATCGCACGCTATCGTGCAGCCCACCAATATCCGGGGCGGACGACCCGGAAAGACGCGATGTCAATCGGCTCCGCTGTTAATGCCGGACGGTAAAGCTAACGCTCCCAACGTTGCCGCTACTATCAAAAGCTCTCAGGGCCACCGTTTGCTCGGCGCCCGCCGTCACCGGGAGATCGATGGTGTAACGCTCGCGGGAGTTGTCTGCTATGCCGTCATCGGGAAAGACCGGATTCCAGGGCGAACCGTTCACGCTGAGGTCCGCGCGCCTGACTCTACCCGTAGCATCTTCGACGTCAAAAACCAAACGAACCATACCCTGGTTGATCTGAGGTTGCCCGACCACCCGAACCAGCGGGGGAGTGTTATCAATATCGATCGGTTCACTTAGTCTTTCGCCGGAGAGCGCTTTACCTGGCGGATTATCCGGTGCGTCCGAAGCTATGATCTTAAGAACATAGCGCCCATCCGCGAGTGTTGCCCCGTCAATAGTGAGAAAATTATCTCGCTGCTTGTCCTTGAGCACCCGGAAAGACTTTTCATCGAGCGAGCGGTAATAAACTGCGTACTCGAGCGTGTCACCGTTACGATCCTCGGCCTGCCATTGAATGGATCGTGCGCCCCGCTGATAAAGCCGGCGGGGAGGGATTTGGGTCATCACTCCGAACAGCGCCGGGTCGAGACCCGATGATTCAATGTTCGGATCGACCGGAGCTTGCGGCATGGCCTGCAGGCCGACACCGATAGGTAGCGTAGTGATCGCCAACACTTCGGGCGCAACGTTGCGCTGCATGTAGGCAACGTTGACATTCTCAATCCAACTGCTCGCGCCGCCTGCCGATCGCAGAGTTGTTCGCCATTGAATAAAGCGCGCCCGTGGACTTGAAATCTGGTTACCGGCGGCTTCGCGATAAACAGGGCTCCAATCGCTCCAGGTCGCATCGGGTCGCTGGCCGTTCCCGCTCCTGGTCTGCACTTCAACGTTGCCTTCGCCGCGCCACCAAATGCGTCCCCAGGTGGCAAGCAAGCGCGCATCCCGCACCGGAGATTCATATGAGCCTTCGCTCACTACGTCGTTGCTAAAACGAAACAGCTTCCCCTGATTGCTGGAAGCTGCCAACACTTCCCCGGGACGCGAGATGAACGCGGAGATTTGTCCTTCGCTCGACTGCAACAAGAGTGTGTCGCGACCGTCGTTGGTAACGGAATAAATGCGGCCCTTGTCTGCAGTTCCGATGAGGACGCTGCCGGGACGCAACGCAGGGGCGATGGCAAACGCGGTCACGGAAGTCGATGACCAGACCGTATCTGCTCCGCCATCAGGCAGGAGACGAAACACTGCGCTGCGCGCGTTTGAGGTGTCATTGCGACTGCGGGTAGCAGGTTGCGCTTGTTGTAATGCGACGTTGGCTTCGTCCATCGCCGTGATCGTAACGCTCGTGGCGGGCACGCTCCCTTCCCCACTTGGCGTCACCACAACCGGCGTGGTTGGGCGCGTACTGGAGGCAGCCTCGCCCAACGCAAGCACATAAATTGACCCATCGGCCGCCGGTGCGAGCGCGTGGATCTCGCGTAACTGAGAATCGAACAGTCCAAATGCTTTGCCGTCAGAAGAGATTCGCAGCACCAGTCCACCGGGATCGGTTCCCGCAACTAGATCTCCCTGAGCGGTCACCGCCAGTGACATCACATGCGTCTGATTGGTGTTGATAAGAAGCGAGGCCTCGGGTTTCGCACCGGCGGTCCGGATCCGGTAAAGCTTGCCATTATCCCCCGTACCAACGGCCAGGGATCCATCAGGCAGAAGCGCCAGTGCCCAGATGTATTTGTCGGGCGGTGCGAAATAAATCTCTGCTTTGCCGTCGGCAGTGATCCGGTAAACTTTTCCATCGGGCGAGGTGCCTGCAAAAAGGACACCGTCACGGCCAACCGCCAGAGCCGTCACGTCAAGCTCAGCAGCATCATACAGCAGCGCCCCGTGACCATCCGCACCGATGCGATAGATTCTGCCATCGTGACCCGTTCCGAGAAAAACATTGCCCTGCTTATCAACAGCAGTGGACCAGATGTATGGCTGCTCAGTATTGAAGAGTTGGTTCAATTGCGGTGCGAGCATCAACACTCCGGTATCGCTGATCGATACGCCGTGTGACTCGCCTTTAAGCAATTCGGCACGGCTGCCGACTTCCCAGATAATTGGTTGGCCGGCAAACACGGTCAAAGTCGAACAGATAATAAGAACGGTGAAAGCAGAAATTATCGCACCGCGTTGGAAAAAGGTTTTTGTAATCATATTTTGAAAGCTCAGTTTCCTATGTACCTCGCGTAGAGTGAACGCGCTGTAGTTATCTCATCAGTGCCTCGAATGATGGCGCGGGCATCTCGGAAGACGGTTAACTCGTAGTCGCCGGCGCGAAAACGCAGAAGGTAATCGTTAAATTTCACATCTCCGGCGGCACCCAGCCGTTGGGCCAACTCCGGAAAATCGATAGCAGTAGTCCTGGCTGGCGAAACCTGAACTGCATTCCGGCCGCAAAGGATCGCTGCGAACTCACCATTGGTGGCCGCCAGGGTCTGAAAGTCGCGCAGGCCACAGGTGCGGCAAGCGGGAGCGGGACCACCGGGATTAATCCTGCGCCACTCATTGCGCCACACATCAAAGTGCATCAGTGAGTTGTGCAATTGATCAGAATTGCCGGTCAAAAGCTTGAGAGCCTCAGTCACCTGGACCGCGGCTACGACGCTGATGATCGGCATCAAGACGCCGGCAGTATCACAGGTTGGCGCACTCGCTGCCGGTGGCGCCTCTTCGAAAACACAACGCAAACAGGCAGTGCTGCCAGGGCGAATGGTCATAGTCACGCCGTAAGATCCAACCGCAGCGCCGTAGATCCAGTTAATGGCGTGCTTACTGCAAGCATCATTGATGAGATAGCGAGTGGCAAAGTTGTCAGTGCCGTCCAGCACGAGATCGCAGCCGCTAATGAGCCTCTCAATGTTGGAGTGGTTGGCATCCAGAACTTCCGCCTCGGCAGTGATTCCGGAATTGATCTCCTTAACATGCCGGGCCGCAGCGATTGCTTTGGGAATGCCTGCGGCGGCATCCGCTTCGGTGAACATTGTTTGTCGCTGCAGGTTTGACTCTTCGACAAAGTCACGGTCGATCAAACGTAGCCTGCCAACGCCGGCACGCGCCAGCGTCTCGGCTTGGGCCGTACCGAGCGCGCCACAGCCTATGATCGCTACCCGCGCTGCCAACAAACGGCGCTGACCCTCTGCGCCTATGGCGGGAAAAAGAATTTGTCTGCTGTAACGGAGCATTCGATTTCAGATTGCTGAATAGGGAGTGCTGATTGGTGTTTGACGTTTGATGATTGTTGTTCGTGAAAAGTCTTCAGACTTTGAATTCTAAACTTTCAGCTCAGATTTCCGGCTCAATCACAAATCTGAAATTCCATTCCGCAATCCGCACTCAGAAATCTGAAATCTCTTCGGCTGCGTGTTGCATTACGGCCAGCGGCGCCGCTGCGCCGGTCCACAGCGTAAACTGTTGCGCAGCCTGCAACACCAGCATCGCCAAACCTCCCATCGTTTCACACCCAGCCGTGCGCGCTTCGCCCAGAAACATTGTCTCGCTGGGATTGTAAACTAAATCGTAAGCCATCCCTGCACCGCGCAACTGCTCTGCACCCGCCGGCGACTGCCCTTCCAACGCGCCGCGCGTCCCTAATGGAGTCGCATTGATAACGAGATCGAAGCCCTTAAAAGAGGCCTGCGCCAGTGGTTCACAGCCGGCAGCAAACTTCTCCGCCAGCGCACTTCCTTTCTCTTGATCGCGAGCAAAAACCGTGGCCTTCGCACCTTCGTTACGCAAACTCCAAAGGATAGCGTTAGCGGCACCTCCGGCCCCGATAACGGCACAGCGAGCGTCTTTCAAGTCTCCCAATTTTTCTGCTACCGGTTTCAAAACCGCGCCGGCATCCGTGTTATAGCCTAACAACAAATCGCCATCGATCACGATTGTATTCACGGCTCCGATCTCTGCTGCGGCTGGATCAATCCAATCGAGAAAGGGGAGGACATCCCTCTTATGTGGAGCGGTGACGCTCAAGCCGCGTAGGTTCCAATCGATTTCACGCGTGCGTGGATGGACCATTCGCTCCAGGAAAGGCTTCAGCGCGCGCACCTCGAATGGAAGATAGATTGAGTCGATATTAAGATCCGCAAACGCGGCATTTTGAATGCTGGGTGAGAGTGAATGCCCCACCGGCCAACCAATGATTCCGGTTACGGCTGTTTGCGAGTTGATCCGCTCGAGCCGGTAAGTCTCGCGCAGTTCGACGGCCGTGATCTGACCTGACGCCGTCGCGCTCTCATCATCGAACGCCGCATATGTCAGGTGCGAGCCCCACGCTGGTCCAAGTATTCGAGTCGCGATACCCGCGGAGCCCATGGCAATCGCAATCAACTTGCGGCCCTCAAGGCGGGCTCGCGACAGCAGATCGAAAACAGGAAGACAATCGACAATGTCATTCGCCTGTACAGCGATTTTCAGAATAGTGGCAGGCGTCGCGGCCATCGTTTCATATATCGCGATCAGATCATTTGGTACACCCTTAAAATCATGATGAGAGCAAATCACCCGGCTCCAATCCGGCGCTGCGAGAGGGCTTTCACTTAGGCTCTGTACCAGATCGAGTTCGAGGTCTAGATACGCCGCCGCGAACTCTCCAAATAATGCTTGCCAGAATTGCATCCTCTGTTCGCGTGTTAGCTGGCGGAACCCACCCTGCTCCGGCGCGCGCAAAGTAAGAATTACCGGAGGCGCGGGTTTCCCAGTCAGCCTCGCGATCTGAGTTAACCTGGCGAGCTCAGGCTCGCGTAGACAATCGAGTCGCAACTCTATGACGTCGCCGAGACGAGCGGCTGCAATACAAGCCGTCTCCAATTCAGCCAGCGTTGGCGCGCAGAGTGAAACACAAATCTTTACGTGCTCGTTATCCATCAGCGAAAGCGTCAAAGCATCACCCTGCATACTTTATCGTGGTAACCATTCGTCGATGGCACTCGCCGAAATCACTCAACTCAGAAGACGGCACGCTGGAAGCATGCGGTCCCAGGAAGACGGAAGCCAGCCTCGCCGCAATCATTTGAGGCGGCCGGCAGCAGCAAACTGCAACTCGCAATTCACTTCGGATAGTCGCTTTGAGAGTCCAGGTGTCTGGTTGGAGCTTCGGCGCCAAGATGACGAGTAGTGCCTTCAGTGACGCTCGGAGGTGATGGCAGCAATTCGCCCGTGCGACGACTGGCCGGTTCAACGAATGTAGTTCGCGCGACATTCTGTGGCGGCGCCAAATAATTTTGTGAATCACGTGCTGGCGGCAGTCCGGCAGCATTTTCTTTTCTCGAGGCGACCACCGCAGCAATGCCGCGGCCGAGCCGATCAAAAGCAGGAAAGAAAAATGTCCAACCCCAAAATATGCCGCCTGGAAATCTGGACATGATAGCCAGAGCCGCAACCAGGAAACCGATGCCGACGAAGATGTTGACGATTCCCTTTTCCAGACTCGGCGGTTCGCTTTCGCGCGTGCGCTTTCGTCTACTTCGTCGCGAATTCCGCGTTGAAGTTAGTTGATCCTCGTCCAGCGGCGCCGGTGGCAGCTGGCCGGTTAGCGCCTGGGGGATGAGGCTAATGTTAGCGCCGCAGACTCTGCAAAAACTGGCTCCGTCAATATTCTGCGCGGCGCATTTGGGACAAAACATTTAGATTCTCCGTTCCGACTTCAGAGTCAAATTAAGCAGGCTGTCCTCGTTCGAAGCTATCTGCCGTCCGGCTTGGCTGTCGTGCGCTGGCGCAGCACCTCGTAGAGCATCACACCGGCCGCGACGGCAACATTGAGCGATTCAAGCTGGCCAACCACAGGGATACGCACCAGCGTGTCACAACGTTCCCTGACCAACCGGTGCAGTCCGCTGCCTTCACTGCCGAGAAAGATCGCCGCCGGCATGGTCCAATCCCAGTCAGTGTAATCCCTGTCCGCATCTCCGCTGGTGCCGACGACCCAGATGTTACGTTCTTTTAATTGCTCCATCAATCGAACCAGGTTTGTCACGCGGGCCACGGGAACATATTCAAGAGCGCCGGCCGCAGCCTTCGCCACAGTCTCGGTCAACCCCACCGCCCGGCGTTCAGTCGTGAACACGCCGTGCACACCGGCACATTCAGCGGTGCGCAGTACTGCGCCGAAGTTTCGCGGATCCTCGAGGCCGTCAAGGCCGAGGACCAGGGGCGGATTGTCAGTTCCCACGCGGCTCGCCAATTCATCCAGCAACATTTCTGAATCTGTATAACGGGCCGCAGCGATCTTCGCTACCACTCCCTGATGGGTTGCTGTTCCCATAGCGCGGTCCAGATCGTTGCGCGGCACCCGCCGCACGGGTACCCGGGCCAGCTGGGCCAGTTCAAGCAATTCGCGCAGGCGCTCGTGACCTGCGCCATCGGCAATTGAGATATGTTCGATGGTGCGGCGACCGGCCCGCAACGCTTCGACGACGGGGATGATTCCATGAATCCGATCAGCGGGCGCGTCAGTCCGCACCTCAGATGGCGACTCATTTTTTTCGCGGCGACTCCGACCTTCGTTGAACTTACGCGGATTCATATTATTTCCCGGCTCCATTTCCGACTTCAGATCCAATTGGAAATTTTAGAAAATGGAGCAGACGAGAGTAGCGAGTAAACTGTGCTTCGTTGCTCGTAACCGCCACTTCGCTGGTACTGTATTTCCCCGCCATATCACGGCGCCAGCCGCGCGAGGACGTTTCCTGGTCAGATGGCCAGGCCAACTCGAGACTATGTCGCAGGCTGTGGTAGGAGTCATCATGCTCAGCCTGGAGAGCACGTTCCAGGATCAGCGGCACCAGCGTCGCAAAATTCTCGGCGGCAAGCAATGACTTGCGCTCTCCCAGACAGGAGAAATCAAAGTTGTTGGCCAGCACACGCCAGCCGCCGTCAGGCTTCTGCGTATACAGGTCCAGGACAGCTTCGTCATTGGTCGTTTCGCGCGCATCGAGGAATAGCTTCTCTGCGCCGCGACGCATGCGCTCTTTGGTCTCCAACTGCTTTGAAAACATGCGACCCGTTACCACAAGCCCCACCTCACTCCAGGCGGTCGTTTCTGCCGGACCATTTGACGGAAAGAACACCAGTTCAGTGTCCGAAAAATTCATGGTTCGCAAGCGCCGAACCGGGGACTCAAGGCCAAGTGCCTCGTCCGACACGATCACTGTCTCAAGGCCGAGGCGGGTCATGCGTTGTTGAATTAGTGCGGCCTCTTCCCCACTGGCAGTGCGGACCAGCGGCAGCGGTCGTCCGGCCTGAAGAATTTTGCCCAAATCCAAAACACCAAGACGCAGTAGGCCGGTCGCTTCAGCGACAGCTTCCTCAGTTAGACCAGCCTCAGGAGATGTCAACAGGATGCAATTTTGTCCCTGTTCCCACTTCTCAAGTGGACGTAAAAGAGGCCGTGCCTGAGCCGCAGCCTCGACGCTCAACGGAAGCGGCGTGGCGCAATATAAGCACTCGATCCGCGTCGGAGGATTCGCCCTCAGGCACGATTCACAACGCACCATCTCTTCAGGCGCAAAGCCCGGCGACTCAGTCTGTGGCAGACTCAGATCCGGCGTGATCGCAACAGGTTTGTTGTCTTTGGACAATCATTCCTCCAAAAAAAAGTCTTTCGATAGTAGAATGCCACAAATGCACGCGCGGATCATTCTTCTCATTACATTAACTGCCGGATTATGGGGTTGCGCCGCGGTTCAGCCAGTGAACACCGGCAGCCCGTCTCTCAACGCGCCGGCCTATCCGGTGCTGCTGCCGGCGAAAGCCCAAAGGGCCGAAGCGGCAAGCGCCGCCTGGGCACAGCTTCTGAATCAACAGGGAGTCGCTGCGGGGCCCTCGCTTGTCTCTCATCCGATCACCGCAACCATCGCGAGGTTGCCCGACAACCTCAGCGGTTCGCTGCACCTGCCGAAGGTTGGCACGTCCAAGCAGATGAACGACGAGGAAGCTCGTGAGGCCTTGCGCCGTTTTCTCACTGAATGGAAAACCTTGATTGGCGCCGAGCCGGCCCAGTTGTCCCTAGTCAGCGAAAACTCCGCTAACGATGGTACCAGGACTGCGCATTACGAACAGCGGCCCTTCAGCTATCCGCTGAGTGGAGACTATGGAAAAGTAGAAGTGCGCTTTGGCCCCGATGGCCGCGTGCTGTCGCTGAGCAGTTCCGCGATCCCGGAAAGCGAGCGCATACAGACCGCGCTCAAGACGACTGTACCCAAAATAACCGCCGACCAAATTCCGGCTAAACTGGTGGGTCGCGCTCTTGCCTATGCGGATGCAACCGGAGCGCACAGCTTCAGTCTCAGCTCTGCTTCCCAGGTTAATGTGAAACAACTGGTCATCTATCCGCGGATAGCCACTGGTCTGGAACCTGCCCTGGAACTACACCTTGCCTGGGAAATCAGCCTGACGGGCGCGCCAGCACGGCTCATATATCTTGACGCACTGCAAGATCAAGTGCTGGCAGTTTTTCCATGATCGATATCGTCCAGGCGAGGCATCTCCAACTTGACCAACGCCAGCCAACGACGCATTCTTATTGGGATTCAGAATATTTCTTGAGGCCTCATCAGATGAATAACTTCGATCCGACCAACAATATTTCGTGGCAATTGGGCCATCGCGGCAGGGTAGCGGTATTCATCGATGGCAATAACCTTTTTCATGCAGCCCGCTTTCATAATATCGACATCGATTACAACAAACTTCTGCGAGTGTTACTCGGAGACGGGCGTTTGCTGCGGGCTTTCTTTTACACCGGAGTCGATGTCGGGGCGGAACGGCAACAGGGGTTCCTGCTCTGGATGCGCCGCAATGGCTTTCGAGTGATTCAGAAGGAACTAAAAACCTTCTACGATGGCACGCGCAAGGCAAATCTCGACGTCGAGATCGCAGTCGATATGCTGTCGCTCGCCGGCCGCTATGACACTGCCGTGCTGGTATCGGGAGATGAGGACTTTGTCTATGCGGTGAATGCCGTCGCCTATAAGGGTTGCCGTGTCGAGGTTGCTGGATTTCGTTCAAACACCGCTCCGAAGTTAATCGACGTGGCGGATTATTTCATCGACCTGGGCGAGATAGCCGAGCGAGTGCGCAAGGACGTTCCACACGGTTCGCGTTATGATGAGCGAGACTTGCATGAACCATCCGCATCCTATGGTCATCTGGAGGTCCAGCCGGTCAGCCACGCTGAACTCTATGAAAGCGCTATGCGAGTCGTGCTGGAATCAACCGTCGAAGCCGACGGCGAAGTCTTTGAGACCACCACTGAGTTTATCCGAGTGACCGACGAGCACTGACAGAAGGACATTGGAAGCTGCTAAATGAATGACCAAATGAAAATCTTTAGCGTGGAAGAAGCGAATTCCCTCCTGCCGAAGGTTCGTGTGCTCGTGCAGAAGATTCAAGCCGCTCATAGTCAGATCAGGTCGCAGCAGCGCGACGCCAAACTGGCAGCCGAAAGTGCGGAGCAAGGTGGCGGCGGTATCGCCAATGGCGTGGCTTATGCCACCAACCTGATAGACATGAGTTCCCACGTCGAAGAACTGGAAACGCTCGGAGTCCAGCTAAAGGATTTCAATCGCGGACTCATTGATTTTCCCTCCCTCCGGGATGGTCGAGTGGTTTTGTTGTGCTGGCAACTCGGCGAAGGCGATCGCCTCGAGTGGTGGCATGACATTGACTCTGGATTTGCCGGCCGTAGTCGCCTTTAAGCGGCGGGGCCTTGGTTAAGCACTCCTACCAACTTCAACCCCTGCTATATTTTCTGATTGACCAGTTAAAGTAATTCCTGATAGGATGCGCCGCGGTCGGCGAATGCGCGTAAAGTTTCGGAATTGGCAACGCCGGTCGCGTGACAAGGCAGATTAGTGTCCCCAGCAACGGAGGCCCTCTTTTATGCAATGTCCCTCGTGTGATGCCGAGCACAGTCCGGATGAGTGTCAGCAATCGCTAGCCAGCGCACCTGCAGTATCCACGCAGGAATTCGAATCCGACTCTTTTGACCTGGAAGATTCAGATATGTCAGATTCACAGACGGAAATGAGGCCGGCTTCTCGATTAATTGAATTTCCCGGCGTCACACGTCGAGCTGTTCCTCAGTGGCGCAAAGAATTGAGCGAGCGCGTGCGCGAAGTGCAGGAGCGCAAAGCGCGCGAGACTGCCCTGGAACTCGCGGCGGCTGCTGAAGAAGCAAGTGCGCTCGGAATTCCTTCTCAGACTGCGACGACAACTACCCAACTGGAATTACTGCCACAGGTTGAAGCGCGTGAGATTAACCCCGTACTAGTGGCGGCGTTACGTCGCATTGAGCGAGCTCATCAGGCCGCAGCCGGCAATGGCAACGGTTACTCACGCACTGCGACTGCTGTAGCCCTGGATACCAATTATGACTCCGAACCAGCCGAGCCAGGCGAAGGCATGCCGGCCAGGGAAGTCATGACCGGAACCGAGCCCGTGCACAACGTTGAGCGCACACACAATTTGGTAGTGGTCCAGCCTGCTGTCGGATTTGAGTCCAAAGCCGATATCAATAATGAGGTTCAGGAAATGACTGAGCCGGAAGCTGTTTCCGCCGCGCAGCCGGAAGCGATCATTGATAAGCCACGCCCCAGACGACTCATCGCAGATGATTTGAATGATCCCGCTTTGTCTTATCTCGATGCGATAGGGCTATCGTCCGGTCCCGTGCAGCAGGAAGATCGAGCCAGCATCCCAACTCGCTTTATGGCCGGACTTCTGGACGTAGTCACAGTGGGGTTCCTTTCGCTTCCTTTTGCTGCGCTTATCGAGTTGCAGAATGGCAACTGGCAGCGGCCACAGGTGATTGCCTTGATGGCTGGGATTGCAGCTGCAGTGATGTTCCTCTATGCGACCGTTTGCACCGCCATGACTGGCCGGACCCTGGGGATGCGGCTCTTATCGCTGCGTGCGGTTGACGCGCGCAATGGTCTGATTCCCACGGGCAGTCAATCTGCCGGTCGCGCACTGGTTTATCTGTTGTCGCTGGCAACTTTGGGGTTTGGGCTGCTGATGGTTTTTGCCAGAGGCGAGGGCAAGGCTGTTCACGATCGAGTAACGCGTACAGCAGTCGTGCGAGACTGACCTGCCCGTTTGAGATGAAATGAAATTCGGTATAGGCTCTGCTCTAAAAAAGGGGCAGGGCCTTTTTATTTCCAGGTCCCTGCTTTCGGCGTTCGACCTGAATAGCTTGCGCGCATTCCCTGGCTGAGGCCGTGTATTTGCCCAACAGAGATCCGTGAACCAACCAACTCTGAAAGCGATCGTTGAAGAACTTAAAACGGCACTCTGCAATTGTGTCGTGGGTAAGATTTTTCAACTGGCGCCGGCCTCATTCGCCATTGATTTCCGCCGACGCGACGGTGGCTACCTCTTCGTGAGCGCAGAGCCGGCCCTGCCACGGCTCTACTTAATCGAGCGTCCGGTGCGCGAACTTGAGAAAGGTTCGAAGACCCTTGATGGGTTCGGTCAGGCCCTGCGCGTCAACCTTACGGGGGCGAAGCTCATTCAGGTAAGTCAGGATGCTTCCGAACGCGTAGTGCGATTCAGTTTTGCTCGTCAGGAAGATACCGGAGAAACCACGCAACCGGTTTGGGTGGTGCAGCTCACCGGGCGTTCAGCAAATCTGTTTCTACTCGACGACCAGGACTATGTTACCCACTCACAACGAACCATGAGCGGACCGGGACAACAGATAGGCGAGCTTTATTCAGCACCTGCCGGCCACATCAACGACGAGACAGGCGAATCGCAGTTCGGCAAGGCTGACTTTTCTTCTCTGTCAGCCGCTGCCGACCATTATTACCTCGCGTTGGAAGCTGAACGGTCTTTCGATAACCAGGCGGCCGCAGCACGAACCCGTTTGCGCCAGGACACATCCCGCCTGCAAAAGCTGACAAGACGTTTGCGCTCTGATCTTACTCAGCATGGAAACGCGGAAGAGCATAAACGAAGCGGGGACTTGCTGTTGGCCAATATTTCTACCGCCGTTCGCAAAGGCAAAACGGTTTCGCTACAGGACTTTTACTCAGAACACGTACCGACGATTGAGTTGGAAGTTGATGAAAACACCACCCTGCAAGCAGCCGCGGCCAGTTACTTCGCGCGTTATGGGAAAGCCAGGCGAGCGGCGGAACAGATCGGAAAGAGGCTTGCAGAAGTTGAAGCGAAGCTAAGCAGACTGGCACTTGATCAGGAAGCGCTGGAGAAAATGATCGCCACTCGTGATCAGGACGCACTGAATCACTTGCTGCTGGCCCTGAATCCAAAGTCCCGGAAGGTTCCAGCGGGCCGCGTCCCACGAAAGGAGCAAGCCGGCATCCCGGGTGTCCGGCGTTACTTGTCATCCGATGAATACGAAGTCCTGGTTGGTCGCGCCGCCCGTGACAATGATAATTTAACTTTTCGCGTCGCCCGGCCTCAGGACCTTTGGCTGCACGCCGCGGACTACCCTGGCTCGCACGTGATCGTCCGCAATCCCAGTCGCAAGGAGATTCCGCAACGAACCTTGATTGAGGCCGCACAGCTCGCCGCTAAGTTCAGCCAGGCCAACCACGACACCAGAGTCAACGTGAATTACACACAACAGAAATTTGTTTCCAGAATTAAAGGAGCAGCACCGGGACTCGTCCGCCTGGCGAGCTTCCGCACCATTACCGTTGAGCCAAAGGAAGGGATTGCCCGCATTTAATTATTAACCGATCACCGGATTCAATAGGCAACAAACCTCCACTTGCTTGAAATTTGATTCATATAGAGAATGGCAAAACATGAGCACTCCACAAACCAATAAGTACCGTCGCTCAGCCGAGCTCTTCGCGCGAGCGGAAGAACTGTTACCGGGCGGCGTTAACTCCCCGGTGCGCGCATTTCGCGGCGTCGGTGGCACACCACGCTTTATCAGGAGCGCTAGCGGCGCCACCATGACTGATGTCGACGGAGTGACATATATCGATTACGTCGGCTCCTGGGGTCCGATGATTCTCGGACACGCTAATCCGGAAGTAATTGCAGCGCTGAATGAAGCGCTGTTACGAGGAACCAGCTTTGGCGCACCCAACGAGCTCGAGGTGGAACTCGCGGAAGAGATTGTTGACGCGGTGCCTTCGATCGAAATGGTTCGCATGGTCAACAGCGGCACGGAAGCAACGATGTCGGCAATCCGTTTAGCTCGCGGCGTCACGGGCCGTTCCAAAATAATTAAATTTGAAGGATGCTATCACGGGCACGGTGACAGCTTGCTGGTTAAGGCAGGCTCGGGCGTAGCCACCCTGGGTTTGCCCGACAGCCCCGGCGTTCCCGCGGCCTTAGCGGCCGACACTCTCACCGCTCCATTCAACAACGCAGAAGCTCTGGAGCAGATCTTTGCAGAGCATGCTGACATCGCTGCGGTAATCATCGAACCGGTCGTGGGAAATATGGGTTGCGTTCCACCTCGCGACGGCTACCTGCAAGCGGTCAGAGAGTTGTCGACGAAGCACCGCGCGCTCTTGATCTTTGATGAAGTGATGACTGGTTTCCGCGTGGCACGCGGTGGGGCGCAGGAACGTTACAATGTCGCACCTGACATCACCACCCTGGGAAAGATCATCGGCGGTGGCTTGCCGGTCGGGGCCTACGGAGGCAGTAAGGATTTACTGAGACACATCGCGCCGGCCGGTCCAATTTACCAGGCAGGGACCCTCTCTGGTAACCCACTGGCTATGACTGCGGGACTGGTGACTCTGCGGAGATTGCGCGATCAGAGAGTCTACGATCGACTCGAGCGCGCCAGCGCGCGACTCAGCGAAGGAATAGCGAAAGCAGCTATGGCCGCCGGTGGTGAAACTGTAACCAATCGCGTCGGTTCAATGTTGACCACTTTCTTTACGAACCAGCCGGTCAGTGACTGGGCCACAGCTAACCAGAGCAATCGTGAACTCTACGGCAGATTTTTTCATGCCATGCTCGCCGAGGGTGTCTATCTCGCTCCTTCGCAATTCGAAGCCGCCTTCGTTGGTACCGAACACACTGATGAAATAATCGATCAGACAATCGCCGCCGCCTCGAAAGCATTTATCAAAATGAGATCTGCAGCGATATAGGTCGGAGTTCCTGAAAAATCCGCCTGCACAACTACGCCCCCTATGAAACGTAGAACCTTTATCAAAGTCGCTACTCCGGTGGCTGCCAGTTTAATCCTCCCTGGTTGCCGTCCGGCTGTGATCGTCGCCGAGGGAACGGCTGTAAAACTCGCTCTGCGCGGCGGCAAATTTTTTTCTCAGGGCAAGTGGCAAACCGTAGACATCGGCATCGATGCGTCCGGGAAACTGAAGTTTGGCGACAACCTGCGGGCGGACGAGACCTTGCACGTTGAGGGAAAGATCATCGCGCCGGGCTTCGTGGATATCCTGGCAGATAACGCCTTACAACCCGGTACCACCTTTCCCATCTTTGAGAAGTACAAAGTCTCAGACGGAGTTACGACTGCCCTGCAGATGCATGGGGGCAGTGCCGACTGCGCCGCCTACTATCAACAGTTCGGGAAGCTGTCCCATCTTATTAACTACGGGGTTTCTACGTTTGTCATGGTGATTCGCGGTCGCACCGGTACGCTCGCGGCCCGCGTCAAACAGATCGAACAAAACCTGGCTGACGGCGCACTCGGAGTCTCACACAGTCTTGAATACCAACCCACGCCGTTTGATGAAGTATTGGTGTATGCCAGGCTCGCCAGGAAATATGATCGGCCGCTTTTTCTGCATCTGCGGTATTCCTCGCGCGAACAGGAACTTGCCGGTGTGGACGAGGCGATACGCCTCGCTAGCGAAAGCGGCGCGCGAGTCCACATCGATCATCTTCATTCCACTGGCGGCACGTTTCATATGGAAGAGGCGCTCGAGAAAATACGCTCAGCCAACGCCAGGGGCCAGACTCTGACAACCTGCGTCTACCCCTATTCGTATTGGGCCACTTATCTTTACAATCGTCGTTTTGATCCGGGCTGGCGAGAGCGCTATGGTCTTGACTACGGCGACTTGCGCCTGGTAGGCACGACTCAACGATTGACGGCGCAGAGCTTCGCCCATTATCGCAAGACTTCCAAGCTGGTCGCCGTTCCCGAGGGCACGATGCCCCTGGAGAAAACGGTGGATCTCGCCTTAAGAGAAGACTTTTGCCTGATTGGCTCGGATGGTGGAATTGAATTCGAGCCTCGGGCAAACTCGCATCCGCGCGGCGCCGGCTGTTTTTCGTCTGCCATTCGTCGCGCACTGGACATCGGCTTTCCGCTCGAGAAAATTATCGAGAAGATGACTGTGCTGCCGCGTAGCGTAGTGAAACCGGCAATGAAAGATCGAGGTATGCTGGAAGACGGTGCGGTGGCGGATCTTTGTGTTTTCGATCCCGCCACGATTCGCGGGAACGCAACAGTTGAGAATCCAAATCAGTTTTCGTCGGGAATCGATTTGGTTCTGGTGGGCGGAAAGATTGCTTATCAAAATGGAAAGCCGGCCGCTAAAAATGGGGCCGCAATTCGCGCTTTATAAAGGCAGCTCGATCACGAATCGGGAACCCTGGCCGGCTTCGCTCTCAGCGAAAATACGCCCGCCGTGCCGCTCAATAATCTGTTTCACAATTGCCAGTCCCAGACCGGTACCGCGAGGCTTGGTGGAATAGAAGGGTTCAAAGATGTGCTCCCTGGTTGCCTGATCCATGCCGTTCCCTTGATCAGAAATTGTGACCCGCGCAGTTCCACCGGAACCGGTCAATGCGCTCCCCGGCATCGTTTGCTGCACCAGCTCAGTTTCAATCTTGATCCCACTTCCCTTCGGACTGGCATCCACAGCATTGGCAATGATGTTGACGAAGACTTGCGCCAGCTGATCTGCGTCCCAGGAAGCACGTAGGGATTTCGGACTGAAGACCTTTTCCACCGGCGTGGCATTTCCCTGGATGCGTTCAGACACGAGTTCGAGACTGCGGTTGAGCACATCATCAATCTCGACCATCGAGCGTGCCAGTGGCTTCTGGCGTGAAAACTCGGTCACGTCGATGACCAGTTTATTCAAATGTTTTATGCCCCTCTCCACGAGGTCAATGGTCCGCACAGCTTCCGGCTTGCCCTCGACGCTGTCACGCAGCATTGAAACTCCCAACCGAATGGTGCCCAGCGGATTCTTAATCTCGTGTGCCACCTGAGTCGTTGCCTGGCCTACTGCGGCCAGTGATTCATTGCGCCGCATCACACGCTCGGCTTCAGCTGCCTCGGTGACATCGACGAGAGTTACTATTTGTCCCGCATCACCAGCGATTGCGAGCGGTGAGGAGTAAACATCGAAAGTCCTTTGGCCATTGGGAATATCAGAGGGGCAGACGTAGCGCCCGCGATAAGCAGCCTCCTGAACCTGAGTTCCAAGCGCCACCTCCAGCATCCTCATCGCCTCTTCAGGCGCAAATTTCTCGCGTACGTACGCGCCGATGCTGGCGCCGGGAAAGATATTAAAGAAAGCCCGGTTAGCGCTGCGAATACGATCGTCCTGATCGATGGCCACGACGGCACTGACCATGCCTTCCAGCATTTGATTGCTGAAGCTTCGCTCGCGTCGCACCTCATCAGCACTGCGACGCAACTGCCGAAAGCGCCGCTGCACTTCCCAGATCGTACCGACGGCTACGAGGAAACCAACCAGCAGGGCTATCACACTCCACAAGCGAATCGAGCGCACCGCCTGTTGCTGAATCAATTCACTCTTATGAAACACTTCGACCTGTTCCAGAGTTGAGTCGCTGAAGAGATTATTAAGTTCGGCGTCGACCGTGTGAAACTTCGTAAAGCCTTCCAGCGAATAACGACGCGAATCTCCAGTGATAACTAAATAGGATTCAAGATCCGTGCGAAACTGGCTCCATTTCGGATCATCGGAAAGCGGCGGACGCTCAAGCAAGGCGGCCTGTTTTTTCATCGCTTCACGCGCCGTGCGCAGTGGTAAATCAAAAGGCGGCTTTATTCCCTGACCTGCTTCGGCATCCTGCCGCGCGCGCGCTTCGTTGTCGAGGCGAGTAAGCGCGAGGCGTAATTGCAGCAGCAGGTTGGCCCTGGCCGCATGCACGTGCTCCATATCAAGCACTTGTCGAGCTACATCGTCGACGCGACGCACGCTGAGGTATGCCAGCACCGAAATGACAATCAAGAGGAGCGTGAATCCGATGACTAGTGGAGTAACCGCAGGAGCCAGTTCGCGATTGGGTCCTGATGGCGGAGAGCCATGGGATCCGCCCGCGCCCTCAGCGAACGCTTCCGAGCGGCGATAAACCAGCTTGGGCTCGGGATCGGAATGATTGTCGGTTTGCTCGCTATTGCTCATCACTAAAAGGCGCCACCTGTCTGTGCTTCGCTCGTCTGATTAAACCGATTAGACCACGCGCAACGTCGGGCGTTGAGATTTCTATTACATCCGCTGAATGTTTCCAAGCTGTTACGGTTTGGCATCCATCCAATTGTCGCCAATGCCGACATCCGCTATCAGCGGTATATCCAGTTGCACGGCAGTTTCCATTTCATGTTTCAGTACTTTCGCCGTCTGCTCAACCTCGCTCTCGGGTGCTTCGATCAGCAGTTCGTCATGCACCTGCATCAGCATGCGAGCCTCTAAGTGCTCGCGCCTGAACGCTTCCTCCACGTGCAACATGGCGATTTTCACAATGTCGCTGGCCGTGCCCTGTATCGGCATATTGATCGCTTCGCGTTCCGCCGCTTTGCGAATATTCGCGTTGCGGTCGTTAATCCCCTGCAGCGGACGAATGCGCCCATAGATGGAACGCACATAACCGTGTTCGCGCGCGCGTACCGGCACTTCGTCCATGTAGCGACGCACACCTTTATAAGTTTCGAAGTAATCCTTGATTACCTTCTTTGCTTCCTCACGAGAGATGCCGACGCGTTGCGACAGTCCCCACGGTTCGATGGCGTAGGCGATAGCGAAATTGACAATCTTGGCAAAGCGTCTCGCTTCCTTCAGCTCCTCATCAGTCTCTGCATGAAATACCAAACGAGCGGTGCGGTTATGGATGTCTTCGCCACGTTGAAACGCATCGAGCATCACCGGATCCTGGGTGATATGGGCCAGGAGTCGCAGCTCGAGCTGCGAGTAATCCGCCGAGATAATCTTACAACCCTTCTCAGCTACAAAGGCCCGCCTAATGCGTCGCCCGAGTTCACTGCGAATGGGTATGTTCTGCAGGTTCGGTTCGCTGGACGACAACCGTCCCGTGGCCGCGACGGTTTGATTCAATTGACAATGGATACGGCCATCGGCAGCTATCTGATGAGGCAGAGCATCCGTGTAAACGCTCTTCAACTTATCGAGCTCGCGATATTCAATAATTAACCGGGGTAATTCATGAGTCTGCGCCAGCTCTTCCAGCACAGCCTTGCTGGTTGAAATACGTCCCGTCGAGGTTTTCCGGCCCGTGCCGATATTCAAATCCGAAAGCACGTCACCGACCTGTTTAGGCGAGCCCACATTGAACTCATGACCGGCGAGCTTAAAAATCTGCTCGGTGAGCCTGACCAGTTCCTGCCCCAGGAAATTGGACAAGTCATTGAGTACCTTGCGGTCAACTTTCATTCCGGCGCGCTCCATCTGAAAAAGCAGCGGAGCGAGTGGCAACTCAACTTCGGAGTAAATTGTCTCAAGTTTCTTTTCGAGAATTCGTTCGTGCAGGACGCGTGCACACTGCACCGTCAGATCGGCCGCCAGCGCCGTCTGCCAGGGCAATTCAGTCCAGTCAGCAGGAGTTGGTGCGCTAACTTCAATTCCCGTGAGTTCCCTGGCCAGGTCGTGCAACTCATACTTTGTGCGGCTGGGATCGAGCAGGTAGGCAGCCAGGAAAGTGTCGTCTTTAACACCTTCGAGAGTGATACCAAGTGGCGCCAACAGGCCCACGGCGCGTTTCAGATCGTGAACTGCCTTTTCCAGCAGACCATTGGCCAGCACCTCACGCAAAAGAACCAGGGCCGTCTCTCGACCCCCGGCGAATTTTTCAAGATCGACATAAGCCGCTTTGCCCGGCCCGGTTGAGATCGCAATGCCAAAGGCCCCTTCCTGCGGCAGCAGGCATCGTTGTTCGTCTTCCGGCTCCGAGGGCTCGGCAATGGCAATGCCGACATGTTCAGCCTTCCACAAAGTTTGAATGAAGGCCTTTAGGTCTGCTTCTTTGTTTATGAGTCGATAATCACGCGCGTCGTTGATGCTGCTCGGCACCGCTTGTGCTGCATCGGCGAATTCCCGGCTCAGCACCTGGAATTCAAGTTCGCGAAATAGCTCGTAAGCGGCGGCGCGATCGGGAGGACGAGATCTAAGCTGATCCAGATCCAGCTCCACATCGAGGTCGCACTTGATCCGAGCAAGCTCGCGTGACTGACGAATCAAGTCCGCGTTGTCGCGCAGGGATTCGCGATAGGTCTTGTGCTTCACGGCTTCCCATTGCGCCAGCGCACCGTCAATCGAACCAAACTCCTTGATGAGGTTGACGGCCCCTTTTGCACCGATGCCCGGCGCCCCGGGGATGTTGTCGATGGAGTCACCCATCAAACCCAACAAGTCGACTATCTGGTCGGCGGTTACGCCGAACTTTTTTTCCACCCACTCTTCGTCACACCACTCGATGGGTGGCACGTATTCCTTTCGCTTGACCACCTGAGAATTCGTGCGCATGGCCACGACAAATGGATCTCGCACTAATTGGCACATATCTTTGTCATTGGAAACGATGACAGCCTGCACGCCTTTTTTCTCGGCTTGCGCGGCGAGCGTGCCAATCACGTCGTCAGCTTCGTACCCGGGCGCATTGATGACCGGGATATTGAACGCTTCGCAAAGGCGGATGATGTACGGCAGTTGGGATGCCAGATCCTCGGGCATCTGCAGACGATTGGCTTTGTAGTCAGCGAAGGTTTCGTGGCGAAACGTCTTTTCACCCGACTCAAAGATCGCGGCGATGTGATCAGGTTTTTCGTCCAGCAGGAGCTTGCGCAGCATGTTGGTAAAGATGAAGACGGCCTGCGTCACCTGTCCGTGTGAGTTTGCGAGCGGCGCCGCGCGATTTTGCATCGGCGCGTAGAATGCCCGAAAAATATGCGACATCGAGTCGATTAAAAACACCCGCTCAACGGGGCGCTTACTGGAACTGAATTTTGCTGGCATCTCGAATGTTTACCGGAGGCGCATTATTTTCCGCTCGGGTCGTACTGACGAAGATCGCAGTGGGAGGGACCGGTTCAACTCTAATACCCTCGTAACTGTTCGCGATAGCCTTCGAAGTTGCGTTTCATTTCGCCAAGACTGTCGCCGCCAAATTTTTCCCGCATCGCAGAGCCCAGCACGAGGGCTACCATAGCTTCGCCTATTACGCCCGCCGCCGGCACGACCGTAATGTCTGATCTTTCAAAGGCCGCCGCCTCTTCCTGCTTGGTATCTATGTCTACGGAGCGCAAGGGCCGCCTCAAGGTCGAGATTGGCTTAAGATGACCTCGGATTCGCAGTTCTTCTCCGTTCGTGATACCGCCTTCGAGCCCACCCGCTCTGTTCGTCGCCCGAATGAATTCTTTGGTCTCGGCATTGTAAGCAATCTCGTCATGTACTTCAGAGCCGGGCAAACTGCTCGCTTCCATTCCCGCGCCTATGGCCACTCCCTTGACGGCGTGAATGGACATGACCGCCTGGGCCAGGCGGCCATCAAGCTTGCTGGACCATGAGGTGTGCGAACCGAGACCCGGCACGAGCCCGCGCGCGACGACCTCAAAAATCCCTCCGAGCGTATCGCCTTCGTGCCTCTTTTGATCGATCAGCTCGACCATCCTCTGCTGCACCTGATCATCGGCACAACTGAGTGGCGCGTCCTCGCGAATCCCACTAATTGCCTCCCAGGAAAGTTCCAAAGCCGTCTCGGGTATGCCACCGAGCTGAATTACGTGACTGCGAATCTCAATGCCAAACTGAGCCAGCAACTGCTTCGCAAATGCGCCGCAGGCTACCCGAGCCGCTGTCTCGCGGGCCGAGGCACGTTCGAGAACATTGCGCAAATCCCGCGCTCCCGTTTTCAATCCACCGGCAAGATCTGCATGACCGGGGCGAGGCCGCTTGACCTGGCGCTCCTTGCCGGGCTCCAGTTCGCGTTCCTCTGCGGCCATCACTTCGGTCCAGTTGGCCCAGTCTTTGTTCTCAATCAGCAAAGCCAGAGGCGAGCCGAGGGTCAATCCATGACGGACACCGCTCATGATCTGGATCTCGTCCTGCTCGATCTTCATCCGCCCGCCACGTCCATGGCCCCATTGCCGACGCTTTAATTCATGATTAACCTGACCGGAGTCGACCGGCACTCCGGCAGGCAGACCTTCAACAATCGCGACCAGGGCGCGGCCGTGTGATTCTCCGGCTGTGGTGAAACTTAACATTGGGATGACCCGATTGTAGTTTTGATCGCACTGAACGACAAATGAGGTTAACCCGTAACCAGTTTATGGGTTTATCCGCAGATTACGCTGATGACGCGGATTAAGAACGAAATAGAAAATAGGGAGAGAGATACACATTGACGGTTTTAGCACTCTTTGTCTTTTCATCTGCGGAATCGGTGTAATCTGCGGACCCAATCCTTGTCGCGCTTCTTGTATTCCATCTGAGTGCTCGGTGTAATCTGCGCAATCGGAGTATCTGTGGATATCATCGTGTGTCCGATGCGAAAATGTTGCCCCGCCCGAGAATTCCAGCCGGGTCGAATGCGCGCTTCAACTCTGCCATCTCACGCAGATCCTGCTCGCTGTAAAAAAGACTCAGGTACTCGCGTTTCAGTTTCCCTATGCCGTGTTCGGCGGACAATGTGCCACCCACCGACGCAGCCCTTTTCAGGAACTGAAGATAAATCTCGCGCGCCCGGACGCCTTCCTCATTGTTGCGCGGCAGAATGTTGACGTGCACGTGATTGTCGCCAATATGACCAAAAATCGTGTAGCGCAGATCGCCCTCCCGCAACGCATCCTGATAGAAACGCAACATTCCCGGAAACGCTTCATCGGGCACTGACATATCGGTCGAAACCTTGCGCTGCTGATGGCGCGCAAACCACTCGTTCATCAGCACCGGTAACTGATGCCGAAACTCGCGCAGCTTCTCCTGATCTACTTCGTTCGTCGCAAACCATGATTGCTCGGCAAGCGCCTGATGAGCTTCCAGCAACATCTGCCACTGGGCCAGGAGCGAGTCTTCACTTTCAGGTGTCGTTTCCTGTTCGAAGAAAATCGCCCCGATTGCCTTTGCCGGAATGGATTCATAGCGCTGCCGTAGAAAGCTGAGCGATTGGCTATCGAAATACTCAAGCGCGCGCGCATCAAGATCAGTCGCGCGCTCCGGCTCTGGTTTCGTGCGGGACCGCAGCGACTGTTCACGCGCTGCGCTGACAAATGTCAGCAAGTTTTCCTCGGAAGCGAAAAACACAACTCCACTGAGCAGCCCTGCAGGCTTGGGCAACAGTCCCACCTCGATCTCAACTATCACGCCCAGGGTGCCTTCGCTGCCGATGAACAGATCGATTGCATCCATTTCCGGCGCGACAAAATAACCAGAGGCATGCTTGCGAACGTGAGGCATGGAATACGACGGCAAGCGAGCTTCAATCACTCGACCAGATGAAAGTGGAACTCGTAGTGTGCCGTTTGAAGCGGCTCGTACCTGGCCACGCCGCAGGTCCAGAGCTTCTCCTGTAGCCAACACAATCTTCAAGCGGCGAATGTACTTTCGTGTCGGCCCGTATTTAAAGGTACGCGAGCCTGACGCATTGGTCGCCACGTTGCCACCGATAAAGCATCCCCGCTCGGTGGGATCGGGAGGGTAAAGCAATCCTTCCGAATCCACCGCGCGCTGGAAATCGCTCAGCAACACCCCTGCTCCCACAACTGCAATGCCGCCGGCACCGACGTGAGTAATTCGCTTAATGACGTTGAGTTTGTCTGTAGCCAGCACGATGCCACCGAAAGGGACGCGACCTCCAACTGTACCCGTGCCGGCTCCCGCGACGGTCACCGGAGTCTTTTTCTGTGAAGCGGCGCGCAGAACCTCAGCCATCTGCGCCGAGTTTTCCGGGAAGACCACACTGGAGGCCGTTCCACCCTGCATATAGCTCGAGTCGGAAAGGTAAGACTGAATTTCATCAGGTTGGGTCTTGGTGAGCATTTTTTAGGAGGCGCATCCAAATCACGCTGGAAACAATACCGGAACATTTGAGCCCTGAGTCTATTTCAAAAAAGAGACCACGGTCGGCGATACAGATCAAGTCAGCTGCAATTCACGTTCACGTAGGAACTTAATTCTGTCCCGCAGCTCAGCCGCCTTTTCAAACTCAAATCGCTTGGCAGATTCGCGCATATCTCTCTCCAGTTGGCTAATCGTCTGGCCAATCTTCTCAGCCGAGTATTCCTCGTATTCATCCAGATCGAGCGGCACTTTAAAATAGTCAGCTTCGTAAGCCGTTACCAGCGTGGCTTCAATGGGCTTGATAATTGTCTGCGGGGTAATGCCATGCTCGAGGTTGTAGGCTTCCTGGACCCCGCGCCGCCGTCGTGTTTCGTCGATCGCGCGTTTCATCGAATCGGTTACGCGGTCGGCGTACAAAATTGCTTTCCCGCGCGCGTTGCGCGCCGCGCGTCCAATGGTCTGAATCAAAGAAGACTCCGAGCGCAGAAACCCTTCCTTGTCGGCGTCGAGGATTGCCACCAGAGAGACTTCCGGCAAATCCAATCCCTCACGCAGCAGATTGATACCCACGAGAACATCAAACTCTCCGCGCCGCAAGTCGCGCAAAATTTTGATGCGATCGAGCGTGACGATATCGGAGTGAAGATAGCGCACCCGCACACCCACTTCAGTGAAATACTCGGTCAGGTCTTCAGACATCCGCTTCGTCAGTGTGGTTACCAGCACGCGTTCTTTCAGTTCAGCGCGTACGCGGCATTCTTCCAGCAGATGATCGATCTGTCCCTTAACCGGCAGCACCTCGATTTCCGGATCCATCAGCCCGGTAGGGCGAATGATTTGTTCGATCACTTCACCGCTGACTTTGGTTAGTTCATAAGGTCCGGGAGTGGCGGAGACATAAATGGTCTGTCCGATACGCTCTTCAAACTCACGGAAGTTCAGCGGGCGATTATCGAGCGCCGAGGGCAGACGAAATCCATATTCAACCAAAGTGCGTTTCCGTGATTGGTCGCCTTCAAACATGCCACGCACCTGCGGCACCGTCTGATGGGCTTCATCAATAACCATCATCGTGTCGCGCGGCAGGTAGTCGAGCAGCGTCGGCGGCGGATCGCCAGGATTCTTGCCCGTCAGGTGACGCGAATAATTTTCGATGCCACGGCAAAAACCCATTTCCTTAATCATCTCGAGGTCGAACATGGTCCGCTGGTGCAGGCGCTGGGCTTCGACCAGTTTCCCTTCGGCAATCAATTTGGGTTCCCACCACTCGAGCTCGGCGCGGATTGACTTAATCGCCTGCTTGATGGTGTTTTTGGACATCACGTAGTGCGTCTTTGGATAGATCGGTACCCGCGCCGTATGTTTCTGAATTACTTCGCCGAGCAGGGGATCGATTGTCGAAACCGAGTCAATCTCATCTCCCCAAAGTTCGATGCGATAGGCGTTGTCCTGATAACTGGGATACAGATCCACCACATCGCCGCGCACGCGGAATGACCCGCGTTTGAAATCGACATCGCCTCGTTCATATTGCAGTTCAACCAGACGCTGGAGCAGCGCGTCACGGGTCATGCGCGTGCCCGGCTCAACAAAGAGCAGCATGTCGTAATAGGCGTCCGGATCGCCAAGTCCGTAAATACAGGAAACGCTGGCGACGACGATTACATCGCGCCGTTCGAAGAGCGCGCGCGTCGCCGACATGCGCAGGCGATCGATGTCGTCATTTACAATCGCTTCCTTTTCGATGTAGAGGTCAGCCGACGGCATGTAGGCCTCAGGCTGGTAATAGTCGTAATAGGAAACAAAGTACTCGACCGCGTTTTCGGGGAATAAAGTCTTGAATTCCTGGTACAGCTGCGCCGCGAGTGTTTTGTTGTGAGCCATGACCAGGGTTGGCCGCTGAGTTTGCTGGATGACGCTGGCGATCGTAAACGTCTTGCCACTGCCGGTAATGCCAAGCAGAACCTGATCTTTAGCGCCGTCATCCAGACCGCGAACCAGCGCTTCGATGGCCTGAGGCTGGTCACCCTTTGGCGCGTAGTCTGACTGTAGCTTGAATCCCATGATTGGAATTAATAGTAAGAGGGCGAAGGGCAAAGAGCAAAGATGCAGGTGGGGACATCGGATGAAAAGCATCTCGCAGCTGATCCAAAAACATTAAGAGCGAAGGACTCGCGCCCTTCGCTCTTAATTTCTCGCATCACTTCCCCTGTTTGTTTCCGACTATCCGACGTCTTTTCTAAGCGGCGGAGTGGGCAGTCTCGCGGGACTGGCTGCTGATCTGGTAGATGGCTTCCATCACCGCTGACCTTACTTCGGAAGGCAACGATCCGCGTACTGCGAGACGGCGGAAGGCAGGCACGATTTCGGGCTGGCCGCTGAGCGCCAGTAACTTAACCACCGCCAGCCGCACCTCGATATTCGAATGATCTTCAATTGCTCGCATGAGAGGCTGCACTTCACCCGCTTTCGCCATCAGAAACAAGAGTGAAAATGCATCGTAGGTACGCTCGCGACTTTCGCCGGTCAGATTATTGATAGCCTGGCTAGCCAGACCGGAATCGGCCAGCGCGGTGCCGATGTTGCGGCGTCGCTCCGGGGTCCCTTCACGCAGGGCGCTGGTAAACGAAGCGGCTCGATCAGACTGGACATCATGCAGAGCGTGCGCTGCGGCGTTACGGACTTCCGGAGCTGGATCGTCAAACGCCTGGTTTATCAATTGCCGCGCATCGTCGCCACCCAGTTGTCCGAGTTCCGACAGGGCTGCGGCCCGTTCGGAAGTGTCTTCGCTGTTCAGACGCTCTATCAATTGAGCCGGCACGCGCGACTCGTCATCAACCGCCAGCATGCCCTTTTCTTCGACTACTACTTCGATCTCATGTCCCTTAAGCACCGATGAGATATTCTCCTCGCCGGTTACTTTAAAATTTTCGAGATTCAGGGTTTCGCTCGACAACGGACGAACTGACAAACGTGGCGGTTCCACGTCAATGTCCATCCACTCGGACTCCAGTGAGGGCAGATCAGCGACGGATAAGTGGGTCGCCTCATTTTCGTCGCCAAGCTCAGGCACCACTTGCCGGCCGGCGTAACGACGAGCATCTTCATTAGCGAGACGTTCTGCTTCGATATCAAGCCGTTCTCTTTCAGTTTCAGCCCTGCGTCGAGCAGCCACTTCAGCCAAACGCCGCGCCTCCTCCTCGGCCCTCAGGCGGGCCTGCTCTTCGGCCGCATGCCGCTCCTCTTCCGCTTTGAGCCGTGCTTCGGCTTCAGCTCTGAGCGCGGCTTGCGCCTCCAACCGGCGGCGTTGCTCTTCACTGGCGCGGTTCAGTTCTTCAATTTCAGCTCGGAGCCGGCGTTCCTGTTCAGCTCGGGACCGTGTTTCTTCTTCAACTTTGCGGCGCAGCTGCTGCAGTTCAGACTGCTTGAGCTCATCTTCCTCGGCCTGGCGATGGGCTTCTTCACCGATGCGCCGCGCTTCTTCTTCCGCCCGGCGTCGAGATTCATTCAAGCGGGTCCGTTCTTCTTCCTCTGCTCGGTGGCGCGCTTCAACATCAAGCCGGCGCCGTTCTTCTTCCGCAGCCGAACGGGACTCTTCCTCGATCCTCAACCGTTCCTGCTCCCTCGCCAGCATGTCGGCCTCTTCTTCCGCTCTGCGCCTGACGGCCGCTACCTCTGCACGGTGCTGTTCCAGGGCGAGTTCGGTTTGGCGCAGCGCCTCTTCTTCCTGTTGCAGTCTTTCAGCCTTCTCGTGGCGCAGCTTCTCTGCTTCTTCTAGTTGCCGGCGCTGCACTTTTTCAGCCTGTTGCAAAATCTCAATCTCGGCTCGCAACTGGCTCTCTCGTTCCGCTCGGGCGCGTGCGTCAGCCTCTGAACGTGTGCGCAGCGAAGTTAAGGCCGCAAGTTGATGCTCGGCTTCGTCAGCCTGCTGCTGAATTTCAGCTTCCAGACGCAGATGTTCTTCTTCAGCACGAATGCGTACTTGTTCTTCAGTCTTTAGCCGCTGTTCCGCTATCTGTCGCAAACTCTCGATTTCGACTTGGGCCTCGAGCGTTTCCTGGTCGCGGACGCGGGCCAGTTCTTCTGCCTCCCGGCGGATTGCTTCCAATGCCAGCAGATGCTGCTGCTGTTCCTGTGCATGTTGACGCGACTCAGCTTCAACTCTTAGTCGCTCTTCTTCCGCGTGGCGACTCGCTTCCTCCAACACCTGGCGTTCCTCGTTGGCGCGGCGATGCGCTTCCTCTTCTGCTTTCAGGCGCTCTGTCGCCGCCAGGCGCATGGCTTCGATTTCCTGTTGGATCTGCTGTGACTGTTCCGCGCGAACTCGGGCCTGTTCTTCTGCTTCCCTGCGAATTGCTTCCAATGCCAACAGATGCTGCTGCTGTTCTTCCGCATGTTGGCGCGCCTCGGCTTCAATTCTCAATCGCTCTTCTTCCGCACGACGGCGTGCTTCGTCGAATCGCTGCCGCTCGTCCTCAGCGCGCAGGCGGGCCTCCTCTTCTTCGCTGAGGCGCACTGCTTCGGCCTGGCGCAACGCCTCGATCTGAAGCTGAACCTGGGCGGCCTTCTCGGCTCGAGCACGAGCCTGCTCCTCGGCCTCGAGCCGGATAGCTTCCAACGCAGCCAGATGCCGTTCCTCTTCTTCCGCACGCTGGTGGGTTTCGGCCTCAAGGCGTTCGCGTTCCTCTTGAGTGCGACGATGCTCTTCTTCAATGCGCAAGCGCTCTTCGGCTAAACGGACACGCTCGGCTTCTGCCTGACGATGGGCCTCTTCCTCGGCTTGCAGCCGCAATTCTTCCTGAACTCGTAGCTGCTCGAGCTCTTCCGCTTTCAAACGCGCTTGTTCTTCTGCCTGACGGCGGACTTCCGATTCAGAGTGGCGACGGTTTTCCGCTTCCTGAATCCGCTGTCTTTGCTCTTCTTCAGCCTGTCGCAAAGCCTCGATCTCGCCACGAATGCGTTGCTCTTTTTCTACTCGTTGGACCAGGGCCTCTTCGGCCTTTCTCCTTACTTCCTCCAGCGCGGTCAATCGTTGTTCTTCTTCCTCCGCGTAGTGGCGGGCCTCTTCTTCCATACGCCGCTGTTCAGATTGAGCGTGAGCTCTGGCTTCTTCAAGACGCTTGCGCTCCTCCTGCGTTCGCTGGCTTAGTTCGGCCGCAATTCTCAAACGTTCTGCTTCCACCTGGCGACGCTCTTCTTCTCCCAGTTGCATCAGCGCCTGGGCTTGAGCCAAACGCAATGCATCCTCTTCCGCTTTGCGACGCGCAGCTTCAATCTCTGCGCGCTGAAGCGCCACCGCCTCAGCAGCTCCGCGCAGCTCCTCTGCTTCGGCGCGGAGTCTTTCTTCCTCTATGCGTTTCCTTTCAGCACCCTGACGCGCTTCTTCTTCGATCGCCAGGCGCAGCGCTTCCTGCTCTGCCAGCCGGCGTTCAGCTTCGGCTCGCAGGCGGGCTTCTTCGGCGAGGCGGCGGGCGGCTTCTTCTTCTGCGAGGCGGCGAGCGGCTTCTTCTTCTGCGAGGCGGCGAGCGGCTTCTTCTTCTGCGCGTTGTAGCGCTTCGGCCAGCGCGCGCTGGCGAGCCTGCTCTTCCTCGGCCTGACGGCGCGCAAGTTCAATGGCGCGTTGCCGAGCTTCTTCCTCTGCTAGTTTGCGCGCAGCTTCGGCGGCAAGACGTTTCTGTGCAAGCTCTTCTGCGGCGCGGTGCAGGGCTGCTGCCTCAGCGCGAAACCGAGCTTCCTGCTCGCTGCGATCTTTCGCTTCTGCTTCGGCGCGGGTGCGAGCTTCATCTTCGACCTGCTTGCGCGCAAGTTCTTCGAGCAGACGTCGTTGCTCGGCTTCCGCCCTGGCTCTGGTTTCCTGTTCAGCCTTTAGACGAGCGTCGCGCTCCACCAGCTTCCGGGCATTCTCTGCTGCAAGTCTCTTCTGCTCGATTGCCTCGACCGCTTTACGCAGTGCCTCTTCTTCCAATCGCAACTCTTCCTCTTCAGCTGATGGAGCACTGGCTACATGTTGTTGCGCAACTGAATTGTCAAAGGACGCAGCAGTGTTCGCCGCAACGGTAACCGTTGGTTCCAACGTCGTGCCGGACTCGATCGAGGCCACCTCGACCGAGGAACTGCGAGAAGCAACTGCGGTAATGGCATCGATGGCCTGGCGGATTGTGCTTGTAGGTACCTGACGACTGGTTTCGCGACCAACCAGATCATTGAGCGGGGCAACTGCGGAAGGATCGGCGATACTTCCCAGGGCTTCAACTGCATTGCGACGCACTTCCGGGGCACTGTCCGATAAGGCAGCGATCAGGTGCGGGGTAGCAAGTCGGCTGCAGACTGTGCCTAGCTTGCGAGCGGCATCCGCCCGTGCACCTGGAGAGTCTGCGGTCCTGAGGTCGCGAGTTAATTCGTCAAAATGGCCATGATCCAGTAATCCCTGGCGGGCCCGTTCGCAGTGTTTTGGATCCGGTCCCGCCAGAGCGGCGAGCAAGGCAGCTGATACCGACTGGCGCGTAGAGACATCGCTTGAATCGATTACCTTAACGTCGAAAGCTCGTCCTTCAAGCAGGTTTCCCACTTCTCCTTCCGCGCTTTTCGCTCCTGCCTCGTCTCCCTGCGCTCTTAACGGTTCCGGAAGGGGCGGGACACTATTGGCGACCGGGGGGGTGCTGGCAACGCGATTTCTGGAAGCTGCAACTTCAGTGACTGAAACTTCAGATTGGACCTCAGTGGTGGTCTCAGCATCGGCTCTGGCTTGAGCTTTTAAAGCAGCGATTAACTCGGGCTTGTTGGCAGTCAAAGCTTCACGGAGTGAGGGTGTCAGGGATCCTTTGGGGGCGTCCACCAACAGGCGATCGCTACCGTCGCCAGCCAGCGTCAACTTAATACCGTGCTGTGCGCATAATTGAAATAAGAAGTCGACACTCATAATTCAAAAACCTCCCGCTCTTGTTCCTCGCCCTGATCGCGAACGGATCGGCTGGGCACTGCGTTTGACAAATGTGATGGGCTCGCCGCCGCCGCCGCCGCTTGAGTTTTCGGCTCGACAGCGGAGGCACCGGCTGATGGAGTTGCTGGGGCGCCTGGAGCCGGAATAATTGTTTCTTTTGCTGCGGCGGAACGCTCTGCATCTTCGTCAACCGAGTCCGCTTTAGTGCGAGCATTCTTCGGCGCGCGCCAGAAGTACAGGAAGACGAGCAGCGCCAAAGCTGCGAGTGAACCAATTAAGATTGGCAACCAGTTTAGTTCTGCCCAGACGCTCCAATAGTGAGCGCGACTCTTCCAATCGTTGCCCTCAGTGACTGCAGCGCGAGTGGGCGTCGGCGAAGCGAATGACTGGCTAGCCGGTGAAACCGCCGGACTGGCAACCGGTAGAGCCGCACCAGTAATTGCCGAGGGAGTCACTGTTGGCGAAGCAACCGGGCTGGGACTAACCATGCCCGTTGGTTCAACGGATCCCGAAATGGCTTCTTTGTTAGCAGTCTTTGAGGAGACCTTATCTGGAGAGGTTGAGCTTCGGTTGGTGGCAGAACCACTCTCGCTGCGATTGTCCGGCGCTGCCGAACGTGATTCGGAAGCACTTGTGGAACGCCGGCCGGTTGACCTTGAACCAGATGGCTTATAAGCCCCTCCAGAACTTGACGGCGCCGGTGTCGGGCCAGCAGTGTCAGCAATGCGTCGCGCCCGGGTGCGCGCAGACTCGTGGGACTCCCTTGCGACTGCGACAGCACTGTTGCCCGCCGGAATTGTGAAGACGATTTCTAACCGGCTGGCAGCTTGCTCTACTCGCACAGCAGTCCCCGGCAACAGGTGAAAGGAAATGATGATCCCGTCACCATAGCGCTGGATTTGCACGTCATCAAAACCACGACCCAGTAAACTGCCACGTGCCGATGGCAGGTCGGCCAGGGGAATCTTCACATAAAAGCGACCACCTCGGGTGTAGCCTTCGTAGTCACTGACCGGAGAATCAGACACTACATGTACTCTGGATCCTTCAGCCGTTGTCGCCGTCCAAATGGAGGTGATATGCCTGGTGCTCGTGGCTTGCGCCGCGAGTGGCACCACTGCATGGAGAACGAAGATTGCGAGCGCCAGAGTCGCCACGACTCTGCGCCCGTTACCTCGCACGATTGAGTTCTGAGATTGTGATGAGTTCATTGGGGCAAATATGGAGAGAACCTGACAATTGCATTATGCAATCGGGTGCTCTGGCAGTCCAGAGCGCTCGAGTTCCGGCAACTCTGGATCGGGTTCAGGGTTCACTTCAGTTTCAGTTTTCGTTGGGCGCGTGAAGTCGAAACCCAATTCCGCTTCAACTTCCGAATTGGCCAGTGGCTTAATTTCTCCACCCACGGGTAGATCCTCTTCAGCCACCACCTCGCCCTCAGGTTCTAAAGCTCCTTTGTGATCAAGCCGCGGAGACTCAAGCTGGGTGATAGCTTCCAGCAAAGCCTCTCCTACTACGTCGTTGTGAGATTCGTCCAGCAAGGCGCGCATCGGCTCGATTACACTGGCGTCGCCAGCCAGACCGAGAATATGGATAGCCACCAGCCGAACATCCAGATCCGCGTGGCTAGTCATCGCGTCAAGCAAAGGCTCGAACCGTTTGGCCTTAACCAGCAGCGATACAACTGCCATTGACTCATAGGCCTGGTGATCCCCGGTGCTCATTCGGTTGATGCTCTGCATGGCAATGCCTGCCTTGATGCAGGCATCAGCAACGTCACTGAGAGTCTCGACGTCGTCAGTTTCCGTGACTCTGATGTAGCCGTCGGCGCGATCAAAGCTCAGCCTTGATAAGGAGCGGGCGGCAGCGGCGCGCACCTCGCGGGATTCGTCCGCCATCGCGATCAGGATCGACGGAAAGACAGATTCGTGATTGATGAAAGCAAGACTGGAAGCGGCAAGCGCTTTGAGGCTTGATTCCGGATCCTGGCGGGCCACGCGAGCCAGGGCGGCGATGGAACTTTTTACCGGGAATTGACCCAACATTTTGATTGCTGCAACGCGCTCGCTCAAGGCCTCATTTTGAACCTGCTCCAACGCCGAGGTGAAATTTTCGTCATCTGCAGTTTCCGGCAGTTCGTCAAACGAAGCCGCCGGCTGCAGATTCGTAATCTCATCAGCCAGCAAACGCGCATTTACTGCATTGAGCTGGCCCGGTGCGGGAACTCCGGCATCGAAAAAATCCAGGCCTTCGACCGAGCACGCGCTGAGCGCTCGACTCAGCAGCGAGCCAGGCACGTCGGGGTGTTTGCGCGCGATATCCAGCAATGCGCCAATGGCCGACGGCAACTTTAGTTCGCCGATGCTGAGCACTGACTGATTGCGGACTAGCGATTCATTATCGTAAAGAGCTTCGAGCAGGAATGGTAACGATGAGGGCGACTTGAAATCGCCAAGCATTCTTGCGGCTGAGGTGCGCTCATATGGGTCGGATGCTGAAAGCAGTGCGGCGCTTTGACGGGCCACAAAACCGTACTCTTCCAAAGCGGCACGAGCCCGGCGTTGGACCTCTTCATCGCCGCCCGAAGCATTCAATACCTTTAATAGAGAAGCCTCGATGGCGCGACGATCATCCGGCGCTCGCGAGCCAACCACGTCAAGCCGGTGCGGCTGGCCCTGCACCAGCTTCCCGATCTCCATATCAACCTGATACGCCCCATATAACGAAACGGGGATCGCGACCGGCGACCGCATCGCTGTCTTCCTTTGCATTGAGGTCACGTTCGAGGTGGAACCGTCCACTCGGGGCGCGGGCTGAGACCTTCCACTGTTCTTTCCAAACCTGGACTGTGCCGTTGTCGGATCTGATATCTCATCAAAGTCTTCGATGTCTTCGAATCCGTCATCCTTTTCCAACACAGCCGAGGTTTTGCTGCTGAACCGCCGGCGCAAAACCAAAAGACCGATGCAGAAGAGGCTGAGAAGTATCATGATAGTTCCGCCGGAAACCACACTCGATTCACCAGGCTCTGTGCCTGACTGGCCGACATCCTGAGTCGCATCTGATGCCAAAGGAGCGTCAGTCCGAATAAACGAGGCATTAGTTGCCACCGGTACGTTTGAGCGATTGAGATCCGCTGTTGTCAAACCGTCAGGTTGAGAGGCAGTAGCGAGACCGTCTTTCATTCGCACGGTCCTTTCAAACTGTGTGTCTTGATTTTCGAACTCCGCCCTGCGCGGCTCGAGCCTTCCGTCAATCCTGAGATTCAGACGGTTCCCGGTTGAGCGCACGTTGACGCTGGCGCCGGGCGCGGTTTGAACCAGGATTTCCAGCAGATGATCCACTTGCCTGATCTTGATTCCGTCACTGGTCGGGATCGCATTCTGGGTACCAGCGGAGGGCACTACCACATGGTAGCCAGCACCGTCCTGCCAGGTTTGAGCGCGATTGAGTAGTCTGTCAGCCGCGATTGACACCACGGTGCCATTCGCTGTGGTCCTGGTTGAAATGCCGGACAAAGTGACCGGCTCACCCCGGGACTGGGCGTGCGAGGCGGGTATTTGCGAGAACCCGATCCCTGCGAGCAATAAAACTGTCAGAGCGAAGCGGGCGTTGATCTTGAATGGGTCAGGCTTTGACATGATTTTTTAGTCGAACGATTCCGCTGAAACAAATTCTTCGGATGTCGCGGCTTTGGATTTGCCGGACAGCGAAGTGCGTCCCAGGGAGACTGGAGGTGGTATTTCAATCGAACGAGGGGGGCTGGTCTGAGAGGTCAGTGACGCTCTGGATTAGTGTTCGTCGCTGAATTTGTAGCCAATGCCCCAGACGGTCAGAACCATTTGTGGGTTTTCCGGGTTGTCCTCGATCTTGGCTCGCAACCGGTTGATATGCGAATCAATGGTCCGATCATAGCCTTCGTACGAGTAGTCCCAGATCTTTTCCAGCAGATACTTGCGCGGAAAAACTCTTCCCGGGTTCGAAGCAAAGAGCTTTAGTAAATCAAACTCTTTGGGTGTCAATTCAACTTCCCGATCACCGATAGAAACTTCGCGTTTCTCAGTATCAATGCGAAGCTTACCCCGAACAATCGGAGCTTCGTTGCCAAGTCCATCGGACAATGCGACCGCATTATGGGTACGGCGCAGGACCGTTTTAATGCGAGCTTCCAATTCCCTGAGGCTGAAGGGCTTGGTGATGTAATCATCCGCCCCCATTTCCAACCCCAGCACCTTATCAACCACGTCGTCCTTGGCAGTCAACATAAGAATTGGGAGATAACTAATCTTCTCCCGGAGTTCCTTGCAAACAGCCAGACCATCCATCTTGGGAAGCATCAGGTCGAGCACGACGGCATCCGGACGATCGTCCAATGCCGCTTTGACACCTGATAATCCATCTCCCACGGTTCTCACGTTGTAACCTGCACGGGAGAAATACTCACTAATCGCGGTTGATATGTTTTGGTCGTCCTCTACCACAAGCAAAGACACCTTGTGGTCGCCCGAATCGACTAATGAATGGTCTTCCCTGATTGGTTTGTTCTGTTTGTCAGCGATCATTGGCATGGTTCGTCCAATATTAAGTACTGACAAGCAGGAGGTGCAAGAGGGGATGCGCCTTGGGTCGGCGCCTATCGGGCGAAGGAATACTACCGTATCCGACTCAATAAACTCAAGCCTAAAGTTTATGACGCTTGAATTTATAGGCGTTCAGCCTTTCCTCCAGGTTCGGAGTGCGCCGCTAGAGTGTCTTGCTGGGCGTACCCGAAAAGTTCAAATGGCCAGCTAAGGCTGCGGCGGACCGCTCTTCGACCCAAGGGCATTTTGCCTCAGACCGTCTCGCAGTCGAGAAATAACTGCCCTAATCAGGGGTGATCTATCCGGCATTTTAAGCAGATCCTCAAGGATAACCAACCCACGATCATCTCTCAGAGCCACCAACGCCTCTGCGGCGGAAGTGGAGAATTGAAGATTGGTGCTGGCAACGGGCTCTTTCAAAGCTTTAGACAGAACGGCAAAGGCTCGCGGATCATCCTTTCCGAAGGCACCTACCAGCTTGAAGGCAGCGGTCCTTACTGCGAAAGGTTTCCCCCAAGCAGCGAAGCGGAGGCCGGCGTCGAGAGCACGATTGTCGCCGAGAGCTACCAAACCATTCAACCCGGAAATCTTAATTGTGTCTCGCCACGATGGAGTCTCGATCAATTTGAGCAAGCTATCATAGCCACTTGGGCTCCTGGTCCCGCCCAGAGCCTGGGCCGCAGCCTGAATTACACCGTAGCTCTGATCGTTGAGCGCTTGTTGATAAGTCTTAGCCAGGCTCGAATCTCCAGACGCCGCCAGCGAGGTCAGGGCCCGTGCTCGCACACGCGCATTGGAATCCCGGGTGGCTGACAGAAGAGCACGGCGAGCAATCTCGCCGCCAGTAGTCAGCACTTTTGCAGCTTCCAGGCGCATACCCCAAAACTTGTCTGAAGTAAGCGTTTTTGCTATCTGCTGCGTGATCGCTTCGCGGTCGGACTCGGTTGTAGTGGTTTCCCGTCCGTGTTCTGCCAGCTGGTTCAGAGCCCACATTCGACCCGAGACGTCCTGATCTTTGGAGGCCTGGTAAAGCAATTCTGCCAGCGGCTTGCTGAATTGGATCTGCTTAATGATGGTATTCCCGTAATCGAAGTTGACCACCAAGGGCTCAGTATCTGCAGTGAACTCAAAAGACTGTTCTTCTTTCGCTTGGATGTTCACCCGTTCGATTCGCGTGCCCGTTCCGGTGCCGATCTCAATATCCACCGGCGTCTGAAACCATCCAACTTGGGGATAGAGCCATGCCTGATCGGATTTTTGGGTTTGCTTTACCGTTAGCCTTAATTTTTTAACGGTGGGGTCATAGACTTTCGTTACCTGAAAGATCGGATGGCCCATCCGGTAAAGCCATTCGTCAAAGAACCAGTCCATTGACTGGCCTGTTGCTTCCTCGATCGCAATGCGAAACTGTTCGGTGTCGACCGGCTGGTGAGCGTACTTTGTCAGATAGTGATTAATTGAGCGCCACCAGTTGTCCTCTCCCAGCCAGGTGCGCAACATGTGGAGCACAGCTCCGCCACGCGGATATGCATAGGTGTCGAAGACTGAATCTGGATTGGCGTAATTCCTGGTCACAATTGGACGGCGATTGCCTGCCTGCCAGGCGGTAAAGTACTGATCCTGGTTCCCCTTTACATCGAGGTAAAGAAAGTCATCGTGACCCAGATGGTGTTCATCCCACAGCGCTTGAAAGTAAGTAGCGAATCCCTCGTTAAGCCAGATGTCCGACCACGAACGGCACGTAACGTAATCTCCAAACCACTGATGGGCGAGCTCGTGTGACTGCAACCCATCCGCAGTTTGATCGAGTTCAGTGCGCGCGTCGTGGATCATGTGATCGGTCTGAGTGGTGGCACTAATGTTTTCCATGCCGCCGCCAAAATCTCGCACCATGGTTTGCGCGTATTTGGCGTACGGGTATTTCAGTCCGGTCTTTTCTGAAAAGAACTTGACCATCTCTGCCAACCGCGCTGCCGTAACTTTTCCTTCGGCCACTTCGTTTTTATAAACGTATGTGATAACCGGAATACCGGCATAGTCCTGCACGATTGGGGTGAACTCGCCGACGACTATTGAAGTCAGGTATCCGGCATGTGGCTGATCCATCTTCCAATGGAATACCTGCTCGCCGTTGCCAGTGTCCCTGGTATCGATCAGCTTACCGTTTGAGATTACACTCAAAGGCTTCTGAACCGTGGCGGTTATCTCAGTTGTATAAAAATCGTTGGGATGATCGTACGAGGGGAACCAGTAGCGATTATATTCAGTCTCTCCCTGCGTCCAGATCTGCCGCGGCCGAGTGGGATCGTCCGTTGTCGGTTTGATGAATTTCAAGCCGCCGCCTACCAGGCCCGCCATCGGCAGAGGACCATTGGTACGATAGTCGATGATCAGGGAAACGGCTTCCGACGGCTGGTAAGAGCGATCCAAACTGATGTTCAGCTTTTGCTTATTCGAGTCGAACTCATATTTCAACGCAGTTCCTGAAGACAACTTGACGCCGTTAAAAGTCATGTGGGCAGCATCAAATTCAACCACGCGCAGGTCCTTCACCAGCGGCGCAAAGGAGATTGTCGCCAGGCCCAGCAACTGCTCGCGATCCCAATCAAAATGTAGATTCAGCGCAATATGGGTCGTGTCATAGTCATGGCTCGGGATGTATTGCGGCGGCGGCAATGGCCGGATGACTCGAGTCTGAATTTGTACTTGTCCCAGACTGGGGTGCCCGGGAAACATGGTCAGCGACAGCAGGGACAGACCGAGAAACAGTGAGATAAGGCCTGGTCGAACGCGCTTGAAAGAAACTAATTTGATTTGGTTTTCCATAAGTTCTGAAAGTCCGCTTTATGAAAATGATAGGGATGTGATATGCATACAATCATCAGACTCCGAACGTCCCGATATTGTTGCATGACAGATTGTTGCACGACAGCCCCTTAATTTTGAAAAGGAACGGCTCATGACCACTGAAGAAAAGGAAAAACTGATCGCTACTTACAAAGCCGGCTACGACGAAGTATTGGAGAGTCTCAAAGACTTTCCGCCAGCGTCGTTAACAGCGCATCCCATAGCCGGGAAGTGGAGCGTCGCGGAAATTGTGCATCACCTCGGCGATAGTGAAACCATTGCCGGCATTCGCTTGCGCAGGTTGCTGTGCGAAGATCATCCCGTCATCCAGGGTTACGATCAGGACGAATACGCGCGCCGACTAAATTACAACGAGCGCGATATCGCCGCGGCTTTGGAGGCCTTTCATGCGGCACGTGCAAACACTGGGCAAGTGCTTGACCGGATGGACGCAGATGATTGGACTCGCGAGGGCAGTCACACCGAGAGTGGACGTTACACTGTTGCTGACTGGCTAAAGATCTACGCTGCTCATGCGCACAACCATGCCGCGCAGATTCGCACGTTGCGAGCTGCATCGGGATCATAAAACTGAGGTTTGCTTGACAAAGATTGTGCGTGCGAGCAAGATCCCGCTCGCTCTCAAAAATATAATCTAATCAGGTGGGTCCTAATGAGTGCTGCCGCATTTCTGCAAACTCCAATTTCAGATCTAAAGCTGGTCCGTCGTGGGAAAGTTCGTGATGTCTATGCCACCGATGACGAGCAATTGCTGATCGTCGCTACCGATCGTATATCGGCCTTCGACTGCATCCTGCCAACGCCGATCCCGCGCAAGGGTGAGGTGCTGACTGCGCTGTCGGAATTCTGGTTCAACAGGCTGGCTGAGGTAGTTCCAAACCACCTACTGACTACGCGCATCGACGAGATGCCCACCACGGTTCGCGGCCATGCGGAGGAATTGCGTGGACGCTCGATGCTGGTTCGACGCACTGAAGTTTTTCCAGTTGAATGCGTGGTGCGCGGTTACCTGGTGGGTTCGGGTTGGAAGGACTATCTGCGTACCGGCGAGGTTTGCGGACATCGGCTACCTAAAGACTTGCAGGAGTCAGCTGAACTGCCCACACCGATTTTCACGCCTGCTACCAAGGCGGAAACGGGCCACGACGAGAACATCAGCGAGCAGCAGATGAGGGAATTGCTCGGCGATGATGACACCACTTTTCTACGCGACACTTCCCTGCGGCTGTATAACGAAGCGCGCGCGTACGCGCTCACTCGAGGCATCATCATTGCCGATACGAAGTTTGAGTTTGGCCGTGACGCCAACGGCCAGATTATTCTGATCGACGAAGCTTTGACTCCCGACTCTTCGCGATTTTGGCCACAGGCCGGATACCAGCCTGGCAAGTCGCAAGCGTCATTTGATAAACAGTTCGTACGCGACTACCTGGAAACACTTGACTGGAACAAAGAACCTCCGGCCCCGACGATTCCGGCTGAAATTGCACAGGCGACTACCGCTCGCTATCTTGAAGCACACAAACTTTTGACCGGCCAGGATTTGTAACGACCACTTTGAGTGCGTTAGTAATCGAAGCTCGACCAGGTTTCGACGACTTGCGTATTTGAGACTCTGGCGGATTGGGGTCTTCGGGGAGCAGCTCGAAGCGGCCCAGCGCCGAAAATGATTATGCGTTCAAAGCTCGAATCTCTGATCGACGAAATGCTTAACGGCCAAATCCTCCTTGAGGAAGCGGTAGCGGAATTCGAAAAGCTCTACATTCAGAAGGCCATGGAAAAACACGCGCAGCACTTGTCGAATACCGCTGCGATTCTTGGGATCCACCGCAATACCCTCTCTAAACGGGTCGCTGCCTACCAAAAGCAGGAGCGGGCCGCGGCTCGGGTCGCAAAACGCGCCGCTGGACAAGTTTGATCGAGAAAAATTCCACGACTCTTTGCACGAGGGAAACGCTTTCACTCGCCTTCTTGGTTTAGACCGCGCGAGAACTTAACGCCCCGGTTGACAACTCTTCACTCAACGTTTTATTCTTAGCACTCACTAAAGGCGAGTGCTAGGAACCTCGCAATTCGTCTTAAGGCTCTAATAAAACTAACTTCTACGTAGAAAAACGAAAGGAGCAATTTAGTATGGCTACAAACATTACACCGCTTCATGATCGCGTGATCGTGCGCCGCATCGAAGAGGGAGAACAGATTCGCGGGGGTATCATCATCCCCGATTCCGCCAAGGAAAAGCCCCAGGAAGGCGAGGTAGTTGCCGCCGGAGCAGGCAAATACAAGGATGACGGCACCCGCCAGTCCTTGGACGTCAAGACAGGCGATCGCGTCCTGTTCGGCAAGTACAGCGGTTCAGAAATTAAGCTTGACGGCGAAGAATTGCTGATCATGCGTGAGGACGAGATTCTCGGAATCATCGAACGCGCAGGCGCAGCCAGTGGCAAAAAGGGTGGCAAATAGTCTCACTGAGACTTGGTCGCCTTTTTTGCTGAAGATTTAGAACAATTCAGCAGGAGAGACAGAGAAATGGCAAAACAAGTAGTTCACGGCGAAGACTCGCGTGCGGCGATTTTGCGAGGCATTAATCAGCTCGCCGACGCAGTCAAGATCACTCTCGGCCCCAAGGGCCGCAACGTCGTTATCGACAAGAAATTTGGTTCCCCGACCATCACCAAAGATGGTGTAACCGTCGCCAAAGAGATTGAATTGAAGGATGCCCTTGAAAACATGGGCGCCCAAATGGTTCGCGAAGTGGCTTCCAAGACCTCGGACGTTGCCGGCGACGGCACCACCACCGCGACGGTTTTGGCCCAGGCAATTTTCCGCGAAGGTGTGAAGACGGTTGCCGCGGGCGGCAATCCGATGGCCATCAAGCGCGGCATCGACAAGGCTGTTGAGCGCGCCACTGAAGAGATCCACCGATTGGCCAAGCCGGTCAAGGGCGACATGATTGCCCAGGTCGGAACCGTTTCCGCCAACGGCGATTCCACCATCGGCAATATCATTGCTCAGGCAATGGATAAGGTTGGTAAAGATGGCGTGATCACGGTTGAAGAATCCAAGACGATGGACACTTCGCTCGAAGTCGTCGAAGGTATGCAGTTTGATCGCGGTTACCTCAGCCCTTACTTCGTTACCGATCCGGAACGAATGGAAGCTGTGCTTGATAACGCGGTGATCCTGATTCACGAAAAGAAGATCAGCAACATGAAAGACTTGCTGCCGATACTCGAGCAGGTGGCCAAGATGGGCAAGCCCATGTTGATCATTGCCGAAGATGTTGAAGGTGAAGCGCTCGCCACCCTGGTGGTGAACAAGCTGCGCGGCACGCTGAACATCGCGGCCGTCAAGGCGCCTGGCTTTGGTGATCGTCGTAAGGCGATGCTCGAAGACATCGCGATCCTCACTGGTGGCAAAGTCATCAGCGAAGATCTTGGTATCAAGCTGGAGAGCATCAAGATTGAAGATTTGGGCCGCGCCAAGAAAGTCACCATCGACAAAGACAACACTACCGTTGTCGAAGGTGCTGGCAAGCACTCGGACATCGAAGGACGCGTGAAGACACTGCGCGCTCAGATCGAAGAGACTTCATCAGACTACGATCGCGAGAAATTGCAGGAGCGTCTCGCGAAGCTCGTCGGCGGTGTGGCTGTGATCAAAGTTGGTGCTGCCACCGAAACCGAGATGAAGGAAAAGAAGGCCCGGGTTGAGGATGCGATGCACGCGACCCGCGCCGCAGTCGAGGAAGGTATTGTTCCCGGCGGTGGTGTGACGCTCGTGCGCGCAGCCAAGGTACTGGAGAAGTTCCAGATTTTCGCGGAAGGCGAAGGCGATGCTGACGAACAAATCGGCGTCAACATCGTGCGCCGTGCTCTGGAAGAGCCGCTGCGTCAGATCGTGCAGAACGCAGGCAAAGAAGGCGCGGTTGTAGTCGAGAAGGTTCGCGCCTCAAAGGATTCGAGCTACGGCTTTAACGCCGCTACCGAAGTCTACGAAGACCTGGTGAAAGCCGGAGTCATCGATCCTGCCAAGGTGACGCGCACTGCACTGCAGAATGCCGCATCCATTGCCGGCTTAATGCTGACCACGGAAGCCATGGTTTCCGACCTGCCTGATGACGACAAGAGCAGCCCGGCAATGCCTGGCGGCATGGGCGGAATGGGCGGCATGGGTATGTAATTCGGTAAGGGACCCCTGGAACCGCACGCATCCTGCGTGCTGCTTTTCGTCCCGGTCCCCTTCTCCGCAAGGAACAAAAGGCCTCGCTCATTCAGGAGCGCGGCCTTTCTGTTTGGTATTGCGTCAGGGCGCCCATGACAATCGCACCGCCTGGGATTTGCTCAAAACGCGTTGTTCGATATGCGCCATGACAAGAATGAATCATCAGCAACAGGCTATGGGTTCTGCCAGTTCACTCTGAATCTGAATTCTGATCCGCAGGCTTCTCAGGTTCGGCGTCAGAACTATCTCCACTCTCATCCTTTTTTGAATTGTTTATGTCCGTCACCGGCTGAAGAGGAGTTTCACCAACTCTTTTATCCGCGGCGGGGTCAGCTGCGGACTTGATTCGAACGGTGGATGAGTCTTGTGCTTCTGTCGCCGATATAGGCTCGACGCGATCTTGAGCGTTACCCGGAATGGTTTCTGGGCCGCCATTGTCAACCGCTGCGCTTTCAACCTGCGCAGCCGCAGCGGCAGCCGCGATAAGAGACGGCGACAGGGCGTCACTCGTTTCTGTCAGCGGGGCTCCTACTTCAGGCGGGTTGATGGCATTCGTGGGCACTTCGGGTACCGGAATAAGTTTTTGATACTTTTTCAGTTGCAGTACCAACGCCTTGAAATTACTCTCCCCCATAATGTTCAGAAAGCCGAAGGCCGCCGTCATAAATTTGAGTCGCGGTGACAGAGGCTGCGCGAATATTTTCCTCACCTCTTCGTCTATATCGCCTTTCTCATCATTGCTGAGATTCTGATAAGAGACCAGGAAGGCCCTGAAAAAGTCCGGCGCTGCCTCCGGGTTATCGACGTCCTGGGTCTCGTCGTAAACAAGACTCTGCCGGCGTGAGGCACGGTAACGATCGATCTGACGATCAACCGAGGACAGGAAAATTGAAAGCACTGCATCAGGTCCAATTGCGTAGCTCTCACCGCTTTCCGTCTTGAAACTAAATACCTTCGAGCGCATCACGACCATGGCTCCGAAACCCGCAATAATACTCATTAAGAGCGGATCTGCTGAGAGGCCGGGGAACATCGCATCGCCGAAGTGATGAAGAAGATAGAAGGCTGCGAGTGAGATGCCCCCATTAACCGCCAGGTAGCGTCGGCCTGGAGGACTCGAGATAGCCAGGAACGGTTCATCGCGATAACGAGAGAGGATTTCTGAAGATCCCACACCGGCTCCAAAGAGTGCGCAGAGCACGAGAAAAATATTGTAGTCCACGAAGAAGAGCAAAATCTTCTTCACCCGCTCGGGTGTATTGAGTACCAGGATTGTGTCGTGCAACTTGCTATAGTCGATGGCCGGCAGAAAAAACCAGGTGGGGTTTACCAGGATTGCCAGAACTAATAGCGCCACGAGCAAAAGACCAATGGCATTCCTATGAGCAAAGAGTTGGTTCGCGCCATTGGCCGCGAATTGGACAACGGGGAAATACCAACCATCACTCTTGTCGGCGCCGCTCGTTTTACTTGATCCCTCGAGTCGGTTGCCGCCGGGGTTTACGGGAAAGCCGGAAGAACCAGACATAAGCCATGCTCCTATCGCGGTCAATGAGGTAATACAATAGGCTTGCGTGAGCCGCTTGAAAGCTTAAGAACTGATTGTAATGACGACGAGGTAATGAAAAGAAAACGTTAAAGCTAAGACTGAGACACCGGCACTCCGGTCAGCTCGTTTGCTTTCCCGGTCAACAGAATCTGATGATTACCAAACTTGTCAGGAATCACGCGGATGTAGTAGTTGCTCGCCATCCATTCCACTACTCCCTCGAGATCGCCTGCTTCCAATTTCATTTTGCCGGCCAGGTTATCGAGCTTGTCCACTCCGCCCGTCTCAGCAAGGAACCGAATTATTTGTTTCCCAAGCATTAGGAAAACCTGATTCTCTTCATTGCCGGATCTAAAACCAGAGCCGCTCCCGGATCCAGAACTACCGCGGGCCGGATTATCAGCATCGGATCTCTCGCTACCGGCACGTTCGTCTGCTTCCGGTCTGTCACCACGGACACGTGTGGCCCGGCCGATCCAGTCAGTCCCGAATTTATCTTTGATGTCCATAGCTACTCCTGACCTAAAAACGTGTAAAGGAATTTCTGAATCCGGCGTCAGAAATCTATCACATTCCGAAGGAAAACTGAAAGAAACTCAAAGCCAGGCGTAGCGTGCCAGCTTACCGAGTCTTCTCAGCAAAACGCGCTTCGATTATTGACCCGTAGGGTTTGCCGTAGCGGCGCGTGAGGCTCGGATAACTCGCGAGTTCAGCGCGCAATCCCTTCACAGCGAGCTTACGCTCCACCTTCTTTATGTCAGCTTCCGAGGCCTCAATCTCCATGAAGAGGCCAAATGGCAATTCATCGAGCACGATTTCCGCTTCTCCCAAACGAAAGGTCGTGCGACGCTTTTCGTAAACCAGGATCGGAGCGAATCCCAGGGCGTCGAGAATCGCGTCCATGGCGTCGGCATCGTCAACACGCGTCTCGTCCTCGCGCTGGTGCTTGATTGGCGCTACAGACGGAAAGCGCTCCTTGTAGGTCAGGACCGCACTGTTGCCAACGCGACGCAGGCGCAACACACAGCGGCCGAGTTCCAGCGCTTCGCCGCCATAGAGCGTGTTCTCTTCAAACTCTTCGCCGTGCGCGCTGGCGCCCATCTCCGGCAATCGTTTCAGCAGCTCGCTCCGTTGTTTTTTTGTTAAGCGATATTTCTTTTCAATCTCGATGGGCATGAAAGCTACGGCTCACCTCGCCATTGAACTTTCACGAGAGGATACGAGATAGGCGAAGCGCAAACAACCCCTCAGTCGACGGGCCTGTTAACAACAGGCGCTTAGCCAGGTGCAAAAATTTGGGGAACCGATGCGACCGCCATAACGGCAAGTTCCCGCGCGCCGAGTTGTTGCCAGGCTGGAGAGTTGAGAGCGCCCTTTCCTCACAGGGAGGCAGTATCGCGGCACTACGCGTTGGCGTGCCACCAAACAAAGCGACCAGCACGGTTACCGGCAGCAGCAGAAGGCATGGCGATCTTCTTTTCGCTAGCTTCATCGTCTCTCCCTTCTCCAATAAATGCTCTGCCAAATCAGTTGTCTCATCTTTTGGTTGGTTTTAGCTTCTGTGTAATCGGCGCAATCTGTGGACGATCTCCTTTCCGATCCAATTACTTTTTTTCGCCAATGCCGAAAACATGATTCTGGCCGCGGATAATGATCATCCTGCCGGTAATCGCAGGCGTAGCCATCATGACCTCGCCGATCGGATTGCGTGCGAGTAACTCATAGGTGGGCCCGGCCTTAATAACAAAGACGTCTCCGTCTTCGCTGGCCAGATAAATCTTCCCGTCGGCCGCCACCGGCGACGCACTGAACGATCCGCCGCTGCCCAATCGCACGCGATATCCGGGCTCACCGGTCTTTGCCTGGTATTGAGTCAGCACGCCGTTGTCTGTACAGACATAGAGATAGTCCCCATAGACAATTGGAGTCACGATATGCGGTTTGATAAGCGGGCTTTGCCAGGCAACACTCCCGCTGCCATCGCCTTTCCGACCGGACGTGAGCTCACCTTTCATACCGGCGCGCAGCGCGTAAAAAGTTCTCCGCACCTGTGAGCTGCCACCGCTGAGGAAATAGAGGCCGTGCGCAAAAATGGGCGTGGGAATCTTGACATCCACGCCATCAGCCAGCCGCCAGAGTTCTTTGCCGGTTGCCGGATCGTAACCGCGATAGTACTTTGTGCCGCTGGTGACCAATTCAGCGCGGCCTCCGCTCTCGAAAACTGCGGGCGTGCTCCATGAGCTGTCCTCGTCACGCGCCGTCTTCCAGACCGGCTTGCCATCGGCCAGCTTAAAAGCCGCGATGAAAGCCTGCGTCTGCGTGTCGCATTGAACGATAGCCCACTGCTTATAAATGATCGGTGAACTGGCGTAACCGTAATGTGATTCCGGATCCGGCGTCCAGCCCCCGTCGAGGATACCAAGATCCCTTTGCCACAAAAGCTTGCCATCAAGGTCATAGCAATAAAGCCCGAGCGAACCAAAAGAGACCAACAGGTGCCGACCGTCGGTCGCGGCTGTTGGATTCGCATGACTGGCTTTTACGTGGCGCTTTACTTTGGGTGTGCCTTCATAAACGACCTTCTCCCAAATCATGCGACCTGAGTTCTTGTCCAGACAATAGACGCGCCAGCTGTGCTTTGAATTGTCTTCCGCAGATACACCAACGTCTATTTGCCCATGGACGAACTGTGAAGACGGTGAACTGCTGACCGCGGTAGTTAGGAAGACTCGATCGCCCCAGACGATTGGGCTTGAATGTCCCAGACCGGGAATCTCAGTCTTCCACAAAATGTTGGTGGATTTCTCAACGTCCCATACCGTGGGTGGATTGGTGCCATCTGCTACACCGGCGGCGTTCAGTCCGCGGAATGACGGCCAGTTTTGCGCGAGCGCAGCCGACGATAAGCAGCAAGCGACGACGAGCAGGAAAGCGAACTTCATTGATAGTCCTCGACGAATGTAGAGTGGGATTACGATTACATGCGGCGACCTCTCATGCTTTCCACCCTCACTGTGTCTTTGCCACACTGGGTTTCTCGAAAAGCGCGGGGTCAACCTTGCCGTTGATTGTAATGGACGCGATCGTCGAAGACTGCGTATTCCAGGGTTGGCCATTGAAGGTGGCTGTTACTTTGAACGGCAGGACCAGACTGTCAACGGTCCTGAAGTCCGAATACACCTTGGTGACGTCGCCAAAGTCTCCGCCGGGGCCGCGCCGGCGATAGCTCAAGCTGACGATGCGACCGGTGCTCGGATCAATCCCAATCGTGTGGCGCCTGCCATCGATCTGCACTACGACTTGTTCAACTTCAGTGTCGCCAACTTTGCCTCTGCCCGCTGAGGCTACCAGGAAATCCGCGGCTCTCCGTGAGCGCAGTATTTCCAGCGGCCGCTGCTTCAATTCCTGTTGCTGATTTAGCCGGCTGAAGTCGGGCAGTGTCCTGACTCCGCCGGGAGTAATTGAAAACGAATTAGCCCCGCTCATCACTAATGCGGCTTCACTGGTAATGGTGGGATTCCTGAAGTCAGGCTGAATCTGCTCGATGCGTACCTTATCGGGATAGACAAATGTGAGTGAAGTCTTGATCTCGACGTCGCCGTTGTGCCGGGTCTGCGTCGAAACGCTTCTTTCCTGAAGAGTAGCCAGGCCGTCGATCAAGCTGGGACTGCCCATGGCGTTGACAGCTCTCTCGATCAGTTCCCTGCCCGTCAGTTTTGCCTCTGGAGTAAATGAGTTGTCGTCTGGCCTGCCGGCATTGCCCTCGTCCAAATATTTTTCGGGGGCTGCTTCGAATCTGGTCTTACACTCGCCACTGCCAAAGATGTAGATGTGTCCCTTATGCACTGTGTAGAGATCGGGATTGCCGGAAACAGGCGCACCCATGCGCGCACACATGCCGCCGAGCTGAATCTCATAGCGGTCCGGATCCTTCTCGAAAATTGCCTTGGCATCGTCACTGGTAAAAAAGTATTGGAACTGGCCACGCGTGACGGTGATTTTAGGATTGCCCAAAACCTCCTTTCCCTGTACCAGCGCGACCGGATCGAGGCCTTCGAGCGCCGGCACCGCCGCTTGTGCCTGAGCATAAGCGGTCATCGTCAGCGGACTGGTGACACACAGTAGCGCGATTACGACGATTGCTCCGGCAAGGTTGACGCGAAGAAAGTTCATCATATTTCCTCCAACAGTCGACGGTCTTTTGACAGTGGCGCCGCAAGTGCGCCTGCGCTAATCAGATTAGAGCAAACTCGCCCAAGCATGGTCGAGTTTGCAGCCAAGCGCCGGAGACTTGCAGGGAATGGGCGGCAGGCGACGGCAATCAGAGCGGGCCGGATTTCAGAAGTGTCTCCAGCTGTTCCCTGCGGCTGCGGCTTAGCCTGAGCTCTGTTCCGTCATGCAATAAGACGATGTACTCGCCATTAAAATGCTGCTGGAGCTCGCGAATTCTTTCGATGTTGACGATTGACGAGCGATGTATGCGGAGGAACTTCCCGGGGTCGAGCTTTGCTTCCATTTCGTTCATGGTCTCACGGAGCAGGTGCCGTTTGCGACCCACGTGAAGTTTTACATAGTAGTCCTCAGCCTGGATGTAATCGATCTCTTCAGCTTTTAGGAAGAAAACACGTCCGGCAGATTTAATCAGCAGGCGTGAGACATGCTCTTTTTTTCCAGCGCCTTCTGCAGTTCGTTTTTCACGACCCTCCAGCAGTGCCATGAGCCGGTGACTAAGATCCACGACCTCGCGTTGTTCAACCTGCAGCTTGGCCTGCGTCAGGGCCTTTGAAAAGCGCGCATCGTCAAATGGTTTCAGCAGGTAGTCGAGCGCCTGATACTCAAACGCCTTCAGTGCGTAATGATCGAAGGCGGTAACAAATACGATCACCGGCAGGTGCTCGGCCTCAAGCTTTTCCAACACGCCAAAGCCGTCTAATTCAGGCATTTGTATGTCCAAAAAAATAAGATCGGGCGAGTGTTTGCCGATCAGTGTGAGGGCCTCGCGCCCGCCGTTCGCTTCTCCGATGAGTTCGATCTCAGCATCTCCGGCAAGCAACAACCTGATGTTGCGGCGGGCCAGCGGCTCATCGTCGATGATGAGAGTTCGTATCTTTTTCTTGGTCGTAGAAGTTGTCGTCATGGGGCCCGCCGGTAAGGAATCGAGATTTTAACTTCAACCCCGCCCCCTTTTCGATCGGAGAGCGTGAACTGCTGATCCGCTCCATACAGTTGGCCCAGCCGCGCCCGCGTATTCGAAAGTCCTACTCCGTCGACAGTCGCTCTGCCATCGTCTCGTTTCAGGCCCGGTCCATCATCATAAATTGTAATTCGCAAGCGCTCTTCATCGCGCTCAGTCTTTACACCAACCGTCCCCAGGGCGACGCGCCGCGAGGTACCGTGCCGGATCGCATTCTCAACCAGCGGCTGCAGGATGAGGTTAGGGACCAGCGCGTTAAATGTCTCTGGGGCGACCTGCAGCTCGACTTTCAGACGATCCGAGAAACGCATCTGCTGTATGTCGAGATAGAGTTCGAGAAACTCCAACTCTTCCTTGAGCGCCACTTCCTGCTTGCCTGCGTTCTCGAGTGTGTAGCGCAGCAGGTCGCTGAGTCCGACAATCATATCGACCGCGGCTTTATTCCTGTTGTCGCGCACCAGACCTGCGATGCCGTTAAGAGTATTGAACAGAAAGTGAGGTTGCAGTTGCATCTTCAAGGTCTGCAACTGCGCCTGGGTCAGCTGTACCTCTAACTGCGAGGCGCGGAATTCGCGCTCGCGATAACGGAAGTAGTAACTGACCGCATAGCTGACACCAACCGTCGCGGCATAGATCAGCAGATCCAGATGAAACTCGCTCAGCGCCCTTCCGAGAAACATGTCCCAAAATGAACGTGGGGTCCTGGGTGGTCCAAAAGGAGACCAAACCATATTGACATATGTATAGAAGGCGAAGTGGGTCGCCCAGATCAACAGACACGCCAGCAAATGAATCGGCAGCACGCGCCACCAGCGTTGGCGTTCAATGGGAAAGCGGCGGGCCAGTGACAGCACAATCGGAGTGAAGACGATCCAGGGCCACCATCCCAACAGGTTTACAGCAAAGACCCGCATGAATGGCAGATGCATCCCTTCCATGCGCACGCCAAAATAAAGTTGGCTGCCATTCAGGATGCCGAAAAATGTCCAGAACCCAATGATGATAGCCCAGCGCAGACTAGTGTGGGCACGAGTGCTGAGCTTGCTTTCAATTTCACGACTGGAGTTTGGAGAAGAGTCCATTGTGGTTACGCAGGTCGCGCCGTAAACCTACCATGAAAACTGCTTCAGGTCTCGCGGTAGCAGCGAGCCGTATGGTTTCGGCGGCGAAGTGCCTGCGTCTGGCTGCGAATGGCCTGACTCATTATTTCAGGGTGCGGACAAGCTGCGCCTCAGCGCTGCAACAGTTTCATGCTTGCCTAATCCAGCGCCAGACTTCGGGAATGTTTGCCTTCTTGCCGTACATCAACATACCCACGCGGTAAATGCGCGAAGCCAGCCATAATAAGAGCACTACCGTGAGGACACCAATTAGAAACGAAAGTGCTATCTGCCAGAATGGCGGAGTCTGCGAGAGGATGCGCACAATCATTGTGATCGGAGAAAAGAACGGAACCATCGAGACCCAGAAAGCGAATTGCGAGTTGGGGCTGCGAATGACGGGAAAGGCCATGTAAAGACCAGCCATCAGCATAAATACGATCGGCATCGCAAGCTGCCCTCCTTCCTGCGTCGTGGTCACCATCGACCCCACCAGCAGATACACAGTCGCATAAACAAAATATCCCAGGACAAAAAACAGGAAGAAGTAAACCATGAAGAAGGGCGGCAGATGAGGCAGACTAAGTTCCGTGAGCCCCATCGTTTGTTGGATCATGGCTACGCCCCATAACGAAAGCGCGCCAAACGCCAGTCCCCAAATCGCCATCTGCGTCAACGCCACCAGTGATACTCCGATGAGTTTGCCTAACATCAAAGTAAACGAGCGTACCGATGAGAACAGAATTTCGGCTATGCGCGTCTCCTTCTCTTCGACCACCGCACCGAGCACAACCTGACCATAAAGAAGAACCGTGATGTAAATCAGGAAGGCGATGATAAAGACCATCGCAAACCCGGCTGCACCAGAATCTTTTGTGCCCTGTTCGCCTCTTTCATTGACCGGATAGGTGGTCAGGTCGACCCGCTTCGAGAGGTCGTTGATCTTTTGCTCTGGCACTCCGTTATCGATCAACCGCTGCCGGCTGACGGCGCGATTCAGTCTTTGCTCAATCTGCTCACGGGTAATTACATCATTCACATTGCGACCGTAATAGGACGTCCTGCTGTCGCTGTTCTCTAATATGTCTGGCGGCAGCACCAAGTATGCGTCCAGTTGATTCCGTCCAATTCGGCCATTCAATTCTTCCTGCAGTTCAGCCAATGAGCGTTGCCCGATCTCTGCCTGTTCCACGGCGAAGCTTCCAGACAGAGATTTCCCAGCCTCTTCAAAGCGTTCTTTGGTTCTCGAGTTAGCGGCCTTTGCGATTTTCTGAGCTGGCGTGGTGGGTTGTTCCCGATAGTCGCGGTTGAGCAGCGAATCGCGAAGGGGTACGTAGAGTTTGGCCCCCCTGGTCTGGTCCACGATGGCCAGGCGTGTTTCTCCGGTCTTGATCGTAAACAGAAAACCCGGCACGACCGTAAAAACAAGCAGCAGCACAGGCCCGAGCACCGTCATCAAAACAAAAAACTTGCTGCGTACCCGCTGTACATATTCTCGTTTTACTATGGCTAAGAACTTATTCATGCGCCTCCGTCACTTTTGCGATGAAGATATCGTTGAGGCTGGGCTCTATCATTTCAAACTTGCTGATGTTGGCGCCCGACTCGACCAGGCGTGACAGCAAGCCCTGGGCACTGGCGCCGTCGGCGAGCAAAATCTCCATTTCGTCAGCGTGCCGTTCGACCTTTGTAACCAGCGTCGGGTCGCGCAGCACATCCTCTTCCCCTTCCATCCGCAAAGCTACTGCATTGCGGCCAAAACTCTTTTTCACATCCCGAATGCTGCCTTCAAGAATTTTTCGCGAACGATTGAGCAGGCAAATGTCGTCACAGATCCGTTCCGCCACTTCCATCTGGTGCGTGGAAAAAATTATTGTCTTGCCTGCTGCGCGTAGTTCCAGCACGACATCTTTCAACAGTTCAACATTTACCGGGTCAAGACCGGAAAAGGGCTCATCCAGAATCAACAAATCGGGATCATGCAGCACGGCCGTTATGAACTGAATCTTCTGCTGCATTCCCTTCGAAAGCTCCAGGCTCTTCTTGTCACGCCATTCGCTGAGCTTGAGTTTCTCCAGCCACACGTCAATGCGCCGGTCCGCGTCCTTACCCTTGATGTTTTTCAACTCGGCAAAGAACCGCAGTTGATCGCCGATCTTCATCTTCTTGTATAGCCCGCGCTCCTCGGGCAGATAGCCGATGCGATCCTGTAAGGCGGGAAATATCTTGCGCCCAAACACTTTAATTTCACCGGTGTCAGGGGCCGTGATATTCACAATCATTCGAATGGTGGTGGTCTTGCCCGCACCGTTTGGCCCCAGCAACCCAAAGATGCGTCCGGCGCGAACTTCCAGACTAAGGCCACTCACTGCAGTGAATTCACCAAAGCTCTTGCTGACGTTATCAACTATGACTGAACTTGTTTGCTGGTTCATTATCTAACTGGCCTCTGTCTGTTCTCTTCCGGTTCCCTGACCTGTTCTTTATCTGAGTGGGAAGAAATGATTTCCAATTATGAAGCAACTAATACGGGAATATGGAGGTAAAAGTTTTGCCCGCTGGGTTGCACCCTACCTGCATCTGAGACATAGTAAAGTTTCACTCGGAGAACGCTCCAATACCATTGTCGTGTTTATGTGCAAGCGGTTCTCATCATTCATCAATTGGCTGCCTGAACGCAAAGACCTGCTTTAAAACTGGGCCATGCGCGCAAAATTAATCAAGACTATCGCGAGCTTGCTTGGCCTGGTTGTGCTGCACGTCAGCAGTTCCGGACAGTCAGGGCAAAAACCAACGCCGCCGGATAGTGACGACGTGGTCCGCGTTTACAGCGACCTCGTGCAAACCGATGTCATGGTCTTCGACAAGCAGGGCCACTTCGTTAACGGCCTAAAGCAGGAAGACTTCGAATTGAAAATCGACGGCAAGTCGCGACCGGTTGAGTTCTTCGAACGAATTGTAGCAGGAAGCAAGAGCGAGGAAACACAGCTTGCAGCAGCTCGAGGCAAAGCCGCACCGACCAGCGAGACAGCAACTGCTCGACCAGTTCCGCTCGACCGCGGCCGCTTGATTTTCTTTTATGTAGACGACCTTCATATGTCTGCAGGCAGCGTGTTGCGGATGCGCAAACTACTGCAAAACTTTGTCGAGCAAAACCTTGGGCAGAATGATTTGGCTGCCCTGACTTCGGCGAGTGGCACGATCGGTTTTCTGCAGCAACTGAGTGACAATAAGGCTGTGATGCGAGCCGCAATTGAAAAGCTAACGCCCAGGGCTGGGATGAATGACCTGCAACGTCCGCCCATGACGGAATACCAGGCTCTGCAAATCGATCGCCAGGATATTGATGTAACTGACGTCTTTGTCGAAGCCTTGATGCGAGAGATTCCCGGACTGCCTCCCGACCTGGCACTCAACCAGGTAAAGAGTCGCGCATCACAAATGCTGTATCAGGCGGCTAGCAATACTACCAATTCTCTGGCGGGGCTGGAGAGTCTGGTGCGGTCATCGGGAAAGTTGCCCGGCCGAAAACTGGTCTTCTTTATTTCAGATGGTTTTTTTCTTGATAACAACAATGGTGATGCGATGTACCGGCTGAGAAAGATTACCAGCGCCGCGGCCCGTAGCGGAGTTGTAATCTACTCGCTGGATGCGCGCGGTCTGGTTGCCAGCCTGCAGGATGCAAGCACCGGAGCGCCCTCTGATCCGACCGGCCGGCTGGAACGCGGCTCAGGCGGAGAATTACTTGCCTCGCAGGACGGGATGTACGCCCTGGCGAAAGACACGGGTGGGCGCGCTCTGTTTAATACAAATGCCCTCGACGCCGGACTGAACAAGGCGCTACAGGAGACGTCGACCTATTATTTGCTGGCCTGGCGGCCCAATCACGAAGCGGCGAACGATGAAAAGTTTCGCAAGCTCTCCGTCAGCCTGCCTGGGCATCCTGAGCTTTCAGTGCGAGTGCGTCAGGGGTTCTTTGATCGTGAAGCCCCGGTGCCGGCCAAGAAATCAAAAACTCAACCGCCCGCACAGCCGGAGCAACCTTTAACTGCGCGTGAGTTGGCCGAGGCAGCATTGCGTTCATCCTTAAATGAGCCGTATCCAATTACCGAACTTCCAGTTGCCGCCAATCTTGGGTTTTTGGATGTGCCGGGGCGAGGTTTGAGGCTCACCGTATCCATGCAACTCAGTATGGACTCGCTGACCTTCAAAGAGGAGGATGGGAAACTGAAAGGCGAAGTAGACCTGCGGGGTGTTGTCTTTAATGCCCAGGGCACAGCTGGGTCGACGTTTGTGGATCGACTGACGATTAAAGCGTCCTCAAGCGAACAACTACAGCGGTCTAATAAGGAGATACCGTACAGCTACGAGGTGTTTCTCCCTCCAGGCATTTACCAGGTGAGGGTCGGCGCACGCGATCCGGCAAGTGGCAAGACCGGAACGGATTATTTATGGATCGAAGTCCCCAATCTGGCCGCACACAAGTTAACGCTGAGCAGCATCTTCCTCGGCCAGCGTTTGGCGACTCAAACTCAGTCGGACGGTGCGGCGGCCACAAATCTCGGCGCTAACTTTCGTGCCGACGGGCGCTTCGAACGCAACTCGACTCTGCGGTTTGTTTTGTACATTTACAATTCAGCTTTGGCGGCTAATGCAAAACCAGATCTGGGGATGCAGGTGCAGATACTTCGTGACGGCGAGCCGGTGATCACCACACCATCGACCCTTGTTCCCACGGCAGGCTTCGCGGAGTTCAAGCAACTGCCCTACGGTGGCGATCTGACGTTGGCTGGCCTGCCGCCGGGTCGCTATGTTTTCCAGATCACGATTGTGGATCGCGTTGGCAAAGCGAGCGCGACGCAACAGGCACGAATTGAGATCAAGTAGGAACCTTGAGCCCGGTGCTAATGCTTCGGTGCCAGAAAAAGAATTGACGACCACTGTTCTTTTTATGAACGAGCCATGGAAACCAACGCGCGAACAGGTCCTGGCTGCTGAAGGTAAGACAATTTCCGATGTGATTGCACCCAATCTCCGCGTGCTTTTCTGCGGCATTAATCCCGGACTGTACACTGCAGCGGTTGGCCATCATTTCGCCCGCCCCGGCAACAGATTCTGGAAGGCGCTGCACGACGCCGGGTTTACGAAGACACTGCTGTCTCCCTTTGACGAGCGTGAACTGCTCAGGGACGGATACGGAATTACAAATGTCGTTGCGCGAGCCACTGCGACGGCTGACAAACTGAATCGCGAGGAGATTATCGCGGGTGGTGCGCGCCTCGCTGCGAAAGTGCGGCGCTATCGTCCCAAGGTGCTTGCAGTACTTGGTCTCGGCGCCTATCGCATGGCCTTTGCGCAACCGAAGGCCAAGGTTGGACGCCAGGAAGAAATGATTGCGAAAACGATGGTCTGGGTGTTACCCAACCCAAGCGGCTTGAACGCAAACTACCAGCGCGAAGATCTGGCGCGCTTGTTTCGTGAATTGCGCATATCAGTGCCGGACTAGCTTGAGAAAGTCTGTTCGGGATTTGAGTTGCGCCCGGCGTGGTTACCTCTCGATATTTGTTGGCGACCCCGGACAACCTTGACTCCCATAATCGAGGCCAAGTCTTTAAGTCTCTAAACTGAGCGCTAAGCCAGGTCGCTTGCCTCTGGCCCACTAATGTGAGGAGGAACCCGATGAAAATCTTTAAGATGGTTTTGGTGGTAGTTGTTTCGCTGTTGCTGTTTGTCGTCGAAAGCGAAGCCAGGACGACACAAGCGCAGGAGCGGGCGATTGCTGAGGCGACAAGGTTGGGCGGGAAAGTCGAATTTGATGAGTCTCGATCGAACAGACCAATTTTGAAGATAGATCTTCACAGCACCAAAGTGACAGACGCTGATCTGGTGTTTCTCAAAGATCTGCCCGACCTTCAAGTACTAGATCTACGCCTGACCAGTGTGGGTGACCCGGGGCTGGTCTATTTGCGTAAGCTGACCAAATTACGGACCCTAAATCTCTTTCGCACTCAGGTCGGCGACAGCGGTTTGTCGCAGCTAAAAAAGTTGACGCAGCTCGAGACACTTCTAATCGGCGGTACAAAGGTTACGGATGATGGACTTGTTAACCTGCGGCACATGACCAAACTTCGGAAACTCAGTCTGTTTCAGACCGCGGTGACGGACGCTGGACTTATCCATCTGCGGGTGCTCGTGAATCTCGAGTCGCTGTTGGTCAACGGCTCAAAAGTAACTGAAGCTGGGACGACGGAATTACAAAAGGTGCTGCCCAGGCTGCGTTTCAGCGAAAGCAGCTAGTGCTTGATCTGTCCGGGCCAAAAAAAACATTCGACTGATAAAACCCCTGCCTGTTAAACTCTCTCGAAATTCGTTTGGCAGTTGGGAAGGTCAAGATCGCCAGTCGTGCGGACTGGGAAAAATTCTAAGTTTTCAGGTTAAAATCTAGTAAAGACAAGGAACCCCCATGAAAAAAACTAACAATCTGGTGCTGCTGTTTCTGATCGCAGCGTCCTCAGCAACATTGGCCGCGGCCCAATCGGACGCCGGCGGACAGGCCTGCAGTGCTTTGGCTTGCGGTGTTGGTGGGATTTTTTATCTGCTGATTCTGGCCCTGGCATTAGTGGTGCCCATTGTTCTAATCATTTTCGTCATCAAATTCATCAGAAAGGATGCGGTTGCGCGCGGCATGCCTAATGCCGATAGCATCAAGTGGCTGGGCTTGCTGGGCCTGCTTGGCTTACTCATTTACCTGCTGCAGAGACCGCAGGGAAATGTAGCTCCCTGCCCCAGTTGTGGACAGAATCGGATGCAGGGCTTGCCCCAATGTCCGCATTGTGGAAATGCCTAAGAAACTAAAGCTGGCTTTATTGTCAGCAGTACTGATCATTGGTCTGGGGTTGGCATGGGACGTCTCATGCCAGCCTCAAAATCAGTTGACGGCGCGCGCCTATGTGGGCTGTGTTCACATTTATCAGGCGGTCGGCCGTCCGCTTTTGGAGGGAAGAATAGCCTGCCGCTATCGTCCCACCTGCTCAGACTATTCAATCCAGGCGGTGCAACGCTTTGGCACACTGCGAGGTCTGGTGATGACTTACAAACGAATACGTTCCTGCACCAATAGCGTCCCCATGGGAACGAGTGATCCGGTTAAAGGATAATCTGCTTTTAGAGGTACGACAACCACCAATCCTTGCGGCGCTGCTTCACACCGGCGAACCACTTGCAGAGCGGGTACAGTAACAGCACACCCGCGATCCAACACACGTATACCACTCCGAGACTAAATCCAACTCCATCAGGCGCCCTCTCGATGCCGACTAACGTGCCAAACATCCAGCGCCAGGGCTTGCCTGCCACCGCGTGTACTACTATTGCCATGATGTGTGCGGTGGGCCATTGCAGCAAATAAAAGAACAGCGGCACACGGCCAAACGTGATGAAAAAAGTGCGCACTCCGGAGCGCTGTTCAACCGGATGTATTTGCTGTGAACGCGGCCTTTCAAACCAGGCCAGCGCGAGCAGCGCGGGACCAAGCGTCATCAGTAAATACAACAGCGATGGTGGATACTTGCTGGTATTCAAAAATGAAAGAATGGTGAAGGCAGCAGTGCTTTGTCTGGCCCAGCGCGACGGGTCGCCGTAGATATTAATTGCCCGCAGTAGTACAAACAGGACGGTCGCGATGGTTCCCAGCGTCCAAAGAAGTTTGCGCCTGCGCTCAACGCTCATTTGGTAGAACGCGCCAAACGCAAAGCCCGCCGCCATTACACCAACCCAGGGGATTAGCGTGTAAAGGAGAAATACTACCGGGCTCGGCCAACCCAGAACGGGAAAGGCCTCGAACGGCTGGTGAAGGATAATGAATACCTTGGCCCAGGGTCCGGGCACTGGACTATTTGGTCCGCTCCAGCCCTGCACGTGAAACCGATCAAGCAGGTTATGAAAAAAAATCATTCCCAACCCAAACGCCGCAATCAGGCGGAGCGGCAGATAGATCAGGCCCGCCAGAATAACCATGGAAGCGCCGATGACCCAAATCACCTGCATCATGCCGAGAAATTTGTAATCAACGTTGAAGGTCACACCAACCCTGACGAGCGTGAACTCCAGGACGATCAACCAAAGTCCGCGCGTGACCAGGAACCTTGATAGTTCGCGCTTACTCTTACCCCGCGCTACCTGCAGGTACGAACCAGTGCCCGCCAGGAAAACAAAGACAGGCGCGCAAAAGTGTGTAATCCACCGCGTAAAGAAAAGCGCGACCGTAGTCCTGGACAGGTCAGTCGGATCGAACAGATAGGCGCCGCTGTGCACAAAGTCGCGCGTGTGATCCAGCATCATGATCACCATCACAATGCCGCGCAGCAGATCAATTGAGTCGAGCCGTGGACGAGTAGGATTGGAAAGCAGAAGGTCCGGAACAAACGCCCGCTCGGGCACGGTTGGTTCAATGGGCTGGGGGGAAAGTACCACAAAAACCTCCTGATATTCAGCCGCGGACACGGCTAGCGGGGCTCACTTTGTCATGGAGAACCGAGTCAGCTACCCTAAATTAATTCGATCTCCCGGGCTGAGATCACCTCACTGAGCGCTCGTAATTCGGCGAGTGTTACTCTGTCGATGCGCGCGTCTACTTCAATGACGGCCATTGCTTCTCCGCCCCGCTCGCGCCGCCCGAGATGGAAATGACTGATGTTCACACCGCGCTCACCCAGAATCGAGCCTACGCGGCCGATCACTCCGGGGACGTCACGATTACGCATAACGAGCATGTGACCATGCGGCGTAGCTTCGATGTGAAAACCATTAATCTCAGTGATTCGTCCCTCGCGGGCCCGGGCGCCATAACCGAAAACTGTTCCGGCCAGAGTTTGTTCGGCACTGTTGGTGACAACTCGCGACTGGACTGCCGGCACAGCATCACTACCTGAACGCAGGTAAGCGGTGGTCACGGCGATGCCGCGTTCTTCAGCGATCAGGAAGGCATTAACCAGATTGACCCGCGCGCTGACATCCCGCAGCAAGCCGGCCAGAAAGGACCTGGTCACCGGGGCAGCATCGAAGTCGACAATCTCGCCGGCAAATTCCAACCGCACTTCGCGCACCCCGCTATCGACGAGTTGCGCCTGAAAGCGTCCCAGGCTCTCCGCCAGGCTGATATAAGGCTGCAAGGCATTTAGTTCTTTCGCGCCCAGTGCCGGAACATTTACCGCTCCGCGCAATGCCCCGCTTAACAAATAGTCACGCATCTGTTCCGCGACTGTGTACGCAACTCCCTCCTGCGCCTCTGTCGTCGAAGCACCCAGATGTGGAGTTGCAATTACCTGTGGTAGTGCGAGCAGCGGATGATCGGCCGGCGGCGGTTCCGCAACAAAAACATCGAGAGCGGCACCCACTACCACGCCCGAATTAAGCGCGGCGAGCAACGCTTCTTCGTCAACCAGGCCACCGCGCGCACAGTTCACGATGCGCACGCCTGGCTTCATTTTCGCAAACGCCTCAGCGCCTATTATGCCGCGAGTTTCAGGAGTGAGCGGAGTGTGCACGGTGAGAAAGTCGGCCCGGGCGAACACTTCGTCGATCGGCGCCACCTCAATCTCCAAATCCCGCGCCTGCTCGGGAGCCACAAAGGGATCGAACGCGACGATGTTCATGCCGAGTCCGCGCGCGCGACTCGCAACGCCACGGCCGATTCGACCCAGGCCCACAATGCCAAGCGTTTTGCCCTGCAACTCGACGCCGATAAAACCCTTACGCTCCCATTTGCCTGCCTTCAAGCTGCTGTTGGCCTGCGGCACATTGCGAGCCAGCGCCACCAACAAAGCAATGGTGTGTTCTGCCGTCGTGATCGTGTTGCCGTCAGGAGCATTCATGACCACGATGCCTCGCGCAGTCGCTGCCGGCACATCAATATTGTCCACTCCGACACCAGCTCGCCCCACGACGCGGAGGCTTGGGACCTGGTCCATCAAGGCCGCGGTGACTTTGGTTTCGCTACGCACAACCAGGCCTTCGCAATCCGCGAGCGCCGCTCCCAGTTCGGCAGGCGAGAGTTTCGTGCGCTTTTCGACAATGAAACCGGCGCGCTGCAAAGGTTCAAGTCCGGCATCACTCACATCGTCAGCAACAAATATTTTTGATTGGGCTTTTGAATATCTCGACATCAGAGCACGTGAGCGGCTGCAATTTCTCTGCGAATACTGCTGGGCTGTTGGAACGCGGTTATCGTAGCAGCCAGTCCCAGGTTCGTCGAGCAGTCCCTACGCGGGATCGCCCAACGGATAATCTTCGGTGCTGGTCAGGATCGTGAATCCCTCGGTCAAAGCCCATTCAGACTGACTCGCGCAGGCTTGCATTCTGACTTCTGATCTCTGTCAGGGGACGAAATTCCGCAAAATCGTTAGGCCGGGGCAAATATTCCCGGGTGGTACGCCCCTTGCCAAGTGGTCTGTGCCCGGCTTCTCACTCGTTCTGTGAAGCGAGAAGCAAAAGTAAATTTTAGGAGAGACGATTCGCATGACACTCGTTACCAGATTAAAAAAACAATTTGCTTCGCTGCTGACCGCTCTGTTGCTGTTGCAGCTTGCCCCGCTCGGGGCGCTCGCGCAGTCCAGGCTAAGGCAGAAAAGCGACGAGGACTCCACTGATAGGCCCCAGGACATGGCCTTATTAAAGAAAGTGATTCAGGTTGGAGGGTCATGGCAACATAAGCTTTCTCCCGATCTGGAACTGAGCGCCGACAGGGCGTCCTCCAACCGGCGAATGGACAAGATGGCTCGGGTGATCATTCGTCTCAGCGATAACAAACTCAGCGTCCAAACCAGAAGCGGCGGCATGAGCGCGAGCTCCCGCGGCATCATGGTGAACGACTCCGTGCGGGCTGAGTTTGCGACCAAACTGGCGGGCCATAGTGGGCAACTGAGACAGATGTACAGTAATGTCGGGTTGGTCAGTGCCGAACTACCTCTCTCACGTATTCGCGAATTGGAATACGATAACGATGTCGCCTACATCAGCCCCGACCGACCTATCGCTGGAACCGGACGTCTGGAAAGCACTACCGGTGCCCTGCAGGTACGCAGTTTGGTTCCCGGAACCACGCTCGACGGCGCCGGCATCGGCGTTGCTGTGCTGGACAGTGGCATTGATACTTACCATAAACTGGAAGACGCTGCTTCATCCCATTCCGGCGTAGTTTTCACCAAGAATTTCACAGGCGTAAGCGCGACCCGAGACGATTACGGACACGGAACCCACGTCGCCTCGCTGATCAATGGCGATAGTGCGCAATCGCCTTTTTTCTCTACCAAGTATCGCGGTATCGCGCCGCAGGCAAGGTTACTCAATCTGCGGGTTTTGAAAGCTGATGGTACCGGATCCGTCAGCGACGCCATCGCGGCAATCGATTGGACCATTGCCAACAAAGCGACCCATAACATCCGGGTGATGAACTTGAGTATCGCCACACTGACGAAAGACAGCTACGTCAATGATCCACTTTGCCAGGCGGCACGCCGCGCTGTTAATGCGGGAATAGTTGTGGTTGCTTCCGCCGGAAACAACGGCAAAGACGCCAATGGAGGCAAAGTTTACGGCGGTATCGGTTCGCCGGGAATTGAACCATCGGTAATCACCGTGGGCGCCGCTAATACCTTCGGCACAGATTCCCGTTCAGATGATTCCATAGCCACCTACAGCTCACGTGGTCCGACGCGCGGCTATATCACTGATGCAAGTGGTGTCAAACGCTACGACAATCTGATCAAACCTGATCTTGTGGCTCCGGGCAACAAGCTGATCGCCGCCCGCTCTTTCTCAAATGGCGGCACTAATCTGATCGTCAGCCAAAACCCGTCTTTGGAAGTGAATCCCACCGCCAACTCCAACGTTAAGTTGATGTATCTCAGCGGGACTTCGATGGCGGCGCCGGTTGTGGCCGGTGCAGCAGCGCTCTTGCTGCAGGCCAATCCGAACCTGACACCAAATCTAGTCAAGGCTATCCTGATGTACTCCGCGCAGCCGCTCCAGGGTTTCAACACTCTCGAGCAGGGAGCGGGATTGCTTAACATAGATGGTGCAGTAAAAATCGCACTGCTCGTCAAATCCAACGCTTCAACTCTGACCAATGGCGCGGCCATGCTGACGGGCGCTTTGCCCAGTCCGCAAGCCAGCGTCATCAATGGAGAAACTTTTTACTGGGGCAAAGGTGTGGTCACGAACTTCGGATTTCTTTATGGTGACAACTTGATGACCAAGTGGCAGGCGGTCTACGGCAATGGAGTCCTGGTGGGCGACGCCACCTCGATGCTTAGCGGGGTGCTGACACGCTCGCTGACGATGACCTCCAGTGGCGTGAACCTTTACAGTGGCGCCATTAAGAACTCCGGCGTGTTGGTCTCTGACGGTTCGCTCTTCTGCAGCGGCGTGTTACTGGGTGACGGTGTACTAGTCGGTGACGGAGTCATCCTTGGCGACGGCGTGCTGGTAGGAGACGGTGTATTGGTAGGTGATGGAGTCCTGGTCGGTGATGGATTTTTACTGGGCGACAACACTTCAAGTATGCAACCTGAATAGCCTGGGAAAGGGGGCAGCCACTACGGTGGCTGCCCAACCTCCTGCAAGATTTGCCCAGCCCTGAGCTCGCGCCTTCTTCCGATCCCCCCTCTTCAATCCACTCTGTCAACACTCGCTCGGAGTACCGACTTCAGGGTCCTTCTCCCGCATAAAAAACAATAAGCTTGCCTCGAGGTGGGTCGTGTGTTAAGAGTCCCATCCGTCAAAAGTTCAGCTTTCCGGGATTGACCGACGCCGGCCTCGGCAAATTTATTTTTGGAGTGGGTCTCCAACGACTGAACCGGATCGGCACTTGAATTAGCGAAACTGGTGACTTGTTACGATCTGAGTTTTCTTCAATTCAAACTTCGTGCAATCAGGGGGCAAGCTTGGATATTTTCGTTTATCGAGAAGGCGCCAGTGAGGTCGAAGAGGGCCTCAATGTTGATCAAATTCCGGCCCTGATGGCTGACCAGAGCTTAATGTTTTGGGTGGATATGGAAACGCCGTCGGAGGCTGACGACCAGGTGCTGCTGAATACATTCCACTTTCATCCGCTGACAGTTGAAGATTGCCGCGCCAACCGCCACCATCCCAAGGTCGAAGAATTTCCCGACTATATTTACTTTATCGTTCACGCAGTCCGCACTGATACCACCTCAGAGAGATTCAATACGGTGGAATTAGATGGTTTCCTCGGTCCAAATTATGTAGTCACTTACCACCATCACAAATTTGGTAGCCTCGACAAAGTAAAGCAGATGATCTGCTCGAGCCCGGTTTTGTGCCAGCGGGGCGCATCAACACTGCTGCACTCGATCATCGACGGCATCGTGGACGACTACCTGCCCGTAATGGATGACTTTGACGAACGAATCAACAATCTGGAAGACGACATTTTTACGCTGCACCGTCCCAACGATGCCATTCTCGAAGAGATCCTCAGCTTGAAACGCAGCGTGTTGCGCCTGCGACGCATATCATCCAAGCAACTCGAAGTCCTTTATCGCATCAGCCACGGCCAATTCCAGCTTATCAGCGGACCGGTGCTTCCCTTTTATCGCGACATTTATGATCACCTGGTGCGCGTTACCGACCTGGCAGAAAGTTATCGCGATCTAATCAGCGGATCGTTGGAAGCGTATCTCTCCGTCGTATCAAACCGCCTCAACGAGATCATGAAGGTGCTCACGATCTTTTCCGCCATCATGTTGCCGTTAACGTTTATCGCTGGGGTGTACGGCATGAACTTTGACAACATGCCTGAGTTGCACTCACGCTACGGGTATTACACTGTCTGGATCATCATGCTGGTGGTGGCGCTCGCGATGCTTGGACTATTCTGGAAACGCGGTTGGATCGGCAAGAAGGAACCAAGGAAGAGAATGAAGGCCAGGTGATGAAGCATCCACGCAGGCTACATGGGAAACGCGCTGGTCTACCAGGTTAAACACAGGAGTTCTTCCTCCTCAGGATAAATCCCGCTGGTTACTTCGACACTGCCGCCCAAGATCGCTTGTTCTCCTAAATCTGTCCGGCGTCGCTTTCGTCGCCGGGTGAGTCGAAGGCTCCGTCCGGATCTGGCAGTTCGCTATCGCCTGCGGTGGGGCCTGAATCTTTCTGTGTCTCTTCGATATCCTTGAGCGTCTTTTTGCTGGTTGCTTCGGTCGAAGATCCGGCCGGCGTCTTTGGCTCTGAACCCTGCTTCATTTCTTCTTCCATTCTGCTCCCCTTTAGTTAATAACCAACAGACCGATGGCAATGATAACGGAGGTCGCCACCGCAGCATAAGCACCGGCAACCAGATCGTCGCTCATGATGCCCAGACCAGCCTCCAGATTCTCAAGCCGGCGGGCAGGATAAGGCTTGACGATATCGAAAAAGCGGAACAAGAGAAAAGCGGCGAGGATACTGAGCCATCCGGGCGCGAATGGTAGGACAGGCAGCAACGCGATTAGCTGTCCGGCTACTTCATCGACCACAACCTTGCCCGGATCTTTTTTGGCCGAAAGCTTTTCAGTGCGCGAAGCGGCCCAGATCCCAACCAGGCTAACGAGTGTGATCACAACCAACTCGACGGCAATAAAAATTGACCAGGGAAAAAGAAACAGCACGCTGTTTTCCCGGGTCATCATGTCTATGAAGCGAAAGGTCAGCAGCCGTATCAGCAGGTAGATACCGACTCCGACGAGCGATCCCCAGGTACCGGGAGCAATCGGCAAATAACCCACGCCACAGGTAGCGACGGCGAGTGCGAGATAGTCTTTTCCTGAATGGGGCTTTCGCGCGATGCGAAGAGACTCGGGCTGAGTCCCTCGGAAATTGAAGTCGCTGCTTGATTCTTGGTTGGCCATTGACGGATTCGGTCCGCGACAACTCGATTGATTCGATAACCTTCAGCCCGTGCTATTAGACGATGCGGCCCACGAGATCGTATTCCTGAGCGCCGGTAATCAGCACGTTGACCATGTCGCCAGGGACCGGCAGCACTCCATCAGGCGCATCATTTATTAGCACGCAGCCATCGATATCAGGTGCCTGAGTTTCCAATCGTCCCTGCCATAAGAGTTCGCTTTCCTTTGCTTCACCCTCAAAAAGCACAGCGACCGTCTCGCCTACGCGCTGTTTATTTCTTTTCTTAGAGATACGCGCCTGTTCTTTCATCAACTGCTTGCGCCGCCGTTCCGCGACTCGAGGCTCAACCTTGTCGGGCAATTCGTAAGCGGCCGTCCCTTCTTCGTCCGAATAGGCGAACACACCCACTCGATCGAATTCGACGTTTTTTACAAAGGTAAGCAACTCTTCAAAGTCAGCTTCTGTCTCACCGGGAAACCCTGTGATGAATGTGGTGCGCACCCCAATGCCGGGTACGCGCTCTCGCACGCGCCTGATCAAGCGTTCCAGGCTGGCGCGATTACCGCCACGCTTCATTAATTTCAAAATGTTTTGCGACGCGTGCTGCAAAGGCATGTCGAGATACTTTACGGCCTTGGGCTCGGTCGCGAGCACGTCGAGAAAGGCATCGCTAATGTGCGTCGGGTAGGTATACATCACGCGCACCCACTCGATGCCAGCGGTATGAGAGAGTTCACGCAGCAGATGGGCGAGGGCATCCTCCTTACCAAGATCTTCACCATAACGCGAAGAATCCTGGGCCACGAGAATCAATTCGCGAATACCCTCTGCGGCGAGTTGCTGGGCTTCGGCCACGATCGAGCCGAAGCGGCGACTGCGAAAATGGCCGCGCATTTGAGGAATGAAGCAGAACGCACAGGGACGATCGCAACCTTCGGCAATCTTGATGAATGCATAATGACCCGGCGTCGCCAGCACTCTCGGCGTGGACTCATCGTAGAGATAGATGGCACTCTGGTGGCCCAATGAAACAACCGGCAGCGCGCGGGTGTTGGTGTCCGGATCACAAACCGTCAGGATGTCATTGATCTGACTGGTGCCGATGAAGGCATCAACCTCCGGCATCCCGGCGCTCAACTCATCCCGGTACCGCTCAACCAGACACCCGGCAACGATCAGGCGAGTTGCCTTTCCGTCGATCTTCAGACGCGCAGCTTCGAGAATCGCATCTATCGACTCTTGCTTGGCGGAGGCGATAAAGCCGCAGGTATTGACCACAACGGTGTCGGCTTCCGCAGCATCCGCCGTGATTTCAAATCCTTTATTTTTGAGCTGACCCATCATCACTTCGCTGTCGACGAGATTCTTGGGGCAGCCAAGGCTGATAAATCCAATTTTCTTCATTTAATACTCAATCAATTACTATCTAAAATTATTTCCGTCAAAAACTTTTTGCCGGCCAACGGCATTAGGATCCGGCTTCCGTCTTACTCTCTTCCGAGAGGGTGGCTTCCAGGCCAGAGAGGAGGATCTCGACCCTCTTCAATTCTGTCGCTGACAATTTGCCCGCACCGTAACGCACCTGATTGTACGCCTGTGTGAGAGGAATGACTTCCTGCCAACCGAGCCGGGAAGCAAACTCGAGGGGAGTTTGATCGTCGGCGCGTTTCAGCCCTCTGGCCGCTAACAATCGTGTGAGCCGCTCATAAAACTCCACGCTTGACATCGCCTGGGTCTCAGGTGCACGCGTGCTGCGGAATGCTCGACGCCAACCAAAATGGCGCATCCGCCGGAACAAGAGGATCAGCAGCGATACTCCGGCTACACCCAACGTCAGGAGCAAAGCTTTTCGCCAGAGCATCGGCGATAGCTTTTTTATTGCCGCAACTTCCGCCGTCAGGGAATGCCGGTACTTGAAGAGCCGACTGTTTAGTGACGTGGCGAGAGACCGTTGTTCCTGCTTGTCATAACCAATGACATACTGAAACCACATCAGCTCAAAGGCTTCTGCATATTTGCCCAGCAGTCCTGCCAGACCCGTGTGTTCCGAAGCCGTCCGGCCGGCAGCTGGCGTCGGATCGAATGTCACCCAGGTTTTCGTCGTCGGGAAATAAACCTCGACCCACGAATGGGCGTCACTCTGCCTGACGGTGTAGGCTGCAGCCGCCGGATTGTATTCACCAGTCAGAAAACCGTTGACCACCCGGGCCGGAATTCCTTGAGTGCGCAGCATCACCGTCATCGCGGTTGAAAAATACTCACAATGTCCCTCACGGACATTGAAGAGAAAATCCGCCAGCGGATCCGAACCCGTGGCTTTCATCTCTAGTGAGTAGCCGTAATCGTTGCGCAGCGCAGATTCAATTGCTCGGGCTGCATCGTAGCTGTTGCGCGCATTTTCCTTTTGGATAATTCTGCCGGCCAACTCCGGAATACGCTGATCAAGTGGCGCCGGCAACTGCAGGTAGTGGAAAGAAGATGCGGGATAAGGCTGACCCTCCCGGCGCAGCACTTCGGGATTCGGAGCAGTGGTATCCGAGACTGCTCTGTAAATCAAGCGCTCGAGTTCGTGGCGGCGAGTCTGAATGGAGCCTTCGCTGTCCATCCGCAGAAATGGAAATGGCCCCTGGACGGCGACCGCACGTGGCGCCGCAAATATCACCGCCGCATCCATTGGTTCAAGAAAAATTGTCTGCACGGTCAGTCGATGTAGCGCCTCGGTGGTGTCGAGAGGAAAAACACCGCAGCCGGCTCGCGCGGGGTCATTTCCATTGTCACAACGTTCTTCGATTCGTTTTTCCGATCGGCGCGCCTCAATCGATTTTTTCCAGCCGCGCCCCGTGAATTCGTCCAGCGCAACGCCGCGCCATTTTAGCTCCCGGCCCGCAGTTCCCGGCAGATCGTCGACGCGTACATGCATCACGATCTGATCATTCTCTTTTAGAGTCCCTAACTCACCGAGCTGAACGTTCTCCGAGAAACCAATGAAATTCGTAAGCCCAGAGCCGCGTCTCGTAAAGGCGGCCGCTCCGGCTCGCGGCGCCACTAAAAACAAAGGTAACGATAAGGCAGCGATTAGGATTAGAAAGACTATCGACAGCACTGGCAGGCTTCGCGTTTCCGAATTGCGTGCAGTCTTTCGCTGGGCCCGCCGGCGGTGGCGGGGTGACTCATGAGCAGCCAGCAGGCGCACGGCAACCGGCTTGAGACCTCTTCTGGCTTTTCGGATCTCAAATGCGACCACGGTAGAGATACTCGACACCATGTAAATCGTGAGCGAAGCCAAAAAGACCGGACTGAGACTTAAACCGGCCGCGAGCAGGACTTCGAAAAAAGAAATGAGATAGAGAAACACCCAATCTCGATCCGACTTTACCTGCAGCAATTTGATCGCCGACAGGACAACAATCAGGTGAGCGATGGCGCTCACGAGCGCATTGGTATGAAGGTCGCTGATAGCTGCCAGAGCCAACGCAGACTGATAGGACCAGTCGAGATAAAAGATGGGGATAGCCAGCAGGACCAGAATCAACCCGCTCCGCTCGGAGAGTTGCCATCTACTGCCTTCGAGCTGCCAGGAGAGCAAGGCAGCCGCGGCAAAGGTGAGTCCCAAACTCCAATGCAGAGCTCCGGCCCAGACGAGCGCCAGGGTCGCGACAGCGACCATGGCGTACGAGGAGGCGCGAAAGTAAGTATTGAAGGACACAGTTAGCAGCAAACCTCAGATTTCCGGCCAAACTTCAAAAACGCGATCTGAAATCAGAGATCTGAAATCGAAAAAGCCCGCTCAGCTTAACACTGAGCGGGCTTCATTTAATAATCCCGGCGACTTCCTACTCTCCCACACAGTTACCCGTGCAGTACCATCGGCTCCAGCAGGCTTAACTTCCGTGTTCGGGATGGGAACGGGTGTGACCCTGCCGACAAAATCACCGGAAAACTGATGGAGATTCAAATCATTGATTTGGAATCTCGAACTCTGTACTCGGTACTTTGTACTTGGTACTTAGTGCTTTGCACTTGTATTTCCACCACCAGGTGGCGCTTCAAGTCGCAAAGTTCAAAGTACGAAGGTCAAAGAACAAAATAAAAGATCTTAAAGAATCGAATAGTGAATGTTTGCTTTTTTTTCCTTGGGGCAAGTTCGCGCAAGCGCGAAGCATGTTGCTTGAGTAAATTTTATGGTCAAGCCAAGGGACTGATTAGTACTGGTCAACTGAGCACATTACTGCACTTACATCTCCAGCCTATCAACCTCGTGGTCTACAAGGAGTCTCACTGGCAGAATTAATCTTGGGTCTGGCTTCACGCTTAGATGCATTCAGCGTTTATCCATGCTCAACATAGCTACCGAGCGCTACGGCTGGCGCCATAACTCGTACACTAGAGGTCGATCCATCCCGGTCCTCTCGTACTAAGGACAGATTCCCTCAATTCTGCTCCGCCCACACCAGATAGGGACCGAACTGTCTCGCGACGTTCTAAACCCAGCTCACGTACCGCTTTAATTGGCGAACAGCCAAACCCTTGGGACCTTCTTCAGCCCCAGGATGCGATGAGCCGACATCGAGGTGCCAAACCCTGCCGTCGATGTGAACTCTTGGGCAGGATCAGCCTGTTATCCCCGGCGTACCTTTTATCCGTTGAGCGACGGCCCTTCCATACAGAACCGCCGGATCACTAACTCCTACTTTCGTACCTG
>JBBRYS010000007.1:0-290132 GCA_038237475.1 Pyrinomonadales bacterium | reverse complement strand
TATTCTTCCCGTTCTTGCGAAGTTTACATCCCGAGGGATTTCATCCTTCACGCGGCGTTGCTGGGTCAGGCTTTCGCCCATTGCCCAAAATTCCCGACTGCTGCCTCCCGTAGGAGTCTGACCCGTATTTCAGTGTCAGTGTGGCCGACCGCCCTCTCAGGCCGGCTACGGATCGTTGCCTTGGTAGGCCGTTACCCTACCAACTAGCTAATCCGCCGCAGGCTCCTCTCTAGGCGCGAGGTCTTGCGATCCCCCGCGTTAACAACTGTCATCATGTGATGCCGCTGCATTATGCGGTATTAGCAACCGTTTCCGGTTGTTATTCCCCACCCAAAGGTAGATTACCTACGTGTTACTCACCCGGACGCCACTCTACTTTCTCCCCGAAGGGAAATTTCGCGTTCGACTTGCATGTCTGAGGCACGCCGCCAGCGTTGATTCTGAGCCAGGATCAAACTCTCGTTAGAATTTGTTCTCTGGAACATCATCTCGTACTGGTGTGTTGTTCAGTATCCGATAATGACTCTTCTTTGAAGAGTTTTGCGCCGAGCTTTATCGCTCAGCGTTTGACCCCCAAAGTTCATTGATATGGACACGCTCTATCTAGTTTTCAAACATCGATTCCAATTTGTATTGGATTGCCGTACTGACGACCTAAACTCGCCCTAAGCAAACGGGGAGATTAACCTATTGGTTTCTCTCTGTCAAGCCAGCTTTCCTGTTTGCGAGACATTGTTTCCCGCCGACAAAAAGGCCGCCTTTCTCAACAGAAATTCAAAAGAGAAAAGCGGCATTCCAAATGCCTTTTTATTCCCTGACTGTCAATCCCCGCCCAAGAGCGAATGGGCATTATAGACAGATCCTTCCAATTGTCAACTGGCCCCTCACAAATTCTTTACACTGCATTCCCAATAATCTTTTTGCTGATAAATATCAGCCAAATCAACAGTGAAAATGCACCAACCAGACTGCCGCCGCTCAGCAAATTGCAACAACGGGTTCATCGAGATCAACCCTTTGGCCAACTGCGGGCGAATTGAACCTGTTGTGCGAGTTGGGCCAGGCGCGAGCTCGTGTAGATGGGAACGGATGATGCCGCCTGAGGTAATCCGAAGCGATTGAAACCCTGTCTGAATTGCAGTTGCTCGGACACGTTTGCCTCTAAATTATTTTCGCCTGTCAGATAGAGTGCCGAGACTCTCGTTATAGCTTCTCGAGCTGAGCCTTTAATCTGAAAGTTTGCAGCACGGGCTACCATGATCATCAAATCCACATCCACAAATTTCGAGAAAGAATTGCCCTCAACGAACACCCCCTCAGCGGTAACTCGCTGCAGGGCCTTTCTGATTCCTGTCGAAACCTGGTCTTCAGTCGCAATGACCCAGTGAACATTGACGGCGCCAGCGTCCCAATAGCGACCCGAATCCTTTCCTACGGCGTAGGTCTCTTCCCTTCCCGTGCGGATCAGCGCCTCTTCACCCAGCAAATCGCTCACACAACACGAATGCGGATCCTTACCGCAGGAACGATAATGCCCGCGCGTCGTCTTGATTGCCTCCCATCCGGGAAACAATTTCAGCAGCTCGCATAACAAGCTTGTCTTGCCTGTATTCGATGTAAAGCCACCGATGCCAACGATGGTGGGCAAGGTCATAGCTCTACTTCCGCTTCTTTTCTTTGGGTGCGCCGCCCGGCGCCGTAACCTTCACATATCCTCGCGCGTCTTTATAGATACTGTATTGCACATCTTTCACCTGTCCGTTTTCATCCAAAACGCGAATTGTAAAGGTCTTATTCTCTCCGGTTCCTTCAACCCGACAAGGAAGGTAGCCTTTCAAGTCAGGACTGCGATACGCCGTATAGTGTTCCTGGTCTCGTTTGTCGTAGCCAAGCACATAAATACGATCAAAATCGGGTTCATCCACGGTGTGTGGCTGGTCTGAACTACTCTTCTCAAGAATCACCCAACTACCCGGTCTGACATCTTTGTTTTTTCCGGTTGATTCCGAACTGCTGTTTTCGCCGTCAAGTCGTTGCCAGGCCACAAATTCGCGTCCGGTACGATAGAAAATAATGTCACTCGGTACCATCAGCTCAACCTGCTTGCCGTAAATCCAGCCTGCGGGAGCGGGTGAAATTGCCGGCGGCAAGCGCACTTTGTACCAAAGCTCATTGGTCTCTTCGGGTTCCTTTTCTTCATCGCCGTTCTTGTTGTTCTTTTGTGCTGCTTGTGGAGCGCTGCCAGCCTTTGGCGCCACGTCGCTCTCTATGTTTTCCGACGCTTTGGGCTTAGGCACACGTTTCCACCCGGTGATCTCAAAACTGGAGCCGCTATCCAGACGCATGATGATGTTGTCATTGACACTGCGATCGGGTGTCAGCCGAAGATTTGAGCTGGCTCGGAGTTGGCCCGCTGCCTGCGAAGGTATGCCCTTATCTTCAGCAGCCAGTTTGCTTGCGCTCTCATGGACGTCGCTCGGCATCACGTTGCGGGATTCGATCCAGCCCTCAGTGTTTTCTTCGTCAGAAGCCCTGACCCGGAGCCAACGCTCCTTCCGGGAGTTATCAGTAGGATCGACAACGTCTGTTGTCTCCAAAATCTCCACTTCATCACCCCGGTTGACTTCGAGCAGTTTCGCCGCCACCACGGCGGTTGAACTGCGAATCTCAGCGCGCCGTGCCACCACTACGCCGGAATTACTCTTCTGCGCGAGCGTATTGCAGCCGCTGATTACGCTAACAGAAAGCAAAAGCAAAGGAAGCAGAGCTCGCGAACCTGTTTTCTTCTGGTTTTTATTCATAGACTTCTGAGTATCTTAATTGATTCCGTCCTTGAGGGTGAAGTGCCTGGGCCCTTCTCACTTGCGGTATCCAAGCGATGTCAGCATTGCGCGCTGGGAAGACGTCAAAGACTCGGCAACCTGCAGGTGAATTTTATTCCCCGCGTTGATCACGCGAAAGCCGTAATCGGGCAACACGGCCTCAAGGTTAATCGAAACCGCGCCTTGAATGTAGTCTGGGCTGAACTGTTCGTTTTTAACCTGTCGCGCAAGCGCCGAAATCAGAGCCACGTTGCCGTCAACCGGAGCGGACCCAGTTGGAAAACGCCGAAACAGATCCTGATAAACGTCGTCAATCGTAAGGCGATTTGCGCTCGCCTTCCTCGTCTGCAAATCATAGAGGAACGCCAACAGCATTCCCTTGTCATATACCAGAGACGACCCGCTAGTCCATCGCCGGCGCGAGGCTTCGAGCAGAGACACCCCGTCAAGCTCTCCAGTTGCTCGGTAAGAGACATAAACTCTCGCCAGAGTATCGAGGTATTCCTGAAAGTCAATGAAGCCCAGGCGCACCGCACAACGCAGTGCCTGGTAAAGCGTGAATCCCTCAAAGAACCAGTCGTAATCACCTTCCAACGCGAGCGAGTTGGGCACCCAGAGATGAAAGGCTTCGTGGCTGAGCACGACGCTCAATTGTCCAAGCAAAGACTTTGCCGTTGCCTGCCTGCCCATCAGGAGAACAATGCTGGAACCACGCGTCTCAGCGCTCCATCGCTCCGCGCCAACCGTACCGGGCAAGGGCGCGAGCATCAACATTAATCTTCCTTTCGGTTGATAACCCATCCGCCGTCTGTAGTCTGCGACAATCTTCCCGGCGATCTTTGTGACAGCACCCGGAGCAAATGGCCATTCGCCGGCAGTGACAAATAACAATTCAGCCGGCCCTGCCTCCTGACGCTTCTCTCTCAAGTCGCGGGCGAGGAAAAAAACTCCGGTAGAGCGATCGGACAAATCATAGAAACCATCGCCATCAAGTACGAAGCTCGTTCTGACACTCCAACCCCATGGTCCGGTTACTGAAACATGCACTTCCTTGCCAGGGAGCGAGGGCAGCAGATCTGCCAGCATCAAATAACCGTATTCACTATTCAGAGTGGAAACGTGTGAAGCATCAGCAGGGTTGAACGGTTGTCGAAGTTCGACTTCATAAGTGAAGTGCGTTGCAGGGCGCTCAGCCTTGTATTCTCCAGGCCCCACGCTTCGTGTTGCCAACTGGGCGCCGAACTCATCGCTCAGCACAAGATTCTTAATTCTCGCCCCCAGCCCAATCACGCGACCGTAACTGTTCGGAAACGACCACGTGGTAGATCCGCCCGCGAATGTACCTTCGATTCTGACCCGCGCCACATCGTTCTGACTCACCACCGTGAGATGCGCGGTTAACGACTGGCCCTGAACTTGAAAACCGCTCAGGAAGAATAACGCCAGGAAAAATACGACATGAAGGATGGTGCGCCTCTCACGTCTGCATTTAGGAAAGTATCGGAACAGGGTAGACACATTCGTACCGTAAGCCATGTGCCGTCCGGCCCGCAATGCCTTTCGTCATGCGCTCGGCTGCTCATCTTCCCAAGTCCAGTGAACACCTGCGGACCAGCGCATAGTCCCGCGAACTCGAAATGATGCGCTTTCGTTGACAGCTTGAGCACTGCGCTTCTAAAATAACGTCGTTTCGTTAATGAACTCGCTCAACCTGGACCTCCACGAGGAACCACCTGTGACTCTGGTCAAGATTATCGTCATTACCGTTTTGCTAGTCCTGAGCATCATCCTGCTAGGACGATTTTTTATTTGAGCCAGACCAGGGGAATGCTCTCGAAGGCGGAATCACCTCTAACCTACTCACCGCTTAGATCAAGAACTTTTCTCTCTCGTCTCTGCTGGACCAATCGCCGAGCGCTCTTATTCTTCTTCCTGTTTCTCATCGTCTTGCCTTCCAGTGCTAATTCCCAAACGCAGCCACCCGACGAGGATATCGTTAAAGTCAGCACAGACCTTTTGCTGTTTCCAGTTCGCGTGAGAAACAAGCATGGGCTGGCTGTGCCAGGGTTGACCGCAGCAAACCTGTCGTTAAGAGATCCAAACAAAGTAACCACCGGGCTGTATTTCCTCCCGGGAGCCGATCACGTCGCACTTTTGTTTGCGCTGGATCGTTCCGGCAGCGTGCGCGATATCATTTCACAACAGCAGGAAGCGGCGCTCGCTCTGTTCGGCCGCTTCAGCCAACGTTCGAGCATTGGCGTACTCCGCTTCGCACAGAAACCGGCGCTGGTCGCGGCGTTCAATACTGAAACCTCAGCCGCGCAAGACGCTTTTAGATTCTCCGCAACGACTGACCAACGCACGGCCATTTTCGACGCGGCCAAGGCTGCGGTAGACGCTTTCGAAACGCGCCAGCGCAATCCGGCCGAACGGCGAATCGTGGTCCTTATCAGTGATGGGCTGGACACCGCGAGCACCGTCACAGCCAGCTCGGTAATCCAGCTTGCGCTTGCGAAACACGTCTCCTTCTACATGATTCATCTTCCGCTGTTCGAACCGCGCGATGGGCGATTGGAGGTGAGGACCCCAGCGAAAGGCTTTCGAGAGTTGGGTGACAAAACCGGTGGGCGGTATTTTCTAGTTGGCAATGGCAAGTCTGCGCTGGCGCCGGCGAATGTAGACCTGTCCCCTGTATTCCACGCCATCGAAGAAGATCTCAAGAGCCAATACCTGCTCGGCTTTTACATCGGACCACATGACCGCCCGGATAAGCGTGAGTCTTTCTCGCTGGCTCTCGTACCGCCGGGTATTGAGTATTCGGTGAATGGTCAGCGCTATTCGCGAACCCATAAATTCTTTGTGGACTTTCGCCGCGGCGCTGCGAATATGCAAAGTAGATAAATTTTGTTCTACTAGCTTTAATTAATTTCAGGGACGTTATAGCCAGCAAATGATTGAAGAAAACAAACGCGGTCTGCGCCGAATTAAACGAGCCTTGCTTAGTGTTTCCGACAAAACCGGAATCGTCGAATTCGCCCGCGAGCTGCAGGCTTTCAACGTTGAACTCATCAGTACCGGGGGAACGGCAAGCGCTTTGCGAGCTACGGGTCTGGAAGTTCGCGATGTGTCAGAGATCACGGGCTTTTCTGAAATGATGGACGGCCGCATCAAGACTCTGCATCCGCGGATCCATGGCGCCCTGCTGGCCTTGCGTGACAATCCTGAACATCGCGCGGCGATGGAAACTCACGGCATGCAGGCTATCGATATGGTGGTCATTAATCTTTATCCGTTTGAAGAGACGGTGGCTCGCGCGGCTGTGACGCTGGCGGAAGCCATCGAGCAAATCGATATCGGAGGGCCGGCGATGATTAGATCGGCGGCCAAGAATTTTCAGGACGTAGCGGTGGTGGTCTCACCCTCCAGTTATCCCGAATTAACCGCCGAGATGAAAGACAGCGACGGTTCCCTTTCACTTTCGACCAGGTCGAGATTGGCAATCTCGGCCTTCGAGCGAACCTCAAGTTACGACGCGATTGTATTTGACTATCTCAATTCACATGCTGGGCGCGAAACCTCCAAGGAGTCTGATTCTACTAAGACGGCACAAGCCGAACTGTCAGACAATTTTCAAGATCCGTTGTGTTTCAGTCTGGCCAAGCAAGCCGATCTTCGCTATGGCGAGAATCCACATCAGCAAGCCGCCTTGTATACAACTGCCGAGCAATCAGGAATCGCAGCAGCACAGTTGCTCTCGGGCAAGGAAATGTCATTCAACAACTACGTTGACGCAGACGCTGCGTGGCAGCTGGTGTGTGATTTTTCAGAGACCGCCTGCGCCATTATTAAACATACGAATCCGGCCGGAGCTGCGTTTGGGGCTACTGCTAACGAGGCCTATCGAAAGGCGCTGGCCACCGACCCTGTCTCAGCGTTTGGCGGCATAGTGGCTTTCAATTGTGCTGTTGATGAGACGGCCGCTCGCAGTGTGATTGAGATTTTCACCGAAGTAGTTATCGCGAGCGAATACGATGAGGCAGCTCTGGATATCCTGAGGACCAAAAAAAATCTGCGAGTGCTGCGTGGTGCGCGGGGCCCTGCCGACCAGGGTCTCGAATATAAACAGATAAGCGGCGGCATGCTGGCCCAAACACGCGACCATCATCGTCTCTCACACAGTGACCTCAAAGTTGTCAGCAAGCGTCAGCCAACCGAGGCAGAAATCGCGGCCCTGCTTTTCGCCTGGACCGTCTGCAAACACACCAAGTCCAATGCGATTGTGTACGCGCGCGCTGGCCAGACTGTGGGTGTCGGCGCCGGCCAGATGTCGCGGATCGACTCAGTTAAATTGGGCGCCATGCGAGCGCAACTGCCGGTGGCCGGTTCCGTGATTGCCTCCGACGCGTTCTTTCCCTTTCGTGACGGCATTGACGAGGCGGCGAACCATGGCATCACTGCAGTGATCGAGCCGGGCGGATCCGTCAAAGATGCCGAAGTGATAGCAGCCGCAGATGAGCACGGCCTGGCGCTGGTGTTCACCGGCATTCGTCACTTCAAACACTAGAGCCTGGGACTGATCCTGGGACCGAGCCTGGGACCGCACCTTCCAGCGTACCGATCTCTCGGCAAGGTGCCCTATCCACTTGGTGACGCCATTTATGAATGATGCAGCACGCTGGAAGCGTGCGGTCCAGGGGTCCCAGGCAAATCCCTGGTAAGGCACTTGCCGGGCGAGTGGGAATATTCGATACTCCAACCAACTGAAATAATCGTGAGGAAGCAGGTCCTTGGCTAAAGAAGACACAAATTCAATCATTGACGGCGCCGATTCGATCCGCTGCCGCTATTGCGGCCAGCGTAATCAAATCCGACTGGTTGAAAGTGCCGAAGCACGCTGCGGCCGCTGCCATCTGTTACTCTCCGACGCGCCGCACAAAAAGTTTGCCCACCTGGACAAAAAACAATACGTGCATCCCGCGGACAGCCGCGCTCTGGCGGCATTAAAATCGATTCCAGGTATTGATTCCGCACTGAAGAAATTGCTGGTAGTCACCGGCGAATCGGCCATCCGCGTTATCTTCACCGCCAGCGCCGTGAAGGTCACACCCAAACAGTGTCCGGATCTTTACGCTAAGTTACAGATCGCCTGCACGACTCTCGGCGTAGATATGCCCGAGTTATTTGTGCAGCAGAGCCCAATCGTAAATGCATTCACGGGCGGCGTTGAACGCCCCGTGATTGTGCTCTACTCGCAACTGCTCGAGCGCCTGACGGATGAAGAAGTGCTCGCAGTCGTGGCCCATGAAGTGGGGCACATACACGCGGAGCATGTACTCTATTTGACCGCCGCGCGCCTGATTGAATTTCTGGCTACGGCCGCAGTTTTGGCATCGCCACTGGTTTACATCGTCAAGGAATTGCTGACGCTCTCCATGCGTGCGGCGCTGCTGGCCTGGGCCCGGCGCGCAGAGTTGTCATGTGACCGCGCGGCTTTGCTGGTGACACAGGACGAAAATGTGATTGGGCGCACCATGATGAAGATGGCCGGCGGCACCTTTGCTTCAAAGGTCGACTACGAACAGTTCCTCGTACAAGCGCGGAACTTTCAAAAGACCTATGATGAAAAGGCGCTGGATCGCTTTTGGGCCGACGTGGTCACCGCCGGCTTGAGTCATCCGTTTCCAGTTTGGCGTGTCTCAGAAGTCCTTAAATGGGTCGAGAGCGGAGAGTACAAGGCTCTGATGAACGCGCCAGAGATCGCAGCGGCGTAATTAACATGCTCGACGGTTTGCGATGGTAAGATAGCCAGGACAGTACCGACCAATGGCCAAAGAGCCTTAATGTCTACAGTTCGAAAGACAAAACTATCACCCCAGGAGTATTTGGCGCTTGAAAGACAGGCATTGAATAAGAGCGAATATTACAATGGCGAGGTAGTTGCTTTCGCATTCAGTTAGACTGGAACAATACGTCCGGCAAGGCGACGGGCGATGGCTGTTGTCAGAGTATTCCGATTTGGAAGTAGCTGTGGGCATAGAGTCGATTGGATGCGAGCTGCCCATGAGAGACCTCTCCGACAAGGGAGCATTAAAAGCAGATCCCGACCCCCAGTAAACTCAACCAATGAGTTTAGGATGGGAAGAAAATGGCAAAAGCCGAAGACATCGACCTCGACAGCACCAGCTTTCATTGCAACGTTGTTGACCGCTCACATATATCCGAGCATCCAGGGCAAGTCCATTTCAAATTTGCCAAATGAGGTTTCAATCCAGCCCTGTTATTAGGAAAGATTCTATGCTTGAAGACAAAACAGGAATAATTTTCGGTGTGGCCAACAAACGCTCTATCGCATGGGCCACGGCTCAGGCACTGCATGGAGCCGGGGCTCGCCTCGCCTTTGCTTATCAGGGCGACCGCCTCAAGGAAAATGTCGAGAAACTGACCAGAGAAGAAATGCCTGAGTCGCCACTGCTTTCGTGTGACGTAACCAATCAGGATGATGTCGATGGCACCTTCAAACAACTGGGCGAGCAGTTCGGCCGGCTCGACTTCCTGATTCACAGTATTGCCTACGCTCCGCGTGAAGCGCTCGAAGGCGAATTTCTCGCCACCAGCCGCGAGGCCTTTCTAACCGCGCTTGAAATCAGCGCCTATTCGCTGGGCCAACTGGCGCGTGCGGCTGAACCTCTGATGACCAAGGGCGGCAGCATCGTCACCATGACCTATTACGGCGCTGAAAAAGTTGTGGCCGGCTACAATGTGATGGGCGTAGCTAAAGCCGCTCTCGAGCAAAGCGTGCGTTATCTCGCCAACGACCTCGGCCCGCGCAATATTCGTATCAACGCCATCAGCGCCGGTCCAATTCAAACTTTGTCGGCCCGTGGCGTGGCGAATCTCAGCACGATGATGAAGCACCACGCTGAACGCGCCCCATTGCGCCGAAATGTCGAACCCAGAGAAGTCGGAGATACAGCCCTGTTTCTCTGTTCTCCTTTGTCATCAGGCATCACCGGCGAAATCATCTACGTCGATTGCGGATATAACATCATGGGAATTTGAAGCGGAGGTCAACCGACTTCAGTTTTTCGCTGACTGAAGCAGCGGACAAGCTCGAAGCTTCTCATCACAGCGACAAGCTGATTCATGCCGGACTCTTTTCTGATGACACGTGCTCGAACAAATTAAATGGACGATCTAAACAAAGACAACAAACATCCCCCGGGCACCACTCAGGACGAGCAACTCCTCGAAAGCCCACGTCCCGATGAATTTACCCACACTGACACCTGGCGCGTCTTCCGCATCATGGGTGAGTTCGTCGAAGGGTTTGACGATCTCGCGACCCTGCGGCGAGGGGTCTCAATCTTCGGCTCGGCCCGCACGCCGCCCAATGATCCTGAATATCAGGTAGCGCAGGAAACGGCTGCCCTGCTGGCAAACGCTGGTTTTTCTGTCATCACCGGTGGCGGCCCCGGAATAATGGAGGCCGCCAATCGCGGCGCCTATGAAGCCGGCGGGATCTCAGTAGGCTGCAATATCGAACTACCTTTTGAACAAAGGCCGAATGCCTACCAGACACTCTCGCTCAAGTTCAAATACTTCTTTGTGCGCAAGATGATGTTCGTGAAGTACAGCGAGGCATTTGTGATTTTTCCCGGTGGGTTTGGCACCCTGGACGAGTTATTCGAAGCGCTGACGCTGATTCAAACCAGGAAGATTCGAGACTTCCCCGTAGTGATGTACGGGACACGATATTGGGGCGGATTGATGGATTGGATTCGCGAGGTTGCCCTGAAGGAAAACAAGGTCTCGACAGCAGATTTGAAGTTATTGCACCTGACCGACTCGCCCGCCGAGATTGTGCGCATCATCGTCGAGAGTCAAAACTCGCTGCGTCAGTTGAGTGAGATTACGACGAGCGAAGACTATCGACCCGCTTCAGAACCCTAGTCCCTTCTGGGACCGCACGCTTCCAGCGTGCCTGAGCGTGCCATAAATTCCCCTCTGGGGAAACGCTTACGCTTCGTTTACGCTTTTGGCCAACCATTCGAGGTAAGGCGCCGAACCGGCGGTTATATCCAGCGACACGATCTCCGGGGTGTCATAACTGTGGAGCGCGCGTACTTCCTGCTCCAATTGGGAGAACTTCGATCGGATAGTTTTCACTAACAGCAGCACTTCCGCCTGGCGCTCAATCTTTCCCTGCCAATGATAAATTGACTCAATCGCGGGGAGTATTTGCACGCAGGCGGCCAGGTGCTCGGCGACTAACATTTCTGCCAGGCGAGCCGCTTCTTCACCATTAGCGGCCGTCAGCAAAACTAAAATTGGCTGGTGCTCGGACATCTAAGGATGAGGTTCGTACTTTGTAGTTTGTGCTTTGCGTTTTTTAGATTAAGCGCGGCCAGGCTGCGCGAGCAGGAGCGCTGTCCATCAGGCCTACTGCGGCGGCGTACTGCGCAGTCCGCTACTTCCCCGCGAACGCGAATTCATTAATCAGCGGAGACGTCTTCTTTGTCGTCTTCATCATCAAACTCCTCGCCGGTCGAGCCAGTCAGCGGGGTCGTGTCATCGCCGAAGAAAGCCTGGTAAAGCTCAAGAGCACGATCGTAATCACGTTCGTCCACCAGCACTGCAGCACCGGGGGTTACACTCGACAGCAGGGGTGAGAGCGCGTCAAGATTGCCGGATTGCACAGCAGAACGGATGCCGTTTTGCGAAAGGATGTCATGGACCATCTCGGCTTCGGCTGGGGAACCAAGACTGTGTAAATTCACAAAGCGCGCATCGCTGTTGTCATGACTGGTTTCCGGGTTGAGCCGCGGTACTAACGCGGTGTTGTCATCGGGGCAGGTGGTTACGCCGGCCTCATATTCAGATTCACAAACTGGGCAGAACATAATATTTCTCCAATTGGCTTTTGTATTGAATATCGAACCATCGAACTTATGCTTTGAGCTTTGTACTTTATGCTTTGCTTTTCTGACGGGCGTGTTCGGTCCCCTGAAAAGTTGCTTACAGCCAGAGACAACGAACCGGAGAGCAGAACAAAGTACAAAGCTCAGAATTCAAAGCTCAAAATACAATCTCAAAGCACATCGCTCAAAGTGTAAAGTTACTCCCGTGCTGCTTTCGCAAATGGAATTTCTTCAAAATGCGTCATCTGCTTGAATGCGCTGAAGCGAGCGTTGATCTCATCGTGCGTCAAACGCTTGACCCGTTCGGTGCCGAACTCTTCCACGTTGAACGAAGCCATGACTGTTCCAAAAATCATGGCCCGGCGCATCGCTGCCCCATCAAGCTTTTCCTGACTCGAGAGATAACCCATAAAGCCACCGGCAAATGTATCGCCGGCGCCGGTCGGATCAAAAACAGATTCAAGCGGGTAGGCGGGAATGGCGAAGTAATCGTCCTTCGTAAATAATGCCGCTCCGTATTCACCCCGCTTTACTACCAGGGCCTTCGGTCCCCAGGAAAGAATCTTACGCGCCGCCTGGATAAGATTGGGAAGGTCAGTCAACTGTCTCGCCTCCGCGTCATTGATGATCATGACATCGACGCACTCAATGGTCTTCTGCAATGAATCGCGAGTGATAGCGATCCACAGGTTCATGGTGTCCAGAGCCACCAGTTCGGCTCCCGGAACCTGCTCACGCACTTCGCGCTGCAGGTCGGGCTGAATATTGCCGAGGAACAGCAAGCGCGATTGCTTGGCAGCATCCGAAAGCTTGGGCTTGAAATCGGCAAAGACGTTCAATTGCGTGTCGAGCGTGTGGGCCACGTTCAGATCGTAATCATAACGGCCGCGCCAGCGAAACGTCTTGCCATCGGCGATGCATTCGAGATCGCTGGTATCGATGCCATGAGTGGCAAAAACTTTTCGTTCTTCTTCTTCGAAGTCGCCGCCGACAACTGCGACCAAACGGACATCAGTGAAGAAACTGGCCGAGATGGAGAAGTGTGATCCCGAACCACCGAGCATTTTGTCGCATTTGCCAAAGGGCGTTTCGACTTCATCAAAAGCAACTGAACCGACTACGAGTAGAGACATAATTTATAATTGCAATCCTGGTTTTTAAGTTATTGGAGCTTTGTTTTTAGTGCTTAGTATTCTCTTTGACGTCAACTGCCCACCGCCGCGACGCTTCTCGCTATGGCTTGGCCGCGTCAGGCGTTGGCAATGGGCCGCCGAGGGCCTGCAATTCGTCTTCAGCCTGTTTGCGAAAAGTACTTTGTGGATGTTCCGTCACCAGGCGCGATAAATAGATACGAGCCTCGGTACGTAATTCATCCGTCGTCTTGCCCTTGTAGGTTTGCTTGCCCTTATTTTCGGAAAGGCGAAAATAACTCTCGCCCGCGATAAAGAGCACTTCGTCCATCTGCGCGAAATTCGGGTTGCCGGCATCGATCTCTTCACAACGTTTCAACGCCGCTACATACGCCTTCTTTAGTTTAAAATAGTGACGCGCGACTTCAAGATTGTGCAGTGAATCTTTCTCAAGCTCCGGATCGCGAAGCGTAGAAGGGTCGGGCCCCAACTTGACGTTTCCCTGGGCGCTGACGGAGATCCCGGATATTCCGGCTACAGCCGACAACATTAAGACAATCAAAAATTTCTTCATAACTTCCTCACTACTTCCATTAAGAAATTGAACCGCAGCTCACCGCCGGCCACGCCTGGCCCACGCTGCTGAACTAATTCTCGGCGAGCAGGTATTTCGCGATGATTGCTGCCAGTTTGGTCTTCGTTTCCTCCGGCCATAGATCAGGCGCCGTAAAAATAGCGTTCTGCAGCGCTGAGCCGCACTTGCAGTCGCGCGGACTACCAGCTAGCTGCGCCACTGCAGCGCGCATAATATTCTGCGCGTTGCGCACATTCTTGTTGAGATACTCAATCACTGCTTCGACACTGACAGCATCGTGACCTGGATGCCAGCAGTCGTAATCCGTGACCAGCGCCAGGGTCGCGTAACAAATCTCTGCCTCGCGCGCCAGCTTCGCCTCCTGCAGATTGGTCATGCCGATGACATCCATACCCCACGAACGATACACTTCAGACTCAGCTTTAGTAGAAAATGCCGGCCCTTCCATGCAGAGGTAAGTACCACCCCGATGGACTCGAACATCAGCCGTAGAGCAAGCTGCTTCCAGAACATCTCCCAGACCAGCGCAGATAGGATGCGCAAATCCAACGTGCGCTACGATGCCCTCGCCAAAAAAGGTTGATTCCCGTGCTCTAGCACGCGTGCGGTCAAAAAACTGGTCGGGAATAACCATATCCAGAGGCGCATATTGTTCCTGCAGTGAGCCAACGGCGGAAGCCGACAGGATACGTTCGACGCCCAGCAACTTCATGCCGTAAATGTTCGCCCTGAAAGGCAACTCCGTCGGAGTAAAGCGATGACCGCGTCCATGACGCGGCAGGAACGCGACCCGCTCGTTTTCCAGCGTGCCCACAATGTAGGCGTCGGAAGGACTGCCAAAGGGAGTGTCAATCCTAATCTCCTCGACGTCCTTCAATTCGGGCATTTGATAAAGCCCGCTACCACCAATAATGCCGATTTTTGCCGTTGTCATTCTGTTCCTGCTGGGACACGCAAGCCCGTCCTACAGCTCCATTACTTTAAGCTTTCCATTTTCGTCGCTGATCCGGCCCAGTGCCATGTCGGGATCGTGATAGAACAAACAATCCCATTCTTCGCGGGCCGCCTGTGGCAACAATTTTTTCTTGATCTCTAAAGTCTCAACCGGATAAAGATCGTAGCCCATGATCCAGGCAAACTGTACGTGCGCGCTCGTCGGCACCAGGTCAGCGAATCCAAACAACGTCCGCCCCTCGCGCTCGAGCCGTGGACACTGCATCGAGCGGTTATGACCCGGATAAGTTTCCATTGACAGACCGGGTACTACTTCGTAGTCGGGCTCAGTAAGTTCCAGCTGACCGGACTCTTTCAGTGGCTGCCAATTGTCTGGTAGATAGCTGGCCCGATCTCGCTCAGTCGGTGCTTCGGCGTGCGCGAACTCATTTCTGGACACCAGGTAGCGAGCGTTAGGAAATGCCGGCACCGTCTGTCCCCGCTCGTCGAGTCTCGTATTGCCGCCGGCGTGATCAAAATGCAGATGAGTGTTGATAACGATCGTGATGTCTTCCGGTGTGACGCCGCTCAGCGAATGCAGTGACTCTCCCAACGAGCGCCGGCGTTCAATGCCGTAAATTGCCACCTGTTTGGTGGACCACTTTTCGCCGATACCCGTATCGATCAGGATGCGCTCGCTGCCGGCCTGGACATACAGACAGTTCATGTTCAGCCGGACACGGTTTTGGTCGTCGGGAGCGCTGACCTTTGACCACAGATTCCGCGGCACGACGCCAAACATCGCACCGCCATCTAAACGAAATTCTGTGTCGGGAACTATTTCGACACGATAATCACCAAACTGCATTCCAAATCTCTGTGCAGCCTACCGGCGCCACTGGCCCGGCAGGCTGCACGCTAATTCAAAGTCCGTCTTTCCTACTCGACCTGACGTTGATATTAAGGCTTCTTCGCTCCGGGCTTCTCAGTTCCTTTGGGCTTCTCTGCCCCGGGCTTCGGGTTCGGCGCCGGCGGCGGTACTTCGTCCGGATCGCCACCCATTCCCGGTGGAAGTTGCGGCATCTGCTGCGGCGGTGGAGCTGAGACCTGAAAGTTCTCGGCCACCTTCACATGCGAGTTCTTGACGAGTTCTTCGACTATCTGTTTTTGCTTCTCCTGCTCAACTGCGCTCTTCGCCTTGTCGCGGCCGGACTGTCCGCCCTGGCCATCGCCGATCAGGATATGTCGAGCATGCACCTGCTCTTCCGGTTTACCGTCTTTGGTTTCGGTGCGGCGTTCGTCGAGCTTGATGATGTGAAAGCCAAACTTCGTCTCGACGATATCGCTGACTTGACCAGGCTTCAGGGCAAAGGCAGCCTTTTCAAACTCAGGGACCATCTGCCCCGGACCAAACCAACCGAGGTCTCCGCCCTTATCCTTGTTACTGGTATCGGTAGAAAATTCAGCGGCCAACTTGCTGAAATCTTCGCCGGCTTTCGCGCGTTTCAACACGTCCTCAGCCTTGGTGCGCGCCTGTTTTGAGTCAAGTTCAGGATGCTTCTGGATGTAGGCGTCGACCTCCTGGTCGCTGGCCTTCATCTTGGCCACCAGGTTTTCCTGCGCGTAAGTCGAAGCCAGTACTCGTGCCTGCTCCATCATCATCTGCAGTTGTACTTCGCGTTTCTTATCAACGCCCGCCTTGATGCCCTTTTCCTCGCCAATCAAAACCTGACCCAGCTGTTGTCTGACTTGTTTCAGCTGGGCGTCGGGAATTTGATTGCCGGCCATCTGCGGATTTTTCGCCTGCGCGTCCTTGATGAATTGATCAAATTTCGCCTGATGGGCCGGCAGCTTGAAGTATTCATCGATCTCCGCGTCCTTAATATCCGGGTTGGTAGGAGCCGCGGGGTTCGACTGTTGAGACTTGAAATAGTTCTCTGCAATCACCACTGAGCGCATCAGTTCCATCTGGCGCTTGATCTCCGGACGCTCATCAATTTTTGCCTGCCGGGCCGCTTCGGCAACCGCCAGCAATTCTTTGATGTTTTTGGCAAAGTCTTTGCGCGCTTCTTCGTTCGAGGCGAGCCGGGCTTTTATCTGCGGTGACTGATCTTCGGCGATGATCTTCATATCGTCCGAAGAAAGATCGACAGCTCCGGAGCGCCTGCTTTTTACCTGCCAGCCGATCAGGCCGACGGCGAAGATTACCGCGACCACGCCTGCAATTATTGCTTTAGTTGTTGAAGTCAAAATGAGTTCCTTTCCTGCACCATAAACTTAGCCGCTGATTTATTGATGTTGCACTAATTCAAGCAACACCCCTCCGGCGGATGCGGGATGGACAAAGGCCACCAGACAACCGCCCGCGCCGATGCGGGGTGTTTCATCAATTAAGCGTGCGCCAGTTGTTTTCAGTTTAGCGAGTTCCGCGTTTATGTCATCGACGCGAATGGCAATATGATGAATGCCTGGCCCGCGCTTCTCTAAGAATCGTCCTACCGGCGAGTCGTCGCTGAGCGGTTCCAAAAGCTCCAGATGTGTCTCACCCAGCGCCAGCATGCTCACTCGGACCCCTTGCTCGGCAATTTCTTCAGTGTGTTCCAGTTTCAAACCCAAAGTCCGGTTCCACAGTTCCATTACGTCACTACTCTGACGCGTCGCAATGCCAATGTGATCTAATTTCATAAGTAGTGGTCAGTGGTTATCGTTAGTCAGTGGTCAGGCGTCAGTTGGTGCTTCGTCCTTTGTATCTTTGCGCTTCGTATTTGTACTTAGTGCTTGCGCTTAGTTCTTGGCTCAGTGCGTGTCCCGGGAAGTCCTGGTACAACCCCCACAAGCGCAAAGCACAAAACTCAAAGTACAAAGTTCAGAACCCAACAAAGCTCAAAAACATCAACTGACTAATGACAACTAACTACTGACTACCTTTAATAATCTCTTCTACCGCAGAATAAGGATCGCGAAGTCGACTTGCAACCTCGTCAGTCACCCGGTCCAAAGTTGCCGCCGTAGACTCCTCGGCCAGCATCTGAGACAGCAATTGCTCTCGCAGCAACTCGAGAATGCGCCAGCGCGCAATCGAACGCCTGCGCTCTACACCCGTTTCACTCTGCAACTGCGTCTGACTAAAGACGTCTATCGCCTTAGCCAGTTCGTCCACCCCTTTGTTCTCGGTGGCCACGGTCTTGATGATGGCCGGTTCCCAATTGTCCGGCCGGGAAGCCAGGGAGAGCAAAGCCTCAAGTTCCCTCTCCGTAGCATAGGCCCCATCGCGGTCGGCCTTGTTAATGACAAAGACGTCGCCGATTTCCATTATTCCCGCTTTGATAGCCTGAATATCGTCTCCCATCCCCGGAACCAGAACAACTACCGAGACATCAGCCGCTTTTACAATCTCAACCTCGTCCTGCCCCACACCGACGGTTTCAATAATTATCTTCTCGTAACCCGCCGCATCCAGAATCGCCGCAGCATCGACAGTCGCGCGAGCCAGACCTCCAAGATTTCCGCGCGTCGCCATCGAGCGAATAAAAACACCCTTATCAAGTCCGAGCGCCTGCATCCGGATGCGATCACCAAGAATGGCGCCACCGGAAAAGGGGCTCGAGGGATCCACGGCGATGATACCGACGCGCTCGCCACGTTGCCGGTATAGCATGGCCAGCTTGTCGACCAACGACGATTTTCCGGCGCCCGGCGATCCGGTAATGCCGATCACGAGTCCGCGCCCGGTCAGCGGAAAGATTTCCTTCATCAGGACTGCGGTGCCTGCCCTCGCGTCTTCGACATTCGAAATCGCGCGGGCCACCGCTCCCGGCTCTCCGGCCGTTACTCTTGCTATCAATGATCTGTTGTCCGGCACCAAACCCTCGATTCAGGTCTGTCTCATCAACTCACGGGCAATAATGATCCGCTGAATTTCCGACGTCCCTTCGCCAATCGTGCAGAGCTTCGAATCGCGCCAGTATTTTTCCGCCGGATAGTCTTTCGTGTAACCGTAACCGCCATGGATCTGAATCGCCTCGTCACAAACGCGCACGCTCACTTCAGAGGCGTATAGCTTGGCCATTGAAGATTCCTTCGTCGTGCGCTTGCCCTGGTCCTTCATCGAAGCGGCGCGATACATCAACAGCCGGGCCGCATCAATTTGCGTAGCCATGTCGGCAAGCTTGAATTGAATTGCCTGAAATTCCCGAATCGGTTTCCCGAATTGCTGTCGCTCGCCGGAATAACGCAACGCCGATTCGTATGCTCCCTGGGCGATGCCCACCGCCAACGCGGCAATTGAAACCCGGCCGCCATCCAAAACTTCCATGGCATTGACGAAACCCTGGCCCTCTTCACCCAACCGGTTTTCGTCAGGAACCAGGCAATCTTCAAAGACTACACTGGCCGTCTCTGACGCGCGCAGCCCGAGCTTGTTTTCTTTTTTGGACGGTGCAAACCCTTTCATTCCTTTTTCAAAAATGAAGGCGGTAATCCCCTTACTCCGCTGCGACCGATCGCTGGAGGCAAAGGCGACGCAGGTGTCAGCATGAATAGCGTGAGTGATGAAGTTCTTCGAGCCGTTGATAAGCCAACCGCCGTCCTGGCGCACCGCAGTCGTACGCGTGCCCGATGCGTCTGATCCCGCGCTGGGCTCCGTCAACCCCCACGCGCCCAAATGCTGGCCACTGGCGAGCGGAGTAAGATGCTTTTTCTTTTGGGCTTCGTCACCGAATTTGTAAATGTGATTTGAACAGAGAGAATTATGAGCGGCTACCGAGATGCCGACCGAGCCGTCGACGCGTGACAGTTCTTCAATGATGGTTGCGTACTCAACATAGCCCATGCCGGCACCGCCATATTCCTCGGGGAACAAGATACCCATTAACCCCAACTCAGCCAGTTTGGGTTGTAACTCAATGGGAAAATGTTGAGCCTCATCCCATTCCATCACATGCGGCGCAATCTCTGCTTCAGCAAACTCACGCACGCTGAACTTGATTTGTTTCTGTTCTTCGCTTAACTCAAAATCCATTCCAATTCCCTTTAGTACGCAAACTGTTTTGCGTTTACCTTGACTAGCTGCGCGCTGACGCTAAAACCAGTATTCCGTTACTGCACCCGAACATAAGTTCGAGTTTCGCATTTCGAGGTCCTGATTTTCTCTGAACCTCCAAGTGCGAAACTCGCAATTTAGTTGGCGTTATTGTACCTCAACGACGTCGCGAACCGTGACTCGCCACTCGCGGTCTTGGCCTCCGTAACGGCTCGTTCCGTTTACCCTGCAACACCTGCTCGACTTCCAGTGGAGTCAAAAACCGATATTCGCCAGGCCTCAGTCCCTGATCGTTCAGCGGGCCAATCCTGACGCGCCGCAGCTTCACTACTGAATGACCGATCAAATCGAACATACGCCGTATCTGCTGATTGCGCCCTTCATGCAGCACTACTTCAAACCACGCATTCGCCTCAGTAGATCGGACCAGAGTGATCTCGGCTCGCGCAGTGCGGACACCGTCTTCGAGCACGACACCCGCGCGCAATCGCACGATGGCGGACTCGGTGGGAATACCCTTGACTCTGGCTTCATAGACCTTGCTCACGCGATTGCGCGCCGCGGTCACGAAATTAGTAAAGCTGCCATCGTTGGTAAGCAACAGCAGACCTTCAGTATTAAAGTCGAGCCGGCCCACCGGATGCAGCTTGGACAGGTTGGGCGGCAACAGATCCATCACCAGCGGACGTTTCTCGGGATCAGAGACACTCGACAAGTATCCCTTGGGCTTATTGAGCAACACGTAAAGGTTCTGACGGCGCTCGAGCGTGGGGTTGATTAATTTTCCCCGCACCTTAATGTGATCTGTTTTTGGATCAGCTTTGGTGCCCAGCTCAGTTACCACCAGGCCGTTGACCGTAACCTCGCCCGCAGTGATCATAGCTTCTGCATGACGCCGGGAAGCGATTCCTGCCTGCGCTATTAATTTTTGAAGCCTTTCCTGCAAATACCTACCTCCCAGCGCCTGCGGCCTGGCTTACCGCGAGAGATAAACTTCCCGGCGTGTAATCAAGCACTGCATCTCACTTCTCTACGCCCCGCCGGCCAGGTCCTGAAAATCTTCCATGCTCGGCAACTCCGAAAGATCCTTGAGCCCAAACTGCATCAGGAACTCTTTGGAGGTGCCATACATCATCGGATGGCCCACGGTGTCCTTCCGGCCCTTGGCAACGATCAGTTTCTTATCCAACAAGGTCTTGATCGATGACGGTGATTGCACTCCGCGTATCTCAAGAATTTCCGGTACCGTCACAGGTTGCTTGTAAGCAATCACCGCGAGGGTCTCAAGCGAAGCCAGGGACAGTTTCGCGCTCGGTCGCGAGCGCAGGAATGAACGCACGTGTTCGTGATACTGCGGTCGCGTCGCAAACTGCCAGCCTCCGGCCAGCTCGCGCAAGTGCAATCCACCTTCACGCCCATTGAACTCAGCCGCGAGTTCCCGCACGGCTTCTTCCACCATCGCGCGGTCTTCTTTAAGAACGTCGGCCAGCGTCTTCGCGCTCAGCGGTTCCCCGGAAACAAAGATCAGGGTTTCAATCACCGCCATCCGCTCCGCCAGGGTACCGATTTGATAGGTTTCTCCCGGTTCCTGGGCGGCGTCGACGGCCGCTGTTTCCGCCTCTTCTTCAGAGATCATGGCCGCGAGTTCCTGACTCGCTTCCTCATTCAATGCTACTTCTTCGTCTGTTTCCAGTTTCTCTTTCGCCATCAAATTCTTCCGATCCTAAAAAAGTCCGACGTCTACCTTTACATATGGGAAGCCCGCCTCAAGGCGGTACTCTAAATACTTATTGCTGCAACTCTAGCTCGCGACGCGGGCGACGATTTCACCAAACGTCTGCGGCTGGAACAGCTTAATCTCCGTCGTGCGCACCAACTCAAGCACAGAAAGAAACGCCAGCACCAGCTCGCGTCGCGATTGTGCCCTTTCGAAAAATATGCGCAGGTTCAACTCGCCCGCCGACATGACCATGTTGCGCAGGCGCTCGAGCATCTCTGTCATCGAGATCTCTTCACGCTCGATCTCCATCAGCACTTCTTCTTTGTGCCGCGCCAGGATTTCATTAAAGACGCGAAGCAGATCGAATACGCCGACTGCGACTTCAGGATTCGTCTTGTCCGTTTCCAGCTCAGCCCGGCGAAAGATAGCGCGTTCAACCGTCGCTCGTGACCAGAGCATTTGCGCGGCCGCCTTGTACTTCTGATACTCCAGCAGCTGATCGACAAGATCGCGGCGCGGATCTTCTTCTTCAGCTTCAGGCGGCGCAAACGGATCGCGCGGCAAAAGCATCTTCGTCTTGAGCTCGATGAGCGTGGCCGCCATCACCAGAAAATCACCAGCGACCGCGATGTCCATCTCCTGCATCAGCTGCAGGTAGCGCAAATACTCATCGGTGATTTTCGCCACCGGAATGTCGTAGATACTGACCTGCTCCTGACGAATCAAATGCAGCAGTAGGTCCAGTGGCCCGTCAAATTCACCCAACAGAATCTGCAAGTCGTCAGTAACCGCATCCGGGTAAATTTCCGGCGTCGCTCCGAGGACATTGAGCATGGGCGCCGCCGGCTCTTCTGGCTTTGCCTTCGAACTGACGGCTGCCGGAGTTTCAGGTTGCGGCGCCTCCTGCTGCTCAGACATGGCAACAGCATCGTCGTCGGCCGCTACAACCGGGGTCTGCTCCTGAACCTCTTCGATTTCTTCCGCTTCGCTCATTAATAACTCGGGGAGACACTAACTCCGTGTGCCAGTTAATCCCATGCGCTCCATCACATTCTGCAGAGTCACCTCGGCGATACTACTCGCTCGTTCTCTGCCCTGCAGTAAGACGCTATCCAGTTCTGCATCGCTAATGCTCTGCACTCGCTCCTGCACAGGTTGTAGAAACTGAATAGTCGCTTCAGCCAGATCAGTTTTCAACTTCGCATAACCACTACCCGCGAAATGCGCTTCGACTTCCCCCGGCTCCTTGCCTGTCATCAGGCTGTAAATGGTCAGCAGATTTGTCAGGGCCGGCCGGCTCTCGTCAAAACGAATTTCAGTGCCCGAGTCTGTCACCGCCCGCTTGAATTTGCGTGCGATAGTAGCCGCATCATCCAGCAAGAGTACACAGCCGTTGGGATCGTCGTCAGACTTTGACATTTTTTTGGTCGGATCCGACAACGACATGATGCGGGCGCCGACTTTGGGAATATAAGGGTCAGGGATGCGAAACGTTTCCCCATAGTCGCGATTAAAGCGCATGGCGAGATCTCGGGTCAGTTCCAGATGCTGCTTCTGATCCTCGCCCACCGGCACCAGATCGGTTTGATAAAGCAGGATGTCTGCCGCCATCAGCACCGGATAATCAAGCAAGCCTACTCCAACATTCTCGCGTTGCTTCCGCACCTTGTCCTTGAACTGCGTCATGCGCTCTAGTTCAGACACGCGGGCGATACAGTTCAAAACCCAGGTCAGCTCTGCGTGCGCCGGGACATCTGACTGCACGAAAATAGTCGAGACCTTCGGATCGATGCCCACCGCCAGATAAATACGCGCCAGCTCTCTTGCTTTCGCCGCTAACAGTTTCGGATCCTGTGGGAGCGTGATCGCGTGTAGATTGACGATGCAGAAAATACTCTCGTATTCATGCTGCAGGGCCACCCAATTGCGCAGCGCGCCGAGATAGTTTCCAAGATGTGTGCTGCCGGTGGGCTGTACGCCGCTGAAAATTCGCTTCATGAGAATCAGGACAAACCAATAACAAATGGATAAGACACCAGCGGCATGATGAAACTGAAGATCATTCCGAATACTCCGGTGAAAACTGCGATTATCAGGATCACGTAGCCAAACCGTTCCAGGGCCTCGAGCGCCGGCTCAAAACTTGGTGGCAGGATACTGCTCAGCACCTTACTACCGTCGAGCGGCGGAATCGGCAGCAGATTGAAGATTGCCAGCGCGACATTCAACGTGAAGAATGTCGTGAGCAGCTTTGCGCCGCCTTCAGCAATCAACGAACCGCCAGTGGCCTCTGCGGATAAACCGTAATAGCGACTCAAACGCAGCGACACCAACCCGCCTTCGTACAGTCCCCGCATGGTGATCCCGGCGACGATGGCGATAATCGCATTGCACAGCACACCCGCGATCGATACCCAGAAATTGGCCACCCGCTTGTTGCGCCAGCGCAGTGGATTGACAGGTGTCGGCTTGGCCCAGCCGATCAACGGCATGCCGGTAAAGAAAGCGATGGCTGGGAATAATAAAGTGCCAACCGGGTCGACGTGAACGGCGGGATTCAGGCTGATACGGCCCTGTAGCCGGGCCAGATCATCACCAAAGTAATTCGAAGCAAACGCATGCGCAGACTCGTGCACCGACAGCGAAAAGATCAAGGCCACCATGAACAATATGAACTGCGTTATAGCAGCGCTATCAATACTTTGCATACGAGATCCGTCAGGGACAGGGTCACACTAACATGCACCTTAGGGGGTGTCAAAATCGGATTTTCTTAAGAAATGCACCGGACTCGGCCAACCTGCATCAACCGGGCAGAGTTCCGTGAATGCCCGCGGCCAGGCTGTAAACCGAGTCGTTGCTGACGACCACCATCTCTCCCAAAGCGCTGAAGGCGACACCCACCAGATTCATCCCGGCCACACAGACTTCAGCCTGCTGTCCATCTGGAGAAATACGCACAATACCACGGCGTCCGCGCAAGGTAGCCGCTACATACAAATTGCCGTCGGCGTCAAAGGCGAGACCCTGCGGTCTGCCGAGTCCGCGAAAGAATACGCTCGCATTGCCGTCGCGATCAAAGCGAGTAATCGAATCAAAGCTGGTCACTGTCGGGCCGGTCACATACAAAAAATCGTCAGGGCCGAACGCGAGATGATAAGCCGACACTGAAGGCTCATGCTGCGCCCAGTTCTCTTCTTCACCAATTGCATTCACTTTGAAAATTGCGCCGCTGCGATCGCCGACATACATCGTGCCGAGCGAATCAAATGCGAGCCCCGTGGCCACGCCGAGATTTCGGGCAAAGGGCACCGCTTCCTTGAACGGCGTTACGCGATAGACGATGCCATCCAGGCGGCTGGTGACGAACATCTGTCCATCACGATCAAAAGCGATCGCGGTCGGGTTTGTGATGTCGCCTGAGAACTCAGAAACTTCGCCGTCGACGTCGATGCGAAAGAGCGACACGGGCAACTGCTCTCCCCGCGAGCCGGAGCGTGTGACAAAGAGTGAGCCATCATCAGGATCAAAAGCGGGACTGGTAACTGGATGGAGGTCTTCAGCAAGACGTCGCCCCAGCAGAAATGAAACGGGCTCACTTCTTTCTCCCTGACTCTCAAGCACAACGCTCACCCTTCCGACAGCTTCGGCGTGCTCTTCCCCCTCTACCCTTTTCCCTTCGCTTTCTTCGCTCTTTGCCCCTTGCTCTTCCCCCTTTGCCCTTACCCCTTCGCTCTTTGCCCTTACCCGCCTGACCTCCGGCACAATCGCGAGTACTCGCTCGGCCGACAGCGCCACCAGCGGCGCCACTTCGTCCTCAACCATCACCGCGCACTGCGACGGTTCTTCGACATCGAGGCCCTCGCACTCGATCACGACCTCGCCCCCCGGAATCCCCGCCCCGGGCGCAATCTGCAAAATCTTCCCAGCTTTGTTCATAAGTCTTGAATAAGCGACTACGTAAATCTCGCATGTGGCCTTGATGCGATTTCATCAAGGCGACCCTCGCGCCTCCTGTTTGGACCACGACGCCTCACAAAAGCTCTCATGATAGACGCTGACTGGATGACTGTCTAACCGCTACTGCTTCCCCGCCTGGGACCGCACGCTTCCAGCGTGCCGACTGTTCGTCACCAGACTTCTTACTTTTTGAATTGCCCTTTCCCAACTACAGCACGCAGGATGCGTGCGGTCCCAGGTGAAAACGGTTTTACCCCAAGGGCGTTCGCGACATATTCATGAGGATGGCGAACCACTTTGGGGTAAATTTTTTTGCTCACTGGCATTGATCCAGGGTGTTACCGCTGAACTGAAATTATCCGACACCTTCTGCATCAACATCGATTCTGGGCCGGATCATGCATTCAGCCTCCACAACGTACCGTTAAGCACCGCCGCAAAGCCCACCCACGCCAGGTAAGGCACGAGCAACCAGGCGGCCGCCCGGCTCACGGGCCGAAATGCGACCAGCGTCGCTGCGATGGCCAGCCATAACAGGATGATAACCGCGAACGCCATACCGGGCCGGTGCAGCCCGAAAAACAGCGGCGTCCACGCGGCATTCAAAACGAGCTGACCAAGGAACAGCGCCAATGGTCTACGCTGGAAGACGAACCCGCCCCGTTTCCACACCAGCCAGGCAGCCACCGCCATCATGGTGTAGAGCGTTGTCCAGACCGGACCGAACAACCACCCCGGCGGATTCCATGCGGGCTTCCGGAGCGCGGCATACCAATCCCCCGGCATAAAGACCGCACCCAGAGACGCCACTGCAAAACAGGCCACCAGCCAGCCACACAGACCTAAAATTATTCTTACGTTGCTCAAGATTTGAGTTTGGTGTTTCTAAAGTTCGCTGAACAAAACGCAGTGTATCCAGCCTGCGTAGCTCTTTCGCCTCACCTCTTTCCCCTTTGCCGCTACCGCACGCGGGTGTAGAGAGAGCGGGCGCTGGGGTTGTTGACCTCTGTGAGGGTGATGTCGCGGCCTGATCGCCTCACGTTGAATGAGCCCCAATCAAATGTCACGACGCCATTCACGTACTGCCCGTTGCGAACCTCATTGCTGCTGGCAGAGCGGATAGAAGTCTGCCCGCTGGCGGTGATCGTCAGTTCAGGCTCGCCGCTAATGTCTCGGCCCACGAAGGTGCCGATGGCCCAGTTGGGTGGCTGCGTCGTTGCCTGTCCCGGATAGCCCGAATTGTTATTACCCGGATAGTTTTGATTGTAGGTACCCGGATAGCCTGGGTTGTTGTTGGGATAGCCCGGGTAATTATCCTGACTGCCAACTCGCGTGAACGGTGTGCGGTTGTACTCGTTTGCCATTTCGACCAGGGTCACACCACGGCGATCCTGCACGAGATTGAACGAACCCCATTCAAAATACACGACCGAGTTTGCCGCGCGTCCAGCATAAACCTGGTTAGAGTTGAGCGAGCGAATCGTCGCCACACCCTGCGACGTAATCGTCATTTCCACTGGACCAGTGTTGTTGACACCGCGAAAAGTGCCAACAGCCCAGTTTTGGACAGCACCACTCTCCGAGGGATAGCTGTTTTGATTGCCATAGTAAGTCGAGCCGACGGTGGGCAAATTAAAAGCTTCGGCGAGCCGATTCAGATTTGTACGCAGGTTGCCCCAGCGACGATTCAATTTACCGCGCACTTCAACGCCACCCACGATTGTACTTACCTGTCCCGCCTGGTTAAGCACGGATTGCATATCCTTTCTCGATTGCCACCAGTCGCTGTCGCGGCTGAAGTTGGAACGCAGGGTGCTCAGCGCGGTCGTCAGATCCTTGACCTGACGGTTGTATCTGTCCTCGCGCTGCTGGCCGTCCAGGGGACTATGATCAAGCCAGCTATCAAAGTCACGGCGAAACTCGTCGCCGCTTTTGTCTACATCTTTAATAAGCTTTTCAACCTGCTTTTTTGAATAGGTGCGGCCATAATTTGGTTGCACTTGCGCCACGGCCGAACCGGCCAAAGCAATCAATGTGATACAAACAGCCAGCCTCGGCAATCTGTAAAAAGATGAGGGCCGCGCACGTTTTATGAATCGGGTTATCATTCAATGTTCTCCAATCAAGCATTCGGCTTGTTTAATTGTTCGGGCAGTGGCATGCGCAAGCAAGCATTCTTCATTGCAGACTACCAGTCAGCGCAGACTTCACAGCTTCGGCAGGGGTATACACCTTAATGACAGGATGGTTAGAGTGTACGCTTCGAGCTGCTTCTATTCAAGATTAGGATTGCCGAATCAGTTGAAGTTGCTATGTTACAATGCGAGCGTTTGCGGGTTGGTGATCGTTAAGGATGTAGAAGAGTTTCGGCGAAAGAGGTCGTGAGGGATCCGGGAGGCCGGCAGCATGCCTGCGGTCCCAGGGCCCCCAGAAAGTCACAGCGGATAAAGGAGAGTAACGATCAGTAACGTACTGGGGAACACGCTGGGGTTGAAGGCGAATCAGTTGCGGCGCATTGAGAAGCTGTATACACGCAGAATTCCGCCGCGAGAAATTGTCACTGCTGAGTTTGCGCGGCAACTGGCAGAGCTATCGCATGAGACACGCCGCCAGATTGGCGCGCTCATCGATCGCAAAGGCCATGTTGAGTACGTGATGGTCGGAGACAACCGGCGCATTGAGTTGCCGGACTTCAAGCGCCTGCGCGTAGCCACGGATCGCTTTCGCGGTCTGCGCTTCGTGCACACACACCTGCGCGGCGAGGAATTGACGCAGGACGATCTTACCGATCTGGCCCTGCTGCGGCTTGATTTGATGGTGGCGATTGACGTCGATCAGCAAAGCGGATTGCCGGGTGTTCTGCGCGCAGCGCACCTGCTGCCGTTGATGGCGGGGAATGCAGCGCGGGAAGAGATCAATGAGCCGGCGTGGGCCAACGGAGAGGAAGAGGATGCGAACGGAAGCGCGCAGGATGCGCGCGGTCTCAGGAGTGGTCCCAGAAACGGGGCAAGAAATCCTCCCCAACAAAAGATTTACGGGTTTCTCGATCCGAAGATTCCTTCGCAGTTGGACGTAGACTTCCTCGCGCTCATCAATTCGCTCGAGGAAGAGATGGCGCGGAACCGCCGTACCACTCGCAAGGCAGAGGTGCGTGATCGCACCATTCTCGTCGGCGTCGCCACTGGTTCACTCTCAGACGCCGAAGAGTCGATGGCGGAACTTTACGAGCTGGCAACTTCGGCCGGCGTGGTGGTTCAGGACCAGATCATCCAACGGCGTTCGGCGATCGATTCACGCACAGTGCTGGGCAAGGGCAAGCTTGACGAACTGCTGATTCGCGCGCTGCAATTAGGCGCCGACATGCTGGTGTTCGATCGGGAATTACAACCGGCCCAGGTTCGATCCCTTTCGGAAGCTACGGATCTGAAAATCATCGATCGCTCACAATTGATCCTTGACATCTTTGCGCAGCGCGCGCAGTCCCGCGAGGGCAAGATTCAGGTTGAGCTGGCGCAACTGAAGTACCTGTTACCGCGCTTGATTGTGGGCCAGGACTCGGCCTTCTCTCGTCTGGCGGGCGGCATCGGCGGGCGCGGACCGGGCGAGACAAAACTGGAAACAGATCGCCGCCGCGTGCGCGATCGCATCAATCGTCTCGAGAAAGAGATCGAAGCCCAGCGGCATCGCCGCCAGGAACGGCGCAAGGCGAGGACGCGACAGGGGCTACCGGTCATCTCGCTCGTCGGCTATACCAACGCCGGGAAATCCACCCTTTTGAATACCCTGACCAACAGCGAAGTTCGCGCCGAGAGCCGTATGTTCGCAACGCTCGATCCAACCTCGCGGCGTCTGCGACTCCCGCGTGAGCAGGAAGTAATCATCAACGACACGGTCGGTTTTATCCGTGAACTGCCGCCCGATCTCCTCTCAGCCTTTCGCGCCACGCTGGAAGAGATCAGCGACAGCAACCTGATCATTCATTTGACTGACGCAGCGAATCCGCGCTGGTCCCAGCAGATCGACTCGGTCGAAAGGATCCTCGGCGAGCTTCACTTTCAGGAAATTCCGCGTATCTTAGCGCTGAATAAAATCGACCTGGTCGATCAGGAAACGACCGCCGCCATCATGAGACAGGCGGGTCAGGATGGCGGGCGTGAAGTCGTAGCTATTTCGGCCGCCGACTCCAAAGGCCTGCAACCGTTGCTCGAGAAAGCCGGAGCCATCATCGCGCGCAATCTGACTGCGCCTTTTGCTCGAACCGCCTGAGCTGACAAATGGGCCGTCGTCCAAAATTCACCACCCCATTGACCCGACTGCGCGACACGCTGGTCAAGTATCTGGTCCGTCCGCTGGACGTATTCTCTCCGCAAGTCCGGCTCATGATCGGATTTTCACTGCTGGTAGTGACCACCGCGCTGCTGCTCTTCACTAACTATTCCACCGGTTTGTACGGGAACTACAGAGACGGCGAAGTGGTGAAGGCCACCGTGATCTCGCCCAGCGATATCACCACGGTCGACATTGCCGAAACAGAACGACTGCGTGACGCAGCCAGAGAAGCGACGCGTCCGGTCTTCTTCTACGATGCCAGCCGCGCTGCGAGCTCCGCGGAAAGTTTCAAAGCCGGCTGGGACGAACTGAAAATCGCGACCGAGCGGCAAAAAAAGCCCGGCCAATGGAATGGAGAAGGCGGAGCCACGGTCGCGCGCGCCATCATCGCGCATCGCTTCGATCCAGTGGCGTTGGATCGACTGACTCAGATTATTCGGGAAACGGGCGACGGCTATGTCTATGACGACAGCGATGTGCGGAATTTGAAACAGGAGATCGTGCTGGTTGACTATCGCAATCCCGCAGCACAAATGATCATGCCGGGTCCGCAGACACGCATGACTGCACTGAGCGCCGCCCGGCGAAACCTGGAGCTGCGTATCAGAAGTCTCAACGATTGGACGGCGGAAGAAAAGACCGCGCTCTTCTCAGCTGTTGCGCCTCTGATTAAACCCAATGTGGTGCTCGACCAAACTGCAACCGCCGCAGCTCGCGAGACAGATGCCGGCAAAGTGACTCCGGTCAGGATCTCTTTAAAGAAAAATCAGGTGGTGGCTCGCGAGGGCGATACCGTGACGCCGGCGACGCGCGCGCAGTTCGAAGCGATTCAAAATTCCGGTCATGCGGGCCGGCCGTGGCAGAGACTGGTGGGCCTGTTCCTGCTGGTCGCGGCTCTCTACTGGGCCACCTGGAAATTTACTGAACATCGCAGCGACACCGTGACTTTGGCTCTGTCACAGGAAAGGACCTTCGCGCTGGTGGGCTCTGCGATTCTCGTGCAGACAGTACTCCTGCGCGTGGGCTTTTACGTGGGTGAGAGTGTCGCTGCCCAGAAGGTAAATGCGCCGTTCAACGATCCGACCATCTGGAATTTTGCGATTCCATTTGCGGCCGCGGCGCTGCTGGTGGCCATGCTGGTGGATACGCAGCTCGCCTTCATGACGGGCATCGTGACTTCGTTGTTTGCCGGCCTGCTCGCACAAAACGGAATGCAGAAAGCCGTCTATGCCACGGTAGCCTGCGCTGTGGCGGTATATGGCATCGGCCGTTATCGCGAGCGGCAGTCGGTGACTATTGCCGGCGCACTGGTTGGCGCCGTAAACGCAGTGATGGCGCTCGCGCTGATTGCCTACGCGGAACAACAGATCACTGCCAGCGCTGTGTTGCTGGCGCTCAGCTGTGGGCTCGGCGGCGGCCTGCTCACGGCAGTATTCACTGCCGGCGGCTTGCCCATCAATGAATCACTGTTTGGAATCCTGACTGACGTCAAGCTGCTGGAATTATCGAATGCGGATTTGCCCGTGCTGGGCCAGATGGCCCTGCGCGCGCCCGGCACGAACCAACACTCACATGCGGTGGGACAGTTGGCTGAAGAAGGCTGCCGTGCGGTGGATGCCAATCCCCTGCTGGCCCGCATCGGCGCGCTCTATCACGACATCGGCAAACTCGCCGCGCCCGATTACTTTGTCGAGAATCAGCAGGGCAGTAACCCACACGACCAGCTGCGTCCGCTGCAGAGCGCGAAGATCATCATCAGCCATGTCACCTACGGCAAGAAGCTGGGCAAGGAACTCGGGCTGCCGAAAAAGATCAGAGACTTCATTCCGCAACATCACGGCACGCGCACGCTGCACTTCTTTCTGCGCAAGGCACAGGCGGAAGCCAAACCGGGTGAGGTTGTCGATGTCGATGAGTTTCGCTACCCGGGGCCGAAGCCGCAATCCAAAGAAGCCGCGATCATGATGCTGGCAGATTCCTGCGAGGCGGCGGCGCGCTCTCTCGCTCGCCCCGATCCGGAAAACATCCGCAGCATAGTGGTGAAGATTGTGGATGCCATCGTGAGCGACGGTCAGCTTGACCGCTGCGAACTCTCGCTGCGCGAACTCACTACTGTGAGGGAGACGATGATTCACTCGCTGACCGCGATCTATCATGCGCGCGTCGATTATCCCGGCTTTAATCCGCCGCAGTTGTCTGGACAGCTGCCGCCTTTCCCGCAGGCTGATTTGGACAGCGAAGAGCGTGGCGTGTTGTATTCGAAAGTGTCTGAGGTTCCGATCAGCGAAGGTGGCGAAGTTGAGGATGAGGCGATGGCAAGTCGCCCGGCGAAACGCCTGGGCTCAGGCCAGTGAGTTCCTTCCCGCTCTCATAACTCATCCTGAAAGTGTGGCAGTAGTTTAGTGTAAGTGGTGTCGAGAGCTTCGGGTATTACGCGCGTGTCAGCCACGGACGTCATGAAGTTGGTATCACCCGCCCAGCGGGGCATGATGTGGATGTGTATATGGTCGGCAATTCCGGCGCCCGCAGCACGTCCCAGATTCATGCCGAGATTGAAGCCGGCCGGCTGGTACACCTCACGCACAGCGGTCTGACAGCGCTTGGTCAAATCCATCAATTCGTCAGTCGTCTCTTTAGTCGCGCCATCCAGCTCCCCTACATGTTGAAACGGAACAATCAGCAGATGACCGCTGATATAGGGATAGATGTTGAGAACTACGAAGTTAAATGAGGCGCGCAGCAGAACGAAATTTGTTTTGTCTCGCTCCGGACTTTTATTAATTGCGCAGAAGACACAACCCGAGGGTCTGGTTTCACTTCCGCTTGCGGCGATGTAATCGTAACGCCAGGGACTCCATAAGGTTTCCACTTGCGGTACCTCAATAGTGCAGGGATAAATTAAAAAACAGGTGGGTGATCCAAATCGTCGCTGGCGCTGGAACCTAACGGCAGCGGTTCGTTCCCTTCATTAATCAGTTCCTTGAGTTCTTTACCAGGCTTGAAATAGGGGACACGCTTGGCGGGAATACTTACGGGCTCGCCGGTTTTGGGATTTCGTCCGCGCCGCGCGCCACGCTCGCGCACGCGAAAGCTGCCAAAGCCACGCAGTTCAATTTTCTCGCCATGGTTCAGACTTTCGACAATACTCTCGAAGACAATCTCGACCAGACGTTCCGCATCTTTTTTTGTAAGTTCAGCCGCTCGCGCCACATCTTCGACGAGTTCCGCTTTTGTCATGCGTCACCTCAAAGTTTCCACCAGACCAATTAAGGCCTTGTCTCTCTGCTGCCAACCATATTGTTTCTGCAAGTCTTAAAAGGGCGAGGTAGAACAGAACGGGCGTACAGTACCAGAGATCCATCACTGCGGGCAAGACCATAACCGTCACCGGTACAGCGTTTTAACCGCTGTACCGGCGCGAGTAGCCAGGGCGCAGATTACTTCTCGGGTTCTTCGGGGGGAGCAGCAGGAGCAGCAGCGCGACCCAAACCAAAGTCGGCCAACTCACCCATGGATGCCATGCCGCCACCCACATCGGAAGAGTAAACCTTGGAGTCAACGATGGGTTCGTCCTTACCGACGGCCCGTGCGGACAGTCCGATCTTTTTGCCTTCGGAGTCTATTCTGAGGATCTTGAAATCCATCTCCTGGCCGAGTTGGACCACCTCTTCCGGTTTCTCCACTCGCTCTTCGGAAAGCTCTGAAATGTGACAGAGACCTTCCAGATTTTCTTCAAGTTCAACGAAGGCGCCGAAGTTGGCAAAGCGCGCGATCTTACCGTGGACCACATCGCCGGGCTGATGGTCAGCCACGAAGCGTTCCCAGGCATTGGGCTCGAGGTCCTTGATTGAGAGCGAGAGCCGGCGATTTTCAATATCAATGCTGGTAATAACAGCTTCGATTTCCTGCCCCTTCTTCAGCAATTCGCTGGGATGCTTGATGCGTCTGGACCACGAAATGTCTGAGACATGGACCAAGCCATCAACGCCGTCTTCGATTTCGATGAAGGCGCCAAAGTCAGTCAGGTTACGTACGCGACCCTGGACCCTGGAACCCACTGCGTAACGCTCATTGAGAGTGCGCCAGGGGTTGTCCTGAATCTGCTTCATGCCCAGACTGATGCGGCGGGCCTTCGGATCGACTGCCAGCACTTCGACCTCGACCGTGTCGCCGGGGTTTACAATCTTGCTGGGGTGCTTGACTCGCTTGGACCAGCTCATCTCGGAGACATGGACCAGGCCTTCGACGCCGTTTTCCAGTTCTACAAACGCGCCGTAGTCGGCGACGCTGGCAATCTTGCCGGTGATCCTGGTGTGCAGCGGAAAGCGTTCTTCGACTGAGGCCCAGGGATCGGGTAACAATTGTTTGTAGCCCAGCGAAACTCGCTCGCGCTCGCGATCGAATTTCAACACCTTGACCTGAATGGTATCGCCAACGCGGAATATCTCACCAGGATTCTGCAGCCGCCCCCAGGACATATCCGTTACGTGAAGGAGGCCGTCAACGCCACCGAGATCGACGAACGCGCCGTAATCGGTGAGATTCTTGATTTGGCCCTCGACGATGATGTCTTCCTCAATTCCGCCCAGCGTCTCGTCTTTACGGCCCACGTTATCTTCTTCGATAACAGCTTTGCGGGAGAGCACGACATTCGAACGCTTGCGATTGAGCTTGATTACTTTCGCTTCAATTTCCTGATTGCGGAGACTGTCGAGATTGCGGATGGGGCGGACATCAACCTGCGACCCGGGCAGAAAGGCAGCGATGCCGTCGATGTCTACGCGCAGACCGCCTTTGATTCGCTCGGCGATCCGGCCCTTGATGTTGGTGCCATCGCGATAGGCCTTTTCCAATTCGTCCCAGGCCCTCATGCGAACAGCGTCGGCGCGCGAGAGGATAGGCAAACCATCATGTGTGTCCATGCTCTTGACGAGCACATCGACTTCATCGCCAGGCTTTACCGTAATCTCGCCGTCTTCGGTGAATTCGGCCGGGTTCACGATGCCTTCGGACTTATAGCCAAAGTCGATCACCACGCCGCGTTCACTGATGCCGACTACGGTTCCGCGTACAACTTCGCCTTCCGTAAGGCTGGCTTGTTCCTGCTCGAATTGGTCCAGCAACTGTCCAAAGTCGACATCGCCCATCGAGCGAGGTTCATCTTCGTCAGCACTTGGTTCCGAGACGGTGGCTGCCGCGGTGCCGGTTGACTCCGTGGCCGCGGCCTGGGTCGACGAACTTTCAGTTTCGCCGGATGATGGTTGGTTAATATTTTCCTCGCTGGTTTCCAGCTTGGGTTCTTCACTAAACATGCAGGCTCCTACTTCTCGCGCAATATCAGCGTGTCAGAGATCTGGTCACGCTTTTACCCGGACACCACTAGTCGCACACCTTTACGACATAGGGAACTCTTTTGGAGGCGTCCCGTTGGCTTGCTTACCCTGGCGTTGTGTGTCGGATTTAAAATTCGAGCGAGGATTCGAGCCGTCTAAATTTGGAAAAGGAGGTGTAATTTGTTTCGATTTCCGTCGTGCCCGTAGTCACCCGCTTGGTCCGACCACTTACCAGTCGCTTATAACCGGGTAGGTGGGCAAATGTACACGGCTGCACAAGTGTGTGTCAAGGCGCTAACCTTCAACGACAGGTTGAATTACCAGCTACCTCAATCTAGTCGGCGACGACTGGCGAGACATCGCCTGGCCAGCCGCGCGACTAACACTTAAACAAACAGTTACTGCGGGGTAGCAGTGGCGCGAGCTGCGCTTCTGGGAACTACGTAGATTCCTGCTGAATGAGAGCCGACGAAAAGGCTTCCCTGGTTTTGAGAGTCGAGCGCGAGCGCCCAGATGCGCAGGCTCGGCAAGCGCCGCTCCTGCGGATCGATCCTGCTCCATGACAGTCCGGCATTAGACGAATGATAGACACCGCCGCCGAACTCGCCATTCTGATAGGCGTTACCGGTAAACAACTCCTCGCTGTTTTTCGGATTCACCAAAATGCTGGTGAAGTCTCCGAAGGGTAGATTGCCTCCGCGCCGCTGCCAATGCTGACCGTTATCTCGAGAAGCGTAGAAGGCCTGTTTGGTACCAACATACACATTCGCCGGCCGCTGTGGATCCTGGACAATCACATTGATGGGGGCATCGGTGGGAATGCCATCCACTTGCCGCCAGCTGCGCCCCGCGTCGCTCGACACGAGGACACCTGATGATGCTGTGCCGACCCAGATCGTGTCAGGCAGCTTGCTGTTGGCACTGACGGTGGCGACGTGGAAATCAAAGGCTGGTCCAAACGGAAGTTTGCGCCAGCCCTTGGCCGGATCGAAGGTTTGGTACAAACCGGTGTTAGTGGCCGCCAGCGTGAGAGACTTCTGGCTCTCGCTGTCGATCGTCTGCACTAATTCATTAATCGCGTCAGTCAGAAGCAGGGAAGAACTTTGCCCGTCGCCCACGGTTGCCGAGGCATCGTGTTCAGAGACTCCCAAAGCAGCGAGGGTCACCTCATCCAGACTGCCGGTTACCGGAATGCTTTTGTCTGTCTGGAAGCGACGCACGGCTGCTGTAGTCTGAACCCCAACCTGGCCATCAGGTGTGCCAACGGGATAGCCGGCGCTGTTCAAGGCTGCCTGGGCGCGACGCACAACTTCGCTGACGCCGCGAGTGGCTGTTCGTTTCACTGGCGCGCGCCGCACTGGCGCTCGCCCCTTGCGTTTCGTTGGTGCGTTGGGTTGGACCACTACGGGTTTGTTACCGCTCCACACCGGCGCCCATGACGTGCCGCGATCGACTGATTTATAAACGCCGAGATTTGTTCCCAGCAAAATTGTGTTCGGGTCGGCTGCATCCTGAAGAATTGAGTATGTGATCAGCCGCGAAGGCATGCTGCGCATCGAGGGATGCCATGATTGTCCGCTGTCGTCGCTGACAAAAAAGAATCCGCCACCGGTGGTGGTGTTGATAGTGCTCGCATAGACGCGGTTAACCATTTCACGATCTGAGACTATCGCGTTAGCGAAACGTCCACTATAACCGCCGTTACTGGGCACGAAGCTCTTCCCGCCGTCATTGGAAACCATCACCCCATAGTTATTCGTGCCGATATATACCGTGTCAGGGTGAGAAGGATGAACTGCGATGGCGTTTATTTCCAGCTGGCGCGAAGTGGTAACCATCCATGAGTCAGCATCGCCTCCCCTTTCGGACCGCCAGAACCCTTCGGTGGTTCCAGCAAAGACGACGCCCGGAATCGATGGGTGCTGCATGATGGCTCGAGTCCGGCGCGACTGCGAAGGAATCCCCTGGACTTTTTTCCAACTGCTGCCGGCGCTGCGGGTTTCGTAGATGCCACTACAAGCGGAGGCAATGATGTGATTGCGGTCGCGCGGATCAATATCGATGGCGAAAATATCAGAGTCGTCAATAATTCCATTCTTGATGATGGACCAGGTCTTGCCACCGTCAGTTGTTTTATAAGGCAGGTACCAGGTCCCGGCATAGATGATGTCGGGATTAACCGGATCAATGGCCAGGGATTCGACATGGACCAGACCGGGAGTGCTGTAGGTAGGCAACTGCGTCCAGCTGCTGCCTGAGTCGTCGGAGCGGAACATGCCGTTGAAGGTACCGGCGATCAGGATATTCGGATTCAACTGTGACTGGGCCAGGGAGTGAATTGCTTCATTCTTCAGTTCCTTGCTCTCATGCCACTTATGACCGCCATCGGTAGACTTGAAAAAACCGCCGGGTTCCTTATGACGATGCGCGCCTACATAGAGGATTTTTGAATCGCGCGGATCAACCATCACGTGATCGACAAACAGGCGCGGGATGTTGAAATTGTAGAGCAAGCGCCAGGTCCGGGCGCCGTCAGCCGAAGTATAGACTTGACCGTCAAGAGTGCCGAAGTAGAAACGGGACGCATCTTTGGGGTCGACTACGAGGGCCCGCACGTCGCCTCCCGGCGGCCCGGTAGCACGCCAGTCCTCAGAGTAGAGTACGGGTTCTGAATCAAGGGCCGGAACACCAGCAGCCAGCGAGCGAAGTGAACCAGCGTTCATCCCTGCTGCCATAGTTAGAATCAGAACGGCAAAACCAAAAAATCTATTTAATTTCATACTGGCAAATCTCTCTGTGCTCAGGCATAGGGCTGGAGTGTCCAGCGCGGGTGTGCCTATGATGCGAAGCTGCAAGTCGTTCGTTGCGCTCTAATTTTCGAAGTCTCAAAAGCCAAGCGGGCGATGCATCTCTCTATTGAGAACATCGCCCGCTTGGGAAATCATCGCGTGGTCGCGATTATGATTTTAGTCAGGCCTACTCGTCTTCGTCGCTGGCTTTCTTTTTGCCGTGACGAACGCGAGGCCGCGGAGCACGTCGCTTGGCCCTGCATTCAGGACAAGGTGAGACGGCGCCATCGGCTTTCGCGCTTGGCGGGTTAGCTCCCGGAGGACAGACATACAGCGAGACCCAGAGTTCCGCACGGCAACCGGCGTCGACTACCACGATACGCCCGGCATCGATGCCGCGAGTATTGACGAGGTAATCCTTGGCGCGGTTAGCACGAGCCAGACCCTGGCCTTCGCAGGCGCCGTAACCCAGGATGTAGCCTTGCGAACCAACATCGGTCTGCAGTCTGGAAGCGAAGCTGTCGAGACGGGCCTTTTCATCGTTGAACTTGATGTCCCCGTATTCATCGACTAAATCGCATTCCGTCGGTGCAGGCGGCGACTTCACTGAAGTCGAGCACGAAGCGGTCCTGGCGCATGACGGATCCAGGCCACCAAGTTCCAGAGTTGCCGTTACAGTCTGACCACCCAGACCAGTCGAATCGACAGTAATCGAGGAAGTACCCTGACCACCGCTGATCGTGCCAGCTGAGACGGACCAGTTATATGTAACGTTCGCACTGGAGTTGCCGACCGAAGCGTTAAAGGTTATCGGTGCGCCCAGTTCAACCGCATCCGGGCAGCTTACGTTCACTGTCGGGCAGGCCGCATGGCAATTCGGACAATCCGCAATCGTCACCGTTGTCGAACCGGAAACTGGCGGATTCGTGCCATCGCTTACCTGAACTGAAGCAGTGTAGGTACCAGGTCTGGCGCCGGTGAGATCCCAGGTTACGCCTTTGCCTTCACCTGATACTTTCCCACCCGTAACAGTCCAGCTATACAGCAAGACGTCGTTGTTCTCGTCTCGGGCATCTGCCGTCAACTGCAGCACGAGATTCGCACTTGCGGGACAGTTGTCCGACATAGTGCCTTCCGCGCAAGGCAGAACGATCGAGGAACTTGACGCAGTCACAGCAGTAATGATTGGCGCGACGTTTGGTGGCAGGGGCTCTGCTCGTGAATTACGGTGACCCGCAAAGAACTGCACGATGAAACCATTCGGATCATTGGAGAACTTGAAACCGGTCGGGTATCCGCCAGTTGTGGCCGGCACCGTAGTACCAGGCACAATCACGATACCGCGATTTGGAACAAAGACTCCGGAGAGGTTAGCTACGGAAACGTTCTGATCGACGCGGTTGATATGATCTTTATCCTGCTCGTTCAGGTGACGTCGATAAGCGACGCCGAATCCCCACCAGCGTTTCGGGAAAATCTTGACGCCGCCGAGTACCTCGACCGGATTGTTTTCGAAAGCGTTTGGCGTGCGGTTGCCGACATACTGGGTCATCCGCGTTTCAGCCATCGGCTGGAAGTGTTTGTTGACCGGAAAATCCAAGCCAATGCCAACCAGAAATTCATTAGGACGATCAAGCAACACTGCGTTGTTCATCGCCTTGGATTTCTCGTTGCTGGTCAGGATATAGCCCGCGTTGACCGAGAGGTTAGCGTGTTTGTGCAGGCGGCCATCAATGAAGCCGACCACACCCAAATCACCCTTCAAAAAGCTGCCGCCGGGACCGGCGCCACGCTGCAGTTGCGTAAAGCCGCGCAGGCTATCGGCATTATCCGGATACCAGCGATAGAACGGAATGATACCAACACCCAACGGGCTATTCGGACCCGTAAAGCGAATCTTGGCGCCCACTACATAATTAGTGAAGCTGGATTCGCCGTACTGCCGCGAAACGAACGGCGCATCCGGCAAGTAACTCGGAGCGATCGTAAACGTCGTCGGCACGGTGATGGGATTCTGTGATCCGGGATTTCCCGGAGGCTGGCAGGCGCCTGTCAGTGCAGTACAGGGCAACTGCTGCGTCGCGAGCACGATTCCCGGCAGGATGCTACCTACTGGCGAACCGAGACCCGGAAAGGAACTGGCTCCACTAAATCTGCCACCACTGCCAATCGGCGCTCCAATCTGGGCGTTGAAGCCCGGGAAGCCGAACAGCGAACCGATCTGGCCCGGGCCCTGCCCGAAAGAACCAGCCGACCCACCGATGAACGGGAACTGCACAAATGGCTGGTTGTTGAAAGGACGGAACAATGCCGTCCCCGCCAGCGTGCCCACGTTTGGTCCGCTGGGCGCCAGAATAATTGCAGCCCCGGTGCACGGCGACACTGCCGAACAGAGCGAAATATTGGGCAGATAAAAACCCGATAGATTGGATGGGTTATTCACCTTAATCCCACGCATCAGGTTGCTCTTAAAGAACAACTCAATGTGGTCATTCAAGCCCACATTGAAACTGCCCGGGACGTCAACGATATCGGCGTTACCCGGATCGCGATCATAATTACTGTACGCGATACTGAAGGTAAATTCGCCCTTGCGAATCGTCGAGCCATCGTAGATGGTAAATAGACCGGTGGCGCCCCCTTCGGGACCGCCTGTACCGACGGACGGAGACTGATTTCTTGGATCACTCTCCGCTCTTCGTGTCTGCGCGTTAGCGACAGCACATAAAATTAACATTGCGAGCGCGGCAATAAGCGCTCTGTTTGCGAGTCTCATCGCATTCCTCCTGCGAAACACTTTCAAATATAGAATTCTTGTAGGGGCCTATCGTTCAACGGACTGCACGCGCCAGCAAAATCCTGGAGCGGGACTAAGCCGCGCATTGACTTTCCCGGAGCTTCAGCACCCTAACTACGCTCTGTCAAACCAGGAACCATCTCACTACTATCAAATCGTAGTGGGCAATAACTCGGAAAAGTGGAAGAAATATAACGCAGCGCCTTCCTCTCGACCGACTCTCTTTCGACTGTCCTGAAATACCGAGAGACCTCTTATACTTAACCGATCACTCAGTGTCAATTGTCCCGCACCCAGGCCCATTACGTGATTGAGAAAACATTTCACGCATGATCCTACGTACTAAACTGAGCCAGACCATACTCCACCTGCCACGGGAAATCAAGACTTTTTCACTATTTAGAGACTTCGGACTTATGTTTTTTCGGTCACGCGTAGAACCCACGCATCCTTGTGTCATAGGCTACACGGTCGATTGCCAGCATGTAGGCCGCGGTCCGGGTGTCCACTGAATGAGCGTCAGCATAGCGGCATAAATCGTTGAAACTTGCCACCATCGTATCCTGAAGCCGCTGGTTTACAACGTCCTCACGCCAAAAATACCCCATGCGGTCCTGGACCCATTCAAAGTATGAGACGGTTACGCCACCGGCGTTGGCCAGGATGTCGGGAATAACAAAAATTCCTTTTTGGTGCAGCATTTCGTCTGCCGCTGCTGTCGTTGGTCCATTCGCCCCTTCGGCAAGCACTTTGCAGCGAATTCGATCTGCATTCTGCGAAGTTATCTGATTTTCTGTCGCCGCCGGCACCAGCACATCGCAATCCAACTCGAGCAATTCCTGATTTGAAACCGTCTCAACGCCTTCGTAGCCTTCAAAAGATCGTGTGGTGCGCAAATATCTTAAAGCGTTCGGGATATCAATCCCCGCTGGACTGTAAATGCCCCCATGGACATCGGAAATCGCCACAATCTTATAGCCGGCCTCGTGCAGCAACTCTGCAGCAATCCCACCCACGTTGCCGGAACCCTGGACCACTACCCGCGTCGCCGACGGCGCCATCTGGAACTTCTTGACTGCTTCGTTAATAACAAACAGCAGCCCTCGACCAGTAGCTTCACGTCGACCCGATGAGCCTCCGAGATCGATCGGTTTGCCCGTAACACAAGCGGTAACCGTGTGGCGTGCATGCATGGAATAGGTATCCATGATCCAGGCCATGGTTTGCTCATTGGTATTCATGTCCGGAGCTGGAACGTCCTTCTCGGGTCCGATGAAGTCCACCAATTCCGCTGCATACCGTCTGGTCATTCGCTCCAGTTCGCCGAGTGACATCTGCTGCGGATCGCAGATTACTCCCCCCTTGGCGCCGCCAAACGGAACATTCACCACGGCGCATGTCCATGTCATCCACGCGGCTAGCGCTCGCACCTCGTCTAAAGTGACATCGGGCGAATAGCGGATGCCGCCCTTGGCCGGGCCGCGCGCGAAATTATGCTGGACGCGATAGCCCTCGAAGACCTGCATGCGCCCTGAGTCCATGCGCGTCGGAATATAAACTTTCAATTCCCGGTTGGGGACACGCATGACGGCGTAGAGGTCTGCATCTAATTCCAGCAGTTGGGCCGCGCGATCAAACCGCGACATCATCGACTCAAAAGGGTTCTCTTCTTTTATTTCGCGTATGTCGTCAACGTATGATGAGCTGTACATGCTTTCCATAACCATCTCCGCTTCTTAATCTCTTTGAAAGACCGGGCCGAGTGTCACGATTGCTTGAGTGCTTCATTCATCGCGCCACTGCGGTAACCATGCAAATCGAGCGTCACATATTTAAAGCCAAGGGCGCGGAACCTTTTTGCCAATTCGTCGACTATGTCTCGCTGCAGGGCGCGGTCAAGTTCTGATGGAGCTACTTCAATCCGCACGAGCTGGTCGTGATGCCGCACCCGGAATTCGCGAAAGCCCAGCGAACGAACTATCTCCTCACCGCGATCGACGGAGTCGAGTCGCTGAATGGTCACCGTAGTGCCGTAGGCTATGCGCGACGAAAGGCAGGGACTAGCCGGTTTGTCCCAGGTAGGAAGTCCTGCTCGCCGGCTGAGCACTCTTACTTCGTCCTTGCTTAAAGCAGCTTCAATCAGCGGACTGCGAACCGCATGTTCGGCGGCCGCGGCACGACCGGGACGAAAATCGTGCGTGTCATCGGTAGTTGAGCCATCCACTATGCATTTGATCTCACGCTGCAGTGCGAGTTCTTCCAGCTTCCCGTAGAGTTCGTTTTTGCAGAAGTAACAGCGATTCGAAGCATTGGCCTGGTAGCGAGGATCTGCCAATTCTTCAGTGAGAATGACCTCATGGCGAAGGCCCATGGTCGTCACCAGGCGCGCGCATTCGGCGCGCTGGTACTGCGGCAGACTCGCGGAATCACCGGTGACGCAGAGAGCGTGCTCACCTAATTCAGCGTTCGCTACATACGCCACATAGGTACTGTCTACACCGCCTGAGAAGGCAACGACAACAGATCCCAGCTCGCGAAAGAGTGCCCGCAGGCGTTCTTCTTTCGCCAACACTGTGGCAGTCAACCCCTCGTCACTCGCCTTCTCACCATCGCTTGTGAGTTCCGCGGTTAAGATACTATTCACACCGGGTTCCCTCTTTGTAGAAAGCGAAAGCTAGCGCAGAGCACATATCTCGGTTAACTCGAATACCTTTTTTGGATTACGAGAAGCGCATGGTAGCGCATGACCCTGACGAGTGCAACCGCAGTCTTTCCGGTCCAACCCCTCAGTCTTTGGACGTTGTGAGTTCGCGCGTGCTAACATCAAAACCTCCCCATATAGTCATCCAAATGGTTGCGCGTTAGTCCTTATTTCTGAATGCTCAGATCGTTATCAAGACTCTTCCTGCCAAACTTTCGCAGCGCGCTGTTGACTACTGCAGCAGTGCTGTTGTTGGTGGTGCCCGGCAGTGCCCAAAGTGACGATTTTGGGGATGGCGGCGCGGATCCCGTTAAGCTATTTGAGCTTGGACAGAACGCGCACGCGCGCGGCGATTTTGAACGTGCGGTTGAATTCTACCAACAAGCCCTCAAGGTACGGCCGGAGTTTCCCGAAGCTGAGTTTCAACTGGGCAGTGCGCTCACCTCCCTTGACCGCCTGCCGGAAGCCGAAGCCGCACTGCGACGTTCGCTCGAACTGCGCCGAAACTGGGCGCTGCCATATTCGTCGCTGGGAACACTCTTGGCGCGCGCTAAGCGTGATCAGGAGGCCGAGCCAATCCTGCGTCAAGCTCTCAAGCTTGATCCGGTTAACACCACGGCACTCCGCGCGCTGGCCGAAGTTCGCCTGCGCGCGGGCGACACCCCGGAGGCGCAGGCCCTGGCCCAACGGGCCACAAAAAATTCCGACGCGCCGGTTTCTGCCTGGGTCCTGCGCGCGATTACCGAGCGCGCCAACGGGGATAAGGCGAGTGCCAGAACCAGCCTGGACCACGCCCTACAAATCGAACCGCAGAACTTCGCAGCTCTGGTTGAGCGCGCCGAGGCGCTGGCCGCCGACGGAGATTGCGTACCTGCGATTGAAGATTTGAAGGCTGCCGAAAAAGTTAAGCCGGGTGATAAGCAGGTTCTCTTGCGTCTGCTTGATCTTTACCAGCGTGCCGGGAAAACGGACGAGGCTGCTCAGTTGGCACAACTTCTGGGTATCACAATCACTCCGGCTGCAGTCGCTGCGGACGGCGAGATCAAGGTCATCGGCAGCGCGGCTGAGATTGCGGCCGCTAACGACGCCGATCCTTTGACAGCCCGAAAGGCTCTCGAGACTCTCTTACAAAAGAATCCGCAGAATCCAATGTTGCTGGCACGCCTGGGCGCATCGTACCGCACTGACGATCCCGCGCGCTCGCTGGATTTTTTCAGGCGTGCGAATTCACTGGACAAAAAAAATCCCGACTATGCAGTTGGTTACGCAGCCGCGCTGGTCCAGTCGCGGCGCTTTGAAGATGCAGTGGGAATTCTGCAAAGCTTCATTGCGGTTGTCCCCGGCAGTTATGTGGCGCATGCGAATCTGGCCACGGCCCTCTACGAATTAAAAAGATTTTCCGAAGCCCTGACGGAGTACAATTGGCTGCTGGCCGCGAGACCTGAACAGGCTATTACTTACTTTTTCGTGGCTACGGCTCACGACAAGCTGGGCGAATTTGAAGATGCGCTCGCGAACTACCAGACTTTTATAACTCGGGCCAATCCAAGCGTAAACCAACTCGAGATCGAGAAAGTGAAACTGAGACTGCCAACGCTTGAGCGGCAGATCAAACTGAAACAGGGTGTCAAGCGTAAGCGATAACGCCTGCTCGCAGATCATGAATCCCTTACCGACCAACTGGCGTCAGCTGAATTTCTTACTGGCGGGAATTTTGCTCACTGCCTTTTGCGCGGCAGCGTTGGGCCAGAGTGCCAGGCAACCGGACCAGATGCCGGCGCCTCCGCCGCTGAGGACAATCCCGCCAGCGGAGCGCGCGGAGCTCAATGAGGCAAAGGATCCGAAAGCGCGGATGCGAAGCACGCTGGATCTGGCCGGGCAGCATCTGCAGCGCGCCGAGAAAGCGGCCACCGAACAACAATACGACGCGTCGCTAATGGAACTCGGTAATTACCTCGCGTTGATTGAGGATGGATTTAAGTTTTTGGCCGGCTTGAATGCCGAGCGCGGCAAGACGCGCGATCATTACAAACATCTCGAACTGGCCTTGCGCGCGCACGGGCCGCGGCTGACCGCGATGCGTCGCATAACGCCGCTGGAATATGCGACGCGCATGAAAGAGGTGGAAACCTTCGCCCGCGAAGGCCGGACAGATGCCCTCAATGCTTTTTATGGCCACACCGTCGTCCGCGATGGTCCCGGAAAGCAGGATGAAGGGAACAAAGTAAAAGACACCCCCAACAACCTGGAAAGATGATGCCTATCAAATCCTGCACACAACTGCTCGCTCTAACTGTCTTCTTTGCGCTATCCAGTTTTTCCGCCACGGCCCAGAGGCGAGATCACCTCACGCCGCAGGAAGTCGAACTGATTCAGGAGTCTCAGGTCCTCGATCTGCGAACAGAAATCTTTATCAAGGCTATTCAGCGCCGGATGATGGTCATCAACAGCAGCGGAACATTTACTGCCAAGCAGCTGCAGAAGGATTCAGAGAAGTGGGGTGAGTTACCCAAAGGCACACGGGCGGAATTAATTGGCGACATCGCACGCATTCTAGAAGAGGCAATCACAAACATTGATGATGTCAGCCTGCATGACGAAAAGAACCCGCTGCTGGCAAAGTCGCTGCGCAAGCTCAATCTCACCGCCGAACAGTTAATGACCGAACTTACGCCGCTGGGCGAGCAGGCGAAGTCCGACGACGAGATCAGCAGTATTTCGCAGGCGCTCGAAAATGCGAGCTCGATTATCGACGCCGCCAGGAAACTGCCGGCCGCGGCGGAACCGGAAAAGGGCAAGGGCAAGAATAAGAAGCCGAAAGGCTAACGACACATCAGGTGGTCTGAGCCTGACAGCGACGGCGCTTCTTTTCTAATCAAAGCGCCGTCGCGTCTGGCATCACTTAATTGTTCCGATCGCACTCCAAAACCTAGCCTCGCTTTTTGGCGGCCGCGCTCACTGCTCGCGCCTCCGCATCGATGGCCGCGCCGGCGCTTGCGTCATCGCCTTCTTCCTTTCCCGAAGTCGAGGATTGTAAACGCGGCGCACTCTCTCCAACCGGCATTAGCTTGAAGTCTAGTTTCGATTCGGTCTTATCAAGGCCTCCAGAACCCACGCCGGTAGCGCGCCCGAACATCCCACCCAATTTCTTGGCTGCCGATGTCTTCAAAGCTGTGATGTCCGTAAACAAAACAAAATCGCATTGTTTTGCTTTGGCTTCGGCATCGGCTTCGGCTTGTGAGGATGCTCTGAGTGGCACCGCTTCGACACTCGCCCCCTCAAGGCCGCCGATCAATCTTTCGCGCAGCGATTCAGTCGAAACGGAACGATCTGTTCGATTGTTGATCTGGACTACGCCGATGCGGATCGTCCCCGGCCGCTTTGACTCAGTGGGCGCGCTCGGCTGGGTTACAGCAGCTGAAGAGGGTTCGCGATTTCGTCCCATCGCCTCAGCCACCATGGCGTTCGCGTCGGACTGCCCATTAAGTTCCTGCCAGTCTTTAGCTTCGGTGTAGCCGGCCGGAACATCGAACAGCGCGGCCTCAAGTGGCTGGCGAGAGAGATCGGTTACTTCTCTCGTAGTGCTGAACGAGGGCTGATCGTTCTGATCGTAAATGGTCGTGGTTTCAATCAGAGGGAACCCGGTGCGCGCCGCACCTTCACGGCGAAACTGCGTGCGATCCAGGCAGCCGCCGGTGGCCATCGGCGGAGGACCCATCGAACGGCGACCGAGCTCGCAACTGAAACCCACACTCAAATCAATGTACCAACCATCCTGTTCAAAACGCTGCTTCATCGGATTGCAGGCGTCAGCTGACGATTCGATGCGCGTCGAACTTTTCACGTGTCTTGCAGTGAAGCCGAACATCTCCTTGCGCTCGCCCGTGTCCCTCGAAGACGCGATGTAAGTAATGACGCCGCCCCGTCGGCTCGGGCTGGCCGGCGCAACTTTTGGCGCAGGAGTGGTTGCTGAAGCAGCCGTGTCGTCCTGCATTGGAGTCGCAATATATTTTCTGGTCTTGTCGTTTATTTGGAGGGTGCGTTTCAGATCGCACTGCGTAATGTTGATACTGTCGCTGTAGCCGGTGTGGTCCTCGCTTCGCTCGCGCACTCCTTTGATCAGAGTGGTGCTTTCGGAAGCCGGCATCGAGGTCCCGGCGCTGGACATAGTCACCTTATAAGTAACTTTCAGATCGCTTTGTGGGTGCGTGGGCTTGTTTTGCTGGGCCATGACGATTGCAACCGTCGCCAGCACCGCCATGATGCAAATCAGAATAAAGACAAGGCTGACATTGCGAAATCTCATACGTTCGCTCCTTTTGATCTTACCGTTTGGTTTCCAATTGTCTAAGTAAAGGACAGACCTGGAATCTGTCCCTAATCAGATCGCTTCAGCGTCTCGGTCGCTCGTCGCAAAGCTGCCACAATCCTTTCAAGAGCTTCTTTAGTGGAACTGCTGTTGCGGTCATCGAGCGCCTGGCTGAAATCCGTCAACGGCTGGGCCGCATAACCCGTGAAGACTCCGGGCGCGTAAATTTGATGCTTGAACCACGGCCGGCCCGTCAGTCCCCGCTCGTCAGTCAAGGCACGCTCAACCGCAATCAGGGCATCATTGATCTTCCGCAGCCGGGCCGCGGTATTCGTGTTAGAGTCGGAGTTATCTTCGATGGCGCGCAGTCTGTCACGCTGAACGCGCCAAGCCTCAGCAGCGAACTCTTTCAGAGCGCTGTCCATCGCCTTTTCATCGAAAGAGCTGTCCAAATCCCGGCGCTTCGCCACCTTCAAACTCTCATTGAAATAATCTCGAATCTGCGCGGCATAATCATTGTAATCAAGCGGGATTCCTTCTGCGTCCGCCAGGCGTAATGCCACCGTACCCCAAAGCTGCGCCGCCGCGACGTGATAAGCGAAGGTCGGGTCGCCAAACTTTTCCATCCAGTGAAATGAATCATAAGCGGAGTGATAGACACCGTAGTCGCCGCCAAAACCCATATCGGCCGCAGGGATTCCCAGGTGCTGCAGGAACGGAGTGAAATCGGAACCGGAACCAAGCGCCCCGATGACTGCTTCCTGCCGGGAATCTTTTTCTGCTTCCGGCCGTTGTTCACGCGCCCGTACCTGCCATTGCTGATAGATACTTTGTCCGGTCTTTGGATCCTTAACCTCGCGAGTAGCGCCGCGGATTAATTTCCAAAGCGACGGCACCGCGGAAGTTCCGAAGTTTGGTCCAGACACAGCGACGTCAACATTCAAATAGGCGACCGCCTTTTCTTTCAACTCTACGGCATTCTCTTCCGCCCATTCAGTTGAGCCGATCAGTCCCTGCTCTTCCGCATCCCAGCTGCAAAGCAGAATGCTGCGACGTGGCTTCCAACCCTGCTTCAGCAGTTGACCGAAAGCGCGACCGGCTTCCAGCATGGCGGTGGTGCCGCTGTTTGGATCGACCGCCCCAAACACCCAGGCATCGCGATGATTGCCGAGGATCACCCAGCGATCTTTCTCGACAACTCCGTCGATGCGAGCGATTACATCCCAGATGGTTCGCATCTGAAAATCCATGTCCGTTTTCAAACGGACGCGCACATCATTCGTTCCGCCGACGTGATAAGCGAAAGGTAGACCACCCTGAAAACCTCTGGGGCGAACCGGTCCTCGCAAAGGCTCGAGCAGGATGCGAGCATCGCCATAAGAGAGGGGCTGAACCGGGATATGAGTCAGATTTTTTGCCTCTTCCATTTTCAAACGCGGAGTGCCCTTAATCGCCGGTGTGCCGGGAGTCAGTGGATCGCCCGGGTACATGAACAGATATTGAACGGAGCCGCGTTGTGCTGAAGATAAGGGACGCCACGGACCTTTGGGATAAACGTCGCCCTGCGCATAGCCGTCGTCAGCGGGATCGGAATAGATGAACAAGCCTACCGCGCCATGGTCTTCCGCCACCTTGGCTTTGACGCCGCGAAACGAGTTGCCGTAACGAGAAATAGCGATCTTGCCTTTGACATCGACGCCGGCTTTTTTCAAGGCATCGTAATCGGGCGGCAAGCCGTAGTTGACATAAACGAGAGGCGCGCTGACATCGCCACTCGCGCTGTAACCGTTGTAGAGCGGAATAATTTTCGGAGTACCGGAGGTTGAGTCTTCTGCAACGACAGCTTCCTTCAGCGCCAGCCGTTGCCGGCGTGGCGCCAGGAGTTCGACGATAGTGGGATTCTTCGGATAAGGGAGCAACACCTGGTATTCCTTGATCTCCGCTGCCAGACCATAACTCTTCATTTGATCGCGGACATAGATGGCTGTCGCATAATCTTCTTTGGTTCCTGCGACATGCGGTTCCGCAGTCAAGCGGCGCAGATGTGCTCGCGCCGAGTCAGCGGCCGGCACTGCGCGAAACTGTTCTTCCCAACGGCGTTCGGCAACGCTGCCGGCGCTGCTGAACCCGTCGATGGCAGTCATGGCCGGGCCCTGTGAATTGACTGAGCGTGAGCCCAGGTATGAAAGCAAGACTACGACAAAAAGAAACGTCAGGCTCCGCGCTTTTTTCAATTGATTCTCCTCACAGAAAACGTGTTGTGGCCGGCAATGACAGAAGGTCGCTGGAGATACAAGGTCTCGTGTTAGGCACCAGATCGTTCACAGGGCACCGGGCGGCTGAACCTTCTGAAGCATCTTCGCGTAGAATACCTCACGAGGACAACACTTTTATGGATAGCAGATATTATCCTGGCGTCGAAGCCAATGTCTCCACGCTGGTTGCCGAGTTACGACCATTGTTTGATGCGGACTATGAAATGCAAACGATGCAGGTATCTTCAACTACTATCCTGCAGGCGCGCAAGTCTGGTACGCTCCGCGAGATGACTGGGTTGTCAGCCGCGTTGACAATTAAGATCACGCCTGAAGCCGGTGGAACCCGCGTCGAAATCGGAATGCAGAAGTGGTTTGACAAGGCTGCAGTGGCGGCCATCGCGATTGTCTTATCGGCCGGACTTCTGATTGCTCTGCCGGCGTTGGGCGCTTACTGGCAATTCAAGATTACTGAAGACGCCTGGAAGATAATCGAAGACCACATTGCACGCAAAGCCGGCGGTTATGTTCCTCCATTGCCGGGACGCTGCGGCACCTGTGGAGCAGCAAATGCGGCCGCCTCGGCTTTCTGTTCCGGCTGCGGTGCAAATCTGCGCGTCGGGCTTACCTGCGGCAGTTGCGGATCCGTCCAAAAAGATTCCGCTGCCCGGTTTTGTAATAGCTGCGGGAAGCCGCTCGCAAGCTGAGAGTGTTTATGACAAGCGAAATAGTCGCCATCAGGACTTTTTTAAGTGAGATCGATGCCGAGATGGCCCTGCAACTCTTTGAGGGCTCCGGCATCAGCGCTTTCATTCTCAAGGATGACGCCGGGGGTATGGAGCCTCATCTGCAACTTACGGCGGGGGTGCGACTGTTCGTGAATCGCGGCAACGCTAACGAAGCGCAGGAGATTCTGCTGGCTATGGAAGGCGGCAGCTAGGGATGTGCCGACTCACGCTTCTTAGCATGGGCGATTTTTATCCAATTAATTTATTTAGGTGCGCTGCGGCACGCTGGAAGTGTGCGGTCCCCGAAGTATGACTAAAGATTCCACTGTCACCATTCGCCAGGCAACCGCTGCTGACGGCCAGTTGCTGGCCGACCTCGGATCAAGCACATTTGCTGAAACTTTTGCCCGGGACAATACGCCGGAAAATATGTCCGAGTATCTGGCCGCTGCGTTCAGCCTCGACCAAATTGCCTCGGAACTCGCCGATGAGCTTGCGACTTTTTTGATCGCAGAGATTGATGGGCAAGCAGTCGGTTACGCAATGCTCCATGCCGGCGCCTTACCGCACGAGGCGAGCGGTGACAAACCGATCGAGCTGGTAAGAATTTACGTGGACGGCAAATGGCATGGCCGCAAGGTTGGCGCCACTCTGATGCAAGCTTGCATTGATGTCTCCCGCGCAAAAGGACACCGCACCCTTTGGTTGGGAGTGTGGGAGCACAACGCCCGCGCTCTCGCCTTTTATCGCAAGTGGGAGTTTGAACCCTTCGGGGAACATATTTTTCAACTGGGTAAGGATCCTCAGAATGACATCCTGATGGCGCGCGTTATTGCTCCGCGCGAAACTCGCCATGAACATACTCGAAACTGAACGGCTCGTGCTGCGCAAACTGTCACTTGATGATGCGGCATTCGTCCTTGCACTCTTAAATGACTCAGCCTTCCTGCGCTTTATCGGCGACAAGAAGGTCAGGACTCTCGCCGACGCGCGCCAATACATTTCAGAGGGACCGCAGGAGAGCTATCAGCGGCACGGGTTTGGGCTCTGGCTCGTGAGCTTAAAAAGCCAGGACACTTCCATCGGGATCTGCGGACTTATCAAGCGAGACACTCTGGCAGACGTCGACATCGGCTTTGCGTTTCTGCCTGAATATCGCTCTCAGGGGTACGCATTTGAAGCAGCCTCCGCAACTTCTGAATACGCCTTCAAGGAGCTTGGACTAAAGCGCCTGGTCGCAATCACAATTCCGGAAAACGCCGGCTCGATACGTCTGCTGGAAAAGATTGGACTCAGCTTTGACCGGATGATCAAGTTGACTGCGGATGCTGCCGAGCTTCTTTTGTACTCATCTGAATCAGGATGACCAAAACACGTTTAGAAGCATTCAGCGATGGGTGTTGGCCATCATCATCACCATCATGGTGCTGGAAATCAGAGCACCGGTTGGCAGCGATCTGCATGCGCTCCGGCCACTCGCGCCGGTCTTCCTGAGTTATCTGATGAGCTTTATCTTTCTTGGCATCTACTGGAACAACCACCATCATTTGCTACAGGTAGTCCAACCCGTCAATGGGCGAGTGTTATGGGCCAATCTGCATTTGTTGTTCTGGTTGTCGCTGATTCCCTTTGTCACTCACTGGATGGGTGAGAATCATTTTGCGCCCTGGCCTGTAGCCTTGTATGGCGTGGTGCTGCTTTGCGCAGCGATCGCTTACTTTATCCTGACGCGCGCGCTGCTCTCGCTACACAGTAAGACGTCGACGTTGGCAATAGCGTTAGGCTCGGACTTCAAGGGCAAGATCTCCATGGTCATTTACGCAGTCGCGATTCCGCTCGCGTTTGTAAATTCGTGGCTGACGGGCGGACTGTATGCCTTGTTAGCGATTATGTGGCTGGTGCCCGATCGACGAATTGAGAAGACGCTGGCGCAATGAGGTTGAACAGGAATAGAATTGATGCCTGTTCTTGCTAGCACGAGGTTCATGCTAGTCATGCCGCAGTGCCTTCACGGGATCGATACGGGCCGCGCGGGTCGCTGGATAGAGCGCCGCGAGAATTGAAACCACCAGCGCAAACAGGATGGCGCCCAACCACAAGTATGGCGGGATGGAAAAGAAGTCGACGAACGAACCACCCTGTGGTTTCAGTATGAACCGATAAGCAGCGCGATTGGCGATGCCATCGATTCCCCACGCGCACAGAGTTCCAATTATCCCTCCCCCCAACCCCAGCACCGCTGCCTCGACAAAGAAGATGAGTTTGATCTCGCGGTCTTCCGCACCAATCGCTTTCATGATGCCAATCTCGCGCGTGCGTTCGAGAATGGACATGATCATGGTGTTGGCAATGCCAAAGGAAGCCACGAGCAATGAAATCCCACCGAGCAAGCCGAGCACTGAATCGATAATGAGAAAGACGGTGCGTATCTGCTCCAATTGATCGACGATCGAAAAACTGCCAAAGCCGAGTTCGGTCAGACGCTTGCGCACCTCAGTCAACACCACCGGGTCCGAGACACGCACCACGGCTGAGTCGTAGCCCTCGATGCCGACATCGCTCAAGGCGCCATTCTCTCGTGCCAGTGCCAGCGCCACCTGACTCATCGGTCCGCGGTGATCGATGATCCACTGCCGGGCCGTTTTGAGCGGAACATAGATTCCCGCGCCGGGGAACAAACCACGCATGCCTCCCTGACCGGCGCCTTCCTTCAATTCAGTATTCAGGACTCCGGCGATGCGAAATGAGTGCGCGACGACATTGCCGGCCTGAGACTCAGCACTCTCCTGCTCGTCCAGCGGCAAACCGAAAAATCCGCCGGGCTCTTCGTCCTGCTGCGCTGACTGTGACTTCGGTTTTTGCTCCTGCGGCGGCGCCAGGAATTGGACCGTCTGGCCCACCGCATCTTCGGGCTTGGCAAATTTAAACTCGCGCGTGAATCGTTCATTGACCACCACCTCGTCGGCATCCGGGGCGCTGATCATGTGGCCGCCAACAAAAGACTGAAAGCGCGAAGAGGAGTTGGGGACCGTCGCCCCGCCCACATACTGCGTCTCCACCACGCCATTCGCGCGCACGAACACATTAAAGCCGATGGAAGGTTCGACATAGGCCACGCCGGGAATTCTGGAAATTTCCGCGATGGCAGCATCGTCGAGAATACGTGTCGGCGCCTTGTCGGGACGGAAACGTGGTCCACGCCGCTCGCCGCCATCACTATCCTGACGCCCGCGATCAAGTCCCGAAGCTAGTGAGCTGAGACTCTTGCCAAAGACGGACATCTCGTTAAAGAGATCGAGCGCCTTAAAGCGTGCCAGCATATTTTGCTGCAGGCCGAGACCGAACGAGACCATGGTGACAATCACCGCCACACCGACAATTACGCCCATGGTCGTCAGCACCGCGCGCAGTTTTGCCTGGCGCAGATTTCGCACGGCCAGATAGAGAATGTCGAGAAAGCTCATCGCGATTGGTCTTTGTTTCTGTCCTGTATACCGGCGCAAAGCTGCCGGCTAGTTCATTGCCGCCAGTTGGCGTTGCATGACATACAACTGTTCCTTTACCTCATCGGCGTCGTTGGCACGCGGGTAGAGTTGCAAATAAAGCTGGGTGGACCAGATCGCTTCCGGAAGTCGATCGAGTTGGGCCAGCAACGCCCCGCGGTCTCGTTGCTCTGCTGCATCCTGCGGTCTTAAAAGGAGGATGCGTTCCACGGCCGATAAAGCCTGACGATACATCCGGGCGCGGGTGTAAATCGCTTTCAGATTTGTGAGCAGGCGCGCCAGTATTTCACGTGAATTCGAGCCTCGCAAATGCTCATCATTGAGCGCAACGCTGCCGGCAAAGAGTTCGTCCAGGCGAGCCTGGCAATCGGTTCGATCGATGACCCGCGCGTCAAACGGATCGACGAGGAGCGCTTCCAGAGCTCCGGCCTCACGTACGCGCACAATAAAGTGTCCCGGCATACCTACGCCTTCTGTTTCCAGTCCGGCGCGCCGGCCGACCTCCAGGTAAACAATCGCGAGCGTGATCGGAATCCCGATTCGATCATCGAGTACCTTGTGCAGATGACTGTTATGCGGATCGTAGTACCGGGTTTGATTGCCGTGAAAACCATTTTGCTGAAATAAGAAATCGTTGAAGACCTCGATGCCGGCGCCGGGATTTGCGGCCACCAGGGCGGCGGCATCTCGACCCAGTTGGTCGATTACCGCCAGGTAGTGGGAGACGTCGACATGATCGTCTTCCGCCGCAATGAGCAATGCTGCCTGCGCCAGATCCAGCTCTCCCCTTTGGCCGGCCGACGCAGCGAAGCGCGAGCGGGCTGCTGCTGCACGAAGTTTTGATTCCGGGGTCATAGGATTCAGGTCGTTAGCTTTTCTTAGCCCTCATTTCCAGAGCAGCTCGACCGCGGCGACACTCAGGTCCGCCAAACTGCGTGTCACTACTTCCGCGCCCGCAGCACGCAAGACCGGCTCTGCCACGGAATTGGTAATACCCAGCGTGCGCATGCCGGCAGCTCGTCCGGCAGCAATTCCCTGCGCTGCATCTTCAATCACGAGGCATTCGCCCGGTAACAAGGGCAGCCGGCGTTCTGCAGTTCGCCTGGCGTTGAGCTGTGCGAGCGCAAGCTCATAACATTCGGGATCAGGCTTACAGTTTGTTACTTGTTCGGCGCTGATGATGACGGAGAAGAGTGCGGACAAGCGCGCCCGTTCCAGCACATAATCAATTTCAAGCCGGCGCGCCATGCTCACCAGCGCGAGAGGATTGCGACGCACGGCCGCTTTCAGAAACGTAACGACACCAGGAAATAAGGGTAGTTCATCGAGGATCAGGCGCCGGTGAATCTCTGACTTTTGATCTATCAACTGGCGCCTGTTGGCGTCGGTTAACTCCTGCTCGCTGCGTGCAAAAGCGGCGTTCAGAAAAGCGCGGTCATCCATTCCCATCGCTGCGTAGTACTGTTCCTCAGTGAGCTCAATCCTCTGCCCCGCCAGGACTTCCTGATAGGCCTTGAGCTGCAGCGGTTCATCATTAATGACGACGCCATTGAAATCGAAAAACAGTGCTTGAATCATGTTGGTCAGTTGTCAGTGGTCAGTAGTTAGTCCGCGTAGCGGACGACTGTCAATAGCCCAGCGATTTATCGCTGGGGATCGGAAGCTCCGATGTTTGTAGTCCCTGAAACGGCGACTGGATCAGGTAGAAAAATAAATGACACCCCTTTCAGTCGTCCGCTGCGCGGACTTCATTCCAACCGCGTACGGTATCCCACCGATGAATCGGTGGGCTATCTGTCCTCCGTTTCACGGAGTAACAACTAGCCACTGACAACTAACTACTAACAACTGACTACTGACTACTTCTTAACCTCTTATTCTGCTCGTCAAACAGTTTCGGCAGACGCTCGCTCTCAATCACGTCCAGACGCCGCAAAACTTCGGTCAACGAAAGCTCGTTCTTCAGGTTCACCTGGTAATCGAGATCCGCGCGCAGCCTGTCTTTTTCCGACTGCCTGTTTTGCGACATCATGATGATGGGCGCCTGCAAACCGGCCACGACCGCGAGCGTCAGATTCAGCATCTGGTAGGGCGAGGGGTCGAATCCACGCACCAGGATCCATGAGTTCAGGACTATCCAGGCAAGGATAAGCGCCAGCGATACTCCAATAAACTTCCAACTGCCCCCAAACTCTGCCAGCAGATCCGCCATCCGGTCCGAAAGCGTCATACGCTTTTTCTCTTCTTCATTCGCATTGCGCGACACCCGTCGCTGCAGCAACTCGTCAGTGCGTCGCAAGCGGGCGAAAGCAGCGCTGAGCATCTCCAAAGTGACGATGGGATTGCCTTCAATAAAGGCCATGAAGTTGTCGCGGGACAGAACAGCAAAGCGAGCGTCCTCGACAACGGTGGCATCGGCAGACCGAGTCTTGCCGTCGATAATGGACATCTCGCCAAAGAAGTCGCCCCGTGCCAGTTCCGCGAGCGTGATTTCCTGTTGGTCTTTGTCTTTGACACTGATGCGCACGCGGCCGCGCTCGATCAGGTACATGGCATCGCCCTGGTCGCCGCTGCGAAACAATTCAGTTCCCGAAGTGATTTCGAGCACCCTCAACAGACTACGCAGCCGTATGGCGGCTTCATCGTCAAGCGAAGCGAAAAGGGGCACTGAGCGAATCGCTTCCAGGGTCATCTGGGCAGCAGAGTTATCGGTCATTAGGTCACCTCTCTAACAGGATGCGGAATGAAGACAGAAGAAGAACAGGGAGATGTGGAGGGATGAATTAACGGATTGGATCCCGTCGTTCGATCACTCAGTCTGCGCGTCAGCCCTCCACCACGCGGCCGTCTTTCATGAAAATAATCCGATCGGCGAAGTTGCGCGCCAGTTCGTGATCATGAGTCACCATGATGATGGTCAGTTCGTCAGTGCCGATCATCGCACGCAGGAGTGTCAGCAGTTCGTGGGCGCGCGTCGAGTCGAGATTCCCTGTCGGTTCATCGGCCAGCAGCACACGCGGCCGATTCGCCAGCGCGCGCGCAATCGCGACTCGCTGCTGCTCGCCTCCGGAGAGCTCCGCCGGCCGGTGTGTGCTGCGCTCCGTCAGACCCACACGTTCAAGCAACTCGCGGGCCCGCTGCCTGCGTTGGGCGCCGCGAACACCCGCAAAGGCGAGCGCGAGACCCACGTTTTCTTCTGCGCTCATAGTCGGAATCAGATTAAAGCCCTGGAAGATCATGCCGACTGAATTGCGGCGGTAACGCGCCATTGCTTTCTTGCTCAAAGGCGCCAGCGGCTGTGAATCAAAAAAGATTTCGCCGCCAGTCGGATGATCGAGGCCGCCAAGCACGTTCAAGAGGGTCGATTTACCAGATCCCGAAGTTCCCTGGATGGCGGCAAACTCTCCGTCGTTAATAGCTACCGACACCTTGTCCAGGGCAGCGACCGTGTTGCTCCCCATCTGATAGACCTTTGAAACTTCGCGAGCTTCTAAAATTGCCGGCATTTTGTTTGTTAACAGGCGTTCAGAGTACCGCCTTTAGGCGGGCTGTTCGAGCATAAAATCCCGCCTGAAGGCGGCACTCCTATGCGCTTGTGTCAGCGAATCTTTCCTTAGGCGCTACGCGCCAGAGTGCGAACTGTTCTGTGTCGAATCCTTTTAATGGGACATCAAAACGATCCGCGCTCAGTTTGCCACCGGGATGCTCGAGCAGTGCGCGCACTTCCGGATCCTCGTAAACGGCACGCGAGATTATCACATCGTTTCCAGTGGAAAGCCCTTCCAGACGCGCCGCCATGTTCACTGTCGAACCGAAATAGTCGAGCCGCTCATTCAAGGTGACGGCGATACACGGGCCTGTATGCAGACCGGCTTTCAGCGCCAAGCCAGGGGAGCCATCGGGCGGGCTGGCCAGAATTTGCTGCGCGCTGAGCATGGCGCGCAAAGCATTTTCCGGCTCTCGAAAAACCGCCATCACTGCGTCACCAATTGTTTTGACTATGGCTCCATCTTCCGCGGCAATCACTTCCTTTAAAACGTCGAAATGGTCCATCACCCTACCAAAGGCGGTGGCATCGCCGATGTCCCGATACATGCGCGTTGAATTACGGAGATCAGTAAACAGGACAGTCAGAGTGCCGACAGAAATTTGCTGGCCTGAACGCAAAGCTTCGCTGGAGAAGAGATCGCGAAAGACCTGAAGGGCCGTGACTTCTGCGGCAGTGGCCGCCTGATCACTCCAGGACTGCCGCTCCAAAATGAAAAGCTGCTCGCTCTCGGTAGCGTTTTCAATTTGCAGGGAGGCATCGGTGCCAAGCCGCAATGCTTCAGCCGGCCAACCTAAGGCTGTCACGCTCAGAGTGGCGAGGCTGGGCGCCGCGACGCTCACTAAAACATCCTGACCACCTGCTAACTCCAAAGTTCGCAAACGATATCGACCAGGCTCGAGCGGCATGCGTAGCAGGCGAGACTCACGGGCCGGCAACAATTGCTGCGCTACGACATGAGGCGTTCGCTGTGGACTGCCCATGCAAAATTCCTGGATTTCAATGCGACGCAACAAGGGGTTGGGGCGAAACGTTACTTCGACAAATCGATCAAAATTAACTGTAGAGTCAATGCGGCAGACATCACAGTGAATCTCCGAACTGATATCTCGCAGAGAATTACCTGTCTCTTTCACGCCGCGACAAAGAGGACAGAGCAGATCCCATTGCAGATCAAGCAAACCTGCTCGCGTAGCCCGCAGGCAGGTTTCAAGCACGGCGCGGCGCGAGACTTTCCACTCATCCGCGAGTTCATACGGCCGCAGGTGAGCCACGGCCAGTTCGTCACCGCGCAGCGTGAACTCAATCAGGCGGTCGACAATACTCTCAACGGCCCCGTCACTCAGCAGTTTTTCTCGCGCCACCTGGGCACGCGCGAGCGCTGCGGACGAGACCTCGGGGACGGCACTGGTGTTGGGAATGACATTCTCAACGGAAGCGAGTTCGTCGTACCTGTGAAAGGCTTTCGCAAAATGACGCGGGCTAAGCAGCTTGAGTTGCAGCGGAATAATAATCGACCCAAGCAGCGATTTCGGACGAACCCAGACGCTGTAGCGCAAGCTGGTACCAGTCTCCGGCAACGGCGTCAGCTCTGCGAGGGCGCGCAATTGGGCCATCGGTCCCCTGCTGTAAGTGCGCACGACTCCAAAGCGCACCGGTTTTACCCATTCAAAGGGCTGCTCCTCCCACTCCATACCCATGCCGTAAAACGAAAGCCGCAAACGCCGGCGCGCATTCTGCAGGCGTTGGGGCGTACCGGTCTGCGAATCAATCGCCGGCACACCGGTATCGCGATTGAAGCGGTTCGTATCCGCGACAAAAGGCCAGAGCTTTTCCGGGCTGGCCTTTAGATTGTATTCCCAACTGTAGTGTAGTTCGCGGAACATAGGCAGCGCAGGTCTTAGGCTATGGTTCTCGATCAAACGCTGAGCAAATAAAAATTGACGGCTGGGTTCCTCAGAAAAGCCCCACCGCCAAATCCTGTCCAGGGTTACCAGCCGTCCGCCGGGTCTTTGTCATCAGGAGCAGATTGGGAGTCCGCGCTGATCTAGACTTCCTTGTATTCCGAATCGACATCTTCATCGGAAAAAGCGACGCGGTAGTTCTTCGATTGCAGCTGTGTCGTTATTAAGAGGTCGCTCTTGGTCTTGAGGAGGTCCGCGCGGTTATAAACCGACAGCTCGAAATTGTAGCCATGCGTGATCGCGTCCTTGGGACACGCTTCGACGCAGTAGCCGCAGAAGATGCAGCGGCCATAGTCGATGTTGTAGACCTCGGCAAAGCGCTCATCGACGCCCGTGCGGTCCGCCGGTGAACGTGGATCATCTTTGGCGATGATGTAAATACATTCTGAGGGACAGGCGGCTGCACAGAGAAAACAGGCGACGCACTTTTCCTTGCCGTTCTCATCGACATGCAGCAGGTGTTGGCCGCGATAGCGCGGTTGCACCGTGACCGGCTCCTCCGGGTATTGCACTGTCCACTTCTGTTTGGGAATGTATGACAAGGTCACACCCATCCCCTGAATGATGGCCTTGGTCGTTTGAATTACTTCTGTGATTATTGACATGATTTGAATCGCAATTTTTGCATTGAATTCCCAGGACTTTGGCGCCTGAGATTCCAATTCGCCGCTTGCCCCCTTACCTTTATCTCTTCGCCCTTACCTCTTACCTCTTTGCCCTTCGCCGCCTAGTTCTTCGATTCCTTCACCGGCGACACTTCAGATGAAACCGCCTGCCAACGCCCGTCGCGCCAGACAAACTTGTCCGTGAAATTCAGCACGAGCGCGTCCTCTCCCTTCCTTTCCAGACTCACCAACCCGGTTAACGTGGCGCGACTGCCCACTAGTTCCAGCTTTAGGTTCTGAAATTCCCAGTGCTGCACCGACTTGTCGGGTTTAATATCTCTCAAGTACTGAGCTTTGCCCTGCATGGAACGATCCGACTGGGTCCCAACATAATCATCAGCCAGAATTTTTTCCAACTTCTTCTTATCGGCGTTGAGATTCGCAACCGTCCACTCGTCCTCAATGTTCTTCAGGTCGTTCAAGACTACCTCTCGATCTGTTGGTGGCGCCGAGTTGCCGCTCGTATTGTCGTTGTCGTTGGTGTTTGTATTTGTGTTTTCGTTCGCTGGAAAAGAATTGGTGTTGGCACCGGTGTTCGCATTGGCGTTCGCGTTGGAATTAGTATTTATGTTCGCAGGAGAGCTCGAACGATTCACATTACGATTTTGCGCTTCCTTCATCATGCTCGGGACGATGATAGCAGCGGCAATACCCAGGCCAACCAGAACCAGTAGTAACAACGCCAGAAAGCCTATCACCCAGGGCCACAATTTCCTTCGCGGCACTGCCGCCGGAGGCGGGGGAAAGTTTGGCGGTGGTTGATACTCAGGCGCTTTCAACTCGCCGGCAGCAGCCGTTTGTTCACGACCGGCTGGTGAGACCATGGTAGCTTCAGGATCAGGACCGGACACCGCTTCGACGATGAGTGGCGTTCCGTCTTCGATACAGAAGCTCAGATTGGGATCTGTAAAGGTGCGATTACAAGTTGGACAGCGCTTCATAATACTAATCAATGTATCGCAGGTTTCGCCCGGTGCCCAATGGAAAGCCAGCGCAGCTTGCTTAGGCGTTCAAGTTCACTGATGCCGGGCCCCGGAGTTAGCATTCTGCTAGTTGGAGGCGGCCCCAATAATCAACATCACTACCCAAATAACGAGCAGCGCGAAGTGAACCAGCAGCACGAAGCCGCCGGTCGCCAGTCCACCCAAAGCCAGCGGCTTGCCTCCATACTGCGTCGGATTTCGTTTCACTTGCGATAACGCTACAAAACCAAAAATGATGGCCAGAATGCTGAGCGGCAATCCCAAACACAACCAGCCGATAGTAATACTGGCTAAGCCGAAAACCAGGGACAGAACCGCCATCGTGGTTTGCATCTGCTTGAGCGGATAAAGCGGAGGCGGTGGCGGTGGCGTCCAAACCGGGGGAGTTTCGTTGGCCCAGCGATACGGTTCAGGCGTTTGCGGTGCTGGCGCGGCGGCGTATTCCGTTGTGCGGGGCGCAGAAAATACTTCCGTGGCAGCAGGCTCGCCGAAAATCCGGGTGGCCTGTGCGTCTGAGGCGAAAGGGTTTGCACCGGCCAGCAACGGGGTACCGTCATCCGTGCAGTAACCCAGATCGTCGTCGTCAAAGTTAGCGCTGCAAGTGGGGCAGTGTTTCATCTTGAAATCTGCTTTGCGCTTCGTCCTTACGCCAGGCTTGCTTCTGCAACTTCTCGCCCAGGTTTCTCAAACTCTAACGAAGAAAAAAAGGGCAAACCGTCCGGAACAACGCGCGTTAGACAAGTTCGAGCTGACTGAAAAAGTATGCAATCTCAATGGCTGCGTTCTCATCAGAATCAGAACCATGGGTGGCGTTCTCGCCGACAGACGCGCCGAATTCTTTTCGCAGCGTGCCTTCGTCGGCTTTGGCCGGATCGGTGGCGCCCATCAGATCACGCCAAGCCTTCACTGCGCCTTCTTTTTCGAGCGCCATGACCACGCAAGGACCGCTGGACATGAATTCAGTCAGGCCCCCGAAGAAGGGCCGTTCGCTGTGTACCGCATAAAATCCTTCTGCTTCTTTCAAAGTCAAATGAACCAGTTTCAATGCTCTGATCTGGAAACCGCTGTCGGTAATACGTTGAATGATGCCGCCGATGTTCCGCGCGCGCACTGCGTCAGGTTTGATAATGCCAAAGGTAAGATTGCTCATTAGGTAGTGTAGGAGGTTCCTTTCGAAGTTGTTGGTTTTGATCTTTGTGCTTTGTACTTTGAATTTCGCCCTAAGACGAAATCAAGAGCCCCTGTTACGCAAGGGCCTCTTTCATCGCTGCCCCGATATCCGCGGGCGACTTCACGACCTTAATACCCGCCGCCGTCAACGCCGCCATTTTTTCTGCTGCTGTTCCCTTGCCGCCCGCGATGATGGCGCCCGCGTGGCCCATGCGACGTCCGGGAGGCGCGGTTTGTCCGGCGATGAACGCGACAATTGGTTTGGTGACATGCTCTTTAGCAAAAGCGGCCGCCTCTTCTTCTGCGGTGCCGCCGATCTCGCCGATCATCACGATGCCGTGGGTCTCATCGTCCGCCTGAAATAACCGCAGCGCATCTACGTGCGAAGTCCCCACGATTGGGTCGCCGCCAATACCAATCGCGCTCGATTGACCAAGACCCAGTGACGTTAGCTGGCCCACCGCCTCATAAGTCAATGTTCCCGAACGCGAAACGACTCCGACTCGGCCTTCGCGATGAATATGACCCGGCATGATTCCAATTTTGCACTTGCCGGGACTAATAATGCCGGGGCAATTGGGTCCGATCAAACGCGTCGCCGGCCGGTCGCTCAGGTACTCCTTCACTTTTACCATATCGAGCGTCGGAATTCCCTCAGTGATACAAACCACTACCGCGATTCCAGCGTCTGCTGCTTCCATGATCGCTTCGGCAGCAAATGCCGGCGGCACATAAATAACAGTTGCGTTCGCGCCGGCTTCCTTAACGGCTTCAGAGACTGTGTTGAAAACAGGGATGCCCTCGTGAATTGAGCCGCCTTTGCCGGGGGTTACGCCACCAACAATATTGGTTCCGTACTCGACCATCTGCTTAGTGTGGAAGGTGCCTTCCTTGCCCGTGATGCCCTGTACGATCAGGCGTGTGCTCTTATCAACCAGAACGCTCAATTGGTGTTGCTCCTCAAAGTAAGACTTAATATTTCGATGAAAAACCCTGAATTGATGAATGAGAGAGTATAGCCGACCCTTCGCCCGGCGCGCCAACCGTGACCTTAGGCGAGTTCGAATCGTTCGCCATACTGCGGCACTGCGACGGTCCAACCGAATTTTTCATGAATGTGGTCGGCCATCGCTTGAGCAGGAATGGGTTCACCATGGGTCAGAAACGTGCAGCGAGGCGCGGCCGGTATGCCCTCCAGCCAATGAAGAACCTCTTGCCAGTCGGCATGTGCAGAGAAGCCGCCGATTTGCTCGATGCGGCAGCGAACCGGGATCGATTGCCCGAGAATCCTCACTTCCTTTTCGCCGTTCAGGATCCGCCGGCCAATCGTGCCTGCCGCCTGATAGCCAACGAACACCAACGTGGCCTCCGGATCAGGCACGAGTCGAATCGCATGATGCAGCACCCGGCCGCCGGTTAACATGCCTGAAGCGCTGATGATGATGCGTGCGCCGGTCAGCGAGTTTATGCGCTTCGACTCTTCGCGCGTCCCACACATGAGCATTGACTGCGTGCGCAGGGGGTGCTCATGTCTGGCCAGGACGCTCGCATAATCCTCGTCCTGTTCCTCGGTGCGTTTGCTGTAGGCCATGGTAGCCGCGGCCGCCATTGGCGAATCTACGCAAACCGGAAGGACAGGAATCTTCTTCTCATTTTCAAGCTCGCGTATCAGATAAATGAGCTCCTGAGTCCGCCCCACCGCAAATGCTGGAATCAACACTGGGGCATTGTGACTCGCAGCGTCGTTAATAATTTTCGCCAGGAGATCTGCGGGATCCTCTCGTTCATGAAGCCGATCACCATAAGTCGATTCACAAAGAAGATAGTCACAGGCTGGTGGGGCTACCGGGTCCTTAATAATAGGCTGATCGTAATGGCCCAGATCGCCGGAAAAAAGAATGGTGCGCCCGTTCTTGTCGGCCCCCGCCCCTTCCAGATGGATCAGAACCAAACTTGAGCCAAGAATGTGACCGGCCACCCGAAACTCCGCCCGCACGCCGCGCGCGACATCCACTGGTCCACCAGTGTTCCCAACTGGCTGGATTAGCTCGAGCGTGCTCATGGCATCGTCTTCGGTGTAGAGCGGTAAAGCCGGCGAGTGCCTGGTGATCTTGTGACGGTTGCGATAGCGCGCATCCTCTTCCTGTAGTCGTCCGGCATCCGGCAAAAGAATTTTCAGCAGGTCAGCCGTGCCGCGCGAGCAGTAGATTGGCCCACGGTAACCCTGGGCCACCAGACGCGGAAGGTAACCGGTATGATCGATATGCGCGTGCGTGATCAGAACTGCATCAATGGTGCGCGGATCGAAGGGCGGCTCTTGCCAGTTACGTTCCCGAAGTTCTTTCAACCCCTGAAACATGCCGCAATCAACTAAGACCCGAGAACTGTCCATCTCAACCAGATATTTAGATCCGGTGACAGTGCCGACGCCGCCCCAAAATGAAAGAGTTGCCAAAATTAACCTCGTCAGCAGGATACTCCGATTGCGAGTTTGCGCCTGCGGTAGCCAAAGTAAACCAACAGAACGGGAATGAGCAACGCCAGGTTTCGCAAGGCAGTCTTTACTCCCAACTGGCTGGCGATGATGCCTCCAAAGCAACCGCATTCCAGTGGCTCGCCATGCAATATGTAGACGTAGTAAAGAGCGAAGCCGCTGAATCCGACCAGCAACAAGCCTCCGATCAGCGCACCCAGCCTGACTGTGGGGCGAAAAATCAAAAGGATAGCGCTAATAATTTCAGTAGCGATTACGGCGATCGTCGCGGGCCACATCCAGCGCTCATAATTAATGCCCGACGCTGCAAGCAATTCACCTACATTCGAAGCGAAGGTCTTGATGATCGCAATCTTGGCGCCGGCCGTGAACAGAAACAACAGGACGAGGCCAAAGCGGCTAATCCAGAGCAGGACCTTAAAAAGTTTTTGGGGGAACATTTTCGCCAGAGCAAAACCGCCGGTTCCGCGACTAAGTTCGCACGGCCTGCCCAATTATTAAGCAGCGAGCGCGACAATCTTTTGAGCGGCGTCTTCCATCCCTTTGGCAACGGTAAAGTTCAAACCAGACTCGCGGATGACGCGCTGACCTTCTTCGACATTGGTGCCTTCGAGACGAACCACTACGGGCACCCTAATGCCGAGGTTCTTCGCTGCTTCGACAACTCCGCGCGCGACCATATCGCAGCGGACAATCCCGCCAAAAATATTGATCAGCACCGCCTTCACGTTTGGGTCCGCCAGCAGGATGCGAAACGCCGCTTCAACTCGTTCCTGCGACGCGCCGCCACCAACGTCAAGAAAGTTCGCCGGCTCGCCGCCCGCCAGCTTGATGATATCCATGGTGGCCATCGCGAGACCCGCCCCGTTAACCATGCAGGCGATGTTACCGTCAAGTTTGATATAGTTGAGGTCGAACTTCGACGCTTCAATTTCCAGCGGCTCTTCCTCATTCAGATCGCGCAGTCCCAAAAATTCCTTGTGACGGAACATCGCGTTGTCGTCGAGAGTCACTTTTGCATCGAGGGCGATCAGGCGTTCGTCTTTGGTCAGCAGGAAGGGGTTGATCTCCATCAGCGAAGCGTCCATCTTTTCATAAGCGGTGTAAAGCGACTGCATGAACTTGACTGCTGCACCGATCAACGGAGCCGGAATACCCAACCCGAAGGCCAGCTTCCTCGCCTGAAAACCGCGAAAGCCAACGGCCGGATCGATCGTCTCTTTCATAATCTTTTCCGGAGTGTGCGCGGCCACTTCCTCGATGTCCATGCCTCCAGCTGACGAGGCCATAAACACAGATCGGCCTGACACGCGGTCAAGCACGATGCCGAGATAGAATTCTTTATCGATCGGCAAACCTTCTTCGACCAGCAGCACGCGCACTTCACGGCCTTCCGGTCCGGTCTGATGTGTGACCAGGTTCATGCCCAGTATCTGGCCGGCGATGTCGCGAGCTTCCTCGGGGCTTTTCGCCAGCTTCACGCCGCCGCCCTTGCCGCGGCCGCCTGCGTGAATTTGCGCTTTGACGACGACGATCGGTGTGGCCAGTTTTTTCGCGGCTTCAAAAGCCTCTGCGGCTGAATGAGCAACGAAGCCTCTGGGAACCGGCACGCCAAAATTCTTCAATAACTCTTTCGCTTGATATTCGTGAATCTTCATGTTTTGGAAACAACGACCCTTATCTGAGCTTTTAATCGGAACACTGGGAGTGTAGCCGCACGAATTCGCTAATCGCAAGTTGGCACCTTCAACGGCACCTCACTCGCCTTTAGCTCCTGGTGGCATCAACCTACGCGACCTGTCACCGTGTTCCCCCTTGTCCCACGCTGCAACTGGGACTTACTGCGGTCTTCAGCCCGTTGGGGAGGGCTCAGACCTCGCCCTCATAAAACTCCGGAAATGGAATCGCGGATTCTGACATTACAAATGAAGACTTCAACTGCCCAGTATCGGAGTCAGCTCTGCACATTTCGCTCGCCGGGGAGGATCCCATGTTCTCACTCGCCCAGTTTCGCAGCCACACCGTCAACTTAGCGGTGATTTTTCTGTTTCTGCTTTTGGCTCCGCTCAGTGCCCGAGCCCAATGCACGTTTACTAATGGAAATTTCGAAACCGGCAATCTGACGGGTTGGACCGTATATACGCGAGTCGTTCCTGGCTATACAGCCAACTGGTATAACTATACTGGCACCTTGTCTCCGTTCAGTTCACATACTATCTCTGCCCCGCCGCAAGGTACCCGTGGCGCCGTCGTCGATCAAAGTAATCAAAGCGTCGATGAGTTGTATCAGGACTTTACGCTGCCCGCCGGACAGTCGGGAACTCTCTCGTTTTACATCGCCTACAACAACACCGCGGGGTCTTTCGTTACGCCGAATACACTTGACTACAGCAATAGCCAGCAGGCCCGCGTTGATCTCCTCAAGACTACTGCGCCGAACGAAACGGTAGCCGCGAGTGATATCTACGCAAAGCTTTTTCAGACGCAGGTTGGCGATCCGCTGACCAAGACTCCGACGCTGCTGACCTTTGATGTTAGCGGATTTGCCGGAGTGACGGCGCGACTGCGCTTCGCCGAGTCAGTGGGGTTTAGCTGGCTCAACTTCCAGGTCGATAATGTCTGCCTTTCGACAACTCGGACCACAATCACACGCGCCACTCCGGTAGCTTCAAACGCTAAGGCAGACTTTGGCGGCGTCACACTCCTCTTCCCGAGTGTCACCGTGGCAGGCACTACTTCATTGCAACAGCTTGACCCTGCGGCACAAACGGGCCCACCTGCAGGTTTGACTTTCATTGGCCCGGCTTACGACATCTCAACCACGGCCACCTACACAAATCCCGTTCACGTTTGCTTCCTCCTGCCGTCAATAACCGACGGCGCGACTTTTTCACACCTCCGCATGTTGCACAAGGAAGGCGGCGTCTGGGTAAACCTCGCTTCGAGCACACAAAACTTCAATACCAAGCAACTTTGCGCGGACGTTACTTCGCTCTCGCCTTTCGCAGTTGGATCCGGCGCTGGTCCGACCGCTTCAGCCGCCACCATCAGTGGTGTGGTTACAACGGCCGATGGCGCACCGCTCGGCGGCGTCACCATGCAACTCAGCGGATCCGCAAATGGGCGCACGATTACCAACGCTAACGGTTTCTATTCTTTTGAAGTGGAGCCGGGCGGCTTCTACATCGTTGGGGCCACGCGCGGAAATTACACCTTTGCCCCGGCTCAGCGTTCAATCTCTCCGATCGGCAATACGACCGAAGCAGTCTTTACCGCCACCGAAAACCCAGCCACGGTTAATCCGCTCGACGAAGACATGTTCTTTGTGAGAGAGCACTACCTCAATTTCCTCGGACGAGAACCGGATGCGGGAGGGCTCGCTTACTGGGAAGATCAACTGGCTCGCTGCGGTGCAGATCTGGTTTGCCTGCGCAGACAGCGCGTTGGGGTGAGCGCCGCTTTCTTTATCGAATCGGAATTTCAACGAACCGGTTCCTTCATCTATCGTCTCTACAGCGCGGGACTGGGCCGGCGTCTGAGCTACGCGGAGTTCTCGGCTGATCGCCAGCAGGTTGTCGGTGGGGCAAATCTTGACGCAGCCCGCAATGCGTTTGCCGATCGCTTCGTAGAACGAGAGGAATTTCAACAAAGGTACCTCGACGGAACTACTGCGGAAGCGTTTGCGGATAGTTTGCTGGCTACGATAAGCAACAGCAGCGGTATCGACTTGTCTTCAGAACGCAGCGCCCTCATCGATAAATATCGTACGGGCACCAGCATGAACGACAGTCGCAGCCTGGTGCTCAGAGAGGTGATTGAGCGGGCAGCATTTCAGCGGGCTGTTTACAACCAGAGCTTTGTGATAATGCAGTACTTTGGTTATCTGCGACGAAATCCCGACGAGGGTGGTTATCGCTTTTGGCTGAAGGTGCTGGACGGCGAACCGGCAAATTACCGCGGCATGGTTTGTTCGTTCCTGACCTCGACCGAATATCAGCGCCGCTTTGCCCCGGTGGTCACGCACAGTAACGGCGAATGCAGTCAGTAACTCTGTTTAGAAACGTGGCCAGCCGGTCTGAAGTGAAGAAAGGGCCTTCAATCGGAAATGATTGAAGGCCCTTAATCTGGTCGGGACGCCGAGATTTGAACTCGGGACCTCACGCACCCCAAGCGTGCGCGCTACCAGGCTGCGCCACGTCCCGCTACTGGTTTCACTAGTATCTCTGCAAAAAAATAATTGTCAAATGAGGAGGCACATCCTGGCGCGAGAGTTATTTGGAAGCAGGACTGGATGCTTTGCTTTCCGCTTCGAGTAATCCGAGCAACTCTCGCAACTCTGAGGCGACGCGGCGGAGTGCCATGCGATCCTCGACGGTTGAATGTTCTCCGTTCGCAGGTACAGGAACTTCATGCCGGAGCGAGGGTGTCTGACCGTCTTCACCGTGCTCGTCGGAAACCGCTTTTAGTCTGGCGCCGGTGCGCACTTCGTTGGCCAGGCGCTTCTTGGCGCCGGCGATCGTGTACTGATCGTCGTAGAGCAATTCCTTAATGCGCAGGGCCATTTCAACGTCTCTCTTGCGATAGACGCGCTGGCCCGCACGATTTTTTTGCGGTACCAGAGTAGGAAATTCGGATTCCCAGTAACGCAGCACGTGCGCCTGTACTCCCGCCAGTTCGCAAACCTCTCCGATCTTAAAGAAGAGCTTTTCGGGGATGGCAACAGCAGGGTGACTCATGCTTTGACGACCTACGCTGAATTCGATGCTGATCTTGGCCCGGATTCGGGATCGGGAAAATGAAAGTTCGGAGCCTGACGACGCTGAGCCAGACGCCTTAATCCCGGCCATGTTACTCGCGGCCTATGCGCGTGTCAATACTTGGACTTAGCGGCGTTGAGTTAAATCTCAGGCTTAAAGGTAAGTTCTCAAGTTGGTAGAAGGGTTTGGTTTTGATTCTGAGTCATTGGGTTTGTGCTTTGTGCTTTGCCCTTCGCCCCTTGCCCGTGGCTCCCAGCCCTTTGGCTACCAAAGCTCAAAGCTCAAAGTACAAAGCTCAAAGTACAAGCTTAACTTCCCTCCATTAGACGCCCTTAGCCGTGCAAGCTATAATCCTCTGTCATTCACCCACGCTTCTTGGAGGTCCACTCATAAAAGTGACAAGGTCACCAGCTTTCCGTCTGGCCGCGAGGCTTGGCGAAGTCGGCTTTTCCGACATTGTGAACATCCGCAATCGAGTCATGGCACTGCTCTCGAGCGGCGCCACCGTCCATCAATTCGAAGGCGGCGAGCCCTACATGAACACTCCGGAACTCATCAAGGAGGCGCTCATCCAGGCAGTCCATGATAATAAAACCCGTTATGCACCGTCCTCAGGGATAGCTCCGTTGCGCGCGGCCATTGCCGAGAAACTGCGGACCCGAAACCGCATCGCTGTGCGCGACGAAAATGTCATCGTACTTAATGGCGGCATGCAGGGTTTGTTTGGCGCCTTTCAGTCGGTGCTCGATCCCGGCGACGAAGCGCTGCTCTTTTCACCATACTGGACGCCGATTAAAGATCTGGTCGCCTATTGCCAGGGTCGATCCATTCTGGTGCCGACAAGCGAAGCGCGGGCTGACGGGTTTGCAGAAACACTCGCCCGTTACACCACACCGCGAACCAAGGTGATCTATTTCAACACGCCGCAAAATCCGACCGGCATTGTCTTCACTCGCGCAGAAGCGGAAGCAGTGGCGCGTTTCGCAATCGAACGAGACTTGATCGTGATCGCTGATGAGGCTTATGAAGATCTCGTCTATGACGGCGAGCATGTGTCAATTGCTTCACTCGAGGGAATGCTCGAGCGCACCATTACTTCCTTTACCTTTTCCAAATCGTATGCGATGACCGGCTGGCGGCTGGGATACGTTGCGGCGCTGGAGCCATGGATGACCGGGTTGCGCAAGGCTACACTATATTCTTCCAACGGCGTCTCTACGCCTACGCAGTGGGCTGGCCTGGCTGCCTTTGATTGCGAGTCGGATCACTTTCAAATTCACCGGGCCGCTTATCGAGAACGGCGTGATCTAATGCTGGCGGGCTTAAACGAGTTGGGATTGCAGTGCGCTTTGCCGGCGGGAACGTTCTACGCGTTTCCGGATGTCACCCGCGTCAGTTCAGACAGTCGCGAAGCAGCCGACATCCTGCTCGAAAAGGCGCAAGTGGCGACAGTACCCGGGATAGTTTTCGGAGCCCAGGGAGAAGGTCATTTGCGTTTTTCGTTCTCAACATCCATCGAGGCGATCACTGCCGGCCTGGAATCAATGCGTCGCAATATCTGAAGGATGAGGATGAAGCATGAACGATGAAGCAAAGTCAGCCGGCGCTGAGCGTCGTACTTCGTCGTCGCACAGTCCCGCAACCTCTCACAGCGCCAGTACGCGGCGCGGCGAATTCCAATTCATCAGATCGTTACGTGATCGAGCTTCAAGCCGGCGTCGATCAACTTCCGCCGGAGCGTCTTCATCCCTCGTAAACGGTATCGGGGATGACGCTGCGGTAATTCGTGAAACCAGCGGACGGGAAACGCTGGTTAGCGCGGATTTACTGGTCGAAGACATTGACTTCGATCGCGCCACGACAACGGCGCGACTGCTGGGACATAAAGCGCTGGCCGTCTCGCTGTCCGATATTGCCGCCATGGGGGGCCGGCCCTCTTTCTCCCTGCTCTCGCTCGGAATCCCCTCGGACATTTGGAACTCGGATTTACTTGATGAGTTCTATGAAGGTTTTTTCGCGCTCGCTGATCGCTATGGCGTGGTACTCGCCGGCGGAGATCTCTCACGCACACCAGAAAAGATAGTTATCGATTCAATGGCCATGGGCCAGTGCGCGAGTGGGGGAGCGATTCTGCGCCGTGGCGCGCGAGCGGGCGATCATCTCTTCGTCACAGGTTCACTGGGAGGCTCAGCCGCGGGGTTACGACTGCTGCAGCGGGGCGCGCGAGTGCAAACCGCAGAACTACCTGTTCATAATGGCGAGCCGGATTCTCACTCAGTACGCCAACTGCTGCTCCGGCACTTACGCCCGGAACCACGGGTCGGCTGGGGCCTGGTGTTGGGTGAAGAACAACTCGCATCGGCCCTCATTGACATCAGCGATGGGCTGTCGTCTGACCTGCATCATCTTTGTCAGGAGAGTGGCGTGGGGGCATTGATCTACGCTGCGGACATTCCCATCGATCCGACCGTGACCGAGATCTGCGGACGGCGTGCGTTGGATCCGCTGTTGCTGGCGCTAAATGGCGGCGAAGACTTCGAACTGCTGTTTACAGTGCCGTCGGAAAAAGTTGCCGGCTTGCCAAAGACGGTGGACGGCGTCTCGATCACTCTGATAGGCCGGATTACCGGCGAGCCCGGTAAGGTCTGCGTGGCTGAAAAAGATCACATTTGGAACCTGCGACCGAAAGGATTTGAGCACTTCAAATCCTAAGCGGTTGACTCGCAGTTGATCCTTACCTAGACTTTCGCTGCGCGCCTTGATTGTCGAGGCGCTTTCACTTTAATGAGAGCCTGATGCTGCGTTTCCACAACACACTGACCGGACAATTGGAAGAGTTTCGCCCCATGCGCGAGGGCGAAGCGAATTTCTATTACTGCGGCCCGACGGTTTGGGACTTTGGCCACATTGGTAACTTTCGCTCTGCGATTGCCGCCGATATCCTGCACCGCTACCTGGAATTCAAAGGTTACAAGGTCACGCACGTGATGAACATCACGGACGTGGAAGATCGCATCATCGCCAAGTCGCAGGCCGCAGGTTTGAGCATCGATGATTACACCGAGAAATATATCGCTGCGCTTTGGGAAGACGCCGATGCCCTCGGGCTCAAACGCCCTGACGTCGTGCCACGCGCGACGCGTCACATCCCCGAGATGGTCACGTTAATTGAACAACTGCTGGCGAACGAGCACGCGTATAAGTCCGAAGGATCGATCTACTATCGCATTAGTTCTTTCGCGAACTACGGCAAACTCTCGCGGATCAATTTCGCCGGCAACATCGTGGGAGGCAGCGAGCGCATCAACACCGACAAATACGAAAAAGAAGACGCGCGCGACTTTGCTCTCTGGAAGGAACCTGCATCAGAAACCGAGCCCGCCTGGGACGCGACGATTGGCCGCGGCCGTCCCGGCTGGCATATCGAATGCTCGGCCATGTCGATGAAGTATCTGGGCGAGACTTTCGACATTCATATGGGTGGAGTCGACCTCATTTTCCCGCACCACGAAAATGAGATCGCACAAAGCGAAGGCGCCACCGGAAAACAGTTCGTACATTACTGGCTACACATCGAGCACCTCAAGGTTGAGGGCGAAACGATGTCCAAGTCGAAAGGCAACTACTACACCTTTCGCGACCTGACAGCCAAGGGTTTCTCGCCCATCGGCATTCGATACTTTTTATTGTCGGTGCCTTATCGCAAGCAGCTGAACTTTACGTTTGACGCTGTGCGGGGGGCAGAAAAAACCGTCGAGAGCCTGCGCGATTTTCAGGCGCGCTTAAGCGAGGCAAAACCGGAAGCCGGTATGAACGATGAGCTGCACGAAGCAACCGTGCGCGCGCTCGCCGAATTCGAAGCGGGCATGGACGACGATCTCAACACTTCCGTGGCGCTGGCAGCAGTGCACAATCTCACGCGCGAAGTGAATACGGCGCTCGCACGCCGTCGCCTGCGCGCTGACAATCAACGCGAATTGCTCGATTTGATTAAGCGCTTTGATTCGGTTCTGAACATTTTCGGCGATGAGTCACGCCTGATGGTAGATAGCGAAGTGCAGGCATTAATCGACGAAAGACAGGAAGCCCGGCGCCGGCGCGAGTTCGGCCGCGGCGACGAGATACGCGGCCAGTTGGCGGAGCTCGGCATCATTCTGGAAGATACCAAGGACGGCGTTCGCTGGAAACGCAAGTAGAATCTTCTTTCCGCACTGCCACTTCATTTTTTTGTTGACGTTACACCTCTCTCACGGTGTACTCTGCTTCGGTTTTAACGCAATCCATCACCAACTGATCAACGGCTTCAGGTTCGCCCGTTTCCCGGGGTAAGCCTTACGAACTCGAAGTCATTCCCAAGGAACCATGGAACGCAACTCACTTTCCTGATAGGAGCATGCCTGATGAATAGGAGACTCAAGCTCTGTCTTTTGCTGCTTGCTGCAATGGCTGCACTGGGAACTCTCTACACTTCAGCGCGGACCTTAGCACCAAATACACCGGCAACACTCGCTCAGCCAACCCCGGCGCCGTCAACACAGTGCGGCAAACCTTCGACGCCAATTCCCCTGACCGGGAAGACCTGCGGCAAGGTCCAGGAACTGCAACTGAGTTGTTATCTGCCGCCTGACATCATGCCGACGCCAACTCCTCCGGTGCCTCCGAATTACAACACGATGCAGCGGTCTGCCGACATATTCTCGTGGCAGGAATTCCTTGCCCTGAACTGGCCGGCGCTTGCCGGACAGCGCGGCGTACCTGATCAGAGCCGGCCAATTAGTTTTCCAGGTCCTCGAGTTTGGGAAACATGGAAAGAGGAATACGAAGTTTATCGCGCGAACGGCGAGCCGCCCGCGGCGTGGAACTCTCCCGAACAGGAGCCTTCAGCCTGTTCGACTGCAGGAGCCACCAGGCTTTTCTTTCGCACGCAAAAAATCGACGACGTAATCGACTCGACCTTACAAGCCGCTGCGGCGACCGCCGCGCTGCCACCAACCCTGACCGATCAGAAAGGGCGCCTGGTTCGTTATGAGATTCGCCTCAACAAAGTAATGTTTGACTACATAGTTCAGAATCAACTTTACGACGCACACATTCAAAATGTCGCGCGCTCAGTTACCTTCCCCGACGGCGGGATGCTGATTAAAGCTGCGTGGAGAGAGGTCTCACCAGCAGAAGAAGCCTCGTTTCATACTGTGACCGCGTGTGTGTGCGATAAGAAGAAGGACGGCAGCCTGACTAACTGTCATACAAAGCGCATGGGCTTGGTGGGCTTTCACATTACGCAGAAGACGCCGAGCTCGCCGCAATGGATCTGGTCCACCTTCGAGCAGGTAAACAATGTGCCTGATCCGGGAACAACAGCGCCATACTCTCTCTATAATCCGAGTTGCCCCACCTGCCCGGTTAATCAGCAAACACTGCGCGGCACACCAAATCAAATGAAGCGGTCCGTGCCGATACCTGCCAGTGATCCTGACTGCATGAATATCAGGGACGCCGTTGATAATGTGCGCGTCATGAACCAGGAAGTGCAGAAGACGCTGCAGGCGTGGGGGTCTGTTTTTGCCAAATACGAATTAGTGAACACGCAGTTTCCTTTGCCACCCACGAATCTAAAACCTGAGACAATGTTCTCAGTCCTGCCCGAGGTGCTGGGTAACACAACGATGGAATCATTCGTGCAGCCCACCTCCACCTGCATGGGCTGTCATGCGACGGCGCGCACGGTAAACCCCAACCGCTTTGTATCTTCAGACTTCAGCTTCACGCTGAACAACGCGCAGCCTTTGCTTCCGGGATGTAAAGTTATTCCGTCACCAGCCAAGCCGCTCAGTCTTTTTGATAACGCAAACTGGACGACGATCATGCGCGGTTATGAACTGGTGACGCACACCTATGAACTCCTGCAGAAGTTCGTACCCAATGCAAAGCTGCATTGTTCGAGCTGCCATTTAAACGCCGGAGGCAACAGCGATGCTGCCTGGTGGGTCGACCTGAAAACGGAATATCCAACCAAGACGGACTTACAAGCGCGCATCAACCATTGCTTCACAAATAGCCTGAACGGCTACGAGCTGTGCACCCCGGCGAGCAAGAGCTCTCCTGGCAGTTGTGATTCGAACAAGGACATGAACGCCATCACCACCTACATGCAATGGCTAGACGAGCAATCAACCATCGTCCCGTTGTGTAATACGGTGGCCCACGGTTATCCACCCATCTCAAAGGGCACTGGCAATGTTGGCAATGGCCAAAAGACTTTCGTGCAAAAGTGCGCGGTCTGTCATGGCAGTGAGGGGCAGGGGCGCTACGAAAACAATCTGTATTTTCGGCCTGCGCTGTGGGGGCCGCACTCGTTTAATAAAGCTGCGGGTATGTTCTCAGACCCGACCTTCTTGGCAGCTTTTGTCCGTTGGAACATGCCTTTGATGGCGGGCGGGTTGTTGACGGATCAGGAGGCCTGGGATATCGAAGCATTTGTCGACTCGCACAACCGGCCTGCGGGTCCACCGACACCGACACCAACTCCGACTGCCAGGCCTTAACCGGAAAGGCGCGTCAACGAGACATTTATTCGGATGAAATTGCGCGCCACTGGTGCGGGCGCTCTATGAGTCAGGAGCGGAATGATTTTCGGCGTGGCTGAATTCCGCTCCTGCGAATTGGATTGCCTTATACTTCGCCGGTCAGCTGAAATCACCTGCTACTTGTCCGGAGTAAAACCAAAGCCATGCGACGCAGCATTCTTGCACTAGTCATCTGTTCATTTATCACTTCCCTTTTCGCGGCGCCCACAGTCGCGCAGAGGAAACCAACTGAACTGCAAACACATTTTCTTGCCGCAGAGGTAAAGACTGAGTTTCTGCACGCCTGGAGCGGCTACCGGCAATACGCCTGGGGTCATGACGATCTAAAACCGCTCAGCAAGACCTATCATGATTGGTACGCTCAGTCGCTGTTGATGACTCCGGTCGACGCACTCGACACCATGATCATCATGGGATTGAACGAAGAGGCTGATAGGACGCGTGAGTACATCGTCAAAAACCTGTCTTTCAATAAAGACTTTCCAGTTCAGAATTTTGAAGTCACGATTCGTCTGCTCGGCGGACTGCTGTCAGCCTATCAACTGACTGGAGATCAACGTCTGCTAAACCTGGCTGAAGACCTGGGCACGCGCCTCCTGCCAGTATTCGGCTCACCTACAGGATTGCCTTATCGCTACGTCAATCTGCAGACGGGAAAGGTGAGCGGCGACGTCACTAATCCTGCTGAAGCAGGTACTTTGTTGATTGAGTTTGGCACGCTGGCACGGTTCACTCACAAGCAGGTCTTTTATGACAAAGCCAAACGAGCGTTAGTTGAAATCTATAAACGCCGTTCACCTGTTGGGCTGGTCGGTACGTGGATCAACGTCGAAACCGGCAAGTGGACCGACAGTGACAGCCACATCAGCGGCGCCATCGACAGTTACTACGAATATCTTTTTAAGTGTTGGCTGCTATTCGGGGACCAGGATTGCCGACGCATGTGGCTCGAGAGTATCGGCGCCATTAACAAATATCTGGCCCAGACCGTTGAGCGCGCGCCGAGTTATGCCAGGCACCTGTCGTCGAAGCAGTTTGAGTTGTGGTATGGGCACGCGGATATGAACACGGGCAAGCGAACGGCAACAACTTTCGGCGCTCTCGACGCATTCTTTCCAGCCGTGCTTGCGATGTCTGGAGATCTCGCGCGGGCCAAACGTCTGCAGGCTTCAGCTTTCAGGATGTGGTCTCTGCACGGGATTGAACCTGAAGAACTGGATTACACCTCGATGCAGGTAGTCGCGCCCGGATATCCCTTGCGCCCGGAGATTGTTGAGTCGACTTACTATCTGTATCACTACACTCGAGACGTTAAGTACCAGAAGCAAGGCGAGGAGATGTGGCGGGATTTCGTTAAGCACTGCCGCACCGAGGCCGGCTACGCCGCCCTTAAGAGCGTGGTTACCAAAGAAAAGTCCGACTCAATGCAAAGCTTTCTCTTCGCCGAAACCTTCAAATATTTCTATCTATTGTTTGCGCCGCCGCGCACGCTTCCCTTCAATAAGGTCATCTTCAATACCGAAGCACACCCGATGAAGAGATAAAAAAGGAATACCGATAGGAGAGGGATCTTCATGAGAAGCATCGCGCGCGCTCTCTCGTAGACTGGATCTGAAAACACCCAGGCTGACGCCAGAGGTGTTTTATGAACGGTCCAGTAGTCTGCGAAGACCCCCTCAGTACTTCGACATCACACCAAGGTTGTTCATCAGGAACGCGTACAGGTCCGTTGTCTGTTCCAGCTGCTTGGTGGTGTTGCTGGCGCCGTGACCCGACTTCGTGTCGATGCGTATCAGCACGGGATTGTCACCGGCCTGCGCCGCTTGCAGAGTCGCTGCATATTTAAACGAATGCGCGGGCACGACGCGATCGTCGTGATCGGCTGTCGTAATAAGCGTCGCAGGATAATGGGTACCCATCCTGATGTTGTGAATGGGAGAGTAAGCGTACAACGCCTTAAACTCGGCTTCATTCGCGTTAACCGAGCCATAGTCCGCAGCCCAGTTCCAGCCAATCGTGAATTTGTGAAAGCGCAGCATGTCCATCACGCCTGCTTGTTGAATCACGGCTTTGAATAATTCCGGACGCTGATTCGCTACCGCTCCCACCAACAATCCGCCGTTTGACACTCCATGAATAGCCAGCTTGTTTGGCGAAGTGATCTTACTCTTGATCAAATATTCCGCTGCCGCGATAAAGTCATCGAACACATTTTGTTTTTTCAGCTTCGTGCCCGCTTCGTGCCACTTCTCGCCATACTCGCCGCCGCCACGGATGTTCGCCGATGCATAAACAAAACCCTGTTCCAACAAGGCGATTCTCAACGCATTGAAGTTCGGATTGGTAGTGATATTGAAACCGCCGTAGCCATACAGCAGAGTCGGATTGTTACCGTCCAGCTTGAGGCCTTTCTTATGGACCAGGAACATCGGCACGCGCGTTCCATCTTTGCTCGTAAAGAACACCTGTTGGGTTTCGAAATCACTCGACTTAAAGCCGGGGATATCCACCGAGCGGAAGAGCGATGACTTTTTGGTGGCGATGTCGTATTTGTAAATTGAAGGCGGTACGTTAAGTGAAGTGAAGCTATAGAACACAAACTTGTCGTCGTTGCGGCCGCCAAAGCCCCCCGAGGTGCCGGGGCCGGGCAGAACAATTTCATTCTCAAGCTTTCCGTCGAGGCTGTAGACATAGGCTCGGGTCGTCACATCCTTGAGATAGGTTGCGAATAATTTACCTCCCACCGTGTTGGCAATTTCAAGCGGTTCGGGTTTCTCCGGCAACACATCGCTCCAGGCGCCTGTGTGCGGATCGTATAGGACCACTTTGTCATTGGGCGCGCCATGATCGGTCTTGATCAGGAACCTGCCGCCAAAGCTGTCGATCACACTGAAGCTGTCATCGCCAACCTCCGCCACTATTGGCTTGAAGATCTTGTCCGGCGAGGTCAGATCGCGGAAGAAGATCGCGTTGCCTCGCTTGCCTGTGCCGCGATCAGAAACACTGAGAATGGCGAAGCGCTGGTCCTCGGTGACGCTTACGTTATGAAATCGCTGTGGATGTTCCTTATCTTCGTAGACTAATTCATCCGCTGTCTGCGCTGTTCCCACCTTATGAAAGTAGACGGCCTGGAATTCATTCCGGGTCGTCATTTCTTTACCTTTTTCCGGGGCGGGATAACGGCTGTAGAAGAAACCCTCGTCACCCAGCCAGGAAACTCCCGAAGCTTTCAGCCATTCGAGTTTGTCCGGCAGTGTCTTGCGGGTCGCCACCTCCATCACATAAACGTTGCTCCAGTCGGATCCCCCTTGCGATATGCCATAGCCGAGGTACTTACCGTCTTTGGAAAGCGAGAACGTGCCGAGCACTGACGTACCGTCCGCTGAGAGCTTGTTGGGATCGATCAAGACTTCAGGCTTGCCGGCGAGGCCTTGCTGCATGTAGTAAACGCTTTGATTTTGCAGGCCGTCATTTTTGGTAAAGAAGAACCACTCACCGCGGCGCTGGGGCGCACCCACGCGGGGATAATTTAGAAGTTTTTCCAGACGCGCTTTCAGTTGGGCGCGGTAAGGAATGGTATCGAGATAAGCAAAGGTCACTTTGTTCTCGTCTTCAACCCACTGCCTGGTCTGGGCCGAATTTTCATCCTCCAGCCACCGATAGGGATCGCTTACCTTCGTGCCAAAGTAGTCGTCAACCTGATCGACTTTCTTCGCTTCGGGATAGGTGAGTATCTTTCCAGCTGCATCGGTTGATTCCGCCGCCGTGTGAGCGCCCATTTGTCCACACTGTGCCCATACACGCGTCGAGACTGGCGGCAGGAGTAGCAGCGAAACCATGAGCACGATTAGACAGAGACTGGATGACAGAACGAGCTTTCTCATCTTTAATTCCTCCGAAGTGAATGTTAATCCGGCGGTTGGATTGACCGACTACTACCAATTCTTCCGTGCGCATACTCTACTAAACCCATCGCAATAGTTCCAAACGGCCTGCGACTAGTACTTTAAGAAGGGGGATCAACCATTCCTCGCCTAACACTCCCGGGAGACGGGAGCGTAGATCCATTGCAGCTGGAAACGACGAAAAGAGCCCGGCTTTCGGGATGGCTTTTCCTGAGGCTTTCGGTTATGAAGTATCCGCATGAACAAAACAACCTTGACGACTGAACTGGAAGAGGCGCAAGTGGAAGACGCTTCGGGATTCGCGGGGCACCCAAAAGGGCTCGGCCCACTGTTCTTCACGGAGCTATGGGAGCGTTTCAGTTACTACGGGATGCGATCAATTCTAGTCTTGTACATGGTGGCGCCGGTAGCGGGTGGCGGGCTCGCCTTTGATACAAAACACGCGGCGTCAATTTACGGTACCTATACCATGTCAGTTTACCTGACCGCGCTGCCCGGGGGCTTGATCGCCGATCATTTGTTGGGAGCGCGCCTGGCTGTGCTGATCGGTGGAATCATCATCGCCGCCGGGCACTTCACGATGATCTTTCATGGCATGAATCCCTTCTATATGGGAATGGTGATGATCGCGGTCGGTACTGGTTTGCTTAAGCCGAATATCAGCGCGATGGTCGGAGGTCTGTACCGCGAGAACGATCCGCGGCGTGACAGCGGCTTCTCTATTTTTTACATGGGCATCAACCTGGGTGCCGTGCTGGCGCCACTCGCTTGTGGCTATTTGGCCCAGGGCGAGACCTTCAAGCGGTTTATGGCGCGAATGGGATTTGATCCGTCGACCAGCTGGCACTGGGGCTTTGGTCTGGCAGGTATTGGAATGACGCTTGGTTTGGTGGTCTTCCTGCTCAACAGCCAACGTCTGGCCCATGTCGGCAACCGGGTAAAGAAACGCAATACTGCAACTACAGCCGTGCCGGCAAAAAAATTGAACGCGGCTGACTGGAAGCGAGTGGGTGTAGTCTTCATATTTTTCCTGTTCACTATTCTGTTCTGGGCCGCTTATGAGCAGAAGGGCGCCAGTCTGAATCTATTCGCAAAAGATCTCGTGCGCACAGAAGTTTTTGGCATCCGTTTCCCTTCCAGTTTTCTGCAATCGCTGACTCCATTGTTCGTGATTTTCCTCGCGCCGATCTTCTCGATGCTCTGGGTGCGTATGCGAGAGCGCCAGCCCTCAAGCCCTGCGAAGTTTACTTTCGGATTGTTGTTCATCGGGATTGCTTACCTGCTGATGATTCCCGCGTCATACCTGACTGCCTTTGGGAAAGTGAGTCCGCTTTGGCTGGTGGGACTCTATTTCATCGAAGTGATGGGTGAGATGTGTTTGAGCCCAGTTGGCCTCAGCACAGTGACCAAATTGTCGCCGTTGAAACTCGTAGGTATCCTGATGGGAGTTTGGTTCCTGGCGTCTTCATTCGGAAGCAAGCTCGCCGGCTATTTGTCAGGGTTCTTTGTGGCGAACAATCCAGCCGTACTGATGAAATTATATGGAGGGATTGCGGCGGGGTTGCTGCTCTCGGCAGCATTGCTGGCAATATTGACGCCTGGGATTAAGAAGTTGATGGGGAATGTGAAGTAGTTAGTTGTTAGTAGTAGTCAGTTGTTAGTAGTCAGTGGTCAGTTGGTGTTTCTGTGTTTTGGGCTTGGTGCTTTGATTTTGTGGTTTGAGCTTTGTGGTCTTGAGGTGGCGCATTGCGCGAGAAGTAGGAATTATCAGTCCGCAAAGCGGACTAATGATAATAGCCCAGCAGTTTATTGCTGGGGATAGGTGCGCGATGATTTGGTAGTCCGCAAAGCGGACGGCTGTAAGGTCAGAGGCTCTGATGATCGTTACTCACCTGGCCAACGGGTTAACAAGCAAAGTTATGGAGGCGAATTACCTGCATCGCGAACCATCGGCGGCCGAGGAACTGGCCAACAGCATCAGTCACGGATTAGGTCTAGTGGCCAGTCTGGTCGCGGCGCCGATTCTGCTCTATGCAGCGATGAAAGCCGGGGGACGATTGGCAATCTTTGGCGCCTCAGTGTTTGCCGTCTCGATGGTGAGTCTGTACCTCGCTTCGACTCTCTACCATTCGCTGCCCGAGAATCGAGGCAAGGGTTTCTTTCGCGTAGTCGATCACTCTGCCATCTTCCTTCTGATTGCCGGCACTTACACGCCATTCACGCTGGGGGTACTGCGTGGCCCGTGGGGATGGACTCTGTTGGGCTCCATTTGGACGCTCGCGTTCATTGGCCTGATCCTAAAGGCCGTGCCGGCTACGCGTTATTCGCGAGTCTCGGTTGTCTTATACGTGGTGATGGGTTGGCTGGCTTTGATTGCAGCCCGGCCGATACTGCTGCATGTGCCGGCCGCGGGAATCGCCTGGATCGTCGCGGGTGGCCTGGCCTACACGAGTGGGCTCGTTTTTTATGGGATGCATCGGCTTCGCTTTAATCATTTCATCTGGCATCTATTCGTGATCACGGGCACGGTCTGTCATTTCTTTGCCGTGCTCTGGTACTCAGCGTGAGCGTGATAGGGGATGGGTGATCTCGATTTCTACCGGAATCGAAGAAACCCTCAGTTCCAGCGTGATGGATCATGACGATGGACCACCCGCGAGGGGACCAACTGGCAATCTTTGGCCACAAATGCTAGGATTTCCCCGCAATGTTCGATGCTCAGCCCATTCATGTTCGCCCTCGTGACTCGCGGGCGAACATCTTCGCCGACTAGCCCTCTTCTCTTCTAACATTTCGGTTTGCCGTGACGCCTCTCAACGGAGACTAACTACCCAACCCGTTTTTTCAAAAGGAGAAAGAATCATGTCAGCTACCATAGCTCCACCTCGTAGACCCGAAATCAAGACCGCGCTCCCCGGCCCCAAAGGCAAGAAAGTTATTGAAGCCGATGCTCAGTTTGTGAATCCATCCTATCCGCGACCGTCGTTCAAACTTGTGGCCGAAAGCGCGAAGGGCGTCTGGGTCGAGGACGTCGACGGCAACACATTTCTTGATTGCAATGCCGGCGTCGCCGTCTGTTCGACAGGACACTGTCACCCGGAAGTGGTCCAGGCGATTCAGAAACAGGCTGCCAAACTAATTCATATGTGCGGCACCGACTATTACTACCAACTGATGCCTGATCTGGCGCAAAAGCTTGATGAGATTGTTCCCGTGCCTTCACCCACGAAGACGCACTTTGCCAACAGCGGCACCGAAGCGGTTGAGACGGCGCTAAAGCTCGCGATGCACGCGACCGGTCGCGAAAAGTTCATCGCATTCTTTAACAGCTTTCACGGACGTACCCTCGGTTCGCTTTCACTGACTTCATCGCGCGTGGCGCAACGCCTGGGCTTCAAGCGCCAGGTGCTTGACGTGGTCCATGTGCCGTATCCCAACGAGTACCGCAATCCTTTCAGCGCCGAAGACTGTGAAGGCGAAGGCGCTGGACGCGGCGCGTTGAACTGGATTGAAAAAAGGCTCTTCAAGACGACAACTCCGCCGGAGGAAGTCGCGGGCATAGTGGTTGAAGTCGTCCAGGGCGAAGGCGGTTATGTTCCCGCGTCGACATTGTTTCTGCAGGGCCTGCGGCGTATTTGCGACGAGCACGGCATCATGCTGATTGTGGATGAAGTGCAATCGGGCATGGGACGCACCGGCAAGATGTTCGCCAGCGATCATCATGACTTGAAACCTGACATCATCACTATCGCTAAGGGCATCGGCTCGGGCTTGCCCATCGGCGCCACCGTCGCGCGTGCCGATCTGATGGACTGGAAGCCGGGCGCTCACGCGTCGACCTTTGGCGGCAACCCGGTCTGCATAGTTTCGGCCCTGAAGACCATTGAGCTGCTGCAAAAGGAGCTGGTGCAGAACAGCGCCGAAGTTGGTGCTTATCTAAAAACCGGGCTCGAAAAACTGATGCACAAGTATGACTGCATCGGCGATGTGCGCGGTTTTGGCATGATGCTGGGCGTCGAGTTCGTGAAGGACAAGGCAGGCAAGCAGGAAGATCCCGAACTTCGTGAGCGGGTCGAAACAGCCTGCTTCGAACGCGGACTGATCATCCTGGGCGCAGGCACCAACGCGATTCGCTGGTCCCCGCCGTTAATTTTGACAAAAGAAAACGTCGACGTAGCGCTCGAGATTTTTGATCAGGCAATCGCTGCGTCGATCTAAAGGGCAGCAGTCTTAGCCCGCGGAGTCGGGCGACAGCATCAATCCTGGGGCACAAGCCCCAGGGTTTAAGCGCAACAATTATTAGCCCGCGGAGCGGGCGACAGCGGATACGACTAAGTTCAATCGCAATGAACGGGCTGCCGCCCGCTGTGCGGGCCTTGAAATATTTCGACGATGCGTGCCTGGGGTTCCGCTCGCAAAGCCTCGCATCACCACAGGCTTTATGCTGACACCCGCTCCGCGGGTTACCGAAGCAAAGGCAAAGCCAGTTATGCTAAATCTTAAGTGCCCACAATCAGCTTTTTTGAGATCTCACTCATTCGCACTCTCAACTGTTCTTCGTCGATCGTGGTGACATGGCCATCGCGAAAGACTTCCTGCCCGGCGATCATTGTCATGATTACGTCGCGGCCCGAAGAGGAAAAGATCAAACTTCCCACCGGATCATAAATTGGAGTCTGATGCACGCCGTCGCAGCGCACAACCGCCAGATCCGCCTGCTTGCCGACTTCCAGCGAACCCATCTCAGTGTTCATCCCCATCGCTCTGGCGCCTTCCAAAGTTGCCGCCGCCAGCGCATCGGCCGCGCTCGGTCCAGCCAACTCACTTCTGCCAATATCTGAAGCGCGGGCCAACAGCAAGGCAAACCTGGCTTCAGCCAAAAGATCGCAGGTGTTATTGCTCGCGACGGAATCACTTCCCAGACCGGTGGGGATTCCGGCCGCCAGGAACCTGGCCCAGGGCGCACGTCCGTGATGTAACTTTGCGTTTGACTTGGGACAATGGGCGATGCCGGAGCCGCTCGCCTTGATCGCCTGCAGGTCCGCGTCGTCGACTCTGATGCAATGGGCCAGCAGTGGATGAGTGGCGAGGATACCGTGCCGCTCCAAGTGCCGCACCGGCGAGCAGTTCGGCGCGGACCACTCAATGCCTCTCTTCAACAGGCCTGCCGCGAACGGTCCACTGCCTTCACTGAGCAACAAAGACTCTGCGTCAGATTCAGCAGTGTGAATCATCAGGGGCAATCGCTCAGCCAGGGCGAACTGAGCAATCATCTCCAACTGGGCGGCGCAAACTGAATAAGGAGAATGCGGGGAGACCCCGGCCCTGATTCGTTTAGTCTCAAGCGGTCGGAGACGCATAACTTTGCTTTGCAGCTGCGCGAAATTTTCCTGAGCCAGGCGAGCATCCGGTCCAAATGATTCCTGGAACACAACCCCGCGCAGGCCTGTCTCGCGCAGTGCAGTCATGCTTTGTTCCGCCGCATCGCTGGCGTCACCGACGCAGGTTACTCCGGCTCTGATCGCTTCACAGGCGCCCCAGGCGGCTGAGACAAACAGATCGTCGGGCGTCATACGCTCGAGCCGGGCCAGTGTCAATTTCTTTAGCCAGCCAAAAAAATCCGACTCCGCTTCGTCCAGGAAACCGCGCAACGCAGTTAGTTCGAGATGAGTGTGAGTGTTGACCAACCCCGGCAGGATGGCAGCATCACCGAGGTCCTGCACGTTTGCTTCTGGATAGGTCGAGGATAATTCAGCGAAGGCTCCGACGCCGGCGATGCGCTCGCCCGAGACGGCAATGGCTCCGTCGACTATCGGCGCGGCAGACACCGGCACGACCCAGCGAGCCCGGTAGAGGGTTGTCATTTCAGCAGGATCCTCAATTTGTCTGTCCGCGAACGCGCTTGATCTTGCGATAGCGATCCATGATCGAGGTGACGTAGGACCGCGTGGTGGGAAAATCAATCCGTTTCACAAATTCATCGCCGGACAGTGGCGCAGCTCCCGCGGCCGTCCGGTTCCACTCAGCAGCCCGGCTCGGCCCAGCGTTGTAAGCGGAGAGCATCCGCACTTCCGCGTCCGGCAGATCACGAAATGGGCCATTAACCTTTTGCAGATACCAGCAACCAATTTGCACATTGCGTTCCGGATTCTTTAAAACACTAGCCGGGTCGGTGGCCATCTGCCGCTCCAACTCGCGCATCCCGGTTTCGGACGCCCAGTCACGCGCCACTACTGGTGTCACCTGCATCAGTCCGACTTCGCCATTTTTCCCCAGCTTCCACGGACTGAAGTAGGTCTCCTCATAGATAATGCTCCAGACCAGATCCGGATCTAGATGATAGATATTTGCCTGGCGTGCCACCAGCGAATCGAAGCGGTGGATCCAATACTGGTTGGCAAAATAAATCCCAAAGCCAAGCGCAAGGGGAATGAGGATTATCAGAATGGCCCGTTTCATGAAGCTAATAACTCATCGAAAAGACTAAAACCGCAAACCGTGACCAGAACAACGCGTGACGAAACCATCAAACATGACGGAGCTCGCCGGATCGTGGAAGGTTCTGTCTACGGTTTACGGTTCTTCAATTCCTTCGTTTGATGGCGGACCAAAAACTGATTGGCCGGTAAGACTGATCGACGCCTTCGTAACGCGAACGCAGTGCCTGTTCGTCGAGGACGTGACCTTGCAACCAGACTTCAGCGTCGAGAGTCATACCCGGCACAAGTGTCTCGCCGCGCAGCGAGCGCCGATTCACCAGCACTTCAAGATTCATGCGCTCCAGATCAAGATGAATCCAGTAGAGTTCACTGCCGGACAGCGGATTGCGCACCGGCTTGCAGGCAATAACCCGGCCCGAGAGGCTCCAATCATTTTCATGAGCGGCGCGCGATGGGGCCGCTTTTTCCAGGGGCAGCCAGCGGGTCTTTGGTGGTCCCTTGCGCACCCGTGCACGATAGGCCAGCCCACACAGTCCGACCTGTAACTCCGCGGCGCGAAAACCGGCGGGCCCAACCTCAGTCAGGTTTTGCAATTCGAAGAGAACCTCACAATCCGTTCCCTTGCAGTAGCCATGCACAACTGCTTCGCCTTCTTCATCGTATTCGGTCAGGGCCCAGGGTGTGATTGTCTGGATGTAGCGCGCTCGAAATCCAGGCCGGCAGTCCGCGTAAAAAACCTCGCCGCCGCCAGATTCATACAACACCGTCCAGACTTCCAGACCTTCGCCCAGCTTCCAGCAGCGACCGTGCAGGACGGCGCCGCGCCGGTTCAGTTGGGTCGCCTCACCCTGATCACCGGCGCGCTCGGCGAGATAATTGAATGCTTTCTCGCTCGGCACTTCCAGCCCGATTGTTTCGAATGTCAAATTCATTTATTCAGAAAGGGCTTCTGTACTTTTTCTTTTGGACTTCCGCTACTTCTTCGCCCTGGCTCCTGCCTTTTTAGCTTTTATCCGGTGCGCTTTTTCCTGGTGGGCTTGGTTTCGTTTTCTTCCGAGTCTGCGGCCGGCACGCGACTCTTGAATCCGCGAATGTTGCGTTCAGGACCGTGCCTTGGTCGCAGGCCGGAGCGCACCATCTCGGCAAAAAGATCCACATCGTAGTCCACTTCGCGCGCCATTTCTTCGCGGATAGCGTGCAACTCTTCCAGGAATCGAGGTCGACGATACATATGGTTTGGGGCGTGTGCTTGCTTTGCGCTTTGTTCTTTGTTCTTTGCTCTTTTGTAGTTGTCTACTAGTCCAGTCTAACGAAGCAGGAATCGAGAAAGTACCAAGTTCAAAGTTCAAAGTTCAAAGTTACACTCATTTAACGACTTCAGTCGCTTCCGAAACAAGAAATTCCGGCGTCACAATCATCGGCACAAAAAATCCTGCCGCGGTATTGAACAATCGAATGCGGGCCTGTCGCCGCACGTTAGCCAAATGGCCAAAATTCCAGGTCACTAAGTAGTCTAGCTTGTGACAAGAGGCAATGGCTACGTGCAAGGCATCCGCGATGTACTTGCGATGAAAGATTCCTCGCGACACATACCCGTCCGCAAGTATCGAAGCCTCTTCAGTCAGTTCCACCTGTTCCAGCTTACTAATCAGATTCAGATAAGAACTCCGATGTGGCTCCGGCACCCGTTCCAACTCGCGAGACACCAGTGGTGAAACCACGGCCCGGTAATCTGCCATCTCATGCTCCCACCAGCGAATCGTGAGATCGCGGCGAAACGGCTCGCCATTATCGAGATATGCGCCAATCACAGAAGTCTCCAAATACAAACTTGGTTTCATTGCTTTGCTTACATCTCTTCAGGCTTCAGACCATCGTTCCGTTTCAAAGGCTCAAGCCTGAGGACACCTCTGCGAAAGTCAAACGTTACTCGAAAATACTTTAGAAAATTCGCGCCCAGTATGCCACTTTGCCGGAAGCCCGCAGTCTCATTCACCGGATCAAGATCAAGCACGGCTGCATTAACTTTATCCTGTGACATCGAGCCCAGCATGACGCGAGGCAACACGAGTGTCTTAACATTTTCGGCGACCCCGGCTGCGCCGTATACCCGCATCGACGCTGCCTGAGGATAATTGCTGATTTCATTGACGGCTGCAAGTTTCTCCGCGACTACTGAGACACTTGCTCCAGTGTCAATGATGAAGTTCCAGAACTGATCGACGCCGTCGAGGCGAACCTCACCGCTCAAAAATCCACTTGAAGTGGTGCGCAGTGGAATTTCTATTCCAGCCGCCGGCAATGCAGGTGCTGAGGATCGCGAGTCGGAAGTCGGCGTTAGATTCCAGGGATCGGAGGTATTTGAGGAACGCTGGCGCACGAGTGTAAAGCTATGGTCGCCATAATCGAGTGAGGCAATGAACTTTGAGATCACCGATACCCCCAGGTATCCATCTACCGGAACATGGGTATCGTAGAAGTGGCGGATGTAGACAGGGACATTGTTTACTTCGACGTCGCCTATCGCGAGCGATGAAAGAAAACCGTAAACAATTTCAAAACGGCCGGCCCCGCCCACCGCGCGAGCCATGCCCCCTCGGGCCACCGCCCGCAAGCCGAGGCGTTTTGCGGTTTCCTCGGAAATGACACACATACCTGAGCCGGTATCCAGCACAAATCGCAATGGTGTTTTCTCGTTATTAACCCGAACCAGCAGAACCGGCCGACTGTCCACTGCTTCAAAAGGAATGGTGGTGCGACTAGCGCCATCAAGACCGTAAAGCGACTTCTGCTGCCCCAGATATCGCAGAAAATCAATCAGACCCCGAATACGCGCGCGCCGATCTTCATCCGTCTTGGGCGCAATGACCAAAAAACGTTCATAAGCCTCAGCTGCAGCTTTATAATTCTCGACGCGAGCCGCTGCCTGCCCGAGATTGAATACATAGTCAGGTTCGTTGGGAGCGAGGAATGCCGCTCGCTGCAGACCGCGAATTGCCGCCTCGGATCGATTTTCATAAAAGTCGATCATCGCCAGGCCTGCTATCGCCATCGCTTCATTTTCGTCGAGACTGAGCGCGGTGCGAAACTCTTCGACTGACTCGCGAAACCCTCCGGCCGCGAGAATGGCAGAGCCCAGCAGAGTATGGGCGCGGGCAGACAATGGATCAGCAACCAGCACGCGGGCGGCGTGATCGTAGGCATCCTGGATGTTGCGCTGCTTTAATAAAGCCTGACTCAAACCGAGCCTGGCGTTGAGGTCGTGGGCGTTGCGACTTAAAAGCTCGCGGTAAATCCGTTCTGCCTCGCTGTAATCGCCGGCGCGTAATGCTTTTTCTGCACGATTGCGCGCGTTGTCAAAAACTGCTGCGACGGGCGTGGGTGCGGCCAGCCAAATAGCAAGGGCGGCCAAAATTACGATCATCAGCCTGCGAAGGGTTGCTGGGAAACGACTCCACCTCATGGCTTTTCCCTCGAGTGGTCCAGGGCGCCGGTGGCAATGGACTACTCACAAACTGCACTTCCCTATTTCAACACCTCACCCGTTTTCATGGACCAGAGTACTAGATCAAGTTCGTCAAAATCGATGCCGGCAGCACCGGCGAATTGCCGCAACTTTTCCTCCAGTTCCAAATAACGGGATCGGGTTGTGGGCGGACGGGGAGAATCTACAACACCGAGATCTGTCAGACAGTGCAATACATGCTTGTCAAGAATTGCGTAACCCTTCAAACCGACGTTGCGCAGAAAATGGCTGGACTCTTTATAGCCCAAGCCTTTGATTCCGCGTTCGCCGGCCAGCCAATCACGTCGTTCCAGGGGATCGGAAAAATTGAGTAACGTCTCCCGGAGTTGCATCCTGCAGTGTCGCCGCAGAAAGTCTCGCGTTACGACGATGTATCCGGGGCGAGCGTTGGGGAAACGATGGGCGCCGGTCGCTTTCAGCGCTTCACTCATTTCTTCCGAGCTTCCCTCCCACAGCAAAGATCTGACGGCTTCAATGGATTTGTAACCCATTCGTGCCGAGGCGCCCGCGGTAAAGATACAAAAGACCAGTTCTTCCCAAAGCCGGCTGTCCGAACCCGAACGCCAGACTTCGGCGAACTCTGCGAGACGGGTGCGGATCTCTTTGCGTCGCGCCTTGTGGACGGCGCGAACTTTTTCAATCGTGACAGGCTGATGATCGTCGCGTTGCACTTTGATCTTTCAATGCAGCGATTCTATGAGTCTGCTTGGAGCGTTGTCAACGCATTCATAAGGCGAAGGAGTGGTTGATCGTAGCCTCTGAAAACTGCAAGGGCCCGGCTGGCGGACTGGTTGCAGTATCGCCGGGAGAAGACTAAATGAGGTTGCGCACGAGCTTAATTTCATTACGAGGCAGCGCATCGCTAATCGTTTGGGATTGAGCAGGAGTCGTCCGGCAGGAACACTACAAACGTCCTGCGTCGATCTTCTCGATAGCACCGGTCGTGGTGATCGCCAGCTATTCGAGCTGGTTCAACTAGTCGCGAACAAGTTGCTCTTTTTTTTTCACTCCCAAGATCTGATCGCCTGGCAAAAATTTGCGCCCCGACGATCCTGAGACCGCCGGGGCGCTTTCCACCCGTTTCGAGCGCTGCGTGCGGCACTGCGCAAGACCGGGTGAACTTGTCATCGCTTCAGCAGCGATGATTGAACCAAACCCACGTGAATCGTAAACATCAAAAGCCAGCCAGATTCCGCAAAAGCCGAGACTACAGGTCGTGGATCGCGTAGGAAGTCGGCTTCCAGAGCTGTTACCTCAGGAAACAGATTGCTTCCTCCGTCTTAATCGGCAGACTGATCACCTGAAAGGTAACTGAAGAAATAATGAGACTTAGACCAAACTCCTGTTATTGGTACGGTCATTGCCATGTAGGGTACGCCGGATTGTCCGGACGCGAATAGCCATTGAAGGTAACTGAAACTATGAGAGAAGAGATTCACCAGAGAGCGCGGTCCGAGGTCGCGGGCTTTTCGATAATTGAGCTTGTTACCGTAGTTGCAATAGCAGCGGTCCTGACGGCGATCGCCGTCCCCCAGTTGATCAGCCAACGCCGGCTAACACGTTCGACAGCGGTGACTCGCGAAATCATGACTCAAATGCGCTATGCGCGACAGCTCGCGCTGGCGCAATCAGGCGCAACACCGTCGGGCACGTTGCGGCGCGTGGCTTTCACGTTTCAATACGATGACGCAACTAAGCAAATCAAAGTCATTGGCCCAATTCCAGCGGGACCTGCGGCCCTGAGCGACTCGGCTTACCCGAGTAATGTGGGGAGCAGGGTGGTCGCGGCTGTCTCACTCAATCAGGGCGGACTCGCCGGCTCAGAGATGGTTACGGGAATTCCCAGCGGATTAGCAGGAGCTCCGACCAGTGTTGACGGCGTGACCGGGACTTCTCTGTCGGGAGGCAAGCTAAACATCACCTTTCAGCCGGAAGGTCAGGTGGTCGACACCAGCAACAACCCCGTTGATAAAGGGCTTTTCATCTACAACAATCAAGCATCGCAAGGAACTGCCTCGGCCATCACGGTTCGCGGCGCCTCAGGCAGGGTGAAAATTTGGAGGTATACCGCAAATGTGGCAAACGCCAACGCCAGTGGTTACATTGAGTAATTATTCATTCTCACGCACCAGGAGAGCTCACTCATCGGAAGCCGGTTTTTCACTGCTCGAGATGGTGGTCGCGATGGTCATTCTGACAGTGGGATTGCTCGGAGTAGCCTCGGCAATCAGCTACGCGCTCATGGCCAGCAATCGGGGTCGCGGTGTCACTAACTCGAAAATGCTGATTGTTTCAGCGCTCGAGCAAATGGAGACCTTGAGAAATACCGGCCAGCTGAATTTTCGGGAAATCTCGAATTCCCAGGTCTCAGGCAGCAGTTTTCCTGGTTTTCCTTCTGACTTTCGAGACGTATCTACCGTGCCGGGTCCTGACGGTATCTTTGGAACTGCCGATGACTTGAGCACCGCACCTGGTCCAGACGGAACTTATGGCACTGCCGACGACGTCAGGGATCTGACGCGCGCCCGGCCCGGAATTTACCGTCAGATTTTGATCACCGATCTCAATCCTTTGCTTAAGAAGATTCAGGTAACCCTTCGCTATGGCCCCAACGGCGGCGAGCAGAAAGAGCTCGTCGGCATCAGTTATCTGAACGATGACGCACACAGCAACTACATTCCCTAAGCCCGAAGGGTCGACCCTAAGCTTAGTCCGGACATCTTGAGGCTAACTATGCAGCGCAAGCGTACCAACCGAAATCAAGCAGGCTTTTCACTCATCGAGATGATGATCGCGATCACCGTCATGGTGCTGGTCTCGTCCGCAGTGGTGAGTTTGATGAAAAGCTCAATGGTCATCTCCACGGCCAATTATGAGTTGACAGATGCGCAACAAAGCTTGCGTACGGCTCAGGAGTTCATCAACCGTGATCTGATGAACGCCGGTGATGGGCTTAAAGGGGTCAGCATGATCTATGTCCCCACCGTTTTCACCTCTAACTACATCACCTTGAGTCCGATAGTTGACACAGGTTTGCCGGCCGGAGTGCTCAACCTTGGCATTCTGACCACAGATAATGAAGTTCCGGCGGGAACGGCCGTGGTCGGGGCGTCGCCTGCTACCACTGTTCTCGCGACTCCGAATCTGACTGATCGCCAGACGATTCTGGAAATCGATCCGCAGTTCATTCCTATTGCACCTTCCACCATCAACGCTGCGGGTACCGTGGTTACACTTCCGAGTGGGACCGACATGACTCAATTCACGGTTAATGAAATCTACTATCTGAGTTCCAGCCTGGGTGGCACATTCGCCACGGTTACCGCCATCAACGCGGGGACCCGAGTTCTCACTCTTAATACGGATCCATATGGTCTCAACCTCAGCGGTTCAGCAAATCTTATAAAACTGATTTCGAGCAGCGGGACGTTAGCTACCTCCCTGCAGCGAATGCGCATGGTTCACTACTATGTCAACGCCAACAACTTGCTGATGAGGCGAGTATTTGGCGCCAAGTGCTCTCCCGCGACCACCTGCGCCGGATTTCGGGAAAGCATAATTGCCGAACACGTTTTGAATGTTCAGTTCAATTATTCACTGGACGCGACTGATGCGGCGGGTAACGTGGTGCAGCCAACCGGCACCCTGGCCACGAAGTCAGACCGGATTAACGTCCGTCAGGTCGAGGTCACCGTCACGGTAGAAACACCCCATGCACTGCAGAGCGGGAACAGATCACAGCTTTCAATGAGCACCAGCACCAGCGTGCGCAATATGCAATTTCGTCAGGCAACGCAGCCTCAATAATGCGGCCAGATCGATTGAAGGAATTTTAGGAGAACTAATGACAACCGATTATTCACAGCAAGCCCACCGACATCGCCATTCAGAACGTGGCGCGGCCCTGGCAACCGCCATTCTTATGCTGGCTGTGCTCAGCGCTATTGCGCTGACCGTGTTGGCCGTCGTGCAAACCGAAACGCGTGTGGCCGGCAGCGATCTTAATCGCACCCAGGCGTTTTATGCTGCAGCTGCAGGCATCGAGAAGATGACCAGTGACTTCAGCACCCTGTTTGCGCGTACGTCGCGGCCTTCGGCTTCCCAGATGAGCAATATCGCGGCGTCTGCTCCGGACTTAACCAGTGAGGGTTTCAGCTTCAATCAGAGCATTGCGCTGGATAACGCTACCCTGGCAGCGATGCAAGCCACTCAGGGCATCACCAATGGTTCTTATCCGACTGTTACCGTACAGGATGGACCTTTGGTTGGCCTTACCGCCAGCGTCGCGCCCTATACATTGAACACCACCGCAACCTCAGCAACGGCGCAAGTCAATCTCACGCGAACGATGAATAACTATCTGGTTCCCATCTTTCAGTTTGGCATGTTCAGTAACGAGGACATGGAGATCCACCCTGGTCCGCAATTCACTTTTAACGGGCGCGTCCATGCCAACGGAAACCTTTATCTCAATGGTAACGTGAGGTTCCTTGATAAGGTGACGTCGGCCAGTGAAGTGGTGCGCGATGTTGTCCGCAACGGAGCTACGCATGCTGGAACCGTCACGATGAACTCGGGCACGTTAGCCGAGGGCGCCGCGAGTGTCTTTCAGGGGCCCAATGTAGCCGGTAGTTTCCCCGGCTCGCCCACTGGAACGATTAATACCAATTGGAAAACGACTTCGGTGGCCACGTTCGGCGGCCAACTCCTGTCAAGAACGACGGGCATTGCGCCGTTGTTGCTGCCCCTGCAGCTGGACGGCAATCCGACACGCGAAATCATCAAGCGGCGGATGCCAAATGACGACGCAACCTTAGGTGACTCGCGCTATCACTCCAAAGCTGAGATCAGAATACTGCTCGATGACGAAGCTGTTTCCGCCTCAGACGCGAGCGGCATCCCCACCGGCAAAGGCGTGAAGCTATCAGAAACTAATACCTCCGACACTTACTATTTCAAACCCTTGACGCTGAACGGGGGCAAAGGACTCTGGCGCGTCGCTGACAGTGGTTCGTACATCGACACTTCATCGACGGAAGTACTCCAGGGAAGTTCGGGTACCAATAGCGCCGATACCGTCCGCAATATCAGAAATCCCGCTACGCCTGATACTTCAGCGAGCGGACGAATTATCCCCGGCGGCGCAGGGATCGTCGGACGCATTTTGATTGAGATCGTGGATGCTAACGGCGTTACCTATGATGTCACGAAAACGATCCTTAGCATGGGTGTAACCGAAGGCGAGCCAAATGCGATCGTTAATTTGCAACGCCCGCTTTGGGGGGCCTACTTGCAGGGCAGCAGGGATGCCAGCAATCTTGTCAATCCCGCACTCAATGGATCACCGACTTACACGAACTGCCTGACTGACATCGTCACGAAGACGCGCATGGGAGCTGATGGAGAAATCAAGACCTCAGGCGGCGTGCCGGTTCAGGACGCGGTCTACGGCTATTTGATAAGCGTTATAGACGATACTACCTCTGGAAGCAGGTCCAGGCGATCGGACACTCCGGGAGCTGCCGGCACCTGGAACAGCATAGTTCCCATCAACATGTATAACGAACGAGAAGGGCGCATCCACACCACTCTGGCCGGCAACAGCATTTACGAACGAGGCATGACCAGTATCGTGGAAATCAACATGAGAAACCTCGCTCGCTGGCTGGACGGCGTCTACGACACGACGCTCCTCAGCGGCACTAACGCCGTATCGGCTAATATCGGTCACCCGGATGGGTACATTCTCTACGTCTCAGACCGGCGCGGCGACAGAATAAAGTCTGAAGTCGACTCCACCGGGACAACCCTGAGCACCACTAATGGAATGGTTGATAACGAAGACATCTACGGTCCAATCGTCTCCTCAAGCTACACTCCAAACCTTGATCCGGGTGAAGACGTCATCGACACCGGCACTAAAAAGGGCACACTCCAACGAGACCTGACGGAATTGCCGGACCCGCTTTCTTCCATCATCGGTTCCACCACTGCCAGTACCCTTGCAGAACGGACCGCGCGAGCAAATACCGTAGCTGCATGGACTAATATTGATCCGACAGATACCGCATCGCCAAAGACTAAAAGCAAGTTCTTCCGTCGCGCCGTGCGGTTGTTCAACGCTGAGAATCTACAGATCACCGGAGCCTCAGGAAAACTGTCCACGACTCTGGGCATTACTGTAGCGTCCGAAAACATGATTTACACCTGGGGCAACTACAATACGACAGGCATCAATGTCGCTCCTGCGGCGGGGCTTTCCTGTCTAAATGACACTACTCAACCGTGTTACTACACGGGCAGCCAGGTGCCTGCATCGATCGTCAGCGATGCCCTGTTCCCTCTTTCCAAGACATGGTTTGACAGCATCAGCGCCATCTATCCGGATAATGTCAGCAACCGTCCCGGAGACAGGGGCCTACCCGGCGTTACCGCTGAAACCTCGATCCGCGCCGGCGTCATAGCTGGAAACAACCTGTCAGCGTTGTCAGCCACCGCCGCGGGGCCGGACGCCGGCAACTACTCCACCACTCCGAACAACAATGAGTCCCGGTTGAATGGTGGTATGCATAACTTTCCGCGGTTCCTTGAGGACTGGAACAGTCAGCGCTTCAATTTCGTCGGCTCGTTGATTCCGCTTTATCACTCAACGCAGGCGATGGGCCAATACAACACCAATGCCGATATTTACAGACCCCCGTCGCGCAACTGGGCTTTTGATGCGACCTTCCGTCAACCGGACAGATTGCCTCCGGGGACACCGCAGTTCCAATACATCGAACCAACTGCTTTCCGGCAGGTGCTCTATTAAAGATTCGCTGTTTGCTGAGGGCGCGGGGATTCATCCCGCGCCTACCACTTAACGACTCTAATAAACCTCCTAACCCCCGAACCAACATGGCAAAAATAGACGAACTCCTGGCATTGATGACTGAACGGAAATCTTCCGACCTCCACCTCGCCAGCGGATCCGCTCCCTTTCTTCGCATCAACGGCGAAATGGTGAAGTTGAACTATAAAGACGTCACTCCTGAAGTCTGCCAGGGGCTCATCATGGAGATCCTGACAGAACGCCAGCGCGCCAAATTTCTCGAAGACTGGGATCTTGATTGCAGCTACTCACTCAAAGGAGTGGGTCGTTTCCGCGTCAATGCTTTCAGACAAAGGAAAGGTGTCGGAGCGGTATTCAGACTGATACCTGAGCACATTCAAACAGTAGAGGAACTGGGTCTGCCTGAACACCTGACAACCCTCCTCGATGTCTCAGAAGGTTTGCTGCTGGTCACGGGCCCTACCGGTTCTGGTAAGAGCACGACGCTGGCCTCATTGATCAATCACATCAATCTCAACCAACGCGCCCATATCATCACTATTGAAGATCCGATTGAGTTTGTTCACCAAAACCAGCAATCACTGATCAATCAGCGCGAAGTCTCAAGCCACACAAAATCTTTTCATGGAGCTCTGCGAGCGGCTCTCAGAGAAGATCCGGATGTGATCCTGGTTGGTGAGTTACGCGATTTGGAAAGTATCTCGTTGGCGCTGACGGCGGCCGAAACGGGCCACCTCGTGCTTGCGACCCTGCACACCAATAGCGCTACCAAAACGGTGGACCGTATCATCGACGTTTTCCCTGAAGCGCAACAGGCGCAGATCCGCGTGATGCTTTCGGAAAGCCTCCGGGGGGTAATCGCGCAAACGCTCGTTCGTCGCAGCGACGGCAGCGGCCGCATGCCAGTGGTTGAAATCCTGGTAAACGTGCCCGCAGTTGCCAATCTGATTCGCGAAGGGAAGACCTACCAAATCCACTCGACCATGCAGACCGGACAAGTTCACGGTATGGTCACCTTCGAAGCATCAATCAACGACCTCGTACGCAAGGGAATACTGAACCGCCAGGATGGTCAGGCTGTGCTGACCCGTCGCGGCGTCTCCAAGACTTCAAATGTCTTACGTCGCGCCTAGGAATCGGCATTGCTTTCCGCAGATTTCACCGATTACGCAGATCCAAAAACTGTTTTGAGTTAAAGCCCCGTAGGAATGCACGGTCCTTAATTACCTTGACCTTGCGTTCCTGCGGGGATTTTTAGATCTTCGAGCTCTGGATCACTCGTGTGCCCACCGCCTGAGCTTACTTATTGTTTACCGGCGCCCGATCTTGATTTGCCCTCACCACACCTTCCCTGCCTCCTCTAATCTGCAACAGCCACGCCACGGGGGCAGCTAGAGACTCTTTTACTGACCGGTCACCTGACCATCACCACCTGCCAAATCAACCTCAGATTGACTGACCGAGTACCTGCTTTTTGACCGGTCATTGCTGACGCGGATTTAGATTTTTCTCGTTTTTAGGCCCAAAATTGAGGTTTTGGCTTGTTTTTAAAAGTGGCACAGTCATTGCACAAGAGGGTTTGCCCGGAACTGATTTTATCGGGCAGAGAAACATAAAAAAGGATTCGATGCAATGAACCCCGTAAACAAAATAACCAGACGCTTCAGCGCAGTGACGCTAATGCTTTCGCTGGGTCTCCCCATTCTTGCCACTGGTGCCTTAGGTCAAAGCAAGCGCGACTCAGCCGGCACTCGCTTTGCTGCGGCAAGCACCGTCCAATGCCCGGCCTTGTCTGCATATGCGACTGACATAACAAAACTCGCGCGTCAGGGCAAACTCGATCCGGTCAAGGACCACGATGCGGACATCAAGCAGATGGCTCGCATCCTGTCCCGCGAGCCAGGCTCGCGCAGCAATCCGGTGCTAATTGCGGAACCAGGTTTTGGCCGAAGTATTCTGGTCGCAGGTTTGGCCCACCGAATAGCCGCCGGCGACGTTCCCGAGAATTTACAGGGCAAGCTGGTCTTCAGTCTCAACGCGACCACGCTGACTGCGGGTGTCGATAATGACGCCGAGCTCGAAGGCAGACTGAATTCAGTCCTGGCCGACGTCAAGAGTTCTGAGGGCAACGTCATCCTGTTCATAGACAATATGGACAAGTTCGTCATCAAGGATGGGGTCCCCAGCGCCATCATCACCAACGCCGTCAAGCGTGGTGAACTGCACGTAATCGGCGCGACTACAGTCGCGGATTACGAACAGGTGCTTGCTGCCGATGAATCGCTCACCAGCCAGTTTGAGACGATCGTAATTGGTAACGATGCCGCAGCGGCTGCAAACAAAAAACAATCCGATGAGGACAGCGAAGAGTTTGTGGGCGACAAGGTTTCGCCGGACCTGCGCGAGATGATGCGGAACAACCCTTCCGGCAAGGTCAACGCGATTCTCCAGGTTGACGACTCACAACAGTCACAGCTGCGAGACTTGCTCAGCCAGAACGGCGTCCGAGTCTCACAGCAAATGGGCAGCGCGTGGTTGGTTAATTTGCCATTGCGTTCGATTGAAAATTTGATCGCCAACGGCTTGATCTCGCATGTTTCCAGCAATCGCAAGGTCATGTCGCTCGGCCACGTTTCTCAGACAACAGGAACTGATGCGGCAGTCGCGCAAACGTACAGCACCATCAGCAACCTCGACGGAACAAACGTTGGCATCGCTATCGTGGACTCCGGAATTGACGGCGTTCACGAATCCTTCTTGAACTCTGCCGGGACGGCAAGCCGCGTCGTCTTCAACAAGAATTTTGTCACAACTGATTCAACCACCAACGACTTATATGGTCACGGCACACACGTCGCCGGACTCGCCGCCGGCAACGCCCGGATCAAGTCAGGAGCCTATCGGGGCATAGCGCCCGATGCCAATCTAATCAATCTGCGCGTGCTGGATTCACAGGGCAACGGCAAAACTTCGTATTTGCTGGCCGCTCTTGATTGGATTGCCAATAACCACTCGACCTACAACATTCGCGTCGTCAATCTCAGCTTGGGTGCGGCCGCGCTTGAATCCTATAAAAACGATCCTGTATGCAAAGCTGTCTTGAAACTCCACAACCTCGGTCTGGTAGTAGTTGCCGCAGCCGGCAACAACGGGAAGGACTCACAGGGGCGGAAAGTTTACGGTCAAATTCATTCACCCGGTATTGAGCCCTCAGCAATCACTGTAGGAACCGTCAACACATTCGGTACTGCTACTCGCACGGATGACACCATCGCTACCTATAGTTCGCACGGGCCGACGCGCAGCTTTTGGACGGACTCGTACGGCGCCAAGCGTTACGACAACATCGTCAAGCCTGACCTGGTAGCGCCCGGTAACAAATTGGTCTCCTGCAGACCGAGTGCTGGAGGTACCTTGGCCAACGCGCATCCCGAACTGGTTGCTTATAACGGGCCCAACGCTGCTGACGCGTTCTTTTATGAGAGTGGCACCTCGATGTCGGCGCCGATCGTTGCAGGTGCAGCAGCCCTGATGTTCGAAGTGAATACCACTCTGACCCCCAGCTTAATCAAAGCGCTCATGCAATACTCAGCCACGCCGATGGCCGGCTATAACATGCTCGAGCAGGGTGCTGGACAACTCAATGTCGCCGGAGCTGCGAAGCTCGCTGATCTGGTGCGACGTGATCTGACTGCCTCAACCGCAGTTGGGACGGCGTTGTTGACAGCAGCCGCGCCGGCTCCGCAATCAACGCTTGACCAGACCTACACATGGTCTCAGGGAGTGACCTTTGACAATACATTTGGAACGGGTGCGGACCTGATCACGAAATTCCAAAAGTCTTTCGCGGTTGGACAACGCCTTGGCAACGACCTGCTCATTTCGAGTTCGGGCGTTCTGTCGAGGGATACAACGCGGCTTACATCGGGCATCGTCGTGGGCAGGAACATCGTAACCAGTAACGGTGGAGTGCTCGGAACCGGCACAGCTCTGCCAGCTTCCCTGCGCGGAAGCGGCGTGCTCGTCAGCGATGGCGTCCTGGTTAGCGATGGCGTCCTGGTCAGTGACGGTGTGCTTGTCAGTGATGGCGTCCTGGTCAGTGATGGCGTCCTGGTAGCTGACGGCGTGCTCGTCGCCGATGGCGTGCTGGTAGCAGACGGAGTGTTAGTTAGCGATAACACTGCCTGCATGGACTAACAGTTGTGGTCCCTATGCAATAACTGACCTTTTCGATCAGGGGGGTCATGGAAAGGGGCGCTTGCTCGCTGAGCACGCGCCCTTTTTCCGTTTTTCATCCTGTTATTGAACACGCGCATTCCTGACGCAGTTACTTTCGACTGAGAGCTTTGAAGCGGAAAAAGCCGGCTTAATGGTGCCAGTTGAGAAGGCAAAAGTTTTGCGATTGCCGGTGCTTGAATAAGCTGTTAACCGGCGTTCAGAGTATCGGCTTCACTCGCCTTTCCGGACACAAAAGGCCCGCCTAAAGGCGGTACTCTAAGCGCCTGGGGCGTCAGGGACTATTGCCGAGTTCTGTGATGACTTGCTTGACATCACAATGGTCGCAGGTCAATCATGCTTTTGGCGACGAGCAACCAGTTTCTCTTCTTCTCGCGCGCGGGATAATACCTATCAACATGCCTGACATTCTTCTGGTAGAAGACAAAGACAGTTTGCGCCGAGTTCTGCGTCTCACGCTCGAGCACGCCGGTTACACAGTCACCGAAGCTGCCGATGCGCGCGAAGCGAGTATGGAAATTGCTCGAGTGCCGCATCGCATCGTGCTTACTGACCTGCGCATGCCCCACGGCTCCGGACTTGACGTGCTGCATGCTGCACGGGCGGCGGACTCGGATGTCCCGGTAATTGTAATGACTGCTTTCGGATCAATTGACGAAGCAGTGCAGGCAATGAAGGACGGCGCCCACGACTTTCTGCAAAAGCCTGTCGATTCAAATCACTTACTCCTGCTGGTCGAGCGTGCTTTGGAACAATCGCGCTTGCGAACCGAAAACATCCTGCTGCGTGAAGAGTGGGCCCGCCGGTACGGTTTTCCACGCATCATTGGCGAATCGGAAGTCATCAAGCGGTCCGTGGCAGAAACACAACGCGTCGCGCAAACCGAAGCCAATGTCCTGCTGCTCGGCGAGTCGGGCACGGGTAAGGAATTGTTCGCGCGCGCTGTTCACCATCTCTCCAATCGCCGCGACAAACCGTTCGTCGCGATCAACTGCGCTGCGATTCCCGAAACATTAATCGAGAATGAACTGTTCGGTCACGAGCGCGGCGCCTTTACCGGCGCTAATGAGCGGCGTCACGGGAAATTTGAACTGGCTTCGACTGGAACCGTTTTCCTGGACGAGATTGGTGAACTACCACTCGCCGTGCAGGGTAAGCTGTTGCGGGCCATCGAAGAAAAAGTGATCGATCGTATCGGTGGCCGTAGCCCAATCCCGGTTGACGTGAGAGTAGTAGCTGCCACCAACAAGGACTTGAAAGGCGCCGTGGGGCGCGGCGAGTTTCGTGGCGATCTTTTCTTTCGCCTCGCGGTGTTTCCGGTTGAGATTCCGCCTCTGCGAGATCGCGGGGACGACATACTCATTCTGGCTACACACTTTGCCGCGCAACTGGGGAAGGAATTGCGTGGCCGGCCAGCTACTTTGAGTGCTGCGGCCGCGTCAGCACTCAGCCGCCATCGCTGGCCGGGCAATGTACGCGAACTCGAGAATGCAATCGAGCGTGCATGTATTCTGACTGACACCATGATCCTGGAGCCCGCTGATCTCGGTATGTCACCGCCCGGCGCCGAAGAAGCACTCAGAACGCTGGACGGACTCGATCTGTCGGGAACTCTTGCCGAGGTCAATGGTCGCGCGGTGCAATTTCTTGAGCGCCTGAAGATTCGCGAAGCGCTCACCGCACACGAAGGAAACAAGATGCGCGCGGCCGAAAAGCTTGGTGTCAGCTACAAGACACTGCTGACTAAGATTAAGGAGTACGATCTATAATCACCGCGGCTGATGATCGCTCTGATATCTGATGAACGACTCTTCTAAACCCAGCCAACCTGCTGACCCGGAGATAAACGAATCGGAAGCGCCGGGCGTCAAGCCAGACGCCGAACTGATTGCAGGCGAAAGCGCTGCACCCATGGGCGCGGGAACGCCTGAAGGTCCTTTGGGCTCCGCGCCAGCCGCACCTAGACAGTCCGCAACGGGGCGGCATGCGTTCTTGGTGGGGGCCGGCATCCTCATCAGCCGCATCATCGGCCTCGTCAGACAACGCGTATTCGCTTACTACTTTGGCACTTCAGCCGCCGGCGATGCATTCAGCGCTGCTTTCAGGATTCCCAACTTTCTGCAGAATGTTTTTGGCGAAGGTGCTCTCTCTGCTTCTTTCATTCCCGTGTATGCCCGGCTGCTCGCCGAAGGCGATGAGAAGGAAGCGCGTCATGTAGCCAATGCGGTATTGGGAGCGCTCGCATTAATCACGTCAGTAATTGTCCTGCTTGGTGTCCTGACCACTCCTTACTTAATTACCATCATCGCGGCCGGGTTCCAGGATGAGCGGCGGGAACTCACAATTCATCTCGCGCGGATCCTTTTCCCCGGGGCCGGGTTGCTGGTCATGTCTGCCTGGTGCCTGGGAGTCCTGAATAGCCACCATCGCTTCTTCATCTCGTACACCGCGCCGGTAGTCTGGAATTTCTCGATCATTGCCGCACTCGTCTTCTTTGGCGGCAGAGTGGGCCAGTTTCCTCTCGCGGAAATGGTGGCCTGGGGTTCGGTCGTCGGAAGCGCGCTGCAGTTTGGCGTGCAATTGCCCACCGTGCTGAAACTGGTCCATCGCCTGAGGCCGGTGATTGACCTCACCAGTGCGCACGTACGTACGGTCGGTCGCAATTTCCTGCCGGTCTTTGTGAGCCGCGGCGTGGTCCAAATCAGCGCTTTTGTAGACGCTATGCTGGCGAGTTTTCTCGGCCAGGGCGCAGTCGTTGCACTGACGTATGCACAGAGCCTCTACACCTTGCCCGTCAGTCTATTCGGAATGGCAATCTCGGCCGCTGAGTTGCCGACAATGTCCAAGGCGCTAGGCGGAGCTGAGCAGATTGCGGAAGTACTGCGTCACCGGCTGGATGAGGGATTGCGGCGCATTGCTTTTTTCATTGTGCCGTCATCAATGGCCTTCCTGGCGCTCGGCGATGTGATCGCGGCAGTGCTTTATCAAACGGGAGAGTTCAAACATGACGATGCCATTTACGTCTGGGCCATCCTCGCCGGGTCGACTATTGGACTGCTCGCGTCGACACTGGGGCGCTTATATTCCTCAACCTTCTATGCCTTGCGGGACACACGCTCTCCTCTTCGTTTCGCGGTGATCCGCGTCACGCTGACGACGGTGCTCGGCTATCTCTGCGCGATCCCCCTGCCGCCTTTACTGGGTATAGATTTAAAGTGGGGCGTGGCGGGATTGACAGCTTCGGCGGGAGTCGCAGGCTGGGTAGAATTCACTCTGCTGCGCAGAGGTCTGAATCGAAGGATTGGACGCACCGGCTTGCCAATGTCCTATGTGGCTAGACTATGGATTGGCGCGGGCGCCGGCGCTGCGGTCGCGTGGGCCTTTAAGCTAATTCTTCCCCCACTTCATCCCCTTCCCCTCGCCATCGTTGTCCTCGGCAGTTATGGGATCACTTATTTCGCAGTGACCTCAGCTCTCGGTCTCCCGGAAGCTCGTGTGCTGGTTGGCCGTGTGCTGCGGATTGTCAGGGTGGGCCGTTGACTACTACCGAACCGGCGAAAACCCTAATAAATCACAGAGTTTCTTAGTCGAAAAAAATTTCAAAACTTTTTTCAGTATTTTCTGGAGAACCCAAACGATTGCGTCTTTATCTTAAACATCCTGGACAATGGACGATGGCGCAGCGGCAAAAAGGCGGCAACGGGGCCTTTTGGCGCTCGTATACGTTTTCATCGAGGATCCAGTTGAACGCCAGGCTGCCGGCGTGACTGCGGCCGCCCCAGGTTTCTCATCAGGTGAATTACCTCTCGCTCAGCCTCAGCCTGATCCAAACACTGATTGACCGCCGTTAGCCTTCCTCCTATCATCAAAAGCGTGCAGCCTGTCATCACATCCAACCAGATGCGTGAGCTTGATCGCTTGACCATCGAGCAGTATGCGACGCCATCGCTCGTCCTGATGGAGTCCGCAGCCGCCTCTACGCTCCGCCTGATCTCAGCAAGATTTTCCGGGCAGCTTGAAGGCAAGAGAGCTCGGGTGCTCTGTGGGCCCGGAAACAACGGCGGAGATGGAGCAGCCCTGGCGCGCCAACTTGCCAGCGCCGGTGTCCAGACTGATGTCATTCTTTTTGGCAGGATGGAAAAAACAAAGGGTGATGCCCAAATAAATTTTCGAAGTGTCCAGCGGCTCGCCAGCTTCGAGGCCGGCTCGTCTTCGAGCCCTTCACCTTTGACGTTTATTGAATGCAACAGCACCTCAGAGTGGGAAGAACTGGCAGGCCCATCGCACAACTATGACTTCCTGATCGATGCCCTGTTTGGTACCGGACTTTCAAGACCAATCGACGGCGTTTATGTTCAGGTGATCGAGCATCTGGCGCTTATCAGACGAGCGCGCGAGCGCTCAGCCGAAGCGCGTCCAATAATTATCTCGCTGGATATTCCGTCCGGACTCGACGCAGATTCCCCCGAACCAATCGGGCCCACGGTAAAAGCGGATCTCACGGTAACTTTTACGGCGCCGAAGCCCGCCAGCGTACTTGCGCCAGCCTGCTTTTACGGCGGCAACTTAGCCATCGCAAACATTGGCTCCCCCGAAACCCTGGTCGCGGCAGCTGGTTCACAACTGTTTTTGATCGAGAGAGAGGACGCGCGTGACTGGTTGGTGCGAACACGTTACACGCCTGAGTCATACAAGAACACACACGGCCATGTTTTGGTGATCGCGGGATCCCCGGATTACAGAGGGGCGGCCGCGCTATGCGGAAACGCTGCCATGCGGTCAGGCGCAGGATTGGTAACGGTCGCTGTTCCCGCCTCCGCACAGGCATCGGTATGTGCGCGGGCCATGCCGGAAGTCATGACTACCACACTCGCAGAAACCGATCGCGGAGCGATAAGTGAAGAGGCGATCCCTCATGTCTTAAAGTTAGCTGCGAAGGCGAGCGTCGTTGCCATTGGTCCAGGTTTGACCGCCGAGGACGAGCGCACACGTCGTTTCGTGCGCGGCGTGGTCGAACAGCGCTCAACACCCGTAGTTATTGATGCTGACGGATTGAATTGTCTTTCACCGTGGCCCGCTGACCTACAGGGCTCTGTGGGCCTGCCTTTGATCCTGACGCCCCATCCGGGAGAGATGTCCCGGCTGCTGGGCCTGAAGAAGAAATCTGAGCTCCCCAATGGCGTCGAGACTGCACGCGAGTTCGCGAAGCAGCATCAGGTGATTGTCTTGTTAAAGGGACCTCGCAGCCTTATCGCGGCTCCGGACGGTCGTGTATTTGTTAATCCAACCGGTAACGCTGGTCTTGGGACTGCAGGCGCCGGGGATACTTTGACTGGCCTGATAGCCGGTTTCATCGCCCAGTCGCGCGCTGCGCGGCAGGATTCTTCCGCTGTATTGTCAGCTACGTTGGCTGCCCTTTACACCGGTGGTCTGGCCGGCGATTTGGCGGCACATGATTTGGGAATGCGAACCATGGTAGCTTCCGATGTTCGTGAGTACTTTGGCGCCGCCATTCGCTTGCTCGACAACCAGGGCGAACACCCCAGACTCGGACAGACTTCAGTGACGATGAGTTAGGATACCCATGTTAATTACAGGCACTGAAATTTCTACCGGTGAATTCACCTCGAACTCCGAGACCGAGACGTTCAGTCTCGGTGAGCAAATCGGCAACCAACTGAAAGGTGGCGAGATCCTATTGCTCAGCGGCCCATTGGGCGCGGGCAAAACGATGTTCGTAAAAGGCCTCGCGCACGCGCTGGGAATCGACGCAGAAGAAGTCACCAGCCCCTCATTCACCCTGGTCAATCCCTACGATGCGCGACTTCGTCTTTATCACATCGATCTCTATCGACTGGAGGAAGGGCCTACGGCTGCTCACGCGGTGGACCTCGATGAGTTGCTTAGTGAAGAAGCAGCGGTGATTGTAGTTGAATGGGGCGAGCGCCTGGGAAACTATCATCTGCCCCCGGGTGTCTTGCGCATCAGCATTGCCGGAGATGGGAGCGATCCTCGCCATATCACAATCAAGCTCACGTAATATCTCGCTAGCTCTAAACGTGCTACAATCCAGCGACATCAAATTTGACGAGGAGTAACAAAAATGCCATACCCAGAACTTATGATTAGGCCGATGCGCGAAGACCTGACGCGTCTCGGTGTTGAGGAGTTGCGAACATCGGAAGCGGTCGACCAGACACTACAAAATTCCAAGGGCACCGTGATGGTGGTAGTGAATTCGATCTGTGGCTGTGCCGCCGGCAAGGCCCGTCCGGGTATCGCCCTCGCGCTGCAGAACGAAGCGAAGCCTGACAAAGTCGTGACTGTATTTGCAGGAGCAGACATCGAGGCCACCGAAAAAGCACGGACGTACTTTACCGGATACCAACCATCATCACCGTCGATCGGTCTGTTAAAGGATGGCGAGTTGGTCTTCATGATGGAGCGTCGCCAGATTGAAGGCCGGGATGCTTACCAGATAGCCGCTGAATTAAAGCAGGCGTTTGATCAGCATTGCGCCAGCCGCAGTGCTGCTACGAACTAGCCGCTCTCCAAAAGCATGACTGTGTCATTCAGCCCAGGCTAAAACTAAAAACCACCGGCGATTCTGGTGGCTTTTTAGTTTGCCTAATGCGCAAGAGCTGACTGCTATCAAGCTAACCCAGGTGCTCTCTCACTGTATCAATATCTTTGTCACCTCGGCCCGAAAGATTCACCACCATGACCGCGTCCCGGGCTAACTCCGGCGCTATCTTCAGAGCGTGAGCCACCGCGTGAGCTGACTCCAAGGCGGGAATTATTCCTTCCAGCTTGCACAGCAAGGCGAACGCATCGAGGGCCTCATCATCTGAGGCCCGAACGTATTCCACTCGCTTTCGATCGTGCAGGTAGGCATGCTCCGGTCCCACCGAGGGATAGTCCAACCCGGCTGAAACTGAATGTGTAGTCGCAATCTGTCCACGCTCATCCTGCAACACGTAGCTCATCGTTCCCTGAAGTACGCCTGGCCTGCCACCGCCCTTTTGTCCACCGTCGTCGAATCGCGCTGCATGGTCTCCCAAACCCTGGCCGCGCCCGCCGGCTTCGACACCGATCATGCGCACCCCGGAATCATCAATGAAAGGATGAAACAGTCCGATCGAGTTTGAGCCGCCACCTACACAGGCGATTAACACGTCAGGCAAATGCCCAACCTGTTCCAGCAGTTGCGCCCGCGCCTCCCGGCCAATGACGGTTTGAAAATCGCGGACCATCAGCGGGTAAGGATGAGGGCCCAGGGCGCTTCCAAGCAGGTAATAGGTGTCGCCAACATTCGTTACCCAGTCACGCAAAGCCTCGTTGATGGCATCCTTCAGCGTGCGCGAACCAGCCTCAACCGAGCGCACCTCAGCTCCCAGCAAGCGCATGCGAAAGACATTGACAGCCTGGCGCCGCATGTCCTCCGCTCCCATATAGACCACACACTCGAGGCCGAACAACGCGCAGACTGTCGCGGTAGCTACGCCATGCTGGCCCGCGCCTGTTTCGGCAATGATGCGTCGCTTGCCCATGCGACGGGCCAGTAATACCTGGCCCAGGGTGTTATTGATCTTATGAGCGCCGGTATGCAGCAGGTCTTCGCGTTTTAAGAAGATACGCGCGCCCGCAGCATGTTCCGTCAGGCGCTCGGCTGGAAACAGCGGAGTTGGACGACCGGCAAAATCTCGCAGCAGGGCGCTCAGTTCTGCTTGAAAGGCGTCATCACCACGTGCTGCCTCGAAAGCCTCAGTCAACTCCTCGAGCGGCGCCATCAGTGTCTCAGGCACAAAGCGGCCGCCATACTCGCCCCAATGACCGAGCGAATCAGGTTTCATATTCCCGTCAGGTTCCATGGTTAGTTCAGGCTGCATCAGACTCCAGGCAGTGTTCCCTGCATCGGCGGCGCCAGGGAGACACGGTTTCGACCTTCGTTCTTGGCTACATAAAGCGCGGCGTCGCTGGCGGCGTACAGCCTGCGCTCCGAATTCGCATGTTCCGGACAAACGGCAACGCCAATACTCACCGTCACCAGCCCCACTTCGGGTATCGGGCTGCCGGCGATGATCGCCCGCAATCGTTCAGCCGCCACTTTCGCCTTATCAGCGGACACACCAGCCAGCAGCAAGGCGAATTCTTCCCCGCCTACTCTGGCGGGCGTATCGTTATCGCGCGAAGCCGCGATCAGCGTATCAGCAATGCGACAAATGGCTACGTCGCCGGCTGTATGCCCATGCGCGTCGTTAATTGACTTCATCAAATCGATGTCGAGCAGCAGCAGAGCACAAGGCAAGCCATAACGCCGCCATCTTTCAACTTCACGATTCAGGGCGAGGCGGAAGCGACGGCGGTTCGCCAGACCGGTCAGTGAATCAAGATCAGCGTCGGCCCGTAGATTTTCCATCGCCTGGGTCTGCGCTACCAATTGTTTAATTCGCTCTTGTAGCAACGCGAGTTCCTGCGGCACCTGGAAATAATCGACCAGGCCTGCTGAAAGAGCGGCCAGCCGTCTTTCGGTTGTGGAGGTTTCAGGACCGATCAAAACGAGTGGAATATGGTCCTGAGTCTGACTAAACAGTCGCACGAGGTCGGCAGCATCGACAGACTTCAAGGCCGCGCTGGCGATGGCGACGTGCGGACGGGAACGCTGCAGTGCGATCATTGCCTTCGTTCCACTGGCCACCTCGACAACTTCCAGTCCGAGTTCCTCCAAAACCCGCGTCTCTTCCGACACGGAGTCCTCCGCGATGAGGAGCACGCGGCCTTGTTGGCGTGAGTCTCGGGCGATCGCTCGCTTGTCTTTATTAGGTTGACTGGGCATTGAAGACCTTATTCGGGGAGGGCTGCCTATTTGGACGGTACCTAGAATAGCGCATCAAAGTTCATCGTCAAGTGCACCGTCGAATATTTTTCCAGGGTTGGATGAATTAGTTCGGCAGGGCGCGCACTGCCCTTACAAAGGCCCGCATGAGCTGAGCATCTTTTTTGCCAGGGGAGGATTCCAGGGCACTGCAGGCATCAACGGCATAAGGCGCTACTGCAGTTATGGCGGCGGCTACATTTTCGGGTGAAAGACCACCGGCCAGGAAAAATCTGGGAACGAGTTCGCGCGTCTGACGCGCAATGGACCAGTCAATGGTTTGCCCCGTGCCACCGCGCAGGGTCCTGTCATACGCATCGAGCATGATGCTCTCAACTTCATACTCCTGCGCACGCTCCGGCACAAAATCAGCAGTGACTCTCAATACCTTGATGACGCGTTGCTGATGCAGCTTCCGGCAATACTCCGGCGATTCGTCTCCGTGTAGCTGCAGCACGGCGACGCCTGCCTGGTCACCAATCTCTGCAACCAGCTCGGGCGTCTCTTCGTTGACGAAGACACCCACAGTCAGCACACCAGTACCCTGAACTTCATCAATGATTCCGCGGGCGGCCTGGGGCTCAATATAGCGCGAGCTGCCTCGATAGAAATTGAAACCCAGGAGATCTGCCCCCGTGGCGAGCGCTGCACGCGCATCTTCAAGATTGGTGATGCCACAAATTTTTATCAACATGACTTGAGAGCGCCTTTGGCGTGCTGCTTCTCCTGGGAGCCAATTACAGAGAGTCTGATTTGGAAACCAACTCAACCAGCATTCGCTCGGGATCGGCCGTCCGCATCAGTGCCTCGCCAATCAGAAATCCGCTGAAGCCACAGTCCGCTAACCGCCTGAGATCACCGGCGTTGTGCAGGCCACTTTCGCTGACCAGCACGACTCCCTGGGGGGTTCGTTCAGCCACTTCGACCGAAGTGTTCAGCGAAATTTCAAAGGTGTGCAGGTTGCGATTGTTCACTCCAATCAAACTCGCACCGGCTCGCAGTGCGCGGTGTAGTTCAGCCACCGTGTGCACTTCCACCAACGCGTCCATCTGCAGCTGCTCTTCAGTCGTTTCCCGTAAAGCTTTCAATTCCACATCGTCGAGGGCGGCAACAATCAACAGGAGCGCAGCAGCTCCCGCGGCCGCTGTTTCCCACACCTGGTATTCATCGACAATGAAATCCTTTCGCAGGATCGGCAGCGGTACGGCCTCGCGGACTGCCTCTAAGTCCGCCAGTGATCCGGAAAAGAAGTCCTCTTCCGTCAGAACGGAAATCGCCGCGGCACCTCCACGCTCGTAGGCGCGGGCGAGAGCCGCCGGTTCTGCGTCGGCGCGAATCAAGCCTTTCGACGGCGAGCGTCGTTTGAATTCCGCGATGATGTTCAAGCGCGAGCTATCGCTGAGTGCGGCAGTCAGGGAGCGCGCGCTGGCCTCACTGCGGACAGTCCGGGCCTGTTCGCGCAACCGCGTTAAGCTGGTTCCCTGTTTCGCAGCCGCGATACGCTTTCGTTTGGCGGCAATAATTTCAGCCAGAATGTCCAATGATTGGTTTCCCCTTTCCACCGTTGAGAACTAAGGTTCAGCCTATGCGTTTGTTGCTTGCACGAGTTGCTTTAGCTTAGCCAGCGCAGCACCACTGTCAATGCTCTGGCCGGCCCGCTCGGCCGCCAGCTTGAGGTCGTCGCAGTTGCCACCCACTACCAGCGCCGCAGCAGCATTGATCACAACCAGGGTCCGGGCCTCGTCCTTGCGAACTCCAGTCAACACGTCATTGATGATCGCAGCATTTGCCTCAGCGTCCCCGCCGCGCAGATGGTCCAGTCGCCCTGCGGCCAAGCCAAAATCAGCGGGCTCAATTTGGAAAACCCGCACTGCTCCCTCATGAGCTTCGGCTACAGTGGTGGGGCCATCGATTGTGATCTCATCCAACCCGTCCGAACCATGGACCACCCACGATCTTTCAGTGCCCAGTCCCAACAACACCTGAGCCAAACGCTCAGCAAGCTCCAATCGCCAAACGCCAATCACCTGGCGAGGCGACCGGGCCGGATTGCTCAGTGGGCCCAGCAAATTGAAACTGGTTTGAATTCCCAACTCACGACGGATACTCGCTACGCGAGCCGTAGCGCCGTGATAAAGCGGCGCGAACATAAAACAAATACCGAACTCGTCCAGACAACGCTCGGAGAGGATGGGCGCCGCCGCCACATTAACGCCCAGCGCGGCCAAAACGTCGGCGCTGCCTGAGCGGCTGCTGGCCGCGCGATTACCATGTTTGGCTACCGGCAGCCCGGCGCCGGCAATTACAAACGCAGCCGCGGTTGAGATATTGAAGGTCTTTACTCTACTTGAACCAGTACCAGCGGTGTCGACGAAACGCCGGTGCCGGCCCTGAACGCGAACTGCCCGCGACCGCAGCGATGAAGCCATGCCGATTAACTCTTCAGCTGTTTCACCCTTGGCGCTTAGCGCAACCAGGACCGCCGCAATCTGCGCGTCCGTAGCTTCGCTCTTAAGGATCTGATCAAGCAGGTCCGCTGCCTCTGCGCGTGTCAAATCCTCAGATTGCAGAAGTCTTGAGAGATAATCGCGGAGGCTAGGATTGGGCATAAGAGGGGAGCGGTCCTTTGTGCTTTGTGCTTTGGCCGCTGCACGACGCGCTGCTAATGACTTCCGTTCTTACAGTTTCAAAAAGTTCTCAAGCAGTTTCATGCCGCCGCTGGTGAGAATTGATTCGGGATGAAACTGGACCCCTTCAACCCGCAGCTTGCGGTGCCGCAGGCCCATGATAATGTTGTCGTCAGTAAATGCTGAGACCTCTAAACACTCGGGCAGTGAAGTGCGCTCCACTATCAACGAGTGATAGCGTCCCGCATTGAAATGATCTCCCATCCCGTCAAAAATAGTTTTACCATCGTGACAGATTTCCGACGCTTTACCATGCATCAGCTCTGGCGCGCGCACCACCTGACCTCCGAATGCCTGACCTATCGCCTGATGTCCTAAACAGACACCCAGGATTGGTATCCGTCCTGCGAAATGTTCAATCACCTTAAGCGAAATACCGGCGCCATCCGGTGTGCCCGGCCCGGGAGAGATCAGAATACGGGTGGGGCAGAGTTGCTGCTCGATCTCCTGGAGAGTTACTTCGTCGTTTCGGCGCACCTCAATCGTCTCGCCCAACTCCCCCAGGTATTGCACGAGGTTGTAAGTGAAGGAGTCGTAGTTGTCGATTACCAGCAGCATTAATTTGAACTCTGACCTTTGTGCTTTGTGTTTTGAACTTTGTCCTTCGCTTGCGGCTCGTAACTTCAACCTGAAACTTGAAACTTGGGATCTGAAAATTTGAAAAAACTATTTCCCGACGGTGCGCAACATGTTAGCCAATTCGGGATGACGATTTTTGTCGGCCCAGTCGGCGGCGTCGCGCCCATCCTCGTCCTTCAGCCGCGGGTCGGCGCCACCTGCCAGCAACAACTGCGCAGCTTTATCCTGACCGTAGCCGCCGGCCCACATCAGTGGCGTTACCTCAAACTTGTTCCGAGCGTTCACATTAGCTCCTTTCGCAAGCAGCAATCGCAGCACATTTTCGTTGCCGGTCTTCACTGCCCCATGCAGCGCGGTATCGCCATCCCCATCATGCAAATCAACCTGAGCGCCTCGCGCTAACAAACTGCCGACCACATCTTCGCGATCGCGAAAAACATAAACGATCAGAATCGAGGCTCCATTAGCGCCGGTAACATTGATATCAATGCCGGGTTGAGACAGCAGAGTTTGCGCAATCTCCTCGTGATTGAAAGTGAGCGCTCGTGACAACACGCCAAAGCCATTGCGATTTTTTGCGTTGACATCGGCGCCACCCTGTAACAGCGCCTTAACCATCGGCAAATCGCCGGCGGCTGCCGCGACCATCAGGGCCGTGTCGCCTTCGCTTGTATCATGCGCGTTGGGGTTGATCCCGGCAAGCAGGAAAGCATTGACAGCCATGAGGTCGCTCGCGGTCACGGCGCCCTGGAAAGACTTCTCGTCAAAATCGTAACCGCGCAATTTTAAAAACTGCTTAGCTCCCTCAGGAGTCAACTGGCGTTCGGGATCTCTTGCACAACCCACTGCACCCAGCAGGCAACAACCGAGAAACATCGCCAAATAAAATCTGAACAAGTTGAAAACCTTCAGGGACTGCAGCGCGTCACCATGGCATGTTTAATCTGTACCGGCTTGAGCGGTTTTTCGCCATCGAGAGCCGCATGATTAATTGAATCCGCGACTTCAATCCCCTTCAGCACGCGCCCAAACGCTGCGAACTTTCCGTCGAGATTATGGCCGTCACCGACCAGGATAAAAAAGTGCGTAGTGGCGCTGTTCGGCTCCTGGGTCCGCGCCATGGAAACAATTCCACGCACATGCTTGACGTCACTCGGCTCATCGGGCAAACGGTGGCTCATGCGGTTGGCAAGCTCTGCGCTCCAGCGATCGCTGGTCGCCAGGTTCCCACCCTGAATAACAAAGCCCCTGACGACACGACCGAAGTTGGTGGTATCAAGCGCCCCCGTTGCGCTGAGGTTCAGAAAATTGCGCACAGCCTCCGGCGCTACTTCCGGCATCGTCTCAATGATGATCGAACCCAGCTCTGTTTCGAGCGTTACACATTGGCCGGCCATCTTTTCCGCCGGCACGCCATCAAAAGGTTCGCGCGGAGGAGTCAACAGCGACGGGGGCCTGGTATTAGTTTTCTTCGCATTGTCTACGGGGCTCTGAGTTTGGGCTTGAGCAAAACCCGCGCCGGCAAACGTCAGGCTGCAGACCAGTAAAAGAATGGAACGAGCGAAGGTGATGCTCACGAATTTGATCCCATGGCAATGGAAAGCTTCACAGCCCCCGCTCTGCGAGTTCGATAGCGCGCAACAGCCCGCGAGCTTTGTTCACTGTCTCAGCGTATTCATGTTCCGGTACCGAGTCGGCGACGATGCCGGCGCCCGCCTGCACCGATGCCTTCCCGTTGCGCAACTCAATCGTGCGAATCGCGATACACGAATCAAGATTTTCCGCATAGTCCAGATACAGCACCGCGCCGGCATAAATACCGCGTTTATCAGGCTCAAGTTCCCTGATAAGCTCCATGGCGCGAATCTTCGGCGCCCCTGACACCGTACCGGCGGGGAAGCAGGCCGCTAACGCGTCGAAGCGATCCAAGCCGTCGCGTAAGCGTCCGCGTAAACTGCTCACCAGATGCTGTACATGGGAATAGCGCTCCACTGACATCAGATCTTCAACCTTCACTGAACCATAATCAGCAACCCGCCCCAGGTCGTTGCGGCCCAGGTCCACCAGCATCATGTGCTCAGCCACTTCCTTCTCGTCCGTCTTCAAATCCTCACCGAGCATCCAGTCTTCGGTCTCAGTCGCGCCGCGCTTGCGGGTCCCGGCTATCGGGCGATAATCCAGGCGTTGCCCATGACAGCGCACCAGCATCTCAGGCGACGCGCCGATGATCGTCTCCTCACCACAACGCAAATAAAACATGTAGGGTGAGGGATTGATAGCCCGTAACGCGCGATAGATGCTGAGCGGCTCAGACTTGTAGTCGGTTGAAAAGCGCTGCGACAGGACTACCTGGTAACAGTCTCCGGCCAGGATATGCTCCTGAATTTTGCGCACGCCTTCTTCAAACCCACGCCTGGTCCAATTGGAATCGGGAGCGGCTTTCTCAAGTTCAGGAAGTCCCTGGCCGGACTTCGGCATCGGGATGCCCTTCAACAGCTCAGCTTCGATGATGGCGGTGCGCTCCACGGCTTCCTCATAAAGCTCACGCAAACGCATTTGGCTGCCCCGGGCTTCCTCAGTGAAAACAATCGCACTGATTTCCATCTGCTGGCGCAAGCGATCAAACGCAATCACATTGCGATAAAACATCCAGAGCGCATCGGTAGGAAGATCAAGCGACATCGTCTCTGATGCTTTTAGCGCTGCGTCCGGTCCGGCCAGGACAGGCTCGAACCAGCGCGCTGCATCGTAAGCCAGGTACCCAACTGCGCCTCCGGCAAACGGAGCGAGCCCCGAACGCCGGGCCAACACTCGCTCGCGAAAATATTCGCGCACAAAGTCAACCGCGCGCACGGCGAGTGTCTCTCGCTTTCCGTTACGATCGACGACGGTAACATCGCCGCAGCCGCGCACAATCATCTCAGGGTCGGTGCCAAGGAAGGAGTATCGAGCAATGCGCTCGCCGCCTTCGATGGATTCCAACAGAAATGAATACGGGCGGTCGGCAGCCAGACGAAGAAACGCGCCGACCGGAGTTTGCAAATCGGCCAGGACCGAGCGCACAACCGGCACGACATTGCCCTGGCCGGCTTCACGTTCAAAGTCTTCGAATGTCGATGGTTTTATTTCAAGCATGCGGCTTTGGAAACTCTAGCGCACTTGAGGGAAGGAAGCCAGAAGCAACGTTGTGCAGTGCTGGGCTGTGAGTGTCACAGCAATGAATTGGCGGCCAGCCAGTGACCTCCGTCGACTACGAGCACCGCGCCATTGATAAAATTGCCCGCGTCGGAGCAAAGGAAGACCGCGGCATTCTCGATGTCCTTAATCAAGCCAAAGCGTCCCAGCGGAATTCTTTTCAGGAGCTTTTCCTTAATCGGCTCAGGCACCAGCCGCTTCATGCCTTCTGTGTCCGCGATGGGTCCCGGAGCGATAGCGTTGACTCGAATGCCGTGCCGCCCCCATTCAACCGCGAGATTCCGCGTCAAGGCGTCGACGCCGGCTTTCGCGGCCGAAACATGAAGTTGCATCGGCGTACCGAGATAGTGGAGCGTCGCGCTGATATTCAGAATTTGGCCGCGATGCTCTTTCAATTGCTCAAACGCCGCGCGACAAACGTTGAAGGTGCCTTTCAAATCAATGTCGACTACCGAGCCAAAGCCGTTTGGTGAAAGTTGATCCGCCGGACAAAGAAAGTTTCCGGCCGCGCCATTCACGACAATGTCGATCTTGCCGAAATGTTCGACTGTGGCAGCGATCGCCCTGGCGACTTCATCCGGATTGCGCACATCGGCGGCAGTGGCAAAGGCGCGGCCGCCGCTCTCATTAATCGACGCTGCAGCCGGTTCCAAATGGTCAAGTTGTCTGCTGATCAGCGCCACACTAGCACCCGCTTCCGCGAGGGCCCGCGCCACGCCGCCGGTTATTCCGGTGCCTCCGCCAGTTACGAATGCAACTCGACCGCTCAATACTCCGTCAACGAAGATCTTATTAGCCATAATAGAGCCGTAAGCCTCAGATAAGTTTTCAGGAAACCCGTACCTTGACGATGAACTGACACTGGTTCCGCATAGAAGCAGGTCCGAACTATTCAACCACCCGCGATGAAGGGACGCGACTGCACAATATATAACTGCCCTTTCATGTAGGCCCACTCGATGTCCTGTTCGCGATTGCCAAAAACTCGTTTGATCTCAAGGGCAGCCTGCACCAGTCGCCTGATCACACTGTCAGTGAGGACCGCTCGTTCGCCTGTGATCGGAACCTCTTTCAACCCGCCCTGCTCGTCAAACGTGAGCAGACTGTCCTCAGCCGATCTCGTCAGGACACGTGTGGCGTTCGCACGCGGGCTATAGATGATCTGCTCTGCGACCCTGGGACCTTCGACTACTTTACTGCCCAGGCCAAGCTTCGCACTGATATAGATGGCGCCCTTGTTTTCGCGATCAAAAGGGTCGGTAGTGATCATCACTCCGGAACTTTCAGAATTCACGCCCTTTTGGATCAGCACGGCCATGAAAATTTTCATGTGGTCCACGCCGGCTCGCTCGCGAGCTTCATAGGCTTCAAAGTTCCACAGCGAAGCCCAGACTTTCCTGACTGCTGCGAGGATTTGCTCTGTTCCCCGGGCATTGGGAACAGTCGAGTACAATCCGGCGCCGCTAAAATTAGGCAGATCCTCGGAATTCGAGGAACTGCGGACGAACAATCCCTGGTCGGGAAAATCTTTTTCTACTCGCCCCACAATCATATCTCGCAGTCGTGGATCAAGTTTGCCCTGCTGCAGGCGCTCTCGCATTTCAGTCAGGCGCTGGCGACGATAGGCAGGGTCGTGCACGAATTTCTGATCGTTCAGCAATGCATAAAGGGCATCGTCAAAATTATTTTCCTTGAGATAGGCGTCGTAATAATAAAAAGGGACCGTAAAGCCGCCCGGCACATCGATGCCCGGCAAATGAGCATTAGCTACTTCTCCGAGGTTCGCCGATTTTCCACCATAGGCAATGCTCATCGCCTTTCGCTGCCGGCTCAACTCGAGCAGGCGCTTCTCTGCCAGGTCATAGCGCGGCTTCATGACGTCAAGCCGTTCAGCCATTCGCTTCTGATAAGCGCGCAACTCGTCTATGGCAGCTCGCTTAATCGTGTAACCGTCGCGTTTGGTTTCGAAATTTACCCACCAGCCATCGTACTGCTGGAACAGCTCCTGAGCGTTCTTAATGTAAGCGTTGGGAATACCCTGACCTTTGGCGAGCAGATTAATGTGCGAGAGTGGGGTTGAGGGCAAGCTGGTGATAATGCCCGCAACCGGAGGTAGTTGGATAGGGACTTCATTGAGGACGATTATCTCGTTAGATCCGATCTCTACATGATCATCCAGTTTTTGAATGATGTGGATTCGTCCCAAACCTTTGGCGACATTTAAGGCCTGGTATTCCTGCTCACGAGAAATTTCGCTCTGCGAGACGCGTGCTAAACCGGCAATACCGGCCACCTCCTCCTCCTGACGAATAGAGTTGGGCTTGAAGGCCACGGGCGTGAAAAAAGTTTTCCCGAGCACGCCTGCCGTAAGCGTAATCTGTTCTGCCGGGATCAGATCGCCCTCCCAGTATTCAAAGGTCCAGCGCCTGATCGGGGTCTGATAAGCAACGGTGCCCAGAATAAAACGCCGGTTGGGTTTCAAATAATTATTTTCAAAAAATACCCGGCCTCGTTCCAAAGAAAGGTACGTGCCGTTAACGAAGTCTTTATGAAAGGGATAGCGTTTTGTATTTATGTAATAGATACGATTCTTGTCCTGGCGGTCGATAACAAACAATACATGCGGCAGGGCATAAGGAGTATTTGGATCGTAGGTAACGGCGAGCGAATCAAATTTGGCGCGGCTGGCGATGGCTGAGAGCGACCGATCCTTTGCGGGCGGCACAAGCTGAGCTCTCGCGGTCGCATTCGCAAACAGGACTGCGGCGAGCATAATCGGCAGCAGGCGCGTTAATTGTTTCGATGAATTCATAACTGTACTTCTTCGAAGCGCAGCCTTCTTTCGCCCAATTACTTATCCGGATTCTCGAAAATCTGAAAGATAGTCTTGCCGTATTCGAAATATTTCTCCATCAAGGGCTTCACTTCCGCTTGCCAGTCGGGAGGGCCCAATCCGCTTCCGGCGCCCGGCAACGAAACACTTTCTATGTCGCGCTTGGCACAATAACGTTCCAGCCTCCTCAATCCGGTGTTCAGATATGATGCCGCTACTTCGTCGGTCTCCCCCTGGGTCGCCATATAAATTATCCCGGGACGGTTTTTCGCGGGCGCGACGACAAACTGGTCTCCTCCCAAAAATTTATTGCCGCGGGCAAACTGTCTCAGATGCTTTTGCGCCTCAGGCCACTTGGACGAAATTCTTGTCGCCAGGCCCTCGCAGGGACTGTCCTGTTTGCCGGTTGCTACACCGGCCACAATGTATGTCGAGGTTGCGCGGAGAATATCACCGGAGACAATTTTAATCATAGCTACAGAACATCCGTGGTAAAACAGGATAGCACTAATGAATTCACAAGCGGCACAGCTGAAACAGTTGCGCAAGGCCCTTGGTTCCAGGGCGGAACTTTATGGCGTGCGTTTCGACGAGGTTGCGCTCGACAAACTCTGCGAATACTACGCACTCCTGCTGACCTGGAATCCCCGGCTGCACCTGGTCGCGCCCTGCTCGTCTGAGGAGTTTGCTACCCGCCATGTACTCGAGTCGTTATTGCTGAGCCCGCACTTGCCACAAGAGGCAAGAATTGCCGACGTCGGTTCCGGCGCCGGCTTGCCAATTGTCCCCAATCTTATCTTGCGCCCGGACATCCGGGTAACTCTAGTTGAATCTTCGCAAAAGAAAGCCGTTTTTTTGCGAGAGGCGCTGCGGTTGGTTAAACCGAATGAGCCGGCCAGAGTGGTTGCAGAAAGATTTGAAAACGTTGCCACGCTGGAGGTTGAGATTATTACTTGCCGCGCGCTCGATCGCTTCTCGGAAATGTTTGCGACGCTGCTGCACTGGGCGCCACCCCGCTGCTCGCTGTTGCTCTTTGGCGGTCCGGATCTTCAACAGCAAATTGAAGCAACGACGCTGATGTTTTCGGCAACCAGAATTCCTGAGACCGAGCGGCGTTTTCTGTTCATCATCGAAAAGAGTTAGTTACTTCAACGTGATCAGCAGGCCGGGCGAAGCAGGAACCGTTTTCAGCCGGCGATAGTAGGCGACAGCACAAAGCCTGCGGGCGTCAGCCCCAGGATCAGCACCCAATAAATATACTTAGCCCGCGATAGCGGGCGACAGTTGCGGCGAAAAGGTCGAGTTTGGTTTTTGATCCTGCGATTCATAACTCTGTCGCCCGCTATCGCGGGCTTAGGATTTCTCGCGCGTCTTGACCTGGGGTTCCGCTGCGCTTCAGCCCAGTCATTAGGCTGTCGCCCGCTATCGCGGGCTGTCGAGCTGCACTTTACTACCGACTCACACCCACACACTTACCACACACACAACACTCACTCACACTCCGCACAGACACACTCTGTCTCACCGGCGGTGGACCATGACTTTCGTTTGCGGCGCGGTTCCGGGTTTGTAAGTAGCGACTGCGGTGTCGTGCTCCCGGCTTCCCCAAACAACCAGCGATGCATACGGCGTAATCTTCGCCTTGGCTCCTTCGCGCATCACTATGATCGCCCAATCCATCATCCGCGAGACTAGTCCGCCCCGCACCGTGCGCGCGGGAAACTCTACCATTCCCGCCTGGTCCGTCTGTCGCGCTTCCTCATGGCCGGTCCCCTCCAGAAGATAGTGTTGCCAGTGTTCCGTCACACTGATGCCGGGCACACCTGCGCCAGTCTCGTCGACGACCTGCACCTGCCAATCAGGCACGGTTGTGGATTGAAAAGGATAGAGAAGACTGATGAGAAACAGACCAAAGGCGCCGGCAAGCAAAGCCTGCCAGCGCCGGGGAATCTGCGGAATCTTAGCGGACGACGTCAATGCCGATTATTTGCTGGCCCGAGATCACAAAGTCGGCTGCCGGCAATTCCATTTCAAAAACTGGCGAGAGCGGCGTGGGAGTATAGCCTCCTGAAGTGCGATCACTGTTAAGCGTCGCCATCATCGAAGGAGGCAGGTTTGGCAATTCATTCGTGCCGATGACTGCGCCTGGAGTCAGGCGAAAGAGCTTTACGTACAGACGATCGCCTTTCTTTACCTTGTTGATGGCGGTGACCAGTTGCCCAAGATCCCGCGGCACGAACATCCTGGCAGAGGAACCCTCCTGGAGCGCGCCACCATCACCGACGAATATCAAAAGCTGCCCGGTGGGCAAGTCAGCGGGAATCTGAATCGGTATCCGCTGCACAAATTGCTTGCCGGAATCGGTGCGTACGTAAGCCTGAATCTCTACCTTTTCACCGCGCCTGACTTCAGTTCTATCAAGCGAGATGCGCTCGAGGTTGGCTGCGTACTTCGTGTCTGTCGACGTAACCTCGAGGTTGATACCCTGCAGCAAGACGTCGTCAAAACCACTTCCCATCAGAGTCGAAATAGGCGCCGCTACAGAAGCTGCTGCCATCTGCGCAGAGTTGATTGCCGAAAAGCGGCGCTCAATCGTGACCGCGTCCTGGCCTTTCACCTTAATATCGCCCTTGATCGTAATCGTTGCGTCACCAAGCGCGCGCTCGCTCGAAGTGATGGTGTTAAAGAGCGTGATGTTCAGCAGTAACGGAGTCAGGAAAGAATCGTTCGCAATCTCATAGGAAAAATTCTCTGTCCGATCGCGGCTGGTGTGGAGCTTGATATTGACGGGAATCATCCTGGGCGCCACGCCCAGATTTCCAAAAACACCAGTGGCGCGATCCTGCGAAATGGAACCCACCATTTGACCCGGAATCGCCAGCTTGAACGAGTTATTTACATTCGGGATGACCGTCACCACCGAAGCTTCGGTCATGGGCATATCCGAAGAACCGAGACTGAGAAAGGGATGACCAAAGGCATAGATGCGATCGCCATCGCGAAAAGTGACTGTTCCCGATGCGGCGAGCGAATAATCGCCCCGCACCAGTTGGACGCTGATAGAGGTTCCCGGCAGTAGAGTCTTGTCGGTGGCGGCTGCCATCGGAGTGATCGCAGCAGCCCCACCGGCGCCGGCCACCGGCAACAGTCCGTTGGCTAACAACTGCGAAGAAAACTGCGCCAGGGTTTCCTGACTGATGCCACCAAACACGATCGGCGTAGCTATGGGCATCATTTGTTGACCCAGCAGCGGTATCAGCGGCGAGCCCGAAGCGACCGAGGCTATTAATGGGGCGCCGTTAATCGTTGGCCGGGGCAGCATCGGTTTCCAATCCGTGCCCGCCAGTTGAGCAAACGAAAACGCACGGGGCTCTCCTGCTTTTAGGGTCTCATTGCCATTTCCTTTCTCAAAGATATCAATCATCTCCTTGATCGGCGTGATGCCGGCGATGGGCTCTTTGGAAAAAGGAAAACTGAAAGCAATGGCGCCGACCAGACGGCCGTCAATGTAAACGGGAGAGCCGGACATTCCCGCGAAAACACTCGTTCTTTCCACTTCGGCGCCGGTGAGGCGGGCAATGATCCCCGACTGGTGCGGACCAGGAAATCCTGGCAACACACCAAGAATCTCCACGCCAAACTCTTGCGGTTCGCTGCCGGCAAAGACCGTGCGCGCGATTCCCTTCATTCCAGGCCGCAAGTCCTCAAGGGGAAAAAACCGCGGGTCTGAAGCAGGTGGTTTGGCGAGCTTTTGACCCGGAACTGTGCCGGCCGTAAGGAAAGTAATGGAGATCGCCAGCAGGAACAAAAATCTTTTCATTGAAAACTACCTCTTAATGCATGGCACCCTTGACTTGCAAAAGCCGGCTCGACTGAGCGCTTCCGCCTTCACGACTATAGCTTTCGCCCCAGAGCGGGTCAAGATACATAAACTTGATCCACCACATTCGCGCGCGTATTAGCTGCAGGGGAAGAGACTAATTGGTTCATTGCCAGCTTAGACGCACTATCCCAGCAGATCGTTCCGAATAAAACCTGTTCAGCCATGATTTGGCGGGCGCAGCTATTGATCAGAGCGGACAGGTCAGCGAGTAGCCGATCTCTTTTGCGGAGTTCGATGGTGCGTGATAAGTTTCGCCCGTAAAGCAGGCTTAGAACCTTCATGCAAGATATTGACGCCTTCATACTTGCCGGCGGGGCCTCACGCCGGATGGGTACTGACAAGTCACAACTGCCGCTCGATGGACAAACGCTGATCCAACGCGTCGCAGCTGCATTGGAGAGGGTGGCCGGCTCCGTCACAGTAGTTGGCCGCAGCGCAGGAGCGCCACACCTCCAGAGTATTGAAGATGTGTATCCTCAGTGGGGAGCGCTCGGCGGGGTTCATGCAGCCCTCGCAAATTGCAAAACTGAGTGGGCCATCGTGGTCGCCTGCGACATGCCTTATGTCACTGAGGAGCTCTTTGCGCGCCTGGCAAGCTGGCGCGCGACTTTCGAGGCTGTCGCGGTCATCCAAGCCGACGGCCGCCCGCAGCCACTCTGCTCACTCTATCGCGTCATTCCCTGTAAAGAGGCAGCTGAAAAGTTAATTCGATCCGGCGAACGAAAACCTGTGATTCTGCTACAATCCGTCCGCACTCGCTGGGTAGATTTTGCCGAACTGAAAGATCTCGAAGGCGCCGACCGCTTTTTTGTTAACATGAACACTCTGGAAGAGTATTCACAGGCGCAATCGAAAGGAGCAGGTCTCAAAGAGGACTAGCAGGTCGGACTGCGATGACGTTTCATCCTTCCGCCTTCATCCTTCATCGCTACTACCATGGCCCGAAGACCCAGACTAGGAAAAAAACTCGTCAAGTCCCTGCTGCCCATTCTCTTGCTGGTGCTGCTGACTCTGGGCGGCATTATGGGTTGGATCGTCTACAACGTCAGTCAACCGCATCGTGGCGCCTATCTCGTAACACCCCAGGCTTTTGCGCAAATCAGTGGCCCGGGAGTAAAGGCTTCAGAAGAGACGTGGCGCAATCGCGACGGTACGATTGCACGGGGTTGGTTGCTGCGCGGAGCGGAGGGCGCTCCCGCGGTGGTGCTGCTGCATCGATACGGCACTGATCGCTCCTGGCTGTTCAATCTTGGTGTAAAGCTGAATGAAACGACCAGCTTCACCATTCTCTGGCCCGACCTGCGCGGTCATGGTCTAAAACCTCCCGTGAAGACGACCTCGTTTGGGGTTAATGAGGGAGATGATCTGCTGGCAGCCCTCGACCATCTGCAGACTTTAAAAGGACAGAATGGCCGGCTGGTTGGTGAACAGATGGGGGCCTATGGAAATGAGTTAGGCGCCTACATCGCCATCAAAGCCGCAACTCAGGATCCGCGTCTGCGAGTTTTAGTGCTGGACTCAATTCCACACAGCCCGGACGAATTAGTTAACGCCGCGGTCAAGGGCGAAACAGGCATCAGCTATCGCCCGTTTCAATATCTCGCCCGCCTCGCCATGCGAGCCTACTTTGTTGGTCGCTACGACAACACCAGTTCCTGTTCTTTGGCTGCTTCACTCCCCAACCAACAGGTGTTACTACTGTCCGGAACTGATGCCGGCTATTTGCGCGAATCGACCGCCAGCCTGGTTAGGTGCTTCCCTGATGCAGCTAAGGTTCAGGCCAAAACCGATTTGCCCCTGACCGGCTTCAGCCTGTCTTCGGCAACCGGTGAACAGGGCGAAGGCTATGATCGGCAGGTGATCGAATTCTTTGACCGCAACCTAAGAAGCCGTCCGGCGATAGCTCCGACGACACCTATTGGGCAGTGACAACCAACATTGCGACCCTCTGGTTGTCAGCTATTATCATAGTCTGCACGTCCGGTAGATCCTGTAAAAGGCCAACCGAACCAAGCGGAGCAAGGATCAGCAACGGGACTTTGGCTTGTCGCGCCTTGAGGGCAACTTGTTCTGCATTGTCAAATTTGAGCGGATCGCCGCTCGGATCATAAACAAGGCGATCGGCGGCATAAAATTCCGCGGTTCGTTCAATGCGCCCAAACATTAACACCGGTGCCTGAGTATATCCTCGAACATTCGCTGCCTTGATTAGCTCTCGTACGGACTCCGGGGCTGCCAGTTGATACACGGCACAGTTAAGTGTCGCCACGCTTCCGGCGACGGGAACGATGGCCACGAGCAATGTGGCCAGTAGCCGCAGTCGCGTAAAAACAAAACTGAACATCCCAATCAGTCCAACCGGCGCCAGCACCAACAACGCACACGCCAGCGTGAGCTTGCCTGACTGCTGCGCGTAGATGATGCCCCCGGCTGTCGCCAGGACAATCAGCCCGGAAGTGATGCGCATCGTCCAGAGGCCGGTTGTGCCTGCAACGTACCGAGTCACCCGTTCACCAGCAAGCAAGGCGGCGGCTGGCAAAGCGGGGAGGATATAGGCCGGTAACTTTGATCCAGAGAAGGAGAAGAAGAGAAGCGGAACAATGCACCAGGCAAGCGCAAACACGCGCGTCTGGTCAGCCGGTTCCGCAGAAGTCCAACGCCATCCTTTGACCTTGACTGCGGCCTCGACCAAAAAGGCTGTCCAGGGCAAACACAACAACACCATGATGGGCAGGTAGTAATACACGGGTTGAGCGTGCTGATATTTATTCGAGAGGTACCGCGCAAAGTGATGCTGGATAAAAAACTCGTCGATGAAGAGCCAGCCATGTCGAGCGATTACCGGTCCATACCAAACCGCAGCGACAGCCAGGGCAAGCGGCACTCCCCAAAGCAAACTGATCATTACCTGCCGTTCTGGAAATCTCCTTGATAACAAATAGAAACAGGTAATCACGCCGAACGGCAGGACGATTCCTACCAGACCCTTTGCCAGTAGGGACAACCCCACAAAACAGTAGAACCCGGCCAGTAGCCACCCCCGTCGTTTCTCCCTCAGCTCCGCCGCGAGAAAAAAACTCAGGGCCCAGGTAATTGTCATGGTGATGACAATGTCAAAGCTGGCTGCGCGCGAAAAAATAATCAGCCCACCACTGGAAGCAATTATCAAAGTGCTGAAAAAACTAAGTCCGTGGGCATCGCCTGCCTGCCTGCGCTCAACCACGTACGCGATCCAACAAATGGCAAGGACAGTCAGCAAGCCGGCGAGCGCCTCTCCCAGTCGAGCTGACCATTCGGAAACGCCAAACGCGCGGTAGCCGGAGATCATCATCCAGTAAAGCAGCGCGGGCTTTTCGAACCAGTTGTGTCCATTCAGAGTGGGGGTGATCCAGTCATGACGCAGAAACATCTCGCGCGCCACTTGTGCATAACGAGGCTCGTCCGGGCCCACAAACGGCAAGTGGCCCAGGCCATACAAATAAAAGGTCGTAATGGCGAGCCACAGAAGTAGCCAGGTCCGTTTGGTAAGCGTAAGAGGTTGCAAGTATATTCGCTTGTCAGTGGTCAGTTGTTAGTGGTCAGTTGTACTTTGTGCTTTGTGCTTATCTTGTACGTAATCCCATTTTGGGTATCCGGAATCCAACAACAGCAAAGTACCAAGTACAAAGCACAAAGTAAAAACTACCAAGCTCAAACTGCAACTGACTACTGACCACTGACAACCAATCTTATGCCGCTACGTACTGCAGTTATCGGTGTTGGCCATTTAGGCCGCCAACATGCCCGGATCCATTCGAATCTTGCCGGGGAAGGCAGGCTGTCATTCGTGACAGTTTGCGATCTGTCTGAAACCACCGCGCAATCAATCGCCGGCGAACGACAGGTCCAGTGGACTACCGATTGGCGCACGCTGATCGGACGCGTCGAGGCTGTGAGTCTGGCCGTTCCTACCGAAGCGCACTGTGAAATAGCCTGTGGCCTGCTCGAAGCGGGTATCCATGTGCTGGTAGAGAAGCCTATTTCGCGTACTCTCGAAGAGGCCGACCGCATGATTAGCGCCGCGCAAAAGGGAGGCGCGGTGCTGCAAGTGGGCCACCTCGAGCGTTTTAATCCGGCCCTGGTCGCCTTGCGTCCGCACGTCAAGAGCCCAGTCTATTTTGAGATTCACCGCGTCGGAGAATTTACTGCCCGCTCTCTGGACATCGACGTCGTGCTCGATTTGATGATTCACGATCTGGACATAGTGCAATGGCTGGTCGGTGAAAAAATCGAAGTCACCAGCCTCCACGCGGTCGGGATTCCAATTCTGACCAACAAAGTCGACGCCGCTAACGTCCGGCTTGAATTTGCTTCCGGAGCCGTAGCGAATATCACCGCGTCGCGCGTCGGTACTGAGAAGATTCGCAAGATGCGCTTCTTTCAACCTCACGACTATGTCGCGGTTGATTATGCGACCAATCGTGCGACCATTAGCAGCCTGGCTCCCCCAACCGCCGAAGGCGCCTGGCCTGGCGTACATACAAATGCGCTTCAAATTGAGAACATCGAACCGCTGCGGGCCGAGCTAGAGGCTTTCATGAGTGCCGCCGGCGGACAATCACCTTGTGTCATTCCCGGTGAGGACGGCCGCAGAGCGCTTTCACTGGCGTTGCGAGCGCTTGAGAAAATTCACGAGCACACAGCCAACTCGGGCCTAAGACTCTCTGGAACAAACAAGACTTAACGAATTGCGTCACCAAACTCCGCGCTCCTTTCCCGAATGCTGAAGGAACCCAAACCAGACCAGACGATTTCGACTTTGCTCGCCGAACAGATTAGGGCAGGCGACTTCCCTTCCGCTGTTTATCTGGTTGCTGAGGGTGAACAAATAATTTTTTCCGATGCGCTGGGCCACGCCGTGCGCGAACCGGACGAAATCTCCGCCACGCTGCAAACGATCTACGACCTTGCTTCCCTGACCAAGCCGCTTGTCACTGGACTGCTTTGTGCCCGGCGCCTTGAATCCGGTGCACTCACACTCGACGGTGCAATTGCTCATTACTTGCCGGAGTTTGATCGTTCAGACAAAGCATCGATCACCATTCGACAACTTCTGACGCATTCTTCCGGACTGCCGGCCTGGCGGCCACTCTATGTGATCACTGAAGGTAATCCTGAGAAGACGGTGACCGCCATCGCGGATCTGGCGCTCGAATATGAACCTGGATACCGCGTCGTTTACAGCGACCTGGGCTTTATCACCCTCGGACTCATGCTTGAGCGCATGACCGGAACCAAGTTGGCTGAACTGGCGCGCCGGGAAATCTTTGCGCCACTCGGTTTGCAGCACACTCACTTCAATCCTGCGCAGGCATTGCAAACCGGAATTGCCGCCAGCGAAATGGGGAACACCTACGAGCGTCAGACATGTACCGAGATGGGATTGCAATATGGAGCCTGGCGCGCAGGGCCCATCTGGGGCGAGGTCCACGATGGGAATGCGCATTTCCTGGGTGGCTCGGCCGGACACGCCGGTCTTTTCTCAACCGTAGCGGAAACATTTCGCATCGTCCAGCAGTTCATTGCCGCACAAACAGAACTGTTGAGGTCTGAAACCTGCGCCCTCTTTCTCACGAACTTTACTGACAGTCTCGAAGAAGATCGTTCCATAGCATGGAAGCTGGCGTCGTCATCTGAGTCGTCAGCGGGCCCCGATCTCCCTCCAGAAAGTTTCGGACATGCGGGCTTTACCGGCACCAGTTGCTGGGTTGATCCACACCTGCAAAGAAGTTACATCCTGCTGACTAATCGCACCCACGCTCGCAAGCCGCCCTTTGCCAACATCAACGAACTGCGGCGCCAATTTCATGGCCTCGCCAGCCATGCGCTCGATGAATACTGAGTTATCCGCAGACTACGCAGATTAGACGGATGCTGAGAGAGTGTGCAGGCTTCAAAAAGGCCTTTTGTCTTCTTACAGGTTCTCTGTCGTCTGCGTAATCCGTGTAGTCTGCGGATGTCTCTCAGTCTTATTTAGCTGGCTTCCCCACCGGCAGAATAGAGAATGAGGTCAAGCCCACGACCACACGTTCCCGCATTTTCAACTTCAGCGAGTTAGCTTCGGATTTTGTTCGCGTAGCAATAATCGGTTTGGTCGTAGGATTCTCAGGCGTGTCGGTGGTGAGATAAAAATTCGTCTCCTCACTCGTCTCCGGCTGAGCCGGCATTAGATCAAGCCGAATATTCAATCGCTCATAAGCACCCGCAAAACCCATCTCTTCCACCACCCCCTGGGACAATCGGCAAACACCGCTGGGCAAGTTGTCTGTTTTGCTCAGCCAGATATCTTCCGGTCTGAAAGCCAGCTTAACCGGCTCGCCATTCTTGAAACGAACCGGATCGCCAGCGGCGGCAACCAGAGCTCCACAAATCTCGATCCGATCCCCGCGAAACACGCCATCCAAAATATTAGCTGCCCCCAGAAACGTAGCCACGTATTCCGTGGCAGGATAATTGTAGATCTCCTGCGGCGTGCCAATCTGTTCAATGTGCCCGGTGTTGATTACCGCAATGCGATCACCGAGCTCAAGGGCCTCTTCCTGATCGTGAGTGATAAAGATCGCCGGCACATTAACTTTCTTCAGCAATGCCCGTATCTCGCGCCGCAAGTGCACCCGTGTCTGCGCATCGAGAGCCCCGAAGGGTTCGTCAAAGAGTAGCACCTCTGGTTTGTAGGCGAGCGTTCGCGCAATCGCGACGCGCTGTTGCTGGCCTCCTGAAAGTTGAGATGGATATTTCTTTCGATGCTCTTCCAGTTGGACCAGCGAAAGTAATTCGTTGACTACCTGCTTTATCTCCGCACGAGGGCGCCTGCGAATTCTTAAGCCATAGCCAATATTTTTTTCGACGGTCATCTTGGGAAATAATGCATATGACTGAAAGATCACACCGACCCCGCGTTCACGCGCCGGCAGTTCGGTGACGTCCTTCCCATGCAAGATGATTTTGCCCGTGTAAGGCTGTTCCAGACCTGCAATGACACGCAGAATAGTCGTCTTGCCGCTGCCCGAAGCGCCCAGCAGCACGAGGGCCTCGCCTTCAGCAACGTCGAATGAAATGTCTTCCAGGACCGGTGTTTGACCAAAGCGTTTGCTGAGGGCACGCACGCTGGCTGCGGGCGAAGGTGTACCGGGACTCGGGTCTGCCGTTGGGGTCATCACGGGGATTATTTTAACCGCACTAGCTGCCATAAGATTAGGGCTTACTCAGACAAAAATTGTTCGCACGTCAGTCAACATCCAGCCATTCGCGCGCAAAAAACAGCAGACTGAAAATCAGAAACGAAAATAATGCCAGCACGATGGCGATCGCGTTCGCCGCCTCGATCTGTCCCTCGTTGAACTTGGCAAATATATAAAGCGGGGCTGTCTGCGTCTGACCGGCAAGATTCCCCGAAACCAGAATGGTCGAGCCGAACTCGCCCACCGCCCTCGCAAACGTGAGCAGGGCACCGGAAACGATCGCACCGCGCAGTGATGGCAGAGTGACGTGCCAGAAAGTCTGCCAGCGAGACGCGCCAATGGTCGCGGATGCTTCTTCCAGCGAACGACTCATGGTATCGAATACAGGTTTGATAACACCGAAGGCGAGCGGAAAAGTCACGAAGATGTTGGCGAGAATAATAGCCCCACCCGTGAACATTACCTGAATGCCCTGAGGTGCGAGGAAACGCCCGAGTGTCCCGTATGGTCCCCACAACAGCAGCAAAGCAAAACCAGCCACGGCTGTTGGTATCGCCGTCGGCAGCGAGATCGTGACAATCAACGCATTTCGTCCCCAAAAATTATGGCGTGAGATTACATAAGCAGCAAAGAGGCCGAACACCACATTAAAAACAGTCGCCCAGAAACTTGTGACCAGCGAAAGTTTGAGCGCAAAGATCGCCTCTGGCGCACTAAGCGCCGACCAGAAACTTGCCGGACCCTTACTGGTGCCAAAGATGAAGATCGAAAGCAGGGGTAGAAAGACAAGCGGCAACATCATGAACATCAACATGCCAATGCTCAGTGGACGGATGACGTCAAAGCCGCGCACGTGCCGCATGGTTGGAATCATTGAACTCATTAGATCGTCGGCTTACTTGACTACTGCCAAGCTACTGTTTACTTCGTCTTTGCACCTGGTCGCGAAACACTCCTTCAATTATCTCGGGGTAAGCCCTCTCCCAGCCTCCGAAATAATCGACACCAAAAGGCATTTCAACATTCGAGAATGCCTTGTTGTTCTGATTGAAAGCATCGTTTGTTACCGCATGGAAGTGGTACTGAACAAATGCCTGCTGAACTTCATCGCTCCAGAGGTATTGCATGAAAGCCTCAACCAGAGCGCGCTTATCAGGTTTTACGTTGCGATCAATTATGACTGCCGGATGTTCGCTAAAAATGGTCGCGGGTGGCCGGACGATCTCAACTGGTGCGTTCGCCTCTTTCATCAGCAGCCCTTCGAGTTCATAGGTCACCAGGGCATCGCCATTTCCAAGGTCAAAGGTAGTGCGCGCTTCGCGGGCTGAACCGGGCGTCGAGATTACATTCTTCCAAATTGCCTGCAGTGTGTGCAGCGCGCGCGCCTTGTCCGCTGTTCCGCTTTGCTTCTCGGACAGTTTAAGTTCCGCCCCATAAATACCCAGGATGGACCATTGCGCGCCGCCTGAACTGATGGGATCGGGGTGAATCAGCCGCAGACCAGGTCTGGCTAAATCGGCAAAATCGTGAATGCCCTTTGGATTTCCCGTCCGCACCAGAATGATGAACGGAGTCTTGTTAATGATTCCCTGATGGGGGGGTTGATGCCAGTCAGAATGAATGAAGCCTCTGGCCTTTAAACGCTGCGGATCTCGATCGATGGAAAAAATTCCGACCTCAGCCTGGACACCCTGCAGGATTTGATTGGTGATCGTCTCGGAGCCTGCAAAGGATGATGTAAAGCGAATGTCCTGCCCATGCTCACGTTTCCACTTCGCCGCGAAGGCCGGGTAGATGGATTTTTCCAGCACCTCTTTCATCACCGAAAACCCATACACTGTGATGTTCAGCCCACTTGCTCCGGCTGGAGGTTTGGGCATGCAACTACTCACTGCCAGAAACATGAGCAGCAATAAAAAGAGCCCTGGGGGAATACTACGGGTCATGCATGCACCTTCCCTCGAGAAGCCAATCTCCTCAGCCGGGGACGCTACAGCGGGCCTGAACAATACCTCGTATGCGGGGGTCTATGGTCTATACCACAGGTTGATTACTGCTGGGAAGTTCAATCAGAGAGATCCAAACCTGATTGTTTGACAGCGGCGCCAATTGACGACGACCCGACGACAAACTAGCATTGCTGACTGTGCTGACAGCTCTCTACATCCTCATTGTTATCTTCTTGGTCCTCGCCAACGGATTTTTCGTGGCCTCCGAATTCTCGCTCGTAGGTGTGCGGCGCTCACGCATCGTCTCCCTCGCTGAATCTGGTAATCGGCAGGCGCGGCGCGTGTTACATCAACTCGATCATTTAAACGCCTATATTTCGGCTACGCAGTTAGGTATCACCATGGCTTCCCTAGCTCTCGGCTGGATCGGCGAGCCGGCCTTCGCGCATGTGCTGGAGGGCCCGCTGCGAGGACGCGTCTCAGATGCCTGGCAGCATACAATTGCCTTCACGATGGCTTTTTCGCTGATCACTTTTCTGCACATCGTGATCGGAGAATTAGCCCCCAAGACTTTGGCGCTCGAAAGAACTGAGAAGATTGCGTTAGCAATTGCCTGGCCCCTGCAAATATTTTACAAAGTGTTTCGCTGGCCCATACGCATGCTTGATTGGGCCGGCACCCGCACCGTGCGACTCTTTGGGCTTCACCCTACGGGGGCTCACGCCTCGATTTATACCGAAGATGAGTTACGGCAACTGGTTGAGGTATCGCACCAAAGTGGCCACCTTGAGCTAGACGAAAAGAAACTCATCAACAGGGTTTTTGACTTTGCCGATACGACCGTGCGCGAAGCAATGGTACCGCGCACAGGGGTTGCCGCACTGCCGCTTAACGCCAGCCTGGCCGAAGCGCGGAAGGCTTTCCGCGGCCTGGGCTATTCCCGCATGCCCGTTTACCGTGAGCGAATTGACGAAGTGGCCGGCGTATTGTTTCGCCGAGACCTGGAACCTTATCTCGAAGATCACGCACTCGCCTTTAACCTGGAGAGTTTGTTGCACCCGGCTGTCTTCATCCCCGAATCCGCGCGGCTCGGTGCGGTCCTGAAAGAGATGCAAAAAACCAGGGCGCATCTCGCCTGTGTGGTCAATGAGCATGGCGGCATGGAAGGAATCATCACTCTTGAGGACCTGCTGGAAGAGATCGTCGGCGAGATAAATGATGAATTTGATGAAGAGCTGCGCTCACAAATCGTCAAGGACGGTGATCACTATCTGCTCGATGGGATGCTGGCAGTTCGCGATGCCAACCGCGCGCTGCAGCTCAAGATTCCAGAGCGAGCAGAATATACGACTATGGCCGGCTTCATGATGGACCAGGCGGGACGGCTGCTCAACGCTGGCGATTTTGTTCATTACAATGGCTCCCGATTTACGGTCGAACGAATTGAACAACGGCGCATCCGACGCATTCGGCTTGAACTCGTGCCCCGAGTTGAAGCTGGCTCGGTCAGCTCGGCGATCTCAGTGATCGGCATGGCGTTGATGTCCGGGGTTGCCTGACCGTTGTCAACAAACCTATGACGAAACGTCTGCTATTAATCAGCAATTCCACCCTCTACGGCAGTGGCTACCTGGATCACGCTGCGGGTGAGATCCGGGATTTTCTGGGCTCAGCCGGCCGCGTGCTGTTTGTGCCTTATGCGCTCTTCGACCGCGATGGCTATGCAGCAACTGCTCGCAATCGTTTTCAGCAGCTGGGCTACGAACTCGCGTCGATCCATGATGCCGCTGATCCTCACGGGGCGATCGAGCAGGCGGCGGCTATTTTCATTGGCGGCGGGAATACCTTTCGACTGCTCCAGTCCTTGTATGAGCGCCGTCTGCTCGATGTAATTCGTCAGCGAGTTGAGAGTGGAATACCCTACATTGGCTCGAGCGCAGGTTCGGTGGTGGCAGCGCCCACAATTAAAACCACCAACGATATGCCGATCGTTCAGCCTCCCTCTTTCACCGCGCTTGGTTTGGTGCCTTTCCAAATTAATGCCCATTATCTCGACGCAGATCCCAACTCGACCCACCAGGGAGAAACGCGGCAAGAACGTTTGGTGCAATTTCTGGAAGAGAATGAAGCCCCAGTCGTCGGACTCAGAGAAGGCGCAATGATCCGCGTCGAGGGTGACTCGGCAATTCTGAAAGGATCGTCAGGGGCGCGCATTTTTCGCAAAGGCCAGGCTCCGTTTGAGGTCGCGCCCGGAGACTCGCTCAATCACCTGACTTAATAATGCGATCACGGCCTGCTTAACTGTAGTACTATGGCTGCGCGGCTCCCCCCGAGATCTTGTCGCCGAGGACTTCCGCTTAATGCCGAAATTCCCTTCCAGACTGTTAGTCCTGCTAGTCGTCAATTCAATCTTTGTTCCCGGCCTGGCGTTGGCCCAACAGGATCGGCGCGAGGAGAGTCGTCCGCGGCGTACGCAAACTCCGCCGGTTCAACGCACCGCGCCAGAATCAATTCAGCCTGCCGCTCAAAGTGCTGCCCCGGAATGGAACAACGCTGATACATCCATCACTCAGATTGACGCTCGGCAATCCATCATCAGCGGCGCTGAGCCGGTCATGCGCATTGCGCTGGCTACTGATGTGCGGGCAGCCACCGTCTCGACCAATGCCGGCCTGATGACGGCGACCGACTTCGCTCAGACATTCGTTCCCTTAACGGTGGCACGAGTACGCGTCGAGTCGCGCTTGTTGGCGCCGCTGCCAATGGTCGAAGAAAACTTCATTGTCAAAGTAGCCGGCCTGAGCTCGCGATCCCAGGCGGAGGAGCAAGCAAAACTGATTCGCGAGGCTACCGCAGAAAAATCTCAGCTGGCGTTCGATGCCGCGACCGAAACGTGGGGACTGCTCATCGGAGGGCGTCACTCTCGCGAGGAAGCCGAACTGGCGCAGACGCGGCTGGACGACGCCGGCTTCGCAGCAAGCGTTGTTGACCTCGAGACACCCGTTCGCTCAAACGCGGATTCAGTATCCCAATCACAAACTGCGGTCGAGTCAACCAGGAGATCAGAACCACCACCACTCAGTCGGACCGGCGCAATTACAGGGAAGGCCCCTTTGAATGCCGGCAGCGCTGGCCTTACCCGCACGAGTAGCTCCAGCGTTCGTCTGGCCTCGCGACCGAACATCGCCACGCGTGAACTCGTAGCTTCGACAGCGAATGCAGCAAAACTCTTTAGTTCCACTGCACCCGTGTTATTTGCATCTGATGATGAAAGTAAGGCACCGGTGCGATTCAATGACAAAGCCTATCGCGGGCGCGTCGAAGTCTTCGCCAACAGTCGCGGATTGCTGACTGTGGTCAACGTCATTGGTTTGGAAGATTACGTCCGCGGTGTCGTGGCGAACGAACTATCACCGGGGGGCTATCCTCAGTTGGAAGCTCTTAAAGCCCAGGCTATCGCCGCCCGCACTTACGCCATGAGAAATCGCGGCCAATACATGTCGCAGGGTTTCGATCTTTTACCAACGACGCGCTCTCAAGTCTATCGCGGGTTGAGTTCGGAGCAGCCCCTTTCAACGCGTGCGGTCGATGAGACTCGGGGGCTGGTGGCGACATACGAAGGCCAACCAATCAACGCGCTCTATACTTCAACGTGTGGAGGACGCACCGAAGACGCCGCGAATATTTTCACGACCGCTGTTCCCTATCTGATTGGGCGCGAGTGTTCCAGTGAAGGTCACGCCCAACTGGAAACATTCGCTATCCAATCGAAGCGCGAGCCTGCCGAGTTCAAGGAGGAAGAACACGTTCCGCTCGCCCGGCTGGTGGGAATGCTCGCCGTCAACAACTTCGTCTCGCTGGCAGCGCGCGTGTCCGACTCGTGGTTGTCATCACCGGCTTCGATAACCGAGATTCGTAGCTGGCTGAACTCCGTTGCCACATTGTCGCATCAACCGGCTGCGCTCGTGAGCGAAGATGTATCGCGACCTCCCGCTTTCGCTTCGGCGCTCAGCCTGGCGGTGTTTGGCGAGAGCCGCGCCGACACCCTGCTTAACAATGCTGACGTCGATTACTATCTGGCGATTCGTGACGCCGGCGACATCCCCTCTGCCAATCGCGCCGATGTAGCGCTAATGATTCGCGACGGTTACCTGTCAGTTTTTCCGGATGCGAGCCTGCGGCCACGTGAGGCTATGACCAGGGGTCGTGTGCTGCGGGCAATCGCACGCTTGCTCGAAGCTCGCGGCTTGCTGCAAATGCAAAAAGGCACGACTCGGCCGAGTGCCGGTGGCTCGTTGATCCTGCGCGCAGTCAAGGGCAAAGACATGACGTTGCGGGTGAGCCGCGACGCCTATTTGTTTCGTCAGCTTGGCGAACTTTCTTATGCAACCCGCGCAGTGATTTTGGCGGGAGGTGAGCCGGTAACTTTTCATATTGGCAACGACGGAACGGTTGATTACCTGGAAGTGCGGCCGGCGCCGGGCGGGGCAGCAGCGGATCGCTTTTCGCCATTTTCCAACTGGACCGTTGAGTTATCACCCGGCGCGGTTAAGGCCCGGCTGGGCCGCGCCGTTCAGAGTATCGGCGTGCTGACTGATTTGCGAGTCGTAGCGCGCGGCAGTTCGCGACGGGCAATCGATTTGCAGGTGACTGGAACAGATGGAGTCGCCCACGTGCGCGGCGGACGAATTCGTTCGGCGCTGGGTTTGCGCGAACAGCTCTTTGTCGTTGAAAAGAAGTATGACGACGACCGGCGCCTGGCCGGCTTTGTATTTACCGGGCGCGGCTGGGGTCATGGCGTCGGCATGTGTCAGGTGGGCGCCTATGGACTGGCGCGCCAGGGCTGGAGCTACGAAAAAATTCTCAAGGCGTACTACACCGGCATTGAACTCACACGGATTTATTGAATGACCCAATTGCATTTTTCTCGCGCTCAGATCATCGGGGCCCTGTTACTGCTGGCCCTGATCTGGCTCGTAATTTTTTATCGTTTCCTAGCTGCGTGAGTTCCGATCTACAGCCATCACCGATCATCGCGGTTGTCGGTCCGACCGCCTCAGGCAAGAGCGCGCTTGGAATTGCTCTGGCTCTGCAACTGCACGGCGAGATAGTTAATTGTGACTCGGTGCAGGTCTATCAGGGCATTGAGATTGCCACCGCCAAAACCCCGCTTGCGGAACGGCAGGGCATACCGCACCACCTGATCGATTTTGTTCCTCCAGAGATAAATTACACAGCGGGGGAATGGGCTCGAGCAGCAGTGGAAGCGATCGACGCGATCGAAGCTCGCGGTCGAGTGCCCTTGCTGGTAGGCGGAACCGGGTTTTATCTGCGCGCGCTGCGCCGGCCATTTTTCTCCAGCCCGCCCACTGATCCGGAACTGCGAGCGAGGCTGAACCAACTGCGCGAGCGACGTGGCGCAGAGCATCTCCATCGCATTTTGGGGCGTCTGGATCGCGATGCTGCCGCTCAACTCTATCCGCGCGATTGGCCCCGCGTTCAGCGGGCAATCGAAGTGTACCTGCAAACAGGCAAGTCGTTCACGGTGCAAAAAGATCAGCGACCCGAGCCACCTGAGAGTGCCCGGCGTCTCCGTATTCTGGCGCTCAATCCTCCTCGAGCTGAACTCTACCGGCGCATTAATGAGCGGGCTGAAGAACACTTTGCCGCCGGGCTGGTTGCAGAAGTCAGGCAGCTGTTGGCGCAGGGTGTGCCGCCGGAATCAAATGCCCTGGGCGCCCATGGGTACCGGCGCGTGGTTGAATTCCTGCAGGGAACGCGCGATCTGCCGGCCGCAATTGAACAGACCAGGCTGGATGTGCGCCACTACGCCAAACGACAGTTGAGCTGGTTCAGAAATGAGCCCGACGTGCAGTGGTTTGAAGGTTTTGGCGATGACCAGCAGGTGCAGGCGCGAGTGCTGAAAGCAATTTGTGCGGGCGATACCAAAAGCGAAGCCAAACCCTGAACCTGTCGGTAAAACAGCTGCGTGAGTCCGCGCTATCCCACTTGTCACAGGATAGTGCCTGATGTAATCTAAAAAATCCCCTAATTCAGTTTTGGCAAGGTGGTCATGAGCGACGGAAAGTCGGTGCCGCAGAATATTCAGGACGCTTTCTTGAATACGGTTCGCCGCGAGAAAAGTACAGTCACTATCTATCTGCTCAGTGGCGCAAAACTTCTCGGAAAGATTCGCAGCTTCGATAAATTTTCCCTGCTGCTGGAGTCAGCCTCGCAGGATCAGTTGATATTCAAGCATGCCATCTCTACCATAGCCGTCGTCAGACGTAGCACTGGTGAACTCCGCGGACAGCTAACTGAACTTTCGCAACCTGAAGCCCTGCCTCAGAGCGATGGCCCGCCCGGTTCTTAACTCGCTGAGTAAGAGAGTTCGTGAAACTGCCGGCCGGCGAAAACGCATTACGCCCGGAGCTGTATAAGTACGGCTGCGACAACTTCCAAAATAGTATGGCGGTTAAGGAGAATGATTGAGCGGAACTTTCATTACGTTTGAGGGCATCGACGGCAGCGGCAAATCAACGCAGCTGCGACTGCTCGCGAGTTACCTGAAAATGCTGGGCCACGATGTAGTCAGTACGCGGGAACCAGGTGGCACGCCCCTGGGGGTGCGCCTGCGTGACGCACTGTTGGACTCGCAGGAACATGTCGATCCACTTACCGAGCTACTGGTCTTCGCCGCAGATCGCGCCCAACATGTGCGCATCCTGCTGCGACCGGCGCTGGCCGCTAACCGGATTGTTTTATCCGATCGTTATGCGGATGCCACGGTCGCTTACCAGGGCGCCGGGCGGGGTTTCGCTCCGCAATTGATCGCAGAGATCGTAGCCCTGGCTACAGAGGGATTGAAGCCTGACCTGACGCTGCTGTTCGATCTTTCGGTGGTTGAAGGTGGCAACAGGACCAGGAAGCGCATTGAGGAGAAGAAACAAAGCGACCGGCTGGATTCTGAAGCCGCCGATTTCCATACGCGCGTGCGCAATGCGTATCTTGAGATAGCAGCGCAAGAACCAGACCGCGTGAAAATAATTAAGACGGACGGTTCGGTCGACGAGACTCATGCTCGCGTGAGAACCATCGTGAACGAGTTTTTTAAACAGCGCCAAGCTGAGTCAGACCAACCCTAGTTGTCGCTGGCAGGGTAGGATTTGAATTTCAAACGAGAGGATCTGTTCGGAGAAAACGACAAGCTGTTTGTTGTCGGGCGTTAGATATGTTCAATAAACTTGCCGGCAATCAAGGCGTCAAAGAGTTTCTCAAGCGTCTGCTCGGATCGGGACGAGTGCCGGGCGCACTTTTGTTTGTCGGCGAAGAAGGCGTGGGCAAGAAGCTTTTCGGGTTTGAACTTGCCAAAGCGCTCAACTGCCGGTCGCCACGGGGCGTCGAAGCTTGCGACGAATGTTCGGCCTGCCGTCGTATCTCCAAACTTAACTTCCCGCAATCAGACAAGGCCGAAGACTGGGAACAATTGATCCGCACTGACCACGCCGACGTCGCCATGGTCCTGCCCCCGAAACGAGTCATCAAGGTCGATCAAATGCGCGCCATTGAGCGTGAAGCCAACTACCGGCCCTTTGAAGGCAAGGCCCGGGTCTTCCTGATCGACGACGCCGACAAGCTGAACGAACAAGCCGCGAATGCCATCCTGAAGACTCTGGAAGAGCCACCGGCAACTTCGCATCTCATATTGATTACCTCGCGGCCGGCGATGCTGCTGGAGACAATCCGTTCCCGCTGCCAGACAATTCGCTTTGCTCCTTTAAGCGTGACTGAAATGGAGCAATACCTCGCAGCTATCAAAGGGGCAAAAGCGACGGAGACTCCACTACGAGCCCGTCTGGCCGGGGGCAGTATTGGCCGGGCCTTAAAGAGCGATCTCGAAGGTTATCAAACACTGCGCTCTGTCCTGATGCGGGCCCTCGAAGCCCTGGCGCTGACGGGTGACCGCCAGCAACTGCTAAGCGTGGCTGAAGAACTCAACAGCGCGAAATACAAGGACGATTACGAAGTGATGCTCGATATCCTTGAAGGCTTGATTAGAGATGCGTGGAGACTGAAACTGGGCTCAGCCGACATCGTGAATGAGGATCTGCGCAGCCAACTTGGCAGGATTGCCGCGAAGATTGAGAGCCGGAATGCTGCCCGCTGGATCACAGATACGGAACTGCTCCGCGAACAGCTGATCGTCAATATCAACCGGAAGATAGCGACAGACGCGCTCTTCCTTTCGATGGCCGTCTAATTTAAGTTTCTTTTGAAAGTTAACGTGAGAGTGAAGACAATCTAGGTCACGCTAGAAAGTTCAGGTTCGGCTAGAGTCTTCTTCGCTTCGATCTCAGCCAGCAGCTTTTCAGTTTCCAGCACAAACGCCTCGACGATATCTTCGCCTGCGACCTTACGCATCGGCACGCCATCTTTAAAAATCATTCCGGCGCCGCGGCCAAACGTAACGCCCAACTGCGAATCATGGGCTTCGCCCGGACCATTGACGGCGCACCCCATGATGGAAAGGTGCAGCGGTTCATCGACGTGCGCGAGTCGCCTTTCGATCTCGGTCACAATGCCGACGAAGTTATCGACATCCAAACGTCCACAGGTAGGACAGGCGACGACGGTCACGCCGCGCTTGCGTAAGTCGAGCGATTTCAGGATTTCCCAGGCAACGCGCACTTCTTCCTGCGGCTCTGCCGCCAGAGACACACGAATCGTATCGCCGATGCCTTCGTGCAGGAGCACGCCCAGGCCAATGGCAGACTTGATGCTGCCGGTAAAGGCAGTTCCGGCTTCAGTGACTCCAAGATGCAGCGGGTAATCAACCTTTTGTGACAGCAACCGGTAGGCAGCCACCGTGCGATGTACATCCGACGCCTTCAGGGAAACGATAATGTCGGTGAAGTCCAGGTTCTCGAGAATCTGAATATGACGGAGGGCTGATTCCACCATTGCTTCCGGCGTAGCGGTGCCATATTTCTTCAGCAGATCCTTTTCCAGCGAGCCGCCATTGACGCCGATGCGAATGGGGATCTTCCTGGCCTGGGTAGCGCGCACCACTTCACGAATACGTTCTTCCGATCCGATATTGCCTGGATTCAAACGCAGCTTATCGATACCAGCGTCCAATGCCATCAAGGCCAGCTTATAGTGGAAGTGTATGTCCGCCACAATGGGAACATCCGGGACCCGCTTGCGAATTTCCCTGAGCGCGATGGCTGCGTCATTGTCAGGAACCGCCAGGCGCACGAGTTCACAGCCGGCCCGCATCATGTCTTCAATCTGCGCCACGGTCGCGCCCACGTCAGCAGTGTCAGTCTTGGTCATTGACTGGACCACCACGGGGGCACCGCCGCCGATCTGAAGGTCTTTAACTTTTATAGCTCGAGTTTTTCGCATAAGAGTCAACTGCCATCGCCCGCCATAACTGAGATACGCGAGCGACTAACTGAAGTTCGTCGTGCGGGTCACTTCGCCGGCGCGGTAGCAGCCGGTTTAGCCGGCCCCTCGGGTGAAAACGTCTTCAACAGATCATTTGAGATGACGAACACCATCAACAAAATGACCATTACAAAACCAACCTGTTGAATGCGCTCGCGAATTGCACTGGATAGACTCAGACCAATGACCGCGAGGGCGCCTTCAATTAACAACAGGAAGATCGCTCCACCATCCAGCACCGGAATGGGCAGGAGGTTAAAGACGCCAAGGTTGAGACTCAGAAAGCCGAGCATCTGAAAAAATCCGTCCCAACCCAATCGCTCAACCTGCGTCGAAGCGGCTTTATAAATTCCTATCGGGCCCGATAAAGTGTTGCGCACCGAGCGTTTGCCGGCAAACACCTGCCCCAGGGCTTTGCCCGTCAGCTTAATAATTTCCACGTTTGAGCGGTAAGCAAAAGCTGCCGCGTCACTTATACCCGCCTTATGCAGCGGAAACTCATCGCCCACGGTGATGCCCAGCACTCCATTGGCCAAACGCTCCGAGCCAGTCTCTATCTCAACTGGTTGACTCGCGCGCTCAACGCTGATGTGGATTGGCTGGTTAGCATGCTCGCGTATGTAGCCTGTGACCTGTGCCTTGCTGCCAACTCGCTGGCCGCCGACCGCGAGAATTCGATCGCCCGGCTTGAGACCGGCAGCGGCGGCAGGTGAATTAACTGTGACGTCATGGATGACGACGGGGTACCCGCCGTTATCCGGCACGAAATCCAATGTTCCCGCGGTCTCACCATTCTCTGTGAGCGCACTGGGCTTGAGCGTTAGCGGCAGACGCTGGCCGTTACGGTCAACAACCAGTGGCAGGGACTGGCCCGGCGACAACAAGCCGTCCCCATAGATACTGTCCCAATCCGGATTTTCGACGCCATTAAATTGAACAATGCGATCGCCCGGCTTCAGACCAGCAACTTCCGCCGCGCCATCCTTGACCACAAAGCTCACTATGGGAGCCGGCGTATTCGGTACGCCATACATCATGGCGGCGATGAAAGGAATACTAAACGCCGTGAGGATGTTCATGACGGGTCCGGCAATCGAAACCAGGATCCGCTGGTAGCGCGGACGTAAATTGAACCTCTCTTCGGGCGGAATATCGTCCGCGCCCGCGCCTTCAAGCGGAGCATTGGACTCATCACCTCCGAGTTTTACATAGCCGCCCAGAGGAATAGCTGAAACACGGTAATCGGTATGGCCCCAGCGCCTGCCGAACAAGCGAGGCCCAAAACCCACCGAAAAAGTTTCAACGCGGATCTTGAGAAGCTTGGCCACGATAAAGTGGCCAAATTCGTGAAGCACCACCGCCGCGCCCAAAATCAGAATGAAAGCCAGGATACCAATCAAAGAAGGCATTAGATCAAAATCTCTCTTCTAAAAAACTCTTATTTAAAAACCGCGCATACTCAGACTCAACCCGGCCAGGCAGGGTTGCACATCGAGTTTACGCGGCCACTTCGCAGGCGTCAAACCATTCGTTATGCCAATTGTTCCGTTGTCTGCGCCAGTTTTTCGATTTCTGCGAGGGCGGATAAACGCGCTCCACGGTCGGTTTCGAGCACGGTCTCGAGGTTCGCGACGGACTGAGTGGAATGCTTATCCATGACGGCTTCAATCACACGCGGAATGTCAGTCAGGCAGATTCGTTCATCAATGAATGCCTGCACTGCCTCTTCATTCGCCGCGTTCATTGCGGCCGGGAGAGTGCCGCCGGTACATAGGGCTCGGTAGGCCAGGGCGATGCAGGGAAAGCGATCGAGGTCGGGAGCCTCAAAATGAAGCGCGCTGAGGGCGGTCAAATCAAGCGGCGGGAGGTCGCCGGAATGACGCTCGGGAAAGGTCAGGGCGTACTGGATTGCGTGTCGCATGTCGGTCACTCCCAACTGCGCGATCACAGACCCGTCAACCATTTCGATCATTGAATGCACGACGGATTCTGGATGCACGACAATTCCAATCTGGTCCGCCTCAAAACCAAATAGCCAGCGCGCTTCGATCACTTCCAGCCCTTTATTCATCAAGGTGGCGGAATCGATTGTGATCTTGTCACCCATGCTCCAGGTCGGATGGCGCAACGCGTCAGCTACCGTAGCCTGCTGCATTTCAGCTTTGCTGCTGGTGCGAAACGGTCCACCTGAAGCAGTCAGGACAATCCTGCGCACTTCGGACGGCGCTTCCCCGCGCAGACACTGATGCAAGGCATTGTGTTCGGAATCAACCGGCAGCAGCTCAGCCCCTGAAGCCGCGGCAGCGCGCGTCATCAACTCGCCGGCCATCACCAGCGTTTCTTTATTGGCCAGAGCTACTCGTTTGCCGGCTTCGAGCGCACGCAGAGTGGGCACAAAACCGACAGCGCCCACGGTTGCGGAAACGACACAATCGGCCTGTGCGTGCGTCGCGATTTCGCACAAGCCCGCTTCCCCAATCAGGATGCGCGGCAGATCTACGTCGCGCGCGAACAATCGCGCTCGCAAATCGTGGGCGGCCATTTCAGACTCGACCGAGACCAACTCGGGCAGGTAGCGCGCCACCTGCTCCGCGAGAACTTCAATATTTTTACCGGCCCCCAGCGCTACGACACGGAAGCGCTCAGCCCCGAGCGCTTCGATCACGCGCAGCGTGTTGCAGCCAATTGAGCCGGTGGAACCCAGGATTGCGACGCCTTTGTAACTCATAATCAGGCGGCCAGGGAGATGGAAATCAAAGATGAATCGTAGGGGTTAAGCAATTCGATTACGCGCCCTTGCTCGTTAATATAGGAAGCGCAGACCACTCGCCACGAACGGCCCTGGCGATAAGTAAGATCTACTGTGGCATCAATTGTCTTGTTGATGCCGATGACTTTGAGTTTCAAGCTCGCGTCGCCATCGAAGTTTTCTACATTGATACTACCGCTGGGGAAAGTTCCAAAGTCCTTGATGTCGCCAATGTCCTGTCGCAGCTTTTCATTGCTGCGCAGATAATCCTGAGCCGTTCTTGCGGCATCGCTCTTTCCAAACGAATAAAGCGAGTAACCAACAATACCACCGGCCACAAGGACCACGGCCACTCCGGTCGTTACCAGCACCCCAACGACAATCAAGACAATCTTTCGTGTGGTCATCGGGGTTTACGAATTATTGAAAGTAGATCCGAGCGAAATAGTAGATGAGCGGTGCGTTGAAGAGCAAGCTATCAAGCCGATCCAGTACGCCGCCGTGACCCGGAAGAAGGTTAGCCGCATCCTTGGCGCCCGCGCTTCTCTTGAGAGCACTCTCAGTCAGATCTCCAATTATTCCCAGCACAACCATGGCCAGAGCCAGCGGCAACATCCATTTCAACGGCAGTTCCTTAAAGAACCAGAAATGGGCCAGCGTCGCCATTATCAAGCCGGCTGCCACGCCGCCCGCCACACCTTCCCACGTTTTGCCTGGACTAATTTTTGGCGCCAACTTATGTTTGCCCAGGGACTTTCCGACGTAGTATGCGCCGGTATCGGCGCCCATAATTACCATAAAGAAAAAAGACAGCAGGTGTGCGGAGAGTTTCTGGTTGAACCCAGTTCGCAAAGCCACCAGGTGGCCACCCAGCAGAACCACATAGAGCACGCCCAGTACAGTGGCTCCAGTTGAAGAAATCATCGTCTCAAACGGAGCGCCCCTGAAGGTGGCAGCCGCCAGCGTTCCCATGGTGAGAAGTACCAGCGTCAACATCAACAACTGCAGCGAGAAAAGATCCTGGCTGGGCTCGTTGAAAAAAAAGACGGTAAAGATTGCGGCGCCGCCAAGATAGCCGGCAGCCATGTCAGGTTTCATGCCCCGGCGCTTCGCCAGCTTCCAAAACTCAAGCAGCGCGAGCGACATCGCCACTGCCATCAGTAACACGAACAGCGGCTGTAACCATGACACGAGGATTGATGCGATTAGAAAAGGAAGCAGGACAGCGGCAGTGATGATGCGATTCATAAAAGGTGGGTTGTGCTTGGTACTTTGTGCTTCGGCCGTCGCTGTCGGCTCCGGAAAGTGATGCCAGGACTAGGAACTACTAACCAGTTTCAATCCCCCGAAACGCCGATCGCGTCTTTGGTAATCCACGATCGACTCAAGCATGTGGACACGCCGAAATTCGGGCCAAAGAGTTTCGGTGACATAAATTTCGCTGTAGGCAACTTGCCAAAGCAGGAAGTTTGAGATGCGCATTTCGCCGCTGGTACGAACCAGCAGATCCAAATCGGGAAGGTTCCGCGTGTAGAGTTCATCTGCGATTCGCTCTTCGGTCAGGTCCTCAGCGGGACTTCCCTCATCGAGCAGCCGTCGCAGGGCAGCCCGTGCCGCATCAACGATCTCTGCGCGCCCGCCATAATTCAAAGCGACTGTCAGTACCATCCCTGAATTTTTCGCAGTGCGCTCAACCGCGCGAGCTATCTCGCGGCGCACGCTTTCCGGCAATACGCCGGTCCGGCCGATGGTTTGGAACTTGATGTTTTGCCGGTCAATCTCACCCAACTCGAGCCGCAGATAACGCCGCAGCATGCGCATCAAAGCATCGACTTCATAACGGGGCCGCTTCCAATTTTCGGTCGAAAAGGCATACAGCGTGAGCCCCTTGAGTCCCAGCCTCGCGCCAGTATCAACTGCAGCACGAACGGCCTCGACGCCCGCGCGGTGGCCCGCTATGCGAGGTTGTCCACGTTGCGCGGCCCAGCGACCGTTGCCGTCCATAATGATGGCCAGGTGCCGGGGCAAACGGTCCCAATCGATGGCGCTCAGAAGCGTTGCATCGCGAGTTCCCTTTTCAACCACTTCTGTGAAGTCAGAAAGCATTTGTATTCATTGAGGCGAGCTCACATGACGAGCGGCGCTCGCCATTGTTGCCGCTAAGTCATTGGCTGTCAATTCGTAACATCATTGCTGCGAGGGACTACTAAATTGAAGGTATGAACTAATGGAGTCCTGCTTCTGATCCGAATAATGCACGGAGAGGAGCGTCAGGCCACACGCAGGTGCGGTGGCGCCGGCCAGCGCGCGATTGCCGTCCCTGATTGCTTCACTGACCTTCTCACAATCAAGTTCGCCGCGGCCGGCCGCCAGCAATGTACCGCTGATTGAGCGGACCATGTAGCGGAGGAAGCCATCGGCACTCAAGCTAACCTCGATCATGCGAGCCTGAGCGCGCTCATCAAAGCGCTCCTCAACCTCACACTGGGTGATCGTGCGCACCTTCGTTTCCGCATCGGATTGGGCCGAGGAAAAGGCTGTCCAATCGTGTTTACCGAGAAAGAGCCGGGCACATTCCTGCATAGTTGCCAAATCGAGTGCGCGCGTTTCGCGGTGAGCATAGCGAAACCAAAAGGGCGAGCTAAAGCTGCCATTGAGGATGCGATAGACATAAGTCTTCCCCAGGGCTGAATAGCGGGCGTGAAAATCATCCGGCGCCTCCGTCACTTCCACCACTCGCAGATCATCGTCGACATTGGCGTTGATTGCCGCACGCAGTTTTTCCGGGGCGAGCGCGCGGCGAATTTCGGCATTTGCGACTTGTCCCTCGGCATGGACGCCCGCGTCGGTGCGCCCCGAACCATGGACCACTACTTCGCGGCCATCGATTAATGATAAGGCGCGTTTCAGTTCACCCTGAACCGTGCGCAAGCCACTCTGAATCTGCCAGCCATGAAAATCTGTGCCATCGTACTGGAGGGTGAGCTTGAAATTCATGATAGTGGGTGTTAGTCAGTGGCCAGTAGTCAGTGGTCGGTTGGAAATTTGAGCCTTGTGCTTTGAGTATTGCGTTTGGGTAACCTTGTCTCCGATCTGATTCAGAACTTCAGAGAGAACTGTTCAACTTCAATTGGTCACTTCTATATGACATTCGAGGTCAGAGAGACGACTCACTCTGAAAACCAAAAGCAAAGCACAAAGCTCAAAGCACAAAGTTCACTTTCGGCTGCCCGGCTTGATCGCTTTTTCCCCGCGCAGGCAAGCGTCGCATGATGAAGGATCGACCGCTTGCACTTCGAGTGAAGCCAGAGCCACTCTGGGTACTCCCACCTCAGCCTGACCTGATGAGCGATCGATGATTGAAGCTGCGCCGATAACTTCCGCGCCGGCTGCCTGCAGGGCCGCGATTGTCTCGCGCGTTGAGCCACCCGTAGTCACGACATCTTCGACCACCAGAGTTCTCACTCCCGGGGCTACAGAGAAACCCCGGCGCAAGGTCATCTCACCATCCTGGCGCTCGGTCCACAAAAAATGCACCCCGAGAGCGCGCGCCACTTCATGACCTATGATCAGTCCACCAATCGCGGGTGCAGCTACAAGTTGAATATTCTGACCATGAAACAGCCCGGCCAGCGCTCTGCCAAATTCTTCGGCCTGAACGGGGTCTTGCAGAACCAGAGCACACTGCAGATACTTCGTACTATGTAGTCCGCTCGACAGCACAAAGTGCCCTTCCAGCAAGGCCCCGGCACCCTTAAATTTCTCGATCACAGTTTCAGCTGACACAAGTACACTCCTCTTTCATGCGCGAGCCGTGCTACAATCGCCCCGCTCATGCCGCCGTTCCGCAATCTAGTATCTGACTCCACATTAGTCCAGGAAACCATTGATCTTCTACTTGATTGTGGTGGGCGAGCGCCAGCGACGGAAATCGCAGACAGCGTTTTCAAAATCTCAGATATCGACGCCGAGCTTGCCAGCCTCCTGATCGCAGATCTTGTGCGGGATGATCATCGCTTCAAGGCCTTTGACGGGCACACCGTCGAACTACTAAGCAGCAACGTGGAGACGCAGCCCCTCGAAGAGCTCGAATTTGTTGTTGTGGATGTTGAGGCGACCGGCGCCAAGACTCCTCCCAACCGCCTGATTGAACTGGGTGCCTATCGAGTTCGCTCGGGTCGCATCGTTGATGAATTCGTCACGCTGGTCAACCCTGAACTGCCCATCCCGCGTTTCGTCGCTTCGCTGACACACATCACGAATGAGATGGTCAAAACGGCTCCGGTTTTTGCGGAGGTCGCCCCTCGCTGGCTGGAATTTGTCAGCGACGCAGTGCTGGTGGCCCATAACGCTCCGTTTGATACGAGCTTTTTGAACCACGAAATATCAAGAGTTTATCCCGGGCACCGAATGGTGAATTCGCACATCTGCACCGTCAAACTATCGCGCCGGACCCTTCCGGGTCTCGCCAATTATCGCCTGGATACGATTGCTAATCACTTCTCAATCGATATCAGCAATCGCCATCGGGCGGGCAGCGATGCTTTGGCGACCGCGCAAATCTTTATCCACCTGCTCGCGCGACTGATTGAACATGGCGTTCGCGATCTGGCAGCTGCCAGAACTTTCCGGGTAATTGAAGATCTACCGGACAGCGCGCCGCTGCTTCAGACATTCTAGTCCCCACGTCCCCCGTGCAGTTTCCCGTCAAAGTCAGCGAACGCTAAAAATTAGATCTCGACCGGTCGCGGGCGACGCAGGAGAGATCGCGCCACGAAAAATCCGATAATCAAAATTGCCAGAGACAATCCCACCCAGGGGTAATACTTTGACAATATTGTCTTTGCCTGTTCACCGTAATGCGCTGCGAGATAACCTAACAAGAGGTAGCGGAAAGCACGGCCCGCCGCGATAGCGACCGTAAAGCGCACCACGCTCAAACGCAGTACCCCGGTTGTTACCACAAATAGCTTCAGAGGAAATGGCGGCGGCAGAAGGCATGCTACCAGCACTGACAGAACGTCATACTTATCGATCCAGTCTTTGACACGCTTTTGCTTTTCAGGAGAGAACCTCGCCAAAGCCCGGCTGCCCGCTCGCCGCGATATGTAGTAGAGGATGACACAACCGATGGTTGAACCGAGCACGGCCAGCAGGACGTACAAGAGCATCCAGTGCGGATTTGTCATTGACAGGAAAATCAGGAGGGCGTCGGCGCTGCTCGGCAGCGGAACGAAAGTCGAATCGAGCAGGCAAAGCACGAAAAGGCCCGGCCCACCAAAGGCGGCCACGAAGACGCCAAATTTGGTTAGCTTGCGCGACATCTTGCCGAGAAAGCTGGCGAGGCTGAGTAAAAATAAGATCATTAGACTGGATAATTCCTTTCAAAAAATTCCCGGTACGCTAGTTATCTGTCAGCGTAGCGGCCGGCTTTCCTTCAATGTCTGCTCCCTGCTTGACCTGTTCCTTGGCCTCTTTACCAGCTGTAGTTGCCGCTCGCCCACGTCTGGTCAGCAAATAGATCAGCAGCGCCACGAGCCCGGCAGCAGCGATGATATTAATCATTGCGAGCCCGTTCTTTTCGATGAAAAGAAGCACTCTGCGGCCATAAAATACTGCTAGTATCCCTTCGACGTAATACCGCAGCGCCCGCGCGATAAAAACAGTAACAAGAAACTTCCAGCGCGGATACTCGAGCGCACCGGCAGTCGCGACAAAAATCTTAAAAGGCAGAGGCGGGGGTAAAACTGCGGGCACCGCCAAAGCCAACACGCCAAACCGCGCATACGCCTGCTCTGCTCGCAAAATATGTTCAGCCCGAAAGCGCCTGCGCAACAGAGCCTGCCCGCCCCGCCGCATGATTGAATAAAGCAGCAGGCAACCGATGACGGAACCCACTGCCGCGAACAGCGGGAAATAGAAAACCGCGGAGTGGTATTTGAAACAACGACCCACCACGAGATAGTCATTAATCTCGGGCAAAGATAATAGCGAGGAGTCCAGCGCGCCAATCAAAATCATGGCAGGACCGGCCACATAAAGGGGCGCCCCGATCACAAAATGCTGCAGCCAATGACTGATGGCCCTTAACCACTCAAACATAGAATTCAACCGTAAACCTAAATCTTGAACAGGTTAGGCTGCTCACCCACAACGCGCTCGTTCCCCAAACTAAGCAATCTGTGATCCGCCTCGCGGAGGCGCCCGGCCAGTAGCCCAATAGAGCCGGCGCGCAGGGCCGACTAGCTTACCGTCGTAAGCTACCAGTTGTCACTTGTCACTTGTTTCCGCTTAACGATTTGTTACTTCGCGGGTGCGAAGATAGAGGGGGAGTCGTAGGTCACGCCCACCGTGACACCCGATTTTGGACTAAATTTACCTAACCCCTTGATACCAGCGAAATCAAAGCGTAACCCCGAAGCTCGAATCTGCATACCGAGGCGTGCTTCAGACTGTGCTTCCGTTCCCAGCGGTCCATCGCCGGGGCGGGTATTGGCCCGGCCATTCACTTCTCCCGCGAGGCTGAATTGCTTATTGATCCGAAAGATTCCGGCGGCGCCGTAGGTCAACATGTCGTTCTGAGTGAACAGGAGTGTGGGCGCGGTGATAATAGCGATGCCAACATTGCCAAAAGTGTTCAGACGACCGTCGTGTCCAAACTTTTTACCGAACAGGATCGAGCCAAAAGCATTTGTATTATTCAGGCCAAGCCCGCGGGCCTGATTTGAGTTTGGCAACTGCACGCCCACACGAAAGCCCAACGAAGGGGCGTGCGCGGTTTCATTGTGCAACTTGATTTTGGTCCAGAGAATGAAGTCGCCAATATCGTTGGTGGAATTCACTCCGGGCGCGAGCGTCAACGGAATGGCTCCCGGATTTCGTGAATTGATGCTCAAAAAGTTCTGAGCCACTCCCTCAATTTGAAATTCAACGTTCGGTGAGAGTCCGATGTTGATACCAAGCACACCCACCCGCGTTAGATCGCCGGTCAAACCCGAGGCCCTATATTTGGCGTCCTGCATGAAGTCGATCCCGGCCTGGATGCGTACCGTACCCGGAGGAATGATATCTACATCTTCCGTCAGCAGCGGCCGCTGTTGAGCGCTCACGCACACACCAAGACCAAGCGCGAACAACGTCGCACCAACTAATCGCGGAACTGATTTCAGAAATTGGACCATTTACGAAGTGAACCTCGGGGATTGTAATCGTCCACCCAGCAAGCGTCAACGTGAACTTTGGCCGGGTAAACTGATTGCCCGATTACTTTCGGACTGCTACCACTCTCGGCTCTGCGACTTCTTTACTCGCCCGAAAAGATTATCTAGGGCGTCCGGGCCTTGAAAGAGTCGGCAAACTTGTTACATTTCTCATTGAGTGCGGCACCATCTTCGTCTTTCGGAAAAATGCATTGCAGAACGTAAATGCGCCTGGCCACGTCATAAAATGTCGCACGATCGAGAAACTCCCTGCCGTCGGTACTCTTTGCCAGAAGTCTCAGGGCGCGCCCAGGTGAGCCACCCAGACTAATACTTTCCTCACCAAGCAGCGTGGCTTCCATGGAACTCAACATTCCATCACGCGCCTTGTCGAGCGAAAAGGTCATATCCGCCGCGTAGTCAAAATAACCAATCATGAAGACGCCGTTGCCGTCCGCACTCGAGGCAAGGTATTGCGGCAGCTTTTCACCCGTGGCGGCAGTCGTATCCTGCTGACTGATCTCTGGCTTTTTGGGCACCAGGACGCTATAACGCCCCTCGGGCGATTCATAACGAATCCACTCGCCAGTTCCCTGCGCTGCTGTTGTGAATACCGAACCGAAAACGACGATGACAAGTACTAGTAGCCTTTTCATCAGAACATCTCCTTCAGTCAGGGTGGATACGTCTCGCTCGTATAAGGCAGAGAACCTAGCCGGTCAAGTGTAACGTAGCCGCGGCGTGCTTGCCTAAAAGTTTTCTTCGCGACTGTTGTTGAGGCAGCCTCTAATTGGCGTTTACACCTGTGTTAGTATCAACCGATTTCTAAGCAAACCCGAGGTTACCCCGAATGAAGAGAACGCTGTCCGCCACTCTCACAGTTTGCGCTTTCCTGGTTGCCGCCCAACTAATCTCAACCGAAGCACAAGTGAGCACTCCCGGAGCAACATCGAGCCGGACGCTGCAAATCACTGGCCTGCGAGATAAAGTAACGGTGCGCCGCGACGAGCGAGGCATTCCCTATATCGAGGCAAAGAATGACGACGATCTCTATTTTGCCCAGGGCTTCATCACGGCAAGCGATCGCCTGTGGCAGATGGATCTATTTCGTCGCAACGCGCGCGGCGAACTGGCGGAGATTTTCGGCAGCTCAGTCCTCGAGGAAGACAAGCGGCATCGCACTCTTGGATTTGCCCACGTGGTTGAGATCGAAGCGGCCGAGGCAGAGCCGCAGGTCAAGGCCGTCCTCAACGCATACGCTAACGGTGTCAATGCCTATATCGCGTCACTGGATGCCAAATCCTGGCCACCTGAGTTTCAGCTATTGCAGTACAAGCCGAAACCGTGGACGGCCTCTGATTCACTGATCATTATCAAGAACTTTTTTGAGTCACTCAGTACAACCTGGCGTCTCGACCTGATGCGCGAAGCGCTCAGCGATCTTCCGCCGGCCAAGCTAGCCGCGCTGATGCCTGAAACTTCAGCGCTCGATGTTCTGGTGGTGGGCAAGGACGACGTAAAAAAATCTGCTCGGCGCTCAGGATCTCTGCAGCAACGGGAAGTGCCGCGCAACCTGCTTTCTGAGCTTAATCTGGATGCAGAACTTGAGGCGCGTTCGCTCGGGCGCCTGGGCCTCTATGCTGACAGTCTCGCCGCCAGCAACAACTGGGTCGTCAATGGCAAGCACACTGCATCCGGAAAACCGCTCCTGGCAAATGATCCACACCTGGCTCCTTCAGCGCCCTCCATTTGGTACATGGTTCACCTGAGCGCCCCGGGTATGCGCGTCGCCGGAGTGACTGCAGCCGGCCTGCCGGGCATCGTCATTGGACATAACGACCACATCGCGTGGGGCTTCACCAACGTTGGACCTGACGTCCAGGACGTCTACCTCGAAAAGTTTGATCCAAAAAATCCCAGGCTCTATTTGACACCTGCCGGCTGGCGCGAGGCCGAGATTCGTCACGAAGAGATCAAGGTGCGCAAGGGCTTTACGGATGCCTCAACCAACGTCGTCCCGCTTGACGTCACGGTCACACGCCATGGGCCAATCGTGCTCGAGAAGGATGGCCGGCGTTATGCTCTGCGCTGGACCGCGCTGGATCCGCAATTGAACCGCGCCAGTGTCAACCAGTCGCTCAACAGCGCGCGCAACTGGAAGGAGTTCACGAGCGCTCTGCAATCCTATAACGGGCCGATGCAGAATATGGTGTATGCGGACAACGCCGGCCACATTGGGTATTACGCGGCCGGAAAAGTGCCGATTAGAAAATCAGGCGATGGCAGCGTGCCCTACGACGGCTCAACTGATGTAGGAGAATGGATGTCTTTCATTCCCTTCGACAAATTGCCGCACCTATTCGATCCGGCGGCAGGAATCATCGTCACGGCTAATCAGCGAGTTGTGGGGCAGAATTATCCTTACTTTCTTACTCATTCCTGGGCGCAGCCCTATCGGGCGCGCCGCATACTCGACTTGTTGCAGGCCAAACAAAAGTTGACGTCTGAAGATTTTCGCACGATTCAAGGCGACGTTTATACGCGAGCGGGTGAGACCTTCACACGCGCAGTTATGAAAACCCTCGCCGGGCAGTTGCATTCGCCGGCTGACGATCAACTACAAGAGACGCTTGACGCTTTTGCAAAGTGGGATGCGCGGCTCGATGCCGATTCCACAGTGGGGCCGTTGGCAGCACAAATGCGCCTCGCTTTTCGGAGTCGCATGATCAATGCAGCTATCGGAGAAGAGCGGGCTCGCATCTTTGGCTGGGCGAATTTTGATACCACGCTGGACCGTTTAATGACTGAACAGCCCGCCGATTGGTTGCCAAAAGAGTTCAAGAGTTATGCGGAACTCTTTCGAGCCTGTTATGCGGATGCGCGGCAGGCGCTGACGAAAAGCCTCGGGACAGATGAGTCCAAGTGGATCTGGGGAAATCTCGCAAAGGCGCGCTTCCCTCACCCGCTGGCAAGCGTTCCTTTGGTGGGGCTTGAATTTGCCATCCAACCATTTCCGCAAAACGGAACCGGCGTGCTGCTGGGAGCCACCGTTAATGTTGGCTCGGCTGTGTCCATGCGCTTCATTGCGGACGCGGGCGACTGGGACAAGACGCAGCATGGAATCACTCTGGGCGAGTCCGGAATACCGACCAATCCACACTGGACCGATCAACTCGCCGACTGGCGTGCGGTTACGCCGCGGGCTTTTCCGTTTACTCAAGCGGCGGTTGCGAAAGCAACTAGTGAGACGTTAATACTCGAGCCCTTAAAGTAGGGACGAAGGAGGAGCACCGTTCATTGCCGGGGCCGCCTGCTTCATCCCTTCATCCCACTGCCTGGCGCGTTTTCTGCGCGCTTCAATTGCCGCAGGCCGTGGTAGCGCGTGTAACTGCTCATATCAAAAGTCTCTGCCGGCGAGTGCCTGACAATTCCGCGAGTTGGACCACAGAGTCCAACCTTCATCTAACGATAAAGTTCCTGGGAAACATTGCGCCAAGTGAAGTCTCAAGACTTTCGCTGGCCGCGGAACGCGCGACGACCGGGCTGGCTCCTTTTGACATTCTCATTAACGGGGCCGGAGTCTTCCCGAACCATGGAGCTCCGAAAGTTCTCTGGCTCGGTATAGAAGATAGGGGTGGACTTCTTGCCGCACTACAGGCGGGTCTTGAGCAGGAGTGCGCCGAGGAAGGTTTTGCAAAGGAGGAAAGCGCGTTTCGCCCACATCTCACGATCGCTCGTCCGCGAAAACCTCTAGGCGCGCGCGAGCTTGCCGTTGCTCACCAAGCGATGGGATTTGCAGCGCTCGCTTTTCCGGTTTCAGAATTGCTGGTCATCCGTAGCGAACCCGGCAGCTCCGGATCAAGATACACAACGATCTCGAGACATCCGTTGGGGGTGTAGGATGGTCCCCAATGTCTCTACCCTATCTGCCACCTAACTCACGCGGCTTGGGGGACGGCGCTGGATCCTGTTCACCGCTCTTTACGCCCGTCTGGCCCAGCACTTCCTTAATCGCTCCGACGCTGGCCAACATCGCCGACGTTTCCACCGGCATGAAAATAACTTTTGAATTATTCGTGCGAGTCATATCGCGCAAACTCTCAATGTAGCGAGTCGTGATCAGGTACTGCGCCGGATTCCCATGGGCCGCCATCGCTTCCGCAACCACCGCGATGGCCTGAGCTTCGCCTTGCGCGTTTCGCTGGCGTGCCTCAGCGGCACCCTCGGCGGCGAGTATGGCCGATTGCTTTTCACCCTCGGCGCGTGTGACCGCTGCCTGCTTTTCACCTTCAGCGCGCGTGATAGCTGCTTGCCTGTCGCCTTCAGCTTGTAACACGAGCGCGCGCCGATTGCGTTCCGCGGTCATCTGCTTTTCCATCGTAATGCGCACATCTTCGGGTGGATTGATGTTCTTCACGTCCACGCGCGTCACCTTCACACCCCATTTATCCGTGGCTTCATCAAGGATAAGGCGGAGCTTGGCATTGATCTGATCGCGCTGTGAAAGCGTGTGGTCGAGATCCATGTCGCCCATCACAGCGCGCATGCCGGTGATGGTCAACTGCACAATGCCGCCGACCAGATCGTTCATTTCGTAGACGGCCTTGACCGGATCAGTAATCTGCCAGTAGACCACCGAGTCGACATGAATCGTAACGTTGTCGCGCGTAATAACCGGTTGCGGCGGCAGATCGATGTACTGCTCGCGCAGATCGATCGAGGTCAGGCCCGGACGAGTGTTGGTCCAGTAGACTGCGCGCGGACGATCCAAAAAAGGCACCAGCAGATTCAAACCGCTGCTCGCAACTTTATCGAAACGCCCCAGCCGCTCGACCAGCATCACCGTAGCCTGGGGAACGATGCGAATTGTCTTGGCTGCAATGACCAGCAGGACTATGCCTATGAAACCAAAGAGGAGAAAGCCAAGGACTGACATTATTGGATCCATGATTGACCTCTATGCTTATTCGCTGGGGCGATAGATTTGAACTTGCTGGCACTATATAGGATCGCACCTGAGTCCGACAAACTTTCGGTTAGTCGCTACCCAACTCTCACCACAGGTTCTGGAACGTCGAAGCGTGCTTACTTCGCCTGTGTTTCCTGAAGACTACAACCAACTAGAGTTTGGCGGACATTGGTGGAGGCTGCCAGCCGCCGAGCGCACTCTCAACAATCATCGCGGCCGCCAAAACCCTTTCTTCATCGCCCGGGCGGCCAACAATTTGTACCCCAATCGGCAGACCCTCAGGCGACTGCCCGGCGGGCAAAGTAACCACCGGCAAATCGAAAACATTGAAAGCCTGGCAGTAACTGAAAGCGCGGAAGGCGCTCACCGGTTTGCCGTCGACGATCACCTTGTGCGCATCATGCTCGAAAGCAGGAGTGGCGCCCACGGGTGCTATCAATAAAGGAGTGTGCTCCATCCAATTGAACAACTCATGTCGCAAGCGATCGCGCTCCAGCCAGGCTTCAATGTAACTATCGAGTGTCGCCGCCGGCGAGTCATCAGCTGTCGCCAACCGCCAACGCACAAATGAACCGGCCTTGTCTTCGTTACCTTCATAGACGGCCCGAAGCAACACTACCGTAGCTCGCGAAAAAAGGGTGAGCCATAAATCGAGTGCGTGCTCGACGCCAGGCGGCCGCCGCTCCTCGATTTCAAAGCCTGCCTCAGACAGCGCCAAGGCTGCCGCTCGCACTGCCGCACGCGTTTCAGTCGTAACGGGACTGACTCCGTCATCGGCGTACCAGGCAACCCGTGAGCGGCTCGAGTTCGAGGCAGCACGAGAATCATCGGCACGCTCCGCCGCGACGTTGCCGACCACACTGAAAAGAAGTTGCAGGTCTGCAACGCTGCGCGCGAGTGGGCCAATCACAGAGCCGAGCGAGTACGGGCCGGCAGCAGGGGGAAACTGGCCGGCGCCGGGCACGCTGGCCGTGGTTGGTTTCAAGCCGCTGATGCCGCAGAAATGAGCCGGTATGCGAATCGAGCCGGCCAGATCACTCCCCAGACCTCCCGCCGAAATGCAGCTCGAAATTGCAGCCGCCTCGCCACCGCTGGATCCGCCGGGCGAGCGCGTCGAATCGTGTGGATTATTTGTGCGGCCGAAGACCGGATTGTCGGCCGTGTAATCCATCGCCATCTCGGCAGTGTTTGTCTTGCCGAGAATAATGGCCCCAGCGGCTTTTAATCGCGCGACTGCAGGCGCATCTCTTTCGGGGATATAGCCGGCGCGCATAGCACAGCCGCTCGTGCTCAGCATCCCGGCGGTTGCGATGGTGTCTTTGATAGTCAAGGGGACACCGTGCAATGGACCAACGTCGTTCCCGTTCAACAGTTGTCTGTCGGCGTCTCTGGCCTGTTCGATTAGATTGGGCGCCAGTGTGACGATGGCGTTCAAGCTGGGATTAACCATTTCAATGCGCGCCAGATAAGCCTCGATGACCTCGGTCACTGACAGGTCGCGCCGCCGAATAAGTTCCGCAAGTTTCGCCACCGTATAAGATGTGGGATCAGACATAATATTGGCTTTAAGTAGCTGAATCACCAGCCCGCGCAGGCGTCCAAAGTAGCGACTTCAGTCGTGTTTTCCCGGATCTTCTCGCTCGCACTGCAGAAGAAACCCACCAGGAAGTTTGGTGCTCTCGTTTGGCTTTTCGCGCGCTTCTCAATATAATTTGCACGTTCTGAAAAGTATTTACTTAATCCTCTGCGATCTAAGACCTGCGGCTTTCAATCCGAAACCCAAAGGCGAAGGAGTGCGTACTTGGCGATCCGTCTGAGCAGGACTTTTGTTCTGCGCAAGCTGCATCAGTTATCGGGTATTGTACCGCTCGGCATTTTTTTATTGGAACATTTCTATACGAACTCCAAGGCCTTGAGCGGAGCGGCCGATTTCAACAATGCCGTTAAGGATCTGCAATCGATTCCTTACATCCTGTTCGTGGAAATCGGCGGCATCTTTATTCCCCTCATCTATCACGCTGTCTACGGTCTCGTGATCACCATCGAAGCGCGCCCCAACAACCTGGCTTACCCTTACCCGCGCAACTGGTTCTATTTGATCCAGCGCATCACCGGGATGATTCTTTTCTTCTTTATCACCTTTCATGTGCTCAATTTCCGCTTCGGCTTGATTCCCGGTCTGAACAATATCTCAGTCGCAACTCACCCGGACCAGGCATTCTCGATAGTGGCCGGCGAGTTTAGCATGGTCTCAATATTCATTATTTACATGATTGGCATTACCGCCACAGTCTGGCATCTGGCCAATGGAATCTGGCTCTTCCTCGTTGATTGGGGCATCACCATCGGCGAGCGCGCCCAGCGCCTGACCGGTTATGCCTGCATCGCGTTTGGTGTCGTGCTGCTGCTAGTGGGAGTTAATGCAGCCGTTGCATTTATCCACAAGGGCGGATTGCTGGGAGGTCTACTCTAAACCAATGGCGAGCAACGGAATCAAGATTGCAATTGTAGGCGGCGGGCTGGCAGGCCTGGCCGCTGCCATGAAGATCGCGGAAGCTGGTCACGCGGTCGATTTATTCTCCATCGTGCCGGTCAAGCGGTCGCATTCAGTTTGCGCGCAGGGTGGCATCAACGGGGCCGTTAACACCAAGGGGGAAGGCGACTCAACTTGGGAGCACTTTGACGACACGGTATATGGCGGTGATTTTCTCGCCAACCAACCGCCGGCCAAAGCCATGTGCGAGATGGCGCCAGCGATTATCTATCTCTTCGATCGCATGGGTGTTCCCTTCTCGCGCACCCCCGAAGGATTGCTCGACTTTCGCCGTTTCGGCGGCACCAAGCACCACCGCACGGCGTTCGCGGGGGCCTCAACCGGCCAACAGCTTCTCTATGCGCTTGACGAACAGGTGCGCCGTCACGAAGTGGCCGGCAAGGTCAGGAAGTTTGAGCACTGGGAAGTGATGTCGTTGATCCTCGACGACCACCAGGTTTGTCGCGGCCTGACCGCAATGAATCTGCAGACGCTCGAGCTCAAAGCCTTCCCTGCCGACGCAGTGATCATGGCCACCGGTGGTCCGGGGCTTATCTATGGCAAATCCACCAACTCAATGGTCTGCACCGGCAGCGCGGTTTCGGCTTGTTATCAGCAGGGAGCGAAATACGCCAACGGCGAATTTATTCAGGTCCATCCAACATCTATCCCCGGCGAGGATAAATTGCGCCTGATGTCTGAGTCGGCGCGTGGCGAAGGCGGTCGAGTCTGGGTACCACGGCAGAAAGAAGACAGGCGAGCCGCGGCAGCCATTCCGGAAAAAGAGCGTTGGTACTTTCTGGAAGAAAAATATCCCGCTTATGGCAATCTGGTGCCTCGCGACATCGCCACGCGAGAAATTTTCCAGGTCTGTCTTGATGGTATGGGTGTGGCTGGAGAGAATCAGGTCTTTCTCGATGTCAGTCATATCCCGGCCGAGATCCTCGATCGCAAGCTGGGCGCCATCCTGGAAATATATGAAATGTTCGTCGGTGACGATCCACGTCATGTGCCGATGCGCATTTTCCCAGGCGTGCACTACTCGATGGGTGGGCTCTGGGTGGACTTTAATCAGCGCACCAACATCTCCGGGCTGCTGGCCGCAGGCGAATGCGATTATTCGATCCACGGCGCCAATCGTCTCGGAGCTAACTCGTTGGTCAGTTGTGTTTATGGAGGCTTCATCGCCGCGCCCGCAGCAATCGAGTGGGCCAGCAACGTCGAGCACAACGGCGTCGACGGCTCGCGAGTCTATGACAGTGAACTGAAACGCCAGCAGGAAATCAATGACTCATTGATTAAGCAGAGCGGGAGTGAGAATCAATACGTGCTGCACCAGGAAATGGGCAAGTGGATGACCGACAACGTTACTGTGGTGCGCTACAACGACAAACTCAAAGCGACCGATGAAAAACTTCTGGAGCTGATGGATCGCTATCAGAAAATTTCGATTAACGATTCGAACCTGTGGGCCACGATGGCCCTGCCGCACGCGCGCCATTTGAAAAACATGCTCGACCTGGCGCGAGTAATCACGCTCGGCGCGCTCAATCGCAACGAGTCGCGTGGCGCGCACTATAAACCTGAATTCCCGGATCGGGACGATGAGAACTGGCTGCGAACCACAATTGCGGAATACTCGGGCGAGGGGCCGGTGTTTTCGTATGAGCCGGTTGATGTGTCGCTGATTCCTCCGCGCAAGCGCGACTACAGCAAGGGAAAGAAAACGTAAACCGAGTAGCGGCCTGCGTATCACGAATGTCTACGACGGATTAACTATGTCAGCTAACCTACACACGGACCGTACAACGACGCGCGTGCCGTCAAAGACGGTGGAAATTCACATTCGCCGTCGCGCTAACCCGGACGCGCCGCAGACCTGGGAGCGTTTTGAGATTCCCTATCGACCCAATCTCAATATCATTTCCTGTCTGATGGAGATCCAGAAGAACCCCGTCACTAAGGAAGGCACCAGGACGACGCCGCCTGTCTGGCAGATGAATTGTCTGGAGCAGGTTTGCGGAATTTGCACGATGGTGATCAATGGACGCGCGCGCCAGTCCTGCTCGGCTCTGGTGGACAATCTGGAACAGCCCATCAAGCTCGAGCCGATGTCGAAATTCCCCAACGTGCGCGACCTGGTGGTCGATCGCTCACCGATGTTCGCGCACTTGAAACAGGTGCATGCCTGGGTTGAACTCGACGGCACACACAATCTCGGTCCCGGGCCACGCATGGACCAGGAAGACGTCCAGGAACGATACGCCTACTCGCGTTGTATGACCTGCGGTTGTTGCCTCGAAGCTTGCCCGCAATACGAGGACGATCATTACATCGGCCCGCAGGCTATTGCTCAGGTACGCCTTTTCAATATGCATCCGACGGGAGAGATGACTCGAGACGAACGTCTCGAAGGCATCATGGGTGACGATGGGATTACCAACTGTGGCAACGCGCAAAACTGTGTCAAAGCCTGCCCGATGAACATCCCGCTCACTCGTGCGATCTATGAAGAGAATCGCGAGACGGTGATCCACGGTCTGTTCGGCTGGCTGAAGAAATAGGTCGAGGCCTAGACCGAATTTATCCCCCTGAGTATTACCTGGCTTCAATACCCAAACGGTCCGCGCACTTGTGCAACGAGAGTCCCAGCAGACACGCAATCGTCAGGTTGAAATAAAAGGCAAAGCTACCGTCGATGAAGTTTGCAGGCAGGTTGCCAAAGAACGGCATCGCCAACGGCGCAGTGATCATTGCTACAATCAGGCCGACTATGAACCCCGCCAACTGAATCAGCAGCACCATTCCAAAGGCCTTGAAGTATGTCCCACCCATCCGGCGAATGGTATCCAGCCCAACCAGCGGATTGACCACTGAGCCAAAATGTTCCGTATACCCTGCTACTGAAAGAGCCATCGGGTAATAAAAAATCCCCCACACCAGACTTAGAAGAAACAACAGCACCAGGAAAACCGGCAGCTGAAAACCGGTTTGCAGCATTCGTAGATCAGACATCGGATCGTTCAGCTTTTTCGATCGCTCCGCTTCATCCACAATCTGACTGCCGGGTCGCAAGTGATTCAATTTTTCGTTGGCCGCCTCAAGCTTCTTTGGATCCGCTTCGGGGTCCGTTAACGTTGCGAGATCCTCGGGCGTCACACCTGCCGGCTGTGAGGACGCTGGTGGCCCGCCCATAGATCCAAACGGGGACATCGCGGGACTCTTAATCATGCCAAAGATGAGCACGAGCCCGATCGCCAGCATCGGTCCCCAGGTGACAATTGTGATGCCAATCCCGAGACCAATTGGCACAGCCACATCGTCCCACATAGAAAAAGCACTGAAGTCAGGCAAAAAACTTCGATCGAGCTTTCCCCAGGCAACCTGACTGATAACGTGCGAAATGCATCCGAACATGATCACGAATGCGATGACCCGCCCGCGAAAACCTGCCAGCTGCAGAAAGCCATAGATCAATGCCCCGAAGGCCAGCGCCACTTTGTGCTCCAATGGATAACGCAGCGCTCGACCTAAATCCTTAAAGCCGAAACCAGAACTCTGAAAATCCAGCCGTTGGACCATCTCTCGAACTTCTTTGAAAACTCGGCAGATGCCACCACAGAGTGGGCAAACCGGAATCTTCGAGGTACCGACAAATTTTGGACAATCGCTGCAGAAAGCTTTGGAGCATTCACGACATATGTAATCGGGAGCAAGGTGCGAATGGTTGTAACAGGCCTTGGCCAGCTTTGGTCCCGCTTCCTGAGCCGGTTCGTCCGCGAATAACTGCTCGGAATCAAATTCGTCGCCGCAGTCGGCTGAGTGGACAGACTCGGGAACAACGACAGGAAGGAACTCGTTGATTGTCACCGTTGGCACAGAGACAGGGACTTTTACTTCGCTATTGAAAGCGGCGCGCAATATTGGCGCCCGACCGGCTTCAATCCAGCTCAGCTTTCCTTTACAAACCTTGTCTGAAGGCAGGACGCAGCCTTCCACTATCCATTGCTTCAGCGTGTCCAGATCCGTTTCGAAAATTCCCTCGACGGTACTGACACGCCATTGTTCGGCTTGAGTGCTCATCGCTTTCTCCTCGGCCGTGCCTGGTAGTCAGGACAGCACGACGGCGGATTCCGGAGCTGGCGCGAAACTAAGGTGGGAAGGGTGCGATTTGATGGACCTTCGTTGGGGGACGTACTCGCGGGGTGCGCCAACCGGAGGAGATAGGGCCCGGAGACGCCCAAGTATCTTAAGCAGCAGTAACCGGCGCGTCAATGACTTTGATCTAAACGCTTACAAACAAAGACTTACGCGGACGGTCGACGGCTCAAATAAGTCCGCTACGGGGCAGACTGCAGGAGGATAAATCTTGAAAAGGAACCTCACTTGGCATAGCATGACGGCCAAACGGATACTGACTCCGATCGGGCGAACAAGCCGATCCTGCTTTCGCCCGGGCCGCGCCCAATTGGAAGCCAACGAATGATCGGAACCACCGTCTCCCACTATCGCATTACAAAAAAGCTCGGCGAGGGTGGCATGGGTGTGGTCTACCTGGCCGAAGACATACACCTGGGACGGCGCGTGGCCATCAAATTCCTTACGTCGGCACAGGACCATAACTACCGGGCGCGCTTTCTGCGCGAAGCCCGCGCGGTTTCCAATCTTTCCCACCCCCGCATTGCGGTGATTCACGACTACGGAGAATCCCCTGAAGGCCAGCCATTCATAGTAATGGAGTACGTCAAGGGCGAGACGTTAAGTGACCTGCTGAACAAGAGCGCACTGACAATTGGTCGCGCTTTGGAAATAACCGAGGCCGTCGCCGAGGCGCTCGGAGCTGCACACAAGCGGGGGATTATCCATCGCGATATCAAACCCTCGAATGTGATTGTGGACGAGGACGGATCAGTCAAGGTCCTGGACTTTGGCCTGGTCAAGCAACTGCAGGAAGAGCCCCCGCACGCAGCGAATCCTGATGCAGCGACCCTGCCCGCTATGCTCACCAGCAGCAATGTCGTCGTCGGCACGCCTTTGTATCTTTCGCCGGAGCAGGCGCTGGGAACTGCGGTAGACGCACGCAGTGACCTTTTCGCTCTCGGCGCTTTGCTTTACGAAGCGCTGACCGGCAAACCGGCTTTCGCAGGCAGAAGCGTCATTGAAATAGGCGCCCAGATTATTCACGTCAATCCACCCCCGCCATCGACTATTAACCCACGCGTGCCGGCAGAGTTGGATCGCATCACGCTAAAAGCTTTGTCAAAGAAACTCGAGGCGCGCTATCAAACGGCAGCCGAGCTGCTGCAGGAACTCCGTGCCGCGCGCGTTGCTCTGACCAGCGCTGCGGAGCTTCATCGCACGCAGAGGTTGCAGCAAAGTCACGACGGCCACTCAAGTGCGTTGAAGAGTATTTCGGAGACACTCAGACGTCCACGTGTTTCCATCGGGGTTTTCCTCGCGGGAATGATGGTTGTCAGTCTGGCTCTGTGGCTTTTGTTTCGTCACTTCAACACTGTACCCGCAACCCCTTTCGAGAGGATGAAGATCACGAAGCTGACGAATACTGGCGTCTCAAGCGACGTCACTATTTCCCCAAACGGGCAGTATGTTATTTATGCGATTAGGCAAGCGGGCCGGGAAAGCTTGTGGCTGAGACACCTTGCTACGGCGACCAACACGCAGATTATTCCACCGGGTGAGGAGGACTTTGCGGGCCTGACATTCTCTCCGGACAGCAATTACATTTTCTACATCCGTCGCATCAACGATGTCGGAACCCTCTTTAAGATTCCAGTGCTGGGGGGTTCTTCTCAGCGCTTGCTCGCGAACGTCGATAGTCGTGTTTCAATTTCACAGGATGGGAAGCAGCTGGCGTTTGTGAGGCTGCAAAAGACTCTCGGGGAATACGATCTAATGGTGACCTCGAGCGACGGCAGCGCTGAGCGCAAGCTCGCGATGCGCAGCCGCGGAGATTTCTTCTCGCTCTATCGCTCAACCGCGTGGTCCCCGGACGGCAAAACAATTGTCTGTGCTTCGGGAAGTTTTTCCGGCGGCTATCATATGAATTTGATTGCCGTCGAAGTCGAGACGGGAACTGAGAAATCGATTCCAACTCAGAGTTGGTATCAGATTACCCACATCTCATGGCCAAGGGAGGGCTCGGGGCTGATACTCGTGGCTTCAGATCAGGCAGTGGTCCCTTTTCAGATCTGGTACGTTTCCTACCCGCGGGGCACAGTAAGAAGAATCACTAACGACCTGATTGATTACCATGGTGTGACCGCCACCGCAGACTCGCATACTTTAGTATCGATGCAGGAAGATCGCTTGACGAGTATCTGGGTCATGCCTTCCGGCGGGACGGGTCCGGCCAAACAGGTCACCTCGGGGGTTGGTCACACTAATGGCGTTAACTGGACCTCTGACAACAACTTGATTTACTCATCGTTGGCGGCTGCTGACTTGAATATTTGGCGAATGTCGCCCGAGGGTGCGGATAAGACTCAGCTGACCCTGAATGCGCGAGTCAATTATCATGCAGTCGCCTCACCCGACGGCCGCCTGATCATATTTTCTTCAAATCGGAACGGGCCTTTTAATATCTGGCGGATGGATTCTGACGGGGGGAACCTGAAACAATTAACCTCTGGCGGAACCGATTTCCATCCCTGCTTGTCACCTAACAGCAAATGGATCGTGTACGAGAGCTATAGCAACGGAGTACCGATGCTCTGGAAAGTCAGCGCGGATGGCGGAACAGCGGTCCAGTTAACGAACGCCTATTCGAGTCTTCCGATAATCTCACCGGATGGCACTACGGTCGCCTGCCGTTACTTTGACAGCCAGGCGAACGCTCAGACTATAGCCTTAATCTCGCTGGTTGACGGTCAGTTGACGAAGACATTCGACATTCCCCTGCATCAGTGGCAGCGTATTCGCTGGAGCCACGATGGCGCAGCATTGACCTACATCAATGTCCGCGAAGGAATTGCGAACATTTGGAGTCAGGCGCTAACTGGAGGCCCGCCCACACAGCTGACAGACTTCAAGAGTGACTTAATATTTTCTTACGATTGGTCGCGAGATGGCCAGCGTCTGGCATGCGAACGCGGTATAGAAACCAGCGATGTCGTACTGATAAGCGAGTACCTTGAATAAGAAAGCGTTCGCGAGCAGCCCGGCTTAACTGCCGCTCTCTTCTTCCTCTCGACTCCTGCAGTCAGGCCAGTGCTCACAGACGGAGCGGGCCAGTGTCTGGAGCTGGTCAGCCAACACTGAGCGGCTTTCGCCCTTTTTTAGGCTTGCCGCCAGCGCGTCAAATCCGGCGACCAAATCCATTATCACCTTATTCAGGTCCTCTTCGAGATCACTGTCATATACCATGGTGATACCTCTCTTGTTGTGGGAGATTATCGAACAAGCAGCCGACTTATATAGTAGGGTCCGGCGCTTGTCAACGTGCTTTTCAGCACTTGAAATGTTCGTTTAGCGAGGCTGCTTGCAGGCCATTTGCCGGTAACCGTTGAAGAATACCAGGCATTGAAATCGAGTGAAGTTTGTCCGGTCGCGCTAGAGGCACTTCCTGATCCGGCTCGGCTTGCCGACAGTAAGCGCAAAAGTCCCGACCGACTCATCCGTGTCTGTCAATGTGATCGACAGCGTCAGCGTCTGACCGTCAACTGCTCCGGTGTAGGTTGCCGGTTGACCGGTGTTGTCGTCACCTTCGCGCATTGGCCCGGGACGTTCTTTTATGAAGCGCCCTTTAACTGCAAACTTACCATTCGCGTCCGGCACCAGCGCTTCGGTGATAGTCGCATGAGCGCAGGCGAACTCCAGCGTCGCACCGCTATCGGTTACTTCCATCGCCACGGATTGACCACCCCAATGTCCTTTCATCCGTGTCGATGCCGGGGTCGGCGATGGCGATGCCGCCGGCTGCGGTGACTCTAACGACGCGGGCGCATTGCTGTTCTGAGTTTGGTTTGCGTTGTTGGAGTTGGCCTTCATATTCTTGTCATTGCATGACTGGGTCTGCGTGACGAGCACAAGGGTCAGCGGCAGACAAAGGATTACACCAAGTAGGGTATTGCTGACCATTTCGAACTCCCTTCCCTGCCGGTTCCGCCGTACGGCAACGCCAACGCGACCGCAGAGTCAAGCATGAAAACAGGCTGCGCCGGTTAGCCTACTGCTCTCCTACTCCTCGCTACACTCCCAGAACATTGATTAGTTCCTGCACTGAGGCGGCGCTTTTTTGTAGCGCAATGCGTTCTTCCGCAGTCAGGTTGATCTCAATAATCTGTTCGAGGCCGCGGGCTCCAAGCTTGCAGGGCACGCCGACGTAAAGACCATTCACGCCGTATTCGCCTTCAAGATAAGCGGCGCAGGGCAGAATCTTTTTCTTATCCTTCAGAATAGCCTCGGTCATCTCGACTGCGGCTGCCGACGGCGCATAGTAGGCTGAGCCGGTCTTCAGCAGCGAAACGATTTCCGCGCCACCGCCGGCCGTGCGCTTGACGATCGCGTCGATCTGATCTTTAGATAACAATTCGGTGATTGGAATACCGGCGCAGGTTGAGAAGCGAGGCAGCGGTACCATCGTATCGCCATGGCCACCAAGCACAAACGCCGTCACGTTCTCAACTGAGACGTTGAGAGCTTCAGCCAGAAAGCATCGCATGCGAGCAGAGTCGAGCACGCCTGCCATGCCGATCACTCGATGTTTGGGAAATCCGGAACGTCGAAAAGCTACCTGGCACATCGCGTCGAGCGGGTTGGAAACGACGATCAAAATAGATTCGGGCGATCGCCTGACCACTTCATCGACGACCTGCGAAACGATCTCGGCATTTTTCTTTAAGAGATCGTCGCGGCTCATGCCGGGCTTGCGTGCCAGGCCGGCAGTGATGATCACCACGTCAGAATTTTCCGTGCCGTCGTAGGTGTTGGTGCCCACCAGGCGCACGTCGTAGCCTTCGATAGGCGCTGCCTGCGCCAGATCCAAAGCTTTGCCCTGCGGCACCCCTTTGACGACATCGACCAAAACCACATCTCCCAGCTCTTTCGCGGCCAGCCAATGTGCCGCCGTCGCGCCCACATTGCCGGCGCCCACTACCGTTATTTTGTTTCTCGTACCCATGTTTTCAGTCCTTTCATGCGAACAGAAAGAGGTAGTCCAGAGTATTCTCTTTAGCCGCTCAAGTTGTAATTACAATTGCCTGAATTAGAAGTTTCGAGAGTACAGGCGCGCGCGTTAGGGTGTCAAGAATGCCTCTAAACGTATTTGATTTTGTAGCCGAAATGCCCGCAAGTTTAGTATCTAACGAAGCGAACAAATCCAGCCGCGGATGAACGCGGGCTAAGCGAATGAGAAGCCAAGAATCTGATTTGCGTCATCCGCGTAATCCGCGGCTAATGCTTTGGGAGTCTCTGAAGATTGGCCTTCACAAAATAGTCAGCTCAGGCTATAGTGACTCGACCAAACCTCAACCAACAGGCGCCCATTGAGGGCGAAGCATTACTTAAGATGAAATTCCAGGATTGGCTCAGCAGTCTGTGGCTCAGCGGTAGACGTGACTCGATGCCGCGCGAAGCAGAGGAAGACTCGGAGGCTGACCCATTCAATCCATTTCCAGAACCGGTTTCCATCAAGATCTCCGATGTCTTCGATTTGCATTCGGTTCCGCCGCGAGAAGTACAGCGCCTGGTTGAAGAATACTTATATCAAGTGCGCCTCGCAGGATTCAGCAGCGTGCGAATTATCCACGGCAAAGGCATTGGCGTGCAGCGAGGAATTGTGCGCAAGATCCTGGCGCGCACTAGCTTCATAACCAACTGGAACGATGCCCCTCCCGAAGCCGGGGGCCTTGGGGCAACGATTGCCTACCTCAAACGGACTGTGGGGTGAGCCGGCGTGCAGGCCGGAATGTATCCACCTGAGAGAGCTTGTTATGAAACGTAAATCGGTTCTCATCATTGTGGCCTCATTTGTGGTGGCTGTGGTCATCATCATCGGCGGCAGTGCTTTTTTGATCTACAGGGCCTTTAAGCCGATCCTGAGCTACCGGCCACCACCCACGCCGCCCGAACTAATCGAACCACGAATCTTAAAGGGCGGCGACTTTCTCGCGCGGACCCAGTTCACCGAAATCAGCAAATCAAAGATCGCTGCAATTGATCCGTCCTACATTGGTTCCATCGATGACATGCGGGTCGGAGAGTTCGATCCACATCCGGGCCCTGAGATTGTTTTGGCCGGCGACCAGGGTTCATTAATTTTGGATCGTAACGGTCAGAAACAGGCGAGCGCGCAATTTGAATTTGAAGTCAAGGAGGTCAAAGTCGGTCCCTTTTCGTCGCCTCTGCCCCGGATGATGCTTGGAGACATGCGAATAATCGACATTGAACCTGACGGCGTCTGTGAATACCTGGCCAGAGGCAGTGGCGACGGAGCGGCAATGTTTGATCATAAGGGCAAGCTGCTTTGGGCCTCTCCGCCAACAGAAGATTATGCGTCCAGGCTCAGTAATGTGACCGCCGGTGATTTAAATGGGGATGGAGTGCTTGAGTTTGTTGGCGCGTCAAAAGGCATTCTGGCCTTCGATCGCAATGGTAAGACGCTGTGGCATCAGCCGGCGGATTATGGACCCTCTCATCTCGAAATAGTCGACGTGGACGGAGATGGCAAAAATGAGATCGTGAGTCCCGGCGTGACTATTACAATTAGCGATGCCACCGGCAAAGAGAAAGAGTCGGTCGATGTCGAAGGATACGTAGGCTCTATTTCCCTCTGCCAACATCCGGGCCGCAAAGCGCCCGAGCTTCTGGATGTGTATGAAGGTCAAATTAGATTAATCGACTTTAGCGGGAAAACTGTTGCGAAACTCGAAGCACCGCTTACCGAATTCCATGATCCTCATGAAGAGGCGGGGATAGGTCTGACAAACACAACCGTCTATAGGTTTAAGGGCGTTTGGGTCAAGCTGCTTACGAACCAGCCGGAGTTTCTCGCCGTGGTCACTAAATTTTCGGCTTTAGACCGCTCAGTTCTATATGTGTACTCGAGCATTGGTGAGCTGGTTTATCTGGAAGTGCTGCCGGAAAGTAGTTCGTCGCTCGCAGTGCTGCCGGGGGAAAGCCCAGGCGCTCGAGAGGAACTATTAGTGGCAGGGTCGGCGACCGTCTGGCGCTTCGCAGTAAAATAAGCTGGTCTAAACGAGGTCAGGTTAGGGCTGGCCCATCATCTGCAGGTGCCCTTCATCGTGCTCTTTCATAAGTGTGAGCAGTCGTTTCAGAGTGACTCGACCGACACCCTCAAGCACGCCTGCTCGCTCAAGTTGCTCGGCCGGTAACGCTCTCACGCATTCGAGATTTTTTTGTCTCGCGATGGCAAACGCCTCGAGCGCAAGGCCAGCGTCTTCGCTGTTGTAGTTGCGCTGCGCTGCGATTAGTCCGCCATCGAAGTCAGCCAGCACCGGCTGGTCCTCGTTGAGGATGCGCGCGATACGTTGCGCATAACCCTCGATCTCCAGATCGCGCAGGTGACAAACATCCTCGACAAACGAAAAGTTCCCGTCAGCCTTTCTCAGCCGCCTTTCAGAATCGGAAAGTGATTCGAGTTGCCTGCCGAGTGAAGCCGGGGTCTGCTCAAGAAACTCAAGCAACGCTCGTATCTCAATTTCCATGTTCGTTACACGTAGCACAGCGACGACCTTTTCCGATTACTTCGTCAAAAAAAACGTAATCAAAACAAAGTCGCCGCTGAGCTGTGGTTGAGCCGATTAAGAGATGGTAAAGCTTGATGACTTCTGGTCTTTTTGCTGACCCTCTTCATTCATCATGATCACTTCGATCTTATACTTGCCTTTCGGCCAGCCGTCGGGCGGTGGGGTAAAGGTATAAGTGGCGGTACCGCTGCCGGGCAGGTCTATTGTGTCTTCCAGACCGGGCACTGGCCCACTCGTCTGTCCTGGCACGTCCTCGAAAACCAAACGGCCCTTGACCTTCACTTTGCCGGGGGAATTTGAAATTGTCCCCACGGCGTAAATGGTATCGTTAGCAGCAAAGCTGCTGGTTTCCGTACTTGCGGCCTTGTCTTTACTAAGCTTTAGGCCACTGATGTTGGCTGTCGAAGCACTGAAATTACAGGCCATGGCGACGATTAGTAGTGCCCCGAGGCCAAACGCAAGATTCCATTTTTTTCGCTGCATTGTTCTCCTTCTGGTTCTGTCGATAATTTTCTACAAATTTCAAAAAATCTGCGGCATCGAACTGCGATCGCCATCCGAAACTCCATCGGATCTTTTAAAGAAATTTTCAGGACACTTACGAGTGTAGGTCTTCCCTTATTACTGCGCACACTCGGAATTGCTTCGCGGGATAATCGAACTAAAACGTCTTTGATACTCTGTCGAAGTCAGGAACGAGCAGACCATTCCCCGATAATTGTTTCGATCTCCATAACTAAGGACGTTCAGCCAAAACGCATAGCCATCCGGATCCGGATTGCGCCCTAGATAACTAAAATACTCCGTCAATACAAACGCAGCATTGTATTGCGTCTGCTGGAACTGGCTGGTTTCAACCAGATGGCGTAGGACCAGGCTCCGGCTTTCTGTTAATGAGGCGCCGTTGTAATAAAGGGCAATGAGGTCGCCGCGAGTTCCGCTTAGGTCGAGTCCGGAACTTTGTTGCGCCGTGTTAAGGAGCGCTTCCACAAAGCTCTCTGCTGACAACGAAATTGGATAGCGGGCGATGAACTCACTTCGTCCCACGAACCTGGCTGCGAACACTATCTTGTCAGCTTCCAGATGCGAACCTCCCACGACATTCCGCCGATCAGTAGAATACTCGGCGTAGTCAGGCCGGCGCGTGAAAGCACTCTGGTAGAGGTCATAAAGGTACAAACCCGATTCCTGAAACTCGCGCTCGGCAAAGAAGGCAGCACTGACGTCCACGCGACGCGCCCTGGTACAATTCGCATCGTCGCCACACCTTCGCAGCTCACCGCTCCAATAGTTCAGGCCGCCCTGTTCGGGCTCGCGTCCGAGGAAATCCAGATATTGTTGCCTGACAAAGAACTCCGGACTTTCGAGCGGGTTTGCCTCGGGCGTAATGGTCGTGGCCGTGAAGACGGCTTCGGTAGTATCGCCAACCAATGAGAACGAGCGATTCGCCGGCGCAAATAAATAATTTGCCCTCGTCGGGGTGACCGTCAGGAGATTGCCAATCGCCAGGTTCTCAACCTGGTAAAAGCCGCTAGTGTTTGTGATTGCCCTGATGGTGCCCGAGCTGCCCTGGACCGTCACCGTCACGCCGGCCACAGGTTGCCCATCTGCGTTGGCGATTTGCCCGCTAATCCTTCCCGCTGCGGCACTCGGGCTATTCGAGGTGAAAGCTGCATTGATATCGATATCCCCTGGGCTGCCTTCATTGAAAGTAAACGTCACCCATGTTAGTGGCGAAGTTGAACCACCAGCGCCAATGACATTGAATTTTAAATTGATCAGAAGGCCCTGCCCGGCGATATCACTGGTATTGAAAGCGTTGAGAATCAAGTGACCGGGGGTTGCGGTATTAGGCGTTACGAGCCAGCCGCTGCTCAGCGTACCGCTAGTATCAAACGGAGTCGCCTGGGGTTGCAGCACCGCCTGGTTGAAGCTGATGTCAAACGAGTAGGCGCCGATCCCCAGGCCGGTGGTATCTCCCACCGCTACTGGAATGATGCTCGGGCCACCAGGTGGATCCTGTTTGATTGGCAACGAAACTACGACCGGAGGCAGCCCCGTAGGAGACGCCGGTCCCGGCGTCGGACCAGATGGTGTCCAATTCCCCGTGATGTCGCCCACCAGTATCGCCGTCAAGTTTTGGCTTGTCTGACTGGAACTCAGACTCGCGTAACTCAAACTCGCGGGGGTGAATTTCCAATTGCCGGCGATGCCGGGCGAGCTGAGACTCGCAACGTAGCGCGCAATCAGCGAAGCATCGGCGACCGTGCATGATCCGTTATTGGTCGCGTCCCCTGCCGTCTGTTGATTAGCCGTAAGGCTTATCAGTTGAGCATCAAAGCGAGCAGCCTGTGACGCGTCGGAAGCGCTGATGGCAAGGTCATGAACTTCGGGCGCGCGTGAAGGTGTGACCACATAGTCAAACCCGGCGGGGACGTTGGTGAAGCTGTAGTCACCGTTGGTGTCTGTAGCAGTTATCTGAGTTGGAAATCCGCCACTCCCGGTCAGAGTCATTGTGACATTGCGAGTACCTGCGGCCGTATCCTGATATTTCAAATGGCCACTGATCGAAAGTGCAGCCGGCGCATTATTGACAGCTGCCAGTGCATCGACTCGACCGTAGCCAAATGAGTTATTCGGAATCTGGCTTGAAGCGATACCACCACAAGTCTGAACTGGGCTGACTATGACGTTGGGATTTGCCGTGTTCTGCAGGAGTGCTTTGGTTGCAGCAATGTTGCGCAGAAGCTGTGGCCGTGCAGACCATAACAGCGCCACTACACCCACGACATGCGGACCTGCCATCGAAGTACCGCTGAAGTTGCTGCTGTAAGTGGTGTCGCTGGTTCGGGTGGAAGAATTCACCTGGACCCCGGGCGCGGAGATATTCGGCTTTAGTAAGTTCGGCGTGTAGAAAGTACTGGGACCACGACTGCTGAAGTTGGCCAGGCTATTGTTGATATCAATTGCCCCTGTGGAGAATGAAGCGCTGTAGGTAGAGGGAGGGTCGGCAACGCTCGAGCATCCCGGCCCGGCATTCCCCGCTGATACTTCGACGAAGATGCCTGAGGCTTCAGCGTTGTTGACAATCGTCTCCAAAGCATTGGCAGCGCAACCTTCGCTGGGCGGGCACGTCCACGAGTTGTTCATGACATGTGGGCGCAGCGCTGGATTTGGATTGTTGCCACTCAGATCAGTAGGCGCGATAAAAAACTGGAAGCACTCTGTGTACGTGCCAGGTGTCCCATTACCCTGGTCCATGTTGCGGCAGCCTATCCATTTTGCGCCCGGGGCAACCCCGACCTGATTGCCCGCGCCATCGTCGCCACTGGTCGTGCCCGTGGTGTGGGTTCCGTGGCCGTTATCGTCGCAGGGCGCTACGGTGTTGGCGCCGCAACTGCCGCCGCCGCTGTGAATGGCGTCGTGCCAGTTGTAATTGTGATCGGCTGTCAGACCGTTCCAACCGCGATACTTGGGTTTAAGAGCGTTATGGGTCCAGCGCGTACCAGTGTCCTGGTTGGCGATCACAATCCCGGCGCCAGTAAAACCAAGGGCCCAAACCGCAGGAGCGTTCACGTTGCTGACTCCCCAGGGAATCGCTGCGGTCGCGCTCGGCTGGGTCATCGCCTCGCCCGGATTGGCAATCTCAGGATCCTCGATCCAGCGCGCAGGCCGGTTGGTATCGATCCGCTTTACATCAACACGTGCCGCAAGCTCCTCCACGAGGGTTTGGTCGGCAGTGGCCACAATCATGTTGGCGGCCCAGAATGATTGATAAGTTCTTCCCTGAGATTCCAGGTAAGCCTTGAGCGGAGCCTGGGTCCGCTCGGCATGTCTGGTCAGTGTTTTGTAAACATACCAGCCGCGCTCATCCTGATCGGCAATTGCATAAGCCGCACTGACGTCTGCCTGGTCGCTGAGCAGAATTACAACGGAAGCGCTCTTGCCATCTGCAGTCTCTTCCAGAACTCGTGGCGCAATCTTGTCGGCTGGATTGATGAAGAGGGCACGTCCAACATTTTCCAGACGCTGCTGCAGCGCGCTCTGATATTCACGACCAACTGGCCTGTGTGACGCAGTGGCGACCCGACTACGATTTAGAAAAATCTCCGCGTCATTCTCAGACGCGGCAGCTGGTCTGATTTTTTCCGCGGGCGCGTTCGCGATTAGGGACTGAGAAGACGAAGTAGTCGTGGCGCCCTGCAGCATGCCCGCTGCGCAAAAGGCGAAGAGTAACGAGTAAGAGAGAACCCGTTTGAGGCTGCGCGACATTTCTGGCTTCATCTGGTTACTCCCTCGTCCCGGACGCTACAACTGAAGAAGGTCGCACAAGCGAAATCCTGAAAGCTCTAAGATCCCGCACATGCTAACTCACGGTCAGGCTCTTTGGAAACCGACAACAGCCAGGAGGCGAGTGAAACCATTTGTGGAAGAATTTTCCGGAAGGAAACGCTCTGGTGGGGTGGCGCCTGAAACATAGGGGTGATCGGATTTTAAAAAACTACCGACCTGGCTTCACGGCAGGAACCGGGAGCCAGATCGGTCGCTTCAGTCGTCACGGTGACGCGGTCAGCTTTTAGTGCCGCCGGCGCGAGGTCGCTTTTAACTGGCGGATCTCGCCTTTTAGCGTCTCGATCTCTTTCTGCTGCTCTTTGATGGCATTGAGCATGGTCCAGAGAATCGGATCGTTGTTGACCATCAGGTACCCGTCGCTGTTTTGTGTCACTGCCTCAGGAATGATCTTCTGCAGAGACTGGGCGCCAAAGCCGATGTTTTCTTTGGCCGCACTCAGACCAAGAGAGTTGCCGGGCTTGTATTGGTAACGGATAGGCTGCAACTGCATGACTGCCTTGATGCCAGTGTTGAAGCTGCCCTTGATAAGTTTCAAGCGCTCATCCGAAAAGACAGCCCATGAGCCCCCACCCGGCTTGCTGGCGTTTCCGTTGACTGAAAGCAGATCCGAAGGCGCCGAGGTACCAATGCCGACGCTTCCGTTTTGCAGGATGGAAAACACTTCAGCATTGCCGGCCGCGGCACCGTTGGTTATGCGGTAGCGATCATTGGCGGCGTGATTGCCGACAAACCACTTATTCACTCCAGCCTGCTGAAATTCGATATTCGAATTAAAGGTGGCAACGGAGTCAAGGACGATGTTTATAGCGTTAACATTGGCTGAACTCTTAAACCTTGCCACGCTCTGGTTGGTTGTCGAGACATCCAGCGGAAATCCCGGAGATTGCGTTCCAATGCCTACGTTGCCACTCGAGGCGATATCGATCGAGCTGGTGGGAGCGCCTGGTCTGATGCGGAACGGTAGGCGAGAACCACCAGTGACATCGCGGATGAAGAAGTTTGCTTCGTTACCAGCGATGTCCCAGGTTTGGGCGCTGAATCCACTTGACGTGTTCTGCTCCAAACGGATACCTGGAGTATTACCGGTGGCGATGTGCAAATCCAACACGGGCGTGCCGGTGCGAAGCCCAACTCTGGAGCTGCTGTCCACGAAAAGGGAATTTGTCGCCGCGCCCGAGCGAATGGTGAAGGGCGTCGTGCTTGCGTCAATATTATCAATTGAAAACTTGCTCGCACCACCGCTGGCGGAATCGTTGGCGGTCAGTTGCCAGTCGACAGTGGGGAACCCTGCCGTGTTCGAAGTATCTTCGAACTTGATGCGGGTGTTGTTCTCTTTTAGTCTGACCGTGTCGAAGCCGAAGCTCTCGCCGTTAACACAGTCTAACCCAATGCAAGCACTGCCCTGCACGATAAGATCGTCAGCAATGACTTGATCAGGAGCCATGGGCGCATGATTTAGATGGGCCTTTACAGCGGCAACGGATTCGCGCGCCTGAAGCTGAATGGGCGCTGCTACCTTACTGACCGGGCTACCTGCTTCCTGACGGGCGCCAGCAACGATCACGGCACCGTTGAGAATTGAGAACGTTCCTGACTGTACTAACCCAGAAGAAACAACGGGCTTGCGCGCTGCTCGGATAGCTTCCGGCTCATCGTCCTTGCCACGAGCTTCCTGCATGGATGCTCTGTCTGCTGCGGAGATTTCCGGAGTGAGCCGTAGCTCATAACCATACTGTCCATCTGGCAGTTTTTGGCCATCTTTGTCGACGGCCATGAATTCAGCTCCTGCGCCCGCTTTGAGTTCTTTTCGGAACACTCGTCCGTCAGGAGCGGACACAGTGATTGTAAGCGAGGCATAGGAAGCGGCTATGTCCCACCTGACGCTCGAACCCAGGCCATTGATGCGGGCTATGTCGGTTTCTTTGACTGGTTGTCTGGCGCTCTGCGCCGTTGCGGTCAGACTAAAGGTAATTACGACTAAGACACTGACTGCTGCGACTGCGATTGATCTTGGAATCTTCAAAACTTAACCCTCCATTGGTTGTAGCTGCACGAACCGTCACGAACGAGCCTGGACGATTACCTTGTACATCGATTGTAGTGTTAGCGATTCAACGGCCGGCAAATAGGGGTTCAACCGGGTCTAATGAATTTAATTTACGTTGCCTGTTGGATTTCTTACTGAGATTGTTAACAAACCGAACGTGCCGCTGTCAAGATTTTTCCCAGAAAAGCGGGAATTTCTGCAAAGATCCTTACAAGACTTTGTCACATGCAGAATATGCAGTGCGCCCAGGGCCCAATGAGTTATGAACTGACGCGAGAGTTTAGGAGGAGAGAATGCCGTTAGAAATGGAAACAGTAGAAACATTGGAAGCCGCAGCTTTACAACTACCACCCGCCGACCGCGCGAGACTGGTCGAGATAGTCATAGCCACGCTTGATGATTGACCCCGACGTTGAGGAAGCCTGGGGTTGATAGTAGTGGTGCCCCCGGCGCGATTCCAACGCGCGACCTTCCGCTTAGGAGGCGGACGCTCTATGCAACTGAGCTACGGGAGCATGCGAGGCACAATAGTAGAGGTTGAGTTAACAATCGTAAAGCGAAGCGAGCGCGGGGGTCGTGTCCTGGGCCAACACCGAAGCGCGGGACGTCGTGAGTCTACGATTGATATTTAATGAGTGACCTGACGTCGTAGCCTGCAAGCTTCTGGCGGCCGGGCAGGAATTCAAGTTCGACCACGAAGACCATCCCGACGATCGTGCCGCCCAGCCCTTCCACGAGATCGACAACTGCCTTCGCAGTGCCGCCGGTGGCGAGGAGGTCGTCGGCTATCAGCACACGCTGGCCCATGCCCACAGCGTCGCGGTGGATCTCAAGTGTGTCCTGGCCATACTCCAGATCGTATGAGATGGAAGCGCACTCTGCAGGTAATTTGCGCGGCTTTCGTACCGGGACAAAGCCAGCCTTCAGATGATAGGCAAGAGCCGGCGCGAAAATAAAGCCGCGCGCTTCGATGCCGATAACGGTATCGACTTGCTCACCTTCAAATTCCGCCGCCAGGGCATCCACTGTATTGCGCAATCCTTCCGGGTGTTTCAGCAGCGTTGTGATGTCATAAAAATTGATGCCGGGCTTCGGAAAGTCGGGCACTTCGCGGATTAAGGATTTTAGATGATTCATAGATTAAGTTTGGGGCACTGTGCTTTGTGCTTTGAAATTTTTTTGGGATGAATCGCGCCCGTCTGAAGTCTCATGACCGGAACAAGGCTGACGCTCTACCTGTCCACTCGAAACAATGTATACCGCCCTGTCGGATCGACCGAGATCTCTTCAACTTGTTCGACGACAGAAAATCGTGGACCGGCTGCAAGATCGTTTCGGTAGGCTTCGACGCTTTCTGCCGTACCCTCAACCAGGGACTCGACGCTCCCATAGTGCAGGTTTTTCACATAGCCAACCACCTGGTGCCGGGCCGCCGCGCGCTGCGCAAAAAATCGATATCCAACGCCCTGAACTTCACCTCGGATCAGAAACTTGCGCGCAATTGGTCCCGCCACTTTTGTTTATCCCAGGCCCCGGTAGTTTTGGTCGGGCGAAATAGTAAGCCATGACGCCTGATCAGCCAAGCGCGTTTCCGATTAGCGACACTTACGTAAGCGTCCCTCTTGTCCGTGGTTGAGCGTGAATGTACCGAGGTCCTGCTTACCATCTTTCAGAGCTACTGTCAGAGTCATCTTCCTGCCATCCGTCCAGCCATTAAACTGAGCGGGTTGGTTGTGCCGAATGTCGTTTTCACGAATGGGACCACCGTGCTCTGCGGCATGAGTACCCTGGAGGGTGAACTTATGATTCTTATCAAGGTTAAAGGGCCCGGTAATAGTCCCATTGGCGCAGTCGTACTCGACGGTCGCACTGTGGCCGGTGATTTCAACCCTGATACCCTGACCGCCCCAGATTCCTGTGGGTATTGTTTGCATCCTGCGTGGCTTACCTCCCAGCACAGAGTAGGCAACTCCGGAAAAGAGAATCAAACAGACCGAGATCGCCAATTTTAATTTTTGATGTTTCATACGTATCATCCCCCGCGCACTACGATGCGGGAACGATTGTAACCGATGTAATCTGAGTCGCTGGCCTAGAGGTCAGGTTGAATGCCTGCAGCGATACCGCACGCTTACCTGATGCCGAGCTCGACAATGGCAATTCCACCGGCGGGGATGCTGAGAGCGACCTTTCCCTCTTTACTCAATTCCAGGTTTTTTCCACCAGTCCATTCGCGAGCGCTCTGAATCGACTGACCGCGTAGTCTAATGGTTGCGTCAACTATCGCGCTGCGATCGACCTGCGCCATCCCCTGCTGAGGCTTCATAACGCCGTTGTTGTTGAATAGCGTAACCACCCAGCTGCGTTCAGTGCGGTTGATGAGGTACTCGACATCGCCCCGCACTTCGACTGGTGTTGCTTCAGAAAAAACATGCGCCAGTAAGTGTGCGGCGAAGGGTGTGATGCGTTCGTCTTCACCCAGCAGATCAGGTAGCGCGACAAAGATAAGCTTACCGCGGCCGACCTTGTTTATCGTCACCAGCGGATCGCCGTCCGGTACTGACATGAAGACTTCGCTGCCGCTGGGTACAATTCGCTCATAACGAAATACCTGGCCATGAAGATCCTGTGTCGGTTCACCCGGCGCGAGACAGCGGGCGTTGTGTGCCTGGGCCTGTTCCCCCAGCAACCGTACACCCAGCAGGTCGGCGCTCAAGCCTTTTATTTGGGAGGGATTCAAAACAACGACGCCTCCCTTGCGAACGTAGTCCGTAAGCCGGCGTGCCCAGGTGCTCGTCCACTCGATGTTGCCGCCGGCGACGATGGCTCGATAAGTATTGAGCGCATCAGCGGGTGAGACTGCAGCAGTGGCGGTCGCGCGATTTGACGTAGCCGGGCCAACTGCATTCCCAGCGTCTTCGGTGGCCACTATCACGTCGAAGATATCGCCGAAAGCGCTCGAGACAAACGCCTGCCGATCAGCAGTAGCCGGTTCTCCTTCGACGACCAATCCAGGATAGTAGGCCACCCCGAACAATTCGCGCAGCGCCCGATCGCTACGATTGATCTGCGAGAGTTCGAAGGGCCATTGCGGATAATCCGTCATCTCGAATCCGTGTGCCGGATCCAGCAGGAAAGCAACCGGCGTGTAAGCAGTGCCACGATCAGGGTGCTGCTCCGTAAACTTCATGAACTCCTCAGTAATGCGCCCCAACGGATTTAGCTGAAAGGGTTGTTCACCCGGCCCGGGCTTAAAGAATTGATCAAACCCCTGCTCCAGATAAATTGCCGACGCCCCCGACATGTAATAAAGGTAATAACTCTTCCGGTACCAGGAAAGCGACGGTCCCATCGTCGCTCCGTAGCGCGAGTGAAAGAAATTATCGGGGCCGGCAAAGTTTTGCTGCTTAGTAAACGTCGTGGCGGTGTCGCCAAAATTCGGCGCGTGGTAATAAAGAAAAGCGCCGCCATATTGGCGAGCGGCTCCGCGCGTGAATGCGATGCGCATAGCCGTCATGGGTTGTACCGCGGCGGTTTCCATCCCCAGCAAGCGTACTCCCCATTCACTCATCGCGTGCGCAAAGGAGATGCTCGAGGTCGCTTGGGCCGGAATCATCTTGTCCCACATCGCACCGGTCTGCGTGTGAAACGTGTCGCTCCATTTGCGTGCAATGGCATTTGTATAGAAAGCGCGGTGCGCATCCAGCAACTCGCGTCGAGACATCTGCGGCGTAATCTTTAATTCCTGCGGCGCGCGGTCCCAGACGAAGCCGATACTCTCTCCGGAAATCCAGCCCAGAAACTGGTCACGCAGCTCGCCGCTTAACAACTTGAACGCAGCCTCGCCATCGGCAGCGGAGAAGTCTGCGGCTCCGTAATTGATCAGCACCGCGAAGGGTACATGCGTCTCACGCAGGTAACGAAGGAAGGCACTTCCTTCCTTCAGATACTCGGGCAGGTTGTTGAGATAGATGACTGGAATGACCAGCTTCGAATCAAAGATAGGAACTTCGCGAGCGCCGCTATATTTCTTTACAAACTCTTCAATCGGTTCTGCGCTGAAAGGATAAAGTGGCCGTTCTCCCGCGGGCTTGTCGAGCAGCGGCCAAAACTCTTTCGCAATGTTCCAGGGCATCATGAAATCGCGACCTGCGATCCTCGGCCGCTGCCACGACGTCGGCACGCCCTGAAGCGCTTGAGTCTCGAGCAGCGGTAGCAGTGGCGTGCGTGCGTTGGTCCAACCTCGCAGGTAACGCATGGCCGCGAAGTCGGGCTTCTTTCTTCCGTCCGGCGTGAAGCTGAGGTCGTTGGTTACGAGTAAGCAATCGACCTGGCGCCTAGCCTCAGCCGCTTTGGCAATTTCAATGGAAAGCCGAACCGCACCTTTTTCGAGAGTCGCGCCGGCGCCATCCCAGGTAAAAGCCCAGCCCCAGTACATACTGATTTCGTCATGGGGATCGACGACGTCCTTAACGCCGAATTCATGACGAAATACTTCCTTGCCCTGCTGTGTGATGCGCACCACAAAACTCTCAGTCCGGTTGGCCCAGTCGGCATAGCGCACCCAAACTCTGTAAGCCCCGGCCCGCGGCACTTCAGCATCCTGATAGAGCGTAGCTTTGGTTTCGTCCGCGGCCGCGGCGGCAGAATTCCATTCGCTCTCGCCGCCCTGAGTCCACTCGGCTGAGACCCCTGGTCCACTGATGGCCCAGCCGGGAACTTTTTCCTTAGAGAGGTTTAGATACCAGGGATTCAGGAGAGGTTCATGCAGCTTCCCGGTCGAAAAGCCGCGCATGTTTTCTGCTTCATACCAGAGATATTCGGGGAGAGGGGACGGGGAAACCTGGCCCCTGACTAAAGTGGCGCAAGTGACAGCAAGCGCGAGGCTAAGCAGGAAAAAACTTACCTTCACTTTAAGCGCCCCGCGTTTTGTCCGGGTTAATGATCCGTTGTTCAGGATAATCGATCATGTCATCCAGCCCAGCTGCTCACTCCACTCTTTCTTTTTTAGCCCAGGGCATCCAAACATTCGCCGAGGGTACGTCTCCGGCAGGTAAACATCGGCGTATCCCTGAGCGTGAACGAACTCGCCTTGGTCTCGCGCAGTTCCTGAACCAGATCGAGAAAGTCGGCGGGGTAATCGGTCTCAAAGGCAACTACAAACTCTTGATCGTCGAGTCCAAACGAGTAGGTAGTATGCAATTTCACTGAGCGATATTTTGTGCCGATGCGGATATGTTCATCCATCATTTCCTGTCGCAGTTCCGGCGAACGCGCATACCAGTCACGAGTTTTCACGAAGGGATAGACGAACAGGAAGTCTGACTTACCCGGAATAATGTGCAAACGATCCTCGACATGGTCCGGGTTGTCTTTGTCGATGTACATCGAGCGCTTGGTCATGGAAAGAAACGACTGGGTAGGCTCAAGGTACTTAGCCATTTCAGCCTTGTTCATGGCCGCGGTCATTTCCTGGAAGGGCTCGAGCTCGTAGCCAATGCGCCAAATCATAAAATCAGTATTCGTGCGCAGCCCGATAGTTGAATAGGTGTGAATCATCAACTGACTGCGAGATTTGTCGACCGTATCCACGAACGCCTCCCGGCATTTCTGCCGCTCGGATTCGGACAGCAATCGCCATTCAGGACGGGCGCGATAAAAAGTAAAATTCACAAATTGCCGTGGCAACTTTGGTTTGGGGTCTTCGATTTCCGTGTTGTGGGGAGCCAGGCGCAAGGAGCCGCGCGTCAAGTTACCTGGTTCAGTGTCAGTACTCATGCGATTGACCTCTGGAGCTATTCTGGTGGAATTGTACTAGTCGGGTCTGACGAGCAATTCGTGGTTTCGAGTGCGAGATGATTCTGCGGTGTTCCGTGATGGATTGCAACTGACCAGCAGCATGTTAACGCAAACTGTTTGCGGCAACCGATCGGGCCAGCAAAGAAACCGCAAGCAAAGGCTGTGTTGTCGGCAGCCGTTTGCTTCTGCTTTCATAGCTCCGTGGTATACTCGCGCTTATTTTTTCGAAGGAGAGAAACGGATGAAGCTAGGCCCATTGGTTGTCATCGCTATCGCGAGCGGCGCGCTCGCTTATGGTTGCACTAAGACAGAACCGGTTACGAACGTGACGCCGGCAGCGACCCCGGCCGCCACTGCGAGTTCGACTCCGGACGAGTTCGCAATGGCCCGCTCAATCTATGCGAAAGATTGTGCGGTTTGCCACGGCGACACTGGTGAAGGAAAGACCGCCGAGATAGATGGGAAGAAGATCAAGGCTCCCTCGTTACGCACCGGTCATGCGCTGAATCATCCCGACGCGGACTTCGCTAAACAAATCGCCAAGGGCGGCGACGGCATGCCGGCCTTCGAAAAAAAGATGACGCCGACGGACATTAGCGAGATGGTTCATTTCATCCGTAATGAATTTCAGGGCAAACCCTGAAGAGAAGCTTTGAGCCTGGTACTTTGAGTTTTGGTGCTTTGCTCTTTCCCGAACGGGCCGCTTGCTCTGGAACAGGAATCAAAGTACAAAGTACAAAGCTCGAAATTCAGAGTTCACCTTTGGAATGCACCCGTAGCTCAGTTGGATAGAGCGTCTGACTTCGGATCAGAAGGTCGCAGGTTCGAGCCCTGCTGGGTGCACCAAGAATTCATATCAGGCGAGAAAAGGATCAAACCAGGGGGAAGGCCGGGCTTTTATGCCGATTCCCTGCCCCTTTTTCCCGTCACGTCCTCTCTGTGCCCCACTTCACCTTGCCAATGTGTCCTTATTAGTGCATAGTGGCCCACGGTTAATCCTTCTCTCGCGCATCGACGGTGATGCGCTCCGCGCAAAAAGATAGTCCGCGCTGGCGTTTGGATAGTTCGAGAGCAGGCCGATTCTCAACTTCAGAAGCGCTCCCGCGAGCATCCGAACCCGGTCCTTCGCTGACTACCGTTACTCCGAAGCCAGTCCGATTCGCAGCTTCTTTCATTCCCTGTTAGGGAAAGGTACATCTACATGTCTATGAAACTCTACGTAGGAAATCTCTCGTTCCAGACCTCGAGCGAAGATTTGCAGCAGCTTTTTGCGCAAGCGGGTACGGTCGAATCAGCCAGCGTCGTGGAAGACCGCGACACCGGTCGCTCACGCGGCTTTGGCTTTGTCGAAATGTCCAGCAAAGAAGAAGGCGAAGCAGCGATCGCGCAGTTCAACGGTAAGGAAGTTAATGGCCGCGCCTTGAACGTCAACGAAGCCAAGCCCCGCGAAAATCGTGGCGGCGGCGGCGGTGGTGGCCGAGGTGGATTCGGCGGCAATCGTGGTGGCGGCGGCGGCTTCGGCGGCGGTCGTGGCGGCGGTGGTGGCGGACGCAGCGGCGGCGGTTACGGTGGCGGCGGCGGCGGTGGCAACCGCGAGCCCCGCTGGTAATAACCCTAAGCTCGAGAAGCTCCTGGCCGGCTAACGTCAGGTCAGGAGCACTCCCTCCAATCCAGTGGCTTGCCCCCACTTCTGGGACGGCGACCACTAAATAATTGCAAATCGCAATTAAACTATTTTCAGCCTCACGGCTCGTGTTCCGTGTGAACACTACAAAGCGACGTTTGAGTATGTACTCGGCGTCACACTAAGGAACTTATGAACTTTTCTGAACTGGGATTGGCGCCTGCGCAAGTGCGCATCTGCGAATCTCTCGGATACACTGAACCAACACCAATTCAACAGAAAGCAATTCCTGTTGTCCTCCGCGGCGAGGATCTGATTGGTTGTGCCGAAACCGGCACTGGCAAGACTGCCGCTTTTTTTCTTCCTATAATTCAAAGACTTACGGAAACGTCAAAGCCGGGAGTGCGAGTGCTTGTATTAGCGCCTACCCGTGAATTGGCCCTACAGATTGAGCAAATGTATATTGAGCTTAATCCCGTCAAGCGGAATCGCTGTGTTGCGATCATCGGTGGCGCCAGCGCCAACCGCCAGGTTGACGGACTCCGTAAGCATCCGAGCGTGGTGATTGCCACTCCCGGACGTTTGATCGATCTCATGGAGCGACGTTCAGTCGACCTGTCATTCGTGGAAGCACTCGTCCTTGACGAGGCTGACCGGATGCTCGACATGGGCTTTCTGCCTGCGATCAAGCGCGTGCTTTCGGCTTTACCGGTGAACCGGCAGACGTTACTATTTTCAGCGACCATGTCGCCTGAAATCGAACGCCTCGCCCGCAGCAATATGCGGCAGCCCAAGCTGGTCGAAGTCAGTCCCCGCGGTCAGGCTTCATTGATGGTCGAGCAGACAGCCTATGCGGTTGCGGCAGAATCCAAAACGGCATTGCTGCTTGATTTACTGGAACGCGAACGCTTTGAACGGGTGCTGGTTTTTACTCGCACACGTCGCGGAGCCGAACGTCTGTCGCACATCCTGGAAGCACGTGACCATAAGGTCAATCGCATTCACGCGGATCGTTCGCAGTCACAACGCGAGTCAGCCCTGCGTGGATTCCGCGACGGCCGCACCCGCGTGCTGGTAGCAACCGATATCGCAGCTCGCGGTCTGGACGTTGATCTCGTGTCGCACGTTATTAATTATGACGTGCCCTCGGCACCGGAAGACTACGTGCATCGCATTGGTCGCACCGGTCGCGCAGGCAACAGCGGCAAGGCAATTACCATTGTGACGCCAGTCGACGAACTTTCGATGCGAGCCATTGAACGACTAACGGGTCAGAACGTGAAGCGTCTCGTACCCGCTGGTTTTGGTGGCATCCAACGGAGCACTGAAGGCAACAGCAAGAAGCCGGCCGGATCGATGCCGCGCTCGAATGGCGCCTTTACCCGGTCCTTTCGACCGCGTCGCGCCAGCAGGTAGTCCCCGATTGCAGATTTGAGATACTTAATTTCAGATTTGCTTCGGCTCAATCGAGGATGAGGACGACAACAGGAATCGTTCTCATCACTTGTTTCAATTGGAAGGAGAAATTGATTGTCCAAAGATGATTTGATCCCGGCCGAGGGCACAATTATTGACAAGCAGCCCAACGCTTTTTTTAAAGTTCAGCTTGATGGTAGTGATCACGTCGTGCTCGCAGCTATTTCGGGCAAGATGCGTAAGCACCGCATTCGCATTCTGGTTGGCGATCGCGTCAGCGTAGAAATGTCACCCTACGATCTTTCTCGGGGACGCATTACCTACCGTTTCAAGTAAACGCCAGCACGCGCTTTCTATGCTTTTCACCCGGTCTAAAAACCGGGTGCTGCGTTTTGTCTGTTTCTCCACCTTCCACGGTCGTCCTCCCGCTTACCCAAATCCATCAGCAGAGACCAGCGGCTTCAACCGCATCCGATCTCGTATTTCAAACTAACTAGAGCTGGCCCACTGCTACGGTCGGCAGTCCCCTGCTCACGAGGCTTGCCCTCCAACGCATTCCTCGAACAATATATTGAGCATGGCTATCAAAGTGATCTACCCGAACGGTGCAACTGTAATCATCAGCGGCGCGATTACGGTCGATCAGCAGAATTTCCATGAAGGCATGTACGATTTTTACGATGACCGAGGGGTGCTGCTGGAGCAGGTCGGGATGGGCACCGGTATACGTTGGGAGTTGGTTGCGGAACCTGAAGGCGATATCGATTGAGCGTGGCAGTTTATGGCGAGCAGGACAAAGCGAGTAGTTGTTAATGACCTGATGCAGCAGGGTTATGTTTACTCTCTGACGGAACCCGTCGGGCGTAACTTTCATCCGGACTTTCATCCGGATCTCACTCCCAAACAGATGCTGCAACTGGGCGTGTTTGGTGGCAAGTACATGACGGACTGCGCCGCCGAGTTTCCCGCCGATTGGTTTGAACGCGCCAGGCTCTGCCACGAGCGCCACGATCCAAAGTTGAATTTTTTCGAGGTGAACGCTTCTCAGCCTCTGGCAGTCTGGCGCGAGAAGGGATGGATCTATGAAGAAGATCCGCGCGGTTGGTTTCAGTGGTACTGCCGCTATTACATGGGCCGGCGTTGCCCCGACGATGAACGTCAAATCAAACGCTGGAAAGCACTGCGCCGGCATGAGATCCAACTAGAGAAGAACTGCGAGCCCTGTGATCTGACCTGCCGGCCGGTACAGCGTCAGGCCCTGCTCCACTGGGCCTATGATTCCCGCAAAATCTGAGCGTGGCGATATTTCCCGAGTCAGCTGAGCGACCCAACTCTGATTGGCATTTCAGCCAGCTGCGGCAACTGTATTGCCCGCCCCGCGGAGAGCGATGGGGACATAATCGCGGGTCTCTGATCCCAAATAAATTTGTCGCGGCCGCGCGATCTTCTGATCGGGATCCTCGATTAATTCGACCCACTGCGCCAGCCAACCCGAAGTGCGCGGAATCGCGAACAACACTGGAAACATGTCGACCGGGAAGCGCATCGCCTGGTAAATGATCCCGGAATAGAAATCAACATTCGGATAAAGCTTGCGCTTCACAAAATACTCGTCCTGGAGCGCGATGCGCTCCAACTCAAGCGCTATGTCGAGCAACGCATCCTTGCCGGTGACTTCAAAGACTTCGTCCGCGACCTGCTTGATGATGCGCGCGCGTGGGTCGTAATTCTTGTAGACGCGATGTCCAAAACCCATCAACCGGAATTCACCGGCTTTGACGCGCTTGATGTACTCCGGCACCTTGTCGACCGAGCCGATTTCCTTCAGCATCCGCAGAACCATTTCGTTCGCGCCCCCGTGCAGTGGTCCATACAAAGCCGCAGCGGCACCGCCCAGTGCCGAAAACGGATCCGTATGCGCACTGCCGATGCTGCGCATGGCGTTGGTGCTGCAATTCTGTTCGTGGTCGGCATGCAGGATGAAGAGTACTGTCAAGGCTCGTTCAAGCACGGGATTAGGCTTATAAGTCAGCTCCGTGGTCTTGAACATCATGTTTAGAAAATTACCTTCGTAGCTGAGATCGTTATCCGGGTAGGCGTACTGCATGCCGATGCGATGGCGGAAGGCAAAAGCAGCGATGGTCGGCACCTTCGCGATCAAACGGTAGATCTGCTTCTGGCGGCAGTCCCGATCAAAGATGTCCTTCGCGTCCGGATAGAAGGTTGACAGAGCTCCCAAAGTTGCCTCGAACATTCCCATCGGGTGGGCGTTGTAGTGAAAACCGTCCATCACCTTTTTGATATTCTCGTTGATAAAGGTGTGGTGAGTGATGTGCCAGCTCCACTCGCGCAGCTGGGTTTCAGAGGGCAGCTCACCATTCAAAAGCAGGTAGGCGACTTCTAAATAAGTGCTCTTTTCAGCCAGCTGATCGATAGGGTAGCCGCGATATTCCAGAACTCCCTTGTCCCCATCGATAAATGTGATCCGGCTCTTGCACGATGCTGTGTTCATGAACGCGGGATCATAGGTCATCAGGCCAAAGTCATCATCGGACGTCTTTATCTGGCGGAGATCCATCGCCCTGATGGTGCCGTTTTCAATCGGCACCTCATATTTCTTACCAGTGCGGTTGTCGGTAATGGTTATCGTGTTCGCGCTCATCGATTCTTCTCCACCTGTGCAAGTTGATAGGAGCTTAACGCCAAGCGCGGCAAAGGGCAAAGTGTTAGCTTATTAGCCTTCCCCTTCGCTCTTCGCTCTTCGCCCTTTGCCCTTCGCTCTTCTTCGCCCTTCGCCCCTTTGCTCTTTGCTCTTAGCCCTTACCCGCTTAGTTCGCGGTCCTTAACTCTCGCTTACGACGGCGGAATAGCCTCACGATTCGCGGCAAGACAAATATCGACCCGGCAACAAACAAAACGATCAGCAGGATGAGCACGAGCGGCAGGAGAAAGGCGAGGGCAATCGACACGATTGAAACCACGTCTTCTACCAGGCTGACAACGATGTTTGAAATTGGTTCCGGACTGAGATTAACGGCGGCGCGCGCAGTCGCCTTGGTGCCGTGGGCACTGAGTGCCAAGCCTCCGCCCAGCAACAGCGCAACGAGCTGTATCCTGCGATCAAAGTCACCAAAGGCAGCGGCTGCCAGAACCGCGCCAGCCGGAATTCTGATGAAGGTATGGACCACGTCCCAGGTCGTATCGAGATAGGGAATCTTGTCCGCGAAGAATTCGATCACGAACATCGTCGAAGCGATGCCGATGATCCACCAGTTGGTCAACACCTCGAGCTCGCCGGGTAATTGGAGATGCGCGAATCTGCCCAGCAGGCCAAGCGTCGCCACCGCCGCATAGAGGCGGATGCCGGAAACCCAACTGCTGCCCATCGCCAGCGCCAAAGTGCTAATCAAATTCATGCGTCACCTCCAGCCACTTCAATTACGAAAGGAATTCCGTCGATGTTCACGGGCTTAACCAGCCTTCCGGCGCTTTGCTAAAATCACTGGCGACGCCGCCGGAAGTGGGATAAGATGCGCCGCCAAAGCCACTACTTTCGCAGCGGAGGTCCCCCAATGAATAAAGCTCGATTGATCCTGACGATCATCGTGATCTTCGTCCTCGCTAACTTTACCGGGTTCTTCATCCACGCCATTTGGTTGAGACAGGATTATATGCCTATTGCTCAACACTATCGCCCTGAAGGCCAGGAGAAGATGCTCTTCATCGTGCTGGCTTATCTAAGTTTCGCCATCGGTTCGGTGCTGGTCTATGCGAGGGGTGTTGAAGACAAGCCGGTGGTGATGCAAGGGGTCCGCTTTGGCGTGCTCGTGTTTTTGATTCTCACCATTCCGTCTTTCTTCATTGCCTACGCCGTGCAACCGGTGCCGGCAGTGTTGTTGTCGAAACAGGTGATTGCGGAGCTGGTGGACAAAGTGTTTCTCGGTGTGGTCACTGCGCTCGTTTACGGAAAAGGGCGCATGGGCAGTTAGCCCCGCGCCTCTCTTGTCGGGTAAGCGATCCCCACAATCTCCCCCCGCATTCGCTTAACAGGGGTGAAACGAAAGTTCGTTGAAAACTCGAAAACCTGCGGGGCAGTCGCGAGCGGTCTAGTCCACTTAAGCGGGCGATGGCGCCTGCAAAACGTCAACGCCTGGTTAGTCCGTCGCGCGCTTCGCCGGCATTGTTTATGCTGTCGCTGGATCGCTCTCCTGGTCCGCCGGCTGGCTTTCTGCTTACTTGATTCCCTTCAGTTCCACGTCAAATAACAGAGTCGCATTTGGTGGGATGTCGGGTGGCCTGCCCTGTGGTCCATACCCCAGTTTTCCCGGAATGACGAGACGGCGCTTACCTCCGACTTTCATAGTCATGAGGCCTTCGTCCCAGCCCTTGATGACTTTGCCCACGCCAATCTGGAAGTCGGACGGCTCACCTCGCTTATAAGAGCTGTCAAACTCTTTTCCACCTTCCAGCGTGCCGACATAATGAACTGAAACGGTATCACCGCGTTTGGGACTGGCGCCCGTTCCTTCGACAAGGTCGGTATACGTCAACCCACTCTGCGTGGTGATTTCCTTCGAGCGGGTACGCGTGTAAAGCAGGTACGCTCCCAAAGCGACGATAGCTGCCACCGCCAGGACTATCAGGACCGTCTTCAACTGCTGCTGGTTGTTGGGGCTGCTAACCGCGTTCTCCCTCTCTGCGGTGGCGCTACGGGGACGCTTTTTGGCTTTCGAGATCTTTCTATGACGACTTTGCGGCAATCTTTTTTCTCCTCCGAAAACAATGTGAGCTGAAATGAGAGTGAACCTTATAACTTTTTCAGCCGGGGATGACAACTTGGGGCCCACGCGCAAGAACTTTCAGACGGTAAAAACTCAGCCGGTGTCGCCGCTTGCATCTAAATCCACGCTTTGCTACATTCACGCCCGCATCACGAGTGATCCGCAAGGATCCGGCAACCGAACAGGAGACGGTGCCCGGGACTCAGGTTAGTTTAGAGTCCCGATGTGCAGAGGCTTTGAGCTTCTGAAACTGCCAGGTCTCCAACTTTCGTTTGCCACCGTCGCCGATGCGATTGGTGGCTTTTCAGTTTTTTGCACACACCAACAAGCTGTGTCGAGACTGAGAATCAGCGGCGGAGCGTCCATGGTCGAGCCCAGGACAAAGACTAATCTTATTTTTTTGAGGTGCCCAAAATCATGACTACCAAGCAATCTCGATTTACCTTCAGCTCAGAATCCGTGTCTGAAGGACACCCTGACAAAGTCTGCGATTTAATCGCCGATTCGATCCTCGACGCATACCTCGAACAGGACGCACAAAGTCACGTCGCCTGCGAGGTTCTCTGCAAAGGCGGCAATGTTGTACTCGCCGGAGAAATTACGTCGAACGGTAAAGTGGACCACGAACAAGTTACCCGTCAGGCGATTCACGAAATCGGCTATGTCGAACCCAACGAGGCTTTCAACGCCGAAGGCGTAACCATAACCCAGTTCCTGAGCACGCAGTCTCCTGAAATTAATCAGGGAGTTGATTCAGCCAAAACGGAACACGGCGATCAGGGAGCCGGCGATCAGGGCATCATGTTCGGCTATGCTTCTGACGAAACTGCTGAATTGATGCCTTTACCCATTCACCTCGCGCACAAGCTCGCCAAACAATTGGCGGACGATCGTCATGCCGGTGTGGTCAACTTTTTGCGACCTGACAGCAAGACTCAGGTTTCTGTGGTCTATGAAGGAAACGAGCCCAAGTTTGTTTCGGACGTAGTGGTGTCAACCCAGCATTTCGAAGGAGTGGATCAGAACGAGATCAGAAGCTATGTGATTGAGAAGCTGGCGCCGCTTGGACTCGGTTCATGGTTCAGTCCGGAAACACGGTTTCTGGTAAACCCGACCGGCAGCTTTGCTCACGGTGGCCCGTCAGCAGACTGCGGCGTGACTGGTCGTAAAATCATTGTCGACAGTTACGGTGGCATGGCGCCTCACGGTGGCGGAGCATTCAGCGGAAAAGATCCCTCAAAGGTAGATCGGAGCGGCGCTTACTTTTGTCGGTTTGTGGCACGCGAGTTGGTCAAGAATGGCTTGGCCCGCAAGGCCCAGGTGCAGGTTGCCTATGCCATCGGCGTGGCCCAGCCCGTCTCCATCAAAGTGGAAACATTTGGCACCGGTGATGACGAAGCAGCGGTCGAGTTTTCGCGCGGTTTCGATTTTCGTCCCGCGGCGATTATCGAGCGTTTGGATTTACTCAAACCCATCTACCGAACGACCACGAATTACGGTCACTTCGGTAGGCCGGGTCTGCCCTGGGAGGCGTGATCGAAGAAGGCAGCTGTTAGCTTGCGTTGGTCCTGAGTTCGACTTACACAAGCTAACAGTTCGTCTACAACTAAATCAGATCAAGCCCGCGGCTGGGCGCGACTGGCGCTGAAGCATTCCCCACATAAAACTGGTCGGCCACTGGAAGGTTTGAAAGGTACTGAATCAACCTTGCCGCACTGATCGCAGGTAATCTCAAAACGCTGGCGTTCTCCGCCCGCGCCCCTGGCGGATCCAAAGTTATTGCGACGCGCATCCCGGCAAGGCTTGCAACGCTTGGGGTGGGTTAAGTTGCGCTCCTGATAGTACTCTTGTTCTCGCTCAGTAAAGGGGAAAGGGGTATTGCACTCGGCGCAGGTAATTTCGATGTCTGGCATGACTCTATTTTCTCCGAGAGCATACCCGATCGGGTTATGCCCTCATCTGCTCGGAGCGGCTATTAGAATCCCTGGTTACTAACTACGGGGGGACTCACAGAGGATCTGAATTTCAAGTAGCGCATGGAATTGTGCTCCGAAGGCCTTTAAACGTTGAGGAGTTTACTCCACCAATGCCTGGGTTACAACAGAAACTGGTTGAGATAATTCACCGATTCTCGGCGCTCAGTTCCTTAACGTGCGCGACTACCGTGGCCCCCAGCGTATTCAGGTTATAACCGCCCTCGAGACAAGAGATGATTCGTCCCTCGCACGCCTCTTTGGCCCACTGTTTGACGTCGCGTGTCAGCGACACAAAGTCGTCGTCCGCCAGCATTAGTTGGCCCAGGGGATCGCCTTTGTGCGAGTCAAACCCCGCGGAGATGATGATCAAGTCAGGGCGAAAGTTCTCATTGATCTGCTGCAGCCCCGCTTCCAGAGCTCGCTTGTGCTCGCGAGCCGGAGTCTGTGCCCGCAGCGGGACGTTCAGTGTATAACCGCGGCCGCGGCCGATTCCGGTTTCGCCGCGCGACCCGGTACCCGGATACCACGGATACTGGTGCAGTGAAAAGAAAAACACCTTCGGATCATCGTAAAAGATTCCCTGGGTGCCGTTCCCGTGATGGACATCCCAGTCGATGATCGCGACTCGCTCAATCTCTGCATAGCGTGATTGCGCGTAGCGAGCCGCAATCGCCACGTTGTTGAAAAGACAGAAGCCCATCGCATGCTCGGCGGTAGCGTGATGACCCGGTGGCCGGACGGGCACAAAAGCATTCTGGGCGGCTCCGCTCATCACCAGATCAACCGCCTGACAGGCGGCCCCGGCGCCGTGGAGGGCGGCGTCGAGCGAATGCATCGAGACAGTTGTGTCAGCATCAAGTGTGCCGATTCCCTCTTTCACTACGCGTTCGACATTCTTGAACATCTGCGAAGTGTGGCAAGCCTGCACATCACCGCGCGGTGCGGCTCGCGCTTGCACTTCAAGGAGTGTGGGCCAGAGGTTCGCGTCAGCACGCAGTGCTTCCATGACCACGGCATAGCGCGAGGGTGATTCAGGATGCTGGGGACCGGTGTCGTGCTTCTGAAAAACAGGGTGATGAATGATTGCGGTCGGCATGGCTAGATTGTAACGCAAACCCTTAATTTGAGTGCGCTTGCATGGGGTGGGCGCGAGGCAGACTGGCCGCTTGTACGTATTGAGATTAGAATCACTCACTCATGGGAAACTACAGAGAACCACCAAAGCGCCGCCGCGTCGAAGTTCCTTTTCCGGCAGCCAAAGGTAACAATCAGAGACGGCCCGGGCGCAGTCATCAGTCTGACACCGGCGCCAATCGCGGGCTTATCAATGCGGGGATAGTCGTAGTGGTTACGCTGCTCACGACGGTTTTGCTGCTGGCCATTAGCGGACAGTTGAGCGATACCACCTCAGCAAACTTACTCGGCGCCTCTCCAGCGCCGGTACTCCCGGTAACAGCACTGCCCCAACTATCACCTACGCCAAGTCCCCAGACCACACACGCTGCGGCCACGTCTGCAGCGGAAAAGCCCTCGCCCATTCCAGTCTCGACACCTGATGACAGCGAAGTTCAGGCGGCCATCGACACCAAACTGGATAGCGATGCCAGCCTCGCACAATTAGGGATTACCGCTACAGTCAACAACGGCAACGTAGTTCTGGTGGGTACAGCTCCATCTGACGAAATGAAAGGAAAAGTTGAAAGACTCGTCCGCGCGGTCAAGGGAGTCAGGCAGGTTGATAATCAAATCGTCGTGATCTCGCAGTAGGGGAGTTGCGTGCGTGATCGTTCGTCTCCGCTTCGACAACTGAAGTCTGACAAAAGGTCCAGACCTCAGCCGCCATCTGGAGTGACTCGAATCTCGCCTGAATTGAGCGAGGTCTCAATAATCAGATTTGCGGTTTCAGCCACGAGTACAAGACGCCGGCGATCATCACAGGCCGAGAACGTAACTTCCATAATCAGGCAATCCACCGGCGCAGGCGTCAAGTGCTTGAGCCCCTCGACGGTGCGCCCACCCTGGTCCAGTAACTCAATCTCCTGACCCATTTGACGCTTCGCTTCATCAGGTATCTCCAACTCGCTGAGAGCTGCGACTTGCGGAAGCAGGACCATCTGGCCATCGAGATAGATGGTCCATATAAACCCGATATCGAGCAGAATGTGCAGCGATTCATCCAGCACCAGGTAGCCCAGGACGGTGGTGTCGATGACGTGCGCAATCACATGATCCTGATGGGTGCTGGTTTCTGCAGCTAACCATTCATTCATAGTTGAATAAACCTTTTCGAGGTGCAGTTAAGATGATCTTTGCTTCGTCAGCTATCCTGGGATTCGCCCTCGTACTCCCATAAACTCCTGGCTTTTATCAAGGCAATGCCGGCGGCCAACAGTGAGCCTAATCCTCCCGTCACAACGGAGAGCGGTGCGCCAATTAAAGCGGCTACCGTGCCCGCCTCGACCTCACCCAACTGTGGCCCACCCATGAAAAAGACCATGTTGATGGAAGTCATCCGGCCGCGTAAGTGATCCGGAGTAACCAACTGTCTGATGGTCTGACGCAGGACAGTGCTCACGGTGTCGGCAGCTCCCGCAAGTCCGAGCAACAGTAACGAAAGCCAGAACACGCGCGATAATCCAAAGGCCAGCGTCGCCAATCCAAATACCGCAACCGAGCCAATCACCAGTTTGCCCTGACGCCGGAACGTTCCCAGGCGGGCCATCACGAGTCCGGTGACAACCGCTCCAATGGCTGGCGCGGCAGATAGAAATCCGAATCCGCGCGCGCCAACATTGAGAATTCGATCGGCGAAGATCGGCAACAGGGCCGTCGCCGAAGCAAAGAAAGTCGCCGCAAAGTCCAGCGTCATTGTCTGCACAATGATCGGCGTCTTCCAGACAAAGGCGACGCCTTCCCTGAGCGCTGCAAAACTTACTCGCGAGGCGGCCTCACCCTCTCTGGCGGCTGGCCTGCCGCTGGTCCGCATCAGCAGCAGAGCGGCAATTACTGCGAGGTAAGAAGCGGAATTAATGCCATAGATGATGGCTGGTCCATGACTGGCGAGGAGGAATCCCGCCAGCGCCGGACCGCCAATCATGGCAAAGTAGAAAACTGTCACGCTGAGGCTGACTGCGTTGGAAAAATCGCGTGCCGGCACGAGCGTGGGCATTAACGATTGGCGTGCCGGAGTGTCAAACGCCGAAGCCGCTGATGCAAGCGCTGTCAAAAGATAAATTGGCCAGACCCGGCTGAGACCAGTCATCGTCACAAGTGTCAGGCAAGTGGCGCTGAGGAGCATCGCACTTTGCATGATAATCATGAGGCGCTTGCGATTAACTGCGTCGGCGCAGACACCTCCGGCGAGCGAACAAAGAATAATCGGGGCGCCACGAAAGAGCCCTAACATGCCCAACGCAAAAGCGGATTTGGTCAGCAGCCACACGTGCCAGTGAAGCGCCGCCAGCTGCATCTGCGATCCGGTGACTGAGACAAGCTGGCCCATCCACAGCAGACGAAAGTCGCGATGGCGCAAAGCCGCAAAGGCCGGGTAGCGAATTTTATTTAGTGGTGCCGAAGACGGTGTTGAAGAGTTAGGGGCGGGCATCGCGCGCGAACACTTAGTACCAAACTATCTGATTTAACATCCGTTGCCTGGACATCGTTCGCCGCAGTCATGGCTGAGACGCTGTGCAGCTCCAGCAGAGGTCGATCTTAACTTCGCAACTCGCGCGGGGGGCGCACCACCTGCCAGATGATGCCCAGTTTCGCCAGCATGCGAATTACGTATCCGGACAAATCAACTTCATACCACTGCCATCCGTGGATAGCTGCAGTCGGTCGCGCGTGATGGTTATTGTGCCAGCCTTCGCCAAACGTTGCCAGGCCGAGCCACCATACATTGCGACTTTCGTCTTTGGTGTTGTTCGGTCTCTGTCCCCAGACATGACAGACGCTGTTAATGCACCAGGTAAAGTGCCACAGCGTCAGCGTGCGCGCGATCGTTCCCCAGAGAACCCCGCGCCAGCCGGCCACGGCATAGCAGAAGATTCCGGTCAGGAACCACGGCAAGGTAAACAGAACGCCCTTATCCAGAACTCGCAGCCAGGGATCGTTGCCGGAAATATCAGGCACAAGTTCACGATAGTCGCTGCCCTCTTCCGCATCATGACGCATGATCCAACCCATGTGGGCGTGCAGAAAACCCATCAGGGGGGTATGAGGATCGCCGTGCTTGTCAGTCGCCTGATGATGCCGGCGATGTATGCGCGCCCAGCGCGCTGGACCACCCTGCAAAGCGGCGGCGCCCAGCCAGGTAAGGATCCGGCGCAGCCAGGTGTTGCACTTGAAGCCGCGGTGTGTGAGTAAGCGGTGATAACCGATGCCGATGGCAAAGGTCGTGAGCAGGTAAAAGCCAAAGAAGAGCGCCAGATCAATCTTGCGCGGCCAAAACCAAAAACAGAGCAAGCCACTAACGTGCAGACTTACGACCAGAAAGCTCTGGATCCAGTTCAGTCGCATGCTGTCGGTGGGGGTGCTTCGAGGCAGGGTTGTACCGATCATTTCCTACTAGTCCAAATAATGTTCGCCGAGCTTCGCCTGTAAAGTAACAGGCACGTTCTTCCAATTTGCCATCAAGAGTTCGCGGGGCGCAAAGTCAGCTACGCTGACGCGCGAGCCACGCCATTGGCCGGCAACATCCTCGTATTTCCACTGATAATATGGACCATCGCCGCGCCGGCTATAAAAGACCGGCTGGCCGAGCCGCGGCTCAGTGCCTGCCGATCGCTGATACATGCGTAAGCCGTTCATCTTAAAATAACCATTCAACTCCGAGCTTGGGACCGCCGCTGGTTTGCCTGCCGGTCGAGCAAAGTTGTACCCGCGGGGTTTCGCTAACGTGTTCATAAAACCTCACTCCTTACTCCATCTGCATCCTTGGTGAAACGGCTAAAGGGCACGAGACCACGCTTCACTTCTTCGAGTGCGATACTGGTATTTCGTCGCTTCAGCGGATCCGCCTGAATCCGTGGCTCAGAGCCGTGCAGCAATTGCTTGGTGCGCAGTGCAGCCACAATGATTAGCCGGAAGCTCGAGTCGATACCCGGCCATCGCTCGGGATGTACTATTTCCTCAGGAGCTTTCTTAGTGTCTTTTTTCGCAACCATAAACTATTCCATCCTATTATTAACGCGTCGCCGTTACGTTAGAGAAATTTAATCAGAAGAAACAAAGCGGGCACTCCAACAATTGCCAGCACTGCAACCTGCAACAAACTCATTCCGGAGTGGCGACAGTTTGGACAGCGAACTTGCCAGAGATGTAATACCGTTCCACAGTCATGGCAGTACCAAATCAATTTCGCCATCGTTCCTCCCCAGTGCTAGTCCAGCCAATTGCCCTTGTTCAATACGATGGCCTCGTTTCAGATTGACGGCTTCCCGATCAACGAGCCAAAAATGCACAGGCCCGGTCCCATTTGTTTTGCAGAGATCTCGTAAGGCTGGCTCATCAACCTTGACGGGGTGGAACACCAGCATATCTACGTTGAAAGCGCGGGCCTGAGTCGCGTCCCGGCTGCTCTGAAAAAACGGCACCCGATAACCTTCGCGATCATCGAGAGCGAACCAGTCTCCGTTGGCGCGCTGCATGGCCCACAATTGGGTCATGGCCGGAACCTCACCAAAGACTTCGATTCTGTTCGCGTCACACAAGTTTGGAGGAGTATCGACTCGGGAAGTGGTCCCTGCCTTGATCCAAATCGGAATGGCGTGCTTGCTGACATCGAAGTCTCCTCGGCGCTAGTCGCATTTGGAAAGCACCGGACGGCACGAGGAGGGAAACGCTGAGCGTGGATCCTGATGTCGAGAGTGATTTTCGAAAGAACCAACTAAGACGGTTGCAGTGTATCACACATAAGCTCAAAAGCCCTGAGCAGCGCGGCTGGCGTTAATTCGTGCCGTACAGCTCACTTAGTTTGCGAAAGTGATATCCCATAGCCGCCAGCCTGAGCGACTCTGCCAGTTTTCGATGGTGTCTAGTGGCGGTGTTGGCCAGGAAGCGCCAGAATTCTTTTCGTTCGCTGTCCAAAACACCGAGCCGGAACGCAATGCGCAGCAGGGATGCGACGCTGTTCAGAACATCATAGTGCTGTGGCTCAGAAGTGGTCTGCTGAGTTCTCTTCATTGAATCAAGCGCGCGCCGGTAGTATTCGGCGGGGCTGTAGATCGTACGCATGATGGTTTGATAGCCGGCGATTAGACGCGCCGGATCCATTCGCGTCACGAAATTGAAGGTGCACACAGTATTGTTTCCCGAAGCTTCGCCGAGCAGGCGCCCCTCGCGCTCAAGTCGCTTCCACAATTGCGTGTCCGGCAGCGCATTCAGCAATCCAACCATGGCCAGCGGAATAGCGCTCTCGCGAATAAAGTTGATTTGTAAATCAAAAATATCCTCCGGATCATTGTCAAAGCCCACTATAAAGCCGGCCATGACTTCCATTCCATAACTTTGAATGCGCTTGACTGAGTTCAGCAGGTTGCCGCGGTTCTGTGGCTTTTGAGCTTCCTTCAGACTCTCTTCAACTGGCGTTTCAATCCCCAGAAAGACCCGGCGGAATCCTGCGGCGCGCATGTTACCCAGCAGTTCCTCGTCGTCGGCAAGATTCACACTCGCTTCAGTGAGCAGGGAAAACGGGTGTCGGTTCTCTTCCTGCCAGCGAGTAAGATCCGGTAACAGGTGCCGCACGTTCTTTTTGTTACCGATAAAATTGTCATCGACAATAAAGACTGTGCCCCGCCAGCCGAGATTCCGTAACACATCCAGCTCCGCCAACACTTGCTGATTGCTCTTGGTGCGCGGCACTCGTCCGTAGATTTCAATGATGTCGCAAAACTCACAACTGAAGGGGCAACCACGCGAATACTGAATCGACATCGCGCTGTAGTGCTTCATTTCCGCAAGATGAAAATCGGCGATCGGCGTCAGCGAAAGCGGTGGACGCTCGGCAGCCTTGTAAGAACGTTTGGCTTCGCCTCGTTCCAGATCCAGCACGAACTGCGGCAAGGTGGTTTCGGCTTCGCCGAGAAATATGTGATCAGCTTCCGGAAGATCTTCAATCGTGGTAGTGACATAGGGGCCGCCCAGGACAACTCTCTTCCCTGCCTTCTTACAGCGTTGCACGACCTCTCGCAGAGAATCCTTCTGCACCAGCATAGCGGTGGCAAAAACGATGTCAGCCCACGCAATGTCCGAGTCTTTCAGGGCGCGCACATTCAGGTCGACGAGGCGCCGCTCCCAGGATTTTGGCAGCAGCGCTGAAACGGTCAGGAGTCCGAGCGGTGGGAAGGCGCAGCGCTTTCCCTCGAATGGCAAAGCGTGACGGAAGCTCCAATAGGTATCGGGAAATTCCGGATTTATCAGTAGAACTTTCAAAGTCTTTCTCCTTGTTCACCACCAACAGACAGCGCAACGTGGGAAGAACATTTGGAAAATCGGTGAGTTCGCGCTTGTTACCTTAGCCGCAAACGGGAAGTTGAGGGGTAATAGTTCTGTAAGACTTGGCTGACCGGCTGATGCCGCACCCATTCATCCGACACAAAAAAACCACAAGACCACTTAAGAAAGGGAGTGGCCGGGAACATTCAGAAAGGATAGAATACGACTGATTTTGGGAGGCTGCGAGAACCTCGGAGGCTTATTTGATCAAACTCAACGGCGACCGTAACTCCAGCTACGATATTTTAGGCGCCAGCCCCGAGAGTATCGTGTCTCATTTCGCTGCCCCGCACAGCTGGAGCGAAAAGAAGCACGGGGCTCACTACGCTCAGTTTTATGATGCGGATCCATACCTCTTAAACTCATTGAAGGATTTTGTAGTGACCGGGCTCGACGCTGGAGGCGCGGTCATAATCGTGGCGACACCAGTTCATCGGGCAGCACTCGACGAGCTGTTAACCACTGCGGGCCTGGATGTATTTGAAGCGATCGCTGACGGGCGGTACCTCAATCTGGATGCTGCCGACACACTGCAGCAATTCATGGTCGATGGGGCCCCGGATGCAGCTCGATTTAAGCAAGTCATCGGCCCCCTCGTCACCGAAGCATCCCAGGGCGGTCGTTCAGTCCGCGTCTTCGGAGAGATGGTCGCGCTTCTCTGGGCCGCGGGAAAATGTAATGAAGCTATTTGCCTTGAGGAGCTTTGGAATGATTTAGCCAAAACTCAGGCTTTCCTTTTGTTCTGCGCCTACCCTCTCAATCTGTTTAGTGCTCAACATCAGGCGGAGCCCCTCTTGAAGGTGTGTGCCCAACATACTGAGGTTATTCCGACCGAAAGTTTTACCGCGTTGGAAACGTGGGACCAACAACTGCGGGCCGTGCTCGAGTTGCAGCAAAAGGCCAGATCACTGGAAGCGGAAATTGCCGAGCGCACGAGAGCGGAAGAAGAGCTGCGTGATTCTCTTGTTCGAGAGAGACTGGCGCGCACAGAAGCTGAAACGGCCAACCGCATGAAAGACGAATTCTTGGCAACCGTTTCTCATGAATTGCGCACGCCACTCAATGCCATCATGGGTTGGTCACACATGTTGCGGAATGGCCGGTTAGATCCCGCCGTCTCGGAGCGCGCCCTAGAGACGATTCATCGCAACGCCAAAGCCCAGGCCCAACTGGTTGAGGACATTCTGGACGTTTCGCGCATGATTAGCGGCAAACTGCGGCTGGAGATGGAGCCGGTTGACGTCGCCGCAGTGATTAACGCAGCCATCGACGCAGTGCAATTGGCCGCCGAAGCAAAAGGCATTGAATTTAGCGTTACCCTGGATCCTTCTGCGCGACTAACTCTCGGTGACTCGAGTCGTTTGCAGCAGGTCGTCTGGAACCTGCTCTCAAACGCCATCAAGTTTACTCCCCACGGCGGTAGCGTCAGTGTGCAGTTGGAGCGCGTTGAGTCCAGTGTTCAGTTGCGAGTCTCTGATACGGGACAGGGAATCAAACCTGAATTTTTGCCTTTTGTATTCGACCGCTTCCGTCAGGCCGATGCCTCCAGCACGAGAAAAGTCGGCGGCCTCGGGTTGGGGCTGGGTATCGTGCGTCATCTGACTGAATTGCATGGCGGTACAGTTGCTGCTCAAAGCGAAGGCGAAGGCCAGGGTTCAACCTTTACCATCAAATTGCCGCTGGCGCGTGAGCGCGCCAGGTACCGGCGCTCAGGAACCGGGTCGCTGCGAAAGGTTGACGAAGAAAGGCCGACTAGCGAACCCGTTCCTTTTCTCGATGACGTACAGGTTCTCTTAGTCGATGACGATCAAGATACGCTGCAACTCCTGACGGTTTCGCTAAACGAATCCCACGCCCAGGTGCAAACCGCATCTTCGGTAGCTGAAGCGCTGGAGGTATTGGAGTGGTTCAAGCCGGATGTGCTCGTATCTGATCTCGCGATGCCGGGTGAAGATGGCTATTCATTAATCGGAAAGGTGCGGGCAATCGAGGCGGAAAAAGGACGGCAGATCCCGGCAGTAGCGTTGACTTCTTATGTCAGAATCGAAGATCGCACGCGCGCCCTGTCGGCCGGTTTCAACATGTTTGTGCCTAAGCCTATCGAGCCAGATGAACTGATTATCGCCATCGCCAGCCTGACTGAACCTCAACAGATCTAAAGACGACTAGCTGAACCAAGGGGCGCGCGGATAGATCTATTCGCGAGCCCCGGCGATTCAGCGCAACCCTACGCGTTTTCTTGCTTCACAAACTTTAGCGCCACACCGTTCATGCAATAGCGCAACCCTGTGGGCCTGGGACCGTCTTCAAAAACATGGCCCACGTGTGCATCGCAGCGCGCACACAGGACCTCGGTTCTCGTTTCCGAAAGGCTGCGATCAACTTGCTCATGTACATTTTCTTTGGCTAGGGGCTTCCAGAAACTGGGCCAGCCCGTGCCGGAATCGAACTTGTTTTCGGAACTGAACAACGGCAGGGCGCAGCAGACGCACTCGAATACCCCCTTGTCGTGAGTCTCATTGAGCGGACTTGAAAACGGCGCCTCAGTTCCCTTCTGGCGCGCCACCTGGTATTGGTCCGGAGTAAGAATTGCTTTCCATTCAGCGTCTGATTTGATCACTTTTTTTATTCCTTTAGCGCGGTTAGTTTGCGCGCTGACATTCAAAAATAAAGAACCCGGCGACAGACTTGAAAGCCCCGCCAGCGCTCCCGCTGCAACTGCCACCGATAAAAAATTTCGTCTATTCATTGGCCGTCTCCAAACATGATCAGATCGCGTACTCACAGATAATTACGGTTTGGACTGGTCGATCGGATTTCCCACCTCGCCTCTTTCTACTCTTAGCCCGGCTCCTAAGTAATTAGTGTCGGCTCTTCCCGGCCGAGATGCGCCCGCAATTCGAGTAACTCCCGGGCCGCGGCTATCAGCGGCTTCAGCACTTCGTCGATATCGCCAAGCCCTCCATCCTTCAGGTAGCGCTCAACGTAAAGGCGCAGAGTCGCACCTTGAGTTCCGGTCCCCGACAACCGGCAAATAATTCGCGAGCCATCTTCGAGCAACAGCCTGAGACCCTGGTGAGCGCTTACACTGCCGTCGACAGGATCCGTATAACTAAAGTCATCGGCATGCGTCACTACGCTGCCAGCGATTGACGTCCCGAGGAAAGTCGAAAGTTTGGCCCTCAATTCTTCGATCATTTTTGTCGCGGCGGCCAGCTCCAGACCTTCGTAATCATGTCGCTGATAATAGCTGCGGCCAAATCGCTGCCAGTGCTCGCGCACTACTTCGGCAACCGGCTTACCGCTTACCGCCAAAATTGAAATCCAGCACAAGACCGCCCACAAGCCGTCCTTTTCACGTACGTGATTTGAGCCAGTGCCAAAGCTTTCTTCGCCGCAAATAGTGCAAAGCCCCGCGTCCATCAGATTGCCGAAAAATTTCCAGCCGGTCGGGGTCTCGTAGCAGGGCACGTCCAGCCCTTTCGCTACTCGATCGACGGCCGTGCTCGTCGGCATTGAACGAGCCACACCGGCGAGGCCGGCGCGATATCCGGGAATCGACTGCTGTGCGTGTTCAGCGATCAGCGCCAGCGAATCACCCGGAGTCACAAAAAAGTTTGGTCCCAGGATAAGGTTTCGATCGCCATCCCCATCGCAGGCTGCGCCCAGGTTCGGGGCATCGGGTCCGTTCAAGTGCGCTACCAGTTCTTCCGCGTGCGCCAGATTTGGATCCGGATGCAGACCGCCAAAATCCTCCAGCGGAGTTCCATTAATGACCGTCCCCGCAGCGGCGCCAAGTAGCTCTTCGAGAATGTGATGCGCGTAGGGCCCGGTGATGGCATTCATCGCATCGAACTGCATCCGAAAGCCACCCTTAAACAGCGCTCGCAGAGCTTCAAAGTCAAAGAGTTCCTCGCACACGGCCGTGTAATCCGCCAACGGATCAATGACTACGACTTCGGTACCGCCAAGTTCTACGCTGCCCTCTCGTTGCAAGTCGAGATCGTCATGCTCGATGGTTAGATACTCAGTGAGCTTGAGTGTGTGCTCGTAAATGCGCTGCGTGATTGCTTCGGGAGCGGGACCGCCGTTGCTGACGTTGTACTTCAATCCAAAGTCCGCATCGAGCCCGCCGGGATTGTGACTGGCAGACAAGACCAATCCGCCGAGTGCTCCGCGGCGTCGAATCACAGCGGAAGCAGCGGGCGTGGACAGCAGGCAATCGCGTCCGACCAATATGCGGCCGACACCATTGGCCGCAGCCATACGCAGAATCGTCTGAGTGGCGGCCCGGTTGAAATACCGGCCATCTCCTCCGACCACGATGGTCTCACCCGTGAAACCTTCGGGATGATCTTCGCGCACGGTGTTGAAGATAGCCTGCACGAAGTTCTCCAGATAGGTCGGCTGCATAAACACGCGGGTCTTCTTACGCAAGCCTGAGGTGCCTGGCTTTTGATCACTGAAGGGATTTGTCTTCACAATCTTCATATCTGTTTCTCTCTTAACCGGCGTTTTGTTTCCTTAGAGCCAGTGCGCCATATAATCCACTGTCAGCCCCCAGGCCGGCCCCCAAAACTGCCACCGAGTTCATGTTTACAATGCGCACGCGTTGCTTCAACTCCGCCCGCAGTGGTCCCAGCAGCAGCTCTCCTGCTCCGGCTGCGACGCCACCGCCGAGGATGACAGCCTGGGGCGCCAGCAGCGCGATGATGCTGCCGATGCCATTAGCCATAAGTTCGATCGTCTCCCGCCAGATCTCACCTGCGACTTCGTCGCCTTCCCGGACAGCTGCGACGACCTCGCTCGCGGTCAATTGTTTGACCGCGCGCAATCTGCTCGCTGCATCTCCCTTACTCAATGCTTGTCTGGCTCGACGTGCGATAGACGTCCCGGAGCATTCGGCTTCAAGACAGCCGTGCGCGCCGCAACCACAGAGCGCGCCATCGGGTCGCACCATCACGTGTCCCGCCTCGCCTTCACGATGCACCAGACGGTTGTCCGCAATGATGCCCCCGCCGATGCCGGTTGAAATAGTCAGATAAACCATATCCGGATAACCACGGCCGGCTCCATAAAGATGCTCGCCCAGCGCGGCTGCATTGGCATCGTTCTCGACGGTGACGGTTAAGCCCATCCGCTCCTCAACAAACGTGCGCAACGGGAATTGCCACCAACAGCGCGGCATGTTGGGCGGCGCCAGCACCTGCCCGCGTTGAAGATCCAGTGGCCCCGGGCAGCCAATTCCAATCGCTGCCAATCTCCCGCCATGCTGTTGCGCAAGACTCGCGAGCATCTCGAGCACTTCACTTATCAGGATATCTGGAGAGCTATCCGGGTTTGTCGCAAGCGATCTGCGCTCGATCAATGCACCATCATCAGAGGCTATCGCACAGGCGATCTTGGTGCCACCAATGTCGATGCCGGCGTTAAAGTCCTGCGTCATGCCATGCCATTTTCAAAAACTGGATTACTGTGCGCGAACAACTAAGAGAATAACGCGTCGCACCGCTTTCCCGTTAGCTTGCATTGGTGTTTCACGTCAGCACTCACGTTAATGACTGGCCGCCGAGGCGATGAAACAAGCATGAAGCATGTGGAAATGCCCTGGCCGCAGCGGGTTTAGACATCTGAGACTGGAACAAAAATGCCGCGACTATCGCTGTCGCGGCATTCCTCAGACCAACAGATTCCGGACCTACTAACTAAATCCGGCGGCGGTCTTCGTTGAAAAAGTTTTCCTCCCGATCCGTTTTATCTGTGTCTATCGGTAGCTAATATCTAAACTCAGATCCTCTTTATCCCCGTTCATCCGCGGCCAAACTTCAGATACTTTATCGCCCTGCGTCGTAGTGGCCCGCGCGATAACCGTCCCTATATCCACGGGAAAATCCAGAGCGGTAGGCTTCGCTGTAATTGCCGAAACCGGCGTCGTGAAAGTAGTGGGAACGCTCTGCACTGTAGCTCTTCGACTTCTTACCGTCGGTTTGTCCGGTTTTGTAACCATCTTCATAGCCATGGTCGATGGCCCGTTCGCCGTTCTCAAAAACGTACTGGCCATACCTGAAAGAATCATAGCCGGAGCGGCTGAAAAACCCATACTGGAGGGTGAGACATCGCTATGACGATGTGGAGTGACTTGACGAGCTTGGCGCCAATGAAAAAGCGCGTGCGACTAACTTGGCCGCACGCGCTATTAACGACTACGCAAAAATCAAGTCGGCTACTTGCATTTTGAGTAACCGCAATCGCGGCAGATGTCGCAGCCACTGGCGTGTTCGAGTTGGCCTTTGCATTCGGGACAGATGCCAATCATGTTGGACATGATTGCCCCGGTGACATTTGCAGCGCTCGGCGTCGAGGGAGAGGCCGCCTGTTGCTTGGCCAGGGCGCGGGCCGAGTCCGGGTTGTGATTGAGTCGACGGTTCGTGATCATGATGCACTCGGCCACTGCCTGCTCCGGTGAAGTCAGCAGGCGCTGATTGAACCAGACCGCGTGTGTACCGGTAACCTTGTTGAGACTGTATGCCACTTCAGCGGCATCGAAACCGCCACGCAACATCTTCGACGCGAGCAAGCCCACGCCGCCGCTGATTGGCCCGGTGGCAAACACTTCCTGAATCATGTGCCCATCATGATTGACGGTGACGTAAAGGTTTTGTCCATCAAAAGGAATCTGCCAGGTAGCGCCGCTCAGTTCACGCGGGCGCTCGATACGAATCGCTGCCAACTCAGGAGCGTTAAGACTGCTGGCGGTCTGCAGTCTGCTTATCTGCGTTGCTTCGGCCCTTGCTTCGGCATCGGCATCTTCCCTGATCACTGCTCCGGCTTCTGCCCGCACCAATCCTTCGGCCTCCGGATCAATCGCCATCACATGTGCCGCGTCAGCGTGCGTGGCGGGCGGAGCGTCCAACACTTCGGCGTTGACAGCTTCACTCTTATCCTCCGCCTTCATCGAGGTCAGTACCTGGTTGTCACGAGACCCGTCGCGATAGTAACTGACGGCCTTGCAACCAAGCTGGCGCGCCAACCGGTAGAGCGCATCCACTGACTCAACGGTATCGTTGATGGCGCCGTTACAGGTCTTTGAAACGCTGTTATCAACGTTGCGCTGCGCCGCAGCCAGCACGTGAACATGTTGCTCGGCGCTGATGTTCATGGCCGAGATAAAATAATCCGGCAGCTCGCTCTCGTGTTCACACACGTAAGTGGCAGCGTAATCGATTGAATCGCCATCCGTCTGGTCAACATCAATACCTAGAGCGTTGGCTGCGAGGGTATGGACATAAGTGCGCGTGCCCAGCGTGTCCTTGCGCACATAGGCCCAGGAAAAATTAGGCTCGATGCCCGATGAAGTTTCCGCTACCAGCGAAATTGTGCCGGTCGGCGCAATCGTAGTTACTTCATAGTTGCGCGGCGTCAGCGGCACGTCTCGAGAAATGCCGATGTTGTTGTAGAGGAATTCACCATAGGCCTCTTTGTTCGGTTCGAGATCGGGAAAGACACCTTTCTCGGAGCCCAGACGAAGACTCTCGACCCAGGCTTCGCGGCGCACAAAGCTCATCATCTCTTCCATCAAATCAATCGAAGCGGGCGTGCCGTAAGTTACTTTCAGATTCAGGCAAAGATCCGCAAAGCCCATAATTCCCAGTCCAACCGGGCGAGTGCGATGGACTACATCGTGGATTTCGGGCAGCGGCCAGGCACAGGTATCAATCACGTTATCGAGGAAGCGCGTACTGAGGTGTGTGACCTCTCGCAGACGATCCCAGTCAATCTGCTCCTGCTCGCGATCGTAAAACTTGCTCAAATCGATTGAACCCAAATTGCACGAGTTGGAGAAATGCAGGAATTGTTCGCCGCAGGGATTGCACGAATAGATCGGACCGAGCGAATTCATCAAATGATTGTGCCGGTTTACTTCGTCAATAAAGGCGATGCCGGGCTCGGCGTACTTGTGCGCACTGGCAATGATGCGGTTCCAGATGTCCCGGGCAAAGACCATCCCCGGACGAGGCGGTTCTTCAATGGTGCAGTTCGAGAGGTCAGCGCTCAAAAACGATTGACGATCCGGGAACGTCACGGTCGTTCCGTCCGGACGGCGATACAGCAGGTACTCGCCTTCGCGTACCGGATCATAGATTGAATCCGTCCAGGGCTCGCCATGGAATTCCAGTTGAAACCAGTCGTTGTTATCAACCGCCCTCAGAAAATCGTCAGTCACGTTGACAGAGATATTGAAGTTGGTCAGCGAATGCTGATCGTTCTTGGCATGAATGAACCGCAGCACATCCGGATGCGTCACACGCATCATGCCCATGTTCGCGCCGCGTCGCACGCCACCTTGTTTGACCACGTCAGTAACCTGGTTGACGATGTTCATGAAAGAGACGGGACCCGACGCAACTCCACGAGTGGAACCAACCAGCGAACCTGATGGTCGCAGAAATTCATAGGTCATGCCGGTGCCGCCGCCGGTTTGATGAATGGTGGCCGCGGCCTTCGCGTGATCCATAATTCCAGTTATCGAATCAGGCACTTCGAGCACGAAGCAGGCCGCCAACTGTCCATTGGCCCGGCCGGCATTCACGAGGCAGGGAGTGTTCGGTATGAACTCGCGCGCCAACATTACTTCGGACATGGTGGTAAAAAACTCATCGCGCCGCGCCGGATCTTTTTCTGCTGCGGAAACATGACCGACTACACGACGCACGATATCGGACCACTCTTCTATCGCTACCGCTTTCTTATCTTTCAGCGAATACCGCTTGCTGATTACACGCTTCGCGTTCAGGCCCAGCACGGGGATCTTGCGTGGGGCCGTTGGGTTGGAAGTCGTGGCGGTAGAAATATTCGTGTTGGGGGTCTTACTGCCGATAGCTGCGCTCATCTTCTCTGCCTTTCTCACGCCGGAGCGACGCAAGCAAATAGGAGTTTCAAAATTAGTTTGACACCCTCAAATACCGAACCAGGGTGCGTAATCGAATGGGTAGCGGATACTGCGGTTGGCTTACACGAAGGGATAGAAATCCCTCTAGAGCGCGGCCCTGAGTACCCGCCGCTGCTCCAGCAACCCTTCTTCGTTCAAAGCGGAGCGGAATATACATCTTTGGAAACTCGATGTCAACATATTGTGGTCATCTTTTTTTTCAATGCTATAGGGTGTGCTTCTTAAGACTCCACCTTAAGAACTAAGTTACTGACTGACGGTCGTTTTCGCGACCGCACCGCCATCTCTGAGGCCCGTAGCCGGCTCCCCGGACGCGGTGCAATTATAGGTCGGCACACAGTCGTTCGACAAACTTCAGTTGTTTGGTTGGTGAGATTGGGGGCTGCGTTAAAGGGAGGATATGAACCGAAGTGGAGCCATGCAAATCGGAGCCTGCTCCGCGTTATCCGCGGCTCTTACTTCGCTGGACGCTATTTCGAGGGGGCGGTGTTGGACAACAACAATTCGTAATTCCCCAGCTCGCGATTGTGAGTATCGAGGGCGGCAAAAACATCAGAGGTTTCCTCGAGCATTTGCTTGGTCATCGCAATGGAATCGCTGAGCTGTTCGAAATCCAGTGACGACACGCGCTCAGGTGTCGGCAGCGTCACAACCTGATCGTTAACCAGACCAAAGAAATTCTCAATCGACTGCAACTGACCTTCGACCAGCTTGACAGAACGTTCGATATCGTTGAAGGCAGCCACCCGGCGTTTTAGAATCCCGGCGTTGGCTTGCTGCACGCGCTTTTCTCGATCATCGCGCGAGCTTTCGATCGCCCGCTCTGCCTGGACCAACTGATTCTGCACGGCCTGGCGGTTAATCGAACGAAGATGGTGTTTGCGGCGCCGATAGACATCGAGCAGATCGACGAAATCCTCCCAGCGCGAATCCAGGCTTTGAATGTTTCCGGGAATCTCGTTAGTGCCGGTAAACTTCCGGTAATTGGAATAGATCTGATTTTTCATCCAGCGCAGATATTCAACCGCTTCGCGCTCACGCGGATCGAAGCCCTTGATCTGCGCTTCGCGCCGCTGATCATGCAGCTTGTGCAAACGCTGCTTTTCGCGACGGTCAACCAAACGGCGATAGAAATTGGTAGCTGGCACAGTGACTAAATAAAGACCTTCGGCGGCCAGAGCGGCCACGAGTGGTGTCACATCCTGAACATAAGCCGCAGCGACTGCAAAACCCGCCATGCCCCAAAAATTGACGGGCTCCTTAAAAGCCTCTTTCAAATACTTGAGATCGATCTTCGGAAGCTGGGCCATAAGCTGTGAAAGATATCGAGAACGGACAACCGACCTAATTGTTACCCGCGCCTTCATTGATAACTGACTTTGTATCGGCAGTCTCACCCTCAGCCGGCAAAGCCGCCTGGCCCGAGCTACCCGCACTCAGCAGACCCATTTCACGCTTGTAAGTAAGTAACTTGTCCTGTAGCTGCATATCCATTGCTTCGCGCTCGATTTCTTGCATCTGGGTGTCGACCGAGGCCGAACCAAGTTGCAATTTCGCTTCGGCGGCAGCAGCACGACGATCGATCTTGTCGCGCATCTCGTTGAACGTCGAGGCATCGTCGCCAAGCTGGAAGCTGGCCATCGTCTGCGCCAGTTGCTCCTGCAGCTTGGCCTGCTTCGACTGATTGATCAGCTGCATCGCTTCGGCGGTGCGGCGCTGCATCTGGAGCACATAATTATCACGAGCCTTGAGCGCTTGCTTTGATGCCAGCTCGGCGTGCTCCAGTTGCTGACTGGTTTTCTGATGATCCATCTGGGCCTGTTGCAATTGGCCAATGTATGCTGTGGCAATGTCATCACGGCCCATCTTTACTGAGGCTCGGATCTTCGAATCCAGTTCGACCACCTGCGTCCCCAAACGCTCTTTGTTCTTGGCCAGAAGTTTTTCTGTCGCCATCACCTGGGCCACGGAATTATTCAACTCGGGCACACGGTCGCGCATGTCACGAATCGTCTGCTGAAGAATCAGTTCTGGATCTTCAGTCTTTTCGATAATCCCGCCGAACAGTGCGCGCACCGAGCGCTTAACTCTGCTCCATAATCCCATTTCCGTCTCCTTCAGCCGCTCCCAGGTAATGCGATCTTGCAGTGGGGGCTAATCAGCAAATTGTTACCAATGGCAGCTACTGCGCCGGTGTTTGTACGAAGAGGCGTAGCAGACTGTTGCAACTACCCGCATGTGGGCAGAAGTATAGCAGGTGTTCCGCGCAGGCATCCAGAAGGACAGTCGTACCTACTTCCCGGAATGTAGGTTACAAGTTCTTCACCCCGCTGCCTTGCCACCCGCCGCTGGCGAACTTCCGATGTCCCGCCGGTACTGCATGCCGCCCCAGTGAATACTCGAGATACGCTGATAAGCCGCCTGCAGCGCTTGCGGTAAGTCGTCTCCCGCAGCCGTCACGCCAAGCACGCGTCCTCCTGACGTAAGCCATGCGCCATCTTCAGACCGGGCAGTGCCGGCGTGAAAGACCTGGACATCGCCGCTGGTCGGCGAAATTTCAAGCCCTGAGATCACTTCGTTATTCTGGTGCTTGCCTGGATAACCCGCGCTCGCGAGAACCACGCAAGCGGACGACTGGTCGGACCATTCAACCTTCTTGGTCGCCAAACTCCCTTCTGCCATCGCAAAAAATATTTCTGCGAGATCGCTGCGCAGGCGAACGAGGATGGCCTGCGCTTCAGGATCGCCAAAGCGCACGTTGTACTCGAGTACGCGGGGTCCCGCGTCAGTCAACATCAGACCAATGAACAGTACGCCGCAGAAGGGAAAGCCTTCGGCGCTGGCGCCCGCGAGGGTAGGTTCAACAACTGTGCGCGTGACGACGGCCAACAAATCCGGGTCAAGCACAGAGCTGTCGGTGACAGCTCCCATGCCTCCGGTGTTGGAACCGGTGTCTCCTTCACCGATGCGTTTATGATCGCGCGCTGCGGGCATCAGCGCATAATCGCGGCCATCAGAGAAAAGCAGCAGCGAGACCTCCCTGCCCTGCAATGTTTCCTCGATCAGAATCTGTCCGGCGGCCTGTGGATCTACGAGAGATCCGTCCTGCAATTGTCGCACTGCTATTTCGGCGTCTCTCTTGGTTGGGGCTACGACTACGCCTTTGCCGGCAGCCAGTCCATCGGCCTTCACAACGACCGAACTATCGGGTGGTCCGAAGGCACCACTATTCAGGATGGCGATAGCTTCATCAGCTGAGTTTGCAATCCTGAACGCTGCCGTCGGAATCCCATGGCGCAGCATGAACTCTTTGGCAAAGCCCTTGCTTGCTTCAAGCCGCGCCGCTGCTTTTGATGGACCAACAATTCTCAAGCCTCGCGCTATAAATTCATCGACTATTCCGGTAGCCAATGGACCCTCAGGCCCAACGAAAGTGAGATCGATTTTTTCGGACTCTGCTAGTGCAATCAAAGCTGCGATGTCGGTAACGGGGACAGGAACACACTGGGCCAGTTGAGCAATGCCTGCATTGCCTGGCGCGCAATAAAGATCCAAAGGACTGCCTGAGTTCTGCTGTAGAGTCCAGAGAATAGCGTGCTCTCGGCCTCCTGATCCGATGATAAGTATTTTCATTTTCTTAGAGACTCTCCAGCCCGAACAAAGAAAGGTCAGCCGAAATGCCCGATAAGTCTTGACACGGTTTCGACATAGTTATACTTTTGGGCCGAAAAAAAGCCGCCTTGTGGGAATTATCCCTGGTTCCTCGCGTCGAAAAGCGTCGACCTTTTTGAGACACGAACATTCCGAAGTAACTCCCGGCGTGTTTGAAACCTAACCTTTTTCCGTGAACGTGCCCAGGGGAGCAGACCATGATGGAACAAACTCAGGTTGTAACAGAAGAAAAAATCAGGGCAACACCCATTGACAGCGAAAGCGAGTTCGAAGATCGCAACATCAGATGTGTTGACTGCAGCGAAAGCTTCATCTGGACCGTTGGTGAACAGGTTTTTTTCCATGACAAGGGGCTGCAGAACGAACCTAAACGTTGCAAGGGGTGCAAGCAGGCAAAAAATGAGCGCCTGGCGGCGATTGCCGCGGCCCAATCATCAGGCGTCCGGCAACGAATCGAAGTTTCAGTTCAATGTGCCCAATGCGGCCAGCAAACCACTGTCCCTTTTTATCCATCCCAGGGTCGCCCCGTTTACTGCCGCACCTGTTTTCTAGCGGCCCGAGGGGCAGATGGCACCGCTGACGCTGGCTGAAGCCTGCACCCGCGGACTACAGCTACTTATTCAGATGGTAGGGTACACTGGTCACGATAACGCCTCTCTTAAATAACAAAGCGGCCTTCAACAAGAGCGAACTCTGATTGTGCAGTAACTGGTGCCACCATCTGGCGGGCACGAATTCCGGCACGAGCACTGTCGTCATTTGATTCTCTACCTGACGCGTGGCACGTTCAATATATCGCAACAGTGGCCGCGTTAGTGAGCGATACGGCGATTGCAGCACAACCAGATTAACCCCCTCGCCCCAGACATCCCACTTTTCACTCAGCTTGAGCGTGGCCTCTTCATTAAAATCGACATACACCGCCGTCACCTGCCCGGGTGCGATTGATTTTGCGTATTCAAAAGCGTGAATCACTCCCCGATGAATTCCGGAGATGGGAACCAACACCTGATGAGGCCTGATAGCAGTGACCGGAACAAGGCCTTCCGTCGAGAGTTGCCGCGCGACTTCGAGATAGTGCGTCCGGATTGAGCGGAACATTACTACCAGTAGGGGAATCAGAACCAAAACTGCCCATGCACCATGCGTGAACTTCGTCAGGATGATGACGATTAGCACCAGGAAAGTGATGGTGGCCCCGACTCCGTTCACCAGAATTGAGGTGAACCAGTTCCCTCCCACGTCCAGATCAATGGCTTCAAGTCTTACGTCCTCATGACTCGCGGCGCCGCTTTCACTGTTTTCGGTGCGATGAATTTCTTCCTGTGCTCTGATCAGCCGCTTTGCTTCGTCAACGCGGCGCAGTCGCAACCAGTGCACTACCATCCCTGCCTGGGACAGAGTGAAAGAGATAAAAACTCCCAGCGCATACAAGGGCAGCATGGCCTGCTCATTTCCTCTGAAGAGCAGGATGAGTCCCGAGGCTAATAAGGCCAGGATCAGAATGCCATTTGAAAAGACCAGGCGGTCGCCGCGGCTGGCTAACTGTCTCGGCAAAAACCGATCGGCGGCAAGTAAGCTAGCCAACCGCGGAAAATCGGCAAATGAAGTGTTGGCTGCCAGCACCAGGATACCGGCTGTAGCCGCTTGAATAATGAAATAGATCGTTCCGCCACCAAAAGTAAAACGGGCCATTGCAGAAACCAGTGTTTCCTCCGGTAGCGGATGGGCTTGAATCTTGAAAGCGAGGAATCCCGTCCCCAGGATCAGCGTGGTCATGACCAGCGCCATCCAACCCAGTGTAGAGCCGGCGTTCTTTGATTCCGGCGCTTTGAAAGCAGGAATCCCATTAGAGATAGCTTCCACCCCTGTCAAAGCAGTACAGCCCGCGGCAAACGCCCGCAGCAATAACCAGAGCAGTGCTCCGCCGGTCAGCAGATGATGAGCTACGCTGCCCACCGACTCATCAAAGTAGAGCTTTTCGGGAATCGGCATCATCTGATGGGTGGTGAAATAGCGAAAGAACCCCACTACGATTAGCGCCAGCATTGAAAAAATAAACAAGTAAGTCGGTCCAGCAAAGAATGCACCGGACTCGCGAACACCTCGCAAATTGATTACTGCTATGAATCCTACAAAGAAGATGCAGATCAGCACGCGATGATTCTGCAGGAACTCAAAACGGGTCCCATGAGCAGCCGAGGTGATGGCAGCCACTCCCGCTGACACCGACACCGCGACTGTGAGTATGTAATCAACCAGGAGTGAACCAGCAGCGATCAGCCCCGCCTGAGTTCCCAGATTATCCTTGGCCACAATGTAGGCACCGCCTCCCGATGGATAAGCATGAATAGTCTGCTTGTAGGAGAGCACCAGAATCGCGAGCAGGAGCGTTAGTCCGATAGCGATTGGAGGCAAATAAATAAGAGTGGTTGAGCCCGCCGCCACCAGCACGAGCAGGATAGCCTCAGTTGAGTAAGCGACGGAGGAAAGGGCATCCGAGGAAAAGACTGCGAGTGCGGTTTTATTTCCGAGGCGCTCATGGGCGGCCTGCTCACTGCGCAAAGCTCTGCCAACCAGAAATCGTTTCAGTGTCTTACGCACTTCGACCTCCAAAAAAACACGTCGATGTCTGCGGATTGGTTGGCAGGTATGGACGTGGCGTCAAACGAGAGGTCTGACACCCGCATAGAACTGGATGGTTCGATCATTGCCCTTCCCAATACGCCTACGAGGTTAGCTGACGGGCTCGAACTGGAAGTGTTCTACGTGAGTTCAGACTCACGATGCGCCCCGGGTCTCAATGTTACGAGACCTTTGGTTCCCCCGCGTCAGAACCGGCTAATCCGACTTCTGACTTTGGCAGACAGTTATTTAACAACGGGATGGTACAGCCGGCTTCGAGTGAAAGCAAGGTGCTTGATTGAGGACCTGAAACATTCCCGACAGTCGCCGATTTTGTTAGCCGCCGACATGAACAGTGGGACGACGTTCCGGGTCTTTCTCAGCCTGGCGCAGGACTTCGTGTGTAATCGGGGCAGTGTCGCCTTCGCCAAAGGCGACGTATTTGAAGAGATATGAAAGAGGGTTGCCTTCGCTCCAGCCAAAGTAGACATGCGGAATCTTGTTGGTTTCGTTGCGCAGGTAAAGCAGGAAGGCGGCGATCGCGTTCGGCACTGCGGGAGACGCCGTACGCAGGACGCGAAAACCGTCGACACGCTCGCCTCTGATGTGTAACACACCTGAAAACTCGGACGCATCCGCAGGTGTTACTTCCAGAAATAGGATCGGATCGCCGGCCGGAATGTGGTTGTCGATACGCTTCTCTTTTTCCTTGGCTTCGTATTCCGAAGGGTCGCCAATATCGCGACGATTGGCCACGATGCGAATCGTCCCTTTGGCTGCACTGCGGATGAAGTTGCGCGCCTCTTCATCCAACTCAACCCGATCCACGCGCAACTCAGTGGTGCGCCAGACTCTGGAAAATAGCGAAGCGAGAACAATCGCCCCAATAAAAAAGGAAGCGATCTTCAGACCCTCAGGGCGCTCATGGACGTTCTGGATGGTTGTGTATGCAAAGACGAGGGAGATCACTAAGAAGACCTGCCAGTGACCACGCTTGCGGCGCATTGAGAGGGTGACGGCAATGGCCGCTGAGGTCATCAGCACTAATACTCCGGTAGCGTATGCTCCAGCCTGCGCGTCGACGTCAGCTCGGAATATCACCGTCACAGCGATAGCAATTGCCAGATAGACGATTACGAGAGGCCGCGTGGCGCGGGCCCACTCCGGGGCCATTCCGTAACGAGGCAGATAGCGCGGCACAATGTTTAAGAGTCCGGCCATTGCCGAAGCTCCCGCGAACCACAGTATCAGGATCGTACTCAGGTCATAGACGGAGCCAAATAAATCACCAAAAAAGTGATGGGCAAGGTAGGCTATGGCCCGGCCATTAGCGGCTCCTCCTTCCGCAAACTCAGCCGGGGGAATCAGCATCGTGGTTACGAAACTACTGCTGATGAGCATCACGCTCATGATCAGAGCCGCAGTTCGCAACAGCTTGCGAGTATTATTGATCCGGCTCTTCAGTAGCGCCTGAGTGTCAGGCATGATGCGCCTGCCATCGCGAGTGGAGTGAATGTCTTCGATTTCGTCCGGGCTTAGTTCTTTGTCACCCTTAACCAGCGGCATCACGGCTACACCGGTTTCAAATCCGGAGAGCCCCAGCGCCAGACGTGGGAAGATCATCAAAGGGACGGCGAGCACCAACCAGAAATTTCCGTGCACGCGAGGATCGGCGAACAGCGCGGCTTTCCATTCCGGAAGGTGATGGGGATGCGTGAGAATCTGATAGATTCCAAAGCCGATGACAACGGCATTGATGGCCAGATAAATAGCCACCAGGATAACCGCCAGTCCGATTGCTTCCTTAAATCCCTTAAAAAATACTGCACCCAGCAGCAACAGCAAGATCAGCGTGATGCCGACCTGATGTTTCATGACCGCGGGCGTGAACGGGTTTTCGATGATGTGAGAAGTAGCATCAGCGGCTGAGAGGGTGATGGTGATAATAAAATCGGTGGCGACGAAGCCCAGTAGCACGAGGACAAATAATTTTCCCTTCCAGCGCGACAGCAGGTGCTCGAGCATCGCAATCGAACCTTCGCCGTGAGGGCTTTCTTCGGCGACATGGTTGTAAATTGGAAGAGCACCGAAGAGGGTCAGTAAGACCAGCACCAGAGTCGCAATCGGCGAAAGTGCTCCGGCGGCCAAAAAGGCAATTCCCGGCTGATAGCCCAGAGTCGAAAAGTAATCAACTCCGGTGAGGCACATGACCTGCCACCACGAATGCTGCTTATGGGGTGAATGAATATCTCCGGCCGATTGTTTTCCGCCCCTGTACAACCATAGCTTGACGCGCCTGCGCGATAATCCGAAAAGAGACATTTTGATGGCCAGTAGCTAATCTCTAATCAGCGACTGGCCTCTCCGTTTGAACTCGAGTTGTGATTCATTCTACGGTTATTGACCACTACGTCAAGCTACTTTTTTCGGCTGCAATTGACGAAGCCAACCAGCCCAATGTGCGCTGCAAACAAACGGGCAGGAGCCTCCCACAGCCCCTGCCCTAAGGCCACGTGTCCTCACCCCACGCGACCACTTCGTCCACCGGGGAGGTGAACGCGCCACAATTATGCAACATGAAGTTAAAAACTTTCAACCACTTTAACGGAGAGGGATCAGCGCATCAGCAGACAGTCTGGCGAGTGATAATCGTTGGTGAAAAAGAGGAAACTTGAGGGGCGAACCGGTACGATTGGATGACAGAATCTTCTGAAACCAAACTTGCGACAGCAAAGTGAGAAATTATTTTTGCCGGCTTGAGGATGCTGACACACCTGATCGCTCGGGAACTGTGCCTTCACTCGCCATTAACTCTGAGTGTTTGAGATCCGTCATTGCCACTACTAACAGCAACACGGTTACACCCACGGTCGCCAGGATGTACAGGATGGCCGTCAATTCCCAGTAGATGAGCGAGATTGTTATGACCGCCAGGGCGAAAATCCAAAGGTATGTAAACATACGCCGACGGCGCTGTGCTGCTCGAATAACTGAATTGGAACTCATCTAGATTGTCCTCAACAAATTGTGATCGACTTCAACTCTTTTTATTGACAAGGGCTGAGATGCATCGAGGCCCCAGCACACAATTAGTGCGCCGCTTAGTACATAACGCGCGTCGGCAGCGCTGTAAACATTGATTGAAACCCACCGGATATGCCGCTTAAGAGAGTCGACGGGAGGCGCTTGGCGGAAAACATTCCCGCTTCGGCCACTTCGACCACGTCGTACGGCTGCAAGAGAATATCCGGCGCCTGGTTCTTCTTGATTGCGGCCAGATCCACTTTGATCGTCTCCTGCTCTTTTGAGCCGGGTTTCTGTCTGTAAATACGCACATCATTTGTCTTGGCTTCTTTTCTAACGCCACCAACCATGGCGAGCGCGAGACTGAGCGTCAGTTGATCCCGCATGTAGACACCTTGTGGCGAAACCACGCTGCCTGTGATGTAAACGGGTTCGGCTTCAGTGACGACAATATAGTCGCCCGGCCGGATGACAGGGTTGGCTTCGGGCTTACCTGCTTTCAAATCCTGAATCTTGACGATCTCCAGCGGCACCTTGACCCCATCAATAGGAGCAGCCTCGGCTTCCTCACCTGGCTCAGGACACATCACCGGTTCGGTGTGCAGGATCTGAATCGTTCCTGACGCTCGCTCTGTCAGTCCACCTGAAGCCGCCATGATTTCATTGAGGCGAACCTTTCGCACCATCACGAGGCGCGTCGGTTGCCGCACGGCGCCAAAGACCGTAGCCGGCTGGCGGCTCTTGCGCTCAGTAATGCGAACACTGACCTGCGGTCCCTTGATATATTTTCCGTAAGCCGTCGCAATGTCTTTCTGCACATCCTTTTCCGTGCGGCATTTAGCGGCAATTGGTTTCTCCAGGAACGGCAACGAGCTGATATTGCCATCACTGTCGACCTCGGCAGTGGCATTCAAATCTGGTTGACCAAAGACCCGTACATCGATCACATCACCGGGACCAAGCAGGTAGTTCTTGACTCCCTGATTATCGACTGCTCCGCTCGATGAGCCGTTTGAACCGGTGGAGGGCTCCTGTGGATGCACTATCGAACTGAAACAAACCAGTAGGGCCAAAAAGAGAGAAATCTTAATCTTCATAGTGATACCTCGACTGTCAAGAACGCCGCGCCAACCATAGCCAGGGCGATCGAAAAGCAAGCTGTTGTTCGCCTTTTGCGCCTGCCGGCGCGTGCTGACGGGGAGCAATTGCGAAGTTGCATGATCGCATAAAAGACAATGGATGCCAAACACTCCGCAGCGGTTGTGTAATGAGATCCAACTGAGGAAAATGCGTTGGGTGATCTCGCCGGGCAAGCGGTGACGCACCTGCAGAAGAGTGATCGATTACCTTTTGCGCTCCCGCGCTTCGCGGCTTTCGGTCTTCCCGAGGCTGTTGATGCGCGCGCGGAGCAATTCGATCTCACGGCCGATTCTTTCAGCGCCAGCCGCTCGAACTTCCTCTTTCACGGTCTCGCGGCCCAGGTAAAAAAGCGCATCCTGGTAGCGCTCGACGGCCCGCCGATAATGGCCCTTGAAAGCTGATCGCTCAGCCAGTTCAACCCAGTGGGCCACCTTGGATGAAGCGATGAACTCGCGAATCGCTAGTTTTGACGCTTCCAACTCGGGTTCAGCGGCGTAAACTTTCAGCGCCGTGTCCAGGCAATCGAGCGCCCGGTTCGCCGTGTCTATCTTGTCGGACAGACGACCACGCTGCTGCGCTTCGTGCGTCAAGGCCAGCGAGGCCTCCCGGGCCCAAGTCAGCAAGTGGTGCTTTTTCATACCGCGCACCTTTTCCTGCCCGGCGCGGATCGCCATGCGGCTCTCCGCCGAGATGTTACTGGAACGCAACGCTTCCTCAGTGTTTGCAAGGTAATCCTGGCAGGCTTGAAAGATTTCCAAATGCGCTTCCGTGGGGCCACCGGCGGCATCCGTCTCAGCTGACTGTTTCTGAATGGTTCTCAACGCAGCTGAATGCAGAGCTGCGGAGTGCATATGCTTGGCAGATGAGCGCTTCGTGGAACTCTCACGACCGGAGTGTTCGTGCTGGTCCTGCTCCAGTAGATAACGAGTCCAGGCACGCCTCATGACCACTTCGCGGGCGGAAAACGCAATCAGCAAAAACACGCTGGCTGCGAGTCCGGCGGGGACCCAGGGGGCTTCATCACCGCCGCTGAAGAGTGCCCACCACAAGCCAAGGAAGAGAAGCAGGGCAACGGTCACCGCAACTACTAAATAACCGGTGCTCGACGGCATTCTCGCGCGCTGGGTCTTGCGCCGGGTAAATTCCCCCGACGGGCTGCGCACCTGCGAGCGTGCGGACCGTGGTAGAGCCTGGCCGCTCGAATTATTAGCCAATTGATTTTCCCTTGTCTCTCGCCGAGTCAAACCCGGTACGTCAGCGACAGCCCGAAGGCTGCGCCGTTTGCATAATTAACGAAATAAAAGACCAGCGCTGCGCTCGACGTGACTTATTGTGCATAATAGTCAACTTTTTAGACTTCTCCTGTCAATAAGGGTTGGAATTGAGCTCGCAAGCCGGGGCTTGGATGAGGCGGAAATTCCGGATCATCAGAGGACAAAAACTATGGAGAGCGATTTCGCGGAAAAAGTAGTCATCGTCACCGGCGCGACGTCAGGAATTGGACGAGCAACAGCCCTGCGCTTCGCCGCAGCCGGCGCCTGCGTGGCCGCTGTTGGCCGCCGCACTGACGCGCTGGAGGAAGTCTCAGCAGAAATTGAAAAACGTGGTGGCCGGTGTCTGGCGATTCAAACGGACCTCAGTCTTGAAACCGCGCCCGCGGATCTAATCTCAAAAGCGATCGCCCATTGGGGAGGCATAGATGTCCTGGTAAATGCCGCCGGGCACATCTCTTCCGGAACCATTGAGACGACATCCCTTGAAGCCTGGGACAAGATGCTTGATATCAACTTGCGCACCGTCTTCCGGCTGATGCAAGCGGCAACTCCAGCGCTCGTCGAGCGGCGCGGCAGCGTCGTGAATGTCTCCAGCGTCACCGGCTTGCGATCTTTCCCGGGCGTGCTTGCCTACTGTGTCTCCAAGGCGGCACTTGATCAATTGACTCGTTGCTCAGCGCTCGAGTTGGCAGCCAAAGGCGTGCGCGTGAATGCGGTGAATCCCGGGGTGGTGATCACTGAGATTCACAAGCGAGGCGGCATGGACGACGAAGCTTACGCTGCCTTTCTCGATCATTCGAAAGGAACACATCCGCTGGGCCGGGTCGGTGAGCCACATGAAATTGCTGAATTAATCTTTTTCCTGGCTTCAGAGCAAGCCGGGTGGATCACCGGCGCAACTTATTCGATTGACGGCGGTCGCGCGTTGACATGCGCGCGATAGTCATTCTGTCGAAGGACTTCCGGGGATAACTCGCCCGGCTGGCCTGGGCGCTCACGTAAATCTTTAGTGGCTACGGTTAGGCGAATTCGGTATATACTGGCCGCCGTCTTTTCAAAAACCGATGCTCAATCCCCAGTATCCATATCAGGCCCAGGCCAACTTTGTTCCCACTGTGGCTGTGCGCGCTTCCGGACACACTGGCGCCATAAAGATCGCGTTAGGAGTAACCGCCGCCCTCGTAGCACTGCTGCTGGGCCTGGTGGTGCTTCTTCTTATTGGGGTTGAGACGGGACCGCTGCCGCTTTTGATTGGGATGATATTTGCCACCATCCCGGTCCCGATCTACGTAACCCTTGTGCTCTGGATCGACCGTTATGAATCGGAGCCGCTTTGGTTGCTGGCGACTGTCTTTTGTTGGGGCGCAATGGTTGCGGTCTTCATCGCCTTCATTTTCAACACGGCCGGCTTCGTCGCTGTGACCGTCATGACCAACAGCCAGAGTGCCGGCCAGACCGCCAGCGCCGTAATTTTCGCTCCCCTTGTCGAAGAGAGCGCGAAAGCTCTTATCCTCTTCATAATTTTCTTCTGGAAGAAAGACGAATTCGACGGCGTGATTGATGGAATCGTCTATGCCGCTTTGGTAGCGCTTGGCTTTGCGATGACTGAGAACATTCAGTATTACGGGAAAGCCGCGCTGAATGGCGGCGGCGTGGGCTTGACACTTACCTTCATTGTCCGCGGCGCCCTGGCGCCTTTTTCGCATCCCCTGTTTACCAGCATGACAGGCATTGGCCTGGGACTAGCACGCCAGACCACCAACCAGGCGATCAAGTTCACTACACCCGTTCTAGGATTGATGGTGGCGATGGCCATGCACAGCATTTGGAATGGTTCGGCAGTGATGGGCGGAGGAGTGGGCTTCCTGCTAACTTATCTGGTGATTATGGTGCCGGCATTCCTTATTCTTTTGGTCGTTATTATTTTTTCGCTGCGCCGGGAAGGTCGAGTCGTGCGCGAATTTCTTTATTCCGACCTGCAACGCGGCCTTATCAATCAACAGGAGTACGAACAACTTTGCAGCGTCATTAAACGAGCCGGTGCTTCCTTCAGCGCGCTTTCAAACGGTGGCATGTCGCGTTGGCGTGATTGCAGACAGTTCAACCAGATGGGCAGCGAATTAGCCTTTCACCGCAGCCGCGTGGCTCGCGGGATATTTAAGAATGAAAATGAAGCACAAGGGCGTGAAGCCGCGTACTTGCAGCATCTACAGGAAATTCTTATGCGGCTGCGTGGTCGGTAGAGAGTTTTGCGTATCAGCATCCTGCGGCTGATGATAGGTTGGGCCGCGGTAGTTTAGCTTTCATCAGAGCTTCCCCGTGAATATTCAACTATTACCGAGCAGCTTCGACGGTCAGGGCCAGGCGACACCCGATCAACGCCTCACGTGTTATCTGGTTGACGATTCTGTCGCCGTCGATGCGGGCAGTATCGCCATTGCTTTGAGCGACGCGCAGCGCCAAAGCGTCAGGGATATCATCGTCACTCACCCGCACATGGACCACATTGCCAGCCTCCCAATTTTCATCGACGATCTCTTTGCCACGCTGAAGGAGCCGGTGCGGGTTTACGGAACCCAACTGGTGATTGATTCCCTGGAGCGAGACGTATTCAACTGGAACGTCTATCCCCGCTTTTCAGAATTGACGAATGAGTATGGGCCGGTGATGAAGTACGTCCCGATCACCTTGAACAAGGAATTTCAGGTGGCCCACCTGCGCGTGACCGCGATTCCTGTGAACCATATTGTACCGACGGTGGGTTTGATAGTATCCGATGGACGCACCACCGTAGCCTTCAGTTCTGATACGGCTGAAACGGAGGAATTTTGGCAGCTTCTGAACCGCACCCCGCATGTTGATGCCCTGTTCGTCGAGGCGTCCTTTCCGAATGCCATGGCGCAACTTGCCGAAACGACGCGCCACTTCACTCCTGCTTCTTTGAACGAAGAGCTTAAGAAACTGAAACACAATGGGCTCGATATTCTCGCCGTCCATCTGAAGCCCAGCTATCGGGAAAAAGTAATTGAAGAATTAAAGGCGTTGGCGATTCCCAAGCTCAAAGTGATGGAGCCGGGTCGCACATATAGTTGGTGAGTTAGGTAACGGGATTATTGATCCCAGACCCTTCCTAACGGGGCTGCTCGAACTCGTTTTCGGCGTGTTCGCCCCCGGTTCGGTCCAGCAACACGCGGCCACTGGGCAATAGTTCCTTGATGCGAAACGTGCGGGTGACTCGATCCTGGGCAGGCATTAGCTCGGCGCGAAAAGTCACCGTCATACCTGGACGAGCCCAAACATCGGGAGGACTTTCTCTTTCGGCCTTGCGATTTTTCCGCGCGTCATTTTTCCTGACTACCAGCGCGGCCAGCGCTCCCACCGATCCGGCGGCAATCACCAATCCCCCAACCACTCGCTTCGTCTTCTTATTCATCGGGTCCTACCTTCTAAACTGCACGAGAATCCGACCGGTGATTTCGGGATACTGTTTCACCATGGGGCTTACTGCTCGCAAAGGGGATCAAGGCGGACATTGATAGTCGGCAAACCGCTGAGCGATCGCTCCGCGTTCAGCACCGTGTAGCTGGTCCATTCAGCCGGCACTTTGTCTTCGGCAAAGACGGCCTCGACAGGACACTCCGGTACGCAGGCATCACAGTCAATACAAGTCTCAGGATTAATGACCAGCATATCGTCATCGAGGTGGAACGCCTCAACCGGACAGGGCAAGGCGCAATCTGTATAGCGGCAATTAACGCAAGGTTCCGCAACGACGTACGTCATTCAGTTCCCTCCTCCAAAGATGAGCTTAATTAATTTTGGCGAGCGCCGAGCGCATGCGATTCTTAAAAACAAATCAACACTGCCTATATTAAGCACGAACTGGTAGGAAGTTAAAGATGAAAAGCAGAATTTCCGCGACATCTTCGGGCACTGCTCGGCTCAGCCCTTTTCGACCGAGGTGCTGGATTCGTGCCAGCGCTTTACCGGAGCGCCGGCTGAGAAGTCATAAAACTCCAAGTCCCCGCTCGCGAGCATCTTGGTGATAAGGATTATCTGGCCGGTGTGCATCGAAAAATGTTCGACCACGTGAAAAATGGCCTCGAGCGCTGTGACCTCAAATCCCTGGATAAGATAAGGCTCGGTCAGGCGCGCCGGCTCGAATCGTCCCAAGACGGCATCGGCGTCCTGCATGGCAGTGCGTATCGTCTCCAGGAGATCCGTTTTGCTTAGCGGCTCCCTTTGGTCAAATTCGGTTTGCCTTTGGCGCTGGTCGGCAGCTCCGCCCAGACCACACACAATCCACTGTCTTACGTTGCCCGACAAATGCAGCAAGAGATTACCAATGCTGTTGGATTCCTCATTGGCACGCCACCAGAGTTGCTCCTCTTCGAGCCTCTTCAGGCATGTTTCAATCTTCGGTAAAAAGTCGCCGGAGAGGAACCCGCGTGCTTGCTCGACAAATAGGTGGCCAGTGTCGGCCGATGTATTTTGGTTCTTAGTTCCTGATTGGGCCATTTGCGTGTCCTCAGCTGGGGATTCCCAGACCGCGCGTATTATGGGCCAAAGGACTACTGGATAACAAAAAGCAACGGAGAGCCGCTGAGGCAGCTTGCCTGGTAACCCTCAATCAAGTAGTTAGGCTGTCAGCTACTGGTTGGGAAAGCTTCGCGCAGACTGTAGCCAGGCCAGCCACTAATTAGCGCTCTTTTGACCTGGCGGTGCGAGTTAGGCTTCGCTCGGACGGCGAGTTTCCGTGAGCAACATCTTCAGCGCTTCGGCTGTTTCCTGCCGCTTGTTCTGCTTCAGTTCATTAACCCAATTAGTTACGGTTTGAACCATTTCGCGTGCGGTTTCTCGCGCACCAACCGGCTTGGGCTCACTCGATTCCTTACGGTTGCGTTCACTTTTCTTGATAATTTTGATTGGCTTGTTGCCCGACATGATTACTATTCCTTGTGATTTTCCTGAATGCTTGTCTGTATCTAACGTTCTTTCAACGGGACAGTTCCCAGTTTCTTTACTTAGTGAACGGAGTCAGCCTTTTTTCTTGCAAGTCAGAGACCAAAGCGTTCTCTAATTTATCTACTTGGGCACTGTCGAAGGAATTACGAATTAATATGTGCCTTTGGATGCAGGAAACAAGGATTCGTTCCGCCCGGGGTCAATCAAAAATAATCAACCCGACCCTAATCCATACAAGGATGCGGGGTTCTGTACGGGAACGTTCCCGCCCGTTCAACGGCGGGTTCAGCAGCGGGGTGGCGCTCAGCTTCTGGGCTTTACGCACTCGCTGGCGAGGCGAGGCTTTCAATAGAAGGATTTTTCCGACTTTGGACTTAGCAGTGCGAGGTAGCCTAGATGAAGACGACTGACTGAGAGCTCGGAATATCAAATCGCCTGCGACAGCGCATATTCTTGCACATGAGCATATCGTCAACGCGAACCATGTAGTCGCGGGATTTTTGAAAACGCGTCCGATCCTGCTCACCGGCACCGCGCGGTAGATCTCGTTTTTTGGTTCGCTTTAGCCAGCGCACTTCGTAGTCGCCGCGTTCGCGGCAATGTGGGCAGCTGAAAGTAGCGCGCTTGGTTTCCTGGACTTCGTTGAAAAAATCGCGTTCGTTCATTGTTTCCTTTCTGACTGGATCAGGCCAGCTGAGAGTTCTCACGAGAACCAACCGGTGGACTGGATTCTTACTGCTGCTCGCACAACTCACGCAGGTACTTGAAACTGTAAATTCCGGTTTCATGCCCGTCGCTCCAGCGAAAATTTAATGCGTAGCGTCCCACAATTGAAAGATCCGCAATCGTTAACTCGCTGGATACCGTCTCGGGTTTCAGCGTTCGCTGCCCGGTCCATTCATTGACGCATTGAGCGCAGGGACAAACCCGCCGCAGCGCAGGCGCCGAATAGTTGCAGACCTGATCGTCGGCCCAGGTAATTCGCAAACCGGCTTCACCCTGCTGCTTGATTTCACGAGGCTCAATAGCGGCCCCGCGTAGTTCGGTGGTTGTCATAAGATTCAGAACCGCCTATCAGGCGTGCTCGCTCATGGCCTGCGCAACCGCTTGAGCGGTGACTTTCCAGTGCGAAGCATGCCAGACGGCGCGGCCGTTACGCAGGATGATGACCTGCGGCGATTCATGTTGCACGCCGGTTTGTTGCCCGATCTGGTCGGACAACTCGCGCGCCCGCTGTACTTCCAGCAGGGCTATCTGACCCGGGAAATCTTCCATTTCACGAAAGGCAGTGGCGCTGATGGGGCAGCTTGTACTGTGCTTGAAAAGGGCTACCGGCTCGCTGTTCGAACGGGCCAGCAACTCATCGAGTGCTTCTTTAGTTGTAATTTTGCTGAAATGATTTTCCATATAAATCCATGCCGCGGCGGACCTTCTTGCACTGAGCCGACTCAAGATCCAGCTTCGCAGACGGATCCGATATTAGCCTACCAATGCACAGGTCACAACTGAGAGGCCTCGCACCTAACGGAATCGCAAAGAATGTCGCTCTTGTCGCGGGTGCTCCGCGGGATCTGCGGTACTCCGGATTCCCAATCGGCATCGAACCAATTCCGCACGATTCTTCTTCGCGCTGATCGGAAATGAAACGTGCGCTCGATTGAGAAATGGTCCACGCGGTCACCTGCTTTCAAGGGGTTTAATTAATATTCGTTATTTTCCATCCAGCTGGTCGCCCGCGGCAAAGGGTTCAGTGGCATGACCATTGCCATTGCGAAAACGTAGTTTTGTGTTCAGCCAGAATGAGCGAGCGGACATTCAATCCACTTAACGCCCAAGCGTTAGCGCAGAAGGAGAAAATTATGCCGGCGAAAAAAGCTAGCAAAAAGTCAGCCAAGAAATCCACGAGCCCCGCTAAAAAAGCAAAGTCAACTGCGACAACGAAGAGCGCTGCGAAAGCCTCCGGGACAACCTCGGCCAGGAAGAGTTCGCCGAAAAAGGTCAGCAGCGCCACCACACGCGCAAGCAAGAACAGCAGCAAAGCAAAGAAAGCCGCCAGCTCTCAAAAACGAAGCACCGCGCCGGCGATATCGGCAAAGGGCAAGTCAGCCAATGCGGCAAGCAAGGCGAACGGGTCTGACAGCAACAAGGCGCCGGCTCGCCAACCCGTTACCAGCCGAGTACGTCCGGAACCACGCAATGACAGTCAAGAACCCGGGATTATTGAAAAGGCCAGAGAGGTTCTCAATGCGGTAATCGCTGGAGTTGGGGCAGGCGCCGCCTCGGTCGTCGATAGATCAAATGAATTAATCAGTGAGGCAGCCGGTGAAACCCGGTCGAACCGGTCGAGAAAATAGCGTCTGCTGGTGAAGCCGAAAACGCCGCAACCTGAGTTGCGGCGTTTTCAATTTCCGATCCGGTTCTTCAGAACGTCTGATGGTCTAAATCACTTCCAATCTCCAACCAGCACAAACGGCGCCCAATAAAATGGAGCGCTATATTTCTTACCCTCGATCATCGACAGCTGCGCCTCTCGCATGGAGGCCGAGGCCGAGGCGGTCTCGGAAGCAAATAGTCGCTTGTAAAACTCCCTCATCAGATCTGCCGTTGATTTGTCAGCGACCGACCAAAGGCTGACACCCACAGTGGGAGCTCCCGCGTAAATAAAAGCGCGCGTCAATCCCATTACTCCTTCGCCACGCTTTTCTTTTCCCAATCCGGTTTCGCAGGCCGAGAGCATCACCAGCGGCGAACCCAAACGCAGGTTAAAAACTTCATCGGTTCGCAGAAATCCATCGTGGTTTTTGTTTCCGATCAAAGACAACACCAAACCTGTAAACTGCGGCCGTTCAGCATTCAGTAATCCGTGCGTGGCAACGTGGATCACGCGATAGTTACGGATGTCACGAGTCTCCACATTCTCTTCGCTCGCATTCAGATCGAGCCATACGTCCGCTTGCCCGCCCGAAGCCTTAGCAAGCTTTGAAATTTCATCGGCTTCAATCCTCGTGCCTGCAAGACGAGCCAGAGGCAGTCCATGCATATTGGCCGGCGAAGAGCCATCAGCCTGTCCGGCAATGTCCGCGACCGCACTGGCCAGACCCAAACCTCGTAAGCCCTCACTCGAGCTTGCAGCGGGAGTGCCTTTCGCCCGTTCATCGACTGAATTGAAAATCGGATCAGCCACAATCAACATCGCTCGTCCCGCAGACCTGGCGGACTGCAACCTGATGGCGGCAATGACGGAAGCGGACGGAGCGTAAACAATCTCGTTCGTCTTAATCAGATATGGAGCTGCTGCAAAGTCAGTGCTCGCCGCCGAAGTCACCAGCGCTTCGAACGGGACATAATTCAACGTTCCATCCCCTACAACCAACAGGCGCTTGTCACCTATTGCAGCCGCGGCAGGTTCGAGAATGACCTTGTAAAGTGCATTCGAAGCAGCAATCAACGCCGCTGCGTCTGCCTGATTCGGCCCACTCGCCAGACCGAGGCCGCGTTGTTGATCGGCCGCTATATCGATGCCGACAAGACGACGCTGCAGTCTGGAAGGAATCAGTTGCGCGCGAAAATCCATGGCCAGCTTGTCGATAGCCGAGCGCGGCGGCAACTTGTATAGCGCCGTGCTCGATTTTGTGATTACCCAAAGAAACGATTGCTCCGTACCCAGGCTGTATTCCAATAGAGCTGTGCGGTCGTCAAGCACCTTCTGCTGCACGTCCGCGAGCGCTAATGACTGGCCGGCAGTAAGAGACGCATATTTGGGACTGGCGGTCCTGATCTGATTCTCAATTTCGTCAAATTCAGTTTGCAGCTTGTCGAGTTCTGCTTCCAGATCCGCAGGCTTCTTCTTCTCCTGGTCGGGTCCCACAACGATGCCGGTCAATTGACCCGCGAGCTCCTGTTGCCGTTCGAGGTTTGCTTGCTTGCGAGCCAGCAGGTCGGCTGGAACGCCTTCAGTGACTTGCGAATTTGTCTCAGCCAGCAGATCCAGTAGCGAGCGTGCCCTTGTCTGTTCCGTGATCTTGAAGGCTTCGGCTGCATACTCGAGCGCTTTACCGTCGAGTGGCACTCCTACCGCCGGCGTTGACATCAGCGCCAGGCTCGCGAGCGAGGTAGCTGCTTCGTCAAAAACGTCCGTAGTGGTGGCGAGAAATGTCGTCCGCGCTTCATCGGCACGGATACCACCCTGCCTCAGTGTTTCGATGGTTGCGATAGCGTCTCGATAATTCTCGAGCCCTTTTTCTCTCATCGCTGGACCCTTCTTGTCATCCGCCGCAGCCTGTAACCAGAGACTGCGGCCCATCCCTCGTTGGGCCGGCCACATCAGATCCAGACGTTTATCTTCTTTGGCTCCCTTGGCTGCTTCCTCGTACAGCTTGCTCGCGTCCTTGTTGCGCCCCTGCCGCAGAGCCACGTCCGCTAACCCCGTACGCGCGGCCGCGCGGAAACGCCGCGTTTGACCAAGCTTCGCGATGGCGGCAAGACTGGCCCCGGTGGCTTCGTAAGCATTCTGAAAGTGTTTCTTAGCACCTTCGAAGTCATTGTTGGAATAGTTGATGCGACCCATTCCCAACTCATAAGTCGAGTAGACGATCGAATCGCGATAGAGATCGAATTCCTTCTTAGCTTCAAGCAGACCGATGACGGAGCTGGTGGGAACGGCTATATCGACCTTGCCGGTAGAGACACTGCCGAGCACGCCACCGAGACCTCCAAAACGCCGGGTAGTTCTCGAAGCCGCGCTTTCAGGTTTCTTAACCTGCATCTGGCCATAGGCAAAGGCAGCATCTCCCTGCCGGCCGAGGCGCGAGTTCGTATCGCCGATCTTCGCGAGGATAAGATTCGCATTAAAGCCGGTGTCGCTCGTGCCGGCCGCTGTCTGGGCCGCGACACTCGCATCAGAGCTGACCATGCGAGCCGCGCTCCCGGCTGCAACTTCGTTCTTTTGTTCCTGAATCCGAACCCCCAACAGAGCCTCGTAAGCATCTTTATAGTGCTCCAACGCAAGCTTGTTTTGGCCCTGACGCAGGTAAAGATCGCCCAATTCGTTATGAGCTGACGCCACCCCCTTATTGTTCTTCGCAAATGTGTAAAGCTGCAGGGCGATCTGGAGAAAGCCGAGAGCTTGATCAGCCTGGCCACGCCGCAACAACTGCTTTCCCTGTTTGAGCGCGCCATCAGCCTGGCTTGACTGCTGGGGTAGATCCGGCTTTGCCAGGCTGGCCTCAACAGGACAGAGTTGAGTCGTAAGCATTATCGCAGCTACGAATCCACAAAGAAGGGCCGAGTTGATTTTCATCTTGCTGCTCCTGCTATCCGATCCAATTCAGCGAATAGCTAAAAATTACTTGTGAACGAGTTCCAAAGCAGTTACGAGCATCGCCGGGCCTGATGCAGCCGTCATGATCACCATTGAAGGCTGAGCATCCTCCTGGGCCAAACCAATCCCACGTGTCGCGGCTTCCTGCTCCTTAGCTGTCTGGGTCTTGCCAAATTTCTTTGCGCTGTCTGACACGGCGGGCGACTCCATTTCCTTTTGCAGGCTGATCCAAAGTTCCGACGTCGGGTGCCAAGCACATTGAGTCTTGTTCCCGGCGCAATATTTCGTTAAGTCGTCTTCGATTGGAACTTCGGCCATCGGTTCGCGAGTAAAGACAAAATATAAACGCTCCACTCCCGCGTGCTCGTCAAAGGTGAGCCAGCGCAAACGATCTTCGGCTGCCAAGCTTGAAGGAATCTCGAACGGCACGTGTGCCTGAATAAAGTTTCCGGCCTCGTCCAATTGCGGATCCGGATACACCATGACCGGAGCACCGTCATTAGTGGTATTGAAAATATAAAGATGACCATCCGCATTGGTCTCAAGCAATACTCTGACCCGATCCCCTCTTTGAAATTCATGATTCGGATCGACTCGCACTGCCAATCCATTTGAATCGCGCATGAATAAAGTCATACCGAGACCCAGGCGCGGTGCCGTTGTGCGAGGCTCTTTGACCACAGCGACCACGGGTGCATGACCTGGCGCCACGGTATGCTTCGGAGTTGGCTTCGGAGTTGGCTCAGTTGGCTTGGGTGTGGCCACTGGCTTGGGACGTCTGCGCGACGGTCGAGCACCGGTGCTGCCGCTGGGCTGGTCGACTGTCTTGGGCCGGGAAGTGATAAAAGCTCCACGCACGTCTTCCTCCGCAGGGTCTTGCGCCGTGACGCAAAGCACACCTGTCATGATCGTTAAACTGGAAATCAACAGACTGAGCAACGTTTTGGATCTCATTAACCTTGTCTCCGGATAGTCAGCAGTAATCCGCTGCGCTTATTTGTGTTCTATGCGAATGTCGAAAACTAATGGATGGTCGGGGAAAGTCTTGCCAGAAGCCTTTACCATTACAAAAGGCGCGGCGGAATTTGAGCTATTGTACTCGGTCTCTGGAGTTTTGTATTTAGCAACGAAACTCTTTAACTCCTGCTCCTGCGCAGCAGTCAAGGCTTCCCCGGGGGCGACATCATTGAGGAACCGGAGTGCTTCGAGTCGGGTGGTGGAAAAAATCATCGTATAGGTTTCGGTCCCGGGCGTCTTATCAAATCCCAGCCAGCGTTCCTGACCGTTGGGGAAGCTTCCCGAAGGAAAGCTGAGCTCGGCAGCCTGTTTGACTTCATTACTCGCCAATCCGGTTGCCTCTGCATCTGCTTTTGCTGTTAAAAAACCCGTGGGTTTGTTTTGCTCGCCCGGCCCAATGATGTAGACGAATCCCGTGGCAGACGGTGAAAAGTGAAACTTGAATTGCTGGCTGGAAGCGATTGGAATTGTCGGCACTACCAAAGCAGGTTTCGCATTCTTGTCAGGTGCTATTACCTCGAGCCAGTAGCGCGCGACTTCCTTGCTAGCCAATTCCACGCCCGGCCCGGCATTGTTAGTGTCGTTGTTTGTTTTTCCTGGAGACCTCAGCGAATTCACCAGCAGGAAGCCGCCCACGCCCGCGATGAGCAAAACGAGAACGACGATCCCGCCAATAATCAGCAAGCCGCCACTGCCCTTCTTCTGAACTTGCGCGCTCGGGATTGCCTCACTGGGCCCCACTGCCGGGGCAACTGACGGAAGGCCGGCGGCGGGTGTTTGCACTTGTGGAGCGGTAATGCTCGAAGCCAATCGAGATGATTCGGCGACGGTGGCTGCGCTTTCGAGTGCCGCGCCCACGGATACCGCAGGCTTGGGCGGCTGTGGCTTCAAAGGCTCAACTGCCACCTCATCCATGGTAATCACGGTAGGTGCATCGACATCCGAGTTGGTTTTCGGAACCGGTCCGGTGGCGATTGTGTCAGCTGCAGCCTGACTGGTGCCCAGATTGGCAAGCCTGGCACTTTGGTGAGATCCGTTTTCAGAATCGCCGAGCACGGCTTTCAGTTCAGCTGCAAACTGACCAGCGGTATTCGGGCGATCAGCGCGGTCCTTAGCCATTCCCCGAGCGATGACCTTGCTGAATTCATTCGATACTCCCGGCACAACCTCGGTCAGCGGCCGCGGGGCTACGGACACGTGCTCTCTGCGCAACTCGAGCAGAGTGGTACTGCTGTAGGGACGGGCTCCCGCGATCATTTCATAGAAGACGAGGGCCAGACTGTAGATGTCAGCGCGCCCATCAATCTCCGGATTGCCATCGCGCGGCAATTCTCCCCACTGCTCGGGAGACATGTAATAGGGCGTTCCCAGCATCTGCCCGGCCATCGTGAGGGCCGTATTTTTGCCTTCGTCCACGCCGGCCACATCGCTCAACTTGGCGATGCCCAGATCAAGCAGTTTAATGTTGAGTTCGCTGGCTGAGCTCGTTTTCCCGATCATGATGTTCTCGGGTTTCAAATCTCGATGGACCACCCCCATTGCATGGGCCGCGTTCAGCACGCTCAGGATCGGCTCCATGACCGTCAGGGCCTCACCGGCTGAGAAGGTTCCGCGCGCCCTCAATTCAGCATCCAGCGTGTGGCCTTCCACATATTCCATCACCATATAAATCATGCCGTCGCTGGCCGTCCGCAAGTCATAGACAGTCACGGCATTTGGGTGACGAAAACGACGCGCCGCCTGGCCTTCGCGACGAAAGCGCCGCAGCCACTCGGCGTTGTTGCGCATTTCCGGAGGCAGGATTTTTATGGCGACGCGGTCTCCCAGCAGTATATGCCGGGCGCGAAAGACGGCGCCCATGCCGCCTTTTCCCAGGAGAGATTCGATATGGTATTGACCGTCAAGGACCGTGTCGACGATAGAAGACGGATCGTCCACCAGGACCTCGCCGTCGACAGGACAGAAACTAACACTGTCGTCGTATTTGGTTTTGCAAACGGTGCAGTGCTTCATGAGCCGACTAGTTTACAACGAACGACGAAGCAGGAGCGAACAAAAGACCTGCAGGCGGCCAAACTGAGTCGGAATTTGGCAATCGTAAGTCCTTACCGAGAAGGGTAGGCGGAACGATTGCTGCTACTACTGGGAATAAATCCTCTCAGCATATTCAGCCACCATTCTGTCGCTGTTAAATTCCGGCGCCAGAGTTTGAATCGATCGCTTCATCATGGCGATCCAGCGGCGCGGCATAGCCTCGGCGTCTCGTTCGTAATAACAGGGGATGACCAACTCCTCGAGTACGCGATAAAGAGCTTCGGCATCCGCTGCGTCAACTTCAGCAGCCTCGCCCAGCGAACCTTCCTCTCCAATCGCAAAACCATTGGTGCCGTCGTAGCCTTCGAGCCACCAGCCATCCAGAATCGAAAGGTTCAGCCCGCCATTGATGGCTACCTTTTCGCCGCTGGTGCCTGACGCCTCGAGAGGGCGCCGGGGCACGTTGAGCCAGACATCGACCGAATGGACCAACTGGCGCGCAATCTCCTGATCGTAGTCCTCGAGAAACACTGCCCGGTCGCGCACCAGCGGATCATAACGCCAGCGCGCCAGTTGCTGCAGGATGTACTTTGACTGCTGATCCTGCGGGTGGGCCTTGCCGGCGAAAACAAATTGAACCGGACGCCCTTCGTTATTCATGAGTCGCAACAGGCGATTGGGATCCGTAAGCAACAGATTCCAGCGCTTGTAGCCAGCGGCGCGACGAGCAAAACCAATAGTCAACGCGGCTGGGTCGAACATGACCCGGGCAGCTTCCGTGTACTCCATAGTTTCGCCGCGGTTCAGGCGCGCCTTGAAAGCTCGATGCCTGATGAAGGCCACCAATCGTTCCTTCAGCAGCAAATGCGCCGACCACAGGTCTTCATCCAACATCTTCGCGATGCCATCTTCCCAGCGCTTTTGATCGCGAATATCTGTAGACCAGTTTGGTCCAACGGATTTTTCGTACAACGAACGAATCATCGGGGCCGCCCAGGTCGGCGCGTGAACGCCGTTCGTGACGTGCGTAATCGGCACTTCGTCCAGTGTCAGACCTGGCCAGAGCTTTTGCCAGAGGGCCCTTGAGACTTCCCCGTGCTTGCGACTGACACCATTCGTCGAACGACACATGCGAATCGCCAGCGGCGTAAGACCAAACGCCTCGCTGATATCTTTGGGATCAGTGCGCCCCAGCGCGATAAATTCACCGGTCTCCAAACCCAATGACTGAGCGTAAGACTCGCCGAACGATCGTTGCACCAACTCTGCTTCAAACTCATCGTTACCCGCAGCCACGGGCGTGTGGGTAGTAAAGACGCAACGCTGGCGAACAATCTGCGAAGCCTCAACAAAGCCAAGTTTGTCTTTCTGCACCAGCTCGCGTGTCAGCTCCAGCGTTAGAAAAGCTGAGTGACCTTCGTTGAGATGGAACACGTGCGGCTCGATGCCAAGCTCTCGGAGCAAGCGAACCCCGCCTATGCCAAGCAACATCTCCTGAACAATTCTGGTTTCCCGATCGCCGCCGTAAAGGTGGCCTGTGACCCAGCGATCAGTCTCGTCGTTAGCCGGGATGTTGGTATCCAGCAGGTAAAGCGGGATGCGGCCAACCTGCGCTCGCCAGATCTGAGCTTTGACCGGGCGTTCGCGGATGGTCACTTCAACCAGCAGGGGCGAGCCATCGCTGTTCCGGCTCAGCGTGATCGGCAGTGCAGAAGGATGGGTTTCGCCGTAGTACTCCTCTTGCCAGCCGTCGCGCCGCAGACGCTGACGAAAGTAGCCGAAGTGATACAGGAGTCCGACCGCCACCAGGGGTAAACCGAGATCGCTGGCAGACTTCAAATGGTCGCCGGCTAAAATCCCCAGTCCACCCGAATACAAGGGCAGCGAGTTGTGGACCCCATACTCGGCGCAAAAATAGGCGACCGGATGTTCCGGCGTGGCTGCGCTCTCATGCTCGCTTGTCCAGCGAGCAGTCTCCCCCATGTAGCGATCGAATTCTTCCCCCAGCCGGCGTACCCGATCTACATACACTGGATCAGTGGCCATCTGCGCTAGGCGATATTCGGTTGTCTTAGCCAGCAGGACTCTCGGGTTCTGTTCGTACTGTTCCCAGATTTCAGGGTCAAGATCGCGAAACACACCAGGTCCATCGGCACACCAGCTCCACCAGTAGTTCCAGGCGAGGCGCTCAAGCGCGCGTAACGAAAGCGGTAGTCGTTGATTCTCTTCCAAGATTGTCCTCATCATCATCAGGCGTTCAGAGTACCGGCTTCAGCCGGGCTCTCCTGGTCTATTTTTTGTCATTCTCTTACGCCGTCTCTCCTGATTTTCCATTCTCTTCAGCCGGATTTAAATTCATGATTTGCCAGAAATATCCGCAAGTCATGCTACGCAAAGAAAACCAGCCGAAGATCCGAGATAAACTCGTCGTTCTTCAAGAATTGCAGAATTGTTAGCGAGGCGACGACCGCCGCCTGCTCGCATGGATAATCGTAGGCGCCAGTCGAGATCGCCGGAAAGGCGATCGAGTCCAGTGAATGCTGCACTGCCAGCGACAACGAATTTTGATAACACGCCGCCAGTAATTCCGCTTCACTACCCTGATGGATGCCGAATATAGGCCCGACCGTGTGTATCACAAAGCGCGCGGGTAAATTTCCGGCGCCGGTGATGACAGACTCTCCGGTCGGCAAGCCACTGGGATAAGTGCTGCGCCGAATCTCACGGCACTCTTCCAGAATAACGGGACCTCCCGCACGGTGAATCGCACCATCGACTCCACCGCCACCGAGCAAGGTTGAGTTTGCGGCATTAACGATGGCAGCGACCTTCTGCTTCGTAATATCGCCCAGGCTGACGCGCACTCGTCCGTCAACAAATAGTTCCGGTTTGATTTCTGTTGCCACTTGGAAACTCGTAGTGCCCTCAACGCCAGTCTGGTGGTTGGGCGGGAGGCACATAAGCGGCTTCGCGAGACGGGGTGGCGGATTGCTCCGCCCAGTCAGACGGCGAACCTGCAGCCAGCAAAGGAGAATCGTTGCCCAGTGAGTTGGGTTCCGGCGTCTCTCGCCAAATATAGAGATACCAGAATACGGGTTGAGCCAGCATGCCCATAAAAAAGAGCAAGACCATCCACATGATCTTCATGTTTTGCTCAAGCTGCTCTGTCTTCATGACCCGGATAATGTAGAAAACGGTGAGGGCAAGCGATCCCAGGATGGTCAGAAAATGCAGGGCAAACAAGCCCACGAACCCCAGGGGAAATAACACTGAAGCAGCTCCGTGTGGTCCACTCGAGTTTCCGCTTTCCAGCAAACCGCCAATCAGGATCATCGAAAAAACTGCAGCTATGAAAAAGAATATGTAAGCGATGGGCCAGATGGTAGCGATCCCCAACCAAACCTTCGTGGATTTCTTCATTCTAGATTGTCCTCTACCAATTCTGACTCAGTCGCCACTTCATCTCGGGGCTTAACGTTGATCTCGTCAAACATATCCTGCCGCCGCAACGCATCGGCGACGCCTTTGGCTTTGTGCTCCGTCAGGGGATGCTCGGCGTCGGCGCTGGCAATCTCAAACACTCCGTCATCCAGCATGACGACCCCCAGCGATCCCAGGGTGACGCCAGAAATGATTTGAATCTCACCCATATTGTGAATCTTGAAGGTTCCCGTCTGTTCGACCCAATCTTCCAGAAAAGGATCACGCAAAGCGTGTTCGGCTTCGGACTCCGAGAGGTAAGCTCCTTCGACGATTAGACAATATTCGCGCACGTTGCCACTCTAGACCGCGTGAGAGATTCAATGTTGGCCCTTAATGACGCGGCGCGAACACTTTACCATCCGCTAAATTAACGGCCAAGTCCTCCGCAGGATGGCGGGCGAATAATTTTAAAGCACTCGTCAAGTGAAAACGACGCCGCCGAGCAAAACTCCGCGACGGCGAGACCCAACTCTTCACCAAAAGCCGTAATGATAAGGTTGCGCTTAATGCGCGCTCCTCGAGCCCGATACCCCTGTCAGACCGAATCAATAGCCGTTCCGCGTACGAACGCCTCTCAAAACCGGCGGTTCAAATCCTCCCGCAACTGCTTAAAATACGGATCGAAGGTCACAAAGCCGGTTAAGCCCTGAAAAAATGCCTGCCCCCCCGTTCCGTGTGCAATGCGATTGAGTGAGCTTTGGCCGTAACTCGCCGCCAAACGACTGCGGCTCGTGCGCCCTACTGACGGAGCATAAAAAGTGTAAATCGCCACGCTGCGCGTGTTGGCTTCGCGCATCGCCCGCTCAAGATCAAGCGTCATGCCGGCGCTAGTTGAATCAAACCCACGCGAATCATCCAGACCGTCAGAAACGAGCAGTACTGCATTGCGCCCTTTCCAGCTGTTATCGAAATAACGTAAGGCTTCAATCACTTCAACATACGGGTTATATGGCGCAGCCGAGGAATTCGAAATTGGAATTCGCAACGAACGCGCCGCGCTTTCCAGATCCTTGGTAAAGCCCTGCCGTACCTGTAATGAGCCGGCGGTTATGTAACCTACCAGCACGCGAGAACCACTGGGTAAGCTGCGGATGAAGTCTGCCGTTACGGGGATTTCATTCCCTACCGAAGAAACCAGATCATCCTGAATCAGGATGGCGATATTGAGCGGCTCTGCAACCTTGCCTGCTGACTTCGCCGGGTGTTGGTCCATTGAGTTTGTAGCGGCCGATGCGGAAACGACTGTGGAGAAAGCTACTGCAATCGCTACTGCTAACAACCTCGACCACCTTAACTTGTAAATCATCTGCAAAAACATGAGAACTCCTTCTGAAAACCTTTATTCACTGCGCTTTAACACAGCTGTCTGATGCCGAATGCCGGGGCGGGGATGGCTGCTAATGCATTGCGAGAGCCTTTACCGGTGGCGCAGGTATCCGGAAACTCCTCACCTCGAAATGAGCAGGAACCAGCTTGCCATTGCCTTTGTGCTCGGATAAATTACGTTCAACCTGGAATTACATATCAACGAACTTCTAAGGACCTGCGTTAGAGATGGATACTTATCCGATCTAATGCAACAGCTGAAAGGAATCGTCTCTTATGAAAGCCTACGCTACTGAATCAATCCGCAACCTTGCGGTCATCGGACACGGCGACGCAGGGAAGACCCAACTGATAAGTTCACTTCTCTACGTCGCCGGAGCCACACCGCGCTGGGGTAAAGTTGACGAAGGAAATACTGTTACCGATTATGAAGAAGATTCCATTGCCCGCAAGATAACTCTTAATACTGCAATTGCTCATCTTGACCATCGAGATACCAAGATCACTTTTATAGATACTCCCGGGTACGCAGCCTTCGTGGCTCACGCTCGTCCGGCTTTGAAGGTCGCTGACTGCGCCATCGCCGTTGTCGATGGCGTCAAGGGCGTCGAAGTACAGACCGAGAAGACCTGGGCCTATGCCAATGAATTCATCGTGCCCCGCATGATGGTCATCACTAAGCTCGACAAAGAGCACGCCGATTTCGGCGCCGCGCTCGAAAGCGCTCAGTCCAGATTCAGTCGCGCCATCATCCCCTTCACGCTGCCGATTGGAAAAGAAAAGGACTTTCGCGGAGTCGTCGATGTCGTCCACATGAAAGCGTATGAACTCGGCGCCGACGGTCAGGCCAAGGAAGTCGACATTCCTGCCGAAGGTCGTGAACTGGTAGACAAGACCAGAGAGCGACTGATCGAATTGGTGGCCGAGTCCGATGACGCCCTGATGGAAAAATATTTTGACAAGGGGACTCTTGAAGAAGCGGACATTCTGCCGAATATCAGTAAGGCTATAGCTAACAGCAAGCTTTGTCCGGTCTTTGCAGTTTCAAGCCTGACGCAGGTGGGCCTGCGCGCGCTGCTGAATGGCATCGTTGATTACGCACCTGATCCGGCGCACCACGAAGCCGAACATGGCAAGCCGATGGATGCAGGTCCCGATGCGGAAAATATCTCCCGTAAATACAGCGACAGCGAGCCTTTTTCAGCTTACTGTTTCCGCACCATCGCGGACCCTTTTGCCGGCCGCATCAACGTTTTCAAGGTCGTCAGCGGCAAGATCACGACGGACGCGACGATACTAAATTCAACCCGCGGCGTCAGTGAACGACTCGGCGCCCTGCACGCTATTGAAGGCAAGCAACTCGACAAGATCAACGAAGCCCACGCCGGGGACATCATCGCCTGCGTAAAACTGAAAGAGACACAAACTGGCGACACAATTTGCGATAAGGCCCACCCGATTGTTTACGAGCCGGTTACCTACCCCGAAGCCGCGATCGCGTTTGCCATCGAACCGAAGTCACGGCAGGACGAAGAAAAGATCAGCGTGGCGCTGCACAAGATTCTCGAAGAGGATCCGGCCCTGCACTTTAGCCGCGACGCGCAAACGAAAGAGTTTCTGCTGTCCGGCTCAGGCCAGCTCCACGTCGAGACAGTCGTCGATAAGTTGAAGAAGCGGTACAGCGTAGAGGTCATGCTGCATCCGCCCAAAGTTCCCTACAAGGAAACGATCACGGCTCGAGCGGAAGTGCAGGGCCGTCATAAGAAGCAAACCGGCGGTCGCGGCCAGTTTGGCGACTGCAAGTGTGTGTTCGAGCCCATGCCGCGTGGCGGCGGGTTCGTCTTTGAAGACAAGATCTTTGGCGGTTCAGTGCCGCAACAATTTCGTCCGGCAATCGAGAAAGGCATAGTAGAGGCTGCTGCTTCGGGCGCAATTGCGGGATACCCGCTCGTCGATTTCAAAGTAACGCTGATTGACGGTTCCTATCACAACGTCGACTCAGACGAACATTCGTTTCGCGCCGCGGGACGCAAAGCCTTTCGCGCCGCGATTGAGAAAGTGAAACCCGTCCTGCTGGAACCAATCATGGACGTTGAGATCTCTGCGCCGCAGGAAAATAGCGGTGACATCATGGGGGATCTGAACTCGCGCCGCGGTCGCGTACAGGGAATGGAAACTGTCGGTAAGGACCAGGTGATCAAAGCTCAGGCGCCGATGTCAGAGATGCTGAATTACCAGTCAACTCTGAACTCCATTACCGCAGCCCGAGGCTCGTTTCATATGCAGTTCTCACACTACGATCCGGTCCCAGGCCAACTCGCGCCAAAGATCGTGGAGCAGTCGCGAGCTGAGGGACGAATCAGAGGCGAGGAAGAAGACTAGAAACCGGCCGGGATCGAAAATCCAATGCCGTCTATCCGGAGCTTACAATTGTTTTCCCCCGGGCGAATCGAAAAGTGAAGTCTCCGGAAAAAATGAGGGCCACTCGAAGAGTCGAGCGGCCCTCTATTTATGTCTTGAACTCTTGCGCTACTACTGTTCGTTTCCCGGTCTGCGCATCCGCACCTTGTCACCGTGCTGTGCTGGCACGGGATTTTCTTTGATAGTGTAATCTGCAGGCACTTCAAAGAGCGTTTTGGCTGGCTCACTGCGACTGATGTTCGTCAAACGATAGGTTGTTTCGCCAAAGCGCGGGTCGCTGTGTTTCGTCATTACGACCGTCTGTAGTTCCGGTGAATACCAGCGTTCTGAGATGATCTCAATCGGTCGCTCATTGCCGATCTCCCCCGCAGGGATCGTGACCGTGCTGCGAGTGCCTTCAGCTTCAACCCCTTCGATTGTCTGCTTGCCGAGCTCTTCTTTCTTAACGTTCTTGTCGGCGCGCTCTCCCTGCCAATGCATCACGATACCCTCACCACCCGGAGGGGGCGGCGGTGCGTGCCGCATGAAGACTTCCGGATGTGGTTCGCCTGGCCCTATGCCCGCTTCGGGTGGCGGTGGCGGCATCTGATGCCGCATCTCAATGCGGGCCGGACTATCGGGTGATGGGGGCACTCCCAGGGGTGCGTCGCCTGGCCTGGAAAATTTAAACTCATAACGCATGGGCGACATTTTATGAGCAACTTTGGTGCGCGGATCCAACGCATAGTTTACGCCGGCCACCGGGTCGTTAATCGCTACTGTCTGAGGCGGGTCGCCGGCGTTGGCAAACTGACCCAGCATGCTCAGCGTGTGTTCGCGCCGAGTGCGGCCCTCGCTATCGCGATAGAGTGTTGCTGTCGTCTTATTCACAATCCGATTGCCATCGCCCAGCAGCTGAGTGCTTTCAGTAACGGCCTGCGCTGAATACGGCGCCGCTTTCACCAGCTTGCCGTCAAAGTTCATTTCCGAAGCGATGAAGACAAAATTTTCCGGTGGCGGTCCCGGTGGACCGTCAGGCGCGGGGGCACGCCTAATCATGATTTTAGACTCCTGCTGAGGCTTTTGCTGGCCGAAGATTGAGACAGCGCCAGTCAATAAAACCACGCTGCCGAAAATACTTGCCCATAACTTCCATTCTCTTTTCATATTCAGTCCTTCCTTATGCGGGCCTGCAGCCCGGATTACTCAGGTTCAAATCAGAGCAACAAATCGCTCAGTGTACGAAACGGATTGCCTGCGCCAGACCGTCGACGCCGATCAAAACATCGGCCTTAACTCTTTCACTGGTCCGATCCATATTTATCGGGAGACCAAATCGGGCTACCGCAGAACGCGGCAATTCAACCCGCACCAGTTGTCCGCCATCCTGCAAATTCGGAGCAGTCGCATACCCTATAGGGAAAAAGTCTGTCGCAACTTCTTTCGTGGCTTCGTAAGATTGTCCTTCATTTGCTGCCACGGCCACCGCCTCTGCGGCTGCAGACAGGGGCCTGCGTATTGTCGCACCGGCGTTTCGCGTTTTGCGTGAGGGTACGTGAACAGGCGATGCGACTTCAGTAGCGAATTTATCAATCGCCTTCACTGGCTCCTCAATCATGGACGCTTGCGTTTTTGATCTCTCGCCGGTTGCTTCAGTTTGCTTCGCTATATCTTGTGGCTTTGGATTTCCAATTAGACGTCCCCGCACTGCAACAATGCCAACGACGATAAGCAAAGCAGCCGCTGCCGCTGCCCACCAATAGTGCGTCTGCCTCTGTGGGACCGGAAAGGCGCGCACCGTCGGGGTCACCCTGTTGTGTTCGCGAAATGCTTCCAGCAGTTTCACTTCAAGTTGTACGGGAGCTGAAATTTCCTTCATTTCCTCAGCCAACTTTCGCAAGCCTCCGCTAAGCGAGCGCTGCGCTTCCCATTCCGAGCCACAACTTGAGCACTCAGCGACGTGTGCGAGGGCGCTGTCGCGCTCATCAGCCTGCGCCGGCACCGACTCCGTCAAAGAAGCCTGCCCGGTCCGGGCCAACTCACCGGCTAGTGTTTGAAATTCTTCACAGCTCATGCGAAACACCTCGTTTGATCGACACTGCCGGCGACGGCTAATTCCTTTTCCTTTGGCCGCAGTTTTTCAATCAGCATCGCCCGGCCACGATGCAATCTGGAACGCACGGTGCCAATGGCACAATCCAGCACAACAGCCGCATCTGCATAACTGAGCTCCTGTAACTCGCACAGCACCACGATTTCGCGATAGCGGGCCGGCAAGCTCAACACTGCCCGCCGCACAGACTCAATAGTCTCACTACGTGCTAACTCCTGAAGTGGATCAGCTCCAGAGAGGGTTGGATCAGCCGTGATTTCGGTCGCGTCCTCATCCATCGGCGCGTAAAACTGTTCCCGACCCAACCGCTGTCGCACCAGGTTGCGAGCTACTCCAAACAAGAACGAGTTGAGTGATCCTCTCTCAGCGTCAAAACTACAATCATCGCGCATCAGCATCATGAAAACTTCCTGGGTCACATCTTCCGAGAGTGCGTGGGATCCGCTCATTTGCAGCGCAAAGCGATAGATGGCGCCCTGGCGGCGTCGATAGAGCATGGCAAAAGCCTCTTCATTGCCCACCAGCATTGAGCTTATAAGCTCATTATCTGAAAGTTTTAGCGCGGTCATCAGTTCTCGCTTGGCCAGCTTCCATGTCTAATTCGGCCGCAGGGCAGGTAAAGTTCCAAAATATCTGTTGGGCTCCAATGAGGTCCCGCATTCGGGAATTAGAAGCTGCGATGAAGTTAGTCTGCGTATCTGAAGAAAATGGTGTGTGACCCAGCTCTATTCACCGAACCGCCGGCGGAATTCCGGCGATGCGCGACGCAGATCCAACCAGTCAACAAAAAGCTCGGGGGTGCGCAACCAAACCTCCAGCCATCCGGCGATCTCTTTGAATTCGGAGCGAGCCGATTCAGGAGTGTCTTTACTGATTGCCGACAACAGGAGTTCCTGTCTGCCAAGTGCCATGGCATCGCGCAGCTTAGCCAATGACTGCTTGTCCTGATGTTGCTCGAGTTCCCTTCTGACTCTTTCGCATTCGATCAGCGATTGAACTGCCACAGAAAAACCTTCGAAGTTAAGTGAGTAAGTCGCCTCTCTGGTCAACCTCGCCTCTCGCCACTTCGCGTCGTATTCCAGCACCTCCGGATGGCGCAGGATTGCACCTTCGTCAGCCAGGAGGCGCGCAATCGCGGCCGGACTATCGACAGCGCTGCCGCTATACTTGCGTCCGACCGCCGCTTGAATTTCCGTCAGCTCGCGGGCCCCGACGGATTCGCAATCAAGCTCCTCCCAGACCGCCAGCATGAATTCCTGTTTCGTAACTGATTCTATCTTTGTCTCCATGTCGTTAGGGCGCGTGGAAATCGGCCCGTTGCCCCACGCTATCTATCGCATCGACTCCTGGCTTACACTCTATCACTTGAAGTCTGAATTGATGGGAACACGACTAAACCATCGAGTCAGTTACGCTCACTCAAGAGTGATTTCAAGAACAGGACCTACAATGCGAAAGATCTGTCTTATCTCAACTGTCGCGCTTTCCTTCCTCTTGATACTCACTCTATTCGGTCTATCAGCTTTGGCCCAGCAACCAGATGCCGCCGATCCTAAACTGGCGAAGATCGACTTTCAAGGCTTGAAACGATTGACACCAGAGCAGCTGATTAAAGTCAGCGGGCTCGAGTTAGGGCAGCCGGTCACCGTCGAAGCACTCGACACTGCGGCGCAACGCTTGATGGACAGCGGCCTGGTCCATAACCTGAGTTACCGGCTGCAAACAAAAGCGGGATCGGCCACCGTCAGCTTCAAGATCGAAGAAGGACGCGGGGGACAGTCGGTGGTGATCTTCGACAACTTCATCTCGTTCACGGATGAGGAACTCGGCGACGCCGTGCGACGCGAAGTGCCTTCTTTCAACGGGGCAGCACCTAACGCGGGCAACATGACTGACGCGATTACACGCGCGCTGCAGAAACTCCTGGTTGAGCGAAAAATTGCGGGCTCGATCGACTATCACCAGGGTCAGAACGCCGAGCGCACACAACTGGAGCACGTCTTTAATGTGAAAGGGGTCAGCTTGCCCATCTGCAGCCTTCACTTCCCGGGAGCCCGCAACGTCAGTGAAGATAAGCTCATCAAGCAGTCCCAGGATTTGTTGGGAACAGACTACTCACGACGCCTGGCCTCCGTGTTCGCCGTTAACAATCTTTTTCCGCTATATCGAGAGCTGGGTCAACTGCGAGCTACCTTCAGCCGGCCCGAGGCAATCGCCCAGACACTTGAAAACTGCAAGGATGGCGTGGAGTTAACCATTCCAGTGTTTGAGGGCTCCACCTATGTCTGGGACAAAGCTGACTGGAAAGGCAATCGGGTTCTGAGCCAATCGGAATTAGACGCGGCGCTGGCTTTGAAGCCGGGCGAGCTTGCCAATGGCATCAAGTTGGACCAGAGCATCGCGGCCGTTATGAAGGCTTATGCCCACAAGGGCTACCTGGGGGCGACCGTGCGCGCGCAGGAAGATTTTGACGATGCAGGGCGTAAAGTTTCCTATCAAATGGAAGTTAAGGAAGGCCCTCTGTATCACATGGGCAACCTGAGCCTCAAAGGTTTTTCCGACAGTTTGGGGAACTATCTGCGCGGCAAGTGGGAACTGAAGCGCGATGAGGTCTACGATCAGGAATACGCAGAGAATTTTTTCAAGAATGAATTTCCGGAAATAATGCGTAAGGTATTCGAGGAACGTCAGGAACAGGGCCGGCCGAAGCCAAAGAAAGTTGTCAGTCAGGCGTTCCCGGATCGTGCCAGCGCGACTGTCGATGTTACTTTTGAGCTTGTTGACGAAGCGCCGGAACCGAATTGAAACCTAATCTCTGCAGGCCGAAAGCATTAATATTCGCTTCCGGCCACATTTGCTCGGGCGGACGCACTAATTCCGCTCAATAGAATGAATTCTCTCTTAGAACAAGCTGGGTCAAAACCTACGATCTCTGAGCAGGCGGCGCGGACTTTTTTGGCCAGCGTGTCAACGGCCTTTGCTCACAAGCCATTTATTCCGCTCCGTTTTTTCAAAGGCGGACACGCGCAAACTTTGGCTTCTTATGCATGGCCGCGCCGCTCTGCGTTGCAGATTCAGGATCAGCAACGTTTATTTGAGGTAGGACCGAACATCACTTTGCTGGCCCATTGCCGTTGGCAGGAAGAAGTTAAAACAGCTCCAACGCTTGTGCTCTGGCATGGAATGGAGGGCTCGACCGAATCAGTCTACATGCTGGCGATCGCCAGGAAGGCTTTTAGCTACGGCTTCAACGTTATCAGAGTCAATCTACGTAACTGCGGTGGCACGGAACACTTGACGTCGACGCTCTATCACGCTGGGCTTAGTGAGGACTTGCGCGCCATCGTTAATCAACTAGTCGAGCGCGATGGTTTGCAGCGAATTTTCATGATCGGGTATTCACTGGGCGGCAACCTGGTGTTGAAATTCACGGGTGAATATGGCGACAGTCCGCCGCCAGAATTACGCGTGGTTTGCGCCGTTTCACCCTCAGTCGATCTCGGCGCCAGCGTTGACGCCATCAGTAAGCGATCAAACTGGATCTATCATCGGGATTTTCTGCGCCGGCTGCGCAATCGTATCTACATAAAGCATAAGCTGTATCCCGATCTCTACGACATCAGCAATTTGAAATCAGTGCGTTCTATTCGAGACTTCGATGATCGATTCACGGCCATCGCACACGGTTTCAGCGGCGCCGAGGACTACTACCAGAAATCCAGTTCGATTCGCTTCCTCGATCGCATCCGGGTTCCGACGCTAATCATCCATGCTCAGGACGATCCCTTCATTCCATTTGCACCATTGGAGAGCCCGGTATTGGCGGCGAATCCTTACATCTTAGTTATGGCCCCTGAACATGGTGGCCACGTGGCCTTCGTTGGCGAGAAGACAGATCGCGAAGATCGCTTCTGGGCCGAGAACCGTGTCGTTGAGTTTTGCCGGCTGGGAAATGCGTTGTTGTGAGGGGTGGATTAGACGACGTCATCTGGAATCCATTAGGGTCACGGCTTTTGACAATTGACACAGTTAGACTTTTTACTTATCCATTGCGATTCAATCCATGACTGAACTCACCTACCCCGCAGCCCGGGCCGCCGCCGCCAGTGTCGCGGCATACTTTGCGCGAAATTTCGAGGACGCACGGCAGCAGCCTTTGAAAATCAAGCTGGCGCCCGCGCCTGATGCAGCTTCCATTGAAGCGATCGTCGAAGCCGCATTTTGGGCCAGCCTGCGACGTGAGGAGGGCTACTCACCCAGAATATCGCTCGCATTTCTGCCACCGGTATTGGCTGGTGAACCTTTGCTGTTTGAGCGGCAACTGCCACTTACTCCACAAGTACTCTCAAGGCTCGCGCCTGCGGTCGAGCGGCCGGGCATTCATCTCGGGGTCTGGCCGATTGCCGAAAACGGCCCCGAACTCCATGTCTGGGGGACGACACGCCAGATTCCCAAGCTGTGCTTTGTGCTCGAGGTCATCGAACCCGGCCTACTGGTGATCAAATACCGGCGCGGCCAGGAAACCGGTAAGTACATTAACGTCGTGGTGCTCAAGGGCGACCAAATCAAAGTCCTGGACGAACGCGGCACGACCCTGCCTGACTGTCCGCACTTGCTGACCGCACTGCTGGATTTCGGATCGCCGACAGCCCGTACCGACTCCGTGAATGTGCTGGTCCAACTGGCTGTCTCAATGCGCGCTCACGGACGTGGCGGTTCGCTACTGGTGGTACCGCAGGGCTCTGAGGAGTGGCGGGAATCGATCCTGCACCCCTTGGCTTATGGCGTCTCGCCTGCCTTCTCTGAACTTGCGGGACTGATGCGCCAGGACATAAGTGTTCGCGATCGGACCAGCTGGCAGGAGAAGTTTAACGACGCAGTCGAGGCCATTGCCGGCCTGACTGCCGTCGATGGAGCGGCGTTAATTTCTGATCAGTATGAGTTGTTGGCCTTCGGCGCAAAGATCGGGCAGCGCAATGGCGGTGGACGAGTCGAAAAGGTAATCGTAACCGAGCCTATCGTGGGAGGGTTACCGGTAGTAGTGCCGCCACTCGAACTGGGAGGCACCAGACACTTGTCGGCGGCCCAGTTCGTACATGACCAGCGCAGTTCATTGGCGCTGGTGGCTTCACAGGATGGGCTCTTTACAGTTTTTGCCTGGTCTCCCTGCGAGGAACTGGTCCACGCACATCGCGTTGAGACGCTGCTGCTTTAAGCTGGGACACCGCAGATGAATGTGGAGGTCCGCCTTACTTCTCAATGCGCTTGAGCAAACGGGTAGCGTGGTTGCGAGCCATCAGCGGGACGTGCTCGTCGGTGCTCAGTTCGCGCAATAAAGGAACCAGCTGATAAGCATCTGAGAGTCCGTTGTGCGTGAGCAGACTTTCGAACTGCTCCAACAATTTGGGAGCGTTCAGCGGCTGATTCTCGCGCGCGACACCAAGATCAAAAACCAGTACCGCTTGATCAGCCACGCGGCGGTATTCATTGATCAGAGCTCCCGCCAGTTTGTTATTGGTCCAGTTAAATTCCGCCGAGCGCTGACGCTTCCCGTCATCCATCTTCACTTTCATCGTGCCCAGATGCGGAAATTGCTTTTCGGCCTGGTAGTTTTCCGTCGACTCTAAAAAGTTCAGGTTACTCCAAATACCGAGAATCCTTCCCAGCGCGGCCGTCGACAATTCAACCGGCTCAACGATCGGCAAAGCTTCACCCAACCTCTCGAACGTGATCTTGCCGCGGCCGACGGCGTCATGCTCGATTACAATATGCGAGATGTAGAATGCGGGCTGAGAGAATTCGTATGAATACCGCGTGGCATCCGGCGGCCGCTTGTTTTCCTCGCGGCGGGCCGGTGGTCCCTGGGCCGGACCTGGCGCCGGGGCCGGTGTCTGTCGACTATTACTTTTTAGTTCGATATTGCCCGGAGAAACTGTCTGCGGAGTCGCCTGACCCATAGCGAAAACCGCCACGCATAAAATCGTAAGCGCAGCGGAAGTCACTTCCATCATGAAATTCTGTTTTGTGCTCATTCAAACTTAACCGAAACAAGCTTCGAGACACCGACATCTTCCATGGTGACACCGTATAGCGCCTTGGCCATTTCCATGGTTCGCTTGTTATGCGTGATGACGATGAATTGAGTGTTCGCCGACATCTGCACGACCTTGTCAGTAAACCTGCCTACGTTGGCTTCGTCAAGCGGCGCGTCAACTTCGTCAAGCAGACAGAAGGGCGCCGGGCGGTAGTGAAAGATTCCCAGCACCAGAGCCAAAGCGGCCATCGCTTTTTCGCCCCCCGACAGCAGCAGAACATTTTGCAGACGCTTACCAGGCGGTTGGGCTATCACATCAATGCCGGATTCGAGCACGTCATCGGCATCGATCAAGCTCATCTCGCCGCGGCCGCCGCCAAACAACTCCTGGAACAACTCGCCGAAATTTCGATTAATCTGCTCGAAGGCAACCCGGAAACGCTCGCGCGATCGACGCTTGATTTCGCGCAACGCTTCATCGGTCGAATGGATTCCCTGGACAATGTCCTGACGTTGCGTGGTCAGGAACAGCAAGCGCTCTTCGGACTCGGACAATTCGTCGAGGGCCATCATGTTGACAGCCCCGATGCTTTCCAGCCGTGCGCGCAATTCCTCGACGCGCGCGTGGCCCGCCTCGAGGTCGAAGTCTTCGGCAAGCTGATACTCACGCGCCAGCTCTTCCAGGGACTGGCTCAATTCCGCGGCGCAGTTCTCATGAACGAAGGAAAGACGTGCCTGTGCTTCCGCTCTTTGTACTTCGATAGCAGCGCGCCGATCACGCACTTCACCCGCGCGGCGATTCAATTCAGACAGAGTCGCAGATAAATGGTCAGCCCTGAGACGCGCTTGTTCGAGTGCAGCTGAGGCGTCGGCAATCTGTTGTTCTTCCTGGGCTCGCTCAGCGACAGCCATCGACAGGCGCGCGTCTATTTCTTCAATCGAGCGACCGAGTTCGCCCAGACGAGTTGTAATCTCAATCAGTTCAAGCGAATGGCGCTCAGATCTGGCATTTACTTCCACACCTTCCGCTTCCAGTCGTCTTAACTCTCCGGCGGTGGCCCGGCGTCGCTCCACCGCAGCGGCAGCCACCGCGCGTTGCGCCCCCAAACCTTCGTTATGCACTTCAGCCGCACGGCGAGCCTCAGCTAAAAGCAACGAGGCGGCATTAACGGTTTCAGTAGCAGCCAGACGAGATGTTTCCGCTGCTTCCGCATCGGCCAGCGCCTTGAGCCGCTTTTGTGCAATTTCGCTGCGTTCTTCCTGCAGGCGGGCCGTGTCATCGGCAATCACTCGCAGATGTCTTTCCGCGCGCTCGATTTCCTGGGCCAGGCCGCCGGCGGTGAGCTCGCGAGTCATCGCCTCGCGTTCTTCCCGGCCAAGTGCCTCGTTCAGAATTACTACGGCATCTTCGAGACCGACCAATCTGGCCCGAGCTTCGTTGACGACCTTCTCAGCAATCTCAAGTTCACCGCGCAACGCCACCGCACGCGCGTCCAGCTCGCGCAATTCGCGTTTGAACGCCAGCAACCCGGCGCCTTCTTCGAGCGCTCGAGCGTCACCCGCATTGACCAACTGGCCACTGGCCACCCAGTCACCATTCAACGTTACAAAGATTTCGCCAGTGGCGAGCGAGCGGCTCATGGCGTAGTCAAGATTTGTCGCCAGACGCGCATTCATTTTCTGCGCCATCGTGCGATTGAGAATGGCTGACAATTCCGGAGTCGAACCGAGCAGATCACCAATCTTCAAATCTTCAATTGCTTCGTCAGCAAATGAGATGCTCACGGGAGCTTCTTCAGCGATTTCGAATGACAGCGCAGCTTCGTCGCTGCCACCATGCAATCCGGCGACTAAAAAGCTTGCCCGGCCGGCATTGTTCTCGCGCAGCCAGCGCGCGGCGCGGACCGCATCGTCAGGGGTCGGCACCACAATCGACTGCAGGGCTGCTCCGAACACACCTTCAACTGCTCTTTCCCATTTCGCATCGACATTAATGTGATCGGCCAGCGTGCCCAGGAAGTGGAAGTCCCTTGGGGTCTCCGTTTCAGCCAGGACGAACTGGACCGCAGATGAGTAGTAAGCGCGCCGCTCATCCAGTTCTTTCAAGCTTTCGAGGCGATGACTTGTGCGTGAATACTCGTCGCGCACTCGCGTCAGTTCGGCATCGGTATCGCTGACGGATTCGTGGCCCTGCACTACAGCGTCCACGGCAGCTGTGCGCTCGGCGCTCAGCGTGGCTACATATTCGCGGGCGATGCGAATTTGTTCATCAAGCTGATCGGCCGCTTCTTTATGCTGGGCAAACTGGGCGGTGGCGCGCTCGCGCTCATGGACCAGACCCTCGGCTTGCAGCGCGACCCGCTCCAGCGTTCCTTCCAACTGACGGGCAATCTCGCGCAAGCGCTCGGCTACTGCCGTGTGCGAAAGCAACTCAGCGCGAGCGCGTTCGATCTCGGCTTCAGCTCCAGCAGCCAGGGCCATCTTCTCGGCGTAAGCTTCTTCGGCAGTCTGCAATGAGAATGCGCTCTCTTCACTCTCAGACTTGAGTCTTCCGTCCAGTTCGCCGAGGCGCTCTGTTTCGCTTCTGATTAGATCGAGCCGTGCCGCCAGCGCTTCGATTTCCGAGCGCACATCGGCGCTGCGCTTGTTGAGGCTCGTGATCTGTTCCTGCTGATAGACTCGTTCGCGTGCTTCGCGATCACGCTGCAGCGCGGCATCAGCTGCGGCGGAGCGTGCCTGGCCCAGCGCGTCTTCCAACCGTCGTGCTTCCTGAGTCGCGCGGCGCGCTTCAGCTTCCTGTTGCGCGAGTTCGGCGGCCAGATTGCGCTCTTCCTGACTGACGAGTTCCAGCTGCGACTGCGACTCGTCCAGCAGCTGGACCAGCTTGCGATCTTCGCCAACATAAACGCCGCGTAACAACTCGCGCAGCTCGTCGCGCTGCACCTGGTAACGCCGGGCTTTGGCTGCCTGGCGGCGCAGGCTGTTCACCTGGCGATCGATTTCGGAAATGATGTCGGAAAGGCGGGCCAGATTTGAGCGCGCGGATTCGAGTCGCGCTTCCGCGGCACGCTGTCGCACACGGAATTTGGTAATGCCCGCAGCCTCTTCAATGATCGTCCGGCGGTCCATCGGCTTGGCTGAGAGGATTTGCCCGATGCGCCCCTGTTCGATAATTGCGTAGTGTCCGCCGGAAAGACCTGTACCCGAGAACAGATCCTGAATGTCTCGCAGGCGACAGAGTTTATTGTTGAGCAGGTATTCGCTCTCGCCGGAACGATAGAGACGGCGCGAGACGGAGACTGCCTCGCCGGGTGCAAACTCAAGCGCCAGGTTCCGGCGTCGCCAATGTCGTTTTGCCGGCTGAGTCCTGGTTGGCACTAAGGCTGCCACCGCGTCATCGCTGGCTTCGATCTCAGCGTCACTGGCGGCGGCGGCTTCTACTTCTGCGTCGGCGGGATTTTCATGGAAGCTAACTGCGTGCTCATCGATCTGTTCGAGGGTGGAATCGATGTCTTCAATATCAGGCTCGCTCTGAATCACCTCGTCGCGTACGAGGTGGAGGACGACTTCGGCCATGCCACTGGGCTGGCGATTGCGAGAGCCCTGAAAGATCACGTCTTTCATCTCGGCTCCGCGCAGGTGCTTGATGCGCTGTTCACCGAGGACCCAGGCTATGGCATCGGCAACGTTGCTCTTACCGCAGCCGTTGGGGCCCACTACGGCAGTGATTCCGTCACCCGTAAAGATTATTTCTGTGTAGTCAGCGAAGGATTTAAAGCCGGTAATTTCGAGGCGTTGAAGTTTAAACATGCTTCCGTTCGTTAGTTTTTAGATCAGGCTCCCCAGCATAAGGGCGGCTTTGGCTCGGGTCAACGTACGGGGGTGGACTATAAGTCGGTATTGCTTAGAATGTCAACCAAAACTTGAGGTTAGCCCTCTTTAACGTATTGAAGAGAGAGGTTTAAATAAGGGCTTAACAGGTACAACTACGCCGGCTGCGGTTGCAGATGGTTTAATGGCCGGAGGTTTTGCGCGCGAGCATGACGTTGATTCCCTTGCGCAGGCCCTCAGGGTTGATGGCCTCGACCTTCAGTTGGCGTCCTTCTATTAGAACCGTCGGTGTGCCGGTTACTCCCTGAGAATTAGCCAGATCCTGGTCCTCTTTCAGTTTTTGCCGCACCTCAGGGCCGTCCAGATCACGTGTGAAGCGGTCGACGTTCAGTCCCAATTCGCGAGCGTATTTCGTAAACACAACTCGCGGATTCGGATCGTCTTTCCAGGAGGCCTGAGTCTCATAGAGTCGATCGTGCATCTCGTGAAACTTGTCCTGCAAGCGTGCAGCTTCAGCCGCCTGGGCCGCGTTCAGCGCATTCTTATGAATCTGCGTCAAAGGAAGATTCCGAAATACAAAATGGATTCGCGTCCCGTATTCCTGTTCGATCTTTCTAATTTCCGGATGCAGTTGCCCACACGGTGGACATTGATAGTCTCCGAACTCTTCAACGGTCACGACCGCACTCGTCGCCACCGGTGTGATCTTATTTTCGGGTGTCGCATTCGGCGCAGCCACCGGCGTGCTCACCACAGGAGTGGCGGTCCCAGCGGCAAACGGCATCGCCGTGTCCTGACTCTTTGAGCGAAACAAGAACAGCGCGCCGGCGATTACGGCAACCAACACGACACCAATAATGACTAGAGGCAGATAACGTTTCATCAATTCTCCGGTTCCCAGAAATGCAGCGCGAGCTTAGGGCGCAGCCACGTCCTTGCGCACAAATAATAAAAGTTCGACACCCGGACGCAACTTGAATTTTCCACCAACCTGGCGGTAGCGATCTCCCAACTCAGCTTGCACTTCGGCGAGCTGAGTTTGAGAGGCGATGATCACGGGCTCGGTGCTGCTGGACATACGGCCGTAGTAGCCAACTCTCTTGTAATCGCGAAAGTACCAGGGCAATGGCCAGTAGTCCGGCGAAACAATGGTGATGCCAGTCTCGTCGCCGGTACCGCCGCGTTTGGCAACCTGATCTATGTGGTCGATCAGCTTCAACAGGTCGCGATGGGTGTGCGCATAAACGTAAACATAGTACTCATCGTCGTTGTCATAGTTCAGGAAGTTGAGATCGATTGTCTGGTAGCCGGGAATCGCTGCCAGCATATTCGTCGGTTTTTTATAAGCAGCCAAAGCGAGATTGGCGGCGCCGCCAAATACCAGTAGACACGCCAGCAACAGCACGACAACTATCCCTCGCGTGAATCCCAGCTCGCGAACACGCTCATAAAATCGTTCAAAGGCATAGCCGGAAATAAGCGCCAGCGGAACCAAAAAGCTGAGCATCAACCAGGGAGTCTTATAAGGAACGATCGAATACGCGGCGATTATGCCGATGGCCCAGAGGGCAGAATATAGCGCGAATGAATTCTTTGGTTTCAAGGCGACCAGCACGGTGCCCACCATTCCCAGCACGAGCAGGGGGCCCTCCTGGTAGGGCAGCCAGGTAAAGACATAAGTAAAATTTGAATGAACGTGGGCCGTCTGGCCCGTCTTGGACCAAACCTTAAGCGTCTTCAGAGCATCAGAAACGCCCTGCCAGTTTGACAAGAACGATGAATAAAATAGTACCGCGATGCCTACCGCGACCAGGGCACCTACCGCCGACCAGATAGCTAGGTTGGAGATGCCACCCGAACGTTCGCTGGTCTCAGTCCACCAGGCCGAGAAATTGTTGGAACCATCCGCTTTGCGCCTGTCGTCGGCGCCAGCTCCGAATCCCAGCTTGCGCGACAGCCAGAGATACATTGGCGTCGCAAGCAATGCGATCAAGAGCACTCCCACCGAAATGAACCAGGTTTCCTTGGTGGCGAACAGCAATCCCGCGGACGCCCAGGCCAGCACCAGATAAGTCCACTGCCCTTCGTCGTAATACCTAAGTGCGGCAACGACGATTCCCAAAGTGAAAAATACGAACAACGATTCGTGAATGAAGTAGCGAGACAGGTAGACAGCGCCAGGCGAGATGGCAAGAAGCAAGGCTGCCGCAAGTGAAGCGACTCTTCCCAGGCGCCGGTGCAAGGTCAGCACCAGCCAGATTGTGCCCAGACCGAACAGCGCCGGCACCAGCCTGATAGTAATAGTGTTCAGGCCATAGGAGTTCTGCGCATTGACTCCAAACAGGAACCTGAAGATCCAGGGGATGGCTGCGGAAAAATAGTAAAGAGTTGGTCCGTGATAATTTTCCGGATCGTAGTGATAGAAGCCGTCGCGCACCAGGTGAACCAGGAAATTACCATTTACTCCCTCGTCATGATGAAAAGGGACCAGAGGCAGGTTGTATAGTCGCAAAGCTGCGCCCACGGCCATGATCACAATCGAGCCCACCAGCCAGGAGCGCTGCGACAGCTCCGCCGCAGGCACTACTTCACGAACGGACGTTTCCGTTTTAGGGCGAGCGGCCGGCGCCGGCTTTGGTTGCTTCTTACGGTTTGATTTTGTAGAGCCGGTAGTCACCTGCTTCTCCAACCTTCGTGAATCTCGCAAAAAATTCGGTATTCACGGACATCGCTGCTTTTTCGTTTGGTCCAACCACCGCATAATCCACGTCATACTTATGCAGCAACTGCTCTGCGTCAGGAGCGCCGGCGTAAATCCTTCTGATATCGCTTTCGCGCGGCGCAAAGTCCAGACCATGGGTCCAGATATGCCCGGGGTAACCCAGCAACGAACGTCTCCCGGTGAGGAAGACCGGTGTGTTGTGGATGGGCGCGTGGATCACAGTCGCGCGCGGCTGCGTCTGTTCCTTGATCACTTCCGCGAAGCGCACTCCATTCGGATCGAAAACCTGAAACTCTCCGGAGCGGCTGACGATACTTGTTACATCAAGTGCTCCAGCCAACGTCAGGCAGATTAACAACAGTACCGCCAGCACGCGCTGAGCCCTGCCTTCACGCCACAGACGCACCAGCAGCAGCGCCACCAGTGGCGCCGACGCCACCCACCAGTAAAAGAGGACTTTGACATTGTCCCAAATCCACGGCGCCAGCTTGACCGCGTTAGGCACAATGAAGCAGAGGGTAAACGGCAAATAAAAAAGCAGCAAGCGACGTGAAACAAGATAGTCCTTCCCACGCCAAAGAATCGCGAGCACGAGCACCGGAACAAACAGGCCGGTGTTCTTGAACCAGAACCAGACGGGATTTTCCTGGCCGTGGTCCCAACCGAACTCCCAGGCAAAAAAGCTCGAAGCCTTGACGGCGCTGCCGCTCGTGGACCACAGCATTTGCGGAACGGCAATAAGAGAAGCGACTGCCGCGAAAACCAACCATAACCGCCAGCGCCGTTGCAGCAGGGCGATGCCGGCGCCCACCATCATCACCACCACAAAGCTATGCGCATGGACCAGCGGCAGGAGTCCGGCGATCACACCGGCAGCAATCATGCGCGCCATTGGTGAGGCATTGAAAATAAATCGCGACCGGCCAACTGGATTCACGCCTTTTCTTCGGCGGACATTCCTCTGTTCCAGTGACTCCTTCCCGACTTCTTTAGCGTCCCCGTCCTCTGTCTCTGCACTTTCTCCGGTCGCCAGCCACCACTGAGTGAACACGATTACCGCCAGCGGCAAACCAAGCAGCATGCCGCGTTGCGGAACCAGGAGCGACGAGATTGCATTGCCCCAGCGCCAGGTCGTCTCTGGAATCACGGTGAAGGATGCGGGTAGTTGCTTAAGTGCACCGAGCAATCCGTTCTCATTCTTATTGGCCACGCCAAGTAAGAGGACCCAGCCAAATCCACCATTCAACAAAACCAGCAGAGGGGTTACCAGGGCCGCCAGTCGATCACGCAGCATCTCCCATCCCCAGCGATGCAGGACTCCGAGAAAGGCAATGGCCAGCAGCAGATTTTCAAGCAACAGCGAGCTGCGCAAGCTCGCCCCACAACGCAGGAAGATGGCTGCGATAAAGTCGCTCAGGAACGGATAAGTGAAACGTACTCCGGCGAAAGTCGGGTCTTCGGGAGGATAGTTCTGCCCGTAGGCAAAGCCCGTAATGACGCTTAAATGAAATGGCAGGTCACCGAAGTTATTCAATACTCCGGTGAAGATTCCGTCGGGCCGCTGCAGCATTGCCCGATCAAAAATAAACCAGAACAAGATGGCGGCAACTGTGTAATAAAGGAAGTAGCCTACATTCTCAGCGGTGGGGCGCGAGGTTGCCGGCTGGATTTTTACCACGGAGTCGTGCAGGTCCATCAGTACGCGCTGCCGGAACGGCTGATCAATCAGCAAAGCAAACGGTGTGAGAGACAGTACTGCAGCCAGCGTGATCGTTAGCGGAGTAAGTCCCAACAGCAACGCGAGCACAAATCCGATCAGACCAAAAACCGTTAACCCAATGCACGCACCCGTGCAAAGCCTCGCCGCAAATTGGGAGTCTTCGTCATAGATCCAGGTGGCGAGCGCGCCGCTCGCAGTCAACAGCAGCGCAAGCAGAAGTGCAAGAGTCATCAGCTGGCTAGTATTGTGTTTGGCAAATTTAAGAGACCACTTTTACCGGAGAGGGATTATACGCGAACCGCGCCGAACCGCACGCATTAACTGTCCTGATTTTTAGGCGACGGGATGGTAACCCAGGCGCCCGGTTTGCGTGTGATGATTGAAGCGCGCTGTTCGGATCAGTTAGCAACTTACGCTACATTGCATCACGGAAGCAGATGGGTTAGTTTCAAACCGAGGTTTAATTAATGCTTAGAGCAGGTATCGTTGGTTTGCCCAACGTGGGTAAATCGACGCTTTTTAATGCGCTGACGGCGCAAACCGCGGCCCTCGCCGCCAATTATCCGTTCGCCACGATCGAGCCGAATGTGGGTGTGGTGCCGGTCCCGGACGAACGACTCGCGCCGCTCGCCAAACTGGTGAATACGACGGTGATCGTTCCAGCTACCGTGGAATTTCTGGATATCGCGGGTCTGGTTCGAGGAGCGTCCAAAGGCGAGGGGCTCGGCAACCAGTTTCTTGCGAACATTCGCGAGACTGACACGGTCGTGCAGGTAGTCCGGTGCTTTGAAGATGAAGGCATCATTCACGTCGAGGGCTCAGTTGATCCTCAGCGAGATATCGAGACCATTCAGATTGAGCTGGCCCTGGCGGATTTGGCGACCGCAGAACGCCGCCGCGATAAAGCACAGAAGGGTTTGAAGGGCGGCGACAAGACAGCCCGCGCGGAATTGGACGTGCTCGAAAAACTCTTGCCCGCTTTGGAAGATGGTAAGTCAGCTCGGGTCGTGGACTTAAATTCCGATGAACGGGCAGTGGCGCGTGGCTTCTTTCTGCTGACCATGAAGCCGACGATTTATGCAGCGAACGTAGACGAAGCTACGCTCGGAAATCCCGATGGAAACGCACATCTGCAGAAAGTGCGCGCATTGGCTGAGTCCGAGGGTGCGGAGTGCCTGGTTATTTGCGCTCAACTCGAGGCAGAGCTGGTCGCCTTGCCGCTTGAAGAACGGCTCGATTACCTCCAGAGTCTCGGTGTTTCCAGCAGCGGTGTAGATCGCCTGATCAAGAGCGCCTATCACCTGCTGGGTCTGATGTCTTTCCTAACCGCCGGTGAAAAGGAAGTGCGTGCCTGGACCATCGCTCAGGGCACACGCGCACAGAATGCTGCCGGCACCATTCACACAGATATTGAGCGCGGATTTATTCGGGCTGAGATTGTGAGCTACGATGATTTGATTCGGGCGGGCTCGAATGCTGTCGCGAAAGAGCAGGGGCTAACCAGACTTGAGGGTAAGGATTACATCATGCAGGAAGGCGATATAGTCAATTTCCGTTTCAACGTGTGATTCCTGAAATTACCGCAGCAGCGAGCGCACCGCGACCAGAATGAGATAAAGAATCGCCAGCACCACGGAGACCTTAATAAGCACGACCGCTACGTGGAACAGAAAACCGATAACGATTCCGGCCGCTGCCAGAACCAGTGGAACACTCACTGCCAAAACAACCACTCCCAGCAGAATCATTAGTCCTACTCTAATCACGTCCTTTGCCTCGCTCATCTCCGTCCTCCGATTTCTTTGCCCTCGATTTCGTTCGCACTGCTTACTTTAGCGCGTTCGGTTGGCTATACGAAAGGCGTCCCTGACGCGTTCCATCGAACATCCAAAAAAGGGCGGGTCCCGTTTCCTCAATCGCTATCGACATATGCTAAGCTCAGTTTCCAGCTCCTACTGAATTTTATTGAGCGATGCGGCGGAATTTGGTGAATATTCGAGCGAGAATAATATAGCGATGGCCCAGTCTCCGACCAGAGATCTTTTCGCGGACCTGCGAATGGAAAATCCTACCAACGATCCGCGCGTGCGACAGGAAACCACGGCCCATGAGCCGCTCGCGAATCGGATGCGTCCACGCTCTCTGGAAGAGTTTGTCGGTCAAAATCATTTGGTGGGAGTTGGCCGGATTCTGCGGCGGCTAATCGAAGGCAGCGGCGTGATGCCTTCAATAATTTTGTGGGGTGCCCCCGGCACCGGCAAGACAACTCTCGGCCGGCTCCTGGCCAACAAGAATGACTCGCGATTTGTACCGCTGTCGGCCGTGTTCTCGGGTGTGAAAGACTTGCGCTCCGCTATCAGCGAAGCGAAGCAGGAGGCGCGTCTCGGTCGCCGCACTGTACTCTTTATCGACGAGATCCATCGCGTCAATAAGGGACAACAGGACGCCCTCTTGCACGCGGTAGAAGATGGCACCGTGACTTTGATCGGCGCCACCACTGAGAACCCTTCCTTTGAGGTCAACGCTGCCCTGCTTTCCCGCTGCCGGGTCCTGGTCCTCAATCAACTAAAACAAGACGAAGTGGCAGCAATTTTAAAACGCGCTGTGGCCGACGAAGAACGCGGTCTGGCGAAGCTCAAGCCGGAGATTGCCGCTGAAGTGCTGGCCCGTCTGGCCCACGCGGCCGGAGGCGACGCGCGCGTAGCTTTGGCTGCGCTCGAAGCTGCGGTAGAGGCAACTGAGCCGGACGACACAGGCACGCGCCGTGTTGCCAACGAGACGGTCGTCGAAGCGCTCGGTCGGGCACGCTATGGCTATGACAAGGGCGGTGAAGAGCACTACAACCTGGCCTCGGCGCTCATCAAGTCATTGCGTAACTCGGATGTGAATGCGGCGCTGTATTGGTTGGCAAGATTGATCGAAGGCGGCGCTGACCCGATCTTCATTGCCAGACGCCTGTGCATCCTCGCTTCGGAAGATATTGGCCTGGCTGATCCACAGGCGATGGTACAGGCAGCGGCGGCGGCGGAAATTACAAAGTTGATCGGATTACCCGAAGCACTCTTTCCGCTTTCACAGGCAACGATATATCTGGCCCGTGCCCCTAAATCCGACGGTGTGAAGAAGGCCTATGGCGCGGCTGTAGCGGATGCGATGGAAACAGAGCGCGAACCTGTCCCGCTGCATTTAAGAAATGCAGCCACCTCATTGATGAAGGGACTCGGCTACGGAGAAGGTTATCGTTATGTTCACCGCGATCCGGAAGCTAAAGATGAGATGCCCTGTTTGCCGGAAGCACTGCGCGGACGGACGTACTACGAACCGGAAGAAGAATAGACCTCGAGGAATTAAGGAGCACCGCTGAGATCGTCTGGAAGCGGAAAAACGTATTCGGAATATGGCTGCCAGCAAGACTAAAAAAGAACTCGCGTTTATTCAGGACCTTTTGATCGCACCCGATTGGGGCGAGCGCTTTGCTTCCCTCATTGACGAACATGTGAAGGCCCCCAAAAAGGGCCGGCTGCTCTATTTGGGAGCCGGAAGCGGTGGTCATGCGCTCGGATTGCGCCAGCGTTCGACCCACGAATTTGAGCTGGTTTGCGTCGACGAAAACGCTGTGGGTATCGAGATCGCGCGCGCCAAGGCGGTGACCTTAAAGGTCGCCGCAGAATTCGCTGCCGGCAGTCTCGATGTGCTGGGACACGAAGATAATAAGTTCGATCAGGTGATTGGCGACTTTTCGCTGTTGGCCCCTGAGCGTGTGGCGGCAATCATCGCTGAAGCGATTCGTGTGGCGAAGCCCGGAGCCCAGGTCGCCTTCACGCTGCCAACTGCCTCGAGCTTTGGCGAGTTCTTCTCCCTCTTTTGGGAGGCACTTTTCAACTCGGAGTTTGCTGAAGCAGTGGACCTGGAAAGTCTATTGAACGCCTTACCCACCGTCTCGCAAGTTGAAGCGAGCGCCGTCAGGGCTGGACTGGAGGAGATAGCTTCATTCACCCAAATCGAAGGTTTTGAGTATGCCTCCGGTGAGGAGTTCCTTGCGGCTCCTTTGATTGCAGACTACCTGATGAAGGGTTGGATGGCGTCGATACCAAAAGGCAAGCAAAAGCGAGTCACAAGCGAGCTGGCGCGGCTGATCAACGCCGAGGGTCAGGATGCCGGGTTTTTACTTACCATCAAAGCCACGATCGTAGTGGGCAGGAAGCGGAACGAAAGCCTCGGGAAGTAATGGCAGGTAACGGGGAGAGCGTGGCGTAGAAGTTATCTTCTGCCTTCCGGAATCTCGCCTTCAGCTACTCGCAAACGCGCCCGGCGGCGTGCTTCCTCAAAAAGGGCTTCGTCGTCGACGGAAGCCAGCGAAGCTGATTTCGCACCGTTGAGTTCAGAGCGTTTCGGCTCCGGCTCATCACTCTCAGCTTCCGCCAGTCCTTCTTTAAAAGCCTTCTTGCTCTGCCCCAGCGCTTTCGCAAGCTGCGGTAGTTTGCTGCCACCGAAGAGCAAAAATATCACCGCGAGAATCAAAACCCAAAGCATGGGATTATTAAAGTTGAACAAAATAAACATGTTCGATCAGCCTCCTTAGCTTCAGCGCGCAACAGACTAGCCAACCAATCCTATTGCCACGTGTCTGACTCGTAAAATAAATACTTGCGCCACGTCATGTCTGCACGTCCCAAATACCGCATTATCTGGCGACTGACATGCAACGAGAAACCGCGCGGTCGCCGGGCCAGCACCATGCCTGATTCCTCCGGCGTCCGGCTGCCCTTGCGATGATTACAACGCCGGCAGCACGCTACCAGATTATCCCACGTCGACTCCCCTCCCCGCGAACGCGGCATCACGTGATCGAGCGTCAACTCGGAAGGCGCGTAGTGTTTCCCGCAGTACTGACAGGTCGAATGATCGCGGAGCAATATATTCTTGCGGGACAGCGAGCGCCGTTCAAACGGAATCTGAACATACTCAGTCAGACGAATTACCGAAGGCGCATGAATCACCAGTCTGGCCGAATGCAGCATGTGGCCATTGTGTTCTTCGACCCTGGCCACCCCCTTAAAGATCATCACCACCGCGCGCCGCTCGGTGCACACGTTGATGGGCTCGAAGGAAGCATTGAGCACTAGTACGCGACCAGTCATACGAGCCTGATATTACGCGAGCGTTGCAGAAGGTGACAAGTCAGAAGCTTCCACGCATGAGTCCGATTAGACGGGCAAGTACCGCTTGATTCAGCTCACCGGCAACAGGATTAGCCCCTGAAAAAGCCCATTATCACTGGCCATCAGTGGTCAGGGACTCCTGAATTGATCAGTCGCCTCGACCAGCGCGCTCAGATTGCCAGGCTCCATAATCGAGTGCCCCGCATCTGGTGTGATGTGCAAACGAGCTTCCGGCCAGGCGCGATGCAAATCCCACGCACTGCGCATGGGACAAACAGCATCATAGCGACCCTGGACGATGACCCCGGGCAGGTGACGAATCCTGTCCACGTTCTCAAGCAAATAGTTGTTGGTCTCAAAGAAACAATTATTCATGAAGTAGTGGCACTCGATTCGCGCGAAGGCCAGCGCAAACTCCGGATCACCGAACTTCTCGATCGAGTCGGAATCGAAGAAGAGTTTTGAGGTGCTGCCTTCCCAGATACTCCAGGCGCGCGCTGCTGCGACTCTTACTTCCTCGTTCTCACTCGTTAGCCGGCGGTAGTAAGCGCTGACCATGTCCGAGCGCTCGGCAGCCGGGATTAGCTGCAGGTATTCTTCCCAGACGTCCGGGAAGATCCAGCTTGCGCCCTCCTGATAGAACCACTTGATCTCTTCCGGGCGGCAAAGGAAAATCCCGCGTAAAACGAGTTCAAGGACGCGTTCAGGGTGGGTTTCAGCATAGGCGAGCGCCAGCGTGCTGCCCCAGGATCCACCGAATACCTGCCATTTATCGATGCCAAGCTGGGCGCGTAATTTTTCGATGTCCGCGACCAGATCCCAGGTAGTGTTTTGCTCGAGCGATGCATGAGGAGTGCTCCGGCCGGAGCCTCTCTGCTCGAACAGGACGATGCGATACGCTTCCGGATCAAAGAACTGCCGATACTCAGGGATCACTCCGCCTCCGGGTCCCCCATGCAGGAAGAGCACCGGCTTTCCCTGCGGATTGCCGCATTGCTCGTAATAAATTTCGTGCAGGTCGGAAACGCGCAGCCGTCCTGCTTCATAGGGCTCGATGGGCGCGTACAAAGCTTTGAGTTGGTTCATGCGCCCATCATAACGGTAGCGCCGGTCTGATTGCCAAACGATACTTCGCCAGGATCGGGATCTACCTGGCAGGTCGCGCTATCGTTAACACCAGCACGGCAGCGGCACCGGCCGCGAGCAGGACAGATGCACACGCCGAGGCTGTGGCTCCAGTCGTGAATACGTCGTCAACCAGCAGGACGCGCTCACCGGCAATCAGCTTTGGTTGGGCGACGGTGAAAACGCGCTCGACACTTTCGCGTCGCGCCAGGGCGTCCATACCGGCTCGATGACGGCCGGTCGGTCGAGTGCGAAGCAGGGCGGAGTCAATCACCGGCAGAGCGATCAGCCTGGCCAGCGCATGGGCCAGCACTGCAGCCTGGTTGAAGCCTCGCTGCTGCTCGCGCTGGGGATGAAGCGGGACGGGAAGCATGACTGTGGCAGGTGCTAGTGGCTCACGGCGGCAGACTTCTCGCATGAGAAGCAGCAGCGTCCTGGCCACATGAGGTTCACGTTTCAGCGCCAGTACTGACGCTCGCAGCGCTCCTTCGTAGAGGCCGCAGGCGCGGCTTGCGGTGTACGAGGCATCGTCACAGCGGTGACAGCTCAGGAGATCAGTGGCGTGCGCCGGCTGGGTGCCAGGCATCGGCGCGCCGCACTTGTAACAGAGAGACTCAGCAGGCGAAATCAGGCGCGCTCGCTGCCAGCAGTCTGAGCAGGCGACTCCGTCAAACCTTGATTCGACGCTAAGGCCGCAGACGGAGCAGGGTTGCGGATAGAAGATGGCCAGTCCGGCATCACAAAACAAGTCGGCTGTGCTTGTGAGAGAGAACAATTACCGCCCCCTGTTAGAAGCAAATCGGCCTTCTGCTCGGAAGAAACAGAAGGCCGTAATTATGACATCAGAAACTCGAGTCTAGTTAGTCTTCGTCGTCGTTGAGCAAACCTCTTTCCTGTAAATCCTGGCAAGGCATACAATGACGCGCCCAGGGCAGGGCCTCCAGTCGTTTCTCAGGTAGGGCAGTCTCGCAGCGCATGCACTTTCCATATTTGCCCGCTTCCATACGCTCGAGCGACTCATCTATCAGATTCAGCAACTGGCGATCATTGTCGGACATGGAGACCAGCAGTTCTTTAGTATAGGCATTGGCTGCCATGTCGGCGGGATCCTGAGTGGCTTCGGAGTCGCGTTCGCGGCTATAAGCTTCGGCTTCCTGCACCTGACCAACAAGACCTACGCGCCGGCCCATCAATTTGTCCCGAAAAACTTTTACTCTTCTTTTGTCCATTCTTAATTAATTTCCTCCACCTAACTGATAAACGTCGTATTAGAACGGCTACGCTGCATCAGGACAGGCCCTTAATCTATTTCTGATAAGGCAGGCCGTGAATAATCGTATACGCCCGGTAAAGTTGCTCCAAAAGCAAAACCCGCGCCATTTCATGTGTCAAAGTCAATCGCGACATCGACCAAAGTTTGTCAGCTGCGCTTGAAAGATCGGAAGCGACTCCCTGCGGACCGCCAACGACAAAGCTGACTTCTCGTGTACCGGCATTATTCCAACGCTGCACCTGGGCCGCCAGCTGTTGCGAAGTCCATTGTTCGCCTCCCGGATCCAACAATACCGTCACGGTACCGTTATGCAGCGCGTCTGAGATGCGCTTCGAATCCTTCTCGATGCCTGCATTTCCAGCACCGCCTTTGGTCTCGCGCAGCTCAGTAATTTCACAACGGACAAAATGGCTCAGGCGTTTCAAATAATCTTCGCTGAGCGCGCGCAGATGCGCATCTTTAGTCTTTCCAGTCCAAATAAACCGCAGACGCATTTATCAACTAACTCAAACCGCATCCTGCCAAGCAGCGCTGAGCAGAGGCGTATTATTTAAGTCGCGCCAACCTCTCGTAGAGGTTCTTGCGGCTGATCCCTAGAATTCTCGCCGCCTCAGCCTTGTTGCCTTTAGTGGCGGCAAGTATCTCGCTGACATAGGCCGCCTCGATTTCCGCGAGCGAGCCCGGCTGCGCGCGCTGGATCTCCAACTTCACCGCCGCCCTGATCGGATCGGACAGATCGACTTCTTCAACTCTCTTGCCGCTCGCAACAATGACGCCTCTTTCCAGAATATTCGCCAGCTCGCGCACGTTGCCGGGATATTGATACCGCTTCAGAATCGAAAATGCAGCGGGAGCGATCCCCGATAACTCCCGGCCGTGCTTCGCCGTGTAATTCCGCAGCAGGAGACGAGTCAGGTCCTGCAGATCTTCCTTCCGTTCGCGCAGCGGCGGCACCCTGATCTGCACGACATTCAACCGGTAATAAAGATCCTCGCGAAAATTTCGTCGCGTGACAGCGTGTGATAAATCTACGTTGGTCAACGCAATGATCCGGGCATCGACCTTGATGGTCCGGCGCCCACCCAGCCGCTCAAACTCGCGAGTTTCGATCACCCGCAGCAACTTGGCCTGGGCATCAGTCGGCAGGTACGCAATTTCATCGAGTACCAAAGTGCCGCGATGGGCTGCTTCCAATCGGCCCGGTCTAGCTTCCGTAGCCCCGGTAAAAGCGCCACGCTCATATCCAAAGAGCTCAGCCTCGAGCAGGTGGCCAGGCAAGGTGGCGCAGTCAATCTTGACGAACGTTTGCGCGGCACGCCCGGAACGTTGATGAATGTACGTCGCCAGCGCATCTTTCCCTGCGCCCGATTCACCGGTGATCAGAACATTTGCATCGGTGACAGCGACCCGCTCGGCGAGGCCGATGGCCTCGCGCATGGCAGCCGACTTAGCCACAAGGTCGATCACAATTATCTTCTCAAAGAGCTAATGGCTGGTTAATCAATTCCGCCGGCAGCTCAACTATTTTGCTCTCGCGCCAGAGGCGTTCGAGATCGTAAAACTTGCGCGCTTTGTCTTCAAAGACATGGACAACGAAGTCGCCGAAATCAACCAGTATCCATTCGGCCGCGCGGTAGCCTTCAATCCGGGTTGCCGGAGTGCCGGACTTTTTCAAGCTGTCTACCACCGCGTCCGAAATTGCCTGCACCTGTCGCTGATTCGTGCCGCTCGTAATCACAAAGAAATCGGTAAAGGTGGCAATCTCGCGCAGGTCGAGCATCACCAGATCCAAACCTTTTTTTTCGCTGGCCGCGTTAAGCGCCAGCAAAATTCGATCATCAATCGGTTCAGTTAAGGGTTTGCTGACAGCCTCGCGCACGACTGGGCGAGCCGCACTTTCAAGCGGCTGCAGCGATTTTTCTTTAATAGTTGAATTATCTTCCATTCGAGTCTCTGTAAAGCCTGTATTTCCTGATGTAATCAGCCACGACCTGGGGCACCAGTTCGTTCAACTGACAATTGTTTTCTCGCACGGCCTGACGAATGTCTGTTGCCGCAATATCGGACATCACGGCGTCGGTTATGAATACTCTCTTCCCTTTATCGCTTTCTTCCCACGTGGGCACATTGGTTAGCCCGCGCAGATCCAGGACACGTAAGCGAAGTTCGGGCGCTATATGATCCCAGCCGAGACTGTACCCCGGCCGGCTGACGACAATGTGATTGGCCAGACCCAAGAGTCGCGCGCCCTCGCGCCAGGAATTGATCTCTGCCCATGAATCCGCGCCCATGACAAAAAACAGATCAGCCGTTCCCTGTAGCGTCGCGTTGAAGTGAGCCACCGTATCTACGGTGTAACCGCGGCCGGTCGCTTCCAGTTCAAAAGTCGAGATCAGCAAGCGCGGATCAGCTTGCGTCGCGAGCGCCAGCATTGCATATCGGTGTAAAGCCGGAGTTACCGGCGAGGCCAGCTTATGCGGCGCCAACTGCGCAACTACGAACCAAAGCTCGTCAATTTCAAAGAGCCGGGAAACACTGCGAGCTACTGCGAGATGTCCCAGATGAATAGGATCAAACGTGCCGCCGTAAAGAGCGATTCGTTTTTTGCGGTCCATGGGCGCCATCCCTAAAACAGCTCATCCCGCCTGCGCGCCAATCTCAACCACGTCCCTCAAACCGTTAGGCGAAAGCGCCGGATCATCAAGTCTCGCTGCCACTGCATTCACCAGTTCCCGCAGGCCAAGGTTTGTCACAGCCGAAATGGCGAAGAACATTCGGTTGTCAGCTGCAGCTCGTTGACGCAAGGCTTCAATTCGTTCCGGCTCGTCGACGGCATCGATCTTGGTGGCGACTACAATTTGTTCCCGAACGGCCAACTCCGGATTGTAAGCTGCCAGTTCATAATTGATCGTTTCATAATCACTGACCGCGTCGCGCCCGGAAAAGGATGAAACATCAACGAGGTGCAACAACAACCGGGTGCGCTCGATATGGCGCAGGAAACGATCTCCCAGCCCGCTTCCTTCATGCGCACCACCGATCAATCCGGGTATATCGGCGACCACAAAGGTGCGAAAGTCACCCATGTCAACCACGCCGAGATGGGGCTCGAGCGTAGTAAAGGGATAGTCGGCAATCTTTGGACGCGCGGCCGAAATGGTCGAAATCAAAGTGGACTTTCCTGCGTTTGGAAATCCAACCAGTCCCACATCGGCGAGCAGTTTCAGCTCCAGTTGTAATTCGAACTCTTCGCCTACGCTACCTTCCTGGTGATAGCGGGGTGCTCGATTGGTAGACGTGGCAAAATGAGAATTACCGAATCCGCCACGGCCGCCGCGGGCAACCAGCAAGCGCTCACCGTCGGTGGACAAATCGTGAATCAGATCACCGGTCGCTGCATCCAGAATCTGCGTTCCTACCGGAACTCGGACAATGGCATCTGATCCATCGCGGCCGGAGCAGTTTGAACCTTCACCATGCATACCGCGTCCCGCAGTGTGCTCTGGATTGTAGCGAAGGTGCAGCAGAGTATTCAGGGAAGAATCCGCTACGATCCAAACATCGCCGCCTCGTCCTCCATTTCCGCCCGAGGGCCCACCACGCGGGACGAACTTCTCGCGTCGAAAAGCAGTGACCCCGTTTCCTCCATGGCCTCCCTGGATACGAATCTTGGTGCGATCAATAAACATTTAAATCAAAGCGACGCCAGCTCGTCCTGAGCCGGCGTCGCGCAGTTTCGAGCTACAAATCACGAGGCCTAGGCGGCTACCGGCACCTGTTCCGCATCCGCGACGGCCGGATAGACGCTGATGAACTTCCCTGACCGGCCCTTGTCCTCAAATTTTACGATGCCGTCAATTAATGAAAAGAGGGTGTCATCTTTGCCTCTGCCCACATTCTTGCCGGGTTTCCATTTCGTGCCGCGCTGGCGCGCGATGATATTGCCGCCACGAACCAGTTCGCCGCCAAATTTTTTCAAGCCCAGTCTCTGCGAATTTGAATCGCGACCATTGCGAGACGAGCCGACGCCCTTTTTATGTGCCATTTTTAAACTCCCGAGTTTAGTCTTTGGACCTTGGTTTTGGTCTCTGCCACCACAACCAGAATCCAGGTCCCGCCATTAGCCGATCGAATCGATTCTCAATGTGGTGTAATCCTGGCGATGGCCTTGCTTGCGCTTGTATTGCTTACGCCGCTTCTTTTTGAAGACGATAATCTTGGGGGCCCGCCCATGATCCAGCACCGTCGCGGAGACTTTGACGTCAGTTAGTGCCGGTGCACCAACCTTCATATCGTCGCCGGAAGCCACCAGGACATCCAGGTCAATGGATTTCCCTGCCTCAGCTGCAACGGAAGGAACACGAATAGTTTTCCCTTCCTCGACCAGAAATTGTTTGCCACCTGTTCTAATAACTGCGTGTGCCATTTGCATTACCTCTCAGACGAGACCAACTCACCATAGAAAAGTCGAATATTATAGGGCTCCCAGGCTGAATCGGCAACCGCCGAGGCTTAGGCACGAGAAGTCGGGGTCGTAACCGGGTTGCTCCGCGCCTCAGAAGCGAGAAACTCCTCCATAAAACTTGTCGAAATGTCCCCGGCGCGAAACTTAGGATCATCCATTATTTTCAGATGCAGCGGTATGGTTGTCTTGATCCCTTCGATAACCATTACCTCAAGCGCGCGCTTCATGCGCGCAATTGCCAGGTCACGCGTGCGCGCGTGAGTGATGACCTTCGCGATCATCGAATCATAAAATGGCGGCACAAGGTATCCCGCATAGACGTAAGTATCGACGCGCACACCCGGGCCACCAGGTAAATTGAAGGCGGTGATACGGCCGGGAGATGGCGCAAAAGTCTCCGGATTCTCAGCGTTGATCCGGCACTCGATGGCGTGCCCAACGATCATCAAATCATCTTGCGAATAACCGAGACGTTCACCTTCGGCGATGCGAATCTGATTGCGCACGATGTCGGCTAGCGTCACCATCTCGGTCACTGCATGCTCCACCTGGATCCGCGTGTTCATCTCCATGAAGTAGTAGCGGTTGTCCTGGTCCAGCAGAAACTCGAAAGTGCCCGCGCTGGAGTAACCGATCTCCTTACACGCCCTGACCGCAGCCTCGCCCATTTCAGCACGTAACTGTGGTGACAGGACAGTGGACGGAGCCTCTTCCAAAAGTTTTTGATGCCGCCGCTGAATTGAGCACTCTCTTTCGCCAAGGTGAATGCAGTCGCCGTATTCATCAGCCAACACCTGTATTTCGATGTGGCGCGGCTTGTCGATAAAACGCTCGATGAAAACACTGCCGTCCTTAAAGGCAGCCGCGGCTTCGTTCGATGCCGTCTCAAGCGCCGATCCCATTTCAGATTCTTCTCTGACTACGCGCATGCCTCTGCCACCGCCGCCGGCTGAGGCTTTAACGATAATCGGAAACCCGATTTCGCGCGCAATCGCCAGGGCTTCCTCCTCTGAGGTGACCGGCTCAGAACTACCGGGCGTGATGGGCAGGCCCGCTGCTTTCATGGCCCGCCGGGCTTCCACCTTGTCACCCATCATCCGGATTACCTCGGAGGGTGGGCCGATGAATTTGATATTGCAGGCTTCACAGATCTCTGCAAAATATGACGACTCAGCGAGAAAGCCATAGCCGGGATGAATAGCATCCACGTTAAAGATCTCGGCTGCGCTGATGATCGCCGGAATATTAAGATAGCTCTGTGCAGAGGGAGCTGGTCCAATACAGGCGGCTTCGTCTGCGTAGCGCACATGTAATGAATCACGATCGACATCACTGTGGACGGCCACGGTGCGAATGCCCATCTCTTTGCAGGTCCAAATGATGCGGCAGGCGATCTCGCCCCGATTGGCGATCAGTATCTTGCGGAACTTGCGATTACCAGCACTCATGTTTCCAAAAAGCTCAACGTCCAACGCCTGCCACTTCAAATCCGAGGCCGGACATTGGACGATAGACTGAAAAATTTCCTGCTACGGTCTAATGCCGAATAATGGCTGCCCGTATTCAACCGGCTGGCCGTTCTCAACGTAGATCTTGACTACCTCGCCGCTCGTCTCGGCCTGTATCTCGTTCATCAGCTTCATAGCTTCGATGATGCAAACTGTGGACGCCGGCTCGACCTGGCTGCCCGTCTTAACAAAGGGTTCCGCATTTGGCGAGCGAGAGCGGTAAAACGTCCCCACGATGGGAGACTCGATAATATGTAGACCCTGATCCTCGGATGCCGCTGTCTCAGCCTGTGCTCCGGGATGTGATGGCGCCGAGGCCGTGGATACTCCCGTGCCGGGCTTTGGCGCCGCCGTAACCGGGGGTGATGAAGGTTGGGTTAGCGCGACTCGGGTTTCGCCCGCGTCGTACTCAGCGCCGCGCCGCAGGCGCACGCGAAAGCCCTCTCGTTCCAGTTCGAATTCCGCCAATCCATTTTCACGCAGCAGCGCTATCAGCTCTCGCAACTCGTCCATATTGACGGAGGGCTCTGGTTTCGCTGCACGAACGGCTTTGCGTTCCCGGTCCGGACCCCCGGACCCTGCAGCGCGCGGTTTGCGTTCGACCTTGGCTCCGGACTGACTTTCAGCGTCTTTCATGTTTTTCGCGTCCTGCACGGGGAGTCAATTAAAGCGATTAGCCCCAAAGAACGTCGCTGCATGCCGACTGTCGCTTGGGGCTGGTCTCTCGAACTTATCCGAAAAAAAAGGAACAGCTCGAACCGTAATCGTGCTTACTTCTCTGAGTCCTGGCCGGCTACCGGCTCCGCGCCGTCCTGAACTGCGACATCTGCGGCGTCAACGGTTTCGACCGCCGGCTGAGACTCGCTGGCAGTCTTCGCGGCAGGTTTGCTGTCTTTGATCTTGCCGGACTTCTTTTTCGGCGCCGCACTCTTGGCGCGCTTCTTTGAATTCTCAACCGCTTCGATTTCGCGTGGATTGTCCACCAACTCGATGATGGCCAACTCGGCATTGTCACCGGCACGCCGGCCCAGTTTCAGGATACGCGTATAGCCACCCGGCCTGTCCTTGTAGCGCTCGCCGAGCTCGCCGAACAATCGTCGCAGGGCCGCCACACCAGCGGTGCGGGGCAGTGGAAGCTGACCACGCTTTCCCGTCTGGGCCGCACGCTGAATGTTACCCGAATGGAAGAACCCCGCCGCCTGACGTCGCAGGTGCAAAGCTCCGGCAACTGAATCTTCGCCCATTTCCTGGGCGCGGCGCGAGAGCGTGATGGCCCGCTCAACAAAGGGTCGCAATTCTTTCGCTTTCGGCAGCGTGGTCACGATGCGATCGTCGCGCGAATTGATTAACGAGGTGGCCAGGTTTCGCAACAACGAAATCCGATGTTCCGTAGTCCGTCCCAGTTTCCGGTGTGCTTTTAAGTGTCGCATAATCCTACTCTAAGAAAATACAAATACTCTGAATCCTCAAGCAGCTGATCTCAGAATTCGCGATGGGAGATCAAAAGCCGGGGAGACTCGAACTATTGCTCGACTTCGTCGTCAAAATCGCTCAAGTCCGAGGCATCGCGTCCGCCTGAGCCGGGAATAGGATTACCCTGCTCATCGAATTCCATGCCGAAATCCAGACCCATGCCGTTGAGAATATCCTTAATCTCATTCAAGGACTTCTTGCCGAAATTCTTGGTCGCCAGCATCTCGCGCTCTGACCGCTGCACGAGATCCCGAATCGTCCTGATGTCGGCATTCTTCAGGCAGTTATAGGAGCGCACGGACAATTCCAACTCATCGACAGAACGATCTAGCTGATCATTGCGCGGGAGTGGCGGGCGCTCGACCTTCGCGTAGGCAAAGTCGTCGGTGTCCTCTTCAAAATTGATGAAGATAGACATGTGATCCTTGATCAGCTTAGCTGCCAGCCCGATGGAGTCTTCAGGTTTTACAGAGCCGTCCGTCCAGACCTCGATGGTCAGTTTGTCGAACTCTGTATTCTGACCAAGCCGAGCCGCTTCGACCGTGTAGTTGACCTTCTTAACCGGCGTGTGCACGGAATCGATCGGAATGTATCCAAGCGAAAGGTCCTCGTCAAAGTTTCGATCGGCAGAAACGTAACCACGGCCGCGCTTCAGACGCATTTCGACTTTGAGTGAGCCGCCATCGCTGACGGTCGCAATGTGCACCGTCGGATCGAGAACTTCCACGTCGGCATCGGTTTCGATGTCGGCTGCGGTGACCTCGCCGGCGCTCTCTTTCGTAATACGCAGTGTCTTAGGTTCGCCACTGTGCACTTTGAAAGGCACCTGCTTGAGATTGAGGATGACGTCGGTGGCATCCTCAACTACTCCCTTGATCGAAGAGAATTCGTGCTCGACGCCTTCGATCTTGACTGCCGTAATGGCAGCACCTTCGATCGACGACAGGAGAGCGCGACGCAGCGAGTTGCCGATCGTGGTCCCAAAGCCGCGTTCGAAAGGCTGCGCGGAAAATCGTCCGTAACGATTAGTGAGTGTCTCAGCATCAGCCGCGAGTCGCCGCGGCATCTGAAACCCCGTCCACAGATTGTTCTGATCCATTGCCATAGCCATAATTTCTACGTGTTCGGAAATTTATCCTTCGGCGGCGTGCCCGAAATAGGGCCCACCACGCTTCGAGTTATTACTTGCTGTAAAGCTCGACGATGAGCTGCTCGTTAATCGAGCGGTCAATATCGTCTCTCGTGGGCAGCGCATTTACACGCGCCCCCATCTCCGTACCTTCCTGGGCGAGCCAAGCCGGACGGCCCCGGCCGGCGGCTGTCTGCCAGGCGCCTTCGACGTGGGGGTTATTATGTGACTTTTCCTTTACAGTAATGACGTCGCCAACCTTGATCTGGTAGGAGGGAATGTCAACCTTGCGCCCGTTCACCAGCATGTGGCCGTGGTTAACGAGCTGGCGGGCCTGCCGGCGAGAGGTAGAGAAGCCGGCGCGATAGACCGTATTGTCCAACCTTCGTTCGAGCAGGAACAACAGGTTCTCGCCCGTAATTCCCTTCATCCGCGCAGCGCGCTCGAAGTAGTTACGAAATTGTCCTTCAAGTACGAAGTAGATCCGCTTGACCTTCTGCTTCTCGCGCAACTGCTGGCCATAGCCAACCAGGGCCTTGCCGCGCCGCAGAGAGTTGCCGTGCTGTCCAGGCGGTTGAGTACCGCGCTTTTCAATGGGACAGGACGGCTTGTAGCACCGATCACCTTTGAGAAAAAGCTTTGCACCTTCGCGGCGGCAAAGACGGCACACCGCATCTCTATACCTAGCCAATTATTCTGCCTCCAGTCTGAATTCTAGACGGAAAAGTTTACAAGAGCCGTGGACGATTTGAGATTTCTGATTTGCTGATTTCTGATTTTTAGTTCAGTTCAGCTTCCAAATTTCGTGATTCAAATCCCGCTCGGGTTCGAATCTGCAATCAGCAATCCGCAATCGGTACGGCCGCTCTTCATCCTTTAGGTCAGTACCATTTTCAATTAATTGTCGCGCGCCATTCCAAATGGCGACCGACAACGCTTAAACTCGACGTCGCTTGGGCGGACGGCAACCATTATGCGGAATGGGTGTCGTATCACGAATAGTACTGATACGGATACCGGCATTCGCAATTGCCCGGATGGCTGATTCACGTCCCCCGCCCGGCCCTTTAACACGCACTTCACACTGCTGCATGCCGGCTTCGTGAGCCTTTTTTGCCGCTTCGAAGGCGGCCTGCTGGGCTGCAAACGGTGTCCCCTTACGCGAGCCCCGAAAACCTCTGGAGCCTGCGGAAGACTGCGAGATCAAATTGCCTTCGAGGTCGGTGATGGAGATCATCGTGTTATTAAACGAAGCCGCCACGTGAACAATCCCCACCGGGACATTCTTCTTTTCCTTCTTGCGAAAGACTTTCTTTTTTCCGCCAGTTGCTTTTGCCATATATTTTTAGACCATGAACGATGGAATATTGACCATGGTCTACACTCCATGGTCCATCGTTGTTATTCCTATTTCTTGCCAGGTGCTTTCTTCTTGGCGATGGTTGCACGGCGCGGACCTTTCCGGGTGCGAGCATTGGTATGAGTTCGCTGACCTCGTACCGGTAACGAGCGGCGGTGACGCAGGCCGCGATAGCAACCGATGTCCATCAAACGCTTGATATCCATCTGGATTCGCTTGCGCAGATCGCCTTCGATTTCGCCCTGTGCTTCCAGTACGGCACGAATGCGGCTCAACTCATCTTCGCTAAGATCCTTGATGCGAGTATCCACGCTCACGCTCGCCTCTTTCAAAATTGAAGAGGAGCGAGAGCGGCCAATACCGTAAATGTAAGTTAGACCGACTTCAGCCCGCTTATTAGGGGGCAAGTCGACGCCAGCAACACGTGCCATTTATCTAATTCTCCGACAGTTATTGCGCAGGGTCATAGCCAAAGGCTTATCCCTGTCGCTGTTTATGCTTTGGATTGATGCAGATCACACGAACCACGCCCTTGCGGTGAATGATCTTGCACTTGTCACACATTTTCTTTACCGACGCACGCACTTTCATTACACGTTCCTCTGAAGCTTAACGCGTTACTTGTAACGGTAAGTTATTCTTCCTCGATTAAGATTCGCAGGGTGAGAACTCAACCAGCACCCGATTACCCGGAAGAATACTCTGAAATGTTTGCGCAGCCTTCCCGGAATCTGCACAACCACCCGGTGCCGGGAGTTCTCTGACTCAGCCCTGTTAATCGCTTTCGTTAAAGTCCCAGGGGAGCCATAGCACGACTAAATGGCGTCTTCCTTCGCCATCTTTGCCCAGATCAAACTTGCCTGCACCGACAAACTGCAAATAATAGCATGCGATCACGTCTTTGCCAAGCAGACTCAAATTACGTAACTCCAGCTTCGGCCTGCCTTGTCACCCCAGCCGAAACCCTGGTCAGAACCTCCGGACCTTCTTCAGTAATGGCGATGGTGTGCTCCGTATGAGCACTCGGGCGGCCGTCAAGCGTTACCACCGTCCACCCATCAGCCAGAACTTTTGTCTGATGAGTGCCAAGATTAATCATTGGCTCCACCGCAAATACGTAGCCCGTTCTTATTTTTGGCCCTTTGCCGGGCTTGCCGTAATTGGGGATCTGCGGATCCTCGTGCATATTCCGCCCAATCCCATGACCGACATATTCGCGCACGATTGAATAACCGTTTTTTTCAGCGTGCTCCTGGACCGCCCAGCCAATGTCACCCAAGTGCAATCCCGCCCGGCATTGCTCAATAGCGTGCTCGAGACATTCCTCAGCGGTACGAACCAGGTGCAACAACTCTGTGCTCACTTCACCCACCGGTACGGTCGTCGCCGTGTCACCTACAAAACCGTCCAGAGTGACGCCCACATCAATCGAAAAGATATCACCGGCTTCAAGTTTGTAGTTCGAAGGAAACCCGTGTACGACCTGCTCGTTGACAGATGCACAAATCGAATAGGGAAAGCCATGGTAACCCTTAAAAGTCGGCAACGCTCCACCATCGCGGATCATGCGCTCTGCCTCACGGTCGACCTCCAGGGTGGAAATACCTGGTTGGACCATGCCCCGGAGCTCCTGCAGCACCTGACCGACCAGCTTGCCGGCGGCGCGCATTTTATCAATCTCTCTTTTCGACTTGGCTATGATCAAAACAAAAAACCTAATTGCCTTTGATTATCTGTTCAAGCTCATGATAGATGGTCTCTCGATCCCTGGTTCCATCGACTCGCCTGAGCCTCTTTGATTGTTCGTAATACGCAAGCAAGGGCTGGGTCTCACGTTCATATGTTTCCAGGCGCACGCGTACTTTTTCAACCGAATCGTCCGCCCGGGTAATCAGCTTGACGCCTTTATCACGGTCGCACGTTTCATTGGATTGCGGCGGTCTGAAATGAATGTTGTAAATCTCACCGCAGACCGGGCACGAGCGTCTACCCGTCGTTCGCTTTTCAAGAATATCCAGCGGCACATCAATCGCTATCGCAATGATCGGCTTTTGCTGCTGCTGCGAGAGAGACTCAAGCATCTCGGCTTGCGCCAGCGTCCGCGGGAATCCATCCAGCACGTACCCATCTTTACAATCCGGGCGCGAGGTGCGTTCCTGCACCACTCGAATCACCAGCTCATCCGGCGCCAGTTTCCCAGCCGACTGGACCGATCGAATTTCTTCGCCCAGGGCATCGCCAGCTTCAGCGCGAGCCCGCAGAATATCCCCGGTGGAGATCTGCGGCAGATTTAGCTGCACCTGAATCAAACGCGCCTGCGTGCCTTTTCCAGCACCAGGCGCACCGACCAAAACTATGATATTCGACATATGGATTCTTGACTTTTAGATCTTAGATTCGCGATTCGCAGGCGTTAATCTAAAACCGCAAATCAAAACCCGGCTAGGCTCTCCTTCCGCGCAGGCGCCCACCCGAACCGAGGAACCCTTCGTAATTACGCATCACCAACTGAGCCTCGATCTGGGCCACTGTGTCCATCGCCACACCCACCAGAATCAATAACGAGGTGCCGCCGAAGTAAAACTGGTACCCCATTCCCGTAGGAATCCACGAGAGTCCGGGAGTGGTACTTACGAACGATTCAAGCCAGCCGCCAATCAAAGGCAGGCGAGCCACCTTGAATCCGCTGAGCATAAATTGCGGGACGAAGGCAACCAGGGCCAGATAGATTGCGCCCACAACCGTCAGCCGCGTCAATATCGTATTCAGATATTCAGCCGTTGCCCGGCCTGGCCGAATACCCGGCATGAAGCCGCCATGCTTGCGCAGGTTGTCGGCCACTTCCTCGACATTAAAGACGATCGATACGTAAAAGAATGTGAAAAATATAATCAGCGTTAGAAAGACCAGTTCGTAATACGGATCGCTGGCATGGAACGTCTGGAAGAAATTGTAAACATGAGCCCAGGTTGAATTCGGGTTAGCAGGGTCGGGCGGAACCGCGGCAAAGAGACTCTGCGGCATGGACAATACCGACGAAGCAAAGATCACCGGAATGACACCGCCCATATTGATCTTCAAGGGCATGGTTGTCTGCTGGCCCCCGACAAGCTGCCGTCCGACGTGCCGCTTGGCATAGCTGACGGGAATCTTGCGGCGGGCGGCTTCAACAAACACGATGAAAGCAATCACTGCCACGAGGGCAACTACCAGGCCTACCACACCCACAGCCTCGAGCGTATCGCCACCACGCAGCCGTTCGAATACCTGTTGCACACCGCGGGGCAAGCCAATTACGATGCCGGAAAAAATCAGCAGAGAGATGCCATTACCTACGCCGCGTTCCGTAATCTGCTCGCCCAGCCACATCACAAAGATGGTCCCGGTGGTCAGCGTCAGAATAATAGTTAAGAGAAATCCCCAGGTAGGTGCGCCCACTCCATTGATCTGGAGCCAGTGCGCCACAAACCCGGTCTGGATCATCGACAAACCCACCGTCAGGTAGCGTGTCCACTGAGTGATCTTCTGGCGCCCCATCTCGCCTTCTTCCTGCAGCTTCTTCAGCTGGGGTGAGACGACCGTCATCAATTGCAAAATGATCGAAGCTGTAATGTACGGAGTAACCCCGAGGGCAAAGACTGAAATCGTCCGAAAGTTACCGCCCGAAAAAAGATCCAGTACTCCCAGCAGCGTTCCCGCCACGTCACGCCAGACGGCGTCAAGACGCTCCTTGTTAATTCCGGGCGCACCGATATGGGCGCCAAGGCGATAAACAGCGAGCAGCCCCAGCGTGAAGAGAATCCGCTTACGCAGATCCGGCACACTGAACATATTGCGCACGGCGGCAAGAAACTTTTCCATAATTAAGCAGCCCGGACCTTAGATAAGTGTCCTGTTCATTGATCGCAAACTGTTCAGTCTACGCTACAGCGGGATTACTCGGCGGCGGTCTCGGCCCCGATCTCGGTCACGGCCCCACCGGCCTTTTCAATCTTCTCACGCGCGCTCTTCGTAAAACGATGCGCTGAGACGCGCAATGGCTTACCCAGTTCACCGGTACCCAGCACGACCACATCGTGTTTGGCTTTCTTGATGATACCGCGCGCATGCAGCACTTCCGGCGTAACTTCCTCGTTGGCCTCGAAATGTCGCTCGAGCGCAGAGAGGCTGACTTCGAGCCAGCGCTTCTTGAAAATATTTGTAAACCCGCGCTTGGGCAGGCGACGATGCAGCGGCATCTGGCCGCCTTCAAAACCAATTTTTGCCGAGTAGCCGGAACGCGACTTCTGTCCCTTCTCGCCTCGTCCTGCCGTCTTCCCCAAACCGGAGCCCGGGCCACGGCCCACGCGTTTCTTTCTATGAGTCGATCCCTTTGCCGGATGCAAGTTGTTAAGTGTCAGTGCCATATTAAAAATTCACCCTATTCCTATTCAACGATCCGCAGCAGGTGCGGCAACTTGGCCACTACCCCACGCATCGACGGTGTATCCGGACGATCGACAATTTGATTGAGCTTGGTCAGGCCCACGCTGCGCACGATTGTCTTGTGCGTTTTCGGAGTCGCAATAAAACTTCGATAGTATTGAATGCGAATGGTCTTGCCTGCCTCTGGCTCTGCTTTGTTAGCTTGCTTTTTTGCCATAACACCTCTGCCTTAAGACTCACAGAGTAGCGCCAGGCGCACTCCGAAGTTTGAAGTACTAGTTTCTTATAACTCTTCGACCTGCTTGCCGCGCAGGCGAGCCAGTTCCATCGGGTCCTTCATCCGCAGCAGCGCATCGAAAGTCGCGCGCACAACATTATGCGGATTGGTCGAACCCAGCACTTTGGTGCGCACGTCATGTACGCCAACTGCCTGCATGACGGCGCGAACGGCGCCACCGGCAATGACGCCAGTGCCCTGCGACGCAGGTTTAACCATCACGCGGCCGGCCCCGAACTTTCCAATCAATTGATGCGGCAGGGTATTCTGGATCAGCGGCACGCGAATCAAGCTCTTCTTGGCTGCTTCAATCGCCTTCTTGATGGCAATCGGCACCTCGCGAGCCTTACCGGTACCAAAGCCGACGTGGCCTGATTCATCACCCACTACCACCAGGGCCGCAAACGACAAATTTTTGCCGCCCTTGACCACCTTGGTGACGCGGTTGATGGAAATCACCGTGTCTTTCAAATCCAATCCCTGCGCCGAGATACGATGTTTGGGTTGTCTCATTATTGCTCTTGATTCTCGTCGGTTTCGCTCTCCGCCGACTCCTCATTTAATTCGTGTTTGTTCAAGCCCGCTTCGCGAACGGCTTCGGTCAACGCCTTAATCCGACCGTGATAGAGGTATCCGCCGCGATCAAAAACTATGCGCGTAATACCTTTGGCCATTGCACGCTCGGCGATTTCCCGCCCCACACGTTTGGCCGCGTCAATATTGCCGCCGCTTGCACCGCGCAGGTCCTTCTCAGTCGTCGAAGCGGAGGCCAGCGTCACGCCCTGCTCGTCGTCGATCACCTGGGCGTAGATGTGGTTCAGGCTGCGATAGATTGCCAGACGCGGGTGCGCAGTAGTACCGCTGACCTTGCGTCGAATTCGCTTGTGTACGGCGGTACGAACTACCGCTCTACTCGTCTTTGCCATGGTTATTTCCCTGTCTTGCCGGGCTTCAGCTTAATCGGCACGTCAGCGTACCGAACTCCCTTGCCCTTATAAGCATCCGGCTTTCTCAGCTTGTGCATTTCAGCTGCAACCTGCCCGAGCTTCTGCTTATCTATACCTGAAAGTGTCAAAGTGGTCTGATACTGTTGAATGCTGCCTTTGGTAGTCATGCGCTCGGCCTTGGCCTCGATGCCTTCAGGCAGCGGAAACTCAATCGGATGAGAATAGCCCAGCGAAAATACAATCCGCTTCGCCTGCACATCTGCCTTATAGCCAACCCCAACGACATCCATTTGCTGGGTAAAGCCTTCGGTGACGCCGACGATGGCACTGTTGGCGAGCGCGCGCGCCAGTCCGTGCATGGCCGCGAGATTGTCCGAAGCACGCTCTGCCTGCAGTTGGTCACCTTCGAGTTTGAAGGAAATCCCAACCGGCACCGGCGTCTTCTGTGAGCCCTTTGGCCCTTTGACTTCGAGTTCCCGTTCCTTAATCGTGACAGTCACGCCTTTCGGGACGGTGATTGCTTTCTTTCCTATACGTGACATAAGAACCTCAAGAGACGCGGAGAAATGGCGACGCAATGACGGGACAACGTTTCTGCCCGGTCGCTGTGTTTCCCTGTCCGACTTCTTTCATCTTCATCATTAATAAATTTGCGCCAACAATTCGCCACCAATGTTTTCGCGCCGCGCTACCTTGCCGCTCATCAGACCACGCGAGGTGGAAACGATGTTTACGCCATAGCCGTTCAGCACTTTCGGAATTTGCTGCGAGCCGACATAAACTCGCCGGCCTGGCTTTGAAACGCGTTCCAGATGCGTAATCGAAGAAGTACCACGCGCGTCATAGCGAAGGAAAATGCGCACGCTGCGTTTCACGCCCTCGCCTTTCAACACGAAGTTGTTGATGTACCCTTCTTCTTTCAAAATGCGGGCAATTTCAAGTTTTAGTTTAGAAGCCGGAATATCCACGCGCGAGTGTTTCGCCGCAATGGCATTGCGGATTCGCGTCAACATATCGGCAATAGGATCAGTCATGTATTACTCCATTTTCGATTGCCAGTTGCCAGCGGCCGATTTCGATCGGCGCCGCAATTGGAATATCGTTACCAACTCGCTTTAATGACGCCAGGAATTTGTCCCTGCAACGCCAACTCACGAAAACAGATACGGCAGAGATTGAACTTGCGCAGATAGGCCCGCGGACGACCACAGCGCTTGCAGCGCGTGTAACCGCGCACTTTAAACTTCGGCTTGCGCGCTGCCTTTGCTACCAGTGATGTTTTAGCCATAAACCCCGTCTCTATCTTCCAATCTAAAATCTAAAATCTGAGTTTCAAACCCGAGACCTGCAACTCTTAGTTTTGCCGGAAAGGCATACCCAGAGCTTTCAGCAGCGCTCGTGCCAATTCGTCAGTGCGCGCGGTTGTGACAATCGAGATATTCATACCGCGCAACTTGTCAACCTTATTGAAATCGATCTCTGGAAAGATCAACTGCTCACGTACACCGATGGTGTAGTTCCCGCGGCCGTCAAAGGCCTTGGGCGAAACACCGCGGAAGTCTCGCACACGCGGTAGCGCTACCGAGACCAGGCGATCCATAAACTCGTACATTCGATCCCCGCGCAAGGTGACCATCACTCCGATGGGCATGCCCTGGCGCAGCTTGAACGAAGCAATGGATTTCTTCGCCTTGGTGACGACCGGTTTCTGGCCGGTAATCGACTTCAGCTCATCGGCTGCCGTGTCCAGGATCTTGGCATTGGCGATCGCCTCGCCCATGCCCATATTGATCACGATTTTTTCCAGCCGCGGGATGGCCATGGGATTCTCGATCCCGAATTCCTTGGCGATGGCCGGGGCCACTTCCTTTTGATATCGCTGCTTTAACCTTGCTGCCATGTTTCCGTCTCACTTATCCGACAAGCTTTAACTTGTCGCTTTTGCAAAATGCTCTTGCCTGGTGGCGCCACGACAAACTGATGCTTGTCGAACCCTTAAGCTTTGTCCAAAGCGTGGCCGCTGCCCGCGGCTACGCGCGTTTTGGTGCCGTCAGCCTGCACGTCGTATTTCACACGCGTCGGCTTGCCACTCTCAGGATCGATCATTTGCACGTTGGAAATATCGATCCAGGCTTCCTTTTCAATGATGCCGCCGCCGCGATTACCTGACGGGTTGGCTTTTTGATGCCGCTTGATCATGCCCGCCGCTTCGACTTTTACTTTGCCGAGCACGGGAGCAACTTCGAGCACCCTGCCGCGCTTACCTTTATCGCGGCCGGCGATAATCGCCACCTGATCGTTTTTCTTGATTTTTGACCGTTTCGTTCCGCGCATGATCTTCAGATGACCTCCGGAGCCAGTGAGACAATTTTCATAAAATTCTTATCGCGCAGCTCGCGGGCCACTGGTCCAAATACGCGAGTGCCAATCGGGGTCCCGTCTTCCTTGATCAGAACAGCCGCGTTTTGATCAAAGCGGATGTAGGTTCCGTCCTTGCGACGCACTTCCTTGCGCGTGCGCACGATGACCGCATCCTGAACCGTACCCTTCTTAATCGTGCCGTCAGGCGAAGCCTCTTTGACAGTGACCTTGATACGGTCACCCAGGCTCGCAATCTTGCCGGTGGATCCACCTATCGGCATGATCATCTCGACCCGGCGCGCTCCTGAATTGTCAGCGACGTCCAGGGACGTCTGCATCTGAATCATGATTAAATCCTCTTACAATCTCCGATTGCTGATTGGTAACTTCGCATTGCGAGATTCATTGGACCTGTTTTCAAATCCGCCATCCCTAATTCGAAATCCGCAACTCTACTTGGCAGCCTTCTGCAAAATCTCTACCACGCGCCAGCGCTTGCGAGCCGACAGTGGCCGCGTCTCGACGATGCGGACCTTGTCGCCAATGGTGGCGCCCTGCTCATCGTGGGCCATGAACTTCGAAGTGCGTTTCACATAGCGCCTGTACTTGCGATGCTTGACCACGCGATCCACCCGGACCACAACGGTTTTTGTCATCTTGTCGGACGCTACAATACCGATCTTCTGGACGCGTCGGCTCCGCTGGGCCGTTTCCGGCGCCGCAGCAGTCCCAGTCGCAGCTTGATTCTCGTCGATTTGTTTTTCTTCTTCTGCCATTGCTTTTCACTCGAACCTGTCCGACAAGTTATTTTGTCGCCTGTGTTTCCCGTTGGCGCACGATTGTTTGAATGCGCGCGAGCGATTTCTTTTCCTGACGAATGCGTTTCACTGCATCCACTTCACCGAGGGCCAGCTTGAAATTCAAGCGGAATAGAGATTCCTTCAGGCGCACAGTTTCGGCGCGCAATTCGTCCGCCGGCAAGTCAAGATACTTATCCAATTCTTCACGTCGTTTCATTGCTAGATCACGCCCCCTTCCTGATCGGCGCGGCTCACAAACCTCGTCTTGATCGGCAGCTTCTGCGCCGCCAGCCGCATGGCTTCGCGTGCCGTCGGCTCATCGACACCCTCAATCTCGTACAGAATGCGACCCGGCTTGACTACAGCTACCCAGTACTCCGGTGCGCCCTTGCCTTTACCCATACGAGTTTCCGCCGGCTTCTTGGTGACCGGCTTATCCGGGAACATGCGAATCCAGATCTTCCCGCCGCGTTTGATGTGACGAGTCATGGCAATACGAGCTGCCTCGATTTGCCGATCTGTGATCCAGGCAGGTTCCAAACATTTCAGTCCGTACTCACCGAAGCTGATTTCCGCTCCACGATGAGCGGTGCCGGTCATGCGTCCCCGCATTTGCTTTCGGTGCTTAACTTTTTTCGGCATCAACATAGCGTTTACCCAGTTATTACCCTGAACTCAGAATCATGTCCCTGATCTTTACTTGCTTACTCTTCGCCCCGGCTGCGTGCCTCACGCTCGCGCCTCGTTCTGGGCCTGCGTTCACGCTCACCCGGACGAGTATCGTTAATCGGATCCGAACCGGTACCGCGCGCCATTGCTGCTCTCGCATCCATGATTTCGCCGCGATAGATCCAAACCTTGACCCCGATAATCCCATAGGTCGTGTGCGCCTCGGCGAATCCGTAATCGATGTCCGCGCGCAGCGTGTGCAGCGGCAACCGCCCCTGCAAATGCCACTCGCTGCGTGCGATTTCGGCGCCATTCAATCGACCACTGACCTTCACCTTGATGCCCTGGGCACCGAAGCGGAGCGATTCTTCGACGGCTTTCCTCATCGCGCGCCGAAAGGCAATACGCTTCTCGAGCTGAGCCGCGATCTTTTCCGCCTGCAATTGTGCATTGAGCTCAGGCTTATGAATCTCCTGAATCGAGACCAGCACTTCGCGGCCGGTCTTGATCGAGAGATCGCCTTTCAGCTTGTCAATCTCGGCGCCTTTGCGTCCGATGATGATGCCCGGTCGCGAAGTGTAAATAATAATCTTGAGCCGGTTCGCTGCCCGCTCGATGTCGACGTGAGAAACGCCGGCGCCGGCAAAGCGGCCCTTGAGATCCTTCTTCAGTTTCAGATCCTCGAGCAGAAACTCGCCGAACTGTTTCTTCGCGTACCAGTGCGAATGCCAGTCCTTGTTGTAGCCGAGGCGGAAACCGTATGGATGAACTTTCTGACCCACAATTTTCTCCAGTTCTATCTGAATGCTGAGATCTCGTCCTCGAAATCTGAGATTCTCTGCCTGGCGCTCTCCTGCAATCTGAGATGTGCGCCGTAAGACTCCGGACTCTCAATGAGAGCCGAAATCGGTCTATTCCTCGCCAGCCTTACCTTCGGCCTTCGGCTTCGCGCTGCGTTTGGCCTTTGCCTTCTCGGGCTGCGCCTCTACCTTCGGTGCGACGTCAGCTTTCGGTGCGGTGCGCTTGGCCCGCGGTGCCGCTGCTGCCCCACCACGCTTGCGACTCTTGCTCTCGACCAGCTTCGCGGGTTTGGCGGTCAGGCTTTTTTTACCTTTAGCTTCCTTCGCTTCGACTCGCTCGTCATTCGAGAGCAGGATCGTGACGTGACAAAAATGCCTCTGTTCACGGTAAGCGCGACCCTGCGGAGCCGGTCGCACGCGCCGTCGATTCTTGGTGGGCCCGCGATCTACATACGCTGCCTTTACCCACAAATCGTCCGGATCGATAGTGACATTAGCTTTCTCGGCGGCTTCATTCGCGTTGGCAATCGCTGAGCGCACGCATTTTTCAATGCCAAGTGCCGCCCGCTTATTGGTAAAACGCAAAACCGCCAGCGCCTTATTAACGTCTACACCGCGAATCATATCTATTACCAGCCGCGCCTTTTGGGCCGACCCTCGCAGATATTTCGCACTCGCCGTTGCTTCCATTCTTAACCTCGTAAGTCGCTAACCGTAAGCGGTAGAAAAGCGTCTCGTCAATCGCCGCTTCCCGGCTTCCGGTGCACGCTATTTTCCTACTTTAGTCGCCTTCTCAACCTTGGTTCCTGAGTGACCCTTAAATGTTCGCGTGGGCGCAAATTCACCCAGCTTGTGACCGACCATGTTCTCCGTGACGTAGATAGGCAGGTGTCGCTTGCCGTTGTGCACGCCAAATGTCAGCCCCACCATATCGGGCGAAATCGTCGAACGTCGCGACCAGGTCTTAATCACCGGGGGTCTCTGGCCACTGGCCCGGACGCGGTCAACTACCTTACTGACGTGGCCATCGATAAAGGGTCCCTTTTTAACTGAACGTGCCATAACTTCTCCATTTCGGATTGCTGATTTGGGATTTCAGAAACAAAGTTCTAAATCCGCATTCCGCAATCAGCAGTCTGAAATCTACTTCGTTCTTCTATCCTTCAAAATCATCTTCTGAGTGCGCTTGTTATGCCGCGTCTTGTAACCGCGAGTGGGTTGGCCCCAGGGTGTGACCGGATTACGGCCGCCTGAAGTCTTACCCTCACCACCACCGTGCGGGTGATCCACCGGATTCATAGCCACGCCGCGAACCTTAGGTCGCAGACCCATCCAACGCGAGCGCCCGGCCTTACCCAACGAAACATTTTCGTGCTCAATATTGCCAACCTGGCCAATGGTCGCGCGGCAAACGAGGGGTACCCGTCGCACTTCTCCCGAGGGCATGCGGATTTGCGCGTAGACGCCTTCCTTGGCTACCAGTTGCGCAAACGCTCCCGCAGAGCGTGCCATCTGCCCGCCTTTTCCCGGACGCAGTTCAATGTTGTGAATCTGAGTTCCAAGCGGGATATTGATCAGCGGCAGAGTATTACCCGGCAGAATATCCGCGTCCGCTCCGGCCATGATCGTCTTGCCAACTTCCAAACCCGCCGGGGCCAGGATGTAACACTTCTCACCATCAAGATAGGTGATGAGCGCGATATGAGCTGAGCGATTCGGGTCGTACTCGATCTGTGTCACGCGGCCGGGGATGCCCTCTTTGTTCCGCTTGAAGTCGACCACACGATAGAAGCGCTTGTGACCGCCGCCACGACGGCGAACAGTTATGTGCCCATCGTTGTTACGGCCGGAAATTCGCTTCTTCGGCTCGAGCAAAGATTTCTCCGGCACCGCGCCGGGAGTTAGCTCGTCACGCGTCAGATACGTTTGGTAACGACGCGCCGGAGATGTTGGTGTCAGTTTCTTGATGCCCATTTTACGATTTCGGTTTCAGAATCCAGATTGCGGATTTAAGAGCGACCTCTCAGCCCATTCCAGATATCCTGTTCCGAACCTCTCAACTTTCTTCGATTTCGGAATCCGATTCCTAAATCCGCAATTCGCAGGTTCCTCGGTTTCAAATCCGCATTCCGAAATCCGAAATTCCTACACCGCTTCGCCGTAATCAACCGGGTTTTCACCCTGCTTCAAAGTTACATAGGCCTTCTTCCAGGAAGGCTTGCGTCCTTCATGGCGGCCGCGCCGGGCCGTCTTGCCCATAAAATTAATAGTGCGAACCCGATCCACCTTGACCTGGAAGATGGTTTCAACTGCCGACTTGATCTCCGGCTTGGTCGCATGTTTATCAACCCGAAAGGTCAACAGCTGGCACCGATCCTGAGTCTCTTCCTTGGCAATCAAAGCCTTTTCGGTAATCACCGGAGACTTGACGATATCCCAAATCGTTCTCATCTTTTATGCCGCCTCCTCTTTCGGTTTACGCTTGCGCTTTGGTTTCACAACCTCGGCTGCCGGCTCATCTGCCGCTTCACTCTTTTCCACTTTTGGGCCCAGCAGGTCTTCGAGCTCAGCCGCCGCGGCGCGGGAAATAATCAGCTTTTCGTGATACAGCAAATCGTAGATGTTCAGTCCGAAGCTGTTGACTATTTTCGCCCGCTGCACGTTACGCGCCGAAAGTACAAGATTCTCGTTCTCAAGCGAATCGACAATCAAGGTCCGCCCAGTCTCAAGTCCCAACTGGCCCAGCGAACCGAGCAGGTCGCGAGTCTTCGGCTTATCGAATTTCCAGCTCTCTACGACGATCACATTGCCTTCGCGCACGCGCTCGGAAAGCGCCGCACGCAAAGCCCCACGCCGCATTTTCTTGGGCATGTTGTAAGACCAGTCGCGCGGTTGCGGTCCGTGGACATTGCCGCCGCCCTTCCACAAAGGGGAACGCAGCGAAGCGATGCGCGCCCGGCCAGTTCCTTTTTGCTTCCACAACTTGCGGCCCGAACCGGAAACATCACCGCGGGTTTTGGTCGCGGAGGTTCCCTGCCGTCCGTTAGCCATATAGTTGCGCACCGCGGCGTGAACCAGCGGCTCGTTGAACGGCACACCGAACACGGCGTCTGACAACTCCAGGTCGCCAACCTCTTCGTTTTTTAGATTGCGCACTTTAACAGTGGGCATAATTGCAAACTCCGTTTCGGACAATCGACGAGAAAAACGCTTACCGCTTTCGCTCGCCTATAATCTCTTCTTCTGTCTAGCTGCCTTCTTGATGAGTACCACGCTGCCATTAGCTCCGGGCACCGCACCACGCACCATTAATAAATTGTTCTCGACATCAACTCGCGCCACGGTCAGACCCCGGACCGTTACTCGCTCGTCACCCATGTGACCGGAAGAGCGTATGCCCTTAACTACCCGCGAGGGATAGGCAGAGGCGCCAATCGAGCCGGGCGCGCGCACGTTCATCGAACCATGCGATTCCGGGCCGCGATTGAAGTGATGCCTTTTGACAGTTCCGGCGAACCCGCGGCCTTTGGACTGCCCCACCACCTCGATCGAGTCACCGTCGGCAAACTGATCGACGAGCACTTTATCGCCGATGCCGGTGTCTGAGGTGGCCTGCTCGAGCCGAAACTCTTTCAGGATCCTCGTCGGCGGTGTGCCGCCACCGGTCTTTTCAAAGTGGCCGCGCATTGGCTTGGTTACGTTCTTAAGCCGTACCGGCTTGTCTTCAACCAATCCCAATTGCACCGCGTCATAACCATCAGGGCCGGCGGCAGATTTTGTTTGCACCACAACACAGGGTCCGGCCTTGATGACGGTTACCGGCGTAACCGTTCCATCGGGCGCAAACAATTGCGTCATGCCAAGCTTTCTACCGATGATTCCGTTAATCATCATCAAACCTCGTTCGCTTTACTGTCTACCAAAAGCTTTAATTTCGACATCCACGCCCGCGGGAAGATCCAGCTTCATCAGAGCGTCCACTGTTTGCGGCGTGGGATCGAGAATATCCATCAGACGTTTGTGCGTGCGAATTTCAAATTGTTCACGCGACTTCTTGTCAACGTGCGGGGAACGCAGCACGGTCCAGCGGTTTTTTACCGTTGGGAGCGGAATGGGCCCGGCCACGCGTGCGCCCGTTCGTTTCGCAGTCTCCACGATCTCGGAGGTGGATTGATCCAGCACGCGATGATCGTAGGCCTTTAGTCTGATTCGGATTTTTTCATTCAACATAATTTTTTCAAACCGCTCTTTGCTGATGGCTTACTGAATAATCTCCGTGATCGTGCCGGCGCCCACTGTGCGGCCGCCTTCGCGAATCGCGAACCGTAAACCCTTCTCCATCGCTATCGGCGTGATCAATTCGATGTCCATGGCTACGTTGTCGCCTGGCATCACCATCTCC
>JBBRYS010000006.1:0-393256 GCA_038237475.1 Pyrinomonadales bacterium | reverse complement strand
GGCCCCCCGACCCGCCCTCGTTTTATCGGCTGCGGGCCACTTCCCCCCCGGTCCCCTCCCCGGGGGGGGCCCCCCCTGGTGGGGGCGGCCCACTCCAGAATCTCACGCAGCAATACCCTCGATCACACTGTAGGGTGAGTTGGTCGGAACGATGCGGGTCAGACGCAGACCGGCGCGCGCGAATAGTTCCCTGTACTCAACTGCCGTCCGTTCTTTGCCTCCCGGAGACACAAGCATCTCAATGTCCAGCAACTTACCGAGGTCGGCCTGGTTGCCGGAAGTAATTACCGCTTCGACCAACAGTACGCGACCATTGCTTTGCATCACGCGCCTGATATTTTTCAGGATCACCAGCGCGCGCTCATCATCCCAGTCGTGAATGATGTGCTTCATCAAATAAGCATCCGCGCCGGGCGGAACCGCCTCAAAGAAATCGCCGCTGACAACCTCACACCGTGATCCGGCGTCATTGGACTTGAGACTTTCTTTCGCTCCCTCAATCACATGCGGTAAGTCAAACAGCACGCCGCGCAGAGGCGGATTGGCGCTTAGGATCGATGTCAGCAAGCGGCCGTGACCCCCGGCGACGTCCACCAGAGTCTCAATACTGGAAAAATCGTAACCGTCGACCACGGCCTGGATGGCCAAATTAGAAAGGCTTGTCATCGCCTGGTTAAAAATCCTTGACGCCTCAGGATTCGCCTCGAAGTATGGAAACACTTCTTGCCCGTGCGTCTCGCTCCACGCCGGCTTTCCGGTGCGAACGCTGTACAACGTGCGTCCCCACACTTTCCAGTGCCAGTCCTCACCCATGAAGATCGCGAGATCACGCAATGATCGCGGGGAGTCTGAACGGAGCAACTGGGCCGTGGGGGTCAAAGCGAAAACGCGATCCGCGACCTCCGTGAAGACTCCATTGGATGCAAGGGCCCGCAACACTCTGTATAGGGATGGCGCATCAGTCTCGGTCGCGGCCGCAAGTTCGTCGACATTTTTCGGACCAAAGATCAGCAGGTCGGCAATGCCGAGCTTTGCAGCTACGTAAACGGTCTGCGCGCCCAGGCTGGCGGTTATTAGACGCGTCAACTCCGCTTCGGGCGAAGTCACCTCACCCTCGAGTCGGGGCGGCGTGTTGCTGTGGCCCTGCGGGTTCGATACTTCTTTAGTCTCAAGTACTGCAGTAGACATCTTTTTCTCCTCGTCTAGTTCACTTGAAAATCGTAGGTCCATCCACTCATCTGACTAACGCGCAAGCGGCAGGCAAAAAGGGTCATTGACTCATCGTGAGTCACTGTCGCTCAAAAACATTTTTGTTTGCTGGTCCTTTTTGGTGGGCGCCTGCGCGTTAACAAATTGGAGGAATTAAAATGCCATCAAATCGTCCCATCCGCCTGCTTCGGAAGCGCGGACAACCAACAAACAGCGAGCCTGCCGTGAGTGGCAGTACCTTGAAGAAGTCTGAGCCTTCAGAGCGCGAGATGAGGACAGTCGTGTCGCGCTGGGTGCTCGATCACAAGACGCGATCTGAGGAATTTCGGCGCACCTTCGCCAGGCTCTGGCGTTCCGGCGAATTTCATCTGAACCACGGCAAGTAAGGTTCCAACCTGGGACCGCACGCACTCCAGCGTGCTAAGTGTGACCAACAGTCTTCTCTAGACCGTGGGGCCTTCATCGTGACTTGAGCACGCAGGATGCGTGCGGTCCCAGGTCTTAAATCTTCACCAGTTGCTTGCCCAGATTCTCACCGCTGAACAAACCTAGAAAAGCGCGGGGCGTATTCTCGAACCCTTCGACGATGTTCTCTGTGTACTTCAACTTTCCTTCACCTATCCACTGGGCTAGTTGCCGAACTCCTTTCTCATATTGGGCTGCATAGTCAGTGATGATGAATCCCTGCATCAAAGAGCTGTTAACGAGCAGGTGGGGCTGCACCCGCGGACCGGGTTCGGGCTTTTCCAGGTTGTAGAGTGCTATTTGTCCACAAATAATGGTACGCGAACCGTGATTGATCATGTTCAAAAGCAGATCGGAAATGTCACCGCCGACGTTATCAAAATAAACATCCACTCCGTCAGGGCAAGCCTCTCTTAATTCTCGTTTCAAGTCGGCCGTCTTATAGTTCACCATCGTATCAACGCCGAGTTCGTCTTTGCAGTAATCGCACTTCTCGTCACTGCCCGCAATCCCGACTACACGGCACCCTTTGAGTTTCGCTATCTGACAGACGACGGTGCCGACCGCACCCGCGGCCCCTGAAACGACTACAGTTTCACCGGGCTGCGGTTTGCCAATTTCGAGCAACCCAAAATATGCAGTGAGTCCCGGCATACCGAGCACTCCCAGGGCTGTCGAGACCGGCAAGAGTTCGGGATCAACCCGCTGTAGCGCTTGGTCGGCGACAACCGAAAAAAGCTTCCAGGGAAAGTTGCCGCTGACTATGTCTCCGACCTTAAATTTATTTGAGCGGGACTCGATCACCTCGCCGACTCCGCCACCGCTGACGACTTCATTCAGGGCAAAGGGTGGGACATATGACTTGCGATCAGTCATGCGCCCGCGCATGTAAGGGTCAACGGACAGGTATTGAGTGCGGACCAGCACTTCTCCATCGCGCGGTTGCGGCACCTCAGCATTGACTAATTTGAAATTATCCAGCGACGGCGCCCCGGTGGGCCGGCTAACCAGTAAGAATTGTTTGTTTTCCATAACCGCGATGATTCCTCCGCAAGACCGCACGCTTCCATCGTGCCGCCTTTTGATCTATAACCTTCTCTAAAACCAACAAGGCCCCCCTCCCAACTTCAGCCCCTCTGGGACCGCACGCTGCGCGAATCGCTTCGTTAAATACTGCAAGGCCTTCGTTGACACTTAAGCACGCTGGAAGCGTGCGGTCCCAAGGTGGTAGGCTGTGCGGGAATGATGCGGCAAGGGTGAACACGATGTCCAATCCAATTGTTCTTTATGACGGGGTCTGCGGGCTGTGCAATCGGCTGGTTCAGTTTTTACTGAAACACGATCGGCACGACCGGCTGCTCTTTGCCTCACTGCAGAGCGATGTCGCAGCTGCGATCTTGATACGTCACGGGGCGGATCCACACGAGCTTGATACTGTCTACGTGGTGATGAATTACGAGGAACCGGACGAGCGGTTGCTGGCGCGGTCGGATGCGATCCTGTCGCTGGGTAAAGCCCTGGGTGGGATTTGGAGCCTGGCTGCGGTGGGAAAGGTCTTACCTCGACCAATTCGTGACTGGCTCTACAACATCGTCGCGCAAAACCGTTATCGAGTATTTGGCAAGTTCGATAGTTGCATGATGCCCGAAGGCCGGTACCGGCGGAAGTTCCTGGATATGGGAACCTCCCGGACTGAGCGTGAGCAGGTGAAAATCTAAAGATCCAAAACTGCTATCAACTCGCCCGACTCAACAACTTCTCAATCACACCGTAACTCGCGGCCAGGGCGTCATTGAGTTTCTCGGGCTGATTGCCGCCGCCTTCGGCCAGGTCCGGTTTGCCGCCGCCCTTGCCGCCAATCATAGGAGCAAGCTCTTTGATTACCTGACCTGCAGGAACTCTCCCCGCCACGTCTGCGGAAGTTCGAACGATGATCGATGCCTTGCCTTCGCCGCTGCGGCCAAGCACCACTACCCCGGACTTGATCCGCGCCAGCAGGGTATCGGAAAGCTGACGCATTCCCGCTGCATCAAGACCGCTTGCTTCACGAGCGTGCACTTTTATGCCGGCGATCTCACGCACCTCGTCGCCGTTGGCAGACGCGCTGCCGGCGCCACTGGCAAGCTTCATGCGGAGTCCGTCAACTTCACGTCGCGCTTTTTTCAGCTCTTCCTGCAGCTTGCCGATGACGACTGGTAGTTCTGTCCGCGACGTGCGCAGTTCATTCGCTACTTGATCGATAAGCAATTCGTCTTCGCGAAAGCGCTCGTAGGCATCGATGCCGGTGACGGCTCTGATGCGACGGACGCCCGAGGCTATTGACTCATCGCTCACGATCTTGAAGACCCCAATGTCGCCGGTGGCGCGCACGTGCGTACCACCACAAAGCTCCCGGGAAAATACTGCCTGCCTGCCATTGATGGAGAGCACGCGCACTTTTTCGCCGTATTTCTCGCCGAAAAGGGCCATCGCTCCCGAGCGCATGGCTTCTTCAATGGCCATCTCATCGGTCTGCACCGGCTCGTTCCGCAGGATATGAGAGTTAACCAACCGCTCTATCTCTTCGGTTTCCGCTTCCGTCAGCGGTTGATAGTGAGTGAAGTCAAAACGCAGGTAGGTGGGTGCGACGACAGAGCCCGCCTGTTTCACATGCGTGCCCAGCACTTCGCGCAGCGCGGCATGCATTAGATGCGTCGCCGTGTGATTGCGCCGCGTGGCGTCACGCTTCTCAACGTCAACCTCGGCCGTGACTGTGTCACCAACCTGCAGGGTTCCCTGCTCCACTTTGATTTTGTGAACGATCAAGCCCGGAACCGGCGCGTAAGTGTCGGTCACGGTAGCGTTCATACTGGCTCCGGAGATTGAGTCACCGGATAACAATCTGCCCACGTCGCCCACCTGTCCACCGCTTTCCGCGTAGAAAGGCGTCTGGTCAAACACTACTTCACCTTCATCTCCCTCATTGAGCCTGCCGACCGTTTCTCCGCCGCTTAATGCGAGCACGCGCGGCCCTTCCAGCCGGGTAACTTCATAACCGCGAAATTGAGATTTCTCGAGGTCTTCGCCGTCGAAGGCCGCGGACTTTACTGCTTTCCCGCCAGTCTTCTCAACCACGCTGGTCGCTTGTAACTCCTGCAAGGCTGCATCGAAGGCTTGATTAAACTGGTCTTCATCAACCGCAAATCCACGTTCTTCCAGCCTTACCCGAATCAAATCTCGCGGCGTACCAAACGTATCGTAGAGCCGGGCCAGCGTTTTGTATTCAGGAACTTCTGCCTGCGTCGAAGAAAATAATTCATCAAGCTTGCTCAACCCCACAGTCATAGTTGCGCCGAAGCGCTCTTCTTCAAGTTTCACCATCTTCTCGATGAAACCCCGCTGTGCTTCCAGCTCGGGATAAGCCAACGCCATCTCATCAACGACAAAGTTTGTGACCTTGTTGAAGAACAACCCGTCAAAGCCGAGCGTGTGACGGCCCTGGTAGATCCCGCGGCGCATGATCTTTCGTAGCACGTAATTTCTGCCTTCATTCCCGGGCAGAATACCGTCAGCGATCAGAAAGGCCGTGGCGCGCGCATGATCGGCAATTACACGCATGGCAAAACCTTCCTGCGTGTCAGATTCGTAAGGGCGATCCGCCAGCCTGGCCGTGAATTCAACCATAGGCCGAATCAGATCAGTGTCGTAATTTGAGAACTTGCCCTGGAGGATGGCCGCGGTTCGCTCCAGTCCCAAACCCGTATCAACCGCGGGCTTTGGCAATGGCTCAAGTTTGTACTGTCCCTGCCCAACTTCTAAGCGGTTGTACTGCATGAACACGAGGTTCCAGATCTCCATCGTCGTATCGCCTGGTCCGTTAACCAGTTCCGCGCGATTGAAGTTTGGATCCTCCGGATGCTCGCCGAGGTAATAATTAATTTCGGAATTTGGGCCACAGGGACCTGTCTCGGCCATTTGCCAGAAATTATCCTTGCGGCCGAAGCGTAAAATTCGTTCCGGCCTGGCGCCGACTTTCTCCCAGAGAGTTGCGGCCTCAACATCTTCTGCGACCTCGTCGTCACCGCCAAAAACCGTGAACCACATTCGCTCAGGATCGAGCTTTAGCTCGTTGACGAGAAAGTCCCAGGCAAACTTGATCGCATCTTCCTTGAAGTAATCGCCGAAAGAAAAATTTCCCAACATCTCGAAAAATGTCTGGTGCCGCGCAGTCTTGCCTACTTCGTCAAGGTCGTTGTGCTTGCCCCCGGCGCGCACACATTTCTGCGACGACGCCGCGCGCACATAGTCGCGCTTTTCCAGTCCCAGGAAGACACCTTTGAACTGATTCATCCCGGCGTTGGTAAACAGCAGGGTCGGATCGTTGGCAGGCAAAAGCGGCGACGAACGCACGCGCGTGTGCCCGTTTCGCTCGAAGTAAGCCAGGAATTTTTCGCGAATCTCGTTTCCAGTCATATAGCAGCCATCAGTACTCCGTAATTGAAAACCAGAGTTTACCATGCGGGTTTTGGCGGCGCGAATGCACCCTTGAGAACAGATTATTCTTCGTCCAGATCCACTTTCATAGCGGCGCGCACTTTTTCGGAGACGAGCTCAAAGGGGAAGCCCTGGCGCAGGAGATGATCGAACAGCTTTTTTGCTTCAGCGCGGTCTTTTGGCCGGCCGCGCAGGCGGAGGCGCTTGTCAATCGCGCGGTCGATGAGCTCCACTTCAGAAGTTTCGGCAAACAGCTGGTCGAGCGCCTGTTCAGCGATCTCGCCGGGTACCTGCTTGAACGACAGATCGCGCTCGAGACGGGCGCGGCCAATGGGGCGCTGGCGCACTTTCAACGACGCATAGCCGATGGCGAACCGTTCGTCATCCAGATATCCATACTCACATAAGCGCGCGATTACTTCCTCGACTGCCACTGGAGTCGAGCGTTTGCTCTCCAGCAATCTCTCGCGCAGTTCGGCGATTGAACGCGATTTGGCAGCCAGCAACTTGACGGCGCGCTGGAACGTACGCGCGCGTTCTTCTTCCGGCGTCAGCGGTGTCGCCGGCGGCGCTTCAGCCCCCGGCCTGCCCATTCTTCGTCTTCCTCGCATCAGTCAGTATTTAACCACAACCGGCGCTCAGAGTACCGGCTTCAGTCGGGCTTTCTCCCGCGACCTCAAGCGATAATCTAGACACCTGCTACTATGGCCTCATGGATGGAGTTTTGATTATCGACAAGCCGGTTGGTTTCACCTCGCATGACGTCGTGGCGCGTGTCCGGCGGATCTTGCGCGAGCGTCGAGTGGGCCACACCGGCACGCTTGATCCTTTCGCGACCGGCGTGTTGGTGATCTTAGTCGGGCGCGCGACGCGGCTGGCGCAGTTCCTGAGCGGAGCTGAAAAAGAATACGAAGCAGTGATCAGGTTGGGATACGCGACGGATACAGGTGACTTGACCGGCAAGCCTCTGCCGGTAGATCTGCACGCCGGCAAAATGCCATCTCAGAAAGAGATCGAAGCTGCGATGGCCAGTTTGCGCGGCGAGATTGAACAGGTGCCGCCCATGTATTCAGCCAAAAAACAGCAGGGCCGTAAACTCTATGAGCTCGCTCGACGAGGCGAAGAAGTTGAGAGAGCTGCTGTCTCCGTGACCATTCATGAGTTTGAAGCCCTGCCTCGAGAGGGCCACTTACTAATTCAGAGCGACGATGGTACAGGAGAGTTTTCTGCACGCGTAGTTTGTTCAGCTGGCACTTACATCAGGACACTGGCAGAGGATCTGGGACGCAGTGTTGGCCTCGGAGCGCACCTGGTTGGTTTGCGGCGGACTCGCGCTGGAGATTTTCACATCGCCGAATCCGTCGACCTGCAAACTTTGGAGGAAAGCTTTTCTCAGGGCGGCTGCGCAGAATTTCTGATCGCCACGGACGCGGCACTCTCACGACTCCCCTTTATGCATCTAACTGCCGCCGACGTGGCGCGTGTGCGCAATGGGATGAGGATCAGCGTCGCAGATGAATCAGCGGCCGGCTGGGTTGACGGTGCGAAGGTCCGCATGCGCGAACCGGAAGGGAGTCTGATTGCAGTTGGGTTATTTGACAAAGCAACCGCACAATTGCAACCCACCGTGGTGCTGGGGTAGATAACGCGGCCGGGTGGCATAACCGCAAATAAAATCAATCGCGATCACGACGATCGAAGCGGCACAGATCGAGATGAAGCGATAGCAGCAACAGCCGCAAAGCACCTGATTGCTGTTTGAAAAGGGCGTGCTTTCTCCCACGCTATCCACGCGCGACACCAAAGAGGTTGAACGCATCTCATCGTATGCGCGCAAAGGAAAACAGTTCGATTACAATTTGCATGAGAGATTGAAGGAAGCGATTGAGAAGAAGATCTTCGCGGACCTGAAAGATGTCGTAAAGATCACCACCTCGGCCAAGACGCCCGACCCGGATCAATCGCGCAAGATCAATGACGCAATTGATCGCCTGGTCAAAGAGCACGGCTATTGCCACGGCTGCGCGAATGAGTTATTGACTTACGTGGGTACCTTACTTTCACGCTAAGCTTCCAGGGAGCGCAGGCATCCTGCCTGCATGCGCACCACAGTTTTGTGCGAGTATGAGGTGTAAGCCAGCGAACCGTTTCGGGTGGAACATAAGGTTTGATGGTTCAATTTGCAGAAGCCTTTTAGTCGTGCCGGCGGGCTGAGGGTTCACTCTCCTAAGCACCGCGCCTGCATGTATCGAAGAATATGTGATTGCCCAGTGCTTGCGGGCGGAGCCTCCAGGATACTAATGAAAAAACGCTATCTGCTCGCCGGCAGTGCCGGACTCGTGACTGCGGCAGTGGCCACCAAACTTCTGACTCGGCCGCGCGACGTTGACTGGAACAAGAACCGCAGCCTTGTCTTCCACGCCGATTACTCTCGCTTCGCCGAAGTTGAAAGCATGCGCGTGCATTATCAGGAAGCTGGCGATCCGAACGGCCCTCCGGTCGTACTGATCCACGGCTTCAGCTCCTCAACACTGGTCTGGAGCCGCGTTTTTCTCCCCCTCGCCGCCGCAGGCTATCGGGTGATCGCCGTCGATTTGTTGGGTTACGGCTACTCAGCCAAGCCACGCCGGGTCGAATACACAATCGAAGCCCAGGCGCGCATGATTCGAGGGCTGCTGGACTACCTCGAGATCGATCGGGCGCATCTGGTCGGCTCGTCATACGGTGGAGCAGTGGCAGCTATTTGCGCGCTTGATTATCCAGAGAGGCTGCAGCGACTGATTCTGGTGGGATCGGTCTCCAATAACGAGGCTACCAGGCACTTACTTCTGCGGCTGTTTCAAGCTCCCGTGCTGGGTGACATCGTCTCGCCTTTTCTACTGGGCTCGCGCACGCTGCTGCGCCGGCGCATGCGGAAAGTATACGAACGTCATTCCTGGGTGCTGGACGAGCGACGGGTTGAAGCGCGTCACCGGCCCTTGCGGGCGGCCAATACGCACCGCGCCATCATCCGTACCGTGAGGCGCTGGGATGCCGAACGAATCGAGCGCGACGCGCATCTCATCGACCAGCCGACGTTGTTGATTTGGGGCGACAACGATCCGGAAGTGCCCCTGCGGCACGGTGAGCAACTGGCGCGCTCAATCCCCGGCTCGCGGCTGCTGGTATTTCGAAATTGCGGGCACCTGCCGCAGGAGGAGTATCCGCTGGGATTTACCGAATTGGTTTCGGAGTTCTGCCGTGGCAATCAGGATGACTGACGATAGCTGACAAGCATTGCCGGCAGCCGTCCAGGGTCATTTCGTCGAGCGCGGGAACTTAAGCCCTGTCTATCCAACGCAATGACTGGTCTCTGCAGCGCAAGGGGATCATCGATCAGAGATTATCTTCCCAGGCTAGGCCTTGTTAACCGGTTCTTCGATGCTGCAGCGAGGACAGGCAAGACTTCTGCGAGTGGCATCCGTCCAGCGCGCCAACACCAGGCTGGGCAGTCGGGGTGCTTCCTTTTCAACTTTGGTCCTGTGAAAAAAGCTCCAGAAGCTGCCCGTCTCCTCGTGACGCTCAGCCTCCTCGGCGCTGCAATGCTTGCACAGCCACCCGTAACCGAGGTTAAAAAAGTGGTTGGTTTCTTTCACATTAACAGTAGTGTGAAGAAGTTAAGGGGATTGTCGAAAACCGATCCGAGAAACAGTTTCTATACTACGCCCTAATCCCCTGCTCCATTTGTCATCTTCTGATCACGGGGCGACGGCTCTCTGGTGCTTCGGTCAAACGCACCGTGACCGTCGCGCGCTTACCATTCCGGAAGACATCAACTCTCACAGTTTGTCCCACCTGATGTTTGTCCAGGACGCGCGACAGATCGTCGGCGTTACCAACCTTGTCTCCATCGATCCCAACAATAATATCTCCCAATTCAACGTCGCCATTTTCGGTCTGGGTTAGTCCCTGCAAGCCTGCGCTGGCGGCAGCACCTCCAGGGGCTACTCCCCAAATCAAAACTCCATCGCTGACGGGCATCTCCACCTGGCCTTTGAGCTCGGTGACATTCCGAGTGGTAATGCCCAACCGCGGGCGGCGCACGACCCCGAAGCTGACTAACTGGGGCACGATTCGCTTCGCTATGTTTACCGGAATGGCGAACCCCAACCCGGCTGAGCCACCTGAGGGCGAGATGATCTGGGAGTTGATCCCAATCATACGACCATGCGAATCAAGTAACGGCCCGCCCGAGTTCCCCGGATTGATAGAAGCATCGGTCTGAATGGCCCCCTCGATCAGTCGATCGTTGCGTGCCCGGATCGGTCGCTGCAGTCCACTGATGACGCCGGTGGTCAAGGTTCGATCCAGACCGAACGGATTACCGATAGCCAGTACCTTTTGGCCCACCGCCAGCTTGTCGGAATCGCCAAGCGAAATCACCGTCAATGGTTCTCGCGGTTTATCAATCAGGCGAATGACCGCCAGGTCCGTATCGGGATCGCCACCGACTAACTTAGCCGCGTAGGTCTTTTGCCCACCCAAGCTCACCGACAACTTCTGGGCCCCTTCGACCACATGGTAGTTGGTCAAAATATTTCCTTCCTGATCAAGAATTGATCCCGATCCCGAACCCTCGCGCGGCTCTACGAAACCAAAGAAGTCGCGCGAGTAGGAAGTTGAGTTGATATTCACCACGCCCGGCGCCACGACGCGATAAATCTCTATGTTGTTATTTTCGTCTGTCCCCACGGACGGATCGGTAATACCGGCCGGGTCTTTTTCAGAAAATGCGGAACCAGCGGGCTGCAATCGGCTGGTTATTCGATCCAGGACGGTGACGCCGGTAGCCGCAAACAACCCTGATATCAGGGCGATGATCAATATCTGGCGTGCAGAGAGTCTGTACATAATGCTTCTCCGAGGAAAGGATAATAAGAGCTTCTAGGATGCGCACTGCCTGTTTGCAGTTGCGCCTGGAGGCGATTCCCGGAAGTCCACCTGCAATAATTTATGTCTGGAAATTTCTGAGCGCAAGGTCTCAGCAGGATGTCGAGTCGAACTATCCGAGCCCCAATCTCACTGCAGGAGCGAACAGTTCAGAGCCTAAGCAGGACTAAACGAAGAGTGCGATGACGGAATGCGGTAGTTCGACAATGTACGCCAATAAGGCTTCCGGCGTTTGCCATCCAAGTGCCGAAAAGCCCGTCACCAGATGAACAACCATCAGCGCGCAGTAAATGCCGAGAACTAATTTGAGCCCGCGACGGGCTATGGGAAGGTGAGCACACCGGTAAAGGACATAGGCCGCAAAGCCCCCAATGGCAAGCTTGGTCAGAAGGAAGGGTGCTTCACCAAGATTCAGAACTCGAGCCATCAAGCCATTCCCTTCGGTCGCGACGTTAAGACGCACCCAAAGTAAAGTTAACTGCGCGTCCAGCCAGTTCAGGGAAAACAGCAGAAGGCTTTTTTGAAGCGGGCTCACCAGTTATCTCCTTTTCTGACCTCTGAACAGACTCCTACTTTTAACGCCGGACCCCTGAACCGCGTGATCCAGGGGTCTGACGTTACGGGAGGAACGAGACTCGTACCGTTGTACCTGAAATAAAACTGGCAATACTGGCCCTCTTCCTAAAAGTCAGCAAAACTTTCAACTTCAAACCTTTCAACTTCAACAAGACAAATGAATTCAGGCTATTCCTGTTCTGCCCACCTCTCAGACTCCAAGAGTTCGGGTGAGACGTTTCAGGTAGCACAGACCTTCAGTCGTTCACTTTCGTCGCGCATTACGGACCCCGGAATCCGTCTGCAGAAGCTGTCGATTCTTTAACTAACGTATGCGGCGTATTATAGGACTGGAACCCGGGAGTGCAAAGCATCGGATGAGCCAGTCAATCGCAGAAACAATTCTGGAAGGCAGTAAAGCGCTGCGGCTCGCAGAGATCAGCGAACCTCGACGCGAAGCGGCTTCACTGCTCGCGTATTCGCTGGACAAAGATCAAACCTATCTCCTCACTCATGCCGATGCGCTGCTGACTGAAGCAGAGCTGGTGAAGTTTCGGCAAAACCTCGGGCGACGCTCAGGTGGAGAGCCGATGCAATACATCTCCGGCGTGCGCGAATTCTTTGGGCTGGATTTCGAAGTCAATCCTGATGTTCTGATACCGAGGCCGGAGACTGAGTTATTGGTCGAGACTGCGCTGGCTCTGATCGGAAATCGCAAAGCACCAATCTTAATCTGTGACATCGGCGCCGGCACCGGCTGCATTTCAATTGCACTGGTCAGCAAGGTGCCAAACGCTCGAGCAATCGCAGTCGATATATCGTCCGCCGCAGTTACAGTTGCGGCGCGAAATGCTTCGCGTCATCACCTCACAGACCGTTTGACGCTGGTAGTCGCCGATGGTTTTAGCGCCCTGCAAGCGCGACCAATCTTTGACCTGATAGTTTCCAATCCTCCCTACATCGCAGATGGAGAATGGGAAGGACTGCAGCGCGAGGTTCGCGATCATGAACCACGCCTGGCCCTTACCTCCGGCAGCGACGGATTCAAGATGGTTCGCCGGCTGATCAAGGAAGCGCCTGCCTTGCTGCGAGCCGGTGGTTCACTGCTAATCGAGATTGGCTATAACCAAAGCGTCGCCATTGAGAAGTTGGTTGATCCACAAGTCTGGGAGTTCGTCGGTATACATAAAGACCTCCAGGGCATTCCGCGAACGGTGGAACTCAGAAAAACGCAATCCGGAATTTCGGAAGACCTTCCGTAATCCTGATGCTGCTGTGACCTCACCATTCCAAGGCCGTCGCGTTCTCCCTCACTCGCAAAAATTTTCTGCCACATCAACCCCCGCCACGATGTCTATCTTCACAGAACGAACCAATCAACCCACATGACTTCCGGCAGGGAATCTTTTGACTTGAGGAGAATCTGAAATGAAAACCTGGCTTGGATACACTTTTCTTACATGCGCTGCGATCAGTCTGGCCTCCTCTTCAGACCTGGCCCAAAAAAAAGCGGCTGGGCCCATGGAATGCGGTGATTCATGGCACTATGATCGGCTACAGAACCATTGTGAAATCAGGGAACAGGCGCTTCCGGTTGGCGGCATGATTACCGTCGACGCCGGCAGGAACGGTGGGGTGTCGGTAAAAGGCTGGGATAAGGGTGAGATTCTCGTGCGCTCGCGGGTGCAGACTGCAGCCCCGACTCAGGGCGAGGCGGATGCGCTGGCAAAAGAGGTCAGAGTGGACACCGCCGGGTTGCGTATTCATGCGGAAGGTCCGGATGACCGGCGCGACTTTAGCTGGTGGGTCAGTTACGAAATTTTTGTTCCCCGCCGCTCAGATTTGTCGCTGGTCGCACACAACGGCGGTATCTCTATTGCCGACGTCAACGGAAAAATTGAATTCAATGGAACGAATGGCGGCGTCTCGCTGCGTCGCATCGGTGGAAATGTTCATGGCAGCACCACCAATGGTGGCCTGGCTGTCGAACTCAGCGGCGACCGCTGGGACGGCGAAGAGTTGGATGTGAAAACGACCAATGGCGGAGTCAGCATGGCGATGCCTGAAAACTATTCGGCCCATCTAGAGACGGGCACTGTGAACGGAAGCGTCAAAGTCGATTTCCCCGTCACGGTGCAGGGGCGGATTACGAAAGAATTGTCGGTCAATCTCGGCTCGGGTGGTCCAACAATCCGCGCCATGACTACCAACGGTGGCATCCGGGTCAAACGATTGGCCACGAACTAACGCTTCACACGAGGGGAAGAAGATCATCCGCGGGTTTTGAGGATTTCCCAATCGGCGAAATCTGCGTAATCTGCTGATAACTGCCTTGACGACCTGAACCCCTGGTGGTTATCCTGAGACTGCACGCGAGTTCAATGCTCGCTTAGCACTTTCAAAAGATGATTAACGAACGCAACAGCTATCGCCTTTATTACTATTACGGTCCGCTCTCCGCGTGGAGGGACGGTCGGGTGAAGGGCTGTCGCGGTGTAATCGTCTAGCACTAAGACAAGTTTCCGGAAACCGGCCATCGGTCCTTCCACTGGAAGGATCGGTGGCCGGTTTTTTTGTATCCGATACCTAAGCACGATGAGTTCGTCGAAATAGAGGAGTTCACATCATGAGCAGGCAACACACATCACTCCTGGCTGATCACGTGGATGTGCGAATTCTGACCAGCCCGGATCAACCGCCGCAGCCCGCAGCTGATCGCAATACGATCGTCCAACTCGATCCGGACCATCCGGGGTTTCGCGATGCTGAATACCGGGCCCGCCGCAACCGCATTGCAGAAATTGCGCTGAACTATCAGCCGGGAACTCCCATACCCAACGCCTCATACACAAAAGAGGAACACAATGTATGGGGCACGATCTGGGCAGCGCTCGAGCCGGCGCAGCAAAAGCACGCGTGTGGTGAATACCTCCTGGCCTTGCAGCGATTGCAGTTTGATACCGATCGGATTCCACAACTCGGCGCTGTCAATGAAAGAGTGCAAACCATTAGTGGTTTTCGGCTTGAACCAGTTGCGGGGTTGGTTGAACCGAGGGTTTTTCTTGAGTCACTGGCCGATGGCGTGTTCCTCTGCACTCAATATATTCGGCATCACTCGACTCCGCTCTACACGCCAGAGCCGGATGTGGTCCATGAAATAATCGGGCATGGGGTCACGCTCGCCTGCCCACAACTGGCGGAGCTTAACCGTCTTTTCGGCGTCGCCGTCAAGCAAAGCACTTCGGCTGCAGCGCTGGATCGATTGGCTCGCATCTACTGGTTTACGATTGAGTTTGGCGTTACTCGCGAAGCAGGAGAATTGAAAGCCTACGGAACGGGGCTGTTGTCGTCTGCGGGAGAACTCGAGGCCATGCATCGGGCGCAACTGGAGCCGCTGGATCTCCTGGAAGTGGCCCACCGTGAATATGATCCGACGAGGTACCAGCCGGTGCTCTTTTGCGCGGAGTCGTTCACGGCCATGTACGAAACACTCCGCGCTTACTTGAGCTGAGCGCTGGGACCGCGCGCGTGCCAACGTGCTGAAGATTCATTGAGGTGGTTCGTCAAATGGACGAGGCCAGGTGTGCAGCTTGAAGCAAGCAGGATGCGTGCGGTCCCAGGAAGGAAGGCTCCGGGGAAATCAATCCCCCGAGGCGTGGGCTGGTTCCGCCGGCTTGAAATGATGTAGCTGGCTGGCATCAATCAGGTTGAGTCCCTGCTCGCGCACGCTTTGGAAGCCGGGCACGATTTCCTTCTCGAAGGGCCTCATGCCGTTGCGGTTTCTCTTGTAACCAGTGAAGTCCAGATACATGTGCTTGCGTATTAGACGGTCCGGGACACCGGCAAAGCGCCAGAGCGGATACTTGATTCCTTCGCCGAACAGCTTCTTGCCAAGCATCTTGTAGTAGAGCGGTACGCCCACCGTGAACTTTGTATTCGCGAATGTGCCGCGGAACCAAAATTCCAGATTGTACTTCCAGCAGGTGAAGAAGAACTCCCACTGCAGATCGGTCATCTCGATTAGCTTGGCGCTGGATTTCTTTTGCATGCGCGTGTCTTCAAGCGGCACGAAAAAAGTCGGCACAAATGTGCCTTTGGCATCGCGCAGATCGTACAGCAGATCGAGCGATTCTTTGGTATCCGCATCGGTCTCTCCGGGCAGGCCGATGATAAAAGTGCAGAACGGGAACCAGTTATTCCGGTTCAGGATTTCCATTCCCTTGAGCACCACATCACGCCACTGATGCGATTTGTAAGGATAGGCCTTGCCTTTCATGAATGTATTGAACAGGCGAGCGCTCCCCGTTTCCAGCCCGATGATCGGATCAGCTGCCCGCCGATCGGGATCGGTGGAATCCTTGTGCTGCACATGCGAATAGGGCACGAGGTATGGCGTCAGACGCTCAATGATGCTGGGATCCTTGACCACCGGCGCCATCGTGATATGCGAAGTCTGAATCGTCTCGATACCGGGAACGCTGATGATCCCTTTGAAGAGCGCCTCGAGCGCCGGAACATTGGTTTCAAAGTTAGGCAGCTGTTCATAGAGAAACATGTCCTCCGAAGAGATCATGATTTCAGTGGCGCCTTCGCCGGCATTGACCTTTACGCTCTCGATAATGTGTTCAAGTGGAAACGAGCGGCCGACTTTCGTTGCCGGGCCGCAGAACTGGCAGCCCCGACCACAGCCACGCGTGATTTCCACCACGCCGAAAGTCGAGCGATGACGCACCACCGGGATTTCTTCAACCGTGGCCTGCATTGCTTTGGGGACTTTGATGATGCGCGGGAGGGTTGGATCTCCCTCCATGATACGCCGGAAGAGATCGCTGAAGGCGCGCTCAACCTCGCCATCGATCAGGTAATCGATCTTGAACTCATCGAGCCGATTCGCGCGTTCGAGCTGCCAGGCGCCGGGCCCGCCGACTACGATTTTCGGCTGGTACTTTTCGATGATGGGATGCTTAACGATTTTTAGAAACTCATGCGCGTTAAGCGGCATCAGGTTCTCGCCAAAAATCTTGGCATAGACATCCGTCGCATACGAGATGCCCAGGGGGTTATGCGCGTGAATGGCGAGCACCTTCGTTTCCGGGCCTACGAACTGGTCGAGTTTATCCACATAGCACGTCACGACATCGTCTTCCGCGTACTCACGGAGCAGCAACGTCTCGACCATGCGCAGACCATTCGGCACGTACCTGGCCCGGCCGTCGGGCCATGATTCGTTTTCAAACGAAACTTTATTGAAGAAGGTGTTGGCGAATTTTTGCGGGACCGTGGCTGACATCATCTGTTGCCAGATGCTGTGATGCCACTCACTCGCTTCGGTGGAAGAAGCCGTCAGGACGATTAAGGGGGAACCCACAGGGAAAGCCTCCTAATTTTTGAAGCTTCGGGTTAGGTAACTTCCAGCAGTCTAGTCTTCGCTGACTTCGAATTAAATACATCCTGCTGTTTAGAGGATCGTCGGGCGGATTCTAGCACCAGAATTGGAACCTTGCCAGTATTTTAGGGAGCGGCCAGATTCGGGCAGCGAGCAGGAGCCAAACGACGCTGGCATCAAGGTTCTGCTGCATCATTGGAGAGAACTTTGGAGGCGATTCCTGCGGCCAGGGTTTCGGCAGCGGCGCTGCCGTCGGCTTCCAGGCGCCATGTAGCGTGTTCGTAAAAGCCGCGCCGTTCATGGTACAGCCTGCGGGCCTGCTCCCGGGTTGGGGCCAGTGGCCGGCCCACCTCGTCAGTGCTGATTCTCTGCCAGCATAAGTCGAAGGGCGCGTCGAGCCAGATGGTCAGGCCTTCGTGAGCTGCGATTAGATCCTGGTTGATTTGCCGGGTCCAGGCGCCCCCGCCCAGGGCGATCACCAGCGACGGACCTGCACTGAGCGCCGCCTGCAGGTGTGAGGTTTCGATCACTCGAAAAGCTTCTTCTCCGTCTTCTTCGATCAGTTGTTGCGGCGAGCGGTTTTCTGAATCGGTTATCAGCTGATCGAGATCGATCACGGCGCATTGCAGCAAACGGCCCAGGGCTTTTGCCACAGTGGTCTTGCCGGCGGCCATGAATCCGGTGATGACAATTGGTCGCATCATAGAAAGCACGTGGGTTCTGGTTTTCTCAAGCACTGAGCTCAGGAGATCAAAGAATTCCGGAAACGAAACTCCGACGTCGTCCGCTCCATCAAGTTCGGATTCGCCCTCGGCAAGCAACGCTCCGACCGTGAAAGCCATCGCGATGCGGTGGTCGCCGAATGACTGAAGCCGCGCTCCTTTAAGACGCGTTGGACCACTGACCGCCAGACCGTCGTCAAACTCTTCGACCTCGACGCCCATGGCGCGCAGATTAGTGATAGTGGCGGCGAGTCGATCAGTTTCTTTTAGCCGAAGTTCTGCCGCATCGCGTATCTCGAGACCTCCCGCAAGTTGGCTGCCCATGACGGCAAGCAAAGGCAACTCGTCTATCAACTGCGCGATGAGCGAACCAGCGACACGATGCCTGGGTCGATCACTAAACACGAGTGCATCTGTTATGCCGTTGATAAGGATATCACCCGACGGCTCGTTACAATCCTCGCGTGTGTTGCTGGCCTGTATGTTCAAGCCTAACTCGGTAAGCAACGTCAGGATCTGCGCCCGAGTGGGATTCAAGCCCACCCGGTCAATCCGCAAGCTGGAACCGGGCAACAGAGCCGCCGCCCCGAGTAGAAAAGCCGCAGAAGAAATATCGCCCGGGATACTCACTTCTCTGCCGTTGTAGCTGACCGGACCCTCGATAGCGACGGTTGGCGCGCCATCATCTCGCACGCCGCTCTCGAGCGGAACACCGAACCAGCGCAACATGCGCTCGGTATGATCGCGAGTGAGACCGAGGCTTTCAATCACTTCGGTGCGGCCTGCAGTGATTAGTCCGGCGAGCAGCACACATGATTTTACCTGGGCGCTGGCGACCGGTAGTTCATAGTTAATCGGCTGCAGCGAGTTTGAGCCTGTAATGTGCAGCGGCGGCCGGTCACCAGACGCAGAAATCTGAGCGCCCATTTGAGTCAGAGGTTCGATGACCCGGCGCATTGGACGCGCGGATAAGGAATCATCACCGATGAGAACCGAGTCGAAGTCCTGCCCGGACAAAACCCCTGCCAGCATACGCATGGTTGAACCACTGTTGCCGCAGTCAAGCGGCGCAGTCGCGGCGCGCAGACCCCTCAGCCCCTTGCCGTGGATCTGGACTACATTGCCGTGACGCTGCAGTGCCACACCAAGACTCTGCAAACAAGAGAGCGTGGAGGCACAGTCCCGGCTGGTCGAGTAATTCTCAATCGTGGTCGTGCCTGCCGCCAAAGCTCCAATAATTGCCGCTCGATGGGAAATCGACTTGTCTCCCGGAACGCTCAAACGTCCGCGCAGGCGGCTGGCCGGTTGAATTTTCATCGCGCCATCTTAACCTGCGGACCAATATCGATGAAGGCAAAGAGGAAGAGTTTCGGGACGTGCCGAATCTCTGCCGTTCCGCTGGCACGGTAAGGACGGACAATTTTGACTGTGAAGCAACTGGCAGACTTTCTCAGCGCGAGGTACCGGATCCGGACCGCCCTTTTCTTGACATGCCCCCAGCCAGCGTGTTACACCCTCGAACTTCCGGGTAGCTTGAACTTTTTGCAGTTGGCCTTGCGCAACGGCTGGGAGAGGCCCGCGCTATTAATTGTGACCGTAGAAACAACTGAACTCACGCTTCCTGGTCGAATAGAATCCGTCGAGCAAGCCGCTGTTGCTGTTGCCGCGATACTGCAGCGATCGGGCATCAGTGAAGAAGTGGCTTTTGGCATTGACATGGCTGTCCGCGAGGCGGTGACAAATGCAATTGTTCATGGGAACCAGCAGGACGAAGGTAAACAGGTACGCATCAAGATAGAATGTTCGCCCAGTTCGCTTGAAATGAGCGTGCACGACGAAGGCGCCGGTTTCAATCCCCAGGAAGTTCCTAATCCAACTGAGACAGAAAATATCCTGAAATCCTCAGGCCGTGGTATCTTCTTCATGCGCACTTTTATGGACAACGTGGAGTGGCTCATTCGGCCCGAAGGCGGAACCACCGTCAGGATGAGTAAGAAGTTTTGATTGCGTATTGAATCTGGAATTGACTTTTAGGACCCTGAGGACCCGCGGTCTAAAACCCCAGGTCCCGGGGTTGTAGTTTCATCACAGGAGAATCTGAATCATGGCAGAACTCAATATTAAAGAACGTCAGGCCGGTGATATTACCGTCCTCGACATGGATGGAAAGATAACAATTGGCGAAGGTAGCGTCGCGCTGCGAACTGCAATCCGGCGCTTACTCGAAGAAGGCAAGAAGCGGGTCCTCTTGAATCTTGCCGGTGTCGGCTATATCGACTCGAGTGGAATCGGCGAACTGGTTTCCAGCTACACGGCTATCGAAAAGGAAGCCGGCCAATTGAAATTGCTGAACCTGACACAAAAGCTGCAGGACTTGCTCGCTATCACCAAGTTGCTGACTGTCTTTGACGTGTATGAAAGCGAATCCGAAGCCCTTAACGGCTTCAAATAAAGCGTCGGGACCAGCCTTTCGTGTCTGGCGGGTTCGCTAACAGGGACCGGGACGCATGCTGACGCTTAGCGGACTTTTTAAGGAGAGAACAAAATGGCAGAGCTCGATGTCAAAGAACGTCATGCCGGAGATGTAATCATTCTGGACTTGACCGGCGCGGTACGGATTGGGGAAGGCAGTATCACCATGCGTGACGCCATTCGCGGTCTATCAGATGGCGGCAAGAATAAGATCTTGCTGAACCTGGCCGGCGTCAAATATATGGATTCAAGCGGTATCGGCGAGTTGATCGCTAACTACACCACCGTCACCCGTGCCGGAGGACAACTTAAGCTGTTGAATCTGACGGATAAGATTCAGGATCTGCTGGTTATCACGAAACTGCTGACAGTTTTCGACAGCTTCGAAAGTGAAGCCGAAGCGCTCAATAGCTTTCAGTGAAGTGGTGGAATTGCGAGCTCCGGGTTCCGAGTCAGCACTCGGAACTCGCAACTTCCGACTTGAATCTAATTGAATGTTTCGTGCTGCTTTTCGTCGTCTGCTTGCGATAGATGATCCGCCCGAGCGTACCGCACTTGCCTTTTCAGTCGGCGTCTTCATAGCTTTCTCGCCACTCCTTGGTCTGCATACAATTCTCGCGACGCTGGTCGCGTTCCTCTTTCGCTTCAACAAAGTGGCGATTTATCTCGGCACGTACGTCAATAATCCATTCCTGACGCTGGTGCCTATTATTCTCACTTCGTATGCCCTTGGAGCTCTACTGCTGGGACGGCCCCTGAGAATGCCGCCTGAGGGCATCGAATTGCTTAGAAATCCGCATCTCTTAACGGGTGATTATTACGCTCGCGTCTTTAAGCACAGCTGGGACATTGTTGGGCCTTTTGCCATCGGCGGCACGCTACTTTCGGTCGTTTGTTCGACCGGCACGTATCCGCTAACATTGTGGGCGCTGCGTCGTCATCGTAAGAATAAGTGAGGCCCTGGAGGCTCGCGGGAAACCCGCCCGTTTTCAAAACACCAGTAAGAATTAAGGATTAGATTTTCAATTGGTTTAAGGATCTAAGATTTCATGACCCAAGTTAGACGCTATTCACTAATCGTCGCCTGTTTCATACTGCTGCCTGGCGGCTCCGCGGGCGCACAAACTCCCCCCGTATCCGGCCCATCTCGCACCGCCCAAGCGGCGCGACCTGACAATACTTTCAGCTTTGCCGACTACGGTGTCGCCTTCCAGTCTGATCCACGTTTGATCGTGGTGATGGCAGCGCTGGATGCAGCGGGGTTCGATCCCCTTCCGGCCGGGCGTGCAGCCTCAGTCTTTCGTGCGCGAGTCAGAAAAGATCAGAGCGAACTGGATCCAGGAGTGCGCGAGCGTTTGCGTGGTTTCTATGAACGCAACAAGCTTCCGAAGCCGGCTACGCCTGCGGAACAGGCAGCCCGCTATGTATCGCTCGCGTTTGTGCTCGGGCCTCCGCCCACACTGGACGCTCCGGAACGTTCCGAGGATCTGCCGGCAGGGGTGCTCGAAGTGCTCGACTTTGTACCCGTCCTGCGCGAGTTCTATCGGCGCTCAGGCATTGATGAGCGGTTACCACTATATCTGCGCGCCTATCAGGCAGAAAGCGATCGCCTGCGACCTCCGACTGCTGAGTTGGTGCGGTCCGTTTTGTCCTACCTGCACACGCGTCCCATGCTGGTCAACAACGAACGCGTGCTTGTCAGAGCACCCAGCGCCAGGAAAAAAAATAATGCGCCCCGCGTTTACGCCCTGCGCGAACACGAAAGACATTTCAACATCGTTCCCGATTTACTGGCCGCGCCGGGGACGATCAATTTGCGCGTTATCGCTGACGATTATTACGCCATCGTCCCCGAGGGGACTGACCCTGCTGCCTCGGAACTGCGCCGCGCGTATCTGAGGTTTGTCATCGATCCCATGATGCTGCGTTTTAATAAAGAAATTGCAGCTCGTCGAGAACCTTTGCGCCAGCTGCTAAAGGAGCGCGAGAGCGATCACGAGAGTGTGACACCCGACGTCTTCATCGCTGTTTCTCGATCTCTCGTAGGCGCTTCTGACGCTCGTTATAGCGAAGCAATAAAGCTGCAAAGGCTGGCTTTGGAAAATCGTGACCGGCTGGCGACCGCGAAGGACGCCGCCGCGAGGAACGCAATCATCAGAGAAACCCAGGCCACGCTCAATACCATTAAGGACGAGACAGTCGCACAACTCGCTGACGAGTATGAAGGTGGAGCGGTACTGGCCTTCTATTTTGCTGAGCAACTCGAAGGAATCGAAGCTTCGGGTTTTGATATCGTTAACTTCTTTCCCGACATGATCGCTTCGTTCGATCCGGCCAAAGAAACCAAACGGCCGGCCGAATATGCAGAGGCCCGCGCGCGCGCCCTTGCCTTACGAAAAGCCAGGACCATACAAGCAGAGACTCCGGTTTCAACCACGGCCGAAAGTGCAAATTCCAGTGCCCTGGTCAAGGCACTTTCAGAGATCGAGCAGACTCTGCGGCAGAAAGACTACAACGGCGCTGATTTGCGTTTGCGCGATTTGCTGAAAGAGTTTCCGGGTGAGCCTCGAGTCTTTTTCGCGATTGCCCAGACAAGCAGCGTCGCCGCTGCCGACGCCACCGATGAAGAGGTACGTGATCGCCGCCTGCAGGGTGCGTTGACAAATTACCGTTTGGCCATCCAGGCCTCGTCGTCGGAAACGGATCCCGCTCTGATGTCCCGAGCTCATGAAGCCATGGGACGTATTCATGCTTTTCTCGATCACAAAACCGAGGCTGCCGGTGAATTTGAAGCGGCTATAAAAATTGGGGATGTGCGCGGCGGCGCTTACCAGGCAGCGCTGGAAGGTAAGAAGAAACTGGAACAGCCTTAAACGCGCTTTCGACTGGCTCTGATTTTTGTCGATGAAAAAAGGCGGACGCGGGTCCGCCTTTTCATTTGCTGAGACAAAGTGTTTAGGTAGGAATGCGCCGTGCGGTTTTCACCACCCGTACTGCTGGTAGTGTCACGTTGATCTCGGGAATGACGGGCAGATCAATCGGCGGTACCGACACGTTAATGGCCGGGAGTGATGGCAGGGCAATTCGCGGTATGACGATACGTCCTTCGCGCGCGCCCTCGCGAATCGCTTGTCGTATTTCATCGCGATTGATGCGCTGGTTGGCGGTTCGTCCCGTCCGTAATAATTCGCTCTCTGACTTTTCGGGCGTCACCCTTATGGTCCGCTGATTTTTGTCTCGCACCACGGTCAGGATAATGTCGCCTTCCTTTTGTTTGTTGATGGCCCGTGAAAGGTCTCCGGAACCTTCAACCTTTTCACCGTTAATCGACGTGATTACATCGCCCGCCTTGATACCGGCTCGGGCGGCGGGGCTATTCTCCCCGACACTGGTAATCAAGACTCCCTTACCGTCAGCTACACCAAAATAATCGGCCAGCTGCTTAGTCAAGGGCGTGGTGCCGACCCCGATGCGGCGGCTGTTCCCCAGCGAGAACACCAGCGCTTCTTCAGGAAAGTTTTCCAGCCGCGGAAAATCACCACCACGCGGCAGCGTCATTTTTCCCACACTTCGTGCAGCAGCCTCGCGTTTGCCGATGGTTACAGCTACGCTCTGATCGTTGCCACCACGGCTGAGAGTGATATTCACCTTGTGATCCGGGGCAACTTCCGAGACGAGGCGATTAAGTTTGCGCGCACTGGTGACTTCTTCATTATCAAAGCGCGTGATCACATCTCCCTTTTTCAGACCGGCACGTTCAGCAGGACTATCTTTGACCACTTCAGTGATCCCGACGCCGCGTGCTTCCCGCAAGCCATATTGGGAAAGGTTGTCTTTGCTGATGTCCTCGGTATAAACACCCAGAAATCCGCCGCCATCCACAAAAAATGAGAAGGCGCCAAATGCTTCGGGGGTGGTAACGGGTTCAGGGGGCGTAGCTGGAGTGGCTGGTTGTTGGGCAAGTGCAATACCTGCCGCTAACAACAGCGAGACCGAAGAATAAAGAACACTTCTAATTTTCATAACAGATCAATCCTCCGGAAGGTTTTGCTGGGTTACACGCAATCGCAGGAGTGAGGTTCCGAAAAGATTAAACTTTGCTTTGATTTTTGACTGGAGGAATACCGGGGGAGAGAGCCGATTCCACAAGGTCAAGACACAGAGAAGGCCTATCAGTTGATGGGCCGGTACAATTCCTTCGTGCCACTTATCTCCACGGCAATCTTCCCCTCGGACTCGGCCAGATCCAGATGCGCCACGGCTTCGGAAACTGCTAGGAAGCGATGGACGTCATCAGCGCCCGGGAACATTTCGCGCGCCACTTCCCAGGCCGTCGCGCCGGTCTTTGGCAGCAGCTTAATCACAGCGGATTGACGTTGCTGAATAGCGCGCAGGTATCGGTTGAATAGCTCCTCGTAATCGTGAACAGGCTCGCCATGCCCACCGTGAACCAGCGTGGGCGCAAAGCTGCGCAAGCGCGCAAGGCTGACGAGATACTCAGCCAGCGAGCGAAAACGGCGCGACTTGTCGATGGGATCGGGAGAGAGAATGGGATTCGGAGTGATGCGCTTCAGCACACAGTCACCGGCGAGAATCGTGCGATCAGCTTCGCGAAGAAATGAACAGGAACCGGGCGTGTGGCCCGGAGTATGAATCACCTGCAGCGTGCCCGATGAAAACTCCAGCTGGGCTCCGTCCGTCAGTGAGCTGTATTCATGATCCGCGAAGGAATCGGCATATTGCCTGACGTCTTCATACATCCTGCGCATGTCTTCGATTTCGTTATCGGGCAAGCCCGCGCGCGCCAGCAAGGCGTGTGTTTCTTCATGCTCGAGCCGGCCCGCGCGATGCCCGGTTTCCCAATCATGCACCAGAACTTCAGCATCTTTGGCCTCATCACGAAGCGAGTGCGCGAGGCCACAGTGATCTTCGTGAGCATGAGTCAGGACAATGCGGCGCAGGTCTGAGACCCGAAACCCCGCGAGCCTGAGACCCTCACGCAGAGCTGCGGCAGCCTCTTTGGTTTTTGGTCCCGTATCGATGAGCGTGATCGGATCTTCCGCGATCACGTAGACGTTGACTGGCCCGATGTAGAAGGGCGTTGGCAGACTAATGGGAATGATGCGCATAGCCTATGGATTTCAGAATTCGGACTTCGGATTCGGAATTTCAGCTCCGAGATCTGAGATCTGAGATCTGAAGAATTACTTGCAGTCTCGAAAGTTCCCTTACCACGGGAACTTTCTTAATTAAGACTCTGATTTTCCGAGGACATTTTCCGAGCGGATTCCTCCGAGCCTGGCCGATGTCCCTCGCGGACACGCCTTAATTCTTCCAAAAACTCCGCACGCTCTCGCGCATCCTTCGCACTGCGCCGGCTGCGATCAGTCAGATACCGCTGGCCTCTAATGTCCGAATTCTGCATCGAGTCTGCCCACGAGCGTAGCTGCCTCGAGACACTCAGGGCCCGTCCAATCAGATCTGGGATTCCGGATTTGAGTTCAGAAAAAGAATCAAAGCGATTCAACAACCGTCGCATGGACCGGACCTCGCCTGCCGAGCCACGTGCAATGTAAAGAAAGGTGAGCGTCTCCTGGGTTGTGCCCCTCTTAAATCCCTCTGCGATATTGATCGAAACTGAAACCGCTGCATTTTCAAGTTGATTGCGGGTTCCCGCGTGCCCTCGAAAGCTCGAGCTTGCGGTTAACGCAAACACGCTGACTGCAACTTCGATCGCGTCGTTCCACACCGGCAGTTCCTCAAAGCAATGATACTTCATCGCCCAACTCTCCGCGGTGGTAAGGTTGTTTTTTGAGCAAACTCGATCTGAGATCTGAGATCTGAGATCTGAGATCTGAGATCTGAGATCTCAAGTTCATAATCCAAAAGCCTGAGATCTGAAATCTAAACCGAGATCTGCAATCTGCAGCCTGCAATCGACTCGGGCTTCAAATCCGCAATCCCAAATCCGAAATTCTCAGTACGTCCACTTATTCGCGTCGATCATCACGTCAGCGATCCGTTGCCGCGCAGCCACGGTATTCATCGGCGTCAATTTCGTGAACCGCCGCAGCGCTGCCAGCAGCGTCCGCAACTCGTCGCCCTCGGCCATCGCTGCGAGAGTATTTTTAGCCGTCGACTCAATGCGCTGCACCGCGTCATTACAGAAGACCTGTGTCATGTCGAGAAAACGGGCCGCTGCACCCTCGCTCGCGGCGCCGGCCAGCTTCCGCGCGCGCAGGATCGCCGACTCCATCGCATAGGTGTCCATGATGATGTCCGCAATTCCCAACAGGATTTCCTGCTGGTCACCGAGCTTCAGCATGTATTTCTGAGCCGCTGTTCCCAGTGTCATCAACGCTACCTTCTTGGCGTTGCGGGCCAACTTTTGTTCGGCGACGAGCAACCCTTCTTCATCGTCGAAACTGCCCATCTGCGGCGACAGGATCTCGTCCATCAACCCCTGAGCCGCAGGCAGGAGCGCCAAATGGCCGCTCAAAGCGCTCTTCATCAAGCGACCGGGAATCAACATGCGATTGATCTCATTCGTGCCTTCAAAAATACGATTGATCCGCGAGTCGCGATAGGCGCGTTCGGCCGGATAGTCCGCCGAATACCCGTAGCCACCATAGATCTGGACCATCTCGTCAGCTACGTAATCGCAGTATTCGGAAAGTGCGACCTTGATTATGGAACACTCGGCTGAATACTCCTCGATGGCGCGCAGCTTGGCGTCGGGATCGGTCGTATCGCTGATGGCCGTTTCAATCATCCCGAGCGTGCGATAGATCATCGCCTCGCCCACCCAGGTACGAATCGCCATCTCGCCCAATTTATGCTTAATCGCACCGAAGGAAGATATTGACTTGCCAAACTGGTGGCGCTCGTTCGCATAACGAGTAGCCTCATGCACCATCAACTTCATGCCGCCAATGCACATCGCACCTAACTTAAACCGGCCGATGTTCAGGATGTTGAAGGCGATCTTGTGGCCTTTACCGATTTCACCCAGCAGGTTTTCTACCGGCGTGGTCGCGTCGGTGAGCACCAGCGCTGTGGTGCTGGAGCCCTTGATTCCCATCTTGTGCTCTTCGGCGCCGGGCGTGATGCCATTTTCACGTTCCACGATAAAGGCCGAAAACTTATCGCCATCGAGCTTGGCGAAGACGATGAAGATGTCTGCAAACCCGCCGTTGGTGATCCACATCTTCTCGCCATTCAGAATGTAGTGGGTGCCGTCAGCGCTGAGCTTCGCGGTAGCCTTGGCCGCCATCGCGTCTGAGCCGGAGCCCGCTTCAGTCAAGGCGTAAGCCGTAATCAATTCACCACTGGCTATGCGCGGCAGGTATTTCTTTTTGGCCGCTTCAGTGCCGAAATAAATTATTGGCAGCAGCCCGATTCCACTTTCGGCGCCGAGCGTAGTGGCGAACGAGGCTGAGCGGCCAATGTTCTCGCCAATTAATGCGCTGCTGGTTTGATCCAGACCGAGGCCGCCGTACTCTTCGGGAATATTCGCGCCAATCAGGCCCAGATCCGCAGCCTGCTTCACCAGTTCACGCGCCAGCACCCAGTTGTGCTGCTCGAGTTCATCTGTGCGCGGCACGACTTCGTTGTCGACGAACTGGCGCGTCGTCTCGGCAATCATGCGATGCTCTTCGGTGAAATCTTCCGGTGTGAAAGTGTCTTCCGGCGTATGCTCTTCAATCAGGAACGCCCCGCCTTTGACTATGGCCTTTGGTTCGACTGCGGCTGACATAATAGTTTCCTCTCTCTGTGTTAGAAGCGACTTTGTTTTGCGCAAACGGACTACGCTACATCAATTCTTTCGAAGATTCCCGCGGCTCCCATGCCACCCCCGACGCACATTGTTACCATGCCATAGCGGCCGTTGCGGCGTTCGAGTTCGCGCAGGATGCTGGCAGTAAGCTTTGCGCCAGTGCATCCCAACGGGTGGCCCAAAGCTATCGCACCGCCGTTCACGTTCACTTTGTCGGCATCAAGTCCAAGCGTTTTGATCACAGCCAGTGACTGGGCCGCAAACGCTTCGTTCAATTCGATCACATCGATTTGATCAAGGGTCAAACCTGCCAGCCGCAGGACTTTGGGAATTGCATAGACAGGTCCTATCCCCATCTCCTCCGGCGGGCAACCGGCCGTTGCGTAACCGACGAACCGGCCCAGCGGCTTAACACCCAGACTTCGGGCCCTGTCCTCCGACATAACTATTGTGGCTGCGGCGCCATCGGACATCTGCGACGCATTGCCTGCCGTGATTGTTCCCTTCAACTGGAAGGCGGGCTTCAATTTCTGTAATCCCTCGATGGTCGAGTCGCGCCGCACTCCTTCATCTCGATCGAAAACAACTTCGCGCCGCTGCTTGCGTCCTCTTTCGTCGAGTTCTTCGATGGTAACAGTCAACGGGACAGTTTCATCTTTAAATTTATCGCCGTCCAGGGCGGCGGCAGCTCGTTGATGAGAGCGCAGCGCAAACTCATCCTGCTGCTCGCGCGAGACTTCATATTTGCGCGCGACGTTTTCGGTCGCGAGACCCATGTTCAAATAAAAATCCGGATAGTGTTCTACCAGGTAAGGGTTGGGCCGAATGATGTGGCCGCCCATGGGAATCATCGACATTGTCTCGAGACCACCGGCGATCTGGACTTCAGCGCCTCCGGTGCGAATGCGATCCGCTGCAATTGCGATCGCCTGCAAGCCGGACGAGCAGAAGCGATTGATGGTCATGGCGCTGGTCTCGACGGGAAGGCCCGCGCGAATCGCTGCCGCGCGCGCGACGTTCATACCCTGCTCGGCCTCAGGCATGGCGCAACCCATAATTACATCTTCGATCTCAGCCGGTTCGAGCCCAGGCACGCGCGCCATAGCTTCCCTGATGACAGCGGCGCCTAATTCATCCGGTCGCGTGTTTCTTAACGTCCCCTTCGGCGCCTTGCCGGCTGCGGTGCGCACTGCCGATACGATTAATGCGTCTCTCATAAGTTCCTCTGCGGCGCTGCCGCCTGACGTTTGAAAAGGCTACGCCTTCCCGTGATCTTCGTCTGCTAATTTCTTAAAGGCTTGCCGGTCCTCAACATGTTCGCGATCCGATCCTGAGTCTTGCGCATGCCGATAAGCGAAAGAAAAGCTTCGCGCTCCAGGTCCAGCAGATACTGCTCAGACACGCGCGTCTCATGGTTCAAATCTCCACCCGTCAGGATGCGCGCCAATTTTTCCCCAATCAGACCGTCATGCTCAGAAATAAAACCAGCGCGTTTCATCTGGTGGATACCCAGCTTGAACGTCGCCAGGGCTGGATTACCAAGCGCCCTGATGTCGGTTCGCTGTTGCGGCTGCACGTAACCCGTCGCCGCCAGCGAGAGCACTTCTTTTTTCGCATCGGCAATCAACCGGTCGGGATTCATCGAGATGCTGTCGTCACTTCCGAGGAAGCCAAGCGAGCGCGCTTCTTCAGCCGAGGTCGCGACTTTGGCCATAGCAATCGTCTCGAACGCATGCTTAACGAAGGGAAAAGGATCGGCGTCTGCGAGGTCTTTCGGAATTGAATCAAGGGTACGGAGCAGCATCTCTTTGGTGCCGCCCCCGGCGGGAATGATTCCCACACCTACTTCGACCAGGCCGATATATGTTTCCGCAGCCGCACGCACTCGATCGGCGTGCAGGACCATTTCGCAGCCGCCGCCAAAAACCATTTGGAAGGGAGCTACGACAACGGGTTTGGCAGAATAGCGCAAGCTCATGGTCGACTGCTGGAAGTAGCGGCAGATCATGTCCAGCTCTTCCCAGTTTTCTTCCTGCGCTTCCAGCAACATCAACATCAGGTTGGCCCCGACAGAGAAATTTCGGCCCTGATTACCGACTACCAAACCTACAAAATTCTTTTCAACTTCAGCGAGTGATTGCTTGAGCATCTGCAGCGTTTCGCCACCGATGGAATTCATCTTGGAGTGGAATTCGAGACAGGCCACGCCGTCGCCGATGTCCAGGAGAGAAGCGCCGGAGTTCTGCTTGACTACATCACTGCGCTCCTTGACCGATTTGAGAATGATGATGCCTGGCTGGTCCACCAGGGGCACGTATTGGCCGCTCGCAAAATCGAAATAGGACTGCTGGCCATTCTCTTTCCTGTAAAAAGATTTAGCGCCGGCATCCAGCATAGCCTGCACGTTTGCCGGCACGTCGAACCCTTCGGCTTTCATTCGCGCGACCGATTTCTCGAGCCCGATGGCGTCCCAGGCCTCAAAGGGTCCCAACTCCCAGGCAAAACCCCAACGCATGGCGCGATCAACCTCGACCACACTGTCGGCAATTTCCGGGATGCGATTGGCGGCATAGTTGAGCGTTCGCGAAAAAGTTTTCCAGAGAAAGGCGCCAACGCGATCCTTGCTCCAGACGAGGGCCTTAAGCCGCTCGGCTCCATCTTCGATATTCTTCGCCATCTCAAGTGCAGGCAGCTTGACCTTTTGGACGGGCCGGTATTCTTTGGTGGCCGGATCGATGACGAAAAATTCTTTCTTGTCGCCGCTGCCCTGGCGCTTGTAAAAACCCGCTTTGGTTTTGTTACCCAGTTGTCCAGCTGCGATCAAATCTGACAGGAGTTGCGGAAGCTGAAATGCTTCGCGCTCTGGATCTTCCGGCAAAGCTTCGTAGAGATTTCTGATCACGTGTGAGAAGACATCCAGACCAACCAGATCAAAAGTACGGAAGGTGGCGCTCTTGGGCCTGCCGACCGCTGGGCCAGTGATCTTGTCGACTTCTTCGATCGTGTAACCGTCCGCGAGCATGGTCTGCATCGTGATCATGGCGCCGTAGGTTCCGATCCGATTCGCAATAAAGTTCGGGCGATCTTTAGCAGGGACGACGCCCTTACCCAGACGCTGGTCCAAAAAACCAAACGTGAAGCACGACACTTCAGGTTTGGTCCAGGGGGTGCGAATCAATTCAACCAGATGCAGATAGCGCGGCGGATTGAAGAAGTGAATACCGAGAAAGTGCTGTTGGAAATCTTCGGACCGGCCTTCCGCAAGCAGGTGGATGGGAATGCCGCTGGTGTTCGAAGCGATGATCGAGCCGGGCCGCCGATACTGTTCGACCCGTTCGAAGAGTTTGCGTTTGAGATCGAGGTTCTCGACGACAGCTTCAATGATGAAGTCGCAGTCTGCTAATTTCGCGAGGTCGTCCTCGAAGTTGCCGATGGATACAAGTCCTGCCTGTTCAGAGGTGAAAAACGCGGCGGGCTTTGCTTTCTTTGCGGCTTCAAAGCCGGCCCGGGCAAGGCGATTGCGGACCTGCTTAGCTTCCAGGGTAAGACCCTTGGCAGTTTCTTCAGGTAACAATTCGCGGGGAGCAATATCCAGCAGCAAAGTTGGTATGCCCGCATTTGCGAACTGAGCGGCGATCTGCGCGCCCATGGTTCCCGCCCCCAGCACCGCCGCCTTCTCAATCCGCATCACGCTTCACCCGCCTTCACTGTCAGTTTTTCAATTATTAAAAAGGCCGCCATCATACTGAATGAGCATTCATTCAGCAAGGCTCCGCCGGATTTGGAGCGTTTCCGTTAATGATTGTGGGTTCGGTCATAAAGTGAATTTCGTCGGTCATAAAATGAAATCTGTTGGTCATAACCTGATCTTGCTTTGGTCATAAAGTGAATTTCTACCTCAAGGCGCTAGACATGCTCCGAGTTCTAATTGACATTAGGGTGCGCACGAAAGCTAACGGCTTACACGTCGATTAATTAACTTATCAGGGATCATTGGCCCGTGCTGCTATTCCATATGATCCGCTCACCCCATCCAGATGAGCAAACAATCGACGGCCCTACAGTTCCCCCTTGACAGTCTAGGGAAGTGCCACTAATCTCTGTCCTAGATAATCTAGGGAGACATCACCATGGCAAACGCCCGCACGGATTTGTTGCAAGGCACGCTGGAGCTGTTGATTCTTGAAACGCTGGCGCGCGAATCGCTGCACGGCTACGGCATAGTTCAACGAATACACGAAACCGCCGAGGACTTGCTCAAAGTTGAAGACGGTTCGCTTTATCCCGCGCTTTACCGCATGGAAGAACGCGGCTGGATAAAGTCGGAGTGGGGACTCTCAGAAAGCAATCGTCGAGCAAAGTTTTATGAACTGACGAGAGCGGGACAAAGACAGCTTAAACTTGAACGCGCCAATTGGGAACGTATCTCGCGCGCGATTACAAAAATCTTGCAAACTGCCTAATGGGAGACGGATGATGAAAGCCGTGAGAAGGCGATTATTGAAGCTTCTTGACCGTAAGACACTTGAACTTGAAGTCGAAGAGGAGTTGAATTTTCACATTGAGATGCTCAAGCGTGAACACATTCAACGAGGCATGTCTACTGCGGAAGCGAAAGCCGCTACCCTAAAACGCTTTGGTGATCTTGAGAAAATCAAGAACCAGTGTGTAGAAATAAGCAGAAGGCATCGTCCGATTCGACGTGTCCTCAAGGCGTCTTCAATCCTGGTGGCTCTTACCGGACTCGTCGTGCATATACTTAGCAGAGATCTTCATCTCGCCCACGCCGGTGACACGTTGATTGCCATCGCCGTCTCAGGTCGTCTGTTGCTTTACGCGCATGGTTTGAGTCCTGCGAGTTTCCTTCCAAGTAACAAAATATCATCGCTGACTCTGTTTACCGATGGCCCTCAAACCCCGGATTCGCGATAAAACAATTCAATCTTGAGACGCCTGAATGCTCGTAATCATAGAGTTGAAGAAGACTTATCCGAGTGGAGTTCAGGCGCTCAAAGGAATCAGCCTTAAAATTCATGCGGGAATGTTTGGGCTGCTGGGGCCAAACGGCGCCGGCAAGACAACGTTGATGAAGATAGTCGCGACTTTGCTCGAACCAGACGCGGGCACGGTCGAGATGAACGGCGTTGACTTGATCGCTCGTAAGGACAAGACACGGCGAATGCTCGGCTACTTGCCGCAGGAGTTCGGACTTTATCCGACGCTGACGGCTGAACAGATGCTTGATTACTTCGCCAAGCTCAAAGGCGTCACAGAAAGGAAACAGCGCCGAGCCTTGATCGATGCCTTGCTTGAGAAGGTTAACCTTTCATCCGCGCGCAAGCAGCGACTCGGTGGATTCTCAGGGGGGATGCGCCAGCGCTTGGGAATCGCTCAGGCCTTGATTGGTGAGCCGGAGCTGATCATTGTCGATGAGCCGACCGCAGGTTTGGATCCGGAAGAACGAGTCCGCTTTCATAATCTGCTTTCGGAAACGGCGAGCGACAGCGCAGTGGTGATTCTTTCAACTCACATTGTTTCTGACGTCTCAAACTTGTGCAGCAACATGGCCATCATTCGACAGGGCACGATCCTGGCCGCTTGCACACCACGGCAAGCAATCGATCAGCTCAAAGAATCGGTTTGGGAAGCCACGGTGCCGCGCGAACGCCTAGCGGCGCTCAAGTCTAAGTGCCGGATCATTTCTTCGCAGACGTTCGACGGACAAGCGCGTCTGCGAGTGATTTCAAAAGGCGAACGACCGGGCGAGGAATTCACTCCGGCAACTCCAACTCTCGAAGACTATTATTTGGATCTTGTTGGTCAAACCGAGCGAACTAATTGAAATGAGAAGCCCCTCAAGTACGCGGTTCGGCGCAGTCTTCATAAACGAGGTGCGGCTCAACTCGAAGCGCGTGGCACCCTATGCGATGGCGCTCCTGTTTGCAGGTAACGCCCTTTTGTGGTGGGGTTGGGGCCCAGCCACCGGACGCGGCTGGGCCACAAACGCCGATTTCTTCATTGCCGGTGTCCTCCCAGTCTATTCTTTTATGACGTTGCCTCTCTTCACCGCGCTCATCATGGCGGATCCGGTGATCAGAGATTTTCGTACCGGCATCGCCCCGCTCATTTTTTCGAAGCCGGTAAAGCGTGCCGAGTATCTTCTGGGAAAGTTCTTCGGCAACTTTTTCGTGCTGGTGTGCTGCCAGGCCGCCTTCGTGCTCACGCTATTCGTGCTCCAGGCATTCAGTAAACAGGGCATGATTGTCCAGGACTTAAAGGTATTTCCTTATCTGAAACACTTCCTTGTTTTAGTGGTCATATCCCACCTGGTCCTGGCTGCTTTCTACTTTACCGTCGGAACTCTAACGCGCAATGCCAAGATCGTATACGGCCTGGGAGTTTCTTTTTACCCGCTCTATATCACCTATCAGACCGTTTTATTAAAGGGCTTGCCGTCGCGCTGGCGAAGTGTTCTTGATCCCTTGCTGATGAACTGGGGAAAAATCGATCGCGCGCGCAGCGCCGAGCTGCTCAATCAACTCGTAATCACTTACGACTTAATGCTGATCGCTAACCGCGCAATGATGATTCTATTTGCGGCGATTTGTCTGACGATTCTCTACGCACGCTTCGCAATAGCCGAGCGCTCCGGGAAAGTAGAAAAGTTTTCAGTCCTCAACCTCTCGACCGCAAGCGAGAGAGTTTATTACGGCTTGGCGAGTTTCACGCCGACTCGTCACGATCAGTTCGGTAGCTTTGAATCCAAAGAGAAGGCAATGCTCTCAGGCATCGTGCTCCCTAAAGTCATTAGGGTTAGTGAAGGGTTCAGCGCGAACCTCAAGAAACTAATCGCGGCTTTGGGCGTTGAGTTTCGGTTGCTGCGCGCGGAGCGAAGTTTGATCGTGCTAATTCCGCTGGCGATATTTCTCTCTACCTTGGACCTGGCTTTTTATCAGGTTGTTCCCGAGGTTTCCTATTCAGCGACCTACGCGAGCAGCACCGCCAACGCTCTGTTGTTATTTCTGGTCGGCATGACTGTCTTCTACACGGGCGAAGCAATGCATCGCGAGCGCGAAGTGGGAATTGAACCGGTCCTGTGGGCCACGCCTGCTCCGAACTATGTCCTGTTGCTCTCAAAGTTTTTCGCAACTCTCCTGCTGACGCTCTCTTTGATATCGATGGCCGGTCTGGCCGCAATCGCAGTCCAGTTTTTCAGGGGGCACAATCCGATCGAGATTCGCGCCTACCTGATGACCTATGCAGTGATTTTGCTGCCTAGCGTAGTTTTCCTGGGGAGCGTATCCATCGCGATGAATGTTCTGTTGGGCGATAAGTATCTTGCCTACGCGGTGAGCATCGGAACAGGCGGAGGGCTGTTTTACCTTTACAGCATCGGCCACGACCACTGGCTTTACAATCCTCTGCTTTATCACCTTTGGGACTATTCTGATCTGACGAGCGAGGGAACCAATCAAGCGACAATTCTGATACATAGGCTCTACTACCTGGCGATTGCCGGTGCGTCTCTTGGACTGTCACACGTCTTCTTCGCGCGTAAATCAACGAAAACACTTCGAGTTGATGGTGGGCTCAGTGGCGGCGGTTGGGCGATCCTGATCACGGTCGGTTCAGTAGTGAGCGCGATGATCACTGGTTTAATGATTGGCGCAAAAAAGTAATATCGCTTTGAGGCTCAACGCACAGCTCCGTCTAATTCTCCTATCGTAGAGCTAGTTGCAAAATTAAGGGGGGCGAAAAGAGCAAGCGAAAAACATCCACGTTATGCTCGAAACTTGTAGGAGATTCTCACGTTATGCCCGAAGAAAATTTCACTTAATAATCGAACGGCGTCTGTAAGTTATTGATTTCAGGTGGGGGCCGTTTTCACTTAATGACCGGACCCACAATCAGCTTTATGATCAGCCCGGCATCCTAATAACTCCGATTGCCGGGAAACTCACCACGTGGAGTGCAAGTGAATCAATTGCTGAGCCTCCATTCAGCAGTTGAGGGCCCTGATTCGCCAAGATATTTGCGCAGCCAGGCGTAGACTTCCTGGTACCAGTAGCGACTGTCCTCGCCTTTAAGAATCCAGTGATTCTCTTCGGGCCAGACCAATAGGCGGCTGGGAATCTGCAATCGTTGCAGCACGCTCCAGTTTTCGAGCGTCTGATTGAGCGGCACGCGAAAGTCGTTCTCGCCCACAGAGAGCAGGATGGGCGTGCGGAAGTTCTTTGCGAAGCGAATGGGATTCTGCTCGCGCCAAATCGGCCCCTGCTCCCAAACCGGTCCGCCGTTGGATACTTCGCGCGAATAGATGGTGTCGCTCGTGCCCCATTGCGATTCCAGGTTGATGAGACCGGCATGACTGATGAGCGCCTTGTAACGTGTGGTCGTCGCCTGCATCCAGTTGGCCAGGTGTCCGCCATAGCTGGCGCCGGCTGCGGCCTGTCGAGTACCGTCAATAAACTTAAACAAACGAATAGCTTCGTCCGCGCCTTCGTTGATTTCGTTGCCCGGTCCCCGGAAGGGATCGCCCTGAATACTTTGCGCGAACTTCTCGCCAAATCCGGTCGAGCCGGAGTAATTCGTAAGCAGGACCACGTAACCGGGACGTGCCAGCATGTAGTAGTTCCAGCGCAGGCCCCAATTATCTCGCCACATGCTGAATGGCCCGCCGTGCATGACAACCAGCAGCGGATATTTCTGGTTCTCATCAAAATTAGGCGGCAAAGCAATCAGGTTGTGAATCTGTTTGCCGGCCTTACTCGCGAACCAGAAGTGCCGCAACGGCTGCCAGTCGATCTGGGCCACGCGGTCGCTATTGAAATTTGTAAGCGGAACCTGTGTTCTGGATTTCAAGTCCAGCCGCACCACTTCCGGCGGGTTCATCGCGCTTTCCCAGTTCGCAATGATGATGGTCGAGGCAGCCTGGGCGGGGATCTTGAGTCCGGTGAAAACACCGCGCGTCAGATCCATCGCGAGCGTTACTGCGCCTCCGCCCGCCGGCATGGTGAACAGTTTTTCGTGGCCGGCCTCTTCCGCGGTCAGGTAGATCGAGCGGCTGTCCGGCGTGAAAGCAAAACTTCCCACCGCGCGATCGAAGTCCTGAGTCAGCAGCTGTGGTTTGCCCAACTTCGGCCATGAAAACATTGCCAGGCGGTCAAGGTTGTAGATCTTGCCGTTTGCTTCGACGGTGAAGATTGCGTAGAGCGCCTTACCGTCGGGGCGAAACGTTGGCCGGCTGAAGCTGTCGTTGCCGGTGGTGAGTTGCTGCGGCTCGGTGCCCGGAGTCATCTTAAAGAGAGCTGTATTCGTGGTCGCGTACGCGGCCCGATCGCGGTTGGTGGTGGCTACGAAAATAATTGACTGACCGTCCGGCGTCCACGTGCCATCGAATTCTTCAGCTCCATCCTGTACCCGACCGGCGAAACCGCGCTCGGAAACCAGCCTGGTTCCGGCCATGATGTCTTTTGCTTTAGCCTCCGGCTCGATCATCTGTACGAACAGATGTGCCTGCGTATCTTCGAGCCACTTGTCCCAATTGCGAATGGGGAACTTTTCGTAAACGCGCGTGCGGTACTTCCGGGCTTTGCGTTCGGCGGCTATTTTCTTGTTGGCTTCATCGTCTGCAGCGCCGGGAAAAACCGTGCTGGTGAAGAGGAGTGCTTTGCCGTCGGGACGCCACAGTGGCGACCGCGCCCCGGTCGAAAGAGAAGTGACTCGCACGGCCTCACCACCGCCGACGACGTCGAGCACATAGATCTGCGCAACCTCATCACCCTCGCGCCGGGCTGAGAAGGCCAAGCGCCGGCTGTCAGGGCTCCAGACCGCGCCGCTCTCGCCGCCTTTGCTGGAAGTGAGCCGGCGTGGATTTGCGCCGCCCTCTGCCGGTACCACCCACAAATCTGAGACCTGGTCCTTCTCGTCATAGGCAGGCTCGATCAGCGAGAAAACAACCCACTTACCGTCGGGACTCGGAATGGGTGCCCCAACTCGCTTCATCATCCACATCGACTCGTGCGTCAGCGGGACTTTGCTTGTGACGCTTTGAGACCTGACGCGAGCCGGCAAACTCAGCAGCGCGCTGGAAATGATTAGCTGAGCGACCAAGAATATCAAAAGGGATCGAGAGCTATAGCCGGTTTTATGCTTCGTGATCATTTATTTTCTCCCGCGGAAAATTAAGGGCGGCTGCGAAATCGTCAAAGCTCGGTTCTCCACTGGGTGCATGGTGATCGTAAACAGCTTGAACGCACCTCTGAACTATCAATTCAGAATCATCGGTAAATTTATTTCTCTGAAAGTTCCCGAACAGGTCATTGAAAAGAAGAATTTCGGGGGCGAGTATACGACATGATGCCAAATCCGACAGAGCAAATTGAGTGAAGACCTATCATCACGGTCCTGGAGGTTGTGTGGGGCAAATCCCCTCTAGTAATTGGTCAGTATCTCGTCGGCAGCAAAGCCCATTTGGCGCAGACGGTCACGAGTTTGCCCAATCATTTCGAGTGAGCCGCAAATCAAAGCTATCGGAGAAGACAGATCAGGCAGAACATGGTCTAGCAACGACTGCACATAACCTGTGGATCCGGACCAGTCGTGGCCGTCGGGCCGCGAGATCACCTGCCGCAGTTCCACCCCCGCTGTCTCCCAATCTCGAGTCTCGGTGCGAAAGCAAAAATCGTCCGGCGTGCGCGCGCCGTACAAAACCACCAGTTGGCCAAAGTCTTGTTTACGTTTCAAGACGTGCCTGAGCGCTGACCGTAAAGGCGCCACACCGGTGCCCATGGCCACAAAAACAAGGTCCTTGCCCCGTTGTGCTTCAAGGTCGAAACCGTGACCGGCAATTTCCAGCAACTCAAGCTGCTCTTCAACTTTCATCTCGTAGATGCGAGTGCTGGCGCCGGCCTTGTGCTTCACGAGGACCTCTAACGCTGTATCCTCGGGCGCACTGGCGAGCGCAAAGTAAGCCGGTTCTTCACCGGGAACCTGCAGCACGGCAACCTGGCCGGGTATGTATTTGATCCCGTGGGTCGCATTGGCTCCCACGGGCATCAGGTCGAATGAGCGAATTAGAGGCGCCTGTTCGCGCACGCCGGTAATGATTAATGAAACCAATCTTCTCTCCGAACTTTGCGTGTGAGTTCTCACCGCCGCCAAACTCGACTTAAAGCAACTGCGCTGATCTGAAAGCAAGCAGTAGTTTAGCAAAAGACCGCTAACAAAGTCCGTGAAGCGGATGACGTGGAAGTAGCCCAGCGATTCATCGCTGGGGAAAGAATTCGGTCGAAGGTGAAGTCCGTGAAACGGACGGCTGACGATTAGAGTGGTCATATCAGCCGTCCGTTTCACGGACTTCTGATCACATGATGACGTTGATCCCAGCAGTGAACTGCTGGGCTATTATCAGCTGTCCGCTACGTGGACTCGTAAATCCTTTGCACGGATGCACAATCGCGTGGCTACTATGATCCCTCCAATGAAGAGAATTGTGCGTGGCCGGTGCTACAATGTGGCCGCTGATTCTCCCTCGTTCTCGTCACCACAAGTTGAAGAGGTTACCGCATGACGCTTCTACGGTTTAGAACTGACGCGCAATCAAAGCGCGCTCATGTTCTCATGCAAATGATCGGCGTAGCGCTTATCGTTCTGTTCAGCTTAACGGCTTTCTCTTTTGGACAATCCGGCCGGCGCGGTTCCAGGTCACCGGCAGTCAGCGTTCCGACGCCGGAGCCGTCGCCGGAAGAGAGGCGCCCACAGAAAGACGAGAGGCGCATCCATCTACTCGTGAGCGCCAACCGCGGTGATGTCTTCGCGGGAATCCCTCTCTATCTTTACGACGATGTTCTGCAAAGCTGCAGCAGGCGCTTACAGGAATCCAGCGCAGTCACTGTCGAACTGGCGAATAAAGAAATGAGTCGCAGCGATGCGATCCAACAAGCCCATGATGCCAATGACGGTTTGGTGATCTGGCTCAACCTGCGTGGCGAAGATCAAATGGGTTCTTACGGCGGCAACCTCGATGCGGTCTTCATAGAGTTTTTCGTCTGGGAAGCGATCACTGCGAAAGTAAAGGCGCAGGGCTCAAGCTATCAGGGGAATTATCCAAGGGGCGGTGTAGTGCTGGGACCCGGCACTGGCTCAAACAACACCGTGGTGCAACAGCGACTGCGGGTGGCCGCGGAGGATGCAGCTGCGAGAATTCTGAAGACCCTGCATTTCGCGTCGACATCCGACATTCCCCCGCGTTGAAGCAGCAAAGATTTTCAGCCTTGCCTCTCCCCCAAAATCAGCAAACTGAAGCCCGCGCAGTTTAGTCATTACTGTGAAGGACTAAATTAAATGCCGTTAAGTACTACCGCCCTGACTCTGGCAGAAGTCCTCGACGACATGACCGGCGAGGGTGCGGCGGAAGTCACCGAACATTTGCCTAATAAAGCGCTGCGCTGTTTCGCGTGTGGGCATCGCTGCCTCATCAATGAAGGCAAGCGGGGTATCTGCAAGGTGCGCTTTAACGAAGGCGGACACCTGCGGGTGCCCGTGAACTATGTGGCGGCGCTCGCCTCCGACCCGACTGAGAAGAAGCCCTTCTTTCACGTGCTGCCGGGCTCGGACACGCTCACCTTTGGCATGCTGGGATGCGACTTACACTGCGGCTATTGTCAAAACTGGTTGACCTCACAAGCATTGCGCGACGATGCAGCGATCGCGACTCCACACAGAATTACAGCCGATCGCTTGGTTTCGATGGCCAGGGCCTATGGAGCAGCGATGGTGGGCAGCAGCTATAACGAGCCACTGATTACGGCTGAGTGGGCCGTTGAAGTCTTTCAAAAAGCACGTCCTCAGGGATTGCGCACGGCTTTCATTTCAAACGGGAACGCCACTCCGCAAGTGCTCGATTATCTGCGCCCCTGGACCGACTGTTACAAGATCGATCTAAAGTCCATGAGCGATAAGAATTATCGCCAGCTCGGCGGAGTGCTGGAGAATATTCTCAGCACGATCGAGATGGTCCATGACCGCGGCTTTTGGGAAGAAATTGTGACGCTCGTGATTCCCGGATTTAACGATTCCACTGATGAGTTAAAGCGGGCGGCTGATTTCATTGCCGGGGTTTCACCTGATATTCCCTGGCATGTGACGGCTTTTCATCAGGACTATCGAATGACCGAAAACGCAAACACTACTGCCGAGCAGTTGCTTGAAGCTTGCGAGATCGGTCGCTCGGCCGGTCTCAGATACGTTTACGCAGGTAATCTCCCGGGACGCGTGGGTCGCTGGGAAAACACTTATTGTCCCGCTTGTGACGAACTGCTAATTGAGAGGTATGGCTACATCATCAAGCAAATGAAAGTCGCGCCCGAAGGAAAGTGTCCTTCGTGCGCGACTGTCATACCCGGAATCTGGCAGTGAACCAGTTTGTCCGTATTTACATCGCAGGCTTCGCGGCCTTTGCCGGTGCTGCAGCTTCAACCGGAGTACCCTGGTGGAACAGCGCTGACCATTTGCCCGCGCGATTGACCCAGATGGTGCTGTGTCGCTCCTTCATTGGCTTGGGACCCGGCGTGGTGACCAGATAGGTAACCAATGAAGCGTCATTATCAAACTTCGTAGTCTTCCACTCGCTCAGTTCAAACTTGGCTCCTGCAGGCATGCCGCTGACGGACTTGACGGCGCCAGCCTTGTCATAGAATCCGTCGGCTTCGATCTCGACAAAATCAGCCGCCAGCATCGAGGCGAAGCCATCGAAATCTTTGGTCTTGAAGGTATCCCAAACCATCTTCTCGTTGGCTTCAGCATCCGGGCCGGCTGCCATGTCCGCGGCTTTGGCTGCGGGGCTGGCCGTTGTCTTCGCGGCTGGGCTGGCGGCCGCCGGGGGTGTTGCCGGCGCAGCTTTGGCCAGCGTTTCCTGGTAGAAGATCGCTTGCCACTTGCCGTCACGATTCACCCAGACAGATGAGGCGCGATAAGGCCCGGCCGGAATGGCCTCGCCCTTGAATGTCCCTTTGATGTTCACCTGATAAGTTACAATCACCGCATCTTTATCGATGGTCAGGTACTTCCAGTCAGAGAAAGTCGTTTCGGTGAGGGTCAATTCTTTGAGGTAGGCCAGGATTCCCGGCTTATCATAGATGCCTTCGCTGCCGATTTCGACGTAGTCTGAATTCAGATCGTTTCCAAAGGTTTCATAGTCTTTCTTCGTCAGCGCTTCCCATGTTGCTTTTTCTTTAGCTATCGCATCAGCTTCTGTTAGAGCAACGGTTGCTTTCGTGGCCGGCGCCATATTGGCATTGGTTGCCGTGGGCGTGGCCGGTGGTTCGGTGCTGCAGGCCGTGGCTGCAGCCAGGAGAACGACGAGCGCAAAGATTTTTTTCATAAACTGGGACTCCTTCAACAGATTTCTTAGAATGCCTGCCCTGCTTCTATGCGAAAATCGTGGTCCAGTCAAGACCTTAAGGCACACCTGATGTATTCAGGCGAACCAGAGGGATCAGCAAGCTCAAAAAAATTTGACTTGGAGGACGATTTCGGATTATTGTCCGGCCGCGTAGATATCTTAAGGCTGCTCCCGGCAGTGCACTTCTCGCCCTGTTTTTATCCGGCTCGCTGCGCCCTCGCACGAGCGCCCAAGCCGCAAATTTCTCGCCAGGAGAAAATCACATGAGTCGTATTTTATGTATTTCAACCGGTAAAGCGCTGGCCCTCTTGTTTGCCTTAACTACTCTGGTGTGTCTGGTGCCCTCGCGGTCTATGGCGCAAAAAAGAGGTGGGGCAGAAGATGACCAGCCAGTGTTCCGCGAGTATCGTGGCGTGCAAATCGGCATGACAACCGAAGAGACCCGCAAGAAATTAGGTAACCCCAGGGACAAGGGCGACGAGCAGGATTTTTATATCTTCAGCGATCGCGAAACCGCCCAGATCGTTTACGACAAGGCCCACAAGGTCGCGGTCATGTCGGTGGATTTCAGCTCCGCCGGCCCCGATGTGCCCACTCCGAAAACCGTGGTCGGACTCGAACTCGACGCCAAGCCTGACGGCTCGATGTATAAAATGATTCGCTATGCTAAAGCCGGTTATTGGGTTTCTTACAATCGCACTGCCGGCGACTCGCCTTTAATTACGATCACGATACAAAAGATCGACTAGCAGGCGATTCATTCGAGTCAGCACTGAGCTCGTTTCCCACTCAAGTGACACGCCCTTTCGTGTGTCAGTGCGTCTGAGCGAAAGACGTCTGCGTCCCTGTAACTGCCCTCCGACGATAAGCTACAATCCCCTCACCGCTAATGACTTTAAATAAGGACACCAGAGATCCGCGTGTGCTCTCCGCATTGATCAAGCAACGCGCCCTCGACGCAGGTTTTGACAAAGCCGGCATCGTGCGGGCCGAAGCTCTGGGTGAAGAACGCGAACGGTTGGAAGAGTGGCTGGCGCGCGGTTATGAGGGCGAAATGAGTTGGATGAGACGAGATCCGGATCGACGAGTGGATCCTCGAGAATTTTTCCCGGCCGCAAAATCAGTCCTCGTTGTCGCTCTCAATTACTTTACCGATCATCGCCATGCTGCCCTTCCCGAAACCGGCAAGATCTCTCGGTACGCCTGGGGAGATGATTATCACGACGTCGTGGGCGAAAAGTTGAAAGCCATCCTCAGTTGGATTCGCGCAGAATGGCCTGAAGCCGAAGGCAAAGTTTGCGTCGACATCCAGCCCATGATGGACAAAGCCTGGGCCGTGCGTGCTGGTCTCGGCTGGTTGGGAAAACATACCAACGTGATCACGCCTGAATACGGTTCCTGGGTCTTCATCGGCGAGTTAGTGTTGAACCTTGAACTGGAATACGACGCGGAACGGATCGAAGACCATTGCGGCACCTGCACGCTTTGTATTGAAGCTTGTCCAACGGCTGCCATCACTGAGCCTTATTTGGTGGATTCAACTCGCTGCATCTCGTACGCGACGATTGAGCTGCGCGCACCTGAACTCCCTCAAGGCATTGAAAATCGCCTGGAAGGCTGGCTCTACGGCTGTGACATTTGTCAGGATGTCTGTCCCTGGAACAGATTTGAGCAGCCGACCAGCGAGGGCCGCTTCGAACCGCGCTCCGGCAATGTGAACGCAACGCTCTCTGAGCTGCTGGCCCTGAACCCTGAGAGTTACGCCGAACGCTTTCGTAAAAGCGCAATCAAGCGGGCGAAGCTGACGGGTCTGCAGCGTAACGCACGCGCCCTGGTTGAGAATTGCGTGAGCGAATGACTCCCGGGCGCCGCTCTCCGAAGGCGACGGCGGAGGCTGCAGTAGGGTACAGTCGACTTCTGGCATTATCTGATAAGACCCTTAACATCCATCGAGGCTTGATTTCATGAAACTGTTTGCACTGCTGCTGACCGCACTGCTGATAACTTTCCTTGCAGCCGGCCAGTCACAAGCGCAGGATCCAAAGACACCTGCCGATCTCCAACGTCTGGCCCAGGACTATTACAACTGGCGCAATCAAAACTATCCGGTCACCTCCAGCGACGCGGGCTTGCACACCTGGGACAACAAGCTGACGGACTATTCGCTCGCTTCACTCCTCGGCCGGCGCCTGCACGTCAAGGAAGTGCTCAACAAAGTGCGGGGCATGCAGACTGACAAATGGAGCAAGGACGATCGCATCGATTGGCTGCTGTTTCGCGCGCAGCTTGAAAACGTCGCATTCTTCGATCGGGTGATTGATTTTGAGGAAACCGACCCGCAGGTCTATGTCAACGAGTGCAGCAACGGCATCTTTTCGCTGCTCAAGAAGGAATACGACACGCCACGCAACCGGGCAATCGCAGCCACCGCGCGCTTAAAGCAGATGCCCTTCGTGATTGAACTGGGCAAACACAACCTGAACAAGCCGGTGCGACTGTACGCGCAACTGGCGATTGACTCAGCGCGCTCCGTCGACACGCTCTTCACCGACAGCCTGATGACCCTGGCCAAAGATCTAAATCCGGCCGAACGGAATGAGTTGGTCAAGGCCCGTGATGCGGCCCTGGTTTCAATTCATGGTTACGCCGACTGGCTGGAGCGGCGTCTGCCCGGCATGGTGCCTTTCAAGCCGATGGGAGAAGAGAACTACAACTATCTTCTGAAAAATGTTTACCTGCTGCCGCTCGATGCCAAGCAGCTCGAGATGCTGGGCCAGGCAGAACTGGGAAGCTATCGCGGCCTGGAGTCGATGCTGCCTGACCCTTCGCTGGCTGATCCCAACCCCGCTCGCAGTGCAAATGTGCCGAAAGATCAGGAAGCTTTTCTGAAAGCGTACGAGAGCCGCCAGGCAGAGATGATCGGCTTCCTCAAAGACAAGCACCTGGTGACGCTTCCTTCATACCTGGGGCGGTTTGAAATTCGTCAGTTGCCCGAAGCCTTCAAACCAACCAGTCCCGGCGGCTTCATGAATGCGCCCGGTGTGTATGACAAGGATCCGGACGGTTTCTATTTCATTCCCACTTACAATCCGGCCAGCAAAAATTTTTATATCCGTGCTGCGATCGAAGACCCGCGGCCCATCCTCGGTCACGAAGGAATTCCCGGTCACTTTCTACAACTCTCAATCGCCAATCACCTAACGAATGAAATCCGTCGCCAGCATTCAGATAACATTTTGATCGAAGGCTGGGCGCTCTACGGCGAAGAAATGCTGTCGCGTACGGGTCTCTATCAGGTGAACTCTGCATCCCAGGGCCAGGTGCTTCGTCTCTCGCGCTATCGCGCGGCGCGCATCGGCGTGGACGTGAATCTGCATACGGGCAAGTGGGCCTTTGAACAGGCAGTGAAGTATTTCATGGAAGCCGGTGGTCTCGATCGCGAAGCCGCGGAAGGTGAGGCAGCCGGCGCGGCCGCAAGCCCAACCCAAAAAATTACTTACATGACCGGTAAATGGCAGATAATGCGGCTGCTGGGCAGATATCGGGACAAGCAGGGCGCCAACTTCCGTCTCGGCCAATTTCATGACGATCTCATCAAGAACGGGAGTTTGCCGCTCTCGATCATCGAGTGGATTCTGCTGGACGATCCCTCCGGAGTTGATCAGGCGCTCAAGTGAGCCCGGCAGTGATTCCCGCAAATTTCGCACTTGCTTGGCCCAATGAAATAGAACCATCAGTCCACAAGGCGGACGAATGAAAGTAGCCCGGCAGTTTGGGGATAGGAGCGCAAACGATTGACAGTCCTCACTTCCGACCGATCCCAGCGATAAATCGAGCTGTTTTCAATCGTCCGCTAAACGCGGACACACGGTGGAAGCGACTTTTTGGGCAAGCCGCAGACGGTTGCATGACAATTGGCTTGGGCAAAGCCCACCAACTCTTACATAACTATTACCCGCCCCTGTCTCAATCGAGTTTAAGATCGAGCGCGGTGGCGCAACTAAGTCTCTGCGCCGATTGTTGACCTCACCCGTACAATTAAGTAGCAGTAATTCTAAGGACAGGCTAACTAAATGGTAGAGACAGAAATTCTGGTGGCGTCTCCTCGAGTGGTCGAACGCGATAAAGAGCTCCGGGCGAGACTGAAATTCGAGAAAGACGATCGCTTTCAAATTGAGTTACGACGGCGCGTGGACGAGTTTTGCCGCAGCACCGGACGGCGGCAGCGCGATTGTCCCCAGATGTATCTGAAGACAGCGATCCTGCTGGCGAGTTTAATAACCTCGTACACACTGCTGGTGTTCGTCGCGCAAACCTGGTGGCAAGCTTTGCCCCTGGCACTCTGGTTGGGACTAACCACCGCAGGTATCGGTTTCAACATTCAACACGACGGCGGCCATCAGGCTTATTCCGATCATCGCTGGGTCAACCAGTTGATGGCGATGAGCCTGGACCTGATTGGCGGCAGTTCCTATCTATGGCACTGGAAGCATGCGGTGCTGCATCACACCTACGCTAACATTGCAGATCACGACACCGACATCGACTGGGGCGGGCTCGGTCGCGTGACGCCGCATCAAAAGCGATTCAAGCTGCACCGCTTTCAGCAGTTTTATCTCTGGCCATTCTATGGATTGATATCGATCAAGTGGCATCTGCACGATGATTTTCTGGAGCTGTTCACCGGCCGCATCAAGGCCCATCACATTCCCCGGCCGAAGGGATGGAATCTCGCGATTTTCTTTCTTGGCAAAACGGTCTTCGTTATTTTTGCATTTGTAATTCCGCTCATGTTCCACCCATGGTGGGTCGCGCTGGCGTTCTACGCCCTGACGGAGTTTGTTTTGGGAATGTCGATGAGTGTCGTCTTTCTGCTGGCGCACATGGTCGAAGAGGCAGCGTTCCCGTTACCGCACGCGGAGACTGGCCGCATCGCTAACTCCTGGGCCATCCATCAAGTTGAAACGACGGTGGATTTTTCCCGCAACAGCCGCGTCGCGGCCTGGCTTTTTGGCGGCCTGAACTTTCAGATTGAGCACCATCTATTCCCGCGAATGTGCCATGTCAACTATCCGGCCATCTCAAAGATCGTGGAATCAACCTGTCGCGAGTTCGGGGTGCGATTCGGAGATCACGAAACCTTTGTGTCCGGTGTCACTTCACATTTCCGTTGGTTGCGCCGCATGGGATCGGCGCCGCTGCCGGCATCCGTGTCAGACTAGGCGCCCGGTTTCAACCGCAGATAATCCGATCATTTCACTTTTCGCATGCTGTCATGGCAGTGCTGCCTCTTCGCACCAGGAGGCCAGCGCCTGCTGCATTTCTTCCTGGCAGCGGCCCGTATATAATCTCCACGCAATCAGATCGCAAATTAATTTGAGTAGACCATCCGCAAGTGCGAGAGGACGCGGACTTCCCTGTCAGGAGGACTATGTTGAATCAAAAACGAACCAGCGGCAGTTGGCTGTTCCTAAACGGAGTCATCGGAATGATCGCCCTGTTCTCGCTGGCCAGTTGTGCGACGGGGCAGGAGATGGGTGGGCACAATCACAGCACTCCTAATCCAACTGCCTCTGCCTCCGACCCAGGCGAGGGACAGGATTGGGCCAAACAGCGTCTGGCGAAGTCCCCACGCCATCAGGAATGGGTCAAGGTCAAGTACGGGAACCGCGAAGTAAACAGCTTTGTTGTCTACCCCGAAGTTAAAGACAAAGCCACGGCCATCATCGTCATCCACGAAATATTTGGCATGAGCGATTGGGTGCAAAGCCTGACCGATCAACTGGCCGAAGCCGGCTACATCGTGATCGCGCCCGATCTGCTTTCCGGCATGGGACCAAAGGGTGGTGGCACCGATGAAGTGCGCGCGGTCGACAGCAATGCCGTCAGTAAGGCCATCCAGGCTCTGCCGCCGGATCAAATCACCGCCGACTTGAACGCAGTCGTCGACTATGTCGCAAAGCTGCCGGCTGCCAACGGCAAGGTAGTGGCCGGTGGCTTTTGCTGGGGTGGCTCACAAACATTTCGCTTTGCTACTAATCGCCCTTCGCTGAAAGCAGCGTTTGTTTTTTATGGCTCACCGCCATTTACCGGCCAACCGGCGGCGTTGCCTGTAGACAAGGACGCGCTGGCGAAAATCAGTGCGCCTGTCTATGGCTTCTACGCCGGTAACGACGCTCGTATCAATACGACTTTGCCTGCGACCGTTGAGGCCATGAAGGAACTCAAGAAGAAATACGAGCCGGTAACCTATGAAGGCGCCGGGCATGGTTTCATGCGCGCGGGTGAAGCTCCGGAACCTAAAGCACCGGAAGCCAAAGGTGACAAAGAAGCTGACGAAAAAGCCGCTGCTGATTATCAGAAAGCGTTGACAAACTATAAAGCCAATCAGAAAGCTCGAAATGAAGCCTGGATAAGATGGAAGGAGATTCTGCGCGGGCTCTAAAGCTCCGGAGGTAACTTGAATGGTAAAGCTCGAAACGGAGAGACTGATCCTGCGCATGTTCACCCTGGCGGATGCAGAAAGTTATGCGCGCATTTCAGCCGATCCTGAAGTGATGCGTTACCTCGGTGAAGGTAAGACTTTGAACCAACTCGAGGCGTGGCGGCATATGGCGTCTATCGTGGGTCACTGGCATCTGCTTGGTTATGGACATTGGGCCGTTGAAGAAAAAGCTACCGGCGAACTTATTGGACGTATTGGTTTCTTGAATCCAGCGGGCTGGCCCGGTTTTGAACTTGGCTGGATTCTGGGACGTGAAAGCTGGGGCAAAGGTTACGCCAGCGAAGGAGCGCGCCGAGCTCTTCGCTATGCTTTCGAAGATCTGAAACGCGATCATGTGATCAGTTTGATCCAGCCCGACAACCAGCCTTCCATCAAGGTAGCCGAACGGTTGGGAGAAAAGTTGGAAGGAAAGACTGAGGTGATGGGCGCCGAGGTACTGATCTATGGCATCGACCGCGCTGACTGGATCGCATAAAGGTATCTGAATGTGGAAGGCTTGCCCACATTGCCGCGAGTACTCTTTCGCAGAGCACGAGTTACTGGATCTCAGCTATTTCACTCTCAGCTCCTGCAAGAGTTGCGGCAAGCTCGTTCGCAATGATGGCTTCCGGCAACTGCTGCTTGCGCCCGCGATCATTACAGGCGTGATCATTGGCGCGTTGATCTTGTTTGTGATGCCGGAGTGGCTGACTCCCCTGGGCTGGGTTCTCGTGGTTGTATTGGGAGTAGCTCCACTGATTGCCCTACCCAAACCGGTTAAAGCAGACACACCTGAACTTAACCTCACTCCATATGCTCCCGATCTTAATAACGACAAACTCATCGCGGTATGCGGCTGGAACGAAGAAGAGTTGTTCACCATTCTCAAAGGCTTCGCCGCAGAAGGTTTCCCGGGTGCGCAGCAAGTGAGAATTGTGGTCCACGCCTGGCAGGACTCATGTTACCGCCTGACCTTTCCCGAAGACATGCACCCGTCCAACTTCACTGCACTGGTGAACTATCTGCTGCACCCGATTGAACTGGATGGGGGCAATCGTTCGCTGATCGTGGCCGGCCAGGCAACCCTGGATACTGCCTTTGAAGGCATACCTGAATCATCCTGCGGCACGAAAGCTTTGCTCTATGTGCCCGACGATGATCAGGATCATGATGTCGTTTTCCTGCAAACCGAGCCTGGCGCCGTCTTCGCCAATTGCTTCCAGCAGGAAACAGGCTGGCACCCGGTAAGGCATTCGAGATTGCCGCTTGCCGTAAAGCGTTTGGCAGAGAGCTTATGAGACAAAGAATGCCCGCGATTTTTTTTGGCCACGGCAACCCGTTGAATGCCCTGCAACAGAATTCCTATACCGCAGCCTGGCAAGCGATTGGCGCATCCCTGCCTCGTCCCAAAGCAATCCTGTGCCTCTCGGCCCATTGGTACATTCCGGAGACGGCAGTCACTGCGATGGCTACACCCCGCACCATCCATGACTTTGGCGGATTTCCCCGTGAGCTGTTCGAAGTTAAGTACCCGGCTCCAGGAGATCCTGTAGTAGCGGAGCGAATCGCTGATCTGCTGCAACCGCTCACCGTGCGCCGCGATCACAGTTGGGGATTGGACCATGGCGCCTGGTCGGTCCTTTGTCATGTCTTCCCGAACGCGGAAATTCCGGTCGTGCAACTGAGTCTTGATGAGACGCAGCCGGCAGAGTTTCATTATGAACTGGGCCGGCGTCTGGCGCCTCTACGCGATGAAGGCGTGCTGATTATGGGGAGCGGCAATGTGGTGCACAACCTGCACGCCTATGCGTGGGGCCGGCATTCGGTTGAACCTTTTGCGTGGGCTATGAGTTTTGAAAAACAGGTGCGCGCGTTCCTGCTTGCCGGCGAACATGAACCCCTGATCAAGTATGAAGCTTTGGGCCAGGATGCTTTGCTCGCAGTGCCGACACCGGAACATTATCTGCCTCTGCTCTACGTGATTGCTCTGCAAAGGGAAGCTGAGGAAGTGAGCTTTCCGGTTCAGGGTGTTGATGGTGGATCGATCTCGATGCTCACCATTCAAATCGGTTGAGAGGGCTTGCCTTACTCCACGCGGCAACTGGGTCTTGAGGAAATTTCCATTGACAACCAGAGATGCTTGTAGCCTAATTGGCCCTCTGAAAGCTCGAGCATACATAAGAATGATGCCTCATTCTGCCTGTCTAATAACGAGCCATTACCTCGCGGTTGACGAAATGAGAGACACCCGATGACCAGCATCCTCTCAACTATTTCTGGTTACTTCAGCAAGCATTTGATCCTCGGCAGCTTTCTGCCAGTCGTGATCTTCATCATCCTTGCCTGGCTGCTGCTGGTGCCCATATTGCCGGGGCACGTGGCCTTCTTTCAACCTTTGGCAGGGCTCGACAAAGAGTGGAAAATCGTCGCCATCACCTTCACCGCGATCGTCCTGAGCGGCTTACTTTATAATCTCAACATTCAGATCCTGCAGCTGTTTCAAGGCTATCCATGGAAGGACTCCTGGCTGGGTAAGCGCCGCACCCGGCATTTCAAAAAACGATTCAATTCTTCTCAGGTTCGCATTCAGGGCTTACGTGCTTTACTGCGCGCCATCGACACCGCCACCAGTGACTTTGCGCAAAGCCCTCAACTAATAAAAAAGGTAGTGGAGCGGCTGACCTCGACTGTAGATGAGCTCAGTAACCTCGGGACGGATGATAAAACATGGCTGCGAACCTGGCTGGAAGTCGACGCTTATGATTCGAATATTCTTAAAGATCGTTGGATAGGCATCCGCGAACGTGTGCTCAATGAATACACGCGCACCATGCAGCGAGTCAGAAATGAATACCCCTCCGAAGAATGGCTGCTGATGCCGACCCGGCTCGGTAATTTGATTCGTTCCTTTGAATATTACCCCAAGAGGGAATACGGAATTGACGGCAATGAAATGTGGCCCCGCCTGGTTGCCCAAATCGCACCTGACTATGCGCTCACCGTGGATGATGCAAAGATCTCGTTCGATTTCATGATGAACTGCTCGATGCTGAGCGGCTTGCTCTCGCTGACATTCCTGATCACGGGGCTTATCCACCCGTCGATTATGAGCACCAAGACCGGGTTCGTCTTCCTGCTGCTTAAGACCGGAATCTTTGCCTGTCTATCTTTCACTTTTTACGAATTTTCAGTCTCGCGCGCAGCGGAGTGGGGCCGGCTGGTTAAGAGTGCATTCGATCTTTATCGCTGGAAGCTTCTGGACCAACTCGGATTCAAACAGAGCCTGACGACAAAGAAAGCTGAGCGCGAACTCTGGGGTGAAATTTCGCGCCAAACTATTTACGGCGATCCATTTGCCAGAAGAGCTTTGCTCGACTACGCCGATGCCCAGCCTAAGACGGCGCCATACGCCAGCAGCAAACAGGATATCGAACTGGAAATTACTCGTGGCATCCAGCTGGTGGCCCATACGGAAACGGTGAATGTCTTTGTGAGCGTCAGGAACATCGATCCGGCCAGGGCCGCCGAGGAAGTGGTAATCACCGACAAGTTGCCGGAAGGATTTTACTATGAATGGGACTCGGCAGCTGTCGATCATCGGGCGGTAATTGTCACCGGCGCGAATCCGTTTCGGTTCAAGGTCGAGGGTCAACTTGCAGCAAGCCAAAGCCTGACCCTGACCTATCGAGCAATCCCGCCGCAAGCCAGCCAGAAACACAATGTTGGTTTCCGTTTCGGCACACCCTAATCGTAGCTATCTAAAGGAGTCTGGCAATGGCTGAGGACAGCGAGAGCAAAGCAGAACAACTGAAAGAAGCAGCGGACCAGCTTCACGAGACCGCAAAACACATCAATAATGTAGCCGATGAAATTGCGCAACAACCCGAAGCCGGGCCGCAGTCAGGCAACGAGACAGCGGTCTTAGAACGGCCGGCCACCCGACCGGACTACCTGATAGAAAATGAGGAGAACAGCTCGCGGCTTCCGGGAGACGATCCCATTACTCGCCCCGATTACTGAGGGGTGTACCACTGGAGGATACTTTCATGCACGCAAAAACACGCATGACCCAGGGTCAACTTTTCAATCACTTCGCCGAAAAGACAGGTTTGAGCCGCGCCCAGGTAAAAACTTTATTCGAAGAGTTGGCAAACCTGGGAAGCGAGATGGTCACGACTCATGGTGAGTTCCCCCTGCCCGGGTTGGGAAAGCTTGTACTCTCTCAACGCAAAGCTCGGACAGGACGCAACCCGGCCACTGGTGAAGCCATTCAGATTCCGGCCAAAACGGCACTCAAGTTTCGTCTGGGCAAAGCAATCAAGCTCAGTGCATTTGGAGAACCGGTGACCCAACCGGATTATCGCGGCGAGGAACCGGGGCTGGATGAGGCGGAGGACGCGGGAACCCGGCCTGATTACTGAAAGGCAGGAACAATGTGTTCCTGGATGATTTGAAATGAGCACTATCGCCCATTTGGATAAGCGTTACGAACTGAACTCCGCGGCGTTAGCCGCAGGCGGAGTGAAGACTGTAGAGGAACTTTGGAACTGCGTGGGGAAAGACCCCGACAGCGGGATCACTCAGGTCGTCACGAAAGACGCGATCGCCCGCGACGTTTTGCTCGCGTTCCTGATAGCTGACTCCCTCGATCCCGCACGTCAAGAAGGATTCAGGAGAATCGGTGGATGGTTAACTAAGATTTGGCAGCAACGCAACCGACGCTGGGCCGATGCCATCCTGCTGTTGCTGCCCTTACTATTGATTGGATTGAGTGTGCGCGCGTATGCGGCTTACCGTCAGCAGAAGCTGCAGGTCAGCGTCAAGAGAGGCGCCTCATTGCCGGCCTTTGCCGCCATCGATCCTCAAAGTCTCGTCCTCGAACCGACGGAAGTGCAGCCGGGAAGCTTCAGTGCCACCGCCGAGATGGACAGGCGATTTCCGCAATATCAGATTCCCGGCGGCCAGGTGCTGCGTGAGGATCAATTGCTCCCCGGCAAATTCTCTCTCCAGGGGCGACACATTTTAGTCCTGCCGATCAAGACGGCGCTGGATCAATCGCTGCTGATTCCTCCGGCTAGGATCCGTCTCATGTTGACGCCTCGAGATAAGAGCGTTACTCCCGCAATAGTTGAGGATGTAATTCTGCTGGCCGTGGGCAAACAGGGTAACAGCGATGTGGTCACTGTCGCTCTCACCGAAGAAGGTATTAGAACAATTGGCCCGCTGTTGGGCTTGGCTGATACCTTTATGATCGAGTCAATTCGCTGACAGCGGCTGGTTCGACTTCACTACGGCAGACAATTCGCAACTTCGATTAAGTGACAGCACTCGATCGAAAAATAACTCCAACTCTTGAGCTAGCCGAACGGCGACCCCTATCGTCAGCGCGCCCCCGGATAGAAGATGTACCAGATCACAAAAGCCGACAGGGCCAGCGATCCGAAAAGCATAGTTAACAGTCCCACAATAATTAATCCCACGAATAGCCAGTCGCTCATTTTCGCCTGGTGAGCGTCTTCAGCGGATACGGTGGCTCGCTTGCGAAGCAGGGCCAGGTTGCGCATGTTAGGTTTCCACCACGCGGCGAACACATCTCCGACCCAGGGCACAATATTTCCCAGAAAATAGATCGCGATGTTAAGCCCCATCCGCAGCAGCGTTATTTTTGGAACTCGATAGCGCACGGCGGAAACCAGAACATAGACGGCAATCAGGGAGGTGGCCACGTCACCGATGCCTGGTATGAGATCGATGATCGCATTTACACCGAAGCGCCAGCCGAGCACCGGAATGGCGAACTGGTTGTCCATTACCTGGGCCAGCACTTCCAGCTCACGCTCGATTTGCACCTGATTGGGTTTGGTTAGGCGGGCACTGGCGGTGGGTTGGACCATCAGTTCCGAATAACGTTTATTCAAGTCGTCGCTCAGTTGCATACCCCCTCATCTAATTCGTGTCATCTGCCCCCAGAAAAACTTGCCCAACTTGCCAAATACCGTAAAGGCGTTGCGATCGGTTCTTTGGACTTCCTGTTTGCCGGGCAAGCCCAAAGAGTCGGCAAGTTGGCGATCGGGGAGGGCGATATCTTCGTCGCCACGTTTGCCTGAGAGCCAGCGGTTGAAAGTACGCGCCACCATGCGCCTTTGCTCCACTGGAGCTTCGGCGATGAACGCCCCGCGCAAGTCGTCCATAGCGGCGACTTCCAAAAAATTCGCCTGGTAATACTTCTGCATCGCAGCAAAGAACAGCTTGTCACCCAACTGCTTGCGCAACTCGGTGAACATCAGCGCGCCCTTGGTCATCACGATAGCTGCATATTGAAAAGAGTTTCGATAATCACGAGCCGGGCGATCGGCTGCCAGATCTTCGCCGCCAAAAGTACGGTACAGGCGATAGACGCCGCGCAGTTGGTCCTGGACTACCACCGCAGTCCGCTGCTCGCCATAAAGATCATCGTAATAAAGTAAAGCCGACCAACACGCCATCGCCTCGTCCAAAACAGGCTCGCGTGCGGGATCATTTCCAACGACAGCGCCCCACCATTGGTGAGCAATCAGGTGCGCTACGGTCCATTCCAAACTGTCTTCGACTGATTCACGCTGTTCGCGGATAAGCTCCGGCATATTACGCATTGCCGGGGACTCAAAATCGACATAGAAGGCGCTGGCAATTATTAACAGTCCGCTGAATTCAGTGCTTCCCAGTCCGGCGACCAGCGGAGCTTCGGCTACGGTAATCGTAGTAAACGGAAGCGAACCAAAATGCGACTGGTAGATCCGGGCCGCATCCGCTGCGTGCGCCAAAACATTCCGTCCGATTCGTTCATGCTCGGCAAAATATACAGATCGCAGTGTCAGCTGCCCGACGGTGCGTTGCTCAGTCCGCAATCCGTGGCCGGCAATGATGGCAAAGTCGCGCAAGGCCGAACCGGAAAATGAATGTGAAGTCTCGCCATTGCCGTGCTCCGGGGCAGACGTCAAAACGGCAACTCCGGCGGGCGCGTCAACGCTCACTTCGTAATCCGCAGCCTCGTTGAACACAAGATCGCCCACGCTGGGTTCAACCCTGCGCTGCCAATCGTCGCCGATATGCACCGCGAGCACCGGAAAAGCCGTTCCCAACAACATCACTGAGCGCGAGCGAAAATTTATCTCTCGAGCGCGCCGCGTTTCCCGTTCGCTTCTAATGGCCGCACTCATCTGCTTGATTACATGAGTCACCAGTCCTGTCTCTTCAGGATCTATCTCAGGAACTGATCCATTGAAGCTTAACGCTAATTCCACTGCAGCACCGGGCGCTACCGCTTCGCGCAGGTTCACACGTAGAGTCGTCCCCTGATCGTCGAGAAAGAACAACAAGGGCGCCTGGTCTTTGGCCCACTTAACTTCCGTTACTTCAAGTCGCGGTTCGTCCGTCGCCTCAACCGGTGCATTGGCTGCTCCTGCTGCCGGCTCGGAGCGCACATTCGAATAAAGATGAAAGAAGATTACAGAGGTCGAATGGTCCCCGCGGTTGATCCAGCGCACACGTTCCGAGCCCGTATAACGCCCGTTTGCAAAATCCAGGACCAACTTGATTTGGTATTTCGGACGCGGGGATTCAGCAGTGGCAAAAGTACCAGCCGGCGTACCCGCGAATCCTGACAGGCCGGCCATCATGAGGAGAGACAACCGGATCAAGAAAACGCTACGATAGCGTCGTGGCCACCACGGAAAGGGACTGCGGACACCGGCAGTCAAAGATTCGATCGGCTCATGTGGCTTCATCGCTATTATTTCCTGCTCATTCCTGCGGGCTTTTCTTTACAGCCGTTCCTCGCTTTGCTGCCGGACGCGCCCTCTCGGAAATAGAGATTGAGCGGATCGCGTCGCCCCGCACGATCCTGTCGACTACATCCATACCCGACACTACTCTGCCAAAGACAGTATAACCCCCGTCGAGATGAGGCTGAGGTGAGTGAGTCACGAACCACTGCGACCCCCCCGTGTCCTTGCCCGACAGCGCCATACCAACTACGCCACGCTCGTAATTCATCTCATTAATTTCGCACCGAATGGAATAACCGGGACCGCCATTTTGATCGCCGCGCGGATCGCCCGCCTGGATCACAAAGTTCGGAACCACACGGGGAATAATCTGTCCGTCGAAGTAATGTTTGCGCGCGAGTGTTACAAAATTATCGACAGTTAGCGGGGCTGCCTCCGGTAAGAATTCGATCACGAAGTTGCCACTGGTAGTGTTGACTGTGGCTCGCACCTGCTTGTCCCGTCGTGCCAGGGCGCGCTCGTAATCAGCAGTTGTGTTTTTCGTTTGCACGATGCCGATGCGCTCTGAGAAGTCGCCGACGCCATTCTCCTTCAGTAATGCCACGGCCTTGCGCCGGACCAGTTGATCATTGGACTCGAGGGCTGACTTTACAGCCTTGTCGGCGTTCGCGCTTTTCTGCTTCCCAAGCGCATCCAGAATTGAAAGCGCCACGTCGTTCATTTCCTTGTCATTCAAAGCCTCAGGCAGTGCACGAATGAGCGCCGGCGCAGTCTCATCATTCGGCGGCAACTCTCCCAGCAACTCAGCCGCTGTCGCTCTAATAACTATGTCCGACTCGCTGAGATGCCGGCGCAGGACTTCTGCCAGACTCTTTGGCTTGAAGGCCGCGAGCGCGCGCAGGATTTCGGGAACCGCATATTCCGAGTGAACCGCGACCAGGGTGTTGATGGTCAGACCGGAGTTTCGATAATCAAGTAGCGCCAGCAGTAGGTTCTCTGCCTGCTGGGCGGTCTGCAGTCTGTTTAGAGTTGATTCCGGCAGTGCCGCAATAACTCCAAGTCCCTGGGCCAGAGTCGCGGCCGCTTTCCAATTTACGAGTATCGTTGTTTGGACATTCCTGGTGGCTTCCTTGCCAGTGCCGAGGTCAGCGAGATATCCGGTCGGTGAAATACGCGCCAAAGCGATCTCAATCTCGGGCGCTGGTCCGACCAGGTTACGCATTTCTTTCAGTAGTGAGAGGGCCGTTTTATTTTGCGTGCCCTGCAGCAGGCGGCCCAGAGTAGCGGCTATTTCCAGCAACTCGTTAGTGGTGCGTTGGGACTTGAACTGGCGCACGAGCAGATTACCGCGCTCGACGAGTGTTGTGGCGACTGGTAAATCCTTGAATGTCGCGAGCGCCCTAATGGCGCTGACTCTGACACGAAGGTCAGGATCCTTCAGAGAGCGGTCGAGCAAATTTTTGTAAGCCTCTTTATCTTCAGTGACGCCGAGCACACGCGCGGCATTGGCGCGCACGAGTGGATCCGCATCGGTCAGGACCAGCCTTCGTAAAACTGCGTTTCCATCATTCAGCTTTAACCGCCCCAGAGTGTTGGCTGCGTTAGCACGGATGTGCGCGTCCGAATAAGTCAAAAACCTGGCGATCACCGGGCCGGACTTTTCTGGACGGGCCCGCAGGACCGCAGTCAAGCCCAGGACGATAACTTCGATGTCGGGGGCCGGGCGCCTTCCTGCCTCAAAAGCAAGTACATTATGTATCGTCGCCTTAATCGGCAACGAACGCGCCTCTTCAGACTTTGGAAGTGCGGCCGCGATCTTGCCCAGCGCCTCAACGGCCCGAGCCCGTACTGCTGTGGGTTCGTTCTGGTCCTTACTCGCTGCTTGCTGCAGAGCTGCAGTCGCCGCAGGAGATTCGATTTCGCCGAGCGCAAAGGCCGCCATGGCCCGCACGTTCGGGTCATGGTCTTTTTGCAGCAGGGAAATCAGCGCCGGCACCGCACGGTCATCACCGATACGACCGGCAGCCAGAGCTGCACGGATCCGCAGCTGGCTGTCTTTCTCTGTGAGCAGCGTTTCCAGGTCTGGATCCCAGCGGCGCTCGTCTTCGGCGCGCAGGATTCGCAGAGAGACATCGCTGTTTGATCGATGCTGTGCTGCAGCCTGAGAGACAATTCCGCTGACTACAAGGAAACAACAGAGCCAGCGTCTACGACTGTTTGAATTTTTCATGTCTCGTCATTGTATCGGTGAGTCCCCTGGGTCCGCACGCTTCCAGCGTGCCTCAAGCTGCGGAGGAGGCATTGGTAAGGATAGAAAGGTCTGTTCCGTTTAGTCAGCACGCTGGAAGCGTGCGGTCCCAGGTTGAAAAAAAGGCGCCTCGACTAATCGAAGCGCCTTGAGAAGGAAAAAATGTCGCGAGGGTTTAGCTGGCGACGTCGGAAATGTTTGTAATGTCGGAGCTCTTGCCTGGTCTATCGGCAGTTGCCGCTTTCATGCGCGTCGTGTCGAGCACCTGATCTTCCTGAGTAAATGCCTTCTTGCTCTTATCGGCAGCAACACTCAGTTGGGTCATCTTGCAACTACCCTCGAAGACCGCACCCTGTTCAATCATCAAAGACGGAGTTTGAATGTTGCCGCTAACTTTCGCTGAACGGCCCAGTTCCAATCTTTGCGTCGCTATGATGTCACCATTGACGGTGCCATGCACAGTGGCTACGGCAACTTCAATATTAGCGTCGACCCGACCATTGGTCCCAATCACCAGGGTTCCCCCAGTAGAACTGACACGGCCGGACAGTTGGCCATCGATGCGCATCATGGCTTTGAAACTGGCTTCGCCAGTCACGACGGTGCCGCCACCCACGAAACCGCCCAAAGTCCCTTCCTTAATATCGCGGGCCAGCGATTCGCTTTCCGTCAGGGCTCTTGACGATCCCGTGTCACCGGCAGGCTTAACCGAAGTATCAGCGACGGGGGTCGCCGCGTAATTCCGCGGGGCACTGTATCCCGTATTTTCCTGCTTGTCCGGTTGCTCGTTTTCGTTGGGGTTCTTTCCAATCCTAAGCATAACTACCTCCGTATTTAGGGTGAAGGCGCGACAAGTTGACTAACCGATGGCCTATCGGGTCGGAAGAACCAACGAAAAGACGCGCTTTTAAATGGAACTCACTAGCTTTGGCTAGCTCGGTGGCCGTCCGCTCAAAGCGGGGCACAAATAATAGACAAACCAGAGAGTCCCTGTCCATAGTCGCAATGCAAATGTAAGGATCCGATTTCATCCCAGCTACTTAGAGAATCGGAAGCGGCAGTGACCGAGTTCTTCACACTCGGAACACTGCCGCTCTGTCGCTGGACATCAAACTTGAAACTTATCGCTAAGTTCAGGGGCCGCTTCGCTATTCAACGGGAGCAATGTCCGGTTGACGCTCTCCTCAATCAAACAGTCGCCTTCGATGAGGGCGCCAGCCTTGGTTGAGAGTGCCCGCGCGATGATATTGCCGGCCACCTTTGCTTCTGAGTAAAGCACCACACGCTCGCTGGCGTGAATATTTCCAATCACGGAACTATCAATGAAGGCCGCACCTACCCGAATCTCACCATCTATAAGTCCTTCACCGGTGATTAGTGTTCCGCTCTCAGAGTGAATATCGGCTGAGACAAAACCCTCGATATGCAGAACTCCCTCGAAGGAAATGCGGCAATTGCTGCCGGCGGTACAGACCACAAAAAAATCGGGCTTATGGTCGTCGAGCTGAAGGGATTGTTTACGCAGTGCCTGCCGCGGCTTGAGCGTTTCGAGCCAGGTTTCAAAGTCTGAATAGACATTCGCCGTGGCGTTATCAGGTAAGGCATGCTCGGTAGCTGCTTCCCTCGCCAACTGGTTGCTGGGATCGTTAATCATCAATCTTCCGCTTGCCGGGTTTTCAGGGAAGTTAGTTTTCGTCTTCAATCATCTGGCAGACACCTTCGAAGATCGCTCCGCTCCTGATTTCCAGCGAACGCGTCCAGATGTTACCGTAGACTTTTGCGGTGGGCCCAAGCTCAACCTTTTGGTGGGCGGTGATATCTCCGTTGACCACGCCACCAATCACCGCGACACAAACTTCAATGTCAGCGTCGACCTGCGCGGCAGTGTCAACGATCAGAGTTCCCTTTTTGGAATACACGCTGCCTGCAATATGTCCATTGACTCGCAACATATCGATGAAGCTGATTTCACCGTCCAACTCCGGATCGTTACTAAAGAAGGTGCGACCACGCTGGCGCAGGCTTAGTGCACCGTTGGCTCCAGGTTGTCCGCTGATGATGCCTTCCACGGGAATCGTCCCGCGAAAGGTTGCTTCACCAAGCACCACCGGCACCCGGGTTTGACTGTCAGCGATGGCAGTAACTCGAGTGGCAGGGAATTGGGGTCGATTAGCTTTACGCGGGGGAGTAAGACGTACGTTTGCTACTGCCGGCACCAGGGCGGCGCCGGACGTCTCTTTGGATATTCCTAAAGGGTGCAAGGGGGACGGTGACTCGACTCGCTTGTCGGTATCCACTTGAACCGTTGCGTTGGCCTGGAGCATGCTCTAATCTCCACACAAATCTGCTGGATTCGTTGGAACTTATTTAAATGTGGGCCGAAACTTAGGGCTAACTGGCGTGCCGCGATTGGCCAGAAAGCAAGTGCACCGCTTGAAGTGTCACGGAAGGTAGCACATGCCGGGTGGATTCCACAAGACGTAATTGGCAGCTTAGCGGCTGGATTTAGGGAATCGGCTTGCCAAAGTCAGGCCTGGTGGACTAATAGATTACCGGCGAGCTTCCGGCTTGACCCTGTACCCTGACTCCTGCCCCCAACCTGGGAGCAATTTCTAATGCCGATAGATCGTTTCATTAACGAACGCAAGAACGACTGGCAAAGGCTGGAAGAGTTGCTGAATTTGCTGGATCGCTCAACGCTGCGGCGCCTGCATCGCGAAGAAGTGCGCGAACTGGGCCGCAGCTATCGGCGGGCGGCGTCCGATCTGGCCGTTGCCCGCGCTGAATCCCGCGACCCGCGCTTGATCAACTATCTCAACAGCCTTGTGATTCGGGCCCATGGCCGCATCTATCGAGCTGACGCACAGGGCGGACACCGAATTGCCAGGTTCTTCATCCGTGACTTTCCGCAGACGTTCCGTGATACATGGCGCTTCACCGCGGCCGCGTTTGTGGTCTTCATGATCTTTTCCACCATCGGGTTTGTTGGCACCTGGCGCGATCAGGAATTCTCTGAGCTGATGGGAGTCTCTCCCATCTTTCGCGAGACCGTCATCGCAAACCAGAAGCACTGGTGGGAACAGCTCAATGAGGCCAATCAGGTGGGTGCCAGTGCCATCTTCACCAATAATATTCGTGTCACTTTTTACACGTTTGCCTTCGGCGCTTTTCTCGGAGTGGGCACTCTTTTCTACATGGCTTACAACGGCGCGAACATTGCCTCCGTAGTAGCACTGACATTTCGAGCTGGGTTCGGCGGCGATCTGCTGACTTTCATGGCGGGGCATGGAGTAATTGAGCTGTCCTGCATTTTCATCGCGGGCGGCGCTGGCCTCATGATCGGCAGCGCCATGATCATGCCCGGCGATTTATCGCGCGCCGATGCTCTCAAGTTCCGCGGCATGCAGGGAGTCCGGCTCATGCTGGGAGTCATGCCCTTGCTTGTGCTGGCTGGAATAATCGAAGGCTTCATCTCGCCCGCGCCGATTAATCCGGCGATCAAATTCAGTATCGCAGCCCTCACAGGTATCGCGCTGTATTCTTATCTACTGCTGGTGGGCCGGCAGGAATTGGAGTGAAAAGGCACGAAGGTTTTTTGGCGCCGGGCAAGTCAGGTATGTCGGCACCCTAACTCATTACAGTAGGCCCCGATCTTTTACCTGTAAATATTTTTCAAGCAAGGCCGGCGCCAGCGCAGCGGCGGTGACATCAAGGGCAAGTCCGCCCTGCGATTCAACCAGACGCAGCGCTGCTTCGCGCTGATGAATGATCTCCTCGGCGACTGATTGAGTAAACAGATCGCTGACTGTAGCCGGTGCATCGCGAACCACTAATTTCAAATCCCGGTCGGCAATGGTTACCACTAAAGGCAGGTGCCGCGGCCGCAGCAGCCGCAGCGAATTCAGCAACTCTTTCGATCCTTCCTGATCAACCAGATCGGTCAGCAATACGATCAATGACCGTCGCTTGGTGTTGGCGGCAATAAATTCAAAAGCGCGCGCGTACGAAGGCTCGACCATCTCCGGCTCAATCGGATAGAGCGCCTCCAGCACTGCGTCCATCTGCTCACGACCGCGGCCGGGCGGCAAATATGCTCTGATGCGACGGCCGAAGACTACAAGCCCCGCATTGTCTCCAGCCCTTGCCGCGGCTGACATCAGGGCCAGCGCCGCATGCACGGCAGAATCAAGTTTGGTTTCGTTCTCGATCCGGGCGGTCATTAGCCGCCCGGCATCAATGGCGATCAAGATATTCTGGTCCCGTTCGATCTGATACTGGCGAGTAGTGATGCGACCGCGACGAGCAGTGGCGCTCCACGCGATGTGGCGCATTTCATCGCCGCGCACATAATCCCGCAGCGATTCAAACTCACGGCCCTCGCCGCGCCAGGAAGACTTGCGATGCGAGGCTACCAGCGAGCGAGCCCCCAACGCCTTCAGTTCAACCTCACGGGCCCGCCGCAGATTGGGGTACACCTTCACCGTCTGCGGCGTGCCGATTCGGGTTTCGCGCCAAACCAGTCCGAGACGCGACCGAAAGCGAACCACAATCTGGCCAAACTCGAATTGTCCTCGCCGCGGCGGAGTCAGGACATAAAGCAGGGCCGCTGAGCGCTGTGCCTCGACCACCAGGCTAGCCGCGCGCAAGCCGCTCAATTTCATTTGGGGCGGGTATTCATCCTTGATCCTCAGTGAAAGGGGGCGGGCAGTGCGATTGTAGATTTGTACTCTAACTTCACTCTCGCCTCCTACTGCGAACCTGCCGCTGAACTCGCGCCCAATAGCGATTGACGGCGACAGGCGACTGATACGCGCATCGACGATGGCGAGCAGCAACAGAAAAATATCGTAGGCCAGGGCCAGCCAGCGCATCCATGAATGAGCCCATGACAGCGAAAGCGGAACCAGGCCGAGTGCCAGCAGGAGATAGAAGAACCTGGTGAAGACAAATTTCACAGAGTTGCCTGGGAGTGAACGATCAGAAGCTCAGCGCGGTACTTCCGCACTCCTTAAGATATCGGTAATAACGGCATCCGGAGTGGCGCCATCCAGTTCTGCTTCCGCACGCAGCACTAGGCGATGTCGCAACACCGGACGGGCTATGTCACGCACGTCGTCAGGCGTCGTAAAGTCGCGGCCGCGTATCGCCGCCAGCGCCTTAGCGCATAACAGTAGCGCCACCGAAGCGCGCGGACTGCCTCCATAGTGAACGAATGGATGAGTACGCGTGCGCCTGACAATGTCCACTACGTAGGCTTGCACGCCTGGCTCCATGTGCGTGCTGCGCACGTCGTAACGACAGCGCGAGATGGCATCAGCATCGGCGAGCGGTTCAATTTCAACCTGGTCCAGACGGCGCGAGTTGAAACCTGCATCCCAGTTCGCAACGATTTGCCGTTCGTGTTCGGCGGCCGGATAGTCCAGCAGAATCTTCAGGAGAAAACGATCCAGCTGCGCTTCAGGGAGAGGATAGGTTCCTTCGTATTCGATCGGATTTTCAGTCGCCAGCACCGTGAAGATCGGCGAGAGGGGATAAGTGTCGCCGTCGATCGTTACTTGTCGTTCTTCCATTGCTTCGAGTAGCGCCGCCTGCGTCTTTGGCGGCGTGCGATTGATTTCATCAGCCAGCAGGATATCCGTGAAGACCGGTCCGCGCCGCAGATTGAACGTTGACGTAGAGACATTAAAGACATTGGTGCCGGTTATATCCGACGGCATCAGGTCGGGCGTGAACTGGATGCGCCCAAAGTTCGCATGGATGATGCGGGACAATGTCTTGACCGTCAGTGTCTTGGCCGTGCCGGGAACGCCTTCAATCAGCGCATGCCCTTCTGCCAGCAGGGCGACCAGGATCTGCTCGATAGGTTCGTCCTGGCCAACAATAATCTTGCTGAGCTCGCGCCGAATGTGGGTGATGGTGTGGGAAACGTATTCAATCATAAATTTTTGTTAGCGATCAGTGATCCCGTAGGGATCGGTTAGTCGTATTTAGTGCTTTGTGCTTTGTGCTTTGTGCTTTGACCATTTCAACATCGCGATGTGCCGGCAAGATAAGACGACATAACGGAGAGACCAAAGTACAAAGCTCATACACAGGGTTTTTCAAACTGGTGCTCCGAAAATTTAAATCTTCTCCGCGGCCTGCTTTACCTCGCGCGACCGCATGCGCAAACCGAGGGCTCCTTCAAGCTCTCGTAATTGTTTGACTAACTCGATCGATCTGCGTTCGCTGATGGCGGCTCCGTTGATCGTGTCTTCGCATTCGCGCATCAACGCTTCCAACGGTTCGCGCTGCAAGGATGAACGGAGCGCCACGCGGGCGGCAATCTCTGTGCGCGAACTCAGGTGGTCCACGCCCGCGTATCTGGTCAACACCCGGCGAGTGCGCAAGTAAATATTTTCAATCGCCAGATCCAGTGCCCTGGACCGCTGTTGCAACTCAGCCATGGAAGCGACGAACTCGAGACTGGAACGTCGATCGATCTGCGGCAGCGGCAACGGACGAGCAAAGCGTCGTCCTCTGGTCCAGATGATGACAAGTATCAGCAATGTCACTTGACCACAGATCGCGAGCACTGGCGTGCCGGCAAAATAAGCTCCCAGCGCGTTATGAGTGGCGCCGCGTCCCTGGTGAAACTCGTCGAAGGCAATGACTCCCTTGCTGCCGCCAAGGATATTAATTGCCAGCTGCAAATTATCTGCAAGCGAAATGCCGCCATTCGCGACAATATAAGGATCGCTCAGCACCGTAATGCTTCCGGCGCCGTGGGGATAATCGACCAGCGTTGATCCTCTTGAATCGCCCAGATGGACCACCGGCGCCGGGTTGGCTGGTGCTTCGGTTTCTTCATTCAGCGGGGTGGGCGAAGGACTTTCATCCGGTAAACGGCTGACGACTAATTTTGCTTTTTTGTAACTCAGTTCAATGTTGGACGCAAAACGCGAAGGCTTGACCGCCTCGACGTTCTGGGTCAGCAGCGTCGGCTGGACCGGATGAATGGCCTTGGTGTCCTGCGTCATCTCGGTCGCATTTCCAGGGTCTACATTTGCTAAGACGTACTGGAGGATTTGGATCTCGATTGACCATGAACCCGATGGCGGCAGGAGTTTCGCATCCGGCTTGCGATCGATCAGCACCAACCGGCCACCCTGCTTTACCCACAGCAAGAGGTTCCGGGCTTCAGCTTCTTCAAACGGCAACTGCGTTCGGCCAACCACCACAAAGGTTGAAATTCGCGATCGCGACTGACTCAGCAAGCTGTCCGGCGACTCGCGCCAGCGCGTCACTTTGTAACCCGCTTCATTGAGCACATCAAAAAGCGCGCGCGTGCCCGTGGGTCCGGCGTTGTAGGTTGAACGATTCGCAGCCACCTCACTCTCTTCCGGTTCGGTCTGCTGCACATAGTTGACAGCGTTCAGCCCGATCAAAAGACCGATCACAATAACGATGGAGCTAATGATGAGAAGTCGATCGCGCATAAATCAGTTTGTGCTCACTGCAGCTCTGTAGCCGGCTCGAAAAGCAAGCCAGTCATTCTCGTTTGGCGGCACCAGTCCATACCAATGCTGCTCAAAATTATTTGTCAGCCGCTCCATATTCTGATGAAGGTCGCGCATCTCTCTGACAGATCTCAAATAGTCATGATTGGTTTTATGCTGGGCCAGACTGATTAGCTTGCGGTCGGCGAGTTCGATCAACAAAGCGATATAGCCCCTCCGAATTGCGCCGCGCAGATCGCCGGCACGCGCCAGCGCTTCGGCTTCGGCCAGCAGGTCGGCGGCCGACTGATCCGGCTCAAGGCGCTCGCCAAGCACAATACGGGCCTCAGCGGGGCCGCTCTTTTTTGTCTTGTTGCGTTTGAGGAAGCGCGGCGCGAACATCCAGGTCGCATAGCCAATAGCGGCAAGGGCCAGGCCAATTACAAAAAATTGCGCCAACCGTGTCGCTACATTGGCGGTTCCCGGACTCAAGGCTCGCCCTTTGGGAAACAGTTTGCCAATCCACTCGAAAAGCTGGCGCAGCATTTTCTTGAGGGCCGATTCTTCTTTCACCGTGCGGGCGTATTCTGAGCGCGCCAGAACATCCGCCAACCGCTCTCTCATCTCTCCCTTGTTCGGCACCTTGTCCGACTGGCTCTTATCGATTTCGTCGAACCGCGCCTGTAAACCACGCAATCGTTCCAGCGTCTGGTCGATGAGCACATTGTGCTGGTCCTCTGTAATAGTGGTGTTTTCGATTTTCCTCAGCTGCTCTTCCAGCCAGTTGTTGTCGATCCGGAAGCTAGTTCCCTGCCATTCAACTATTCCAGCAGGTGGCAAAAGGGTTCGGATGAGATGGATATTGGCGGCCACCAATTGCTCGCGTTTACTACCCGCCGGCAACGGATCAGAATCGCGTAACACCTCGAGAGCAGCGATGCCTTTAGCGACTCGGTCCCGGTATTCATCCAGGGAGGATGCGAAAGTTGTAGGGAACCAAATCAGCAACAGTGCGCATATGAGAGTGGCACGCCTCGCCTTGCCGCGGAGGTACGATGACGAAACAGGTTCGGACTCTGATGTCCTGAAGTTCATAATTATCTGAGACCAAGCACACTGCCCGTCGCCTGCGGCGGCGGTAGTCTTTTGATCGGGCCCTGAGACAGTGCCGGAGCAAGCGGAGAGGTTACCGCCACATTGGGCATCTCCGGCAGTTGCCGCGCAGCCATCAGCTCAATATCGTAACCTTCATGTCGCACTCGCTCATCCACGTAAAGCAACGACAAGCCGAGCATCCACACCGGCGCCAGTAAGAGGTGGCTGATTTGCAGGATGACGTTGTAACCAATCGTGTACCAGGCCGGCCATTCAGTTTGATTAAAAGGCGAAAGATCTACTCCGCTGATATAGCCGACCCAGCCGAGCGGCACAATCAGAATCATAAGGGCTGAATAGGATACGAAGAATGCAAACAGCGTCATGGCCATCAGCCGGCGCGCGTTGCCGCTGGCCAGCGTAAAGCTGCGGCCCAAAGCTTCGAACACTCCCTTGCCTTCGACCAGCATCGCCTGCGGTACATAGGCAATGCGCCCGCCTACGAAAAACAGCAGCCAGAGAGTCGGGATAGTAATCGCTATGCTGCAGACAATGCCGACCATTGCGGCCACCCAGACGGGCGTAATTTGTCCCAGCAGGATCGCGCCCACCACCACCATCGCAAAGACTATGTACCAGACAACGATAATGAAAAAGAACGAGATCCCCAGCCACAGCACCATGAACAGGGAGGCCAACAACAGACCCCAGAATCGCGACTTGACGGCCGCATAGGTTGTGCGCGCCGAAACAGGTTCGTTCCAAAGTAAATGAGTTACAAGGTTACGGGTCGCGCCGCCCATGACGATTAAGCTGAAGGTCATCCCCGCCACCGTCAGCAGAAATCCAAGCACGCCAAGAAAAAGATAAATTGCGACCGAACTGGCGCTCGATGTGACGAAGAGCCTTCGCCAGCTGATCGCCTGCAATACAGAACCAGCTGCGGCCACGACGACGGGAGGCGAAGCGATTCGAATGAGAATAAAAAAATGCCGGCGATAGAGGCGCACCGCACGGTCGATGAGATCACCGGCGCCGAGTGGGGCCACAACCAGTTCGTGTTCGAGCGGGTTCATCTGCCGGAGGATAATCCTCGTTTTAAGGATCTGAATCAAGCTCTACTGTGTCGACTAAACGGCGCAGTCCAGTTGCACAGCCTGCGCGCGCAACCCGCATTGACATCTCATTTCCCATGACTGATCATTCGTCATAGCCATTTGGAGCAAATCGATGTCTCAGTCTTGATGAGGTGATCATGAAGGTGTCTCTTGCTTTCGCCTTACTGCTCGCCACCATGGCGGGAGCGCAAACCACTCAAGATCGTTCCGATCTCATCGTGCTCAAATTCAGCTGCGGTAAGTATGAAAAGGGCAGCGGAGTAATCCGTTCAATCAGCGACCTCGACCCGCCCCAAAACGGGCCGATTACGATCAACCAGACAGCCAGGAACGAACCTCAGGAAGTACAAAATCGGCGCGACATGCAAGCCCGTCGCGAAGAGATGAGTGCGGCTGAGGCCAACGCCAGGAATTCAAGCCAGGCTAATGCACCGATTTACTTTTACCGGCTTCAGGTAAAAAATGCGAGCACAAAAATTGTCCGCGGTTTTTTCTGGGAATACCAACCTGAGGCTGAGCCGGACACAACGGACCGGCAATTTTATTGCTCTATCAAAACCAAGCCGAACGAGAAAACCGGTATCGAACTTCTTAGCCCGCTTGCTCCCACGCGATTGGTTGATGCCGCGAATTTAGGAGACAAGCCTGAGAAGAACTTAAGTGCAAGAATCATCATCAATAAAATAGAGTATGAGGACGGCTCTGTCTGGGTGCGACCCGGTTGGAACCCACAAACTTTCGCCCCGGACGCTGTGCAGAAAGTTCTGAAAGGAAAATGCATTGGGTTGTGAGAAGGGCATCAATCAACCGTCATTCCTCATGGTCGCTGAACTCCTTGACCTCGAGCGGAAGGTTGTAGACGAAGTCGTTGAGAGTAAAAGTCCAGTCGACGAGAGTGGGTCTGGTTTCGGATTGAATTTCAAGCTCAAATTTATAGGTGTGCGGCAGTATTAGTTGGCCCTCCGGTTTGAAATCAGAGAACTCTTCGTGAGCAGTTACCTTGGCATTTGAAGACCGCTGCGGTCCGGTTGCCGGTACCCTGCCGCCGCCGCCCGCGATTCTCGTTTGATCAGTCGTGTAAACAGTCTGCTCGTACTCTGTACGCACGTGCTGAAACGTCTCCGCGTCAAAAAAGAGTGTAATTGAGATATCCGAGCCGTTATGTGGTTCGTATTTGAGTGCGTGGAGTTGTTTGCCGTCAATTTTCTTAAGGCCGGCATATTTCAGCTTGGGATTCTTCTGCTTCACATCAGCCAACGGCCAGGCTGACGTCAAAGTTCCGCCGACCAAACCATCTGCGAACAGGATTCGGTGGATGACGAAGAACTGGGCCAGTGAAGTGCGAAAGCCTGGCTTGAACTGGCTGGCGGTAAAGTTCTTGCCATCGAATTTAAACGAATCGCCGGGATAATCGGGACTGTCGAAGGTCATAGATACCAGATTCAAATTCCCCTGGGAGGCCATCTGCGCCAACCCTTCCACTTGACCGTTCCCGCCCTGACGAATTCGCAACAGACAGGAACCCTTGATATTCCGACCATGAATTTTCTCTCTTGCTTCCGCTGGGCCAATCGAGTCGAGATGTTTCGCCACCAGTTCTTCGGCCGTAAGCTTTCGGTCTGTTTTGTTCTGCGCTGAACATAAGCCGGTGCCGGCGAGGATTAAGCAGAACAGAAGCCCGGCTGCCTGGGTAAAAATTTTCTTCATCGATCTCTCCCTGTTCTATGAATAGGAGCCGGTGGAAAGCCGGCGCTCGATATGGATCATTCCAGGATTACAACTCTAGAAAAACAAACTGGGCGTTGTCTTGCGAGACCAACGCCCAGAGTAAAAGAAACGTGATTGAGATTCTCCAAACCCGGAGCACGACAGTTCAATTAGAAGTTGAACTTAACAGCCAACTGCAGGATCCGGGGATCGAAGGTACTGGTGATTTTCCCAAAACTCGTGCTGTTGATATCGAGCGAATTGGGCACCGAGAAGTTAGTGTGATTGAAGACATTGAAAGCCTCGAGCCGCAATTCAAGATTCATGCTTTCTCTGAATTTCGTCCTCTTGATCAGCGCCGTGTCCACGTTCCAGTAACCGGGACCGTCAACAGGTGTCAGACTCAAGCGGCCAAACTGACCCGCCGACGGATGGCTGAAGTAGGTGGTGCTGGCACGCCCGTCACTTCCGATTAATTTCGGATCGAGCAAAATCGGCAGGCCAGTCGTGGGATTGTGGAACAGTCCGGTCAGGCCCTGAAGTTCACTTAGTGTCAGCGTAGTGTTGGCCGTATTGTTACCAGAGCGGCCAGAGCGATTAACGGTGCCACGTCCCGAGATGAAGGAGATAGGTCTGCCGGTTCTTGCTTGAGCGATTGTACTTACCTGCCAACCGCCCAGGATTTTCCCACCAACACCGCCCCCGTTGAAGAACTTCTTGCCAGGGCCGAACGGCAGCTCGTAAACAGCGTTGCCTTTGATCACGTGCTGGACATCCTGGTTATTGCGTTTTTTCTCCAACTTGTCCCCGATGGTGTTATCAAGGTACGGGGCAAATTCAGCCTGAGCTTGTTCGGCGTTTGTGAAGGCTTTACTCCAGGTATAATTGATCTGGTAGTACCACCCATGAGTCAGACGCTTGCGAATCTCAGCCTGCATACCGTGATAATTCGACCAGCCACTGCTGCCGACATAGTCAGTAACAAAAGCGTTCTTGTTGGTCGGCAGGAAGAAGCCTGGATCGACCGTCGCACCGTTAACTCCAATCGTCAGGTAAGTGTTCCGCGACTGCGCGTAGGTTGACGCAAGCTCTCCCACCTGACCCTGACTGATCAAGGTTCGGATCGTAGCATTCCCCAAATTACCGGCTAAACCGATCTTGGGAAATACCGTCAACGTTTGACAGCCCGCGGTTGTACACGCTGGGTTGCCGGTCAACGCCAGGTTCGCCTGGGCTCGGAGAAAGTCAGCAAAGAAACCGTTTTGAAAAATAATCGTTTGGTTAGTGTCGAGACCGCGAGTTAACTTGACTCCGCGATTGCCTACATAACCAACCGACAGTCCAGTATCCTTCCAAATTTCCCGCTCGACTCCAACGTTCCATTGCGCGGCATAGGGCGTAGGCAGGTCAAACTGGGTGGTAAAGAGAGTGGGATTTTGACTTAGTGTCAATTGATCAACCAAGGTGCGCGGGACTTTAAAGGTTGGCGTCGCCAGAGTGATGATCCCGCCTCCACTCACTGTTCCCGTCAGAGCGCTATTCGTGAGCGCTGACGACAGGCCTGCGTTACCGGCGACCGAGGAATTGTTCAGCACGGTCGCATTGTTATCGATGGCGTAGGAGATAGCGAAGCCACCGCGAATAGAGGTCTTGCCATCTTTGAGTGGGTCCCAGGCAAAGCTGGCATTCGGCGCAAAGTTATTCATATCCTTCTTCGTAAAGGGCCGTCCGGTGCCCTTGCCGGCGAAGTCAAGGATTGCATTTGGATCACTAAGAACAGCCAGTGACGTGTCCTTGGGCATCAGACCCAAGCCATCTCTTTCTGTCAGTGGAGCGATGTATTCCCAGCGCAACCCAAAGTTCAATGACAAATTGGGTCTGAAGCGCCAAGTGTCACCGCCGTAAAATGCCAACGTGTTGTAATCAAGGTGTCGAACTGATCCAACCCCGCGGGTGAACCCCGAGGTACGGTCCTTCACATTGTAAGTCTGTGTACCAGTACTGACGGCTCCGGTCAACAGACCCAGCAGACTTGAAGCATTGGTGTACTCACTGGAAGAGATGCCGCCTGGAAAATTGGTCGCGTTGTTTGCCACCGGCATCGTGTTTGTCGTCGAGTTGAAGTTGACCGTGAACTGCGGCACGATTCCGGCATCGTTAAAGTTAAGTATCCTGACATGACGTGCCAGGAAGCCGAACTTAATTAGATGACTGCCCTTCACCTTCGAGGCATTGTCCATCAAGTCATAGCTGGTGGGGATACGACCCTGTTGTAAAAAGTTCTGGATTGGGTTGGTGATCAAGGGAAGACTCAGCCGATAACCCAGATTAAACTTCTCCGCGTTGAAAAATATCGGCGTACTCTCAGCGTAGCCGGCTCGCAGTTCATTAGTGATAGTTGAAGTGGGGGTCGAGTTCCAGGCCATCGATAAGCGCGGACGGATGGACTGCTGACCGCCGCCGGGGAGACCCGGAAACTGCTCGCCGATGTCATTTAGCTGGACATCGTTTGGCAATTTGGATACGAACCGCGAGTAGATAACCTCTACCCTGTTTTTCGAATTGACGTCGAAGTCTACGCGGAATCCTATGTTCTTCCCAGTGCTACCATTGGGCGTATTGAAGCGAAAGCCCTGCGTGTTGCGCGAATCGCCGGCATCGTTGTTATTCGAGGCAGGAGTTAGATTAATCAGTGTTTGAATACGCGCGTCGATCGGTCGACCGCTCAAAGTCAACAGATTGGCCTGCAGCTTTTGGCCGTTCGTGATACCTACGGGACACGCTGGTTGACCAGTCACGCCGCAAGTCGCCAGGTATGTAAATACTCCTGTGCGCGCAGTGGCGGATAAGACAGTACGTAGCGGCGTGAAATCCTGGGTCGTGTTGGTCTTCTCATAGAAAAAGAAGAAGAAGAGCTTGCCCTTCTGCGTAAAATGCCGACCACCTTCCCCGAATCGCGGCAAAGCAAAGGGACCGCCGATGTTGCCGCCGTACTGATGCTGAAGCAACTTTGGCTTGGCTAGTCCACCGGCGTTATTGAAAAACGTATTGGCATCCAACTTGTCATTCCGATAGTAATCGTAAACGCTGCCGTGAAATTTCTTTCCACCGCGTGGAGTCGTAAGCTTCACTTGCGCAATACCCAGACCCTCATCCGGTCCTGCATTCTGGGTGGTCAAACTGAATTCTGAAACACCCGCGACGCTGGGCGTGTTGACACCGAAAAGGGAGTCGGTACGCACCAGATTGTCGTTGATCGAGATGCCATCCCAGGTGATATTGGAAAAGGAGCCTCTCAGACCGTTGATTACGGATTGGCGCACGTTCGTGTTTGTATTCACGCCGGCGGCGCCGCCCGCCAGATTGATAGGATTACGTCCGTTAAGAGGCAGGTCCTGCACCTGTTTCATGTCAATCGTCGTCAGGAGCTTTGCGTCCTCGCTACGAATCAGGGACTGGCTGTCGGAGGCAGTTACCGAAACCGTCTCTGTCAGACCGCCGGTTTCGAGGACCACCGCCAGGACTGCGGGTGTGCCTACGTGTACGAGAATGCCTGTAATCTGAGTCTTCTTGAAGCCTGTGCGCTCGGCTGTAAACGAGTAAGCACCGGGCCGCACGTCCGTGATAGTAAACGCCCCGTCGTCATTTGTGATTGCAGTCTTTCCTTCTCGTGTAGCCGAGTCAATCAGCGTGACCTTAACTCCGGGAACAACAGCTTCATTTGAATCTTTCACCACGCCAGTGACTCGTGTGATCGTACTCTGGGCCATGCAGATCGACCATAATCCACCAAGCATTATTAGCGTCAGAAATACCAGGGCTTTTCGTGCGAGTTTTGTTGCATCAAAGTATTTTCCTGACTGTGTACCTCTAGCAAACCTGCTTCTTCGCATAAGTAGACTCCTTATCGGGTTGACATTAGTTACTGATAGGACTGCGCCTATCGTGAAATGAGTTTTCTTCAGAATCCTGACGCCTTTCCAGCCAGCCGCTGGGCAAGCATCACCCACAGATCGAGGACATTAGGTGGAGCGCTCTTGTCTTCAATCATGTCCCGAATGAATAAGAGTCGTTTCGATCAGATCGAAAACCAGCCAACCTTGAGGGTTGACTTTAAGAAACCGGGTTTTGTTCTCTTGCAGCAGGGGATCCTGCTTGCGGACTGATCAAGCAAACGACTAGGCTAACCTAAACGGATAACCCATTCCGGGACAGTAAAAGGGCGAAAGGAAATGAATAACTACTCTGAACGAATCGTAAGACCGCTGGACTGCTTTTATGACAGGCAATCATCACGCCACTAAAGCGACGTTACCGGAAATAGCTATTTACTAAGATTTGCGCGCATCGCACATCAGTGAATAAGAGCAAAGATCCGAATTTCCGGATTCTCTTTTCAAATTTTTGGAGGTGAGTATACTGACCCTTCCTATTTGACTACTGTTTTTTTTCTTTCTCTCGATGGTTCGCGCTGCCAAGCGAGCATATTATTTTTTTTCTGCACGCGCGCCGGGGTCAGAAATCTTTTCGTCCCCGCTTTTGACCCGCGTGCTCTTTCATTACGCAAACTCGGTTAGTTAACCTATAATTTTGCACAACTGCCCGCGATCATTTTGCCTTACTTTAAGGAGACTGCTGTGAAAAGAACTATTGCTTGCCTATTGGCCCTGGCCGTATGGAGCCAGGTGGTCCTAACCCAGACAACTCAAAAGCCTTTACCGACTGAACAGGAATCAATCCCGGATGATGTGATTCGAATTACTACGCAACTGGTTCAGACTGATGTGGTCGTAACCGACAAGAACGACAAGATCCTTGACGATCTGAAACTTGAAGATTTCGAAGTTTACGATCAGGGAAAGAAGCAGGACCTCAAATTCATGGAGTTCGTAGGACGCAGCGGAGCGGGACGTACGGAAGGTAATCGTGCGAATGAAACTGTTACTTCTGTACTTCCAAAGGAAGTTGAAAGTGCGGGCAAGACAGGCGTTACCGCAAAGGACTTGAAGCGTGTGGTAGCGTTCGTGGTGGATGACTTGACTATGCAAATTCCCGACCTGCCTGTGGTGCGCAAAATGTTGCTGGACTTTGTGGACAACAAAATGCGCGAGGGTGACCTGGTAGCCATCGTACGAGTAATCGGCGGTAAGGGTCTGTTACAACAATTTACTTCCGACAAACAACTCCTGCGCCGGGCCATCTCCGCGATCACGCTGGTAGTACATCCCTACAGCACTTCAGATGTTCCGGATCCTGAAACCGTAACAGATCCCATCGCCTCGCATTCGTCCGACGCGCCTGGCGCCTCGCAGGCGTCCGACTCGCCAACCGCATCTCAGCGGGTCAACGAACCGCCGGCGGTCTACAGTTCGAACGACGCCGACATTCGTTTCAATCGAAGTCTTTCTGCGATTACTACTGCGAACCTGGTTATCGAGGGCTTGAGGCAAATACCCGGGCGCAAGAATATCGTGCTCATCACGGCCGGCATACCAGTATTCGAAATCAACACGTCGGGAGCGAGCTATTCGAACAGTACAGCTCTCCTGACTCAGCTGACTGATAATGCGTTTCGCGCAGGGGTAGTCATCAATTCGCTGGATCCGCGTGGCTTGCGGGCTACACCCGGAGTGAAAGGTTTTCAGGCAACACCGGCTAAGAGCGCGATGGGAGGCGGCATGAGCGCCGCCAGCGCCATTGAAGATGCTACTTTCGGCAAAGGCGACGCCGGCGAGAACTCCGCGCTGGGCGGAATGCTCGCGGGAGGCGCTGAGCATCTCGGCCTCAGCACTGTGGCCGGTTACACAGGCGGAGTCTCAGTCGTCAACACGAATAACTTTGACGCTGGGTTGGACAAGATACTGGCCCGCAGCGACGGCTATTATAGCCTGGCATTCAGACCCACAGAGCTTGACAACAAAAACCATAAACTGGAGATCAAAGTCCGGCGGGGTGGAGTCAAGGTATACGCTCATAAGAGCTACCTGGCACGCGAAGATCGGCCTTTGGGACCGCGCACCAAGGCTGATGAGATCGCGGCCGCAGCTCTTTCTCCACTGTCGAAGTCCGATATAGATGTCACGCCTAATGTGGCATTGAAGTTCCTGCCGGGCAAAGCCACAGCCGATGTGCAGTTGCTCATCGGCGCAGACAAACTCCAATTTACCGAGACTGCAGCCGGCACTCATCAAGCTTCGTTCGACGTTGTGTCATTGATCTTTGATCAAATGGGACGGCGTTACGCCAGCCTCAGTGAGACTATTAATCTCAACTTGTCGCCTGCAACCTACAAGCTCGTGCAAGCTGATGGCGTAGGTTATTCAGCATCTACAGAGCTGCCGGCTGGCTATTATCAAGTGCGCTCGGTGGTACGTGATGCTAATACAGGAAACATTGGTACCTTTTCAAAGTACCTGGAAGTGCCTGACATCAGTAAGGGTAAGTTTGCCATGAGCAGTCTTTTCCTGATCGCGGTAGATTCCCAACCGAAAGGTTTGACGCCGTTGGGTGCTCAACGACATCTCACCCCAAAACAAGACCTGCGCTACGTCGCTATGATTTACAACCCCAAGCTCAAGGACGGCAGACCACAACTTCGATCACAAATGATCATTAGCCAGGGGAACCGAGTCTTGTTTCGCGAACCGGAGCAGGACGTTGCTAGTGACGGTACTGCTCCGATCACAAAGCTGGGCCAGTTGGGTCTCTCTAAGGTTGCACCCGGGCATTACGTCATGACTCTAGTTGTAACCGACACGCTCGCTGATAAGAAGACACAGACAGTGGCCCGTAGCCTCGACTTCGTCGTAGGCAATTAGAGTGACCTGATTTGCTCTGCTCTTAACCAAACTGTGATATCCATGTAATACGCGGTGCGAGCGCACAAAAAAGAAGGGAGAGCCAGAGGCTCTCCCTTTTTAGTCTACTGGTAAGACTTGATCAGTAGATGATGCGCAATCCAAACTGAATAACGCGACGTGACAGATTGATATCGCCGAAATCATTAAAGGCGTTACCGTTCCTGGAGCCTGCATTTTCCAGTGTGGCATTCGGCAGGTAGCCGTTGGCGTTGACGCCGTAGCCTGGATTCGGGTGATTCAGCACGTTGAAAGCTGAAGCCTGAATCTGAACTTTCAGACGCTCGCCAACCTTGGTGGTCTTAAACAAGCTCATGTTGAGTTGGTTAATCCCAGGTCCGTGCAAATAGTTACGTGGCATGGTTCCGAAGGGAGTGCCGAAAATCTTGGCCGAACCCAGGGAATTGATCACGAAGCGCACGTCACTGAGATTTACCGGTACCCAACCACCACCCTGATTATGTGTGTTAACGCTATAAAACACGTTGGAGTTACCGTTAACAAAGGGGCTGTCCGCATAGAGTGCCCAGGCATCTGTTGCGGCAATCGCCACAGTGTTTACCGGAGCGTTGGGATTGCTGATGAACGGTCGGTCACCAGAAGTCAGGTAAGCCGTGCCCAGCCCATATGAGCCGTTAGAACTCTGATTGGGCGTGAATGGATTACCACTGGTCGCTATCTGTACACCATTAATCTGCCAGCCACCGAGCAGATGACCCAGGGCGCCGCGCTGTTCCTTGAACAGAGGGACGTCATAGATGAAGCTGGCCGAGAACGCATGCGGGCGGTGCAGGTTGGAAAGCGCACGCTCGCCATTGCCTCGATCGAATGGGTTCTGTGAATTTGGCGAAGAGATATCGGCGAAGGCGAAGATCTCGCTCGCGTTATCGATCGTCTTGCTCCAGGTGTAAGAAGCATTCACTGAAAGCGCATTCTTCATGAAGCGTCCAGAGTAACGGGACTGCATTGAATGGTAGGTTGAATGGGCGCCATTGTCCCGAACCGTAATACCCGCTTGGCGCTTTTGACGTCCGTTGCAGGTTGATTCGTTGACAAACAGCGTAAGCGGGTCATCCACACACGTTTGGAACGTGGTGCCAGCTGGCAGCAGATTCGAAAACGAGGGGAAGGTGTAACCTGCTCCAAGTGCCGCAGTCAGGTCGACTCCATTAACCAAAGACCTAATGAAGAAGTTGTCGTTGACATTCTGGAACAAGCCAACACCCTGAGTGCCGACATAGCGAACTTCTAAGACGTTGCTGCGATTAATCTGTCGCTGAATGCCGAAAGAGAACTGTTCGGAATAAGGCGAGTGGAAATTTGGCGCAACTTTAGTCTGGGTTAGATAGATCGGGTTCAATTTGCCCAGGGGCAAAACACCCGAAGCGATGGCCCGAGCCTGGTTGTTGTCACCAGTCGGATTACCAGGCAACGGCAACGGCGACGTCGTTGTAGACGCGAGCGCGTTGGCGTTTGATAGGGCGAGTGCCGCCGAGTAAGGCGCCACATTCTGCAGATTCAGCAGAATGTTATAGAACGCTGGATCGTAGGAAATTGCAAAGCCGCCACGAATCACCGTCGCATCTTCGCCAAACAGTTTTTTGCCCCAGTGGGGTGTGTAGGCAAACCCGATACGGGGTGCCCAGTTATTCTTATCCGGTGGCACGAACGGGATGGTTCGTACGTCGATAGGCAAGGTCGGATCAAAAATGGCCTTGGATGAACCACTCTCGCGCGCGAGGGTGATGTCATGCAATTGGTTGATCGGCTGGCCCGTATATTCGTAGCGCACGCCGAGATTCAAGGTCAGATTTGGTCGCAGCTTGAAATCGTCCTGGAAGAAATAATACTGATCGTTTTCCTTGTAGGTCGTCACCGGCTCACCAGCTGTCAGCGAGATTGCTGACGGAGCATTGTTGATTAAGCGGGTGGTTGCTGAAGTGGTGCTGAAGGTGAACTGACCCTGGTAGAGGGGCAGGAAGGGAACCTTGTTGATCAGGTGCTTAAATTCGGCACCCATAACGAAGCTGTGTCTTCCCTTGCTCATACTCAGCGTGTCAGCAAACTGATAGACTTTCACCAGTCGGCCCTGCGGCAGATTGGTTGCACCGCCGATGGTGGCCAGCGCAGTAGAGCTGTTCCTCACACCCACCAGCGAACCGCCAAAAGTGATGTTGGCAATGGTACTGCCGATATTCGCCGGCTTGGGAATCGCAAATGCGCCCAGCGACGAATCAGCTCCACCAAACTCAACTCTCAAATCCTGAGTCGTGGCCTTGAATTCGTTGACAACGGCATTCGAAATATTTCGAGTCCATGTGCCGCCGAGGTTCTTGCTGGTGGCAGGAACGTCGTAAGTGAAACCATTGGAAGAGCCACCGTTATTCAAGTTGAGCTGCTTTTGATAAAGGTGACGAAAGTCAACGTTATCTTTCTCGGTGGCCTTGACGGTCACCCTGTAGCTCCACGAATTCTCGGTGTAGGGAGCTGCCCAATCGCGTTCCGGAAATCCTGCCTGGTAAAGATTGGGAACAGGCGTGCTTGTGCCGGTCCCGCTGCCGAGATTGATCACATCATAGGGTCCGCCCGTTAGAAATGGCGCACCGGTCTGAGGGTTAAGATAAGTCGTATAGGTCAAGGCTGCGCAGGTTCCGGCGGGCGTGGCGCCAACAGGGATTACGCGAGTGGTACAACCAGTTGGCAAGACTCCGAAGTAGAACGCCGACGGTGCCGCGCCGCCACGGGCCGCCACCTGGGCCGCATCGGTGCGAACCCGGACATTCCCATGCTTCGCAGCAAACGGGCTCAGATTGGTTATAGCAGTGATAGCCGTGTTGCCGGGGAAATTTGTACCGAGGCGCGCAAACTCGGACGACAGGATAGCCAGTCCGGCACCGCGCGCGATAAAGCTCGAAGGGTTTCGAATTCCCTGATAAGCGAAGAAGAAGAACGCCCGATCTTTTCCTTTCCAGATCGATTTGCCGCCCTCGCCGAATTTGGGTAACCAAATTGGTCCGCCAGCTGTGCCGCCGAACGCATTGTACAAATCGCGGCTCGGATGCGCTTGAGCATTGCGCCGTTCGAGATTGGTCAGACTGTTCAGTTTGTAGTTGTCCCGGTGATACTCAGTGAGATCGCCGTGAAAATCGTTGCCACCAGACTTGGTGACGATGTTGATAATTCCGCCGGAGTTGCGGCCATACTGAGCTGAGAAGTTACTGGAGACAACCTGGTACTCAGCAACCTGGCTCGAATTGTTAACAAAAAGCGACGGACCACCGATACTCAAATCGTTGTTGTCCGAGCCATCAATTTGGAAGTTATTTGAGCGACCGCGGTTTCCGTTAATCGAAAGTCCCGCGCCGTCGGTGTTCACGCCGCTATTTCTGGAGGCAACAACACCGGGAGCCAACAACGCGAGGGTATCAAGACCGCCGCCGGCTCCGTTGGAGGGCAGGTCTTCGATCTTGCGCGTTTCAAAGGTTGTGGAAATCTGCGCCTGGTCTCTCGTGATGATTTCTTCGCCGGTGCTTGTAACGGTCACAGTCTCTGTGGGTGAACCGAGCGACAGGGCGATAGCCAGGTCAGTGGTTACCCCAATGGGGACATTGACATCAGTAACTGCTTTCTTACTGAAGCCGGCGGTTGATTCCACCGTGACTGTATACTTGCCGGGAGGCAGATTGCTGATTACATATTGACCTTCGCCGTTGGTGGTCGAAGGAGTGGTAACCCCGGTGGTCTGACTCTTGGCCATCACCGTTGCCCCGGCGACCACGCCGCCGTTGGGGTCGGTTACTACGCCGCGCAGGGTGCCGGTCGTTGCTTGCGCAAAAGCCGGCAGGCTGGTGGCCAGAACCAACGTTGCTATTGCCAGCGCAAAAAGGGCGCCGGCCATTAGCGTTCGTATCTTAGGAAAGTTCCTCATATAAGATTCTCCTGCTGTCTTGCTAAATATTGGGCTCCGAACTAGACGGAAGTTACGTTTCATTTGAGACGCCTTCCGGCTATCTTGCTTGTCTTTCAACAATGAAAGCGTGAATTTTCTGGCCCGCTCGTTCCAGTTTTTCGAAGGTAAGTCCGATAACTCGAAACGAAGTGGCAAGAAACATGCCAGCATTCCGGTGCGGCCTAAATTCCATTTAGGCTCACCTTTGACCGGGTTGTGAGGCCCAAACATCCGTATAAACTTGCCGAATTTGGATTATCCTCCGAATCTTCGGATTGCCGCCCAAGTTCTCAACCTAACGATTTGCTTAGAGTTTTCCAGATGGCCCGGGCGTTTTGGAGTGTTTTGAGTACCAACCGAAGGAAAGTAATTTTCCGCCGATTCGGAAATTTACTTGAGGGTCCTCAACAAGGCTGCGGCCTCTTGAGCGTTGGCACCTGCCGGCGCCTCTCGGAGATAATTCTTGAACGCGGCAACTGCCCGCTCACGATCCCCCTGGCTCATGTAGACCAGTCCAAGATGGAACAGCGCCACTGCATAGGGAGTGCTGCCAAGTTCGAAGGCCGCTCTTAACTCGCGCTCAGCGGTTTTAAAATCCTTTAGAGCTTCCAGGGCCATGCCGTTATAGAGTCGCGCGGCCGGAGATGCAGCGTTCAGGGCAACAGCCTCCGCCAAAACTGGGGCCGCTTCGGAGAACTTATGCTGCTGCACCAGTACTATCCCCAGGTTCAGGTGTGGATTAAAGGCCTTGGGATCAATTTCCAACGCTCGCCGTAGTTCATCAGCAGCTTCGTCCAACTTACCCTGTTCGAGCAATTGCGCGCCCAAATCGTTTCGGGCCATTAGATATCGAGGATAGATGGCGATGGCCTGACGCAAATGACTGATTGCTTCAGACGTCTTGTGCTCAGCCGCTGCGGCGCCGGCTCGCTCGAATTCTTTTTTAGCTTTCGATGGAACCCCTGCGTCAAGTTCTGCTACCGAAACGCTATTCTCCCTTTTGGTTTTGGCGTCCTTCTTCTCTTTTAAGGTGATGGTAAGCAGCACAGGGGAACTGGGGAACACCTCAACGTTCGCAGTCGTGGTTTCAAAACGAGTGCGATCCCCTTCGACAATGACCTGATAGGTGCCGGGGGTAAGACCGGGGAAACTGAAGCGCCCCTGGTTGTCAGTGAAGATAGTGGCCTTAACACCGCGCGAGGTCTCGAGCGATATCCTCGTCGCTTCATTTAGGGGGTTCCCGTCAGGGAGCAGAAGTTGGCCTCGAATCGACCCGCCTTGCGCAAACACAATCAAGGCACAGACCAGCAACAAACCGGTCATCGCCTGGGCACGAAAAAAGTACTGAAGGATTATGAACATTGAAGTCCAAACACGTTCCAGCAAAACATATGCCTGCGCCGGTGCCCGTCCTGGCTAAGATATTTCCTCGATTTCCGACGCCAGCGGCATTCACAGACGACGAATTTTCGGATTTTAGTACGAGTTTCTGGTTTGGTCGTGGGACGGCCGCTCGCGACCGGGGGAGAAAGGACACTCTTATTTCTTGATTACTTCAAACTCGAAACGGAGTTCCTTGCCGCGGCAAATTGTTGACAGGTAGAACTCCCAAAACTTTCGCGTGAAACGCAGCGCGGGCCAGCGCTGGTCAAGGTTGGTAATGAACTCAAGTCCGGTCGCTCGCCAAAGATTTGCGAGGCTGACATGACAAAGGATCGGCTTGAGTTCGATATCGCTGTAGAACGGAAACGGAGTACGCTCCGGCATGAAACAGGTGAACGAGTAACTATTGAAATGATTGCGATGAGTAGGGTCGGTGGCCCAGTCGGGATTCGTGTAATGCGGAGTGAGAATCTTGATTCTGCCGCCTGCTTTCGTGACGCGATGCAGCTCTGAAACAAACGCCATAACGTCGGGCACGTGTTCGATTACGTGACTACATCTGACTTCATCAAATTCATCATCAGCAAAGGGATAAGGCAGCACTCCCAGATCGTGAATCACATCAGCGTGGCTGCGGGGGTTCGCATCGATACCAATTGCGCCCGGATATTTATTCTGCCCGCACCCCACATCCAGCACCTTCTTTTGCGGCGCGGTCTCTGGCTGAGCAGGGTTCATGATCTTTTCGGGGATAAGCGATGCAGTGTGGTGATGGCGCTCAGGAAATCCACTCGCTAAAGGCGCGCATATCAAACGGATGAACCGGAACGCCAACAGCTTGCTGCAAATCCTGGAGTGTCATGCCGTCGAGCATGATGTCCTCATCGCTCTTGAGCGTCGAGCGGGGAATGATCAGAAAATTACCCTGCAGCTGGCCAGCGGCTTTGACGAAGTCGGAACCTGTCAGGAGGCCGGCAACCGAAACATCGCCGCCAAAATAATTGTTACTGACAGCCGCAACCTGAAGCTTAGTTCCGAACCGTTCGTTCAACTTTGCAATTTTTTCTTCCAGAATCGGCGCAAAGAGTGTCCCGGTCATGATTGTGCCATTGACACTGCCGGGATCTGGTGGTGGAACACGATCTAACCTCTTGATCAAAGCAGCAAATTCGTTGGCAAAAGACCGGACCATGCCGATGCCGTCCTCGATTTGGGGATAGTCGCCGTAATGCCTGCGAGCAGGCACCTTTCTGCCTGCTCGTAGATAGATCTCATCACCAAGAAAAGCGAATGTCGTTCCCAGACGGGCGCGCAACTTTTCCTGTATCGCTACGACCTGCTTGATCGTCTGCCGACAAAATTCGGGCGTGACCGCCGTCAAGCGCTCGTCAGTGTTGTAACGCGTCAAGCCCAGGGGAACTATCGCTACGCTGCTAACCTTCGGATAAAACGCAGCCAACTCGAAAATCGTCTGCCTTAAAATTTCACCGTCGTTGATGTTCGGGCACAAGACCACCTGCGCATGAACTTCAATCCCGGCCGCCATCATGCGCTCCAGCTTATCTGTGATGCCCGCGCGACTCTTCTCAATCCCTAAGAGATAGGCTCGTACATCCAGATCCATGGCGTGCACGGAGACGTACTGCGGGGTGAGCCGTTGCTCGATGATGCGCTGCATCTCATCTTCAGTGATCGAAGTCAGCGTGGTGTAGTTGCCATAAAGAAACGAAAGGCGGATGTCTTCGTCGCGAATGAAAAGCGATGGGCGCGCGTCGTCAGGATTGCCTTTGCAAAAGCAAAAGATGCATTCGTTGGCGCATTGGCGCGGCACGATCTGTTCAAAGGAAAGACCAAAGTCTTCACTCTCATCGCGCTCAATTTCCAATTCCCAGTCTTCGCCACTCTTTTTTCGAACTTCAAGCGTCAGCTCGGTTTCGCCACCGGTCTGAAAGCGAAAGTCGAGGTAGTCCCGCACCGCCCGGCCGTTGACCTTGATCACACGATCACCCGGCTCCAATTCCAACTCTCCACCGAGACTAGCCGGGGTCACCGCGGTAATGACTACGCCGCGGCGGCGAATGCTGGTGACTGCTGGTTGAACTGCAAATTCATACATAGGAATAATTGTGCGGACAAATATTGGGTGCCGCAGCGAGGTCCTCTCGCTTGTCCTGCGCTACTGTGTCCTGCCGGAAATTATTCGCCACCCCAGGAAAACCGAAAGTATAACAAGCGGTTCGGGATTTGTTGAGCCGACCCTGGCTTCGACTCGGGAAGATCCCTGTTATTAAACTTCTCTATCTGTAGGAATTGTTTCAACAAAGGATCGTTTTCTCGTCCCTCAAACTTGAGGGCAGGACGGGTGTCAACTATGAACAAGGCATTTTCAGTGGCTTTTTGCGTCATTTTGGGTTCACACTTCGCAGTTGCCTCGGCGCAAAAATCGGCGAAGACTACGGCGGGTAAGACTGCAGCGACTTCGGAAGCGATGGCACCCAATCAGGAGTCGAGTGGCCGAACCGATAGTGCCAGAACTCCACAAAAACCGGAAAAGGTGTTTACGGCGACTTCCGATCGCGAGGTAAATGGTAAAGGCCAATCTGCTACGACGGCACCCGCTCCACTTGCGCCCAGCTCCACGGAGTTGTCTCTCACAGAAATCTATCGCGTAGGAGCCGGCGATGTTATTGATATCCGCATTCGAAATTTAGCCACGAATGGATCCACTCTCTTCACGGTTATGGGAGGTGGCCTCATTGACCTGCCGGTCATCGGCGGGTCAGTACAAGTGGCGGGGCTGACGACTGATGAGATTCAAGCGCAACTTGTGGCCGAACTTAAAAGACGCGCCTTGCATGACGCTCCGCAAGTAACCGTCAGTGTGCGGCAATACGCGAGTCACTCGATAGCAGTGACCGGCTTAGTTGTCAGTGGGGGCACAAAGATTCTGAGGCGCGAAGCTGTCCCGCTCTACGTAGTGCTTGCCGAGACTCAGTCAAGACTCGATGCCGCACAAGCTTCGATCATGCGCGCGGGAAATCCCACGCAAACAATTGACCTGACAGATCCATCCTCAGCCGGCGTGTTGATTCGGCCGGGTGATGTGATCAACGTAACAGCCCGTCCGCAGGAGTTCTATTACATAGGTGGACGAATTGGCTATCCGGGCCAGAAGGCTTTTCTGCCCGGCCTTACGTTAATGCAATCAATTTTGGCCGCAGGTGGATTGCGCCAGGCAGAAGGCATCGTGGAATTGTCGCGAGAAGGCGCCGACGGCAACCTCTCAACTACTCGATACAACCTGAAGGACATCAAGTCCGGGAAGACACGGGACCCTCGATTGATTGCGGGGGATCGGATCGAAATTATCAAGTAGCCACAGGGAGAGACGTTCAGTGTGCCGACTTCAGCCGGGTTTTCGTTCCGCCAAAGCCCGACTGGAGTCGGTACTCTAAACACCTGCCCTCCTGTCGAGTAATCAACTCCCTACGCAGCAAATTTGTTGACAATCCTGCCCCTCTTTGTTAGTTATTCATCGCAGTAAACAACCAGCCAGGTTTCCACTTTAAGCTCTGTTAACGGAAGTCACTTTAAGGATGCGGGTATAGGTCTATGAACAGTAAATTAAAGCCAGCTATCATCGGCGGCGTTGTTGTCGGATTGCTGTCGGCAATCCCCTTTGTCAACCTTCCCAACGTCTGTTGCTGCTTGTGGGCCATTCTGGGAGGACTATTGGCTTCATACCTTTACATTAAGGCCTCGTCAGCGCCGGTCAGCATAGGCGAGGGCGCGTTGCTTGGTGTTCTGGCGGGCGTCGTCGGCGCGGTCATCTACATCATCATCGGCATTCCGCTCGCGATGCTCATGGGAGCTACCATGATGCAACTCGTCAGCAAGTGGCTTGCTAGTATCAACCCTCAGCAAGCGGAAATGATGCGCGAGCAATTTTCTGCCAGCCAAACAGTGGTGGGCGCCATTCTGAGGGGACTGTTCACTGCCTTTTTACTAGTGGTCTTTTCGACCCTGGGCGGCCTGATAGCGGTACCAATTTTCGAAAAACGGAAAGGTGACTCGAATCTGCCTCCGCCGCCACAGGGATTTGGAGGAGGAGGAGCGCCCCCAGCAGGCTACACGCCAGCCGGCTGATCCAACCTCCTCAATCCCAGATGAGGTTCGCTGGCGTAATAGGAGCAGTAGCACAACATAATGTCACAGCAATATACTCCCCCTTCACCGTCGCTGAATGCGGCGGAAACCATTCCGAACAACATGGTGATGGCGATCATTGCCACCGTAGTTTCGGTTATGGGTTGTTGCCTACCGCACGGGTTGGTCTCCTTGATGTTTGCCATGCAGGTCGGCAAGAAAGAGGCAACTGGTGACATTGAAGGAGCCAAAAACTCCGCAAAGCAGGCGAAAATGTGGGCTTGGATTTCGATTATTGTCGGGGCCATATCCCTGGTTCTTTGTTTTTTCCTTGGGGTCTTCGCGGGGATAATGTCTGCGATTGGCAGATAGGGAATTTTATCCTGGCCGGACGATGATCGATCATTTGGTAGGCTTTATTCATTTCGTAAATTTCACCCATAACTAGGCAGGAACATCAACGATGAGATTTTGCACAAAATGCGGTGGCCAGAATGATGATTTGGCCCAAGTCTGTTCTACTTGTCAGGCTCCGCTTGGCCCAACCAGCGGCAGCGTAGGCTATCAACCAATGCAGTCGGTTAATCCGGGTCAGATGACGGATTGGAAAACGCTGGGTGCCGACAAGAAAATGACAGCAGGTATTTGCGGCATCCTGCTGGGAGGCTTTGGCGTTCATAAGTTTATCCTCGGCTACTCCACCGAGGGGATCATTCAAATCGTGATCACCATAGTTACGTGCGGTATTGGCAGCATTATCGGCCTGATTGAGGGAATCATCTATCTGACCAAGAGCGATGAGGAGTTCGTCCGCACTTACATCCAGAATAAAAAGGGCTGGTTCTAAGGCCAGGGATAGCCCGAGAGTTAGACTGTCTCATGTCAGTTGATGGGATAGGAAGAATGAGATTGGTGGCGGCAGCGCTGTGGAGCTTTCTCGCTAGCGGTGCCGCCTATCTCTTTGTCTTCGAGCCGGGTCACACCGGAATCTTTCCTCTCTGCCCCTTTCGCACCGTGACTGGCTTTGCCTGTCCGGGATGCGGGACAACCCGGGCACTACATCAACTGCTGCACGGCAATTTCATCGGGGCCTTTGAGCTGAATCCTTTGTTGTTGGTAACGCTGCCCGTAGCCGGTATCTTCCTGATTCTGTTCACACGCCGCGCAATCACTGGACGACCCATGCCTCAAATCGCCCTGCGGCCTGAATATGCATGGGCCATTTATCTGGTGGTGTTCGGCTTTTGGATACTTCGCAATACGCCGTTTTATCCCTTTCCTTCCTAGCTCCCGAAATGAATTTCAAATTGATTTTGATGCCACCTGTTAATTGTGGATCTGAGACTGGGAATCAACCGCTCGCAAGCTGACGGCTTGCGTTTAGATCTGGAGGCCCGCCATGCGCTTTACCTTGCTGCTATTGCTGCTCTTGCTGATTGCTCCTTTTGGGAGCGCACAGGAACTGCCCGCCACGAAAACTTCGGACATTCCCCACCGGCCGGTTCATACATTCTCTATTGTCGCGCGCGATCCGCTCACCGGGGAGTTAGGCGTAGCCGTGCAGTCGCATTGGTTTTCAGTAGGTTCCATCGTTCCATGGGCCGAAGCCGGCGTCGGTGCGATTGCCACGCAATCATTTGTCGATCCCTCTTATGGAAAACTCGGGTTGGAGCTAATGCGCGCCGGCAAGACAGGCCCGGAAGCATTGAAAGCATTATTAGCCGGAGACGAAGGCCGCGATGTTCGCCAAGTGGCCATGATCGATGCACACGGAAATGTCGAAGCGTGGACCGGCAAGAATGACATTCCCGCTGCCGGTCAGATCGTCGGCAAAAATTTTTCCGTGCAGGCGAACCTGATGATGAATGAAAAGATTTGGCCGGCGATGGCACAGGCCTTCGAGAACACCAAAGGCGACCTGGCCACGCGCATGCTCGCAGCTCTTGACGCCGCCCAGGCAGCCGGAGGCGACATACGGGGTCGGCAGTCCGCGGCAATTATTGTCGTGACTGGTAAACCAACCGGCCAGGCCTGGAAGGACCGCACCTTCGATTTGCGCGTGGACGATAGTCCCGAACCTCTCAAGGAATTACGCCGCCTCGTGACTTTGCAGCGCGCCTACAATCACATGAACGCAGGCGACCTGGCAGTTGAAAAGAAAGATAACGAAGGTGCGTTGCGCGAATACAGTGCTGCAGAAAAGCTGGTTCCTGATAGCGCAGAAATGATTTATTGGCACGCCGTCGCGCTGGTGAATATGCAGCGTGTTGAGCAATCCCTGCCATTGTTTCGCAAGGTGTTCGCCATGGACCCTAATTGGCTAACGCTCACTCCGCGGCTGGCTAAGGTAGGCTTGCTGCCTGATGATCAAAAGCTGATCGAACGCATCGTCGCGGCGCGCAAGTGAAGCGATTTCAGATTGAGGATTGCAGATTTCAGATTTGAAACCTGCAACTGGCTGAGTTCGCGATCTAACCTTTGCGATCTGGAGCTTTGCGATCCGAGATCTTCAAATCTGAAATCTGCATTCTGAACTGAAATCCGAATTTCCCTCACGCTCGCTCCAGGCCTTCGACGCAAAGCTCCAGCGACTCGATCGCCACTTCATTACCTTTTGCGTTGAGGTTCGGCCCTTCCCACTTGGCGGGAAAAGCATTGTAGAAGTTCCAACGCACTACCTCCTGCCGCGCATCGTCAAGCAGAATGATGGAACCGTTTCTGCGATCAGCCTGCCCGTTGAGTATGTTCTTATGCCAATCCTGCAACTCGTGCGACTTAGTCACGCCTCGCTTCAAAGTGATGTTCCCTAATTTCCTCAGGCCCGGCAGTTTGCGCACGATGTGATCGCCGCCTTCGCGATACTCAATCACACCAACGCTTGACTCCAGACCGCTGCATTCAGCAAACCCGGCTTCGGTCAGGCCTGCGATTTCGACCAGGAAGTTAAAGTTCTTGTAAGGTTCAGGATGTGCCATCTGCTCGCGCCTCCGTTCAGATTATGTACCCGTCGAGTTGAGGTAAGGTAGATCACGATAGATTTCCAGATCATGATTGATGACTTCTTCATACTTGTTCTGGAAAGCATCTCGATAACAAATCCTGGCCGCAATCCTGGTTGGCTGCCGGCCCTGGAAATATGAACTGCTGTGATCCAGAAAGGCGACTATCTCTCTCTGGGGCCCGAGAAATTCTATATTTTTAAAAAGCGCGAGGGAGGTAATCTCTCTCGTGCCACCTGCACCGAGGATCTTCTTGTCGAAATGGACTGAGATCTTAAGCGCAGGCCTGGCGCCGATGTTCCTAATCGCGATGTGAAACGCGCCATCCGCGAAAAGGAATTCGACAATGACTTCGGGCCGGGAAGCTTGAGTCATAGCAGGATGATGACTGACTTAAAATTGGTATGCCGCTTTTGCCGCTGCAGCCAGCGACTCCATGATGCCGCAATTGGTCTCCGCAGGAAAGGATTTCACCGTGACTTTGCAACTCGCTTTCTGACTTTCCATCGCTCTGCTATTCTTCACCTGACTCAGATGTCCGAGGCCAACAACAAACTCAAAGAACGTGTGCGCAGCTTTTGGCAGGCGAACCCCTGCGGGACAAAGTTTGCCGACGCTGATCCAGGCAGCCGGCGATTCTATGATCTGGTCGAGCAACACCGCTATGAAACGGAATGGCACATCCCCGAGGCGGCGGACTTCTCCGCGACGAAAGGCTTACGCGTCCTGGAGATAGGTTGTGGTCTGGGCACAGATGGAGCCCAGTTCGCCAAGGCGGGCGCTGACTACACCGGCGTAGACCTGACTGAAGCCGCTGTTGAGCTGGCGCGCAAACGTTTTGAGTTGTTCAATCTGCCGGGCACCTTTTGCACGGCCGATGCCGAGAGTCTTGATTTCGCCAATGACTCGTTCGATGTTGTCTATTCCCACGGTGTGCTGCACCACACGCCGGATACCGCGCAAGCTGTGCGCGAAGTGCATCGCGTCCTGCGGCCAAAGGGTCGCGCCATCGTAATGCTCTATCATCGCAATTCTTATAATTATGAGATTAACATTCGCCGCTTGCGCCGCGGCGGTATGCACCTGCTCAGATGGAACGCTGGTGTGAACCTGATTCACCGGCTGACCGGCGAGCCGGTCGAGTCATTGCGCGAACATGCACGAAAGCCAAAGGAGGGGAAGGATGGCGAATTGAGCGCGGAAGAGTTTCTGAATCAGAACACTGATGGCGCCGGCAATCCTCTGGCGCGAGTTTACTCTCGCAGAGAGGCCCGCGAGTTGTTCCGGGATTTTGCGTCGGTTGAGTTCCGTACCTTTTTTCTCAACAAGCGGTTTATTCCTATAGTTGGCAACCTGCTGTCGCGTTCGCTCGAGAGTCGGATGGCAGCTCGTTGGGGCTGGCATCTTTGGATCTATGGTCAAAAGTAAGCGGTTGGTATTGGGGGGTTGTACTTTGAGCTTTGTGCTTTGAGCTTTGTGCTTTGATCTTTTGGGTTTGGTGCTTTGACCATTTGAACGCCGCGATGTGCCGACAAGATAAGACGACATAAGGGAGAGATCAAAGTACAACGCTCAAAATTCAATGATGGATTTTAGAATTAGAGTATGAAAAATATTCTTATCACCGGTGGCGCTGGTTTTATCGGCTCGCATCTGGCCGATCGCCTGCTCGGGGAAGCCGCCTGGCGCGTCACTGTCGTCGACGACTTCAATAATTTCTATGACCCGGCCATCAAGCACGGAAACATCAGCGCGCAACTGACCAATCCCAACTACGAATTGGAAACTGCAGACATTCGCGATCTGCCGGCGCTTAAAGAGATTTTTTCGCGAGGTAATTTCGATTGCGTGGTCCACCTGGCGGCGCGCGCCGGTGTGCGGCCTTCATTGAGTCAACCGATTCTTTATGCCGAAACAAATATAAATGGAACCTTGAATCTGCTTGAGCTCGCACGGGAACACGAGATTAAGCAGTTCGTTTTCGGCTCCTCATCATCGGTCTATGGTGAGAACAAGAAAGTGCCTTTCAGCGAAGACGATCCAATCTTCCACCCGATCTCGCCTTACGCGGCCACCAAAGCTGCGGGCGAATTTCTTTGCTACACCTACTCTCATCTCTATCACTTGCGCTGCGTTTGCCTGCGCTTCTTCACCGTTTACGGCGCTCGGCAACGTCCCGATTTGGCGATTCACAAATTTGCCCGCATGCTCAGCGCGGGTCAGCCGATTCCTGTTTTTGGCGACGGCACCACGCGGCGTGATTACACGTACATCGACGATATTATCAGTGGCGTAGGCGCGGCGATTGACTACACCGGGAGCAATTATGAGGTCATCAACCTGGGTGAATCACGTACAGTTGAGTTACGCGAATTAATTGCCCTGCTCGAGCGAGAGTTGGACCAGCAGGCAGTCATCGATTGGCAACCCTTGCAGCCTGGAGACGTGCCGCAGACATTTGCCGATATCGCAAAGGCCAAACGGCTGCTTGGCTACAACCCGCGGACCCAGATTGAGGAAGGAATTCATCGATTTGTGGAATGGTTCCAAAGCGCATTGCCCGACAAACTTTAATTTGTCGTAGACTGTTGCGGTTGAATCCTTTTAAAAGACATCGCCGATCTGTGTTAGCTGAATTTTTATGAACCCGAATGTCGTCAGCAACCCCCTGCCGCAGGAGATGGAGCAGCATACCTACTCGATCATGTACTCGGTCGAGGGTAGTCACTGGTGGTTCGCGGGCCGGCGCCGGATCATTGAAAGCTTTCTCAAACGCATTTGCCGCGACCTGGGCCAGACCAACCCACGCATTTTGGACATCGGCTGCGGCACCGGGGCGAATCTGGAAATGCTCTCACAGTTTGGCGCCGCTGAAGGCGTTGATGTTTCCAGCGACGCGCTGGAATTCTGTCGCCAACGTGGTTTGCAGAACGTACGGCAGGGCGAAGCCGAGCACTTGCCTTATGATGAAAGGTCATTCGATCTGGTGACTGCGCTCGATGTGGTTGAGCATTTGGATGATGACGTCGCCGGATTGAAGGAAATGCGACGCGTGCTGCGCCCGGGGGGCTACGCCCTTATGTTCGTGCCGGCGTTTATGTTTCTGTGGGGAGTACAGGACGACATCAGCCATCACCGGCGTCGTTATACTCGAGCCACATTACAGCAGGCCGTGCGCACCGCTGGTTTTGAGATCGAGCGGTTCACCTTTGCGAACCTCACCTTTTTTGCGCCGATTCTATTGGGACGCATATTGATGCGCGTGACCGGTCTGCGGCCGGCGTCAGAAAATAACCTCACCATTGGCGGCCTGAATGGAGCGCTTGGTCGCATACTGGGTGCTGAAAGTTCTATACTGCGCCACGTAAATCTCCCATTCGGCGTTTCCGCCATCTGCGTTGCGCGCAGAATTGATTGATTAATGAAGACACTCTACGACCCAACGGACCCAACTCAGACAGATCAAATGCCCGGCGCAACACCGGCGATCTCGATCTTTTTGCCGGTGCTCAATGAAGAACCGAACCTGCTGCCGCTGCATGAGAAAATCGATCTCGCGCTCGACAAGCTGGGTCGTTCAGCGGAAATCATTTACGTGGATGATGGCTCAACTGACGGCAGCCTGAAGGTCCTGCGGGACCTCGCGCGAGTTGATCCGCGGGTCCGCGTCGTGGCCCTGCGTCGCAACTATGGACAAACCGCCGCCATGGCGGCCGGCATCCACGCTGCTCGGGGCGAGGTCCTGATTCCGATGGACGCCGATCTGCAAAACGATCCGGCTGATATCGTGCGGTTGCTCGAGAAGCTTGACGAAGGGTATGACGTCGTTTCCGGCTGGCGCAAGAATCGTCAGGACCGTTTGTTTACGCGAAAAATTCCTTCCATGATCGCCAACCGGATCATTTCCTGGATTGGCGGCGTACCGCTTCACGATTACGGCTGCTCTTTGAAAGCTTACCGTCGTGAGTCGCTTGAGGATGTCAATCTTTACGGCGAGATGCATCGCTTTATTCCCATCTACGCCTCGTGGGCCGGCGCACGTGTCGCCGAAATTCCAGTCGAGCATCATGCCCGCACCATGGGCAAGTCCAAGTATGGATTGTCGCGCACGGTCAAGGTCGTCTTTGATCTGATGACTATCAAGTTTATGGCGTCATATCAAACCAAGCCGCTCTATGTATTTGGCTGGGTTGGATTATTGACCCTGGCTTTTTCGGTATTTTGCACCCTGCTTGCCTTCCTGATGAAATTCGCTAACTGGCCGCATCATGCTGACTTTGTACAGACTCCCTTGCCCGTGCTGGCCATGGTCATGCTCGTGCTCGGAATCCAGTTTTTTCTGATGGGGTTGCTGGCTGAAATGCAAGTGCGCACGTATCACGAGTCGCAATCCAAAGCGATCTATGCGGTTCGTGAGCGAATCGGGTTCCGGGAGTAACGTCCTGCCTGCTTGCATTGGCGAGATCGCCGATTCAAGTCTGTCTACCTGATTCGACAAGCTGGGACTTCTCGGACCATCAATTCATTATGTGTGGCATTACCGGCTGGGCCAATCTTGATTCTCGCACGCCGCCTCCTGACGGCGGCAGAAATCTGTTGCACTCGATGTGCGAGCGGATGGTCCATCGCGGTCCCGATGCGGAAGGCCTGCTGGTCACTACCGGTGTCGCTCTCGGGATGCGCCGGCTCGCGATTATCGATCTCGTCACCGGAGAGCAGCCCGCCTACAACGAAGATAAAAGCGTTGCCGTCGTCCTCAATGGCGAGATCTACAACTATCGCGAACTGCGCTCAGATTTGGAAAAGCGCGGCCATACCTTTCGCAGCGCTTCCGACACCGAAGTTCTGCCACATCTATACGAAGAGTACGGCAAGGACATGGTCAAACATCTCAATGGTATGTTTGCCTTTGCCTTGTGGGATGAAAAGCGGCGACGCTTGTTTATGGCGCGCGATCGCTTCGGAGAGAAACCACTATACTGGGGCATCTTTGATAACACCCTGTTGTTTGCCTCAGAGTCGAAAGTACTGCTGGCCCACCCGGCAGTCTGCCCGTCGCTGAATCTGCAGGCCCTGCGTCAGTACCTTTCATTTGATTATGTTCCGGCGCCGCTCTCGATCTACCAGGGCATTCACAAACTGACGGCGGCGCACACCCTGACGCTCGAAGACGGCCAGGTAGAGATCGAGCGTTACTGGAAACTCAGTTATAAGAAACCGAGCCGAGTGCCAACTGAGCGCGAAGCAGCCGAGCATCTGCGCCAGTTGCTGGCTGAGTCAGTGCGCATGAGACTGGTCTCAGATGTTCCACTCGGCGTGTTGTTGTCCGGTGGGATCGATTCATCCTGCGTCACCGCGCTCGCCGTGCTGGCGGCCACTGAAACGGTTAAGACGTTTTCAATTTCCTTTGCTGAAGCATCGTTCGACGAATCGTCCTACGCACGCGCGGTCGCCAAATATCTAGGCACTGATCACCATGAAGAGCGCTTCAGTGCCGATCTGGCCGCTAACCTCGTCGGCGAGATAGGTTCATGGATGGATGAGCCGTGCAGCGATCCTTCCCTCGTTCCTACCTATTTGTTGTCCCGGTTTACGCGCAAGCATGTAACTGTGGCACTGGGTGGCGATGGCGGTGACGAACTCTTTGCCGGTTATCCAATGTACCTGGGCCACCGCATGGCCGAAATCTACACGCGCATTCCACGTTTGCTGCGTCGCGGGTTGGTTGAGCCGCTGGTAAAAATGCTGCCGGTGAAGACGAAGAATCTTTCATTTGACTATCGGGCGCGGCGCTTTGTAGCCGGCGCCAATCACGATCCTGTGTCGCGACATCATATGTGGTTTGGTTCCTTTACCGCGGCCGAACAGGAAGCTCTGCTGACCGACGAAGTCCGGCGCCATAGCGACGCTGACATCTATGGCGAAGCGCGGCGCCTGGCTGAGGAGTGCGACGCCGTCGACATGATCGAGTGCATGCAGAGCCTGGATACTCAGCTTTACCTGGCGGAAGATATTTTGACCAAGGTAGATCGCGCGAGCATGGCCGTCTCGCTCGAAGTGCGCGCTCCTTTTCTGGATCCGCGGGTGGCCGAGTACGCCGCGTCGTTGCCCCGCAACTACAAACTGCGCGGACGAAAATCAAAATATATTCTGAAGCGCGCTGTCGAAGATTTGCTACCGCCATTCGTAGCCCGGCGCGGAAAGAAAGGATTCGGCATTCCCGTGGCCGAATGGTTAAAAAAGAAACTGCGCCCGCTGGCGCACGATCTTTTATCAGCAGACAGAATTGCACGGGCCGGTGTTTTCGATGCGCAGTACGTCTCGCGCCTGCTCGATGAGCATGATCGCGGTATCGCCAATCATCGCAAGCCGCTTTGGACGCTACTGATGTTTGAACTTTGGCACGAAAGCTTTATCGAAACGCCGAAACGCATCGAGAACCCCACGCGCCTCGAGACATCGGTAGCTGGCGGATAGTAAAGGCTTAATGCAAGTGTCGATCGTCGCAGGGATTTGTCAGGTTGTTTGATGGCGGCCAGCCGGGGTTAATCATTCTTAATGGCAGAGCAAAGTCTTGCGCACGCGTATTCCAGACTCACCGCATGGTGTCGCGCCCGTGACTTTGCCGGCTACGATCCTTTCGACGGCCTGAACAGCCAGTTGTTTCAGGCTACCCCTTTTAGAAATTCGCGAATTGCGCGACTGCTCTGGACTCAATTCTGCAAGCGTTCCCCAATCAACTTTCGCGCTTTGGCCCGGGTGCAACCCGAAAGAAACGCGAAAGGGATCGCGCTTTTCGTTTTGGCAGCACTAGCGCGCCACCGCGCGCACCCCACCAGGGAAACCGAAACCGAAGCCGCGGAGCTGCTCGACTATCTATTAGCGATGCGCCTGACCGGATTTAGCGGCGCCGCCTGGGGCTATAACTTTGATTGGCAGGGTCGAGCCTTCTTTGCTCCGCGGGGCACGCCGACGATCGTGCCCACAGCTTTCGCCGCCCGCGCCCTGTGCGAAGCGGCTGAAGGTTTAGACAATCAAGAGTACCTGCCGCTGGCGCGCAGCGTCTGTGATTTCATACTGAACGATTTGAACCGGACCGCCGATACCGGTGATGAAGTCTGTTTTAGCTATTCACCGCTCGATCACACGCGTGTCTTTAACGCCAGCTTGCTGGCGGGAGAAACTTTGGCGCACGTGGGTAAACTCTGCGGCGAACCAAGTCTCTGTGATTGGGCCGTGCGGGCCACGCGTTATGTTGTGCGACGCCAGAGAGCGGATGGGTCCTGGGCTTATGGAGCAGATGGCTATCAGTCGTGGGCCGACAACTTCCATACGGCATTTATTCTGACGAGTCTGTCGCGCATCATTGAGTCGTGCGAGGCAGCGCGAGAGGAATTTGAGCCGGCTCTGTTGCGTGGTCTTGAATTTTGGCAAGAACGTTTTTTCCTTAGCAACGGCTGGCCCAAGTATTTTCCCGATCGTCTTTATCCAGCCGACGCACACTCGGCTGGCGCAGCTATCGTGGCTTTGGTTGAATTGCGCGGACGCTTTGCAGGCGCGGTTCCATTAGCCGACCAGATAACCAGCTGGGCGCTCGATAATCTTTGGAATCCGTCCGGGTACTTTTATTATCAACGCCGTCGCTGGTACACGGTCCGCATTCCCTACACGCGTTGGTCGGAAGCCTGGATGGCCTACGCGCTGGCACGACTTATCGAAAGCCAGCGTAGAAGATAACAAGGCATTGACTGGATCTTCTCTGTTTCCATTCGCTCATGCGCATTTGGATCGATCTCGCTAACTCGCCACATGTGCCATTCTTCGCGGCGCTCACCCCGGAGTTTAAGCAGCGCGGCCACCAGGTGGAGCTAACGGCACGAGACTATGCGCAGACAGTTGAATTAGCCGCGAAGGCTGGACTGATACCTTTTGTTATCGGTGGGCACGGTGGCGGAAAGCTCGCCGGCAAAGCGGGGAACCTCGTCGGTCGCGCCGGCGCGCTCGGAAAATGGGCCCGCACGCGCGGATTTGATCTGGCTGTCAGTCACAACTCTTACGCCCAGCTGGCCGCTGCGAGCGCTCTGGGGATAAAGACTGTGACGCTGATGGACTACGAACATCAGCCCGCCAATCACCTGGCATTTCGTTTGGCCTCGCGCGTAATTGTGCCGCGCTCATTTCCACAAACGGCGCTGCGGCGTTTTGGCGCTGCGGGACGAAAAGTTAAAAGCTATCAGGGCACCAAGGAAGATGTTTACCTGGCCCAATTCACACCTGATCCGAACTTTCGCCCGACGCTGCGTACGCTCGGCATTGAGCCGGAGGACGTGCTGGTACTGGTGCGCCCGCCGGCCAGCGAAGCTCTTTACCATCGCTTTGAAAACAAGTTGTTCACAGACTTGCTGGAGCGCCTGCATTCCCTTCCGCAGGTAAAAACAATTCTGCTGGCTCGAACGGACAAGCAGCGAGCAGAATATGAAAGTATGGCGCGGGTTAATCTGATTTTACCGCGACACGCGCTTGATGGTGCTAATCTAATCGCCGCCTCGGATCTGGTAATCAGCGCGGGGGGCACGATGAACCGTGAAGCTGCAGCGCTTGGCATACCGGCGGCGACAATTTATGCAGGCGAGTGGGCCGCAGTTGATGAAGAACTGGTTCAGGAAAACAAGCTGCAGCGGCTAACCTCAAGTGATGATGTGCAGTCGTTGTTAATCGAAAAGAAGCGCAGCGCGGAACCACGTCGCGCGCTTCACGTGCGCGCTGAGGTAGTTGATCTCATTCTCAGCCCCTGACTCGCGCCTTTTGACTTGATGAAAGCTGAACACATCAAACAGCCAGTTACAACTCCCGGCAACGTACGCGTGCCGGCCCGCGTACCGTCGTGGGTGGTGCCGGGCGTTAAGATCGCGCTACTGGTTTTTGATTTGATTTTGGCCTTCGGCGCTTTTTCAGCCGCGTTCTATCTGCGTCAGGGAGATTCTTTGATTCAGGCGCACAGATGGCGCTGGACTGCGGCCTTTGCCCCCTATGGCGCGTTGTTGTTTTTGGTCGTTCCCATCAGAGCGATCACGCTGGCTTACTACAATCTCTACCGATTGCGTGGCGAGTACTCTTTTGTCGAGGATGCAATCCGTCTGTTCAAGGCAACTGCGATTGGGTCTCTGCTGATTGTAGCCGGCGCTTTTCTTTATCGCGGCGGCTTTCAGTTTCGCGCCTTCTCGTACGCGCGGGCTGTTTTTGTACTTGATTTTCTGCTGGCCTTGGCTGGGTTCGTGTTGCTGCGCTTTAGCCTGCGTACCGTGCAGATGTTCGCGCGCCGGCGGGACATTAATCTGATCCCGACACTGGTCGTTGGCCGGGGCACCGAAGCGGCAACCTTTATTAAGGAAATTCGGGCCCGGCCTGAGTTGGGATATAGAGTGATCGGCATTGTCGAAAATGGGTCTGAGGGTCCGAAGTCGGAGATGTTTGAAGGCGTGCCGGTAGTTGGTGACTTGAAGCGGTTACCCGACGCTATTGTCGAGTCCGGCGCCAATGAGGTCATCATCGCGGATCCGACCGTTCCCGGTGAAGCGTTATTTGACGTAATGATGCGCGTGGGCCGGGGCCGTGCCGTTGAGTTCCGTATCGCGCCAAGTCTCTTCAACTTCCTGCCCCGCAAAACCGAGGTCGATCAGATTGGCGCTCTGCCCATGATTACGCTCTTCCGATCGCCCTTATCCGGAACCGCGCGCGTCATCAAGCGCGCTTCAGATCTAATCATTGCCGGGGTTGCATCGCTCTTGCTACTGCCGTTCTGGCTGTTTTTTGCCTTGCTTATTAAGCTGGATTCCAGGGGTCCTGTCTTTTACAAGCAGGAACGCGTGGGAATGGATGGACGAGTCTTTCTTGTCTATAAGTTTCGTACTATGCGGCCGAACGCCAACGACGCTACGCATCGTGAATTCCAGCGCCGCTTCATCGCCGGCCAGCAGGAGGTTGGGGCCGGAAGTGACGGACGGCCCGTGTACAAGCTGCAAGCCGATCCCCGCATCACCCGCCTAGGAAAATGGCTGCGCCGCTTGAGTCTCGATGAGCTACCCCAAATATTTAACGTCCTGTGTGGTGACATGAGCGTAGTTGGTCCGCGGCCGCCGATTCCATACGAAGTAGAATCCTATGAGTTATGGCATCGCAAGCGTTTGGACATGAAGCCCGGCATGACGGGATTGTGGCAGGTCTCCGGGCGCAATCGCCTTCCGTTTGAAGAAATGGTGAGACTGGATTTGTTCTATATCGAAAACTGGTCGCTGTTGCTTGACTTGAAAATTATCCTGCGCACTTTGCCGGTGATGCTGCGTGGCGATGCTTACTAGTGAAGCTGGTTGTGTATGCCAGAAGATTTTTTTCCGAGACTAGCGAATGTCCCTTGATCCCAAACGTGAACTGCTTCGTCACACACTCGCCACCCTCGCCTATCGAGGCGCCAAAGCGGTCCGCGATGCCCCTGAATCGTTCGCTAATTTCAAAGAGTCAGATACAGCTCGCACGCCCCTCCAAATTTTGACTCATATCAGCGATCTGCTCGACTGGGCTTACTCAATGGCCCAGGGTACCGAAGTCTGGAACAACGCCAGGCCAGGATCCTGGTCTGAAGAGATCGACCGGTTCCACCGCGCCCTAGCTCAACATCCGTGTCCTATATTTTTAGTTAACCACCCCCGCCAGCGCGACCTCGAGCAGCAGGATCTTTTTGATTCCTTTATAGAACGGTTCGATCTCACAGTTCTCAGTCAGGGCATGCGAATCTTCGCAGGGCCCCGCTCCGGTTGAAATTGACGGGATACCCGCTAACAATGCTGCGCTTGAGTTATTCGAACCGGCATTCCCAATTGACGGGTTGAATCCCATCGCGCGATGTACTGCTTCGCTTATTTTGACCAAATCCGATTCGCGATTCCCCGGCAATACAGCGGCGGGTGAGCTTGAGATCACCTCCGTCTTTACTGTCATCCCAACTCGCTCTGCTTCTTCTTTCAGAATCAACGCGATCTGCTTTTCCAAACCTGCCATGATTTCATTACTGGTCGAACGCAGGTCCACAGTGAACCAGGCATCGGAGGCTTTGGCGTTGACTACTTCGGAGCCGCCCAACATGCCGATATTCAGATTCGAGGAGGGATTTAACGGCACCTGCAACTGGTAAATGCGTTCGATAGCGCGACTCAGTGGGAGTGTTGCCGAGTAGGGCGGTGTGCGTGAGCGAGTGTGCCCGCCCGGGCCAATAAAGTGATGTCGATACCAGTTGATGCCAATACCTGCGTAAGTAAATCCCTCATAGCCGCCGTCGAGTGCGACGTAATAATTCACCTTGCCTTTGTTTTCCCTGGCAAAGACCTTCGCGCCGCCGAGCTTTGTTTCTTCCTCAGTCGTAAAGACAAAAATTAGATCCCCTTTGGTCACCACGCCGGCGGCATCGAGAGCTCGAATAGACGCCAGCAGAGCTTCAATATTCCGCGTGTCATCACCAACACCGGGTGCGTAGATCCGTCCGTCACGTATTGAGGTCTTGATTTTCAGGCCCGGTTGAAACACGGTGTCCAGATGGGCATCGAAGACTACGGTTGGTCCACCGCCAGCGCCTTTGCGGACTGCGATCAGATTGCCGGCGCCATCGTAATGAATGTCCTGCAGCTTGTAGGTGCGTAAAAGCTTTTCGATATAGGCTGCGCGTTCCTTTTCCTGACCTGAAGGCGCATTGATTTCAGTTATGTCACTCCATTCCTTCAGAATCAGGGCGCGACTCTTTTCGATCTCTTCCGTGGCTTTCCTGATACGACTATCTTCCTGGATGGTTTTAACTTTCGCTGCAAAATCAGCCGGTTTGGGAGTCTGACCAACAACGCAAACGGCGAAAGCAAGAGAAAGGCAGAGTGAAACTTTTTGAAGCATTCGTGTTCCTTCTATGTCCTGGGCTTTTACCAGAGCGCCAACAAAGTGAATGTCTATGAAAGCCTTAGTATTCTAAGGCCGTTGGCCGGTGGCTGAGTAAATTATTCAGCTGGCTTTATTTTAAGTGAACAGGCTGGGGTGCTAAACGGCGTGCGACGGTTGGCTGGATGGATGGGTCGCCTTGAAAAGATCTGGACTGGTCTTTTTAAAGGGTCGGTGCACAGCAACCGGGGTGACTAATAAGTCGTCCTGAACTTGTCAGTGACTCAGGGTCTGCTGCTGATGCACCGAGCCTCAGACGATTCGAATCTCGGGCGAGCTTCTCGCCCTTTTACGAAACCCTGGTTTTGAAAGAGCGCGATCCTGATACCCGACCAGTGGTCCGGACGGTTGCTGGGGTGAGCTTGTCTCTTGTTATCAACGCCATCTGGAGTGTTGCGGAGGATTAATCCACCCGCGACTCTCAGTGGGCTGACTGTCTCCTAACTTTGCCGTCAGCTCTTTGGAAAACTCCATCTCAGTGAGGACGCTCGGTCCCGCGACGAGCGTTTCTGCGAAGCAGATTCGATTTTGCGGTGTTAACGGCATAACGATTGCCACCATACCTTTGAAGTGCTCAAACGAGCATTTTTCTCGCATCTTGACTGATCTTTGACTGAAGCTGCCATCAAGTTGAATGACCTCGTTCAGTCTGACCAGACTACGAGGTTATCCGATCATCGCGACGAGGCTCACGATGGAATCAATTATGGCCCATGTCGTGATGTTGCCGGGCTTGGTCGTGATGTTGCCGGGCTTGGTCGTGATGTTACCCGGGGCCGTGGTGATATTGCCCGACGTCGTCGTGATGTTACCCGAGGTTGTGGTGATGTTGCCCGACGTCGTCGTGATGTTGCCGGCCAAAGCAGTGGAGGCCAAAACAACTGTCAGTAGCGATGCGCAAAGGGTTGATTGAAAGCGTCTCATTTTTCTTCTCCTGGTGATATAGCGTTGCCAGAGTGGTTGGGTTCGACTTGGGTACCCTTGTAAAGCTCCCTGTTGGACCCGACCGTTTACCAAATAACTTCTTGGTGCCCTTTCCTATCTCAAGACCTGTGCCAGAGAACACACCGCAGTGAACTGAACCCTTAAGCCTATGAAAACGAAGAACTTAAAGCGCAGCCGCCCCCTTTGAACAAGTCGAGTCTAACCCAAGGAGTAATGGATACACGATATACACAACTGAAGATATTGATTGAAATAGCTGGAAAAATAAAACATTTTCGAGGCAATCAGTGTCTTTGCCGGCATTTGGATACCGAGGTAACAGTGGATACTCGGTAGGCAGCGTCGGTCGCTCATGGCTGCCCTTCCCTTCCAACATGATCAAATCGTCCAATGCAAGCGAATAACGAGATCCATTCCCACAGTCAAATGTCGCCTCTGACCGTCAGTGAACAGGTGGAAGCGTGCTGCATACTTGCATGCGAACAACTGGAGAAAGGCGAGTACGACGCAGGGTGTGCGGCTTTAAGATCCTGGTGGAAACTAGGTGAATGGCCCAGCCATCGCAGTCTAAGTTCACAGGCAGCGGCCAAGCTGTTGCTGATTGCGGGCACCTTAACCGGTTGGATCGCCAGCACCAGGCAAGTGAACGGGGACCAACGGTGGGCCACTGCGTTACTCAACGGCGCCATTGCCTTGTTTGAACAAACCGGGGAAAGCGCTGGGGCGGCTGAAGGTCGCATTGAACTAGCCGGTTGTTATTATCGTGAAGGTTTGTTTGACCTGGCACGAACTACCCTTCGCTCAACGCTTGATACTTTCTCTGAGGAAGATAGCGAATTGAAAGCAGTCGCGTTTTTGCGATTGGCCTCAGTCGAGCGACATGCGTCACGGCTGCACGACGCCCTCAATCTTCTGAACGAGACAGCTTCCATCGCCGACCCCTCCGATTCCTGGATTCAGGGACGACTTCACTCTGAGTTTGCAACCACCCTAAAAGAGCTCGGCATTGCTGAGAATCGGGTTCACTACTTCGACAGGGCTCTCGGTCATTACAAAGAAGCCTTATTACAATTCGAAAAAATAGGAAACCAGCGATTCGTTGCGGCAGTCGAGAACAATCATGGGTACCTGCTGCTGACTCTCAAGCGACTCGACGAGGCAAAAATCCACCTGCAGCGCGCCCGCGTGCTTTTCGATGGTCTGGGAGACAGCGTCGGAGCAGCCCAGGTCGATGAAACCCTCGCACAACTTTATCTCGGCTCAAAACAGCATGACCTGGCCGAGCGTTCCGCCCGGCAGGCCGTTGATACTTTGGAAACTACGGGCGAGAACGCTTTGTTGGCGGAAGCCCTCACCACTCAGGGTCTGGTGCTTTGCCGCCTGGGACGCCGTCACGAAGCTAAGCCGGTCTTGCATCGAGCTCACCGTGTAGCGGAGCGCTGTGGGGACCATGAGGGAGCGGGCAAGCCTCTGTTGATTTTGATTGAGGAGATTTGCGAACAGCTCAGCGATGATGAACGCCGCGAAATCGGTTCGCAAGCTAACCAGTTGCTGGCCAACTCACAGCAGTTGTCGACTCGCGAACGCTTACGAAATTGTCTGGATCGGATCGCCGCAGCTCACGCTGAATACGAACAACAAAGAGAAAAAGCAACCCACGCCGAGAAGATGGCCGCGCTTGGTGAACTATCTTTCGGTGTAGCACACAACGTGAATAACATGTTGACGGGGATTCTCGGCCGCGCGCAATTATTGCTGCGCTCAGCGGATCCGGAAAAGACCGCGGCCGGCCTTGAGTTGATTATTAAGAGCGCCGAAGACGGCGCGCACATCATTCGACGTATTCAGGACTTTGCCAGAGAACGTCCGAGCCGGGAATTCCAGTTGATTTCATGCGCAGACCTGTTGACCGAGGTTTGCGAAATAACCCGGCCACGCTGGGAAACCCGTCCCGCATATCAGCGCACTGGCTGCGTGCTGCGCACCGGATGTGCTGCTTTCGTTATGGGCGATCCGGTGGAGCTGCGCGAAGTGCTCGTCAACATGATTTACAACGCCGTCGACGCCATGCCTAACGGTGGAGAAATATCTCTTGGCGCGCAGGAAGTCGGAGACCGGGTCTTCATCACAATCAGCGACGACGGCACAGGCATGTCACCCGAAGTAAAAACACGCCTCTTTAATCCGTTTTTTACGACCAAAGGAAAGGCCGGCACAGGCATGGGCCTCGCTGTGAGCTTTGGTATTGTCAGACGGCATGATGGCTCGATAGAAGTCGAGAGCGAAATAAACCGCGGCACAACCTTTCGCATTTCGCTTCCCGTGGCAGCGAAGTCTGCGGCTCCTGAGCGCGGGGACAGGCCGGCTGTTTCGCCAGGTTCAGCTACCGTACGGCTGCTCATCGTTGATGACGAGATCACGATTCGCGATGTGCTGGCCGAGGCCCTTAAGGCCGAAGGCTGTGAAGTGGTCACGGCAGCGAATGGCCAGGAGGCACTCGAGCTCTTTGAAGAATATCATGGCGAATTCGACGCGGTATTCACCGACATCGGCATGCCGGAGATGAATGGCTGGGAACTGGCCACGGCCATCCGCCGCCGTTCTGAGAACGTAGCGCTGGCGATCATTAGCGGTTGGGCAGACGCTATCAGTTGCTCGACGCGCAACGCGGTCAAGGCTGACTGGGTTGTCTCCAAGCCGTTTGATATCGGCCTCATTGCTGAAATCGCAAACGAGATTACGGAGCGCAGAAAACTCTTAAATTTCCCACAAATCCAGAGCGTTGATCGACGGCAGCGAAATTCGCGAGTTGGTTGATCCGGGGAGCGAGCTTACGCGCTCGCTGAAAGTGAATGGCGTTCAAGCTTGAGGTAAAGACCGCGGCGAGTCAGCCCAAGCTCACGGGCCGCTCTGGAAATATTGCCGTTGTGACGGCGCAGCGCATCGGCAATCATACGCCGCTCTACTTCCGCAAAGGCATCAGCCAAAGTTCCGCTTGGTATTGAACCACCTTGAATCGCGCTAAGCGACCCAATCGCGCTGGCGGGAGAAATCGGCGAACCAGTTCGGGTGAGTTCTGGTGAAAGCTGATCGGGGGTGATCAAGGTGCCGTCTTCAGCCCTGGCGACAATCCGCTGAATCTCATTGCACAACTGGCGGACATTACCTGGCCAATCAGATACCATCAACAGGTCAATGGCCTGGGGCGTGATCTGAATATCCTTGCGCCCAAACCTCGCTGAGTAATGATTGATGTAGTAGTTGACCATGGTGGGTACTTCGGAACGACGTTCGCGCAAAGGCGGCACTCGTAACCGAATCACATTCAGTCGATAGTACAGGTCTTCACGAAAGCGCCCCTGCGCTACCATCTCTTCAAGGTCAGTATTCGTAGCAGCGATGATCCTGACATCTACTTTCAGCGGTCGCTGTTCCCCGAGCGGTTGAATCTCGCCTTCCTGAAGAAAGCGCAGCAGCTTTGGTTGAACGTCGAGCGGCAAATCGCCGATCTCGTCCAGGAACAAGGTACCCGCCGCCGCCGTACGAATGACGCCGGCTGAGTCGTTAACCGCGCCCGTGAAAGCCCCACGGCGGTAGCCAAAGAGATATCCTTCCGAAAGCTCTTTGGGTACGGCTGTGCAGTTGAAAGGTACGAACACCTTATCGCGCCGCGACGAGATCGCATGAATGGCGCGGGCGACCAGTTCTTTACCAGTTCCTGATTCACCAGTTACCAGAACAGTCACGTCCGAAGATCTGATCTTGTGAACTTCTTCGACCAATTGCGTCATGGCCGGACTCGAATGGATAAAGCCAGGCATTAAACTCGCGCCCGCCAGGGTCTCCTGTTCCTGTACTAGCGGTCCTTTAGGTACACCCGACCTCAGAGCACAGACATCCATCCCCAGCTCGACAATTCGCAGCAAAGGCTCGATGGAAATGCTGACAGGTAAGGCAGCCTGTTCGCGCGGAGCCATATAAAGGGTCGCTGGTGGCCCGTTAGTTGAACGAAGCTGGATAATGGCGGCGTTATTTTCCTTGGCGTAGTTCTGTTGATCCTCGTCACTTTTTAGTTGGTCAAGATCAGCAGTTACTTTTAAAAGTTCTGCCTGGCTAAAGCCATGAGTGATAACTGGGTGCGGTGCGCCGTCTTCTCCTCGCTCCACAATCAATATCTGGCGCGCTTCTGTCTCCTGGCGCATGATCGCCGCCAGCTCGCGCAACAGCAATTCTCGTGTAGCCACCGCTTCTGCCAACCGCAGCGTCAATAATTGTGTCAGTGCCGGAGGTTCACTCCGTTGCTCGCTGGGAATGCTGCGATCGAGATTAGTGAGTGCGGTTTCCGCCGACTGCAGATCGATCGGCGCGCCCAGGTCGCGAAACGTATTCACCGCTCGAGTCAGGTGTTCAATGGCCCGGTTGGGTTGGGTGATCGCGTAAGCTCGTCCCAGTTCATAATGGGCGCGCGCCGCCCGATAACGATCGCCCAACATATCGAAAATAGAAACGCTGCGGCCAAAGTGCTGCGCTGCCGCCGCATAGTCTTCACGGGCCATGCAGAGCTTTCCGTAAAGCCTTTGTGCCTCGCCGGTGAAGTTTAGATCAGTCGGCGAGTCGCTCGCCTGCTCAGTAACCCGGTGTAGTTCGAAATCACAGCCGGCAAGATCTCCAGTAGCCAGATGTGCCTCAGCCAGGATTAGTCTTGATTCGCAGATGGCCTGGCGATCACCAATCAGCTCAGCCAATGTGAGTGCTTCGTTTCCCTTAGCGAGTGCTGCCGCTTCCTCGCCCATGGCGAGGGAGCAGCGGCCAAGGGTGCGCAACGCCTGACAGGCATACCACTTGTTTCCGTTTTCTTTCGCGAGGCTGACCGAACGCTCGAGATGACCCTTCGCTTCGTCGAGGTGCCCGCGCAGCAGGTGCAGTTCGCCGAGCGAGTCCAGAATCATCGGCACCTTCGCGCCCCGTTCGTCTACTTCCGAAGCGAGCGTCAGTGCCTGATCCAGTGCCTGTTGAGCACGATCCCACTGGCCGATCAGAATGAGGTTAATACCCAGATTGTTGTAACCATCGGCAGCGCTGCTCTTGTGATCTGTTCGCTCGTAATACCGTATCGCTTTTTCGAGGTAGCGAATCCCTTCCTGTGGACGTTTTAGGAACCAGCAGGCGCCGGCCATGTTGGCGAAGATTCGGCCGAGGGTAAAACTGGCCGGGCGGTCACCGATCAGTTTGAGAGCCAACTCGTAATTTTCCAGTGACGATTCAAAATTACCCTCGTGCATATCAGCCAGGGCAATGCCAAAGTAGGCCTCGACCAGGCCGCGCCAGTTACCAGTATTGCGAAAGTGTTCGAGAGCGCGTTGAGAATAGTCGCGGCCGATCGGATATTCGTTGATGCTGCGATAGACGCGCGCCAACGCTGCGTAAACCGACCCCAGCAGAGCATCGCTCCCACCTTCCGTGAATTGACGCAAGGCAGACTTAAGCAGAGAAATCGCTTTGGGATTATCGCCGTTATAGTTGTGGGACAGACTAATCTGGACCCGTAGCGCGCTGTCAGCCTCTTCGTTTAGTTTGGCGCGGGATTCCGGCGATTCATACATGGCGATGGCCGCCAGCGATTCCCGATACTGGCCCTGCATCTCGAGAGCGATGGAAAGAGAACAACGAGCGAGGGCAAGGATTGAAGCATTGCCGCGTGCCGCTACGATCAACGCCACCAGCCGCGAGCGGGCCTCAATACTCAGACCCTGGTCCAACAAGGTGTGAATATTCTCGAGTTCCAGCGTCAGGGCCTCGCTGGTAACACCCGGCCGAGCACGCGAGGTCAGCCGCACGCGAGCGTCAGCAAGATCGACGACGGTGCGACCGTTGGAAGACTCTTTGGCGGACTCTGCCCCTGAATCCAAACGTTTTGTCATTTACTCTTTATAAAATCTGAATGAGTGGCGAATTTCATTAACGCCAACTGGCGAGTCGGGGGATGCCAGTAGGCGATACACAGCTGCATTCACTAAGACGGCAACTAGCGGCGGTTTTGAACACGTCGCACTGGCTAAGCGAGGCAAATCTAACACAAGGAAATTACACCGTCTATAAAACTTCGCAGATCTGTGCGCTGGCTGTGGGCTGCAACCGTTGAGGGAGTCTGGTTGTCCTGAACTGGCCCGGAAGCTATCGCTGAGCACCGGGGGAACTTAGCTGCTGTGAGGTTCTAAGTTTTTCGAATCACATCTCCGATCTGGATCAATCCCGCCTGAGCAACCCTGGCGTTGATGCCGCGCAAATGAAGCTCCCGGCCCACCGGCGAGTTCACAAACTTCATGGCGTCCAATCCAAAACGTGACACAAACTTCTTACAGCCGGTGTGGGGCGGAGATGTCACTTCAATGATCGCCGAACCAATCGCAAGACGGTTGCCCGGGGCCAAGTTATCGTCACTAAGATCGAATTCGACATAGAGTTGATCTCCCGCGAGCTGCCAACGATCTTTTTCCTGAGCTACAAGGGCAATGGCGCGCGCATTCATGATATTCAGCTGCATCTCAGGATGTGGCGAGCCGTCCGGAGTTCGCGAACTGCTGCGCAGCTTCCAACTATCGCCGACCAGGCCTTCTGTCAGGTGTAACTCTCCTTCCTGCAAGACCTCGCGTTCATCGAGGCGTGGGCGCCGGACAATTAACTCCAGCACGCCATGGTCTTTTGGCGAGAGGCGGATGTGATCCAGCCCGGCTTCGAGTTCAGCCATCGTTAGGTGTCTCACGTTTACGATAACCTCCAATAATTTTCCCAGCTTAGGTCACGGGCTAGACGCCCGAGGCGCTTCCCTTTTCGAGTCGATGTACGCTGTCAAACCCAATCGGGTTTCCACTTTCCGCGTCGAGCTGTCGCTCGAATAATTCAGGAATATTTGGCGACAATCCGCTTGATGGTATTAACGTTGCGCAGCGTAGTTGGCGACCCAAGGGTTTTCTCGAGCCGTGCCCCTGAGAACTGTGATTCGCTGAACTTCGTCAAGCAGAGCCAATAGACTTCTCGCCCCGAGACGTTGAAGAGATCGACATCGGTCGCGCACGCCTTTAACTTTCCCACCACTGCCTTATGCGGCGGCTCGGATAAGAATCCAACATAAAGAGTGTTAGCTTTGTTCTCCAACTCTGATTTCTCAAACGGCTGGGAGCTTAAGATTGGTGGCAACTCAGCGGTGCTGCGGATAAAAGTAACCACCGCATACCCCAGTTCGTCCTGCAAATGCTTCTCTAGTTTTCGCTCCAGCGATTTGGTGCTTCGCGACGGTGAGTCAAAGATTACATTGCCGCTGGCAATAAACGTCTCGACATTAGTAAAACGAAGCTCGACAAACAGACCCTGTAAGCGATCCATCTTAACGACGTGACCTCCGACATTGATCGCTCTCAGAAACGCAACGTATTTTGGCATCTTATTCAGGACTCCTGGTTCTGCGCCGTCAGTTTCAAACCCGTGTTTATCCACCCGGAGGTCTTCAGATCTTCATCCCTGGCCTCGACTATTGGAATTGTCCATGTCCGAAACTATCAACCAACGACCGTCTACACTCTTGCTCAGTGTCAACGTAAACTTACCCTGGTCCGGCTGGTCCGGCATCCTGCTGTAGCCTCCAATGATGTAACCAACGTTCCCATTCACTGCATAGGCTAGAGCTCGCAGAAAAAGCGGGGTGCCAGGATGGGTGTACAGCTTTTGGATGGCCACCCTGCCTTTGACTGGACCATGTCCGCCGCTTAGCACATAACCATCTTCAGCGAAGAGGTTAGCCAACGCGGCTGCGTCGCCCGCCGTCCAACCCGCTTCATAATCCTTCAGCACTCGAGCAAGATCGGGCGGCAGGTCAACGGAAGGCCGATCAGGTTCCTGCGCAGAAACTTCTTTCCTGGCCGAGGCTGCTTCGGGTTCCACTTTCGTCGCTTGCCAGTTCACGACCTGCCACCGGCCATTGCGTTTCACAAAGGTGCCGCTGTTGAGATAATTCATCACTTCCACTGAACCGTTCTTCGACGTAGTTCCGACCAGACGAAACGCCACAATAGCTGTGTCACCATACTGCTGGATTCGCGTGTCTTGAGCTGTAAAAACTGTGGAAGGATCCCCAGGCTTTGGTGCCGGAGCAGAACGCACGTCGCTCAAAATCTCTGCTTTACCGCGACGTCGTCCGGTCGATCCGGTGTAGATCAGATCGTCGGCCCAAAAGCGATCGTGAACCGCGGCATCATTGCGTGAAGCGCCTGCGAGGAACTCGTCCAGCAATTGCGTCAGCTCAGCGGCAGCAGCCGCCATCTTAGCTTTTGGCGCGGCAGTCTGCGCTTTGACGTTCCCCAACAACAGCATCAATATGATGCCAGCTAAAGATAATCGCTTCATGAGATCAATCTCCCTTGGTTTGTTCCGTCCCGGTTGAGCGGCCGCCTAATATATCCCACCAGGCATTGCTAAAGACAGGCTCTGCCAAATCGCAGTCTGCAAAGCGGACGAATGATAATAGCCCAGTGATTATCGCTGGGATCACTCGCGACCCAAATCGTAGTCCGTGAAACGGACGGCTGATGGGAGCCCCGCAAATTCATCCCAGGGATCAGGCGCAGGATCCAGTCCGTGACCGACCTTTTTCAGTCGCCCGCTAAAGGGGGCTCCGATCTAATTTTTTCCGCGGGTTTCCCACCACTGAAGTGGTGGGCTATTTTCGATCTTCCGCTAAACACGGACTTACTGCCACCCGCTACCCGGGCACTAATCACCTGGCAACAAAAACGCAAACCCACCAGGATCACCCGTCGTGATAACCTCTAGCCGATGCTAAAAAGTCTGCTGGGATCTCTGTTTCGTTTTACGCCTGTGACCATGCGGCGCTGCTTCGCTCGTTTTACGAATACTCGTTTCAGTGTGACTGCCGGGGCAATCGTGCTCGACAACCAGGAGCGAGTACTACTACTTAAGCACGTCTTTCGCAGCGGCAGTGGCTGGGGAATCCCCGGCGGCTTTGTTCAGGCCGGAGAGCAGCCTGAGGAGGCAGTGCGGCGCGAGTTGCGCGAAGAAGTGGGTCTCGAGTTGGTGGCAGTGGAAATGGTGTTGGTGCGAACTCTGAAGCGCATCCCCCAAATGGAAATCGTCTTCCGTTGCCGCGCACAGGGCGCACCCAGGCCGCAGAGCGTTGAAATAATAGAGGCAGACTGGTTTCGGCTGGATGAACTGCCGGAAATGCTCTCAAGCGATCAGCGTTCATTAATTAATCGCGTGCTGGGTCGTGGAGCAAAATGACAGAGTTGATGTATGCTGTCCCCGAAATAAGTAGTCAGTTGTCAGCAGTAAGTAAGCCAACGATCTCCCGGCCTGTTCCTTAGACTTTGAGCTTCACTGTCCTCCGGATCAATAACCTGGAGAGCGCGAAGCTACATAGGAACTGCAACCGGGCCTGTGCGTCGGACTGAACCGATGGCTGACTAGTTCTTGTTGATGAGGAGCCAAACATGATCGATCTGATTCCGTCGCCGGATTCCATCTTGCAAATTCTGAAGCGCACCGGCGCATTTCGCGAGGGCCATTTTGTCTATCCCAACGGCAAACACTCGCCGCACTACTTCCAGATGCCGCTCGCATTTCGCTACTACGACACGGCCCGCGTTTTGGCTGTAGCTCTAAGCCGAAAGTTTCGCCTGGATCGAGACATCTCGAGCCGCTTACCGAAAATCACGGTGGTCAGTCCGAGTTCAGGAGGTATTCCGGTGGCGTTCGGCGTGCGCGATGCTTTGAGCGCGGAACAGATCTACTGGGCTGAACAGGAAGGCGGGCAGCGGATGTTCCGCCAGTATGTTAATCAAGGCGAGATCCATCCATGCATCATGGTTGACGACATTATCCGCAGCGGCCATGCAATCGAAGAGACGGCCGGACTGGTCAAAGCACTCGGCGCAGAAGTGATTGGCTGCGGCGCGATTGTTCGCTTCACCTCGGCACCCGCCGAGATTAACGGCGTGCCGATCAAATCACTGGTTGAGTTCGACGCACACTTTTACGACGAAGGTGACTCATGCACCGACTGCAAGCAGGACGCCCCCGTCGAACACGTCAGATTTTAGAGAGTCAGCAGCAGCAAGCGAGCGCCCCGCAGTTCAGATTTCGTGGCGGTTGGAGAGGGCTTTGTCCATGGTCACTTCATCGACATATTCCAGATCACTGCCGACCGGCATGCCCATCGCGATGCGTGTGACTCGCAGGCCCAACGGCTTCAACAGCCGCCCGATGTAGTTGGCGGTGGCTTCGCCTTCGGTGGTGGGATTGGTGGCCAGAATAATTTCGCTTACCTGAACGCCATCATTATTCTCAGGCTTGAGTCGCGGCAGCAGGTTTGCCAGACGCAAATCGCTCGGCCCAATATGCCGAATCGGCGACAAGCTGCCGTGCAGCACGTGATAGAGCCCCTTGAAACTTCGCGTTTTTTCCACCGCCACCAAACTGTGAGGCTCTTCGACGACGCAAATGACGCTCTTATCGCGTGTGGTCGAGGAACAAAAGCGGCAGGGATCGATTTCGGTGTGATTGTTGCAAACCGTGCAAAGGACTATGCGTTGCTTAACTTCGCGCATTGCCGCAACCAGTCTCTCGACGTCAGCTTCGGGCATGCGCATGAGATGGAACGCCAGCCGCTGCGCAGACTTCTGACCAATGCTCGGCAGGCGTTTGAATTCGTCAATGAGTTTTGTGACGGGTTCGGCGTATTCAAGCATTGGAGTTTTGATCTTTGTACTTTGTTCTTTGACCTCGAGCCCGGCCAAAGCGGTGGTTCAGCGAAATGACCGGCATAGACCCTAGAAAGAACAAGCTCAATACAAAGACCCGGATTCGTCAGTCATGGCACAGCTAACCCAGCATTCCGCCCAGTCCGGGGGGTAACATTCCGCCGAGCTTGCCTTTCATAGCTTCGTCAACTTTGCGGTTGGCTTCGTTAATGGCGGCGAGGATCATGTCCTGTAACATCTCTACGTCGCCTTCCTTAACGGCTTCGGGATCGATCTTAAGCGAGATGATCTCATGATTGCCCTGCATCTGGACTGTGACCACGCCGCCCCCTGAAGACGCCTCGACGCGCAGTTCCTGCATCTCCTTCTGCATCTTTTCCTGCATCGACTGCGCCTGCTTCATCATCTGTTGAATGTTCAAGCCACCCGGAAATTTCATTTGTCGTACCTCAGTAAGTAATCGTTCTGATACATGCACTTGCGAACCAGCATCGTAGCTTTCCTGTGCATTGATTGCAACGAAGGAGACCTAATAACTTTGTAAGGCTGGGGGAGTCATAAGGCGCCTTTGTCCCGCCACAACTCGCGGCGGACTCAAGTCACTGACAACGATGACGGAAGTGAGCGAAGTCAAAAGCTTGCAGATAACCACTCGGGTCATGTTGTATGCTAGGGCCGAGGAAACTGTAGCTGAAATGAATAGCGATAAAACAAATCCCACGGAAGAACGTTCAATACGCGCCGGGATAAATCTCTATTACGACCTGCACCTGCCCGACGAACGCCCGGCGCCACTATTGCTCGGGCTGCATGGTTACGGCGCGAGCAAGCGCCAGATGATGCGCGAGGCGCGTCTGATGGTGCCGGACAATTTCGCCATCGCTTCGCTGCAGGGTTTTCACCAGCACATCAAGGAACCCAGAGAAGCCGGCGGGCCATTGCGCTTTGGCTTTGGCTGGCTGACAAACTTTAAAGCAGAAGAGTCTGTTGCTGTACACCACCAGGCGCTGCTTGATTTGATTTCCGATCTCACCGCAGAGGGAATGGTTGATGAGCAACGCATCTTTCTGCTCGGCTTCTCACAAACATGCGCGCTCAACTTTCGCTTTGCGTTTACTCATCCGGACAAGTTGCGCGGGGTGATTGGTATTTGCGGCGGCCTGCCCGGTGATTGGGAGACCAGCGATGTGTATCAACCCAGCGAAGCCGCCGTGCTCTATCTCTCCGGCACGCGCGATGAATTTTATCCGCCGGCACGCGTCGCTGATTACCCGGAACGCTTAAGGATGAGGGCTCGCGACGTTGAGGCTCGCAGTCACGATGCCGCGCATGATTTCGTGCCTTCGATGCGCGCTGATGTGCGAGATTGGCTGGTCAGTCACAGTTAAAAAGCCGATCTTTTCCGAGCAATCGATTTCCAACAGGGCGGTCATAACAGATCGGAAAAGCTTGGCGAAAAGCAGTGACTGCACTTATAGTCTGGCCCGCAAACAAGGCTTACCAGTCCCTGAGAAAGGAAGGTGGACCATGCGCCGAATGAGTGCCACGGCTCTGCTAATAATTCTCGTCCTGGGCTTACAGTTGAAAGCGCAACGCTTACCAAAAAGCGAAACCAAACTTAGTGTAGCCATCCGCGCCGTGCTTGAGGCCCAGCGCGACGCCTGGAACCGCGGCGACATCCCCGGCTACATGGATGGCTATGACCGCTCCGCTAATACGGTGTTCGTCTCCGGTGACGCTGTGACGCATGGTTGGCAAACAGTGCTTGAGCGCTATCAAAAGAACTACAACTCAAAAGAGAAAATGGGCACCCTCACATTCTCGGATTTAGATATCAAACCACTGGGCAGTGACGGCGCAGTAGTTATTGGCAGTTGGCGCCTGAAACGCGCTCAGGACGAACCGCATGGGAAGTTCACCCTGATCTTTCGCCGGACAAAAAACGGCTGGAAGATAGTTCACGATCACACGTCGTCAGGGTAGGCTCGCGATCATCGTATCGATTTCAGTTGCTACTCCAGCGAACATTTTGGCAGCGGAACCGAACCAGACAAGTGACCGCCAGGCGCTCGCCGACCTAGTCGAGGCCCGTAGCGCCGTTTTCAAAAAAGAACTTGGTCTTTTTGATCTCGTCCTCATCCAGGTAGTTTTTGTAGTAGGCACTGTGTGGGTCGGATGGGCCGCCAAGCTGGGCGACTCACAAATCGTCTTCTGGGCGATCGCCATCGTCTTTTTCTATCTTCCCCTCGCCGCGGTGGTGATTTTTCTCAATCAACAAATGCCGTTGGAAGGCGGCATCTATCAATGGGCCAAGCTGGCCTTCAATGACTTCGTCGCTTTTATGGTGGCCTGGAACCTATGGGTTTTCGGGGTCCTGGTGATGTCGGGCATCGCTCTCATTATCAAGAAGAACATTGCCTATGCCATCGGACCGCGGGCCGAATGGATGCACGAGAACAAGTGGGTAACCTCGGTTGTCTGCGGTGTGTTAATGATCGCCGTGATTGCTGCTTCGAGGCGAGGCCTCGCGTTGGGAAAATGGGTACAAAATTTTGGCGGTGCCCTTCTCTTATTTACCTTTGCCGTTTTGATCCTGCTGCCATTTTTCACTGCCGACCGGGGCTCGCTGGCTAATTATCATCTACTGCCTGCGCAGATGCCGAAATTTTCAACCTACGATTTTAATGTCTGCAGCAAGCTCGCGGTCGGGGCGCTCTCAGGATTTGAATACATCGCCATCCTTGCGGGAGAGTGTCGCGCCCCCGTGCGCAATATCAAGCGCTCAGTTCTGATTTCCGCGCCGATTATTGCGGTGATGTTTATCCTGGGTACGGCCTCGGTGCTGACCTTTGTTTCGCCAGCGAAAGTGGACCTGATTGGACCAATACCGCAGGTCCTTAGTATCGGCTTCGGTCCGGTGGGCTGGGTATCTACGCTGATCTCGATCACCATATTTGGCGTAGCAGCGAGACAGATTGCTTTGATGAGTATTTATTTCGCCGGCAACACACGTCTGCCAATGGTGGCGGGTTGGGACGACCTGCTGCCCGGCTGGTTTGCGCGACTGCATCCGCGCTATCGCACTCCTGTTAATTCCATTCTGTTTGTAGGAGTGATAACGCTCGTCGCCAGCCTGGCCAGTCTCATCGGTGTCAGCGAACAGGAGGCATTTCAGTTTCAGGACAATGTTGCCGGCGCTTTTTATGCTTTGATTTACATGGTGTTATTTGCGATACCAATTGTGGCCGCGCACCGCTTTGGTGTTAAGGCGCCGTGGTGGCTCAAGCTCGCGTCGATTTCGGGTTTTCTCGTCTCAGTGATCTATACCTTCTACACGGTCTTCCCCATTATCGACGTCAGAAGCCGGCTGGCATTTGCCATCAAGATCATTGCGGTGGTAGTGCTGGCGAACGTCATCGGCGCCCTGATATTTCTCTCGGGAAAAAAACGTGCCCGTCTCAACCAAGATGCTAGCCGTACTTAACTGTAAACAACTGGTGACGCTGGCCGGTCCACCTCGACCACGCACGGGCGCTGAGATGCGCGAGCTCTCAATTATCGAAGACGGCTCCATGCTGATACGGGAGGACCGGATTGCGAAGCTTGGCACTCGTCAGGAGATCGAATCCGTTATCGACGGCGACTGTGACGTTGTCGACGCCGGCGGCCGAGTCGTCCTGCCCGGATTTGTCGATGCTCACACGCATCCGGTTTTTGCGGGAACGCGTGCGGACGAGTTTGAAGAACGTGTAGGTGGCGCGACTTACCAGGAGATCGCCGCGCGCGGAGGAGGCATCCAGTCGACAGTGCGGGCAACACGCGCCGCGACGATCGACGAGTTGATCGGAAGCGCGCGACGCTATGCTCGCTGGTTCCTGCGCGGCGGCACTACCACGGTCGAGGCAAAATCAGGCTACGGACTGAGCAGCGCGGACGAATTAAAGATCCTGAGCGCAATCAAGCGGCTGAATGAAGACCCGGCAACTCACCTGCGCTACGTGCCTACATTTCTCGGCGCCCATGAAATTCCCATCGAATATCGCCAGCGCCGCGGTGAGTATGTGCAGCTCGTGATTGACGAAATGCTCCCGCTGGTAGCAGACCAGCAACTCGCAGAATACTGCGATGTTTTTTGTGAGCAGAAAGTGTTCAGCGTGCCTGAGACGCGGAAGATCTTGATGGCGGCACGCCGTCACGGCCTGGGTCTTCGCCTGCATGCCGATCAATTGTCGCTCTCAGGCGGCGCAATTTTGGCAGCTGAACTAAAGACTGCGACGGCCGATCATCTCGAGCATACTGATGCACAAGGTATCGCAGCCTTGGTCGCAGCCGCGGTCCAACCGGTGCTTTTACCGGCTTCGGTGTATGCACTGGGATCCCCACGGTATCCCGCGGCGCGCGCCATGATTGACGCCGGCCTGGCGCTGGTGCTGGCAACGGATTTCAACCCGGGTTCTGCGCCCACTACCTCGATGCCGCTGGTACTTTCGTTGGCGGCAACGCAGATGAAAGTTTTACCAGCAGAGGCAATCACAGCTGTAACCATCAATGCGGCGTATAGTCTTGGGCGCGGAGATCAGATCGGATCGCTCGAGCCTGGGAAGCTTGCGGATTTCGTGATTCATGATTGCGATGACTATCGCGAACTGACTTATTTTTTCGGTGTCGAACAGACCTGGAAAGTCTTCGCCAAAGGTCAACTTGCTTTTCGAGCGACGCAGCAGTGAGTGTGAAGTTAATGGCACAATAAAAAACAATTGACGGCCGGAGAACTTGTATTTTATTATCCGCTCAACACTGAAAAGGAGGTGATCAAATAATATATGAGTTCTAATCACAGTGAGGTGGCTGAGGCCTGACCTCCGAACCAGTAGTTGGCAACTTGTTAGGATCACGGTTCGGTAGTCTTGCTGTTTAGTGCGCCACGCACGCAGTCAGTACACAGGCCAATCCCAACAGTTTCACCGGAGAGCCGTTCGCGATCTGATCGCGGGCGGCTTTTCTCTGCCTATGAGCAACCAGAAGAGTGGATTCCCCACCGTCAGGCAAAGTTTTATTGACTTACAGATCCAACCTCGCTACTTGACCCCCAAGCGGCCATAATGAAAGATCAAAAGCGGCATGCCATTTCAAATCCTCAACAGAACGCGAGTCTGGAGCCGGGAGTATCAGATTCAAGAACTGCGAGGAATTGAATTACAATCAAGTGGATGATTCAGTGATTTTGGAGAGTACTTGTCGATACCGGAAAAGCCAGTTTTCTATGATCCCGCCGGCCGCCGCTGGCGCCGCGTTCGCAGCACCTGGCTGGCACTAGCCATATTGGTCACCGGGCTGATTGCGGTTTTCATCGCCAGCGTGATGGTCAAACCACTCCTGCCGGTCTTTGATCTGCGTGCCAGCGCGGCCTTGCCACACCCGCTGGATCTCAGACCTAAACCTCCATCGTTCCCGGCAAATCCGCGTGAACAAAAAGCAAAGAAGGCGCAGGAGGAACTGCAGCACGCCCTGGATAAAACAAAACGAGTCGTCCCCTCCAGGAGACCGCAGGAGATGACCATCGCGCCGCCACCGGCGATACCTCCCCCGGCCATTCCGACTTCGCGGCCTTTGGCCATCGGCTTCTACATCAACTGGGACGAGTCGAGCCTGTCTTCGCTGCAGCGCAATCTCGATCACCTTGACTGGGTGGTGCCACAATGGGTGCACCTGCAGAATCCCTCGATTGACGGCAGTCCTATCGGCGTCGAGTTGCACGCACCGGCGCTTAATCTAATCCGCGAAACGCGACCGCAGATTCGCATTATGCCGATGGTCCAGAATCTGGTTGATGAGAAGTGGGACAAAGACCTTCTGGGACAAATGATCGCCGACGAATCCTCGCGCCAGCGTCTGGTGACGGCTTTGACAACCTTTGTCGAGCAAAATAAGTTCAGTGGTGTCTGTATTGACTTTGAAGAGATTCCCGAACCTGTTGATGCCAGCCTGGATAATCTGCTGCATTTCATGCAGGAATTACATGCTGTGTTTCAGCTGCGCGGACTGACCGTCATGCAGGCCGTGCCTTTCGATTCCACTGACTGGAATTACAAAGACTTCGCAGCTGCCAACGATTATCTGATGTTGATGGCTTACGACGAACATTGGGCGGGAAAAGCAGCCGGCAGCGATCACGGTTGGGGCTCAGTCGCAGGCCAGGGCTGGTACGAAAAGAATCTGGTCGCCCGGATGAAAGAGATTGATCCTGCCAAAACCATCATCGCCATCGGAAACTATGGCTATGACTGGACCGAGGACAATGACAGCGTTAAGGAAGTCACCTGCCAGGAGGCGCTCATCAACGCGCGCGAGTCCCAGGTCGAACAGATTCAATTCGACCCCTTGACGCGTAACCCAAATTACGAATATGACGAAGAGGACGAGACCCATCATCATGTTTGGTTTCTCGACGCTGTCACCGCTTACAACCAGATGAGAGCGGCCAGTGGGTATCGTCCGGCAGGCTTCGCCCTCTGGCGACTGGGCTCTGAAGATCCCTCGATCTGGTCTTTCTTCGGTACCGACACCGGCAACTATTCACCGGAATCGCTGCGGCGCATTATTTATGGATATCAAGTTGATTTTGAGGGACTGGGCGAACTGCTGAAAGTTGTTTCGCGGCCTCACGATGGTTGGCGCGATATCAAAGTCGATTCCGCCAGCGGCTTTATCACCTCAGAAGCTTACGACAGCAAGAACCTGCCGTCGTCGTATGTCATCCAGCGCTCAGGAGATCATCCTGGACTAATTGCCCTGACGTTTGACGATGGGCCTGATCCGAAGTGGACCCCTCGCATCCTGGATATCCTGAAACAGGAACAGGTGCCGGCTACCTTTTTCGTCATTGGGAAAAATGGTCAGGCCTATCCGGATCTGGTCCGCCGTACCATGAATGAAGGCCATGAACTCGGCAATCATACGTTCACCCATCCAAATCTGGGAGAGATTCCCTGGCGGCTTACGGATCTTGAACTCAACGCCACCCAGCGTTTAATTGAATCGCTTACCGGACGCTCCACAGTTCTGCTGCGCCCGCCTTATTTCGGTGACGCTGAAGCTGACAAACCGGAGGAAGTTGAACCTGCCTACCGCGCTCAGGAATTGGGCTACATTATCGTGGGACTGCGCATCGATCCTGACGACTGGCAGTTGCCCGTTACTGCCGATGAGATTGTGGATCGAACTCTAAAGCGAGCGCTGGATACAAACCCCGAAACTCGGGGCCAGGTAGTGCTGCTGCACGATTCGGGAGGAGACAGAAAAGCGACGGTGGAAGCGTTGCCGCGCATCATCCATGAGTTGCGCAGCCGCGGCTTCAAATTTGTTTTGACTTCAGAGCTGGCCGGCATCTCTCGCGATCAGGCTATGCCTCCCATATCTTCAAAACAGAGCTTGTATACGCAGGCCGATTCACTCGCCTTCTTTGCACTCTCGACCGGCGGCTGGTTACTACAGTGGATTTTTCTGCTCGGCATCCTGCTGGGTCTGGGGCGGTTATTGTTTGTAGGTGCGCTGGCCTTTGCCCAATGGTTGCGTTCGCGCGACCGGCGACGGACACGCGCTGGAGAGAAATATAGACCTTCCGTGACTGTGATTGTGCCCGCCTATAACGAAGAGATGGTCATCGAAGCCACGCTGAACAGTCTATTGACTTCTGTTTATGACAACTTTGAAATAATCGTCATCGATGATGGCTCAGCGGATCGCACCAGTGAGGTTGTCAGAGAGAAGTTTCAGCACGAACCTCGCGTCAGGTTATTTACCGAGCTCAATGCGGGGAAAGCTAATGCGCTGAATTTTGGTTTACGGTACGCTACTGGCGAAGTAATTATTGCGCTCGACGCCGATACTGTCTTTGCTCCTCACGCCATCGCTGCTCTGGCGCATCGCTTTTACGATCCGCAAATGGGCGCTGTCGCCGGCAATGCAAAAGTGGGCAACCGTATCAACCTGGTCACTCGCTGGCAGGCGCTGGAATACATCACCTCGCAGAACATGGACAGGCGCGCTTTCGCCAGCTTGAATTGCATCACGGTGGTGCCCGGGGCCGTGGGAGCGTGGCGTCGTGATTTACTGGAGAAGGCAGGCGGCTTCTCTTCAGACACACTTGCGGAAGATCAGGATTTAACTCTGCGTATCCGCCGTCTTGGATACAAGATTGGTTATGAAGAAGATGCCATCGCCTGGACCGAAGCGCCGGCCACCTTGCGCGCGTTGGCCAAGCAGAGATTTCGTTGGGCCTATGGCACGCTGCAGTGCATGTGGAAACATGGCGATGCGCTCTTCAGGCCGCGCTATGGCGCGCTTGGTTTTGTGGCGATGCCCAACGTCTGGATTTTTCAAATCATCTTTCCGCTGATTTCGCCGGTGATGGATTTGATGCTCGTCTACACTTTTTTTTCAGCCGGGCTCGACTGGCTGGAACAACCGGCCGGGTATTCAATGAGCAACCTGCACCAGGTGCTGTTTTATTACGCGCTGTTTTTGACGATTGATTGGCTGGCAGCCTGTTTCGCTTTCATCCTGGAAAGCCGCGAGCGCTGGCGTTTGCTCTGGTGGATTTTTCTGCAGCGATTTTGTTATCGCCAGGTCATGTATTACGTGATGATCCAGTCCGTGGCAACGGCGCTGCGCGGCGCGCTGGTCGGATGGGGCAAGCTCGAAAGAAAAGCGACGGTGGAAGCGCAGCCCTAAGAGAGGCCTTCGAGTTTTGTGAGTCTCGGCCGTCATCCGGCTAAGCGAGCGCCAGAATACTCGTTCAGAGGCTGCAACAGAAAGTACTCAGTGGTTAAGAGTCGGGGAATCCGAAACGATGCTCAAGCGGAAATGGATTCTTTACGCGCTGCTACTGCTTGTAGCCTTTTCGTTTCGCTTTTGCGTCGCGCGCTATCTTGCCAATGACACTCCCGGCGACGGGAAAGTCTATGAGCAAATGGCGCGCAATCTCCTCGAGCAGCACGTATATTCCCACGATACAGAGCCACCATACTCTCCCTCTCTAATCCGCCTGCCGGGTTACCCACTATTCCTCGCCGGCATCTATTCAATCTTTGGTCACGGAAATAATACCGCGGTGCGGGTTACTCAGGCCCTGCTTGACACCCTGACCTGTAGCCTGGTGGGATGGCTGGCCTACCTTTGGGAGCCGGAAGCAACGCGGAAGAGAAGGGCAAGTCTGGCAGCTCTGGCACTCGCTGCGCTCTGTCCTTTTACAGTGATCTACGTCGGCACGATTCTGACGGAAACATGGGCTTCGCTGCTGGCAATCGGGCTTTGCCTGGCGGCGACTTTCGCGATCAAATCTGACAGTAAAAAACAGTTGTTGTGGCGCTGGGCCCTGGTGGGACTGATCGGGGGCGTGAGCGTTTTCTTTCGCCCGGACAGCGGTTTATTCATGGCCGCAGTCGGGATCACACTGGTCATTACGGAGTGGCTTCGTCCCCATCGTGAACCTGTGTTGAAGTACAGACTGTCGCGCGTTGCTGCCGCGGGCTCGGTGCTTTCAATCGCCTTTGTGCTGCTGCTGGTTCCCTGGACCGTTCGTAACTGGCGTACTTTTCATTTGATTCAGCCTTTGTCGCCGGCCCACGGGGAAATGCCGGGGGAGTTTGTCCCACGCGGCTACTATACGTGGGTCCGGACGTGGGTTGATGACGGCCGCTACGTGGAAACGATCCTTTGGACGCTCAACGACCAACGGATTGATGTTGACGACATGCCTGCCACGGCGTTCGATTCCGCCGCAGAAAAAGAACGCGTAGCCGCCCTGCTCGAGCAATACGATCATCCTCCGCCAAGCGACGAACCAGAACCGGCGGGCGAGGCAACACCGGCCCCATCTCCCAGTGATCAAGATCCTGTCACTAACGGAAAGGCCAACGCTGAACCAACACCCGATGAAAGCGCGGACGCTGACACAGAGGATGATGAAGAAACTGAAGAACCCGCCGAGCCAGTCACGCCGGAGATGACGCCGGCCATCGATGCTGCGTTTGGACAGATTGCTCATGAGCGAATTGCCCGCGCACCGCTACGTTACTATCTTTGGTTACCTAGCAAGCGCGGCTGGTCGCTTTGGGTCAACACACACTCTGATTACTATCCTTTCAGCGGCGAGATATTCCCGCTCGACGATTTGGATTACAGCATCCATCAACATATTTGGCTGCCCCTCTTTGGTCTACTGGTGCTGATTTATAGTTTGCTGGGAATCGCAGGTGGATGGATCCTCTGGCGAGCACGGAAATTTCTAATCAGACGCTGGCTTTTGCTCGCTGTGCTGATGATGTTTATCCGGCTCGCGTTTTTCTCAACGATGGAAAATCCCGAGCCGCGTTATGTAGTTGAACTCTTCCCGTTTTTAGCTGTGCTGGGTGGGATTGCCATAGCGCGCTGCAGGAACTTGCGAACGTAGCGGCATTATTTCCAGCACCGCATGACGAAAGTCAGCCCAGCTTGTCGGACCTACCGCGTCGGCATTGCGATTGGCGCAGGTCCCTGCTCGGATGACGGCACACGCGCAGGATCGGGCCGGTCCGGTGACGTATGCAAATGGACCGCTCTCCATTCATTCCCCACGCGCTTGAAGGCGAGGGTCATACGACCCGACGCCGCATCGGGTTCGCCTTTGTAAGTTTGAGTTTGGGTCCACAGGCAGGTAACTACCGCACCGTCGCGGCCGAGCATTTGCACATGCACATCGCGAAGCTCGAGCTTCACATCTTTTATATCAGGATAGGAACTTTCACGGTTCTTCCGCATCTGGTCCCAGCCCTTGGTAACTGAGCCGTTGTAATTGAACAGCACGAGGGCGGGCGAGTTCAGGTAGCCGCTCGTCACGAGATTGACGTTGGCGCGTCTGATGCCCTCAATAATTTTATTGAAAGCGGCCAGCACAGAGTCGCCGGGCACGGCCGCCGGCTTCGGCTTTTCACTCACCCCACCGGCCGGCTTCTCCTTAGTGACGGGAGTCACGGGAGTCACAGGTTTAGGAGTCTGCGAAGGCGTTGGTACCGCGGCTGTCACGCGCGGACGGCTCCTGGCCGGCGTGGGTGACGGGCTGGCGTTTTGCGAGAGCGCAAGCGTGAAAACTGCGAGGATAAGTGCAATGATGCCGGCGAATTTATTCATGATTGTCCTCAAAAACTTTACTTCGATGCGACTTGCCTTGCGAACGCCCAGGCCTTGAAAGGTCCGAGCGTCGATGATGAAAATAGACTACCTGGTTGGCCGGGTGAGACTAAGCGGCGGAATCAAACCAGGGTACGCCGCTGCGCAAACGAACTACCGAACGCTCGCGGCCGAGAATCTCAAATACCTCAAACATCGACGGGCCGACCGCCTGGCCGGTTAACATTGTGCGCGAGCCGTTAATAAAAATGCCAGCCTTAACTTCAAGCTCGTCCGCAAATTGGCGCACCGCAGCTTCCACCGTGGCCACGTCAAAAGACTCGACCTGCTCCAGCCGCGTCGCAAGCTCAGGCAGCCATTCCCTGAGACGTGGGTCCTTTGTCAGATTCTTTGCGACAGCTGCGTCATCAAAATCAAAGTCATCAGAAAAGTAGGCGCGGCCCTGGGCTGAGAAATCTTTCAAAGTAAAAAAGCGATGGCGGATCAACTCCACTGCTTTTTCAAACCAGCCACGCTCGTCTTCTTCATACTCTTCACGCCAGAGCTTCGCCGCTCGCAATTCTGCCTTGACCATCGGCACCAGTTCAGCGAGCGGCATGGTGCGAATGTATTCGGCATTCATCCACAGCGCTTTGTCGTCGGTCCAGTGACGCGGATCGTTTTCGGTAAAATTAAAAACCGCATTGGCGCGCCCGATCCCTGCCAACGAAAACTTCTCAGCCAACTCAGCCAGCGGCAGGATTTCCTTCTCGTCGGGTGGCGACCAACCAAGCAGCGCCAGAAAATTTCGAAAGGCCGCCGGTACAAAACCACGATCGCGATAAGTCGTCAGCGAAACAACCTCGCCATGCTTGCGTTTTGAAAGCTTACTTTTATTGGGAGCCAGGATCAGCGGCAGATGCGCGAACTGCGGCACAGCAGCTCCCAACGCCTGATAAATCAGAATCTGCTTGTGTGTGTTGGTCAGGTGATCCTGCCCGCGAATCACGTGCGTAATGTTCATGTCAATGTCGTCGATGACGACCGAGAGGTTGTAGAGCGGATGGCCGTCCGATCGCAGCAGCACCAGATCTTCAATTTCAGAGTAGCTGCGTTCCTGCGTACCATAGACGATGTCTTCAAAACGCGTCTGGCCCTCACGCTCAACCTTCAAGCGCACAGCGAATGGTTCACCGACTGCGGCGCGCGCGTCGGATTCTGATTGAGGCAAATCGCGATAAGGATTGCTGCGCTGATCCAATCCTTCGGCCGCCTGCGAGCGTGCCCGATCAGCAATGCCCTGTTTCACATTCTTGTCGTCGCGCTGTTCTTTGGGAGTGAAGTCCCGATAGGCTCTGCCTTCGGTCACGAGACGCTCAGCCGCGGCCCGATGTTTGGGAGCGTTGTCGGATTGAAAAACCAAGTCTTCATCGTGGTCCAACTCCAACCATTCCAGGCCTTCAAGAATTGAGCTCGTTGATTCGTCAGTCGAGCGCTGCAGATCCGTGTCTTCAATGCGCAGCAAAAACTTGCCGCCCAGCTGGCGCGCATACAACCAGTTGAAGAGAGCCGAGCGGGCCGCCCCGATGTGCAGATAGCCGGTTGGTGATGGAGCAAAACGTACGCGAACTGTCATAAATAGTAAGAGGGCAGTGACAAGATTACAGCCAGCGGACGCCTGCCGGTCCGTTAAAAAGAAGAACGAGTGACAGGCGACAGCCGGCAAGCTTCACTTGTCACTCGTCACTTGTCACTCGTTACAGTTGTATGGCGGAGATGACAGGATTCGAACCTGTGAAGGGCTTTTGACCCTTAACGGTTTAGCAAACCGCCGCCTTCAGCCACTCGGCCACATCTCCGCAGCCCCGCAGGCGAACGTCAATTCTAAACAGGGACTGTAGATTGTCAAGACGAGGCGTTCAGAGTACGGCTTTAGGCGGGTTCCGGCCCGCGCACGAGGTCCTACGCAAAAGCACGGGTCGATCAACTTGCGGGTGATACAATTCACGCCTCAATGACAAAGTTCAATCTCACGCGCCGGCAATTTTTGGGCGGGTTGGCTGCCGCGCCACTGGTGGCGGTCTCAGCCACTGCAACCTACGCCACCCTCATCGCTCCTCACGATTACGAAGTGACAGAGACGGAAATTTTCATTCGCGACCTGCCGGAACGCTTCGAAGGGTTTCGCATCACTCAACTCACTGATGTGCATCACAGCCGTCTGGTTGGGTTGACCGAAGTGCAGAGCGTCGTCGATCTCGCTAATCGCACGAAGCCCGATCTGATGGTCCTGACGGGCGACTACACGACAACCTACCGCCACTTGATTGAGCCGTGCGCGGAAGCGCTCTCGAAGCTCACCGCTCCAGAGGGCGTCTGGGCAGTGCTCGGCAATCACGATCACTATACGGATCCGGAATTAACCACCTGGGCGCTGGCGCGAAATCATATCTACGTGATGAACAATGCGAATACGACAATCAGACGCGGGCCTGATGCCATCCAATTGGCCGGGATCGATGACTGGTCATGGAACGGGACCGATTGGGTGCGCGCATTTTATGGACTTAAGCGAAAAGTTCCTTCGATCCTGCTTTCACATCAACCTACGGCGCTCGACTTTGAAGAAGCCCAGTCGGCATCGCTCATTCTCAGCGGACACACTCACGGTGGGCAGATCAAGTTGCCATTCATCGGAGCCCCCGCTCGCTTTGCGACTATGGATTTTAAATATGCCAGCGGACTGTTCCGCCGTGGCGAAACCCAGCTGTACGTGTCGCGCGGAACCGGCGTAATAGGCCTCCCGGTGCGATTTGGAGTGCGGCCCGAGATTGCGGTCTTGCGTTTACGACACGCCTAGCCCCACAACGTGCAAGTTATCGTGTGGCTGGAAAGAATACGACCGGCCGCGGATTACGCGGACAGGCGAGGATCAGCGTTAGCGTTAGCCAATTCGATCGGCTTATCATCCGCGGAATCCGCGGCTAATATTTTGCGCTGCGACGCTCGAGCAGAATCGTGTCGCGCCAGACGTCGTCGCGCCGAGCGATCTTTTCGCGCCGTCCAACTTCCCTGAAGCCAAGACTGCGGTGCAAGGCAAGGCTGGCAATGTTCTCGGGAAAGATGCTTGCCTGTAGAGTCCAGATTCCGTTTTCTACCGACTCTGCGATTAGTCTTTCGAGAAGGACGCGCCCGAATCCCCTGCCGCGCCATTCGGTACCCACGTAGACGCTCACTTCGGCAACGCCCGCATAGACAGTGCGGTTGGAGACTGGACTCAGCGCTGCCCATCCCCGGGGTTCTCGATCCAACATCAGGATCAGCCGGGCCAAGGGCAGGTGTCCGGCGTCCCATTGTTCCCAGGCCGGCGCGGTGGTTTCAAAGCTTGCCTGGCCGGTGTCGAGGCCCTGCTGATAAATTCGGCGTGCCTGGTCCCAATGTGTAGGCAGCAGTTTCGTAATCTCCGGGTTCATTGGTTATCCCTCTACCTGACGCTTCACGGAGGAAAAGTCATCTTCGAAGCCTTGACCCTTTTTGCAATACGAAGTACTTTGTATCGCAGAGCGGCCCGCAATTACATCGCCCTGAAGAGATGCGGACCGCCTGCGAGAGGCTTGAATGCCGTTCATGATCGCAAACTTAACACTTTCGTTACCAATTCAGGTGGATAACCCTGAATTGAGAAGTAGTCAATCGACCTTCGTCGCGCTACAATACGGCCCACATATATTGCGACTGTAAGAAAATTGTCTCCATGAAACTGCTGCAAAATATTAACTCGCCTGCCGATCTGCGTCGCCTGCAACCTGAAGAATTACAAACTGTCGCAGATGAGATCCGCCAATATATTCTGGAAACGATGTCCCGCATCGGGGGACACACCGGCGCCTCTTTGGGTGCGGTCGAATTGGCCGTGGCATTGCATTATGCGTTCGACACGCCAAAGGATCGACTGGTCTGGGACGTCGGCCACCAGGCTTACGCGCATAAGATTCTGACGGGACGCCGCGATCTCCTGCCAACCATCAAGCAATATGGTGGCGTCAGCGGGTTCCTGCGACGCGATGAATCCGAGTACGACACATTTGGCGCAGGTCACGCTTCGACCTCAATCTCGGCAGCGCTCGGCATGGCCATAGCTCGCGATCGCAAAGGCGAACAACATCACGTGGTGGCACTGATTGGCGATGCATCGCTGGCAGGCGGTATGGCCATGGAAGCAATAAATCAAGCCGGCCATTTGAAGACCCGGTTGATTGTAGTGCTGAACGATAACGAGATGTCGATAGCACCGGCGGTCGGGGCGCTCACGGGTTACCTTAACCGCATCCGGGAATCGCAGGGCTATCATCGCTTCAAGGAAGAAGTGGAAGAGACGCTACTGGCGATCCCCACGTTGGGCGGCCGCCTGCATCATGCCGCCAAAACAATGAAGGACGCGATCGCAGCTGCGGTGCTCCCGGGCGCGCTGGTTAGCGAACTCGGTTTCAAATACATCGGCTATATCGATGGTCATAATCCGCAGGCCCTGGTAGCAGCCCTGCACGAAGCTCAGCAAATAAAAGATGGACCCGTGATCGTTCATGCGCTCACTACGAAAGGCAAAGGCTATCCGACGGCTGAGAGTGATTACTATCGCTGGCATGCGACCGGACCGTTCGATCTGGCTACCGGCAAACCAATCAAGTCTCCAGCCAAGACACCCACTTACACTTCAGTCTTCGGCAAAACGCTTTGCCGGTTGATGGAGAAAGATGAACGCATCGTGGCCCTGACGGCAGCGATGCCCGATGGCACCGGCATCTGCGACGCGCTCGAGCAATTTCCCAAGCGTGCCTTTGACGTCGGGATCGCTGAGCAGCATTGCGTGACGTTTGCGGCCGGCATGTCCTGCGAAGGATTGATACCCGTCTGTGCTATTTATTCGACGTTTCTGCAGCGTGCTTTCGATCAGCTCGTGCATGACGTCTGTATTCAGGATTTGAATGTTAAGTTCTGTCTCGATCGTGGCGGTATTGCCGGGGGCGACGGGCCCACTCATCACGGTCTGCTGGATATTGCTTACCTGCGGCCAGTGCCGAATATCATAGTCATGGCACCCAAGGATGAGGGCGAGATGCGTGACATGATGCTGACGATGATTGAACATGTCGGCCCGGCTGCCATGCGTTACCCGAGAGGTAACGGCATCGGCGTTCCCATTGATCGCGATCCGCAAGTGCTCGAGGTTGGCAAAGGTGAAATTCTTCGTGATGGCGGCGACATCGCCATCATCGCTTATGGCTCGATGGTCCATCCATCACTCGAAGCAGCCGAGAATCTCGCTCGCGAGGGTATTGAAACCACGGTCGTTAACGCCCGATTTGTGAAGCCGCTCGACGCCGAATTGATTTTGGCGCTGGCTCGCACCAGACGCCTGCTGGTGACAGTTGAAGAAGCTTACATCGCCGGAGGATTTGGCTCCGCCGTGCTGGAACTGCTTGAGGAAAATGGCCTGCAGGACAAACTGCGCGTGGTGCGCATGGGCTTGCCGGATCGCCTCGTGACGCATGGGGACGGGAAGCTACTGCTGGCCAAGTACGGTCTGGACGCTGACGGCATTTATACGCGCGTTAAAGAGAGCATTGAGGTACTTGAGGATCGTCGGGCCAAGCGCCAAAAAGTTTGAGAACTGACCGCGAGCTATCCGAACCAGCACGCAAAATGGGCGGAGGTCGCAAAACCTTATGTAAATTGCGTTCTTGTTTACGATCTCCTGTTGAACAAATATCAATCAAGTACGTAAGTGTTGACTCTTCTTCTCATGAGTGGCATCATCTGTGCGAACAGTTGAGCTGGGAAATATAAGAGCGCACTGAGCACTTCTTGCCCCTCTCTCACGTAAGAAACAACCCGACAATTTAGAATTATTCGTGCTTTAAAGGAACGGTGACTCGATGAATAAGCAGGTTTTTCGGGAACGTGAGTGCATCCATCGGGAGCGGGGCGCTGAGGGCGAGTTCTATAACGGAGCATTTTACGTCCAGGCGCTCGGGCGCTTGCAAGTGGATGAAGCATTGGAAATCTCCAAAAAGGTGAGTTCCTTTTTCTGGGCTGATGCGCCGCATATTTTGGTTTGGCTCTGCAGTGATTGCGCGACTTCGCTCCAGCTCAACGATACTCCGCGTTCTTTGGTCCAGGGATCCCGCCGCCAGGCATAAATAACTCGAAGCTGATCGCCAGGTCAGATTCTGCGGTAAAGTGGACTGATGAAGCGTGAAAGGATCGATAAGCTTCTGGTCGATCGCGGTCTGGCTGACTCCCGCACCAAAGCTCAGGCACTCATCATGGCCGGCGCTGTCCTGGTTAACGAACAGCGTGCGGAAAAACCTTCCGATCTCGTACCCCCCGATGCTCCACTTCGTGTTAAGGGTTCAGACGATCCAGCTGCGCGTTACGTAGGTCGCGGCGGAGTCAAATTAGAAGCTGGTCTGCGTGAGTTTTCCGTCGACGTCCGTGACTACTTGTGTCTTGATGTCGGCGCTTCCACGGGGGGCTTCACCGATTGTTTGCTGCAGCAAGGGGCGCGTCGAGTGGTTGCGGTTGACGTAGGCCACAATCAGCTCGACTGGCGCTTGCGCAATGACGAGCGGGTGGAAGTCCGGGAAGGCGTGAATGCTCGTCACCTGTCCCCAAACGACTTCGCCGAAAAATTCGATCTCGCCGTGATGGATGTAGCATTCATTTCGGCGACCAAAGTACTGCCGGCAATAGTCCCGTTGCTGAGACCCGCCGGGCAAATTATTGTACTCATCAAACCGCAGTTTGAAGTTGGCCGTGGCGAAGTGGGCAAAGGCGGGATTGTTCGAGAGCCTGAAAAACACCGGCGAGTCATTGCCGAAGTGAACGAGGCGGCGAAGGCGGTGTCGATGAGGGTCATGGGTCTAATCGAATCGCCACTGCGAGGCGCCGATGGCAACACAGAATTCCTGGCGCTGTACCAGCGCACAGCCGCGTAGCACTTTCTTGTTGTTTTTTCGCTTTGGTAGCTGAGTACAAACCCTCCCGGTCGCCGTGATAGGAGCAAGCAAGAATCGCAGTAGCCGGCACGAGTCGTGGTTGGTAATTATCAGATCTGCGTTCATCCGTGGCTAATTGTGTTAACTCGGCCGTGCAGTTCGTTGACACTTAAAACCAGCGGCGGCTATCATCCGGCACGTTACTTAATCCATTTACATTGAATGCAATCGGGGCTCGGCGCGACGCTGGGGCGGCGCGGTCTACCAATGACATCATCATCCATCAAGCGGGTTGGCATTGTCGTTAAGCCACATCAACCAGAGGCCTTAAAGACTCTCTGTGGTGTGATTCAGTGGCTTGACGAACGAGGAATCGCGCTCGTCGGCGGGCCGGAGATCGAGCGCGAACGAATCGAGCATGAGACGGGTTGTGCCGTTGAAGTCATTGAGACAGAGAAACTGGCCGCAAGTGTTGATTTCATGCTGGTCCTCGGTGGCGACGGCACGATGATCGCGACCGCGCGCATGCTGGGCGACACCGAAGTCCCGGTGCTGGGTGTTAACTACGGCGGGCTGGGTTACCTGGCAGAGTTCCGCATTGAGGAACTTTACACCGGCCTCGAAGCAGTCCTCTCCGGCAATTATGCAATTGAGAAACGAGTAATGCTGGCGGTGGAGCTGCTGCGCGGCAACAAAAGCGTGACGCATAGTCGCGTCCTCAACGATGTCGTTATCAACAAATCGGCGCTCGCTCGCATCATTGAAATCGAAGCCTATTTCAACCAGCAATTTGTTAACTCATTTCGCGCCGACGGTTTGATCGTTTCGACTCCAACCGGATCGACTGCTTACAATTTATCGGCGGGTGGTCCAGTCATCTATCCGACGATGAACGCAGTTGTCGTCACCCCGATTTGCCCCTTCACGCTATCCAACCGGCCCATCGTTGTACCGGACGAATCGCTAATTGAACTTCGCCTGATAACTCAAAATGAAGACGTGGCGCTGACTTTAGATGGCCAGGTCGGCTTTCCTCTAAAACCCGAAGACAAAGTCGTGATCCGTAAGAGCAAGACCAGTTTCAATCTGGTGCAGCCGATGAACCGAAATTATTTTGAAGTCCTGCGCGACAAGCTGCGTTGGGGCCGCTGAAGATTTCGGTTTCCGTGCGAGTGTTTTGTCCAACGTCGCCGATTCTATAAAAAGGTAAATCAAAGATGCCGGAAGAAAAAGAAGTTAGTGGCCCAGTGATTGATGCGGATGCGTTCGAGCGCGGGATCACTACTGATCTGGACGAAGAAACACCCGACAAACCCAAAGGTCTGGCACTGCACACTCGCATTCTGATCGGCCTGGCGGTCGGAGTAATTGCCGGCATTGCGGTCAATTACTCTTTTGGCGGGGATCATCCCAGAGTCGTTTGGGTCGTAGAAAACATCACGGCTCCGATCGGCCAGTTGTTCCTGCGATCATTGCTGATGATCGTGGTGCCGCTCGTCTTTTCATCACTGGTTGTAGGTGTGGCGGGGATTGGCGACATCCGTAAATTAGGCCGCGTGGGTCTGAAGTCCTTTGGCTACTGCCTGGTAGTTTCCGCCATTTCCGTCCTCATCGGACTGACATTGGCAAATACGATCAAGCCGGGAAAACGCATCGACGCCGCCACGTCCAAAGCCCTCCAGGAACGATACAGTTCGGATGCAAGTAAGCAGGTCGATGCAGCCAAGAAGTCAGGGACCGTCATGACTCCGCTGATGCAGGTGATCGACACGATTGTGCCGGCGAACCCGCTCGCGAGCGTGGCCGGCGTCCCGTCGAATCCCAGCGCGGCAACTTCAGGCGGAACACCGAATATGCTTCATTTGATGTTCTTCGCCTTAATAGTTGGAATCGCCATAACTCTGATCCCTGTGAAGTCCACTGCGCCCTTGTTGAAGGGACTGCAGGCGCTTTATGAAATCACCGCGAAGATCATTGAGATCATCATGAAGTTCGCTCCCTACGCCGTGGCCTGTCTGTTATTCAACAACACGGCGCGTTTCGGGCTGGACTTGCTGCAGGCGCTCGCCTGGTTCGTAGTGACCGTGCTGCTGGGCTTATCGCTACAAATGTTTGGGGTCTACTCCCTCTCCGTTTATTTCCTGTCGCGCATTGCGCCGCTCGATTTCTTCCGGCGGATTAAGACCGTGATCCTGACAGCGTTTTCGACCTCGTCATCCAACGCAACGCTACCGACCGCGCTGCGGATTTCGGAAGAGAATTTGGGAGTGCCGCAGGAGATCAACAGTTTCGTGCTGACTGTAGGTGCGACCGCAAATCAAAACGGCACGGCACTGTATGAAGGTGTGACTGTCTTGTTTCTGGCCCAACTTGCCGGTGTCGATCTCTCAATTGGCCAGCAATTGTTGGTGGTTTATCTGGCTATTCTGGGTGGGATTGGCACCGCCGGCGTTCCCTCAGGTTCGATCCCTTTTATCATTGCGGTGTTGGTTACGATCAACGTCAATCCCGCGCTAATCGCCATCATTCTTGGGATCGATCGCATACTCGATATGTGCCGTACTACGCTTAACGTAGTCGGCGATATTACGGCGGCAACCTATGTTGCGCGTTCGGAAGGATATGAGTTACTGCGGCCTCATGAGCCCGCGATCGTTCATGCGGGAGTGGTGCTGCCCGGCGAGAGCTCGAACTAATTCTTCGGAAACATTCACGCGATGATTTCCGCACAACTTTCGATCACGATGCTTTTTTTGGGCCGGGATAAAAACAATGGTCTTCCCACTCTACGACGATAATTCCGATCGCACGACGGTACCCGTCGTCAACTACGTCCTGATTGCGATCAATATCGCGGTCTTTGTCTTCCTGCAGGGGCTCGGCTCAAACGATCGGTTTACCTATGCCTTCTCAACTGTCCCATACGAAATTGTAACCGGGAAAGATGTCACCACACCGGACCGGCCAGCGAGTGATCCAGTCTCAGGCCAGCGAGTCATGTTGCCGGGATTACAGCCCACACCCTTCTCGGTATACCTGACTTTGATCACTTCGATGTTCATGCATGGCGGACTGGCGCATATCTTTGGCAACCTGCTGTTTCTGTGGATCTTTGGCGATAACGTCGAACATCGGATGGGCCACCTAAGATACCTGGTCTTCTACTTGATCTGCGGGGTGCTGGCTTCGCTGGCCCACGTAATCACTACCGCCATGCTCGCGACGCAGGCCACCAGCATGCTGATTCCCAGCCTGGGCGCTTCGGGTGCGATCTCAGGAGTCTTGGGTGGGTATCTTGTGCTTCATCCTACCCGGCGAGTGACAGTAATCCTGTTTCGCTTTCTCACCGACGTCCCGGCCTACGTCGCGATTGGGATCTGGTTTGTTTTCCAATTAATCAGTGGCATCGGGTTGTTGGGCGGCGGTTCGCAACAAGGCGGTGTAGCCTATGCCGCTCACATTGGCGGGTTCGTCGCCGGTCTCGTGCTCGTCAAGATCTTTACACTCGGGCGCCAACCGGCCTGAGTGCCCTTCCACCTAGCGTACTAGTCGAGAATAGCCCAGCGATTTATTGCTGGGCTCAAATCACCTCCCGATTCGGAGCCTGAACGGAAGGCTGGAATCCCCATCATTCGTCCGTTTTACGGACTTCAAAACAAACTGGGCTTGCTTGTTCCCAGCAGTGATCTGCGGGCTATTCTCGGTCGTCTCCTACGCAGACGAGCTTGCATGAAATGCCCATACAACTCGCTTGCTTGACAGCCTGCGCGGCGCTCAAATAGTCTTACCGCGTTGATAATTTCAATTTCACCTGGCAATTCCAGACCCTCCACTAGATCGAGTACCTGCGAAATAAGCCGAATAAAGCAATGAATTACCGCGGACTTATTCTAATTCCCGTTTTAGCTTCCCTGGCAGCAGGGCAGGAGCCCACCGCCACGCCGAACGTCCCCGTAGCTACCACGACGGCGGCGCAAACCAGCTCCGACTACAAAACTCTGCTGGCCCGGGTTAAGCAGAACGATCATGAAGTGGACTTCCAGCAGCTGCGTCTGGCATACACGGATACCAGGGAGTACGGTCCATATAGTGGCGATGCAATGGCGCGCAAGAAAATGTTTGAGGCGCTGAAAGAAAAGAATTACGACGAGGCCCTCAAGGATGCGACTACCGTGCTGGGCGCTAACTATCTGGATATCATGGGCCACTTCGGATCGTTTGTGAGCCAACGCGAATTGGGGCACGCAGACCTGGCTTCCTATCATCGCTGGGTATTCGAAAGCCTGCTGACTTCAATTAAGAATTCGGGCGACGGCAAGACAATGGAGACGGCCTTTGTAGTCATTTCAACCGATGAGGAATACGCCCTCTTTAATTATCTCGGCTTGCGTCCGCAGGGCCAGGCATTGGTGAAAGACAAAGGCCACAACTTTGACCGCATGACGGCACTCGATCCGCAAAGCAACCAAACCGTCGTTTACTATTTCAACGTCGACAAGCCTTTTATTTGGCTTGGAAAGAGTCTCAAGAAATAAAGATTTCAAGGAAAACAAACATCTCAAAATGATCAAAGCAGAACTTACTGACCTTATTACAAATAAAGGCGCCACTGTCGGCGTCATCGGACTCGGCTACGTAGGCTTGCCGCTGGTAGTTGAATTTGCCCGCAACGGTTTTGCCGCAGTGGGCTTTGAAGTGGACCAGAGCAAGGCTGACCGGATTAACAGCGGCGAATCGTATATCGGCGACATCGATTCCGGCACAGTCAGGGAACTGGTGGAGAAGAAGCGCCTCAGAGCTACGACTGACTTCACGGACTTGCAGAGCTGTGATGCGATCATCATCTGCGTGCCCACGCCGTTGAGAAAAACCAAGGAACCGGATATTTCCTATATCCTGGCGGCGGCGGAACAAATCCAGCAGCGCTTGCGGCGTGGACAGTTGATCATCCTCGAGTCGACCACCTATCCGGGTACGACCGATGAAGTCCTGCTGCCGATGTTCGAAGACATGGGCCTGAAACTCGACGAAGATTTCCTGCTGGCCTTTTCACCCGAGCGGGTCGATCCAGGCAATCCACAATTTCAGACTCACAACATTCCCAAAGTTGTGGGCGGTGTCACCGACGATTCAACGGCAGTGGCCGCGCATCTCTATTCTCAAATCGTCAAAGATGTTTTCGCCGTCACCTCGGCACGTGTAGCCGAAGCAGCCAAACTGCTCGAGAATACTTTTCGCGCCGTTAACATCGGCATGGCTAACGAAATGGCGCGTCTCTGTTACGCGTTAAATATCGACACCTGGGAAGTGATTCGGGCTGCGGCCACCAAGCCGTTTGGGTTCATGGCCTTTTATCCGGGACCCGGGATTGGCGGTCATTGCATCCCGCTGGATCCGCATTACCTTTTGTGGAAAGCGCGGCAGCACGGGTTTGATTCTCGTTTCATCGGTTTGGCGGAGGAAGTGAATTCTCGCATGCCGGATCATGTGGTCCAACTGATTTCGGACGGGCTGAACAATGAACGCAAAGCCCTGAACGGATCGCGCGTGCTGCTGTTGGGCGTGGCCTACAAGAAGGACATCGACGACGTGCGCGAAAGCCCGGCCCTATCGATCATCGATCGACTGCGAGCCAAAGGCGCCGATGTGCGCTACCATGATCCATTCGTAAAGAATGTCAGTTTCGACGATTCACACACGGTAGGAAGTGGCGAACCGCTGCAGTCGGTTTCATTGAGCGATGCGGAGCTGAAGGAAAGCGATTGCGTCGTCATCGTCACCGATCATAGCGACACGGATTACCAGCGTGTGTGCCAACAGGCAACTCTGATCGTTGATACTCGCAACGCTCTCAATAGCGAGGTGCGAAAGACTAGTTGCGCTCGCATCATCCGGCTCTGATGCGAACGCGCAGATAATCCTCGCTGCAGACTCGCGCACGAACGAGTTGATTTCCGCAAAGCCGCGGGGCTTTGCTACTTTGCGCGAGAGATCTCGCACCCTCTGAATGATGCTGAAGGTAATCAACGTTGTCGGGGCGCGTCCAAACTTCATGAAGGTCGCCCCCCTGGTGGATGCAATGAAGCGGCGTGAGCGTGAGTTTGCGCCGCTTGTTGTTCATACGGGCCAGCACTATGACCAGTTGATGTCGGATGCCTTTTTGCACGATCTGGAAGTGCCCCACCCGGATGTTTGTCTGGAGGTCGGCTCAGCTTCGCAAGCCCAGCAAACTGCAGCCATCATGCAGAAATTCGAGCCCGTCCTGTTGCGCGAAAAGCCGGACTGGGTCGTGGTTGTTGGCGATGTTAATTCAACCCTCGCCTGCGCGCTCGTCGCCGTCAAGCTGGGAGTCAAAGTCGCGCACGTCGAAGCCGGTCTGCGCAGCCGCGATCGCACGATGCCCGAAGAAATCAATCGCCTGTTGACGGACCAACTCGCTGATTTGCTTTTCACTCCATCTCAGGACGGAGATGAGAATCTGCTTGCAGAAGGGGTGCCGGAAGAGCGCATTCGTTTTGTCGGCAACATCATGATCGACTCGTTGTTCAAGTATCTGGAACGCGCCCAAAAGTCACCCATCCGGAAACAACTCAATCTGAACGAACGAGACTACGCCGTCCTAACCCTGCACCGTCCCTCTAATGTGGATGACCGCGAAAACTTTGCCGGAATCATTAGAGCACTCGCGACGATCGCCGGGCGGTTGCCAATCATATTTCCCGTCCACCCGCGTACACGCAAAACGATCGCTGCGCTTGGTTTAGAAACGGCCATCAAAAACATTGCGGGCCTTACGCTGATCGAACCGCTGGGCTATCTCGACTTTCTCGGCCTTTACAGCAATGCGAAACTTGTACTAACCGATTCAGGCGGGCTGCAGGAAGAGACGACGGCGCTGGGAATCCCCTGTCTTACTTTGCGCGAAAACACTGAACGGCCCGTCACAGTCAGCCTGGGCACGAATCATGTGGTGGGAATCAGCCCTGAACGAATCATCGACGCTGCGATGGAAGCTTTGAACCAGACGCTGGTGCCCAGTTCAAGGAGTGTGCCGCCGCTTTGGGATGGCCGCACTGCGGATCGCATTGTCGATTATTTAAGCGAGGAGACTTCCGCTCCTTCTCCTGAGAAGCTGAATAAATGAGTGTAGGCCGCAAGAGAGATGGAATGATCGATGCCGAATCACCCGGGCCCTTCGCTAAGATAGTCGACAGAGCCATCCTGGTTTTTCTTTTTCTGTTGGTGGGCTTCGCTCCGCTTTCCATCGCTGCAACTCAAACTGCGTGGCTGCTCGGCCTGACGTGCTGGCTCCTGCGCTTTGCCTTTTATCCTCGACCGGTAGTCCAAAAAACCTCGCTGGATTATGCGTTGCTGGGATTCTTTATCCTCACTGGACTGTCAGCTTTCCTGTCTTACGAGCCGATGGTTTCGATCGGAAAACTGCGCGCGGCCTCGCTGTTTACAATCGTCTATTTACTGGGTCAGAACATTCACTCGAAACGCGTGCTGCGTTTGTTAATCCTCACGCTGATCGCTTCGTGTCTGCTGAGCGCGGCTTTCACCTTCGGCCAGCGCTCAATCGGAAGAGGATTAAAGATTCAGGGTCTTGAGACTGAGAGTCCTCTCTACACTCACGGCGTGCGTGCGGGTGACACATTGTTGGCGGTTGACGGTCAGACCATTAATGGTCCCGACGATCTGATTAGCGCCCTGACGTCGTCTAATAAAGGACCCGCCCAGATCAAAACTTATCGCCAGGAAATTATTCCGACTTTCAAAGTGCCGCGGGGCCAGTTCCTGGCCGGCAACACGGCTCAACAGCAGTTGGGGATCGATAGTTGGTCACGCGGTCGCGACTGGCGCGCCACCGGTTTCTACGGCCACTACGTGACCTACGCAGAGGTGCTGCAACTAATCCTGGCGCTGACCGTCGCTCTGTACGTCTTTCTGCCTTTCAAGCGCAGTTGGTGGGGAGCGCTGTTGCTGCTCGCAATCGCAGCGATGATCGGTTCGTTGCTCCTGACCATCACGCGCGCGTCATGGGTGGCTTTCATAATTTCATCTGCTGTAATTTTCCTGCTCGGCGCCAGCCGGCGCAGCCTGCTTGTGGTTGGGGTGCTGGCTATCCCTTTGATCCTGGCCGGGCTTTTTATGCTGCAGGCGAAACGTAACGTTGGCTTCCTTGATCGAACTGACGGTTCAATTACCTGGCGCCAGTCCGTTTGGCGCGGAGGTTTTCATCTGCTGGTGAGTGAGCCGCGTCATCTGCTGGTGGGTGTCGGTATGGACTCCATAAAGTCGCATTGGCGTGAATGGGGCTTGTTCGAACAGGGCCGGTTGCCATTGGGCCACATGCATTCGGACTTGCTCGAGATTGCGCTTGAGCGCGGCGTGCCTGCCATGTTGGTTTGGCTTACGCTGTTGGGCCTTTACGCCCGCGTGCTCTGGCGGCTGCATCGAAGCTTGAGCATGCCAGACTCCGCCGCGGTCGCGAAAAGCAGCGATCGGCTCCTCGGTCCCTGGATCGACCGGGCGATTGTGCTCGGCGCCCTGGGTGGGTTGGTCGGTTTCTTTGTCAGCGGCCTGGTAGAGTACAACTGGGGCGACTCGGAAGTAGTTATGATTGTTTATCTCATCATGGGACTAACTCTGGCCTTGCAGCGACACTACGCTGTCCGAGGCGCGTAGTATGTGCGGCATCGCCGGCATGATTGCCGTAAATCCTGAGCAACGCATTGGCGCTATGCTTCAGTCTCTCTCGCATCGCGGTCGCGACGGTGAAGGGATCTGGACCTCAAAGGCAATCGACTCTAATGGCCGACGCGTTTGTTTTGGCCATCGCCGTCTGGCGATTATCGACATCAGCAGTGCGGGCCAGCAACCGATGATCTCGGCCGACGGGCGCTTTGTAATCACGCTCAATGGCGAGATTTATAATTACTGCGAACTGCGCGCCGAACTCACCGGCAAGAATCACACTTTCAATACGCAGACAGATACGGAAGTTCTGCTGGCCGCCTGGGCTGAGTGGGGAGTGGATTGCCTGTCACGTTTGAATGGCATGTTTGCTTTCGCGATTTGGGATCAGCAGGAAAACACTTTGACCCTGGCGCGAGATCGAGTCGGAATCAAGCCACTCTATTATTCCCAGGTCGAAACCCCGGACGGGCAATCCCTAATCTTCGCTTCTGAGATCAAGGCTATTCTCGCCACCGGGTTGATTCAGCCGGCACTAAATCTCGAAGCTCTGAACCAATATCTTACGTTCCTCTGGACGCCGGATCCGCACACGCTGTTTGAGAACGTGTGGAAGCTGCCTCCTGGTCATTACTTAACGCTGAGAGACGATCGCCTGGGCGTTCACGAATGGTGGGACGTCTCGTACGACGAAATCGAACACGGCAAGAGCGATGCCTGGTGGACTGAGCAGGTCCTGGAAACTCTCGATCGCGTAGTTGGTCTGGAGATGGTGGCGGACGTGCCGGTAGGTTCGTTTCTTTCGGGCGGCGTTGACTCCTCGTCGATCGTCGCGCTCATGAAGCATCACAACCACGGCCAACGGGTGCCGACCTACACGGTGGGCATGGAAGCGAAAGACCTGCGTTACGACATCATTCCCGATGACGTTGTCTGGGCTCGTCGAGTCAGCCAGCTGTTGGATACCGACTACCGCGAGATCATGCTCAACCCGGACGTGGCTAATCTGTTGCCGAAGCTGATCTATCACGCGGATGAACCGATTGCGGATCCGGCCATGCTTGCCAGCTTTCTCGTGTCAAAGGCTGCCCGCGAAACGCTGAAGGTCATGCTCTCAGGTATAGGCGGCGACGAAGTCTTCGCGGGTTATCCGCGACACCTGGCAATGAAGCTCGCGGGGGCGTTGGATCCCCTGCCCAAAAGTTTCCGCCAACCACTACTGAAAATGATGGCTGAAGCCTTACCCGGCGGCCGGCCCGGGCGGATGACCGCGACCCTGCGCAACGCGAAAAAGTTCGCGCGCAGCGCCGCGCTCGACTTCCAGGACCGTTACCTTGGTTACGGCACATACTTCACTGAGGACATGAAGGAATGGCTCTTCACCGAAGAAACGTTCCAGGCCAAAGCGGGCATGGATCCTTATCGAGATCATTACCGCCACTTTGCGCGCGTCAAAAATGCAGCGCCACTCAATCAACTTCTGTACGTTGATCTGAAAACATTCTTGCCTTGTCTTAATCTTGCTTATACGGACAAGACATCGATGGCCGCGAATCTGGAAGTGCGGGTGCCCTTTGTTAATCATGAAATGCTGGAGTTGACCGCGCGCATGCCAACGCACTTGAAACTGCGCGGATGGAAGCGCAAATACATTCTTAAACGGGCGGCGGAAAAGTTGCTGCCGCGCGAGATCGTCTGGCGCAAGAAGGCGGGATTCGGGGCTCCGATCCGGTCGTGGCTGCGCGGACCATTGAGACCTCTGGTTGAAGACCTGCTGTCCGAAGAGACGGTTAAGCGGCGTGGTCTTTTTCGTCCAGCCGCGGTCAGGAAGATCATTGTCGCTAATCAGTCAGGGCGTGAAGATTTCAACTTGCAGATCTTTCAACTGCTGACACTCGAGCTGTGGCAGCGGGAATTTATTGACCAGCGCTGAACCATGACGACGGCGCGTCGCTCCACATTAGACAGCGACAGGTTGTCCGGTGCGCAGCGACTCCCTGACTGCGAAAGTCGCGCGCGCTGAGGCTGCCAGGTCTTCAAGCGAGATCGGCGCGGGCCCGCCCTGCAAAACGGCCTGGCAAATCGTTCGCAGTTCGTTAGCCTGTCCTTTGTCCTGTCCGGAAAGTCGCAACCGCTTCTTTTTTCCGTGCTGATGCAGGGTGGCGCTGCGAAAGTCATCCAACACAAACGCCTTGCCCGCACCGAAAATCTCTACTCGCTCTTTGGCCAGCGTGGCGTCGCCTTCGGAAAGATACGCGATAGAGCCATTCGATCCGTCAGCGAAACGGAGCGTGATAAAAACTGAATCCTCGGCCACGACCTGATGATTGCGAGTGCTCACAGCTTCCGCGTAGACACGAGTGGTAAGCGAGCCAGTCAGAAAATGCATCAAGTCGATAAAGTGGCAGACCTCGCCAATAATGCGCCCGCCACCTTCCTCGCTATTCTGGATCCAATGTTCGGCGGGAATGCGGCCGGCATTGATACGATAGTTGATCGACAATGGATCTCGCGCGTCCCTGAAGAAATCCTTCGCGGCAAGGGCCGCCGGTGAGAAACGCCGGTTGAAGCCAACGGTCAAAAAACCCTCTGATTGAGCAGCGGCGTCGAGCACGCTTTCTAACTCAGCGGGCCCCAGCGCGAGTGGTTTTTCGACAAAGACATTATGTCCGCGCTCAAGCGCGAGCCGCGCCAACTCCGCGTGTGTGTCGTGTCTGGTGGCAATGACGACCAGATTTACATTTTCGTCGTCTATGACTTCGGCGGCACTCGCTACGCAATGGCGAAAACCGTATTTCTCTCCGACCTCACGAGCCGAAATGCCGGATGCCGTGGCCACTGTTTGAAACTGTGCGCCGGCAGACTTCAAATTCGGCAACAGAATTCTCTTCGCATAGCTACCGGCGCCGATGAGACCGACACTGACGGTCTGCTTCGCTGTAGCATCTCTATTTTGAGCGCCGGACATTGTGATGCTTGTCTGCAGGGCGCGCTCGGTATCGTAGGTGAGCAGGATGCCGAGGTGAGGCTGCGATACTTCACCGCTGATCAAGGAGTAGGCGCGCTCGGCCTCATCAATCGGAAAGCGATGCGTGATCAGCGGCTTTACTACCAGTCGATCGGCCGAAACCAGATCGATAAAAGCTTCCAGGTTGCGCCCTTCGGTCCAACGGACGTAAGCAAACGGATAGTCGTGGCCACGCTCCTCGTATTCCGGATCATAGCGCCCAGGTCCGTAAGACATGGAAAGGTTTAGCGAGAGTTCCCGGCGATAGTAAAGCTCGCGTGGAATATCCAGACCCACCAGGCCCACTGCGATCACTCGCCCTTTCTGGCGCGATATCTCGCCCGCAAGTTCCACCGGCTGATTCGATGAGGTGGCTGCCGTGATCAGCACCGCATCAGCCCCTCGTCCACGAGACCACTCCAGCACTCGTCTTTGAGCGTCGTCATCAGGGGCGCATCCGTCGTCTGCTCCGAGCTCCTGTGCCAATCCGACCCTCAGCGCATCCAGGTCGATGCCAAAGACCCGGCAACCATTCGCCTTGAGCAGTTGTACGGTCAACTGTCCGACTAATCCCAACCCGATGACCACGCACCGTTCGCCCAAAGTGGGATTTGCGAGCCGCAGGCCCTGCAGAGCAATCGCTCCCAGCGTGCCGAAAGCCCCGCTTTCAAAATCGACATTCTCGGGTAACGGAACGCAGAGATTTTTTGGTACGGAGAGGACCTCGGCGTGCGAGGCAAAGCCGGCGCCGGCGCAAGCCACGCGATCGCCAACCGCAAACTCAGTCACGCCTTCACCAATGCCGATTACTGTGCCGGAAGCGCTGTAGCCCAGTGCCACCTGAGCACCCAGTTTCGCGCGCACCGCGTTAAGCGTGCTGAGAATGCCTTCCCGCTGTGCCTTCTGAACTACTTGTCTGACCAAATCAGGACGCTCTCTGGCTTTGCCTAGCAGGCTCCGCTTGCCCATCTCGACGGTCATGCGTTCCGTGCCCGCGCTAATCAGCGTCGCGGCCGTGCGCACCAGCACACGTCCTCTCTGCGCCACCGGCGGGGGCACATCCGCTACCTTTAGCTGATGATTTCCAAGGTCTTGAATGACCTGTTTCATATTTGACCAGCGTGCACGGAAAAGTCGGTTTTGTTAGGATGCCCCTCGCGATTGCGGCCGGCCTTCGGGGATGTGACCGTCCAAGGGAAACTACCTGCTTGCGTTTATCTAGTCAAACAATCAGAGCGATCCAGGCCACGACTGCCGCACTCGAGATCTCATTTCCGTTGCAGGATATTCGAAAGAGTGGATTGACACGGGTCCGGCTGGCCGCAATTTGTCTGGCGATTTTCACGGTAGCAATCGGCGTCAGGCTCCTACTCTGGCAGGACAATCGTCCGAACTTCCCCAGAATTTTTACCGGCATGGTTGAGCACCACAAAGCCAATGCTCATCTTTTGCTTGCGGGCGATGTCACCCACTTCATCACTGGCCCCGCCCCGCCCGGAGATGCAAATATCCTGACTTACCCTCCTGGTTATCCCCTCGTGATGGCAATAGTCATACGCGTGTTTGGCGATTCAGACACCTCGATGCGCATGTTTCAAATCATCTGCGACGCCATCGCGGCGGTGCTGCTGTTCTTTGTCGCTGCAGAGTTATTACCAATCAAGGCGTCTGTAGTCGCAGGCCTGCTGGCAGCTCTCTCACCGCAATTGGCTTACTACTCTCTGCTGCTGCTGCCCGATTCGCTGGCCACGTTGCCCATTCTGCTGGCTCTCTATTTAATTATCCGAGCGCAGAAACGCGCGAGTCTGCCCGGGGTGTTGGCAGCCGGAGTATTCATTGGTCTGTCCTGCTGGCTCAGATCAAACGCCTTGTTGCTGGCGCCATTTCTGGCGCTTGTGCTCCTCGTTATTATGGAACGTGGCCGGCGTTGGACCAGCGCCGCGGCCCTAGTTGCCGCGACCGTTTTGATGATTGCTCCGATCACGATTCGCAATCTAGTTGTATTTCATCACTTCATTCCGCTTTCCCTCGGAGCGGGCCAGATGCTCAACGTTGGCATCAGCGATTATGACAAGGAAAGAAGGTTCGGATTGCCGGGTACGGATCTGGAAACAGTCAGCTCTGAGGCCCAGCTATATCAGCAGACCGAATACGCCCTTTCTCTTTTCGGTGGCAACGGAATCGAACGAGATCAGGAGCGACTGAAGCGCGGATTAGCGGTGGTCGTCAGGCACCCCGGCTGGTTTGCCGAAGTTGTCCTGCGGCGCGCAGTTTCAATGCTGAGACTTGAACGAGTGAGCAAAGTTTCTATGGCCGCTGCTCCGACGCATTCGCTTGAGGTGGCAAACCATTTGACGCCAGCATGGTCGCAGGAACCGAAAGATTTTGTGGCGGTGAGCGCGTCCACACATACGCCTGCAAAGATCTCGCTGGCTCCCAACGGCGAGGCCGCGAGTATAGAGAGCGCCAGTCTGTCCGGGAACAGTCGAGTCGTTTCTGCCCCGATCACTGTTGAGAAAAACAGTGACTACCTGTTCAGAGTTCCAGTCAAGGCAGAGAAGGGTAATGTTGTGATGATCGTGATGGACCAGCAAAGCCGGGTGCTCGGTTCAACGCCCGTACTGCATCCTCTGGAAACATCAGCTGCTTTTGGACAACCGACATTTATCATCGAGATGCCCTTCGTGAACGACGACGCAGACAATGTTCGGCTGGTCATAAGCAACGACGAGCGCCGCCCTGCTCAAACTGTAGTGCAGGTAGGCAGGATGGAATTATTTCGACTGGGTGCGGCGTCGTTAGGCTGGAGCAGGATTTTTCGAGTGGTCGTTCACTTCGCGCAGGAATTTTTCCTGACCGCCTGGATACTTCCACTCGCGCTAATCGGCTTGTTGCTGCTCAAAGTGGCTGGCCAGGGCCGGCTGCTGATTGTCCTGTTGGCGATTCCCTTCTACTACCTCATTGTGCAATCGTCCCTGCACACCGAGTATCGCTATGTGATGGCAATTCAACCTTCGCTTTTTGTCCTGGTCGCGGCCACGCTCTATTGGTTGAGCACCATGCTTCTGCAGCCGTTTCGCTCCCGTTCATAGTGCTTTTCGACCAACGAACCAGAATGCGCAAAGCAAATCCCCTAAGCCCCGCACCAAAAAGGCTCGGTAAACATGGATGGCTCAAGGTAAACATTGACAAACGCTCTGTTATTCCGGTGTAATGACTGCGTCGGTGAACGCAACCGAGCCCGTCGATAAAGGGTCCTTCACCCGCCGCAGCGACTCTTCTCCATTAAGATGATTGCACAAAGAATTCCCAAGAATGAGTCCAATTCGCTATCACGGCCCGGCGGCAATCTCCGTAATGGGACTCGTGTTCTGCTGGTTGAAGATGATCGTTCGTTACGGCGCTATCTCGAGGTGGTTCTGAGCAGGAAAGGCTATGTCGTCACGGTGGCCGTGGACGGCCTCGCGGCGATGCGAGCCAGTCTCACAGTGCCGCTTGACCTGGTGGTAACCGATGCCATCATGCCGAATCTGAATGGCTATGAGTTGGTGCGTTTCCTGCGCAACACGCCTCAGTTGGCCCACCTGCCGATTGTCCTGCTGAGTGCTCTGGACATCAAAGACGATGCCAGTGAGGTTCACCGGGCGGATGTGTACTTGTCGAAGCCGGTCTCACCTGAAACTCTTTTGGAGTGTTTGGCAAGCCTGCTGCAGCACCCATAGGCGCCACGGTCAGTGTTCACCCTCTGCCAACGATTCGCCGGCACGCCGAAACTAACGAGTAGCCGCAGCGCCCGCGTCCAGCAACTCATCGAGAGCGGTGTATTCCCGACCCTGGTCGATGGCGACAGCTTCGTAGGTTAGGCGTCCCGCATAGGTATTGACTCCCGCCTTCAACCCAGCATCGGTGCTGATCGCTGCGCGAAATCCCTGGTTCGCCAGCTTGAGTGCGTAAGGCAAAGTCGCATTGGTAAGCGCAAAGGTCGAAGTGCGCGGTACGGCGCCGGGCATGTTGGCGACGCAATAATGCAGCACGCCTTCGACGTAGTAGGTGGGATTGGAATGAGTGGTTGGATGAGTGGTCTCAATGCAGCCGCCCTGGTCCACAGCCACGTCGACGATCACCGCGCCATTGGGAACATCCTGGAGCATGCCGCGCGTCACCAAGCGCGGAGCTGCTGCCCCGGGCACGAGCACGGCGCCCACAATCAAATCCGCATCAGAGATTGCATCGTGAATCATGTAGGCGCTCGAGGCGAGCGTGGAAATTTTTGATAGAAATATGTCGTCGAGCTCGCGCAGCCGATCAAGATTGTTGTCGATGATCGTCACGTGGGCGCCCATGCCGACGGCTATCTTGGCCGCGTTGGTTCCCACCACGCCGCCGCCGATGATAACCACGCGGGCTGCGGGCACGCCGGGCACGCCGCCCAGCAGGATGCCGCGGCCGCCGCTCATTTTTTCCAGGTAATGCGCACCGACCTGGATAGCCATGCGTCCGGCGACTTCTGACATCGGTGTCAAAAGCGGCAGGCTGCCACGCCGATCAGTGATCGTTTCGTAAGCAATGCCGGTGACTTTTCGCTGCAACAATTGTTCGGTCAACTTGTTGTCGGGCGCCAAATGCAGATAGGTGAAGAGCAACTGGCCCTCGCGCATGCGAGGGTATTCGGGTTCGATTGGCTCTTTGACCTTGACGATCATGTCGCCCTGCGCCCAGACATCGTCGGCTGTTTCGATGATCGTGGCTCCGGCTCGCTCGTACAATTCGTTTTCGAAGCCTGAGCCGTCACCGGCGTTAGTTTCGACCAATACCCGATGGCCCGCATCGGTCAGGGCACGGACACCGGCGGGCGTCAGGCCCACCCGATACTCGTTGTCCTTAATTTCTTTCGGCAGTCCGACTATCACTATGGTTGGTCTCCCTCAACTGAAATGAATACCCGTTCCTGTAGGTCTAAATCTGGACATCATCAATCTGCGCGCGTTGCAGCTTGCCGCTGTAGTCGACGTAAATCGATTTCCATTCGGAAAAAACATCCAGCACTTGAGTGCCGGCTTCACGATGGCCGTTTCCGGTTGCCTTCGTGCCGCCAAACGGGAGGTGCACCTCAGCGCCAATCGTGGAAGCGTTGACATAAAAGATGCCGGTGTAGATTTCATTCATCGCTTCAAACGCCCGGTTCACATCCTGGGTGTAAATTGAAGCCGATAATCCGTAACGCACACCGTTCGCGATCTCAATCGCTTCGTCCAAGGAATTAGCTGGAATGACAGCGGTAACTGGACCGAAGATCTCTTCCTGAGCGATGCGCATGTCGGCTGAGACGTCAGTGAAAACCGTCGGTTCGATAAAGAATCCGTTGGCATATTCACCTTTAGTCAACCGCCGGCCACCGCAGGCAAGGGTGGCTCCGTCTTCGTGCCGCCCGATATCAATGTAGTTGCGAATTTTCTCAACTGCTTCCGCGTTAATCACCGGGCCCATATCGGTCTTTGGATCGGCGCCATTGCCTACGCGCAGGGCCTGGGCCCGCTCCACCAGTTTGCGGCTGAACTGCTTGTAGACTTTTTTATGGACCACCATGCGCGACGAGGCCGTGCAGCGCTGGCCGGAAGTTCCAAACGCTCCCCAGACTGCTCCTTCGACGGCGAGATCGACATCCGCGTCTTCCATGACCATGATGACATTCTTGCCGCCCATTTCCAGCGAGCAGATGGCGTTGCGATCCGCACAAGCCGAAGCCACCAGGCGTCCCGTCTCGGTTGAACCGGTAAACGAAATCAAGCGCAGCGCCGGATGCGTTGTCATGGCTGCGCCTACCGGTTTTCCGTAGCCGCAGACGAGGTTAACAACGCCGGGAGGTATTCCTGCATCTTCGCAGGCTTTGACCAGGTTGTAAGTAGAAAGCGGTGTGTCTTCAGCCGGTTTGATAACTACCGTATTGCCGCAAACCAATGCTGGGATCAACTTCCACGATGGAATCGCCATAGGAAAATTCCACGGCGTAATGAGTCCGCAGAGACCGACTGGCTGACGCACGCACATGGCAAACTTGTCAGGCATCTCAGCGGGTGTGGTAAAGCCATGCAGACGGCGTCCCTCGCCGGCAGTGTAGTAGGTGCAGTCAATCGCTTCCTGCACATCGCCACCGGTTTCTTTCAGAACCTTCCCCATCTCGCGCGTCATGTCGGCAGCGAAAGCATCCTTCTGGCGCATGAGAATTTCTCCCAAACGAAAAAGGAGCTCAGCCCGACGGGGAGCCGGCGTCCGGCGCCAGCGCACAAAAGCTTCCTGCGCCGCGTTGACAGCATCATTCACATCCTGCCGGGTGGAAAGTGGAAATCGCCCAATCACATCACGAGTGTCCGCGGGGTTGAGGTTCTCGAACGTTTCTCCGGAATTGCTGTCAACCCAGCGGCCGCCAATGTAGTTTTGATAAGTCCGAGCGCCGGACCGTGTTTTTGGTGGGGAGCTGATCGCCGTCTTGCGTCCTTTTTTCCCACTGGATTTCACAATTGCTTTTTTTGCTTGAGCCATAATTAGTCGTGTCGGATTCTAAATCGGGGAGTCTCGTGCTTTTTAGGGAGAGGGAAAGGCATGCGCCTCGCTCCCCACACTTTAATTCCCTCAGTTATTGATAAGTGAACTGCACAATCTGCGTGATGACGCGTTCGAACCTTTTTTCGTAACGCGAAATGTTCAGCACGACGGGATCACCCGGCTTCAGCGCACCCAGGACGCGTTGAAAATCTGCGAGGGTAGTAACCGGCATGCGGTTAATGCGAGTGATGACATCACCCTCGGCCAGTGCCGGCTGCCCCAGAGTTGACCGCACATCGGCGGCCACACCGTTAGGATCCAAATCTTTCAGATAGAGGCCGCGCACTCCGGCGAGGTGCTTCTCGTTTACCAGTTGCGGTGTCAATTCTGCCAGCGTCATTCCCAGCTTTAGCACACTGGGCTTGACCTCGGAATCCTTGCCCTTCGAAACGTCCCCATCCTTTACCGGTTGAGCGGGCGGACGCTCGCCCAGGACTATATCGGCCGAGTGTTTTTCGAGCTTGCCATCCGTGTCCCGCAGGAAGGTAAAGGCCGCCGATTGTCCCACTGCGCTGCCGGCAACTCGAAGAATTAGATCCTGAGCATTGATGACCTGCTGACCGTTGAACTCGGTGATCACGTCGCCCGACTGCAATCCTGCCTGAGCTGCGGGGGTTGGCTTGCCATCACGACCCGGGGCCAGGTCCATTACGATCGCGCCTTTGGCTTCTGGCAGCCCATAGACTTTAGCGAACTCTTCCCGCACCGACTCGAGTGTTATCCCGAGATAACCACGTCGCACGCGACCGCCATCGACAATCTGCTTGTAAACAAAACTGGTTTCACTGGCAGGGAGCGCGAAGCCGATGCCGTTATAGTCGCCGGTCGAGGTGGCAATCTGCGAGTTCATGCCAATCACTTCACCGCGCATGTTAACGAGGGGTCCGCCACTATTACCTCGATTGATAGCGGCATCGGTTTGCAGGAAGCGCTGGAAAGTTGTGAAGTACGGCGTCTCTCGCTCTTTCTTCGAGATGATTCCCGCAGTCACTGTTTGGTCCAAACCAAAAGGCGAGCCAATTGCGAGGACCCAATCGCCAACCTGTGCGCTGTTTGAGTCGCCGAGTTTCACCGTCGGCAGATCGTGTGTCGGATCAATCTTAATTACTGCCACGTCGGTCTCTTCATCCACGCCTACAACTCTGCCGCGGTATTTCTCGCCCGAGAGCAGACCCACCGTGATCCGCGTGGCGCCTTCGATGACGTGTTGGTTGGTTAGAATGTAACCTCTTGGATCGACGATGAACCCGCTGCCCACGCCCCTCGAGGGACGGCGCGGCTGGCGGCGAAACATATCGAGCAGGGGATTACTGGACGACTGATCGTCCTTTGAGTCCTCGTCTTTTTCGGCGATTTCCGGTGCTATCTGCATCGTTTCAATGTTCACGACTGCAGGTTCGACACGCTTGGCAATTTCAGAAAAGGACGCCGATAACGCTTCGGGGGCGCGTGCGATTTGCACTTCATTTTGCGCGACCGTCGGTCGCCCGGAAAGCATGGCCCCAAGACCCAGGCCGGCGGCGAGGCAGGCAAGGGCCAGCGCCACAATCCAGACGCGTAGCTTGCGCAGGATTGCTCGTTCGTCAACTGTTGTTTGATCTTTGATTGACTCGAACATGGGCCACCACCTTTTAAAAAACCGAAGCGTCATTTGATCTCGGGCGAACCCGAAAAGCTGCCGCGAACTGTCACCAGAGAGGTCTGAAAGTATAACCAATGCACGAGAATGGGGCAAAAGACAAGGTTAGATGTCCTCTGCACTGGCGGAAGCGGCAGTCGGTCTCGAGCCGAAGCCAGGTCCCGGCATTAACCGTGGGCTTTCATGGTCTCAGCAGGACCTTTAGCACGCCTTTTTCACGGGCACGCTGCAAAGCAAAGACTGCCTGGTCCAGCGGATATTCTTCGCTAATTATGCTGTCGAGATCGATAGCACCTTTCTTAAGGAGATCGAGCGCGGGAGCAAAGCGTCCGCAACGTGAACCCACGATACTGATTTCATCGACGACGATTTGCGCGGCATTGATTTCGGTGGCTCCGTGAAAGGTCGATTTCAGTACCAGCGTCCCGCGCGGCCGCAGCAATTTGAGTGCAAGGGCAAAACCTTCCGCGGACCCCGAGGCCTCGACCACCACATCAAACTCGCGTTCTCGTTTCTCGACTTGCCCGACCTGCGCGGTCTCAATACCCAATCGTTCTGCGATGCGCAGCTTGTCCTCGTGCTTGCCGACGAGAAGTAATTGAGCTCCGCTCAGCGCCAGCACCTGCGCGCACAGTAAGCCGAGTTTGCCGTCGCCGAGCACCGCCAATCTCGTCTGCTTGTCGAACACAACTCTCTCTCCGATGGCACAAGCAGCGGCCAGCGGCTCAACAAAGACTGCGTGTTCATCCGGGATACGTGAGGAGACAGTTAAAAGGTTAACCACCGGCAGCTGCAAATATTCCGCGTGGGCCCCGTCGCGGCCGACTATACCCAGGACGGTTCGACTGGGACAATGGCGGGAATCACCGGCGAGGCATAATTGGCATTCTCCACAGCCGGCATTTATCTCACCCACCACGCGATGGCCTATCAATGAGCGGTCAGGACCTTGTTCCACGACGCCGACAAATTCGTGTCCGATGGTCCCCTGGAAGCCTGCATAGCCACGCGCGATCTCCAGGTCGGTGTTGCAAATGCCTGAGGCGATGACGCGCACCAGGGCTTCGTCTTCGCGCTGCGGCTTTTCTACGTCGCGCAAGACAACACCGGAATCTTCAACTCGTAAAGCTTTCATATTTGGGACTTGAGCTTTGTGCTTGGTACTTTGTGCTTCGGAGTCAGGAGGCCTTGTGACTGGCAACAGTCATGCTTGGGTATGAGCAAAGTACAAAGCTCAAAGTACAAAGCTCAATCCTCTCACAAAGTACAAAACACAAAGCTCAACTTAACAACTGACTATCTCTAAAAACTCTTCGATCTTGTGTAGGCGTTCTGCGGGGTGAGTTCGATGGTCTGTTTGCCGCCGCTCATCGAAAGCGCCAGGCGCCACTCCAAATCCTCCTCGCCGGAAAGAATAGCGTGAAGCCACCAATTGCCGGCGGGCACGCTCACTGATCCACGGCCCTGGGTATCTAGCCGGGCATTAATTAGCTTTCGCCCATTCATGCGCTGGTGGAGAAACTCGTCGAATTGCTGACCCGCGCGCGGTTCTACAAAGAACTCGTGCCGGACGGCCACGATATCAACCGGTGAAATCTCAACCGCAATATCCTTTGCGGCCTGAACCATATCGGTAGGCGGCAGCAGCAGAATTTGCAGGGTCGTCTGTCCAGAGGTGGAGACTGTGGTGCTGGGTTCGCTGTCGGGTAGATTTTTGTAAATCATCCACCCGGCGGCGCCGAGCCCTAACACGAGAGCGAGGCGAAGCACCAATGCCAGCAGGCGATAGGAGATGCGTTGCGAATTCATTTTGTCGTCAACAAAGACTAATGCCGGGATTCCGCCGGCAATTGTAATCCAAGCAGGTGATTGGGACTACTGCTGCAACCGCTCGAAGAGAAAACGCAGTTCCAATCGTTCACTTCTTCAGGCTGCGAACGTGCTGAACCAGCAAGTCTACTTCTGCCTCGGAAAGCTTTTTCCCGAATGCCGGCATGCGGCCCTTGCCGTTGCTGATGACGTTAAAAATTCGCTCGTCAGTTACACGCTCCTGCCAATCTGCTTCCGCCAGATTGCGGGCGCCCGATAATTTCGCTTTGATGCCTTTGGCGCGTCCGTCTTTTCCATGACACTTAACACACTGCTGAGCATACAGTTGAGCGCCAGTCGCAGCGGCTTCAGGGGCCGTCCTCGGGGTTGTGATCGGATTAGCCAGCGCCGCCATTGCCAGACCGATCAATGCGGTCAATAGCGTGCTTGTCAAAAAAAGTTTCATGGTTGTGGTCCTCACGCGATTCAAGATGCCTGCCTGCCGATTGGGGTTGCAAAGACATGCCTGGCAGCGATTGAAAAACTCCAAAGTTGAAAGCTGTTACAATGCGCAGTAATCTGAATCAGTAAATCACAACTCCAGAACGATGAAAATCGATTGGGCGAAATGAATCCAGCACTTGAAGAGCAGCAAAGCGGGGCCAAGCTGTCGCCCGCTGAAGAGATCGAATTGGACAAGTTTCGCGAAGAGTGCGGCGTGTTCGGCATTTATGGCCATCCGGAAGCTGCGCGTCTCACCTATCTCGGGCTGTATGCCCTGCAGCATCGCGGGCAGGAATCGTGCGGCATCGTCTCTTCCAATGGAAATGATCTGCGGCTTGAGCGCGCCATGGGCCACGTCTCCGAAGCCTTCGACCAGTCTCGTCTCGATCGGCTGGAAGGCACGAGCGCGATTGGACATGTCCGCTACTCGACCGCTGGGGAAGTTTCCATACGCGAGGCACAGCCGTTCCTGGTTACCTGCCAACACGGACAAATTGCTGTCTGTCACAATGGAAATCTCCCTTTTGCAAATGAAGAGCGGCGCCGGCTGGAACTCGAAGGCGCGATCTTTTCTTCAACTTCAGATACTGAAGTAGTGCTGCACGGTGTAGCCCGTTCACACCAGTCATCCGTCTCCGAAGCGATTCCTGAAGTCTTGCGCGTCACCGAAGGAGCATTCTCGATGCTCTTTTTGACACCGCATGAGCTGATTGCGATTCGCGATCCGCGCGGCTTTCGTCCTCTGGCTCTGGGCCGGTTGGGAGACTCGTGGGTAGTAGCGTCAGAAACATGCGCATTCGATCTGATCGATGCCCAGTACATTCGCGATGTTGAGCCGGGCGAGATGATCGTCATCAACAAAGAAGGACTGCGCTCATCGCATCCGTTGCCTGAACGGCCGATTTCGATGTGCATTTTCGAGCACGTGTATTTCGCCCGGCCCGACTCTTTGATCTACGGTCACTCAGTCAACGAATCGAGACACAAGATGGGTAAGCGTCTGGCTATTGAACAGCCTGCGGATGCAGACCTGATTGTACCAGTGCCGGATTCCGGAACGGTGGCGGCGATTGGCTATGCAGCCCAGAGCCAAACGAGTTTTCGCTTCGGACTCGTACGCAATCATTATGTGGGACGCACGTTCATCGAGCCGCGGCAGTCGATCCGCTCGTTTGGAGTGCGTATCAAACTTAATCCCGTGCGCCACTTAATCGAAGGGAAGCGCGTGGTCCTGATCGATGATTCGATAGTGCGCGGCACGACCTCCAAAAAGATTGTGCAAATGGTACGTGAAGCCGGGGCGAAGGAAATTCATGTGCGCATTAGTTGCCCGCCAACTATCAGCCCCTGTTACTACGGCGTAGACACGCCTAACAAGGCAGACTTGATTGCCGCGCAAATGTCAGTTGAAGAAATTCGCAAATTCATTGACGCTGACTCCCTGGGTTATCTCTCTCTCGAAGGAATGATGGAAGCCACTGGAATCAGTCCGCAAAAGGCGTGCGTTGCCTGTTGGAATGAGCGCTATCCAACCCCCATCACGCCGGCAGCGGAAACGAAGTGGGAACGCGATCACGAAGCGGTGACTACAGAGGGCTAAGCTCGGTCTGGCGGTTTGCCGGACAGCGGGCGTCGGGAAGAGGAATCAATAGTGGGTCGAGCATCAAAGGGTTGTGGCTGTGCAGCGGCGGTAATGGTGGTGGTGCTTGCCGCCGCCGGAGTCGTCGGCTGGAAGTTTTTCTGGCCCAGATGGAAAGCGCAGCCGCCCAAACCTTCAGGTGGTGAACTTCAGGTCCATATCCTCGATGTAGGCCCAATCAACGGCGACTCAATTCTAATTGTTTCTCCAACCGGCAAAACGGTTCTCATCGATGCCGGCGACGCCGGTAAGGAAAAGGTAGTGCTTGATGCATTGAAGCGCTACAAGATCGAGCAGTTGGATTATTTCGTCGGCACGCATCCTCATCCTGACCACCTCGGTGCTGCGGCAGCGGTCTTAAAAGCCGTCAAGGTTCTAAATGTGATTGACAATGGATTGGAACCGGCAGGCCGGCCCAGTCCCACACCCACGCCGGCCCCGGGCAAGAAACCAGCCCCGGCCAAACCCGCGCCGCGCAACGCTAAAAAACTGAAAGGGCCGACACAGTTTTTCGATGACTACCGGGATGCAGTTACACAAAGCGGCGCGCACTATGAAACTGCTACGGTCGGACAGCATTACGACCTCGGTGGCGGCGCGCGCCTGACGATCCTTGGACCCAGCCCGCCTTCGTTCACGAAAGAGCAGATGAGGGCAGGCGGCAATGAGCCAAATGCGAACTCCGTGGTTGCTCGTCTGGACTACGGCGACTTCTCGATGCTGTTGCCCGGTGATGCTGAAGAGCAAACTGAACAACGGATGCTCTCCAAAGATCTTGAACTCTCGGCAAAGATTCTAAAAGTGGCTCATCACGGATCGAAATACGCGACTTCCGAACCATGGCTGAAGCGCGTAAAGCCCGAAGTCGCGATCATTTCCGATGGCGAATGGAACCATTATGGTCAACCTGCTCAATCTGTTTTGGATCGCTTGCAAGCGGCAAACGTAAAACTCTATCGCACTGATTTGCAGGGAGAAATCACCATTACGACAACCGGTAAAGCGAAGAGTGACAAGCTCTACGAAATCAAAACGGCCAAGGAAGCAAAGAGCGATCTTTGGATCGGGAGACCGCCGCAGAAGGACGATTCGTCACGCGCGGGTTTTATCGCTTACGGCGACTTTGGACCACCACCGAAAGTGAAGACCGAAAAGCCGAAGTAGTTGATAACGGCGTTCTGAGAATTCAACCTTGACTACCAAACCTACAACTTACAGCGACGCAGGTGTTGATATCGATGCCGCCACCCGCGCTACAGACAAGATTAAGGAACTGGCTCGACGCACCTTTAACGAGCGAACCCTGTCGGAGATCGGCAGCTTTGGCGGCATGTTCGACGGTGCCTTTCCCAGTCTGGCCCAACCGGTCCTGGTCGCCTCAGCCGACGGCGTCGGTACGAAGCTAAAGATCGCTTTCGCGACCGGCATTAATAACACCGTCGGCCGCGATCTCGTGAACCATTGCGTCAATGACATACTAGTTCAGGGAGCGCGACCATTGTTCTTCCTTGATTACATCGCCACCGGAAAGCTCTCTCCGGAAACTGTTGCCGGTATCGTTGAAGGCGTAGCGAACGGCTGTCGTGAAAACGGTTGTGTGTTGTTGGGCGGCGAGACAGCCGAGATGCCTGGTTTTTATTCTGATGGAGAGTACGACATTGCAGGCTTTATCGTCGGAGTCGTTGACCGCGAAAAAATCATCGACGGCAAGCGCATTCAACCGGGTGACGTGCTACTCGCGCTTCCCTCTGTGGGTCTGCACACGAACGGCTATTCGCTCGCTCGCAAGTTGTTCATGGAAGTGGCCGGCTACGACGTGAACACCAGGCTCGACGCTATCGAGATGACAATTGGCGAAGCGCTGCTGCAACCGCACTTGAGTTACCTGCGCCCGCTCGAAGGTTTGCTTGATGACGGGAAGATCAAGGGCCTGGTCCATATTACCGGCGGTGGCTTAATCGACAACATCCCGCGGATCCTGCCGGCGGGCACAGCGGTTAAGATCAGCAAAGACACTTGGCCGGTTCTGCCAATCTATAAATTGCTACAGCAACTAGGTGACGTCTCCGAGTTTGAGATGTATCGGACCTTCAACATGGGAGTGGGTATGGTGATCGTTTGCGCTGCCGGAGATGCGGCGGAGATCACAGCGCATTTCACTGAGCAGGCACAACCCTTTTACACCATCGGACGTGTGACCTCAGGAAACCAAAAGGTCGAATTAGTTTAGGCAAAACCTTCGGCACCAACCCGGCTTTCTGAGCAGATTCCTGAGGGCGGGAAATACTTTTTGGTATGACAATCGCTTCCTCTTCTCCTAAACGCCTCGCCATTTTAATTTCCGGCCGCGGCAGCAATATGGTCGCGCTCGCCAAAGCAGCTCGTGACGGTAATCTTCCTGGTGCTGAAGTTGTGCTTGTCATCAGCGACAAGGCTGATGCCGCCGGCTTGGCAAGTGCCAAAGCGCTGGACATCGAGACGCTGGTAATCGAACGTCGTGGCCGCAGCCGGCTGGAACACGATGCTGAAACAATTGCGGCCCTGCGAGAGCACGAAGTCGATCTAGTCTGCCTCGCCGGTTATCTGCGTTTGCTCTCTGCCGAGTTCATCGAAGCGTTTCGACATCGCATTTTGAACATTCACCCAAGCCTGTTGCCATGTTTTCCCGGGCTCGGTGCGCAACGGCAAGCCATCTCACACGGTGTAAAGTGGAGTGGCTGTACCGTTCACTTTGTGGATGAAACACTCGACGGGGGTCCCATCATCGCTCAGAGGATTGTGCCGGTGCTGGACGGCGATACAGAGGACGCTTTGTCAGCTCGCATTTTGAGCGAAGAACATCGGCTCTATGCCGAGGCTGTCTCACTGATTGTGAGTGGTGCTTACGAAATTGTGGGCAGGCGTGTGGCGCTCACGAAGTAAACTCTCTGCTTGCGTTTCAGAGTGACTCTTTATTCACCGCAGACTGGTTCACACCTTGTGTTACTTTTTCCCGAGCGCTTCAGCGCGCTGGAAAGCTGCCCAAACAGCTTTGGATAAAACAGTGCGCAAGCTTCCTTTTTCCATCTGATAGATCGCCTCAGCCGAGGTCCCGCCCGGTGAGGTCACCATGTTCCGAAGTTCAGCCGGATGCTTATGAGATTCCTTAGCGAACAGCACTGACCCGAGCATGGTCTGCTGGACGAGCTCCTGTGCCACATGACGCGAAAACCCCATATGTACCCCCGCGTCAATCAGGGCCTCCATCACCAGGAAAGTATAAGTAGGACCGGTAGCGCTTAACGCGGTGGCCATGTCGATCTGCCGGTCACTTTCCACGCGCAGAGCCGTGCCCAGCGCTTCGAGCATCGCGCAAACCTGCCGTTCCTGTGTTTCGCTAACAGCGGGAGTTCCGGTCCACGCCGTCATACCCTGGCCAATCTGTGAAGGCGTGTTCGGCATTGTTCTCACAATCGCGGGGTGCAACAACTCAGCGGCGATTGAATCGCAACGGGCTCCGGCCACGATTGAAACCACCAACTGCTCCGGGTGAATCGCACCCTTTAGTTCGTTCAGGATCCGGCTGAGCCGTTGCGGCTTGATGGACAAAATCACGAGTGAGCCATTGGCGATCTGTGATGCAGCCTCAGTTCCGTTTGGATAAGCTGCGACGGCCGCTTCGCGATTGCTCTCGAACATGCGCACTGCATACTTCGTGTAGAGTTCCTCGCGACGAGCTGCGCGTGGGTGGCTGCCGACAATCTGGTCGGGCGCGACCAATTCTTTCCGCAACAGACCTGCGATAATGGCCTCAGCCATCACGCCGCAGCCGATAAAGGCCAGGCGCGCGTCCTGCAATGGATTGGTGAGCGGCTCTGATGTCTCTTTAATATCTGGGGTCATCGTTCTCGTCTTTTTCCTGCTGACTTTACTTTTCAGGAGCATAGCGCAGGCGGATTAGATGCGCTACTCTATCGCCTTCAAGCGGGAACTAGCCGCATCACCTGAAAGCCAACTGGTACTTATGTCCGCAGTACTCGCCACCGAAGAAACACTAGTAATCGAAACGCCTGAGCGCGTTGCGCTGCATTTTGCGCTTGCTTCGATTGGCAATCGTTTTCTCGCCTGCGCGATAGACCATACTATTCAGGCGCTGACAATCGCAGTGATGATCATTGCGTTCACGCTGATCGCCGATGTCGCGGACCTGGAAGGTCAATTGTCGAGCGCACCCAAGTGGGTTTATGCAATTCTTCTGGTTGTGCTGTTTGTCCTGCTCTCGGGATATTTTGCTGTTTTCGAATGGCTTTGGAATGGTCAAACGCCCGGCAAACGTTGGCTGAAGCTGCGGGTAATACGCGAAGACGGCAGGCCTGTAACATTCTTTGAAGCTGCGGTAAGAAACCTGCTGCGGAACTTTGACATGATGCCGGCGCCGTTTTACTCCATCGGCCTCATCTCAGTTTTCGCCAGCACTAAAGATCAGCGAGTCGGCGACATGGTTGCCGGCACGGTGGTGGTCCGCGAGCGAGAAGCCGAAGCACCGGCATTTGCCCAGGTCTTCGGCTCACCGGTCAGCGATCCTGCGTTGCGCCGATCCTTTCACCCGTTGCCGTTCACCGCCAACGTCAATAACTTAACCGAGGCCGAGATCCAGGTGGTCGAGACATTTCTGCGCCGGCGCTGGGATCTTAAAGACGTGCCACGGCAATGGATGGCTTGGCGAGTTGCGATGCCACTGCTCTACAAGTTGCGGCCCGAATACGACCGTGCAACTTTCACTTACGAAAGCTTCCTTGAGGAACTGCTGCATCGTTATCGCGAACATCATCGCTTCATTGAGTAGATCGACGATGCCCGACCCACGTCCTTAGCATCCGCTTTTGACCCACCCGCAGCTGTTTGCTAGTCTCTTTTGTTTCTCATGAAAGCCAATTTCACCAATATCAGAATGGAGTTTCAATATGTCGAGTGATGTTTTCATTTTAGGTGGCAAGCGCACACCCATGGGCGAATATGTAGGTGCACTGAAAGATATTTCAGCGATAGATCTGGGGTCCATCGCCGCGCGCGCTGCACTCGAAGCAACCGGAGTCCCAGCCGCTGACATTGATCACACCGTGATGGGTAACGCTCTCCAAACTTCAGGTGACGCAATCTATGGGGCTCGACACGTCGCGCTAAAGGCCGGCGTGCCTTTCGATCGTCCCGCGCTAACGGTTAACCGCCTGTGCGGCAGCGGCATTCAGTCGATCATCTCCGGCGCTCAGATGATCATGCTCGGCGAGGCGCGCACGGCCCTGGTCGGTGGCATGGAATCGATGTCTCAGGCACCGCATGTGATTCGCGGTGCGCGTTCGGGATTCGCGCTGGGACAGGGACAGCTTGAAGACAGTTTGATGGTGGCATTGCTCGATAGTTACTGCAATACGCCGATGGCTGGGACCGCTGAGAACCTGGCTCGCAAGCATGAGATTTCGCGCCTGGAACAGGACACCTACGCTCTCCGATCACAGCAGGAAGCCAAACGGGCGCAGGACGCAGGCGTCTTCGCTGAGGAGATCGTACCCGTGGAGATTAAGTCAAGGAAGAGCACGGTCATGTTCGACCATGACGATCACATGCGGCCAGAGACAACGATGGAAGGACTTGCCAAATTGCGCCCGGCCTTTGCCAAGGACGGCTTTGTGACCGCGGGTAATGCTTCCGGCATTGTCGATGGAGCCGCGGCTTTAATCATAGCCGGTGAGGAATACGCCAAGGGCCGCGATCTGAAACCACTGGGACGCATCGTCAGTTGGGCTTATGCGGGAGTCGAACCTGAAATAATGGGAATCGGTCCAGTGCCGGCGACCCGTCTGGCGCTGGAAAAGGCAGGCCTGAAACTTTCGGATATGGATCTGGTTGAAGTCAACGAAGCTTTTGCAGCGCAATATCTCGCCGTGGAAAAGGAACTCGGACTCGATCGTTCCCGCACCAATGTCAACGGCGGCGCGATCGCCCTCGGTCATCCTCTCGCAGCAACCGGTACTCGCATCGTATTGACCTTGCTCCACGAGTTGGGGCGACGAGCCGGGCGGTATGGCTTGGCAACCGCTTGTATCGGAGGCGGGCAGGGCATCGCCATGGTGGTTGAGCGACTCAACTGAAGGTAACTCGAGTTGAGGAATGAGAGCTAATCAGACCCTGCTCAACACAAGATAAGAGCAGATTTTTGCGGCGGTATTCTGATTCTCATAGATAAATCCAAAAACTTGACGAAGGATACGTCGCTTCGGAAGCCATCAAATCGTACTAAGTGTGAGAAACACACTTGTTATCCTGAATATCGCAGGGGCTGCGACAGCGCGGCACAAATCTTGCGAATTTCAACGCGTTAGATTTCGCTTAGCAGCCTAATGCCCCAGCAACTGGTTTGTTTTGATGCGTTTTAGGCCGGTTTTTTGCTTGCGCGAACCTGCTCAGCATGATAGAAGGTGGGAGCGCAGCAGACGGTCTTGTTAGTTCTTTCCTACTGAGTTGCTAAAAACAATTTTGCTTTCAAAAGTACTCGGCTCATAGTCTGCGCACTGCGCAGCGTTTTCCAATCTACATTGATTGACTAAGGAGTTTCCTACATGTCGAAGATTCTAAGGTTCTCTTTCGCTGCATTATTGGTATTCGCCATGTGCACGATCGGATTTAGCCAGGGCACCGTCACTGGCGCCATTGGCGGCGTGGTTGCGAATCCTAACAAGGAAGTCGTCCCCGGCGCGTCGGTTAGCGTCCGCAATCTCGGTACCAATAAAGAAGATACGATGACTACAGATGACCAGGGTCGGTTCCGCATTTCGAACCTTGAACCCGGCACCTATAAAGTCACGATCAACGCCGGTGGATTCAGTCCCTACACACAGGAGAAGGTGATTGTTGAGGTCGGAACCGTAACCTCTATTAACGCAGACTTGTCGGTGGGTCCGGTCCAGGGCGGCACGGTTGAGATAACCAGCGAAGCCCCGGTTATCAACACCCAGCAGCAGGATTTTGCTAATAACGTAAATCAAACACAGATTAATAATCTTCCGATTAACGGTTCGCGCTGGTCGAATTTTGCTTTGTTAAATCCCGGCACGGTGCCTGATGGTAACTTCGGTCTCATCAGCTTCCGCGGTATCTCCGGTCTGCTCAACAACAGCACTATCGATGGCGGCGATAACAACCAGGCGTTCTTCTCTGAAGAGAAAGGCCGCACACGTCTCAGCTACACTGTGAGCCAGTCAGCTGTCCGTGAGTTCCAGGTGAACACCTCGAACTACTCTGCTGAATACGGACGCGCGGCTGGCGGCGTAGTCAATGCGGTGACCAAGAGCGGCACCAACCAGTTTCATGGTTCTGCCGATTACTATCAGCGCAACAACAAGTGGGGCGCCCGCAATCCGCTGGGCTTTGTTTCAACTTTTAATGCCACAAACGGCACCAGTACGAAATCTGCTTTCAAGCCCGAAGACGTGCGTCATACGATTCGCGGGACCATCGGCGGCCCGATCAAGAAAGATAAGCTTTTCTTCTTCTTCAGCTATGACGAGCAGCGTCGTAATTTTCCAGGCCTGGGTATCTTCAGCACCGACGGTTTTCTTAATACCGTCAACAAGTGCACGTCCGCAACCGACCTCGACGGACCAAATAACAAACCTTGTACCGCCAGCCTTTTCGCGGCCTCGTTAAAGAAGGCCACGACTAATCTGTCGGATGCTCAGATCAACTCTGCCCTGGGTTTTCTTACCAGCTTGACTGGCCCAGTGCCCCGTAAGGGCAATCAGCGCATCTTCCTGCCGAAGATTGATTGGCGCCTTAATCAGAACCACACATTTACCGCGAGCTACAATCGTCTGCGTTGGGATTCACCGGCGGGTATTCAGACTCAGCCAACTAACACCCTCGGTCGCCGCAGCTTTGGCGATGACTTTGTGGACGTCGATACCGTTAATCTGCGATTGTCTTCCACCTTCGGCGCGAACATGGTTAACGAACTGCGTTTCCAGTGGGGTCGGGACAATGAATTCGAATTCAGCCAACCACCGCTGCCAGGTGAGCCGCTAACCGCGCCCGCGTATCCGGGCGTGACCACCGCGGGCACCAGATCTCCTGACGTGTTCATCACGGGCGGTATCGAATTCGGCACACCAACCTTCCTCGAAAGGACCAAGTTCCCCTTCGAGAATCGTAAGCAAATCGCCGACACAGTTACCTTGACCGCAGGAAATCACACCATTAAGTGGGGCGGTGACTTCAACAACGTGCGCGACGAACAGGACAACCTGCGAACATTTGCGGGCGCCTATTCCTACAACAACATCAATGACTTCATCGTGGACTATGTGAACTTCACCACTACTGGCGGACTGGGCGCGGCAGTGGCCTGCTCCACGAGCACGCGCACGCGCGGCAAATGCTACACGAGTAACTTCTCGCAAGCCTTTGGCCCAACTCAGTTTGCGTTTTCCACCCAGGACATCAATATCTTCCTGCAGGACGAATGGAGATACACTCCTCGCTTGACGGTCAACCTCGGGGTTCGCTACGAGTATGAGAGATTGCCGAAGCCGTTTTTACCCTCTCTCGAACCACGTACCAACAACTTCCCGAAGGATAAGAACAACATCGGTCCGCGCATCGGCTTTGCCTGGGACATCTCGGGTGATAGCAAGAACTCGCTTCGTGGCGGCTACGGCATTTATTACGGCCGGATCATCAACTCCACCATCCTGAACGCCCTGACGAATACCGGCAACGCAGGTGGTCAGATTGCAACATCAACGCCACAAGCCACGGGTCCGATATTCCCGAATGTGCTTACTTCAGCTCCGGCTGGAACTTCTGCAATTCAGTTCTTCCAAACGGGCTTCCAGGCGCCGTTGATTCATCAAATGGATCTGGTCTTCGAGCGAGAGATTGCTCGCAATACTGTCATCTCCGGCTCGATGCTGATGAGCTTTGGACGCAATCTACCGACATTCGTTGACCAGAATCTGGCAAATCCGGTTTCAGCTCCTTTCAACGTGGTTTCGGGAGCGAACACCTTTACTGTTAATCCCAGCTACACCATCACCAACGGTCCGTTTGCCGGGCAAACCTACACTATCCCTTTGTTTACCGGTAGCCGCCCATCCTCGGTGTTTGGTGCTATGACGGAGATTCGCAGCACTGTTGCAAGTCGCTACTACGGCTTTGTGGCCCAGCTCAATCGACGCCTGACAAATGGACTGCAGTTTCAGGTCAACTACACACGTTCACGTTCACATGACACCGGCCAGGGCTCGCAAACATTCACAGCAACAAACACCCCATTCAACGCCAAAGACCCGTTCGGCGAAGAAGGTATTTCGAACTTCGATATACCTAATAAGTTAGCTGTTAATGCTGTCTACTCGCCCCACTTCAAAGTTGGCGGCGGAGCGAGTAAGGTTCTGAACGGTTGGCAAGTTTCGCCCATCGTCACGGCCTATTCGGGTGTCCCTTTCACTCCTACAATTTCGGGGAGTTTCCCAACTGCGTGTTCCAGTGCCGCAACGCAGCTTCCCACTCCTTGCACGAGCAATGCGGGTGTCGTGGTTGCAGGGCCTACCGTTGGCACGCAGGGTGGCGGACAAAATGGGTCAGGCGGATCAAGCCGGTTCAATCTGGTGCCGCGCAACTCCTATCGCTTGCCGAAGATCGTTAACTTCGACATGCGATTGTCACGCCGGTTCAAGTTCGGTGAAACAACTGCCCTTGAAGTTCTGGCAGAAGGATTCAACCTGTTCAACCGTACGCAGGTTACAGGCGTGAACTCGGCTCTCTACGCAACTGGTGGAACTTATAAAAATCCAACTCTGACTTTGACCAACAACTTTGGAACAACTAATGCCGCAGGCGGCACGCTGTTCCGCGAGCGTCAGGTTCAGTTGGGTGTTCGCTTCCAGTTCTAACAACTAACCGTTACAACCCTATCGGGTGCGTCCTTATAATCAGGGCGCACCCGATTTGCTTTAGAACGAACTCTCTACTCAGTCAGACATACCTGCCCGCACCAATTTACCAAGCGTTCAGCCGGCCATTCAATTTTCCTCTAACGCGTAAGCGTTGGGATTTGGTAGGATAACTGGGCCCGCCGGGTGGTTTCTCACCACCAAAGTTCCAAATCCTCTGGAAATCCAAGATGACCACTGCAAATAGTCCTAAATTAAGTAGCGTCTCGCAACTGCGACGGGCTGAAGCTGAGGCTCTGGAAAATAAGTCATTCCTCGCAAGTATTGCCGACCTGACGCCAGATGAGATCTACACGCTTGATCGCGAGGGTCGTATCCTTTGGATGAATGAAAGGGCGGAGAATGACCAATTGTTTGCTGGCCGGTCGCTACTTTCACGAGTTTATCGCTCCTATCTCGCGCGAACTGACTCAACAACACCTCCAGCTAACCCTGGCTGGTGAGGAAACTCAATTTGAAGTCCGGGCGATACGAACCGATGGCACGACGGGCGATGTCGAAGCTCAAACCTCTCCTCTGTGGAAAGACGGGAATGTTTCGGGAGTACTCGTGTTCCTCCGCGATGTCACTGAACGCAAGCGGGCACAGGAACTGATGATGCAGTCCGACAAGCTTCGGGCCGTAGGTGAACTTGCGGCCGGTGTAGCTCACAACCTGAATAACTCATTGACTGTAATCCAGGGGCGGGCCCAGCTTCTGCTCATGCGAGGCATGGACGAACCCACTTCGAAGAGCCTCAGGGTAATTACTAATGCGGTGGAAGAAGGCGCCAAGGCCTTGCGCCGGATCCTGGAATTCGCTCACCGTGAGGCCTGGGATTGTCGGCTTCGCATGGAATCATCTCGCGCCATGCCGGGCAGATCATGGTGGTCAGCGACCCCGGGGAAGGCACGCGCTTTGAGGTGCGTTTGCCGCTCTGTGAAGACGATTCGAGATTCGTGAAGCAGATCAGGGACGAGCGTACTGCTGACGAAATGGTTCTTTCCACCTGATCTGAAGTGTCCCAGTTTCAAGCACACGACTTCCTTAGCGATACAGTCTGGCCGGCCCTTCTCCCGTTTTAGCCCGCTATTTTCAGAGGGAACGTCATTTGCTCTAGCTTCCTTTAACAGAAGGCTGGTCGCTGGCCGATTTCAAGAGGAGGTTCGACATGGGACTACCAAACAAAGATGAGATCAAGGGAAAATTTGATCAGGTCAAGGGCAACGTCAAAGAAAAGGCCGGTCAGGCTTTCGACGACCCCGAGCTGGAGAATGAAGGAACAGCCGACCGAGCGGGCGGCGAACTCCGTGAAGGCTACGGAACCGCCAAGCGAAAAGTAGGAGAGACAATCGAGGACATTGGCAAGGCCATAGGAAAATAATTTCTTCGTCAACTAATAAGAAGAGTCTGCGTTGAGTTGTCAACGCAGACTTTTTTATTGCGGCAAGCTGCCCCGGTTCCTGGCTTGTTGCTGGCCGTACTCAATACCGTGATCTGACATGCGAGCCCGTCCTCACAGTAACGTCCGCGCGCAGCCTACCGAAATTACTCGGCGCGTACGTATTGCGCCCCGACGTCTTCCAGCAATTTTTCGAGATTCTCCGCGTCTGAATCAGTCTTGGCTTCAACACCAAGCAGGATACCGCCGCCGCGAATGCCTGTGTCATAAACCTTCGCACGATGTTCGGGAATACCGGCGCCAATGAGGCCGCCTATCAAGCCCCCCGTCGCGCCCCCGGCGCCTGCGCCCGCCAATGCGGCGGCAATTGGGCCGGCAATAACCAGGTTAAGTCCAGGCAGGAAGAGAGTCGTGCCGACAGCCACCACCGCAGCCAGCACTGCGCCCACAGCTCCTCCCACTGCGCCGCCTATGCCGGCGCCATCGACGGCGTGGGTACGGGTTTGCAGAGCAAATTCTTTGGACTTCGTGGCATCAGACATCAACACACTGATGTCATCTCGAGAATATCCTCGCTTCACGATGGCGTCGACCGCGGACTCGGCGGCAGTGCGGTTTGTAAAAAGTCCGGTTATGAGTTTAGACGTGGACATAGATAAGTTTCTCCTGTTGTAAGAGTCATCAAGGGAACACGGCTCCAGATCGCAATAGGCATGCCGCCGCAGTTTTCTGTCATGAGCCTTCAGGACAGAGAAGGCAGCGCATCGTTAAGCAAACACTCCGTAGTCGGCGTGTTTGGGTTTAATACGTTGATGCGATCGCCGGGTCTTGAGATGAGGATCAAAGTAAAGGTACAGTTACCGCTCATCAGTCCAGTTCGATTATCATCTCGCCGCCTTTGAAGCTTCCGCGGGGACTAACGAAACACAGGCGCCAGACACTTGAAAATACTCCAGCTCTGTTCAGCGAAATCTTTTGGAGGCGGCGAGCGGCACCTTGCCGACCTCGCGAATGGACTCGCCGCTCGCGGTCATGAAGTCCATGCAGTGCTGCGGCCCGGTTCTCCTCTACTCACCGAACTGCCAGCGCTGCGTGAGGGACATGTCAGCACCTTACCTTTGCGCAACGCACTGGATGCCATCAGTGCCCGAAAATTGTTCGCTTACATAGACGCTCACAAGATTGAAGTAGTGCATGCACATTTGGGTCGAGATTATCCTCTGGCCTTTTATGCAACTCGGCGCCATGCCCGCTGCAAACTGATCATCACTCGTCACGTTCTGTTTCCTCTTAATCGCCTGCACTCAATAACTCTTTCCGGCGTCAGTCGAGTGATAGCAGTTTCCCCGGCAGTCAAGCGTAGTCTGACAGGCCTCTTGCCGGCAGAAAGAATAGTGGTCGTGCCTAATGGTATTGACCTGGAAAAATTTGAGAGTAACCGATCGTCAAGCGAGGCGAATGAGATACGGCGCGACTGGAATATCGGCGCGGACGAGTTATTGATCGGCAGTGTCGGTGCGATTACACCATTGAAGGGGCATGAGGAGTTTCTTCGTGCTGCCGCATTGATCGGCCCCCGTTTTGCTCAAGCCAGATTCGTGATTGCAGGAGTCGACTCTTCGGGCAGCGGAGAGAACCTGGCGGCACTGGAGAAGCTTGTCTCCCAATTGAACCTTAAAGGCTCAGCGCAAATTGTGGGCTGGGTTCAAGACCTGGCTTCGTTCTATCGCGCGCTTGATGTTTTTGTCTCAGCCTCGCGCAGCGAATCGTTTGGTCTCGCAATCGCTGAAGCAATGGCCAGTGGCGTGCCTGTTGTAGCGACTGAGACTGAAGGCGCGCGAGAAATAATCAGCCATCAACAATCCGGATTGCTGGTGCCGGTCAAGGCTGTCGAGCAAATGGCGGCGGCACTGGCGGAATTGCTTGAGGATGCAGATAAAAGACGCCGCCTCGGTGAGGCCGGGCGCGCCAGCATCGCGGAGCGTTTCAGTCTTGAGCGGATGATCGCTGCCACTGAAAAGATCTATCAGGAAATATTGGTGGGTGGCTGAGGTTCGATCTGATCCATCCTGGCAGCCAAAATGAAATCGCTTTCCGTTAATCCATCAATCTTGTGTGTAAAAATCTTAATCTGACAATACCCCCAGCCGAAGCTAATATCAGGATGGTGTCCCTGAGCTTCGGCCAACTGGCCGACCCGATTCACGAACTCCAATGCGGCTAAAAAATTGTCGAACTGGTAGCTCTTCTGAAGATGATGCGCAGAGATTACCTCCCACCCTTTCAGTTCACTCAGTAGATTCTTAATCTGCTCGCCGTGTAATGGCGGGACCCCGCCGCGGCATGGCACGCAATCGCGTGTAGCTAAATCTGACATCAGAGTCTCCTTGTCACACCGATAATTTCTCACAGAGCGGACGTTCATCTGCCCACAGGCTGCCACCTTCAACAAACTAAGGAGCAGTGGGTCAGGCCTTCTTCAAAAGCGCGATTTGTCCAGCATGGTAGAGGTTGTGTTGAATGACGCCATGCAGCGTGCCAGACACCGAGGTCATATCTTCCAAAATAGGTTGATCGAGCCGCGCAACGTCCACGCGGCCAATCGCTTCGTGCAGTTCGTGATGATTTCTTCGCAGAACTTCAAGTGCCTGCTCCCAGGCGCCTTCGTTGCCGTCGCCCGTTGAGGGAAAGTTTTCTTCCTCGGAGAGGTTGGCCCGGTCTCCATTAAGTCTTCTGGTGGCTGCTCTATTCCAGGCCGCAATGTGCAGGACAAGCTCCCAGATGCTGTGGGCTGAACTGATGGGGCGTGCTGCGGCTTGCGCGGCAGTCACCCCTTCCAACAATTCCATCACCGAGGGCCCATGCCAGGCCGGACCGGCGAATGAGCGCGTCAACTGTTGCTGAATTCGTTTGCATTCATTTTCCATTGCCAACGTCCCTCATGAAACTCAGTCGCGTATTTACTCTTTCTGATCGAAAGTAGCTTCCACCGGCGGTTCGATACTTGCAGGCAGGTTTTTTAATTGAGTGCGCGGGTTATTCTAATGCATCGGACGCTATTAGTCAGCACGCGAATTCTGAGGCCAGACTTGCTAAGACATTGCTGAACCGGATAGTCTTAGAGCACGCATTTGCATTACAACCGGTGCGACAATCTGTTAAGTAATCTCAGACTGTTGCGCCGGCGACCATCGAGATTCAAGAGGAGTTTCTTGAGTGGCTAATATCCGTCCCTTTAGTGCTTTGCGACCCACCGCCGCACGGGCAAGAGAGGTCGCCAGCGTTCCTTATGACGTCGTCAATACAGCTGAGGCAAAGGCCCTCGCGGCGGGTAACCCGCTGAGTTTTTTGCACGTCTCGCGGCCGGAAATCGATCTGCCCGAAGGAACCGATTTACACAGCGATGCCGTTTACCGCCGGGCCGGCAAAAATTTTGAAATTCTAAAGGAGGCCTGTCCGCTGGAGGTTGAAAGCTCACCGAGCATCTATGTTTACCGTTTGGTGATGGGGACGCATGAACAAATCGGTGTCGTCGCCTGCTGTTCGGTGGATGAATACGATCAGGATCTGATCAAGAAGCATGAGCGGACGCGCCGCGATAAAGAAGACGATCGCACCCATCACATGCTCGTGCTCCGCGCCCAAACCGGTCCCGTATTTCTCACCTATCGCGCGCGTCGCGACATAGACACGATGGTCATGGAAACTACCATGACGCAGGCTCTCTACGACTTCACTGCGGATGACGGCATTCAACACACTGTCTGGCGCGTACCCGATCTGGTTCGCTTCGCAGAAGCTTTTCGTGAAGTGCCGTTGCTTTATATTGCCGACGGTCATCATCGCGCAGCCAGCGCCAGTCGCGCCCGTGCGGAATTGAAAGAACAGAACTTTGCTCACACACCTGATGAAGAATACAACTTCTTTCTCGCCGTCATGTTTCCTGATGAGCAACTACAGATTCTGCCTTATAACCGACTGGTCAAAGATCTCAATGGTCTTTCAGAGGACGAGTTCCTTAAGCAGGTGCGAGAGAGTTTCAGCCTCAGCGAGGATGCCAGCCCCGCCCCAACCGAACCGCGCAGATGGAGTATGTACCTGGGCGGCCATTGGTATGGCTTGGCGTTGCGGGCAGACGTGCCGGCGCCCGAGGGGGTTGTTGCTTCTCTCGACGTGAGCGTATTGCAGGAGCGGTTGCTGGATCCCATTCTCGGCATCAAGGATGTGCGAACCGACAAGCGCATTGATTTTGTAGGCGGCATTCGCGGCACGGATGAACTCGAGCGACTGGTAAACGATGGCAGCGGCGCAGTTGCCTTTGCGCTGTTTCCAACCACCGTACAGGATTTATTGGAAGTTTCCGATGCGGGCGAAATAATGCCGCCCAAGTCCACCTGGTTTGAGCCAAAACTGCGGGATGGATTGTTGATTCATACCGTTTAGGAAGGTCCCTCTCTCGTTACTCTCTGGTGCAGGATTAACGACTAACAACTGACTACTGACAAACATGCTCGTACTAATCGCAGATAAATTCGAAGAGTCGGGACGCGTTGGCTTGCAGGCTATCGGGTGCGAAACAACTTATCAACCCGATCTGAAAGACGAAGCCCTCACTAACGCGATCCGCGATACCAGACCCGATGTGCTGGTGGTGCGCGGAACGAAAGTTACAGAGCCGATGCTGGACGCAGGCCCGGTGAAGCTTGTCGTGCGCGCCGGCGCCGGATTCAATACCATCGACGTCGCTGCAGCCTCCAAGCGGGGCATTTACGTTTCCAACTGTCCGGGAAAAAATTCCATTGCCGTAGCTGAACTGGCCTTTGCCCTGATCCTCGCTCTCGACCGTCGTGTCGTCGACAGCGTGGTCTCTTTGCGTCGCGGTGAGTGGAACAAAAAAGAGTTTTCAAAAGCGCGCGGACTCTATGGTCGCAGCCTGGGCTTGGTAGGCCTCGGCAAGATTGGAATGGAAATGATTCCCCGGGCCCGGGCCTTTGGTATGCCTGTAGTTGCCTGGAGTCGCAGTTTAACTCCAGACAAAGCTGCCGCGCTGGGAATCGAATACAAAGCAACGCCATTGGAAGTCGCCGGCGCCGCTGATGTGGTCAGCATTCACTTTGCCTTAAACGCAGACACCAAAGCCTCGATCAACGCCGGCTTTTTCAATGCCATGCGTGAGGGAGCTTACTTCATCAACACTGCCCGCGGAGAAGTAGTGGACCAGGCTGCGCTGATTGCGGCGATGAAGTCGCGCGGCATTCGCGCCGGCCTTGATGTGTATGCCATCGAACCAACCTCTGCCACGGCTGAATTCATGGATCCCATCGGCAAGGAAGAGAATCTCTACGGCACGCATCACATTGGCGCCTCCACCGATCAGGCACAGGAAGCAATCGCCGCTGAAACTGTGCGCATCGTGCGTGAATTCAAGGAGACCGGTCGCGTTCCGAATGTCATCAATCTGGCCCGCCAGACTCCGGCGACGCATCGTTTGGTTGTTCGTCATCTTGATCGCCCGGGAGTCCTGGCGAGTGTGCTGGACGCAATCAAAGCGGAGCACATCAACGTGCAGGAAATGGAAAACGTCGTCTTCGAAGGCGCCTCCGCAGCTGTGGCAAGAATAAATCTGGACAATGCGCCGTCAGCTGAGACACTCGCGGCGTTACGCCAGGATACTAAGAACATCATCGAGCTCAATGTGCTCGAGATCACCTGAATGGTTGAAACAAGAGGATGAAGCAACTCTAAATAATGAATACCGCAATTATTACCGGCGCCTCCAGTGGAATCGGCGAGGCCTTCGCCCGCAAGCTCGCCGCGCAGGGACGCAATGTTCTGCTGGTTGCTCGCTCGGAAGACAAACTAATCACCCTCTGTAATGAACTGGGGCGCATGAACAGCATCCGGGCGCAGCATCTCGCGCTGGACTTGAGCTTGCCGGAATCGCCCGCGCAATTGTTCGCAGAATCGCAGCAGCGGGGCTTGACCATCGATCTGTTAATTAACAATGCCGGCTTTGGCGCTTTCGGAGACTTTACCAGTATTGATTTGCAGCGCCAGCTCAACATGATCGATCTGAACATCAAGACCCTGGTTTCCCTGAGCTATCTATTTCTGCCGCCGATGCGCGAACGGAAACAGGGGGCGATTATTAACGTGGCTTCGACCGCTGCGTTTCAACCCGTGCCATTCATGCAAACTTATGCGGCCACTAAAGCGTTCGTGCTTTCGTTCTCAGAAGCCTTGTGGGAGGAAAATCGGGCACACGGTGTAACGGTCATGGGCCTCTGTCCCGGCGTTACCGAGACAAATTTTTTTGAGGCGGCGCGAGGCGAAAAACCTCCAGCGCGAACATCGCAAACACCCGAGGAAGTGGTGGATACCGCACTGAGCGGCCTGGCACGCCAACAGGGCAGCATCGTTTCGGGCTGGACCAACTTCCTCATGGTCGAGGCAGAACGATTTGTACCGCGCTCGCTGATCGTGCGCATGGCCGGCCGTATGATGCGCAGTCAATACGATAAGTAATTTTGCGGGCGCGCGCCTCTCGACGCAGCGGGGCTTTTGAGTTTTCCGCGGAGACCATTTCAAGCTTTTCAATATTCAGTGCTTGGCCGTCTCGCTTGCCAGTGCTGAAAAATCCGGCGCGTGAACACGGCATCGCAACTGCAAAGGAAAAACATGATTGAACGAATTCACAATTTCAGTGCCGGACCGGCAATGCTACCGCTTTCGGTCCTGGAACAAGCGCAGCGCGAATTGATCAGCCTCCCGGGCATTGGCATGTCGGTGATGGAAATCAGCCACCGCTCCAAACCGTTCGACGAAATGATTCATGGAGCCGAAGCCGGTTTGCGTGAGCTATTCGAGATCCCTGACGGGTATCACGTACTTTTTCTACAGGGCGGCGCCAGCCTGCAGTTCTCAATGCTGGCCATGAATTTTCTTCCCAGCGAAGGGTCTGCTGACTATGTGCTTACCGGTAGTTGGGGGAAGAAGGCCGTCAAGGAAGCGAAGAAGTGCGGCAACGTGAAAATTGCGGCCACGATGGCGGACGGTGGCTTTACCCGCGTGCCGGCGCAGGATGAACTGACCCTCGATCCCCACGCTGCTTTCGTTCATATTACGACGAATGAAACAATCGAGGGCGTCGAATGGAAAGCTGAACCAGACACAGGCTCGGTACCGCTCATCGCGGATGCTTCGTCAGACATTCTTTCGCATCCGATTCCGATCGAAGAGTATGATCTCATTTATGCCGGCGCCCAAAAAAATGTCGGTCCGAGCGGCGTCACACTTGTAATCGTTCGCGACGAGCTGCTGCAGAGAATTCCTGAGGGCCTGCATACCATGCTCGACTATCGCACCCATGTCGAGAATAAGTCGCTCTACAACACTCCCAACACCTGGGGAATTTACATCATCAACCTGGTGTGTCAGTGGCTGAAAGAAAAGGGCGGGCTGGCCGGTATGCAGCGCGAGAATGAAGCGAAAGCCACGCTGCTTTACGACGCCATCGATGCTACTGATTTTTATCGCGGTCATGCCGATGCGGAGTCTCGCTCGATCATGAACGTCACGTACCGGCTGCCTTCCGAAGCTCTGGAAAAGAAGTTCTGCGCGGAAGCTACGGCTCAGGGACTCGACGGCTTGAAGGGCCATCGTTCAGTCGGGGGTATCCGCGCATCGATTTACAATGCGTTTCCGCTTGCCGGTGTCGAGGCGCTTGTTTCGTTCATGAAAGAGTTTGAAGCCAAAAACGGCTGAGAGCCACTTGGTAACCACCGGGCCGTTGCCCTGGTTCGGAAGTGTTATGCTGGTTTGCAGATGAGCGCTAGCGAAACAAATGACCCGTCCGACAGTGATATACCAACTCTCAGTTTTCAAATTGGCGAAGCTGATGAAGGCACGAGACTGGATACTCACCTGGCCTCCCAAATCGAAGGCTGGAGCCGTTCGCGCCTGGCGCGTTTGATTGAGGAAGGCGATGTCCTTGTAAATGCTCGCCAAATTCGACCGTCTTACAAGCTGAAAGCCGGGGATGAAGTCGAGGTAGAACTCGCAGCCCCTCTTTCAGCATCGTTCCAGCCCGAGGATATTCCCATTGACGTTGTCTATGAAGACGACGATCTGATCGTAGTCAATAAGCCGGCGGGTCTGGTGGTTCACCCTGCGGCCGGTAATCAATCAGGCACATTAGCCAACGCCCTCGCTTTTCATTTTGATCGTCTTTCCACCAGGGGCGGCGCCATTCGTCCCGGCCTGGTGCATCGTCTGGATAAGGACACGTCCGGACTGCTCGTGGTTGCCAAGAATGAAACCGCGCACGAAAAACTGGCTGATCAATTTCGCGTGCGTGAAGTTTTTAAATCGTATCTCGCGCTCGTGCATGGCGTCGTGAAGGAAGAGTCGGGAACGATAGAGGAGCCGCTGGCACGCGATCCACGTAATCGAACGCGCATGGCGGTAGTGCGTGGTGGCCGGCCGGCATTGTCGCTCTACCGGGTGCGGCACCGGTATAACCGCTTCAGCCTGCTTGAAGTCGAGATCAAGACCGGGCGCACCCATCAGATTCGTGTCCACCTGGCGTCGCTTAAACATCCCGTCGTCAGCGACGAGGTTTACGGCGGCGGCCGCGACAATACCGTGCAACAACCCCAGCTGCGCGCAGCCATTCGCAGGCTCGGACGGCAATTTCTGCACGCAGAGCAATTGGGGTTTAAGCATCCGACCAGCGAGAAGGGTATGCGGTTTACGGCGGCTTTACCGGTTGATCTGGCCTCGTTTCTGGTCCACCTGGAGGCATCTGACAGCTGACCGAGGCGGCCAAAGCCCGGATAACTAACTCAATGGCAACTGGCTCCGATTGTTTCAGTGCGTCATTGTATGCTTTCATAAACAGAATTGAATTTGAGTGATTGCATGTGCGGCGTGGAATAAAAAAGGGCAACAGCCGCCGTAATCGCAGCATCGAACTGACGCTTTCCGGGAAGAGAGCGAGGCGCTCCAACATCACAATTTTGACTATTATGACTTCGTTATTGACTCGTACTTTGTTTATCTCTCTGCTGTTTCTAAGCCTTAGCCCTGGAGCCTCGGCGCAGCAACCAAGAGCTAAAGCCACCCCCACACCGCCTGCGGATCAGGAACCATCCGAAGTTACCTTTATCCGCCGAGTGCGACTGCCAATTACGGTGCTGGACAAGAAAGGGCTGTTTGTTTCGGGGCTCACGAAGCAGGACTTTCAGGTGCTGGAAGACAAGGTTCCGCAGCAGATCGAAACCTTCTCGGACGACATTGGCAAGGAATTGCCGCTGTACGTTGGCGTGTTGATGGATACTTCGCCCTCAACCGCCGGCAAACTCAAGTTCGAGCAGGAATCGGCAATGAATTTTATTCAGACCGTAGTCCGCCCGCGCAAGGATCGTGTTTTCTTCGCTACCTTTGATAACGAAATAAATTTGCGCCAGGATTTCACGGATCGAATCGACCTACTGGACAAAGCTGTCAGCAGCGTGAAGAAGGTCGGAACCCAAACGGCGCTCTTCGATGCAGTGTGGCAGTTCTGTGATGAAAAAATGAGGTCGGTCGCTGGTCGACGAGTGTTCGTCGTGATTACCGACGGCGAAGACACTTATAGCCGCGCTAATTTGCGCGATGCGATTGAGATTGCCCAGCGTACTGAAACTACCATTTACACCATCTCTACCAAGTCGGGATTTTCGAGTGTGGTTCCCGGGGTTGAAATGGGCGAGGTAAAGGATGCGCAGGACCGTGATCTGGTAAAGCTTGCCGAAGAAACCGGTGGCGCTGCTTTTTTCACCGGCGACATGCTCTCGCTTGAGCGTTCTTTTACAAAAATCGCGAAGGAATTACGTGCTCAATACCTGGTTACCTATCGGCCCTCGAACGATCGCTACGACGGCAGTTACCGGCGTATCGATGTCAAGCTCGGCAGCGGACGGGGCGATCTGAAAATCAGGACAAAGCGCGGATACAAAGCAATTGTGGATACGGTAAAACCGTAGCCACCGGAACATCACACAATTCGATGGTTGATAGGAAGTAAATGTTTTCTCGAAGAGTAATGATTCGTTCGCTGCTGTCGGCAGTGTCCGTGCTCGTTCTTGCTGGAGGTTCACTCTGGCTGTCTCGGGCACAGGACAATTCTGCATCTCAGGAAAAGACGCGGCCACGCACCACGATCGACGCGCCACCCCAACCATCTCCATCCCCCAGAGCCAAAGGTAAAGACGATGAGGGAGCAGGTTCGGATGACGTCATCCGCACGGAAACCAATCTGACCAACATCTTCTTTACCGCTGAAGATAAAAACAAGCGCTACATTTCAACTCTTAAACAGGATGACATCCGCATCTTTGAGGACGGAGAACCGCAGCAGGTTTTCACCTTCCAACAGAATACTGATCTGCCGCTGTCACTCGCTGTCCTGATCGATACCAGTCGCTCTGAGGAACGTACTCTGCCGCAGGAAAAGTCTGCCGCCCGCGATTTTCTTGAGGTGGTGCTGCGGCCCAATCGTGACGAAGCAGCGGTAGTTTCCTTCACCGGTGAGGTCACCCTCGAACAGGGATTCACGGGAAGTTTGGAGCGACTGCGACGCGCGATTGATCGCGTCGAATTCGTGCCGCCCTCCGGCTATATTGGTGGTGGCATTGTCGTGGGAACTACGCCACCAATTTCCGGCACTAATCAAATCATGGCCGGCTCCACCGCCATTTGGGATGCGGTTTGGGCTACTTCAAATGAATTGCTGATGGACTCGGCCGAGCACACCCGGCGCGCTATTATTCTGCTGACCGATGGCGACGATACGATCAGTCAGGTGAAAATGACAGAGGCCATCGAACTTGCTCAAAAAGCCGAGGCTCTGGTTTACGCTATTGGTATCGGCGACCGCTATAGCTTTGGCGTCAACGAAGGCGCCCTGCGAAAGATATCCGATAAGACCGGCGGGCGCGCTTACTTTCCCCATAACGAGCGGGAACTAAAAGATGCCTTTGCTCAGATCCAGCGCGACCTGCGCGAGCGCTATCTGGTGGCTTACTCGCCTACGAACATCGCCCGGGATGGTTCTTACCGCAAAATCGAGATAGTCATCGTCAAGTCCGAAATGCAAAAGGAAATCAAGCTTAACTACCGGCAGGGCTATTTTGCTAAAGCCCCTGAATCCAGCAACAGACCCTCTGTCAAGAAGCCCTAAGCTCGAGCCTCGCCCTCCGGGAAACTTCGTGACAAATCTGAAATAACGCTGTTATACTCCCTCAGACTCGGCCGGTGCTTTGGGCCGTTTGCTGCGATTTCTTAAGAATTCTCAATATTTCTAGCTGTCTGGTTCTGAGCCAGCACCTCCGGAAGGGCCTACCGTGCCCTTTCAAGTCTCTCTCAAATTGATTTCTCATAACCAATGAGATCGGACCCCATTGAGCGCAGACGTGTCGTGGTAGTCGACGACGATTCGGCGAAGCGCGACTTGCTTGTCGAACTATTGCAGCAGCAGCGCTATGAGGTTACTTCTGCGTGCGATGGTCAGCAGGGTCTTGAGTTGGCCCAGGCGAGCGAGCCGGATGTAGTCGTGAGCGATGTAGTGATGCCGGGTATGAATGGCATGGAACTATGTCGCGCGCTGAAGCGAGACCCACGCACGCTGCATATCCCGGTGCTGTTGTTGAGCGGCGTCCGCGATACGCAGGAGTACATGCTCGAGGGATTGACCGCCGGCGCCGACGACTACCTTGATGTTCCCTTTCATCATGAGGAATTTCTGGTCAAGGTAGCGCGCCTGGCTGAACGTCATCGCGTCGAGAAGCATTACCGTAAAATCGTCGAACAAGCTGCTGACATCATCTACACCCGCGATACGGCGGGATATATCACAGGCATTAACGAAGCGGGGGCGCAGTTTTTCGGCAAGCCTGCTGCTGATTTCATCGGTGCACATCTGAGCGAGTTACTGGGTCCTGAACCTGCGGCCCAGGACATCGCCATGACTTTGAGGTCCACTACTGCCACTCCCTTGCGTTCGACCCACAAGGTTAGAGACGGCGCTGGAACATTCAGGTACCTCGAGAGCCTGGTGTGCGTGGAGCACGGCGCGCGAAATGGCGCTGGCGAAGTTCGTGCCATCGCTCGTGACATAACAGAACAGAAAGCTACGGAGCAGGCGCTTAAGGAGAGCGAAGATCGGTATCGCCGCCTGGTCGAACTTTCACCGGAAGCGATAGTTGTTCATCGTCACGGTAAATTTCTCTACGTGAATCCGGCGGCACAGAAACTATATGGAGCAGCAACTCCCGAAGATTTGCTAGGCCATCAGATGCTTGACTTGGTCCATCCGGACGATCGAGCCTTTTCCGAGAAACGCATACACCGCATCGAGACCGAACTGATCCCTTCGGAGCCCTGCGAACAGAGGTTCATGACTCTCGAAGGTCGAGTGATAAACGTCGAAGTGAGGGGCATGCCTTTTATTTTCAACGGCGCTCCAGCTGTCCAGGCTGTTATCTCGGATATTACAAATCGAAAACGTGCGGAAGAAGCTCTGCGGAGTAGTGAGGATGGCTATCGTGATCTATTTGAAAATGCAAATGACATAATCTACACGCATGACCTCGATGGTACTTTCACCTCGCTCAACGCCGCCGGCGAAAGAATTACCGGCTATACGCGAGCCGAAGCGCGGGCCATGAAGATTAGCGATATGCTTGCCCCCGAGTATCTCGAGTCCGTGCGCCAGTTGATGATGCAGAAGGAAAGGGTGCGCACTCCTACGGTTCACGAACTCGAAATCCTAACCAAGGATGGCAGACGCGTGCGTCTCGAGGTCAGCGCCCGAATAATTTATAAGGATGGCGAGGCGATTTCGATCCAGGGGATAGCCCGCGATCTCAGCGATCGCAAACGTTCAGAAGAGGCCCTGCTGGAGAGCCGGGAATTCTTCCATCGTTTCATGGACAACAGCCCTGCCGTGGCCTTCATGAAAGATGACCAGGGACGTTATGTGTACGTCAACCAACCCTTCGAGCGCGTTTTTGGAAAGCCACTGAGTTTTCTCAAGGGCAAAAGAAGTTTCGATTGGCTGCCCGAGAGCACGGCCAGAGCCACCCATGAAAACGATATGGAAATCCTGGTGAGCGGACGCTCTCAGGAAATTGTGGAGGCGGTTCCGGCAGCAGACGGCTCGCTCTACCACCTGCTGGTCTTTAAGTTCCCGATGTCAGATGCAGCGGGACGACACTTCGTAGCTGGAGTCGGTGTTGATATAACCGAACGACGCCGGGCACAGGAAGCATTGGCCCAGCAAGCCGATCGAGAAGCGTTGACGCATCGAATCTCGCAGGCGGTCCGGCACTCGCTGGATAGCACCAAAATATTCAGCACGGCAGTCAGCGAACTGGGTTCCCTGCTCAACGTCGATCGCTGTTCCCTCTTTATGAGGGATGTCAAACAGAATCGCGCCATTAACGTAGCCGAATATCATGCTGCGGATGTGACACCAGCCGGCAAGGATTTCGATCTTCCTCCTTTCGAGCGCCTGATTGCTGCGCTGGATAAGGACGGCATCCTGGCTTTCGACGACGCCGCCCATGACTGTCGGATTGCGGACCTTTATTCCCAACTGTTAAGCAAGGCCAATGTAAGGTCGATCCTGTACGTGGCAATTCGTGTCGGGGACGAAATCCCGGCGGCGTTTGTGCTTTCTACAACGCGAGATTCACGACATTGGTCCACCGCCGACACTCTCCTTGCCAGGGCGGTTGCCGACCAGACTGGCATAGCGATCCGGCAGTCTCAGCTTTATCAAAAAGCCGAAGCCACTTCAGTGCGCGAAGCCCTGGCTAATAGACTGAGCCTGGCCATCAGGGCCTCGTTGAGCCTGCCGGAAGTTCTGCGCACTGCCACTCACGAATTGGGACGGGCGCTGGCGGCATCTCGAGTCTATCTGCATCTCTACGATCCGGAAAATGCAGTTTCACCGGCGCAGTATCAATACCTTTCCAAGGATTCCGAGAGCCTGAACATTATCGAACTAAGTTACAACGATCCCCTGGGCCAGCGTTTGAAAAGTGACACTAATCCGATTGTTATCGATGACGCGCTGGCGCATCACGAGGGATCCGTGGAATTTAGAGAGCACGTGCGCCGGCAGGGAGAACACTTGAACCTGCGCGCAAAAATATATTATCCGCTGGTCGTCAGCGGAGTTTTTCGTGGAGCTTTGTGTATCAACCAAAAGGATCGCCCACGGTACTGGACTGAAGACGAGCTGGCCCTGGTCGAGTCAGTCGCGGCCCAACTGGCTACTGGCATTGCGCAGGCAGAGGTGTTTGAAATGGTTGCGCGCGGCAAGCAGGAGTGGGAAACGACTTTTGACGCTATGTCCGACGGCATCTTTATCTTTGACCGCGAAGGCCGGCTAAAGCGAGTCAATCGGGCGGGCGCAGCCATGGAAAACAACGATCCTCAGGAGTTGCTGGGGAATCGCTGCTGTACGATTCTGCGCACCAGTGCAGAAGATGAGTCTTGTGTGGTCGAACAGGCGCTGGCCAACGGGGGTAGCGTGACGATCGAAATCACCCCCGAACGCCTGAATCGGCCGCTGCTCGTGACCATTGAGTCCGTGGCCGATAAAACAGGAAAACCCGGAGCGGTGGTCTGTACTGCACGCGATTTGTCCGAACTACGCAAGGTCGAAGCAGTTGCCCGCGAACACCAATCCCTGCTGACGAACATTCTCGAGAGTGCCCGCGAATCGATTTACGCGCTTGATACTCAGGGCCGGTTGAAATGGTGCAATAGCGCTACGCTGCAAGGTCTGGGCTACAAGCGTGAAGAGCTGATTGGACGCCATCTGCTGGAGGTGGTTTATGAGTCAGATCGCGAGCTCGTCAATGACAAGCTGGCCGATGCTCTTCGCGGCCAACCGCAAACCTGTGAGTTTCGATATTTCTCTCGCGATGGTAAGTTGCGCTATACGCGGGTCGACCAGTCACCTCTGGTAGTTGATGGCCGGACCACTGGCGTACTTGGAATTGCGCGCGACATTACCGAGCAAAAAGAAGAGCGTGAACGAGCTGCCCGCGCCGACAAGCTACGGGCCCTGGGTCAACTGGCATCGGGTGTCGCACACGATTTCAATAATTCATTGGCTGCCATACTCGGCCGGGCCCAATTGCTGCACCGGCAAACGACGGATCCGGCCATGGTGCGCAACGTGGAAATCATTCAGACTGCAGCTCAGGATGCCGCGGCCACTGTGCGCAGAATTCAAACTTTCGCTCGCAAGTCATCAGCCAAAGAGTTCGAGCACGTCGAAGTGCGCGGCTTGCTGGCAGACGCGATTGAGATCACACGCACACGCTGGTACAACGAGGCCCGCCTGCGCGGACTCAACTACGAGGTTAAGCTGGTCGCCGAAAGCGATCTACCTGCGAATGGCAGCGCCTCAGAGTTGCGCGAGGTGTTCGTTAATCTGATTGTAAATGCTGTCGATGCCATGCCCCGAGGTGGCAGCCTGACGATTAGTTGTGCCATCAGGAATGATCATTTGACGTTGTATTTCACCGACAATGGTGTCGGTATGCCCGAGGACGTGCGCGAAAAAGTCTTCGAACCATTCTTCTCAACCAAGGGTGCCCAGGGCACAGGCCTGGGCTTGTCAGTCAGCTACAGCATTATTGAAAGACATGGAGGCTCAATCAAGGTTGAGTCTGAGCCGGGTCAAGGTACCACTTTCATCATCACACTGCCGGCTGTCGAAAAACTGGTGAGAGAATTTGATGAAGTAATCGCCGGACCCGATACCCTGCCGCTCTCGATCCTGGTGGTTGATGATGAACCCTCTGTACGCGAAACCCTTGCCGACATGCTTAGCGCACTGAATCACAAAGTACAGCTGGCTGACAGCGGCTTGACCGCGCTGAAGTACCTTTCTAATAACAGTTTTGATCTCGTCTTTACCGACCTTGCTATGCCCGAGATGGATGGCTGGGAAACAGCGCGTGCCGTCAGAAAGTGCCGGCCGGAAACTGTGGTGGTGTTAGTGACAGGCTATGGCGTAGGTACCGCACTTCCGCCTGGCGAACCCGGATTGATAGACGCGATTATTGGCAAGCCGTTTGATTTTGATCAGGTCAGCGAAGTCATCGCGCGGCTCTTCGTGACCAGCAATAAGAAGGAACTCGAGCCATCCATGGTCGGCTAGCCTGTGCTCAGTGAGTTGGCAATCGATCAATCGGAAAAGGAAATGCCAGCCATCGCGGCCGGCATTTCACTATGAATCAGCACGTTAAATGAGGATCAGTTCAGACTCATCACTCCTGCGCTGGCGGTAAAGCCAACCCCAAACCCAACCACCATTGCCGGGCCTGTCCATTCGTCCTTGGCGGCGAGCATAAACCCGGTCGAGGCGCTTGAGAGGTTGCCGTAGTTCTTAAGCAGTTCGTAAGAACCGCTTACCTTGGGCGAGTCTTTTTCAAGATTCAGCTGCGAGCAGACTCCATCAAGAATCTTCTTGCTGCCGGTGTGAATCAGACAATCGTCAACCTGGCCCAGGTTGGAGACCGGCGAATCCGGATGGTCCAAAACGTCATTGACGGTGGTAACCGCATAGTGGGCTCCACGGTTGGGCACGTTCGGCCGCATAAAATATTGAGCCCTGCCCTTTAACAATGGGTGCGCACTATTCGCCGTCATTGAAAGCAGATTAACGTCCTCGATTTGGTCATTCGTTAAATGCGAAATTGGTCCAAACGCCGGTTTGCCCTCCTGGTGACCAATCAGCATCGCCACCGCGCCATCGCCGAAGAGCATTGATTGGATCACGAAGGTTGTATCCAACCGCTGTTTGTCAAAAGTTGCCGCATCGATTTTTCCATCCTTGCGCGAGCGTACCAGCTCGCGGTAGCCGAAAAATTCCGGGGCCAGCAGGGGAGCAACAAAAGGAGTGTGTGCTTCCGACATCAGGACGATGGCCAGTTTGTTTGGATTCGCCGCGAGATACCATTGCGCGACCTCCACAGACTTTAATAACACCGAGCACCCCTGCGACTGCATGCTGACGGTCCGCAGGGAACGCGACAATAATCCATGAGTCTGCGCCATCACTTCTGAAGCCAGGCAAGGCAGCATCTGGTCGGGTGTATTCGTGGCAGCAATCAGTAAACCGATCTGAGAAGGGTCGCCACCCCATTCTTCGACACAGCGTTTAGTGGCATCGACACCCAGACCGGTAGTTGAGTTGCCCGGGTTCTTTACTGCACCCTCAAGGAACTCGGGATAATTATCCATGACTGAATAACGCTTATCGACTCCCAAACTGCAAATTGTGTTGATCAGCTCAGGGGAGAGCTTATGCATCAACGAAGCTACCAGCTCAGTTGTCGAAAACATGTGTTGGGGCGTGGCCGTCGCCGCCGACATCAAATTAATCATCGTTAAATCTCCATCGTATTGCGTCCACTGAGTCCGGCATTGAGTATCGCATTCAATGTCCCTCCCCGGTTTCAGAGAACCTGTGTTGTCGTTCACTACTTTTATATCAATTCTCGTTCCGCTCTAGCCGGAGAGTGCGCTGGTACTTCTAATCTCTTTAACTAGTATAATTTAGCTGCCCAATGGATCTTGCGTAATGACTCGGATTCTCAGCTAAAATTTGGTTAGCTCGTATACAGGTTTTTCAAAATGGCCGGGAAAGTCCCATTCTGCCGCTATTCTTAGAGAAACCGAATTTGGTTAGGAGATATACAGTGGTTACAAGGTATCCGGAAATACGGCTTTGTTTAAATAGTCGGGTTTACCTAGAAAGACGGATGCTTGCCCAAGAAGTCGCCCGTGGGCCGTTGAGATTTGGTCGGGAATCATGATATATACCCGCTTACATAAACGCTCAAGTATCCCTCGCGGGAGGATCTTATCCATGGCCACAGAGATAGAAAAAGCTCAAATCGCCTTTCAGAAGTCCGTTAAGAGCTTAGAAAAGAAGCGCAAGTCGCGGATTTTTTGTATTGTTCAAACAGATAGGGATCATATCGCCGGTGGCATGTACGGGCTGCTCCTGCGAGACCCGACAAGCTCAAAAATATTGATACCCTAGAGGTGGCTTTGACGCCCTACCTTAAGATGCTGATTGAGGAAAGCAGCTTGCCGCTTACAGCTATCGAGTCGGATCTCGCGGTTGATTCGTCGGGCTTTTCTGCCTCTTGCTTTGTCCAATGGATGCACGCGAAGTACACCAACCCTCACCTGATTAAAAAGAAACAGTTCATCAAATGCCATCTCATGTGCGGTGTCAAAACCAACATCGTTACGGCGGTCCAAATCACAGGAGGCTATGAAGCTGACAGCCCACAGTTCAAGCCCTTAGTAGAAGCGACAGCAAAGAATTTTGTAATGCAGGAAATCAGCGCGGATAAAGCCTAGCTGTCCATTGCGAACCTTCAAACAGTCGTTGACAATCACGCTCAGCCCTACATTCCATTCAAGAAAAACAGCGTTACAGAAGACAGCACGCAGAAAACGCGCACGTCGCGCTCTGCTATCTGGAAGCAGATGTTTCACCTATACAGCTACAACACCGAACGCTTCATGCAGCAATACCACAAGCGATCAAATGTCGAAACGACGTTCCATATGATCAAAGCGAAATTCGGAATTGCCCTGCGAAGCAAAACGAAAACTGCCCAGATCAACGAGGCGTTATGCAAAGTGCTTTGTCACAACATCTGTTGTCTGATTCAGAGCATATTTGAATTGAATATCAAGCCTGAGTTTTGGGAGGCATCGTAGACCGAATGCAGACTAGTTCTTTGCGGTTCCAGAGGGTGTTGCTTGACCTTGAAATTGACTATCGTGCGGTTGGGGAGCGCCAATAACGGACTCAAGAATTAACTGGCAGATCGCCAAGCCTTCGAATAACACAATCCCAACCGTTCCCAGGTTAATCATTTCAAGCGTAAGTGTTCCGTCAAACCCGGCATGAACGGTCGGAGCGGTAAAGTGGACTAATAACCCGCATCGAGCGAATGAGCTTTTCCCTTCAATTCTGGCGGCTAGCCCCCCCTCGATTGGAAGCTTTACCCTTTCTTGCGTGTTTCCTAAAACAAATTTATTCGGCTCAAGAATGTGTCCGGCAGCAGGTATCTCAGAGTGCTTACTGATTTTTGAAAGAAACGACGCAATGCCTCCCTTTCTCAAATCAAATACATAGGGGCCACCTTCAGGGATAGCGAGGAACTTGCTTAAATGAAGATCGACTGCCGTAGTGCCATACGGGCAGCCCGTTAAGTCAGAGTCGCGAGGTTGAGGATCTGGGGTAATTATTAAGCGACCGTCATCAATCGCTTTGTGTATTTCAATGTTACTGAGGATCATTCGAACCTGATAGAGTTTCGAGGTACTTTCACGTTTCGAGATGTAATTTCGAATGGAGAAGCAGGAAGGCGCACCACAACGCCGCCGCCGTTATTGTCTTGAAGCACTTCTACCCGAACCAAGCCTTGATCCGGTCTTACCTTATCTTCAGGCGCGAATAAAGAGATTCTTCCGGCCTCGGAAGTATCCATCTCAACAGCATATTCGCCGGGAAGCATACCCGGTTCTAAGGTGCATTTCAGCCATGAACTCATTATTCTAGACTCCTCGCGTGTGGAAAGTTTCCCTATATAAAACTATGAGGAAGAAATCTCTTCCACGTATAAGCGATACCCCATCCTGTGGGGCGTCTAGTATACGGATGCGCTAATCATAGTCTCTGGACTCTAGGGAATCAAGATCCAAAGTAACCTTCTGCCCAAAAAATAACTAGCCTGCCCAAAAACTCACCTCGAATCCCGACTTATTAGGCAAAGCCCGGAAATACGGTAAAAAGGAACGAACATCCGGGGAGGGATCGAAAAAAAATAAGAGGCAGCCCAAATTTTGAGGCGCGACTCGGCGATGAGATAAGGCGCTACGGCTGGCAGTTGATGTTGTCAGTTCAGCCTGCCCCAGGCTGATTTCCGACTACCTTGTAACGGTTGAGGGTGGTAGTCTTCCGAGTCGCGGTGAAAGCGGATGGCTTCGATGAATCGAATTGTAGAGTGCGTGCCAAATTTTAGTGAGGGCCGACGACCGGAAGTCGTCGAGACTCTCAGTGAAGCGATTGAGTCAGTCTCTGCGGCTGTCGTTCTGGGGACTCATCTCGATCCAGATCACAATCGCTCGGTCATTACTTTTGTCGCACCTCCGGAGAACATTGTCGAAGCCGCCGTCAGCGTCGTAGCCAAGGCCGCGGAACTGATCGACCTGCGACACCATGTGGGCGTGCATCCACGTCTTGGGGCGACGGACGTTTTGCCGTTCGTACCGGTGCGCGGAGTGACAATGGCAGAGTGTGTGCAGCTAGCCCATCATGCCGGACAGCGAATAGCCGGAGAGCTCGGCATTCCTGTTTACTTTTATGAGCAAGCCGCGTTAAGACCCGAGCGAGCGAGACTGGAGCAGGTGCGGCGTCACGGATTTGAAGAACTCGCCGTTCTGATTGGATCAGATCTCGAGCGCGCACCCGATGTGGGGGACAAAAAACTTCACCGGAGCGCAGGCGCGATTGCCGTCGGCGCGCGCCCATTTCTAATTGCCTTCAACGTGAACTTGCGCAGCAGTGACATCGTCAAGGCGCGACAGATCGCGAGCGCTGTGCGTGAACGCGATGGTGGGTTACCGTCATTAAAGGCGCTCGGGTTCGAACTCAAGTCACGCGGCATCGCCCAGGTTTCGATGAACCTGATTAACTATGAAGTAACTGGAATGGCGCAGGCTTTCCTGGCCGTGCGCAGGGAAGCGAGCCTACGTGGCGTTGAAATTCTCAGCGCTGAAATTGTGGGACTGGTGCCGGAAGCAGCTCTGGACAAGACCGCGGCCTACTTCCCGTTACTTGAAAATTTCACCAACGAGACAGTGCTTGAGAATCGAATGAAGCTGCTGAACAAGGTCAACGGTTAAGACGAAGCGCTTGATTTGTCTGAGCCAAGCGTGATTAATTCCCGGCGCAGGCGCGAGTGCTGCTGCAGCAAGCGCAAATACTTTGCTTCGTCCGGCGACGCTTTCGCGCGAATGACCTTCACCACCTGCGCCTTCTCTGGCTCGCTCCACTCAGCAAGATCCGGAATCAGAGCCAGCACTAGGGCGAACTCTTGCAGCGCGCTCTCCTCTGCGGGTTTCCATCCGTACCTTGACAGGTCCAACGCCCGGATTACCTTCTGAAGCGATCGCTGACGTGTCGCAACGGGATCGCCCGCGAAACTGGAGGCCATCCTTCGCTGCACCGCCATGCCAATTTCGCGCACCTGAAATTTATCCCAATCGCCTCGCGGCTCAGTCGAAGTTTCAAGAATCATGTAGCCAGCGGCAAGCTCGCGGAGAGTGCGGGCCGGTGTGCGATACCCGGGGCGGCTCGCTATTTTCTTTTCCTCCCGCAGAGTGAGTTCGAGTAACTCACTGCGGCTGGGCCGGAAACCGAGCTTGCGATAGAACCAAAAAGCGCCGGATTCGATGCCCTCTTCATTCTCGTGTCCAACCTGATAAGGATCGATCGAAAAGACTGAAACGCCGAGAAGCTTTTTGAATACGCTCAGCGTGCGAGCATAAATCCAGGCCGTCTCACCTTCACGGAACGTGTAGTAAAAATTGAAGCCGCTTTCCATGCGCTCGCAAAGGGACAGTCCCTCAAAATAACCGACTGCAATCCCATTCTTAAAAATCATCGCCGCGTGATATGCACGCAACGGCAAACGCTTTGCGGGCGGCACCCCCACAATATACAGATCGACACCGCGACCGATACTGGCCTTGACTACGCGTGAGGCATCTCCGTGAGTGAAACCGTAAAGCTCGCGGTAGCGAATCGTGGAAGTCTCGCGCGTAAGGTTGAGGATCTTTTGACCTGCGGATGGAGAGAGTTTTTCAAGTCGCAGTGGCGGTTGTCGCAATTCATCGGCGAGCGAAACGTCTCTACGTCGGATGAGAGCTTCATCGTGATAGAAAATCCCGCCCTGTGCCAGTCGCATACCGGTGCGCGTAGCGCGATAAGCAGGCCGCCAGAGGACATAGAGCTGCAGGGAATCATAGAGCTCAGCTTTCTCTCTTTCGCTGTGCGGAAGCGACTCAAATCTTTCAATTAACCACTGCAGCTCACTCTGGTTGCGCGGCTTGCCCGCAGACAGCCATTCCCGGTAAGGCACGTTGGCTTCGACTAGCGCGTCTTCGTCTAGCAGTGGCATGAACCGCGGCCAGGTTGCGGCAGGGCGGTTCGTGTCTTCGATCCAGTCGTCATCCAGTGTCACCCGGCCCTGCTGTATGTGCACGAGCCAGCGCACGATGAAATATCCGAAAGCGTCGGTCACCGTCGTTCCTGCGATCCCGGACACCTCCGGCTGCTCGAGCAAAGAGAGATCAGCTTCCCGTTCGCGCAGCTTCTCCACGCGCTCGGCAAATGCGGCTAACTCCGCCTCAGCCAGCTTAAGCAGACTTACATTTTGTGGATACGCGCGCAGGAACAGCAACGCTTCATGATAACGCACCAAAGGCTCTGCCTCGGCAAAGTCCGCTCGCGCCAACTCGCATAACAAGGCTTCGCAGGCGCGGGCGCCCGGGCCGGAGAACCTCTGTCTTGCTTCGTCGAGGCGGTCAAGTAAGTGATTGATTTTATTTTGAGACACTGTTTGTTTAGCGAGGAACAATCGGCGAGAGAGTTTGTCTAAGACGGCATGGGCACCGACCGCAGCAAATGGGTTTTGATAATAAAGGCTGCATGGCTTAGTGCTAATTTCACCTTATGGTTGATGGGGCTGGGCAGTTGCCTGAACGAGCCCACTTGTTCACTCGCAAGAAACAATTTGCTTGGTCCGGCGTTTCTCTTGTCTTTTCCGGGAAGCGTGCTGTTACTTATTTCGAACGAAGTGCTTATCGAACTTGGTTTATTTTTAGACGTCCTGCCGGCGATGCATTACACGTTTTTGTGTCTCACCATCATGGCGGTAGGTTATCTTCAATGGTTCCATATTGTCCCGGCACTGTTCGGCAAGCGTAAGCTTACGACACTGTCCCTGAATCAACCAGAGTCAAACATCGCAGCTCAAACAGCAGCACCGGATCCGGTCAAGCTTCGACCGCGCGTTCCACAGGTATATGCCTTTGACCGCGCGGGGCGCTCGCCGCTCGAACGCGTCATTAAATCAAAATTATGAACTAGCTTTACAAGTGCTTCCTGAAGAACGTCGCAATCTTCCAGGCGTCAAGGGCCTTCCAGGGCATCTCAGCGAGTGTGTAGTGTCCGCACGGGAACCAGACTACGTTTAGATCCAGATCCCGCTTCTTCACTTCTGCGATCAACTGGCGTGAGAGATCGATCGGAAAAGTAAGATCGTAACGCGCCGCTATGAAACGCATCGGGCGCGATTCCATCTGTCGCAAGCGCGGAATGAAAGGAACGGGACTGATAGGCGCCCAAAAGCTGCGCAACTCTGCCAGCGTCAGATGTGGATCGATGCCCGCACGCACATGTTGAGTCGAGATACCCTGCCAGACTACATCCGCTACGTAACCCGAAACGTGATTGAACACCCCCACGTTGATCGATGGGTCGTGACTGAACGCAAGGAATGAAATACACGAGCCAATGCTCGTGCCCAGTATGCCGATACGCTCGTAGCCTGAGTCCTTGAGCCATTGGACAGCTGCTCGGGTATCCAGCACGGCCTGTCTCATGGATTGAATTGAGCGCCCGATGTTCGAACTCACCAGGTGGTCTGCGCGCTCTAACTCGGGCGGACGCCGTTCTTCGTGATATGGCAAGGTCAGACGCAGTGCGCCGATGCCGAGGAAGTTAAAGATGCGACAGGCTTCGACATGGCTGTCCGGCTGGGCATTCCACTGCGGCAAGACCAGCACCGCCGCACGAGGTCCTCGACGCTTTTTTTTGGTGGGGAAATAGCGAGCCCGAGCCAGGTTGTTTTCGGTTGAGGGGGTGTCGCTAGCGCTGGTCCAAATCAAGCGCTCCCCGTTGAGCTCAAAGTCGGTGATATTGGGCGATGCATAAAACTCTTCGCTGTTTTGGAGCGCGTGATCGCTATAACGACTCAAAACCGCGCGAGGATCGTCACCATTGACGTGGTCCGCGATGAATTGCAACCCCCATTCAAAGGGTCGGACGATGCGATTGTTATCACGCGCGTGATACCAACGCTCCCTCGAATGCATGTATCGTCCTAACAAATCTCTCAACTCCTCTGACAACTAATCGAAGTGACCAATCCTAAGGGCAGGATCTGTCGAAATCAAGTTTGGCATTTAACGGAATGAAAATGGCCCGCCAAAGGTTGGCGGGCCGGTTACGGACTCTTGCGAGCGCCGAAGCATATTACATTTGCATCACTTGGCGCTGGGAAAACCGCTGAATGAGCGGGGTTGGTTTCTAACCCAACCCCCCGCACGGTCAAACCGGCTTCCAATTCCCTACTGCACGTTCACTGAAGTGTCATCGATAATGAACGATGTCTGCAGCGAAGAGTCCTCCGTGCCGAGGAAGTAGACGCGAATTGTCTGCCCCTTGTAGGCCGTCAGACTAAACGACTTGAGCAGGTAGCCACTACTCTTGTTCAGATTCGAGTAGGTCGCCAGCGTACTCAACACCGTATTACTCGAGTTGCGAATCTGCACCTGCAACTTATCAAAGGCCGTCGTAGTGGTTGTCTCGGCGGTGTCAATTTTTAGATAGAAATTGAGCGTCACCGAGGTTGCACTCGCGGGGATTGTAATCTGCTGGTAAAGCGAATCAGTGTGCGTCGTACCATAGCCATCAAGCCACGCATACCATGAACCGGTTCGCGGCGTGCGTGAAGTTGAATTGGTAATGACGCTCGTGGTTGCAACCCAGTTGACGTTCCCCGACTCGAAACCTGGATTCAACAACAACTGCGTTGGCGTCGGAGTTGGTGTCGGGGTTGGTGTTGGAGTTGGTGTTGCTGTCGGCGTTGGAGTCGGGGTTGGTGTTGCCGTCGGCGTTGGCGTCGGAGTTGGCGTCGGCGAACCACCGCAGCCGGGGAACTTGAATGAGCCGATGCGCGTTTTCCAATTGCTGCTGCCGTTCGAAGGAATGTATTCCTGCGTATACCAGAAAGTACAGTCATCGACTGGATCGACAGTCAGATCACTATAATCTCCCCAGCGATTAAGCGTCCCGGTTTGGCTTCCTGCACCCGCAAAGAGCGTCGCTTCGCCCTGAGTCAGCGCATTGAGCGGGTCCGTTAAAAGACGCCCGGCGTAGCGGATTTGTGGGTTGATAGAGCTGCTAGAAGCACTGTAACCGATGGCAAGATTTCCCTGTTGGTCCATTGCCGCACTACCCATCCAGCGCCAGGTCGTGTCCGGCTGGTAAGTGCTTTGCTGGAAAACTGTCACCGGTCCGTTGGTCACGTTGCGTAATTCAAACCAGCGTATCCCAGCTACGCCTCCCGAACTGACAGTGTAGTTTCCTACCAATGCTTCGTGGTCGCCGAAATTGCGATAGGCCAGACGGAACATCAACCGATCGCCAATGCCGTCCAGCTTGTTAGTCGTTCCGAGCTGCGGTACGCAACTGCGCGTAGTGGCACACAGCGACGAAAAACCCGCAGCCGCCGGGCTTGAGAAGAGAGTAAAGGTCGAGTTCGCCGGCGTAGTGAAATCAACATGGAAATGAAATACGCGATAGGCCCCAGTCCCGGGAAATTCCACGAACGAGGCCGGCGCACCCGCCGGTGGTAAAACTGAACCGTCAAGATCTGATGGAAGGTAACTGTCTTCGCTCGCGCCTCCAGTGACTCCGGTACTAACAAAGGTAGCCGGGAGCCCGCTAAGCATCTTCGAGCGATCGAAGGCAAACGGTTGAGGGCCCAGGAAAGCCGTGCCCGCCGCGTTGAATACGTTCATGCTCATGTAATACGCGTCGGGCCAAACGCTCAGGTGCGGATAATCGAAGAAATTAGAGCCCAGATGAAAGGCGTAGCGAAAATAGCTTCCGGTCGCATCACTGGTAGTTGAGACAGCAATGCATTCGTCCGTGGGCACGCTGATACCTGCAAACTGTGTGATGATCCAGCGATTAGCGATTTGGTCGTACATCACGACCGGGTCGCCGCTGCCATTCGTTTGGCAGACACCACCAAAGCCACTCCAGAGCGTAGTAATGCTTGAAGGACCTAACAACGAAGCGCCGGTGGTCTTGTTAAAAACCTGATAGCCTTCGTTGACCATTTGGACGTACTGCGTGGCGCCCACTTCGCCATTGGTATCGGGTGGCGCACAATTGCACGACACGCCTGGATAGCCTATGCCGTCAAAGTTAAGCAGGGGGCTGGGCGCTTTTAGGCCCGCAAACGACATCAGCGAGTTAGGTCCCTGAACCACCGGGTCGGCCGAATCTTTATGCTTGTTGGGCAGTTTCGGATTCTCGTTACCTTCGCGCTCTTCCTTCTTGCTGACCTTTATCTGTTTCATATCGCGCAGCGGCGGCGAGGTATCGTTGTGAATTGAGGCACCTACTATGACGGTACTCTTTTGATCCTGGCTGGTGATGTAAACAAGCTGTCCAGGTTGTAGTGGCAGACTCTTATCCGCGCTCAAGCCTCTGAGGCGCTTGGCCTCAATGATTCTGGGTAGCAGCAGCACAGTGCTGGCTAACAGGCACACTCCAAGTAAAACGAGAAATCTGGTTTGCTTTTTCATTTAGTCCTCCGATCAATCAGCAGTTAGGTACGGACACCGGTTTGACCCGGATGAATTTCCTTACCGAGAGCTTTGATATGGCCCTACGGAAGTAGAGAAGTACATCGGTCTATCCGCTTTCGAACAGGGTGCGTTGGAAAAAATCTCCTGGGAGGGGACAACTCGTCGGGAGGTAAAATGAAACCTAACAAATGCTCCACAGCGGCAGTGAAAGAGTTCGGCCAACTGGGTGAGCTCATGGCTTAGAACATGAACAATCTGCCTCTGGGCTTTGGAGCGGCGGTAAGTGTAGTACTTTTTATTACGGGCGGCAATAGTATTTCACAGGTCCTAGCGGCGGACCTCAAAAAACCTGCGAATAATTTGCGGGATCAACCGTGCGGACGTGAGCAGCGAACCGGTGGTGAAGTGATTAGCCAGGCCCTTAAACAACCGGCTGGCAGGAACTGAATAGCCAAACCACCAGACATCAGGAATGAACGCCAGTCGATTCACGTGGATGTGCTGCGGACGGACCAACTCAAGCAGGCCCAGACGTCCATGAGTCGTACCGTACCCGCTTTGTTTCACACCTCCCCAGGGTGTTTGCGCGAGGGCATGTGTGTAGACAACTTCGTTAACCATCACAGTGCCGGCTTCAATCTGTGCCGCCAGATTTTTTCCGCGCGCAATGTCTCTGGTCCAAACGCTTGCCGTCAAGCCATAAATACTGTTGTTGGCCAGGGCCACTGCCTGAGCATCAGTCCTAAACGTCATAATCGGCAATACTGGTCCGAAGGTTTCCTCACGCATGAGCTGCATGGTGTCATCGACTTCGCTGAGGACGGTGGGCTCATAGAAAGTACCGCTGAAATCCGGCAACCGGCGGCCTCCGGTACAGAGGTGTGCGCCACGTCGCACTGCGTCCTGCACGTGTTCGTCGACAATGTTCAATTGGCGCTCACTCGACATGGCGCCAACGTCGGTTTCTGCCACAGTTCCGAGATTCTGCCGGAGCGCTTTGGTCTCAGCGACGACGCGCTCGATAAATGCAGGCGCAATCGACTCGTGAACGTAGCAACGCTCAACCGACGCACAAGCCTGCCCCGAGTTCGCAAATGCTCCCCAAACAGCACCGCGCACGGCATTTTCAATGTTCGCGTCCTCAAGCACGATCATCGGATCCTTGCCGCCGAGTTCGAGCACCACTCGGGTCAGATGTTTTGCAGCAGCTGCGGCAACTCGCTTCCCGGTGGCTACGCTCCCGGTGAACATGATCTGATCCACCGGCGCATCAATTAAGGCGGATCCCACCGCGCCATCTCCCGTAAGCACGCTCAGTAAGCCATCCGGAAGGCTGGCTCGCTTGAATATATCGGCGATCTTCAAAGCGGTCAGAGGCGTCAACTCGCTGGGCTTGAGCGCCACCGCATTGCCGGCCATCAGCGCCATCACAACTTCATCAAGCGGGGTAGCCCAGGGAAAATTCCAGGGAGAGATGATGCCGACAACGCCACATGGCTTGTAAACGATTTTCGAAGTGCGCCCCATGAGCCCATAGAGGCCGAGATTGATTTTTTGTGGCCGCAGAAGTTTGGCAGTGTGGGTGGCAAAGTAGTGCATCAAGTCGAGCGCCGGCACGATTTCCATTGAGATCGCCTCCGCCACCGGCTTGCCTGCTTCGCGAGAGATCAGCGTTGCAATTTCATCAATCTCGGCAAGTACGATTTTGCGTGCCTGCAAAATGTATCGTGCCCGTTCGCGAAAAGTGAGGCTGGCCCAGGCAGGTTGAGCTGCGCGGGCGCGTTCGATTGCTGTCGTGACCTGTGCTGAAGACAGTTGTGGTGCGCGACCGATCTCGGCCCCGGTCCCGGGATCGTAAGAGACTATTTCCGAAAGCGCCGATAAAAGATCGGACCGGGTTTGGGTAATCATGTCTGAAGATTATCGCTGAATCGCTAAAGACCCGCCAGTTTCCTCGGCCGGGGTGAGGGCCATCAGACCGGATGTGAAGGACCGGATTTCCTCACCGCGGAAACTGTCGGTTACAATGACAACCTCAAATTATTTCGCTTGAAGGAGTCCCTTGATGATCCGATCGCAACTCGTGGAGTTCATGAAACGCATGGATCCAAAGTCTGTCGCCATAATTCCTGCCGCGCGCGAAGCCACGCGCTCGAACGACACGCACTATCGCTATCGTCAGGACTCTGATTTCTTATATTTGACGGGTTTTGAAGAGCCCGAGTCGATCGCGGTCATTGCGCCAGGACGTGAGCATGAATTCACCCTCTTCGTGCGGCCGCGCAATCCCGAGCGTGAGATCTGGGACGGGAAACGTGCCGGCGTGGAAGGCGCCAGAGAAGAGTTTGGCGCCAATGAGTCATTCCCCATTGAGGAATTTGATGAGAAGTTGCAGGAAATTCTGGATGGAGCGAGCGTGCTTTATTACCGGCTCGGTGTCCATGCCGATCTCGATGAAACGATCGTCAGGCAGATTGCCCGCATGCGCGCTTTGAACCGCAAACCGATTCACCCGCCGCGAACCATCATCGACCCGGCCACGATTGTCCATGAACTGCGCGTGATCAAAAGCGATGAAGAAATCGAATTAATGCAGCGCGCGGCCGATATCGCCGCGGAGGCGCACGTCGAGGCGATGAAAGCCGTGCGGCCGGGCATGAATGAGTTCGAAATCGAAGCGATGATCGAACACTACTTTCGCCGGCACGGCGCGTCCGGTCCATCCTACACTTCAATTGTCGGCGGCGGGCCGAATGCTACGGTCCTGCACTATATCAGCAATGACGGGGAACTACGGGACGGTGAATTGTTGCTGATCGATGCCGGCGCAGAATACAAAGGATATGCCTCAGACATCACGCGCACCTTTCCCATCAACGGCCGCTACACCAAAGCGCAGCGTGAAATCTATGACCTGGTACTGGAAGCTCAGCTGGCCTGCGTTGAGATGGTCCGGCCCGGCACCACTCACGATCAACTTAAAAACCATTCGATCGAGATCTTGACCGAAGGCATGGTCCGTCTGGGATTATTGAAAGGCGAACCTAAAGAGCTCATCAACGAGAAGAAGCACGAGCAGTTTTACATGCACGGCCTTGGTCACATGCTGGGCATTGACGTACATGACGTTGGAGTTTATTACTACGGCAAGGAATCGCGCGCCCTCGAAGCGGGAGTCGTCATGACGGTTGAACCGGGCCTCTACATCTCGCCCACCACCAAAGACATTCCGGAGCAGTATCTGGGCATCGGTGTGCGCATTGAGGACGACGTGCTTTGCACTTCGAACGGTCCGCGTGTATTGACGAACAAGGTCCCCAAGAACGCCGACGAGATCGAAGCCCTAATGGCATCTTAGTACTCAGGCAACTCGCTCTCTACTCACCAAAACCACCACAAACTCAAGCTGGGATTCGTCGAATCCCAGCTCACTTCTTTATACGAGCAGGACTGTTGGTCGTTTTCTTAACGACAGCGGCGTTCGCTAATTCCAGCTCAGGGCATCGAATGGGAAGGACGTTCGGTTGAATTTACCTACGGCCTTGACAGTTCGGCCACGATCTCGCTCATGAATCTGCGGCCTTCCTCTACCTCTTCCGGTTTGAGCGAGACGGCGCCCACAACAGCATGCCCGCCGCCGCCATAGCGTTCGCAGATTTTGGCAATGTTGTGAGTACGGGGACGAGGCGACCAGGGGTTCGAGCCAACCGAAATCTTGGTGCGTTGTGAACCGCGGGTCAAAGCTACCGAATAACTTCCCTGTGGAAACAAGTAGTAAGGGATGAATTTATTGAAGCCATCATAACCTTCGTCAACCAGATCGAACCGCACCACTCCGTCCGTGCAGGTGGCCTTCCGGCGAATAGTCTCAAGTGTCTGCCGATGTTGCTCGAGTATCGGTCGAAACCGGCTTTGGACCGCTTCGCTGTTGGCGACCTGATCCAAAGCACGCACCGTTAATTCGCGAATCAAGTACTCGATAAAGTCGTCGTCCGGGTCAGCTTCAATAACCTGCATCAACTGCAGCGCCGGCTCTTTCAACTCGACGCACTGGGCCGGGGATTCGTAGAGCGCCCCGTCGATGATGTGCGCCCAGTGGATCAGATCCTGAAGCGGCGCATCATCAAAACCAAATTTGTCGCGCGCAATCCTGGCGATAAATTCCGTGCAAGACTTGCTCTCAATATCGAGAAATTTTTTCTCTGACTGTTGCGCAAGAAAGTGCGCTTCATCCGCTGGCGTCAGGAAGGCGGACTGGTGATGATCGAACCACCAGGTCAATTTATCGGATGCCGAATACTTGAAATCGACGATCGCGTTTTCGTCGCCGTCAAACCACTCTTCATTGAAAAGATTTCCCGGACGGTGCAGTAGTCCCTGGTAATGGACCTCGGCCTCGGGATGAAGACGTTCTTTGTAGAAGCGAGTAAAAGTAGCGGCTGAGGCTACCCCGTCAAAACAGTGGCCGTGGTAAAGCAAACGAAGTTTCATAAGTACATCACAAGGACTCGAAATCGGTCAGAAATGAAAGCTGGCAATCTTAGCGAGCCACGCGCAAAAGGGCAAAGGGGGGACTGGGCCAAAGAGGTAAGGGGTAAGGGCAAAGCGGTAAGGGAACTTGGCCTCCCGACTCGTGGCCCTTTGCCCTTACCCCTTAGCTCTTTGCGCTAATTCTTGCAGGGGACTATCGCGGTGGAGGTGGGCTTGAGGTGATCGGCAATGAACTTGTCAACATCGGCTTCGATCAATTCACCATTTACGACCCAGGCCTTTTCGGCTACAACTTCGCCACTTTTGCTGCAGGTGGCTGGATCCAGGAAGACGTTGTAGGGTGAGCCCCACTTGCGAGTGTCACCCGTTGCCTGGCGATATCCGTAATGTGGTGTCTTCTCGCGATCTTCGCGCGCTTCCGATTCCGAAACGACCGGATAAGGCGGGCCCGCGGGTCCAAAGAATTCCTTCACCTCGGCGCGTGAACCGTACTCGCTGACGCCGACGATCTCGAATCCCTGGCTCTTGTATTTCTCATAGAGCCTGGCTGCAACCGGCGCTTCATTGCGCCAGTTCGGACACCAGGGAGCAAAGTAAAGCACCATCACCAGCTTCTTGCCCTGCAATAACGAACGCAGTGCCACCGGCTGATCGTCACTTAAATTATTCAACTTCCACTCTTTGTAATTAACGGTCTTTTCCTGCAGCGGTGAGTATTCGTGACCGTCCTGTGCCGGAGCAACGCCCGGAGCAATTACAAGCAAAAGGAAAAGAGCCAGGATACCAAGTCTAGTCATGCCTTACTCCTTAATTACCATTTTGTGCTGTCGCAACCGTCTCCTCGAGCAGAGGCTTGACCGCTGCCTCGAAGACATCGCGCGTGCGTGGGCCATAGAACGTTTGCCGAATACGACCTGAACGATCGATCACGTATGTTATCGGCAGACCGGGACCGTTGCCGAACTTTGTGCCTACTTCATCGTTGCCACGCAATACGGTGTACTGCTGTGGCAGATCCTTTTGAAATTGTTGAATGACTTCGGGCGTATCTCCGGCTGAAGTTGAAATTCCCAGAATCGAAAAGCCCTTCGCTTCGAACGCCTGCTGCAGGGCATTGAACTCGGGCACTTCTGAACGGCATGGCCCGCACCAGGTGGCCCAAAAATTGACCAGCACTACGCGCCCTTTGAGCTCGCTTAGTCGAAAAGCCTTGCCGTCGAGCGTAGTCATTTCCACGTCAGGTGCCGAGGGATACTGGCTCGCCTGCGAAGTAGCGGCAGCGGGATCGGAGGGTTTGACCGCGATCAAATTCTCGGCGTTGGGAATATATTTCGCCACCCAGCCGCTGGTCAGCAGGGTGGTCTTGTTTGTCATCACCAGCAACCCGATCAGGATGAGAACAATCCCCGAGACTACTTCGACCTTGTGGAGGTGTTTGCGGAACTTTGAATAGAAGCCCAGGAATTGGTTGATGCCCAGCCCGGTAAGCAGAAAAGGCACTGCCAGTCCTGCCGAATAGAAAGCTGAAAGTGTCAGGCCGCTGCGCCAACCTCCGCTGGTAGCCGCCAGCCCAATGATGCCACCCAGGATGGGTCCGATGCATGGAGTCCAACCGGCCGCAAACGCTATCCCCAACGTCAACGAGCCCAGCAGGCCGCGCGGTTTTTCGTTCGAAAACATGCGCGTGTCTTTGTAAAGCGCACCAATCTTCAGCAGGCCAATTAACTGCAAGCCAAACGCTATGATCACCAAACCGCCGATCATTCGCACCCAGAAATTATTAATGATTGCTGCCCCAAGCCAGCCGGCAGCAGTGCCGAGTGTCAGGAAAATTACGGACAGGCCGGCGTTGAAAGCAAGCGAATTCAACATCACGGCCTTTCGAGCGCCGGTCTTTGTTCCCTCTTTCAAATTATCGATACTGATGCCGGACATTAGTGATATGTATCCAGGCACGAGCGGCAGGACGCAGGGAGACAGAAACGACAAAGCTCCGGCCGCGAACGCCAACCAGATGGTAATGTTTGAACTCTGCATAATTACGCTGATTATACTGACGTGTTACTCAAACCGTTAGTTTAGGTGGAGCGCTGAATCGCAGGAATGCCGCGAACTATTGGTCTCACTGCCTGTCTCGCCGGCGCCGCCACCCCAGTGTCAGGTTGAGATAGATGCCTGAAGAGGCGGAAAGGAACGCCAATGCGGCGAATCCGACCAATAATGGCACCTGCCAGGTGCCGGCAAAATAATAAAAATGGGCCTCTCGAAAATAGCGGGTAAGCTTTCCGGGTGGCGGTGCCTTCATCACTGCCCCTGTTTCTGAATCAATCAGGAGCGAATCTGCTCCCATGCCACCAACAGCCTGATATACAGGTCGCCCTTCACGCATGAGCAGCGTCAGAGCGGTGGTTGGCAATTGTCTCCCAGTGAAATCATTGGCCCGAGCCAGCGCCTCCCTTGGCGTGATGCGCACCGACTCCGTGCGAATGCTTTCAATCTTGCCTCCTTCGACTGCATTAGGCCAGGCATAAAGCAATCCGCTTGACGCCCATGCGAGGACCGGTATGGCCACGATTATTCCCAGCCAGGTATGCACGCGGTAAATTGTCTTTCTCATTACGGATGCCTGAGGTTGGCAGGGAGTCTCCATTGCGGCCTAACTTGAGATCGCGAAAGGTTGTCCCGTTGAAATTGAAACCATGATGCCAAAGCAGCTCGGCTTCCGATCCCGACTTCTTCTTTATCGATCGTCGAGCAATTTTTTTATCATCTTACCGAGAGCTATGGACTGTTCTTCTCCCGACCCGAAAGTTATGAATCGCACCGTACCTCGTCGATCGATCAGGAATGACATCGGGATCGAGTAGACCCCGTAATTGTTATTGTTGGCGCGCGAATTGGCAATCGCAAAGCCATAGGGCAGATGATTCTTTTTCTTAAAATCCTTCAGATATGCCAACTCCTGATCGCGCGTGACGCTGTGCCCCTCGATCTCGCCGAAGTAGTTGGTGAGCCCCAGAATTACCAGTCCATCCTTTTGGTATTTGTCATGCCATGACTTGAGCTTGGGAAAAGTAAAGCGACACGGTCCGCACCAGGGCGCCCAGAAATCAAGCAACACTACTTGCCCGTTAAGATCCGACAGCTTACTCGGATTGTGGTCCAGCCATTGGTCCGCTGCGATTTCGGGCGCATTGACTGTCGACCGCTGCAGGCCTTCCTCGAAAACCTTGACAGGATCGACGCTGGGATCAACTTCCAGCAGGCGGCCCGTGGCTAACTTGTAGAGATTTCCGGATGGCAAACTGACGGCGAGTTTCCGCAGTTCCTGAATAGCGTTGACGGCGAATTCTTTCTTACCGAGCTTGCGATACGATTCCGAGAGAAAGAGAGTGCTCTTAAACAACATCTGGTCGCGCTTGAGCGGTTCGATTTTGGTTTCAGCCAGGAGCCTGGCTGCGGCAAACATATCCGCTGCATGCGCAGCCATGTGTTCATAATTCTTTTCTTTACTAAAAGCGTCAGCCGCCAGAATCTCCAGGCCATAACGTTCCTGCTGGTTTTGCGGCTGCTGCTGCGCGTACCTAGCCAGCGTACTCTCTGCTTCGGTCAGCAGATTCTTCTTAAGTGCATGGACCACAATTGCCGCGCGCGCGATTTGCGCAAGTTCTCCCTGGGGTTGACGGGTCACAAACTCGCGCAGCGCGACGAGCGCTGCATCGGAATTATCAGCCAGGTGATGAAGCAGACCCAGATAATAAAGCTCGTCACCGGCGGGGGCGCCGCGATTCGCAAGCGTTGCCGCATTGAGCGCCGCTACTTCCTTCTGTTCCTGCCGGACTGACGCTTCAAGGCGCGGGTCGAAGGAAACATTCCGCCGGTTAAAGTCTTCGTACTTCTTCGTGACGTAGTTGTTTGCTTCTTCATAGAGCGCCTGCGCGGGCCGGATGTCGACGGAAGGGGCGGGAACCTCCTTCGCTCTTCCTGATTGAGCGAAACCGGGCGCAGCCCAGAGCAGAAGACAAAAAGCAAGACCAAAGCCGAACCATAACTCCGGCCGGTAAGGGCGTCTTTCTATATCAAGATGGAAGTTCATGAGAAGCCTGGCTAATTTAGCGCGCGTCCTCGACATAAAATCGTTCTGGAGCAAACGGGCCGAGCAGAGGTGAAACATTATCGATTATCGCTTCAGCTAGCAACTGGCCTGTCAGCGGCGCGAGTAGGATGCCGTTCCGATAATGCCCGGTCGCATAAAATAACCCCTTACACGCAGCCTCACCCAGCACGGGTAAATCATCCTCAGCATGGGGGCGAAACCCGGACCAACTGTCACTGATTTCAAGCGAGGCCAGCGCGGGTGCGATCTCACCCGCGTGAGACAGTATTATTTGCATACCGGCCGCCGTCACTTGCCTGGAAAAACCCACGCGTTCGGTCGTCGAGCCTGCCAGCACACGGCCATCCAGTCGCGGCACGAGGTAGCCGCGCGGACTGTAGAGGACGTGACGCGCCAGTCGCGGCGTTGTCGTAAAGGACAACATCTGTCCGCGCACGGGTTCGACCCTGACCCCTCTCGAGATTTGAGCCGAGCCGGTGGCTGGGATCAGGGAAGTCCAGGCGCCTGCAGCCAAAACCACGGAGCGCGTGTTCACAAATCCTTTCGACGTTGACACCCCCGTCACGCGTTCGGCTTCAGTGCGCACCGACAAAACCTCCGTGCCGGTACGGAGTTTCACTCCGGAGTTGGTGTTGGCCGTCACCAGTGCCGCCAACAGGCGACGATTGTCTACTTGAATATCTTTGGGAAACAAGAGCGCAGTGCGAACGTTTTCGGCGATGGCCGGCTCAAGCCGCCGCGCTTCGGCAGAGCTCAGCCTCGCGACGGAAAGTCCGGCCTGAGTTTGCCACTGATAGCGTTTCTCAATCTGAGCCTCGTCAGTTGCGGAAAACCCGAGGTAGAGAGTCCCGGTCGTATCAAGCTCGACATCGATGCCGGTTTCATCGATTAACTCGCGGCTGAGCGTTGGATAAAGATCACGGCTCAGGCAGGCAAACGCAAAGAATTCGTCCGCGCGGTCTGCTTCCGCCTGTGGTGCCAGCATTCCGCCCGCAGCATACGATGCCGCAGCACCCAGGTTGCCGCGCTCGATGAGCATGACATCCGAGACGCCGCGTTTAGTCAACGCGCGTGCAATCATCAATCCGATGATACCGCCACCAACTATGACTACGTCAGCGGTATCGTGAGCTTGAAATGTTTCCAACGGATTATTTCCCAGCTCGATTTTCGTCCTTCAGTTAGACAGGTGTTTGCTCGCGAGGTTGTCAGTTACGCCTCGTGCGCTTATCCTTTTCCTCACCGAAAACAAACGCCGGGAGAGATCTTAACAAAGTCCAAAGACTGAAAATCCAGGACTAAATCGATTATGAAGCATACTATCACACTGATTCCGGGCGATGGCATCGGCCCCGAAATCGCCGCCAACGTGGTGCGCATCATTGAAGCTACGGGTGTCGAATTTGAATGGGAAACCCATTTCGCCGGAGCACAGGCGCTGGAAAAATTTGGCGAAACCCTGCCGCAGGCACTGCTCGATTCGATTCTGAAAAACAAAGTCGCGCTGAAAGGACCCGTCACTACGCCAATCGGCAAAGGCTTTACCTCCGTCAACGTAGGACTGCGCAAAGCACTCGACCTGTACGCAAACCTGCGTCCCATCCGGGCCCTGCCAAATGTGCCCTGTCGCTATCCTGAACTCAATCTGGTAATTGTCCGTGAGAATACTGAAAGCTTGTACGCGGGTCTGGAACACGTAGTAGTTCCCGGCGTGGTCGAGAGTTTGAAGATCATTACCGAGAAAGCCTCGACACGTATTGCTCGCTTTGCTTTCGAGTACTCGCGCCGCGAGGGCCGTAAGAAAATTACCTGCGGCCACAAAGCCAACATTATGAAGTTGTCGGACGGGTTGTTCCTCGACTGCTTCCGGAAAGTTGCGACCGAGTATCCGGAGATTGAAGCTGACGACAAGATCATCGACAACGCCTGCATGCAACTGGTAATGCGCCCGGAACAGTTCGATGTCATGCTGCTCGAAAATCTATACGGCGACATCGTGTCGGATTTATGTGCCGGACTAATCGGTGGACTTGGTTTAGTGCCGGGAGCAAACATCGGTGAGAAAGGCGCCATGTTTGAAGCGGTGCATGGATCGGCGCCCGACATTGCCGGACAGGGAATTGCCAATCCCACAGCCTTGCTGCAGTCAGCCATTCTCATGCTGCGTCATTTGGGTGAACGCGAAGCGGCGGATCTGACTGAGGCGGCGCTGCTCAAGGTTTTTGCGGAAGGCTCTGTGCGCACGCGTGACATTGGCGGCACGGCACGCACCTCTGAGTTTGCCGACGCGATCATTGCGCAGATGAAGTGATCGATCGGGTGTCAGCGATTGATCCAGACGAATCAATTAGCCGCGGACTGACGCTAATGTGCGCGGACCAAGAGTTAGAAATCTGTTCCGCGTCATTCGCGGAAAGCCGCGGCTGGTGTTTTGGACTTTCCGCGGCCCTGTAATAGAGTCACTGCTCATAATAAAAATGAGGTGGTTATGAAGATTTCCTTAAGCGAAAAACAGGTGAAAGACCTGAGTGCGAAGCTGGCAGTAGGCAATAACGACTTTGCCGCGATCTATCCGGGAGAGACAGGGCACCGGCAACCGGTACACACGGTTTACGGTGGCGCTCATCTTTTCAAAGCTGATTCCGCAGCTCGCCTGGGGACTCTGGCCATTCGCTCATTGGAACAGTTTGCCCCTGACTTTCTGACGTTTGCGAGAGCCATCGGACTAAAGGGTTCAGAGCGTTTACCAGAGAGCGACTCTTTGGGTGTTGCCGATCTGGTCAGGACGCTTGAGGAAAACCCGGAAGCGATTAAAGAGGTGGAACCCGCAGCCTGGATGGCCCACACAATCTATGGGAGAGTTCGGGAAAAGCTGACGCGCGAGCCGGTCGAGGATTTTCGCATTGATTACGAGGACGGCTACGGGAATCGCCCCGACAGCGAAGAAGACGGACACGCAGCCCAGGGCGCGTTGGAGGTTGCCGCCGGCCTGGAGCGCGATTCGCTGCCACCATTCATTGGTATCCGCATCAAGCCCTTCACTGAAGAACTACGTGAGCGCAGCGTCAGAACCCTCGACATCTTCATCTCAACGCTACTGGAAAAGACAGGCGGAAAACTGCCGCCAAATTTCGTGGTCACCCTGCCCAAAATTACTATTCCGGAACAGGCTGAGCTCCTCTCAGATCTATTTGATCAATTGGAGAAAAAAACGGGACTGGCCGCGGGCTCTCTGAAGATGGAAATGATGATCGAGACGACGCAATCGATTATCAACTCTGAAGGGCGGATCAATCTGCCGTTATTGCTGCAGGCAACGCGCGGGCGTTGTGTGGCAGCTCACTTCGGCACTTATGATTACACGGCCAGTTGCAGCATTACCGCCGCGCACCAGCACATGATGCATGCAGCTTGTGACTTCGCCAAACACATGATGCAGGTGTCATTTGCCGGCACGGGTATCTGGCTTTCAGATGGGGCCACGAACATCATGCCGGTAGCGCCACACCGTGCGGCTGCGGATGGACCACCGCTGACTGCCGAGCAGAACGAGGAGAATCAGGACACCGTTCATCGCGCGTGGAAACTACACTTCGATCACGTGCAGCATTCGCTGACAAATGCTTTCTATCAGGGATGGGATCTGCATCCAGCCCAACTGCCGACGCGCTACGCGGCTGTTTACTCATTTTTCCTCGAAAGCCTGGATGCAGCTTCTGAACGGCTTCGCAACTTTGTCGAGAAAGCCGCCAAGGCGACGCTGGTAGGGGATGTCTTTGACGATGCAGCTACCGGGCAGGGTCTCTTGAATTACTTTCTGCGAGCCCTGAACTCCGGTGCAATTTCGGAATCCGAAGCGCTGCAGCTTTCCAGCCTGAGCCGCGAGGAACTGAGAACTGGTTCGTTTGTGAAGATTCTGAAAACTCGGCAACAACTGTGAGGGATTAGTTGAAAGCACACTGAGAACCGCTCGGTGCTAACATGATTGCACTTTCAAGTTTTTCCGCTATGAAAACAAAAGAGAGAAAATAAAAATGCACCGATTAATGCACCGATTGAAGAAGATTACCTGCCTGCTCGTGATTACAAGTTTCGCCACCGCCGCCACGGTCGCGCAAAAGAGGGGAAGCAAACGAGGTATGGCTGCCGATTCTGGTGTAACTGCCAAAATTCGACGCTTCGCGCCTACGGTACTAACGGCCGACACGTCCCGTCTTTCTCCTAACGATCGCAGGGCGCTGCAGAAAATCATTGCCGCGGCAAAGTTGATTGACCCGCTTTACCTGCGGCAAGTCTGGAGCGGTAACGAAGCGCTCCGCCAGAAGCTCGAAGAAGATCACAGTGCCCTTGGCCGCGAGCGCTTGCATTACTTCATGATCAATAAAGGTCCCTGGTCACAGTTGGACAGCAACGAACCCTTCATCGAAGGTCTGCCAGCCAAGCCGGACCAGGCAAACTTCTACCCGGCAGACATTACGAAAGAAGAATTCAATACGTGGCTGGCGACTCTGACCCCGCAGGAAAAGGAAAAAGCGATTGGATATTTTTACGCGATCCGGCGCGATGCGGGCGGGAAGTTGATGGCCGTTCCTTACAGCGAAGAGTATCGTGAATTTCTGGAGCCGGCCGCCAAACTCCTGCGCGAGGCAGCTCAGCTCACAACCAATGCCACGTTGAAAACTTTTCTCAATAAACGAGCGGCGGCGTTTGCCTCTAACGAGTACTACGACAGCGATGTGGCCTGGATGGATCTCGACGCCCCGATTGAAGTCACCATTGGACCCTACGAAACATATGAAGACGAACTGTTCGGCTACAAAGCGGCGTTCGAGGCTTACGTGACGCTGCGCGACGAAGCCGAAAGTAACAAGCTGAAAAAGTTCAGCCACTACCTGCAGGAGCTGGAAGATCACCTGCCGATGGATGCGAAGTATCGCAATCCAAAACTCGGTGCCGCCTCCCCAATTCGAGTGGTCAATGAAGTCTTCAGCGCCGGCGAAGGAAATACCGGTGTGCAAACCGCGGCTTTCAACCTGCCCAACGACGAACGCGTGGTGAAGGAAAAAGGCTCGAAGCGGACCATGTTGAAAAACGTGCAGGATGCGAAATTCAACAAGACGCTGATTCCGATCTCAAAGGTAGTGCTGAGTCCGGCGCAGCAAAAGTTGTTGGCCTTCGATGCGTTCTTCACCCACATCCTGACGCACGAACTAATGCATGGCCTGGGACCACACAACATCAAGGTCAGCGGACAGGACACCACCGTGCGCAAGCAGTTAACGGATCTCTATTCAGCCATTGAAGAAGCAAAGGCTGACATCACCGGCTTGTGGGCTTTGCAGTACCTGATCGATAAAGGTGTGGTTGAGAAACAGATGGAGCGCACGCTCTATACTACTTACCTCGCCAGCGCTTTTCGTTCCGTCCGTTTTGGCATAACCGAAGCGCATGGTCGCGGCGTGGCGATGCAGTTCAACTATCTCACCGACGAGGGCGCCATTAATTACGACGAAAAGAACGGCACCTTCAGCGTGAACCACGCAAAAGTTAAGGACGCGGTGAAAAAACTGACGCACGAGATCCTGACCATCGAAGCCGAAGGATCTTATGAGAAAGCCAAAGCGCTGCTGGATAAATACGCTGTGATTCGACCGCCGATGCAGCACGCTATGGAACGTCTCAAGGATGTGCCCGTGGATATTGAACCCATTTTCCCGCTGGCGAAGTAGAAATAGGAATAAGCCGCGGATGGCCACAGATAAAGAACAGATCTGAAATTTGTTCTGCTCTGATCCGCGTTTCATCCGCGCAATCCGCGGCTAACTACTTCTTGAATGTGCGTCTAACGAAATTTAGAAGACGAATAAGTCGCGGAGTAACACAGATACAAAACGGATCTGAATTGGTCTCTTCTGATCCGCGTTTCATCCGCGCAATCCGCGGCTAACTATTCTTAAATAAGCGGCAGATCTTCACGCCCGGCGAATAAACTTTGCGGCAATCCAACCGGCCAGAATCAGAAGCGAAAGCACGGCCCAATTGTAGCGCTCGCCGTAACTAACCCCGGGAAAGTGGCTGCTGATCATGATGAAGACGACGGGTACGGCCATAAAAGTATTCTGCTTGGAACGAAACTTTGCCTGAGCCGCAAGCTTGTCATCAGGCTTGCGCCCTTCCTTAATCGCCGCGATCATTTTCTTCTGCGCCGGCAGGATACGCATCCAGACGTTGGCCACCATGATGGTGCCAAACATCGCCCCGACATGGATGTAGGCAGCACGCCCGCTCAGCACGCTTGTCAAACCGTAAGTGGTGCCCACGATCAGTAAATAGGCCACCACGGCAAACGCTTTTTCATTCTTGCCGAGTGGCGACAAAATCAGCAGATCGTAAACTACCCAGCCCAGGATCAAGACACCCACACCTATTCCCACGGCCTGCAGCACACTGATGTCGGCAATATCCGTATCGATCATCAATCCGCCACCCAGATAGTAGACGACCACGAGCAGCAGCATCCCGCTGAGCCAGGTCATCCCGGCTTCATAGCGAAACCAGTGCAACTTGCGCGATAACTCGTCCGGGACCTTGCGCTTTTCCACTACGTAAAAACCACCGCTGTGGACCATCCAGATTTGGGCCCCCGGGCCACTCGCGCCAGCGGCTTGCTCAGCTTCCGTCAGACGCGCGTCGAGCCAGGTAAAATAATAGGTCGTGCCGACCCACATGATGCCCGCGAAGACATGCACCCAGCGGAAGATCAGGTTCAGCCACTCGCTCAAAGTTGGATTAATCATAAGTCTCATAATTGGGAGTGCAGTCGCAAAGTCAGCCTAACGCTGATTGCATTTAGCGTCGTAGTGATGACGAAAAATTCTGCTGGGGGGATCGGATCCAAAGCACCGGCGCTGCAGCGCAAGGCGCACTCCAGACTATTAAGTGCCGCGGTAAGTAGAGAAGCCGTACGGATTCAGCAAGAGGGGCACATGATAATGCTGTGTCGCATCTTCAATTCTAAAAGCGATCGTTACCTGCGGATAGAAGCATTCAATTTCCAGGCTCGTGTAATAGGCTTCGGTATCAAACACCAGCCGATAGACTCCCGGACCAAGATTGTCTTCAACCAGAAAGAATGGCTTTACGCGTCCGTCTTCATCAGTCCACGCATGCGTTAACTGCATCCAGGTCTCGTCCGGGTTCTGCAGTTCGAGCACCACGGCCACAGCGCTCGCCGGCCGGCCCCGTGATGTGTCAAGGACATGGGTTGAAATGGTGCTCATGATGTTTGGGTTCCGGTCTTTGATCCTTGAAATCAAAAAGGCGGCGAACTGACAAATTAACTAAGGCCCGGGATCGATGACCAGCTTTTGCAATCTGATGCTTGTGATCTTCCGCTGTTCTTCCGCCGCTACGTGTAACTCGAGATCCAGATCATTCGGCAGTCTTGCCTGCAAAATTGCGAGCATCTCATTGGCCGTTTTGCCGCTGGCGCAAACGATAAAAATGTGGCCGAACCTCTCCTCGTACTGGTGATTGCCTTCGGCTAGTGACTTCATTGTCTCCGCGGCCGAGTCGAGCGTGCCCGCTTGTTCCTGTTCGGACCAGGTTTGTGCCGTCTCGGATTGAGCCTGTTGGGCCTTTTGCTCGCCGATCTTTGGGTGGCTGCGAAAAGCCTCCAGCCAATCCGCGGAACCAAGCGACTGCCAGATGTCGTCGGCTTTGCTTAACAGTTCTGCGACATCAGCGAACGGGCGCTGCTCTACCATGCTGAGCGCCCAGGCTTTTGCACCACAACACTTCAGGAACTCAGACTCGGCCGCGGACGCCGGCAGAGAATTCAGACGCTCAAGCCCACTCATGCTGCGCCTTTTTGTTCAGCTAACAACTTTCCATAAATCCGCAGACGACTGACCCCGCCGTCTGGGAAAATGTTGAACCGGACATGTGACGCAGCGCCCGCATCTCTTAGCTCATCAGTGAAAAAGTGTCGCGTGTGGGCCTGCAGTTTGCTCTCCGGCAATAGTGCCTTCCAGACTAATGAGGGATCTTCAAGCGAGCCTTCAGTGAGGTTACAGCTTTCCAGGGAACAGCGGTCGGGAAAATTGCCCTTGAACCACGCGGTATCCACTTCGACGCGTTCAATCTCGCCGGACGCTCCCAATTTTATGATTACCCAATCGTAGCCCGGTCCCCGGCGGCGTTTTGTTTCCCAGCCGTCACTCATATTGATCGCTCTGCCCGGCATGATCAGATTATGGCGATGACCAAAAAACATATCGCTGCACGATAACACCAGGCCGCCATGCTCAACTGCCGCCAGATCAACTTGCCCGCCGCGGCGACGGATGTCGTCCCAGGAGGGCGCCACCTCGCCATAGACTCGTAATCGCGCCACGCCTCCGTCTGGATAGATTTTGAAACGCAGATGGGTAAACCGCTGTTCGTTTTTTATGCTGAAGGGATTCGAAGAGTCGCCCTGCAGTTGTGCCAAAGGCAAAATCTCGCTCCATTCAACTGTCTCACTGGTTAACTGGTCCACAGTGGGCAAGCCGTCAAGATTGCAGGCTTCGAGCGAACATTGCTCAGGATAGTTGCCGCGAAAGAAGCTTGTATCAACCACCACGCCGCGGATAATTCCCGGCAGTCCCAGACGAACGATGCACCAGTCGAAGCCCGGAGTACGACGGCGACGGCTTTCCCATCCGTCCATCCACTTTCCTAAATCAGTGTATTTATCTTCGATAAAGATAGGTGCGGCAGGCTTCAGCAAGCTCTCTTTAGGAGCGAAGAAATCATCATTGGCGTAAAGCACTGCGCCCCCCAGCCGTTCTGCCGCGAGATCAATTAGTTCAGCAAAGTCCACTCGTTATTCTCAACCTTTATCATTATTAAGAGAGACCTTTTCATTGACTTCGGATAATTTCGGGTTGGCATCGGAGCGTAAAAGCAGCACTCCTTCCGGTTCACTTGAAAATTCCCCGGTATCATATATCTTTCTGCCGCGAAGGAAAGTCCTTTGCACGGTGCCCTGAAGCAATTCTCCGCAGTAGGGCGTTAATCGGTTGCGGTGGTGGAGCATCTGTGGCTCAACCCGAAACCGCTCGTCCGGATTCCAAACCACTAAATCAGCATCACATCCGACAGCGATCTTCCCTTTTCGTTCTGCCAATCCAACCTGCCGGGCCGGCCCGCTGCAGAGCCATTCCGTGATCTTTTCCAGACTAAAGCCCCGCGCTTTGGCGGCCGTCCAGATCACCGGCAGGCGCAGTTGCAGCGAGGCTATACCGCCCCAGGCTTTCAGAAAATTTCCGCTTTCCTTCAACTTCAGATCCTCAGTGCAAGGCGAATGATCGGAAACAATCAGATCAATCGTGCCGTCTGCGAGGGCCTGCCATAGTTGCTCCCGATTTTCCCGCTCGCGAATGGGCGGACAACACTTGAATTCAGTTGCGCCCTCCGGGATATCTTCGGCTGCAAAATATAAATAGTGAGGGCAGGTTTCCACGCTCAGTGCCAGCCCGGCTGCCTTCGCAGCTCGCAGCAACGGTAAAGCATCGGCGGAGGAGTGATGAACAATGTGGATGCGCGTACCGAACTTGTAACCCAATTTGATCATTAATTCGACCGCTTCATTTTCAGCAGCCCGCGGTCGCGACTTGAGAAACGTGGAATAGATTGAAGCATCAGCCGGCTCATAGTTGAGGCCGAGGTCCTGGCCAGGAGAGGCATGACAGCTCGGCAGCGCCATCTCGTCAATTGGTCCGGGCACCTCGGCATGGACGATCAACATCGCACCAAGCCGCGATAATTCGGGCATGGCCAGACGCAATTCCGCTTCAGTGACATTAGGAAATTCATTGACACCGGAATGAACCAAAAAGCATTTGAAACCGACGACTCCCGCGGCCATCAGGCCTGCGAGGTCATCCGAATTCCCGGGAATTACTCCAGCCCAAAAGCCTACATCCACATAACACTGGCCCGCCGCAGCGTCGAGTTTCGAGTGCAGATTCGCCACCGTCGTAGTAGGCGGAATCGAATTCAATGGCATATCGATCAGAGTCGTTACGCCCCCTGCTGCCGCGGCTCGAGTAGCGGAAGCAAAACCCTCCCACTCGGTTCGTCCGGGCTCGTTGATATGCACGTGGGTATCGATCAGACCGGGAAAGATTATTTCGTTCTCAGCCGCATCCTGAACTTCCCAATCCGAAGGAATATCGTCGTAGGCGGCTACGGCGGTTATGACCCCATCGACAATGTGAATTGAGGCCGGTTCGATATTTATTGAGCTTCCGGTCTGGGCCGGCTTGTGGCCGTCTAAACGAGAAAGGGCGACCCTTCGTCCTCTAATAATCAGGTTGGCAGCAGGCATAGTTGGAACTTAAACCATAAATAGTAGTTTTTCGCCAGTCATATTTCACCGGAGGTTCACAAGATAACCGCTAATCAAGTGGCAGCTAAGTTAAATCTCAAAGTATCACGAGGCGTTACTTTGAGCCTCTTCGGCTTCACGGTTTCTCCCTGTGACTTCGAGTGATTTTCGTCATCCTTTCAGCCATTTCTCAACTGCTTGGCCCGCAAAACCAGGTAGTAACCACAGGAATAACTCTCGACGCGGCTGGGAACCGCGCACACGTGAATCTGAAAAACCAGCGAGCCAAAGCGGCAAACCTAAAAGAAAAATGATTGCTACCAGCGGCTTTTATCAGGTATGCTGAGTGCCGGGTTTATCCACGACCTGTTTCCAGCCCTCACTCATCCAACAATATTAACGAGGAACTTCTTCGGATTTTCGTATCTGAAGCCCCCTCCCAATCGTATGTCTAGCGAAAATCCTACTCCGGACCACATTAAGGACCAACTGACCAAGCCATTTATGTGGCTGATCATCGCTGGTGGAGCGGTGGCGTGTACTCTGTCTGTCGTTGGCTTCAACAAAGCCAACATTGATCTCCAACTGTTGCTGCTGACGTTTTGCACGGTGGTCTTTGGCTCTCGTATCGGCATTCAAATTCCTCATGTTAAGGCGGAAATAACCGTTTCCGATACGTTCGTGTTTCTGGTACTGATGATTTATGGCGGCGAAGCTGCCGTACTTCTCGCGGCAGTCGAAGCGCTCTGTTCCTCGATGAGGTTTGCTTCGAAGTGGATCACCAGATTCTTCAATGCCGGGTTGCTTGCCTGCTCCACGGCTATAACCGCCTGGGTCATCCATCTCTGTTTCGGCTCTTTCAGCGACATGGGGCGCGGTGGGTTCAGCGGCAATTTCATCGTTGCTCTCTTTCTGATGGCCTCGGTTCAATACCTCACCAACTCCGGCCTCGCTGCGTTGCGGGAGTCGATGAAGCGGAATCAGCCGTTCGTCGAAGTCTGGCAAAAGCATTTTCTCTGGACCTCGATTACGTACTATGCCGGCGCCTCGGCGGCCGGCATGATTACGCGGCTGATAAACGGAGTCGGTCTCTACGCCTTCCTCGTGGCGTTACCCATCATCGGCATTATCTACGCCACCTATAGCACCTACCGGCGCAACATCGAAGACGCTCAGCAGCATGCAAACGAACAGTCAAGGATCAGTCATGCCCTGCAACAGAGCGAAGAACACTTTCGGAATGCTTTTGATCACGCAGCCGGGATGGCATTGATTTCGGCAGACGGACAGTGGCGCCGCGTGAATGGATCTCTGTGCCAGATTCTCGGTTATACAGAAAAAGAGTTGCTGGCCACTAACTTCCAGGAAGTAACCTATCCGGACGATTTGGGTGACGACCTGGTTCACATCTACCAACTGCTGGAAGGCAAGCGGCGGATCGATCAACGAGAGAAACGTTACCTGCACAAGTCAGGTCAACCGATCTGGGTGTTGCAGAGCGCTTCAGTGGCTCGTAATTCAGGCGGCGAAGCACTGCATCTGATTCTGCAGATTCAGGACATCACCGAACGCAAGCGCGCCGAAGAACAGGTCCATCATGCCGCATTTCACGACGCTCTCACCGGCCTGCCGAACCGCACCTTGCTTTCAGATCGGCTCAGTCTCGCGCTCGCCAGGGCCAAACGAAACAAGGACTACCAGTTCGCCGTGCTCTTTCTGGATCTTGATCGCTTCAAGCTCGTAAATGACAGTCTCGGGCATACGCTGGGGGATCAATTGCTGGTTGAGCTCGGCCGCCGTCTCGAAGTTTGCATGCGTAAGGCTGATACGGTCGCGCGACTTGGCGGTGACGAATTCGGAATGCTGCTCGACGGTATCAAGGATCCGTACGATGCTATTTACATCGCTGAACGGATCCAGGAAGAACTGTTGGAGCCATTCGCCCTCAATGGCCATGAATTCCTGACCACCACCAGCATCGGCATAGCGTTTTCTCAAACCGGTTATGAACTTCCGGAAGATATTCTTCGCGACGCCGACATCGCCATGTACCGTGCCAAGGCAAACGGCAAGGCGCGGTACGAAGTATTCGACGTCGCCATGCACTCGCACGCAGTCGAGATGCTAAACCTCGAGCGCGAATTGCGTCGCGCCATTGAGCGTAAAGAAGTTAAAGTCCACTACCAGCCTATCGTCTCTTTGGTGGACAAGTTGTTGGTTGGATTTGAGGCGCTGGCTCGGCTGGAGTCGCCGGAACTTGGTCCAATCTCTCCTGCTCAGTTCATCCCTCTGGCTGAAGAGACGGGCCTGATCATACCACTGGGGTTTCTGGTGCTCACTGAATCCTGCAAGCAGATGGTCCAGTGGCATCAGCAGTATCCGCGCGAGCAGCCATTGACCATCAGCGTGAACCTGTCCAGCAAACAATTCACCCAGTTGAACCTGGTCGATTCGATTAAGAAGATTTTAACGGAAACAGGAATGGATCCGTGCTGTCTTCACCTGGAAATTACCGAAAGCATCATCATGGAGAAGGCCCAGGATGCAGCCGAGATGCTAGCTCAGCTTAAGAGCCTGGGCGTCAAGTTGAGTATTGACGATTTCGGGACCGGCTATTCATCTCTCAGTTATCTGCACAGCTTCCCCTTTGACATTCTGAAAATTGATCGCTCATTCGTCTGCCGCATGGGCCCAGACAATGAAAGCACAGGGATCGTCGAAACCATCCTGACTCTCGCGCAGAGACTAGGAAAGAAAGTCGTGGCAGAGGGCGTGGAGACCGAGGAGCAGGTTGAATTACTAAAAGGTCTGAACTGCGGATACGCGCAGGGCTATTTGTTCTCAAGGCCTCTTTGGTGGGGCGCAGCCGAAAAATTAATCGCACGGCCCGGTGGCCTGGATGGAATCGACAACGAGCCAGTCAGCCGCGAAGTCGAAGTAACCAGCGAAATCTATGCGATGTAATCCTCTCTCCTGGGACCGCAAGCTTCCGGGGTGCAGAAATGCTCACCGGCGCTCAGCTTAGATGGTATCTGCACTTCCCGCTCGCGAGTTAAGCAAAAAATCCTCTAACAGGTTAAGCGACACACGTAAACGATAGCGACCGGTGGAACGGATGTCGTTGATGGGTGCAATCTCGCGCGCCAGTTCTGACCGGGCTGCCTCAATCAATGCCTGATCGATCCGCTTGTTTTGCAATACGGCTTCAGTCCTGACACAGCGTAACGGCACGGGGGCGACACTTCCCAGAACTATGCGCATGTGAAGGATGCGATCGTCTTCGATACGGGACAGGCCGGCAAAGCAAACTTTTGATATCGCCTGGGCCTTCCGTGTGCCTACCTTGCGGTAATAGTGGTGCAGAGAATGGGGCGTTCGCTTGAGGTGAATGCGGGTCAGTAATTCATCCGGGCGCAGGATCATTTGTTTATAGCCGGTATGAAAACCATGGTAGGGTACGCGGCGCGATCCGCTGCTCGAAATCAATTCCAGTTCAGCATCATAAGCAAGCAGGGCGGGAGGCGAGTCTGCAGCTGGCGAAGCATTGACGATGTTGCCTCCCAACGTACCGCGATTTTGAATGGCGAGACCGCCAGTTTCGCTAGCGGCCTGGCAAAGCATAGGAAAGTCGGAGCGCAGGATCGCGTTTGCCTGCACATCCGTATACGTCGTGAGCGCGCCCAAACTTATCTGCTCGTCACTGACTTCAATGCCGCTTAGTTCAGCCAGGTTCCAGATGTTGAAATATTTTTGGTGTGAAAGTCTGCCCGCTTCCAGTAGCACCATCAAATCCGTGCCGCCGGCAAACGGTCGCCATACTCCCGGCTCTTGGGCAAGCAAAGCCAGCGCGTCATTCAGACTCGCGGGCGAGATCAGTTCGTAAGCCGGCAGGTTAGCTCTCATTTTTTATTGCGGGGCACAAAATTCCAAATCGGCAAATGGGAATTATTTCCGGCAAGCTCGGACCACCGATTCGAAGATTTTCATATAGCCTGTGCAGCGACAAAGATTGCCTGCTAGTCCGGTGCGTATCTCTGCTTCACTCGGCTTGGGATTTTTCTCAAGCAGGTTAACCGCGGCGAGCACCATTCCGGGCGTGCAGATTCCGCACTGTGCTCCTCCACAATCAATAAATGCCTGCTGCACGGCGTGAAGTTGTTCTCCGCTGGCCACACCTTCAATGGTCCTGATCTCTGTGTCCTGCGCCTGTATCGCCGGCACCAGACAACTATTAACGATCCGGTCGTTGATAAATACAGAGCAGGCGCCGCACTCGCCTTCGCCGCAACCTTCTTTCGTGCCGGTCAGATGCAATTGCTCGCGCAGCACGTCGAGGAGACGCTCCATCGGGAAAGCTTGCACAGTCTCCGGCCGGCCGTTAACCGTGCAGCGCAGTTCAACTTTTTGCTTACCTGTTTCCATTTTCAAGGCGCTGCTACGAACGCGGCGCGGGCTCCGGCGTCGCCAGTTTCTCCATCAACATTTCGGGCATGAGGGGAATCTGATTGAAGGCCACGCCAGTCGCGTTTTCGATTGCATTCAGAATTGCCGGCGCGGGCCCGTCCATCGGCAATTCACCGATGCCCTTCGCTCCCGCCGGCCCATACGCGTAAGGATTCTCCTCGAAGAAGACGCGAATGGGTGGAATGTCGGCCGCGGTCGGCATGATGTAATTCGTCATCTGGCCGTTGGCCATGCGTCCATTCTGCCAGACGACATTTTCGAACAGCGTGAAGCCGATCCCCTGGGCCACGCCCCCTTCGATCTGTCCCGCGGCGAGAATAGGATTGATCACCCGGCCAACTTCCTGGATGGCGACAAAGTCTGAGACGCGCGCTTCGTACGTGAGCATATCGACCGTGACTTCGGCCACGTAGACGGCCCAGGCAAAAGTTCCGTACGCGTCTCCCCGGTATTTTTCATCGTCCCACACGACTCCCGGCGGTGGCTCGTACTTACTCAATGACTTCAGCGGTCCGTGTTGCGCGAGATAGGAGACGCAGGCCTTTTGAAAATCGGGGGAGCTGTAGTTCTCATCCAGCAGTCCGCTTCCCAGCAGCGTCTGCTTCAGGCCGAGCACGGCCGACTCAATCAACTTGCCAACCACCATGCAAGTGCGCGAAGCGACTGTTGGACCGCTGTTGGGAACATTGTGGGTATCAGGCTGGGCTACTTCGATTAAATCAGAATCAACACCAAGAGCCTCGGCCGCGATTTGCGTAAAGATGGTGTTGGTTCCCTGGCCAATTTCAGTGCTGGCAGCCAGCAAACTCACGCGGCCTTCAGCAGATGCTTCCGCTCCTACCACCGAGGCCAGATAAACCTCTCCCGAGCCGGTAAAGCCGGCCCCATGCATGAAAGTCGCAAACCCGATGCCTTTTTTTACGTGGGCCACACCGGCTGAAGGGTTTTTATTTTCATTCGCAAACCGATCCCGCTTCGCATGATAGTCAGTAACTTCGAAAGCGCGGTCCAGCAAATGTTCCAGCCCGACCTGCTCACGAATGACCTGACTTGTGGCCGTTGTCTCACCCTGATGAATGAAGTTGCGGCGGCGAAACTCTGCCGGACTGAGTCCGACGGCATGTGCGACTTTATCGAAATGACGTTCAAGCGCAAAGATGCTTTGCGGTGCGCCAAAGCCTCGGAATGCGCCATGCGGTGGAATGTTTGTAGCGACCGCGCGGCTCCGAATTCTCACATTGGGGCAAACGTATGGACCAGCCGCATGGATGGTACCGCGCGACAACACGACCGGGGAGAGGGTGCAGTAAGCGCCGCCATCGATCACAAAATCAATGTCCATCGCCAGCAGCTTGCCATCTTTTGCGACGGCGGTGCGATGCACGGTTTTGGAAGGATGTCGTTTAGTAGTGGCGACCATATCTTCGGCACGGTCATACATGATCTTGACAGGCCGGCCGGATTTCCAGGCCAGCAAGGCTGCGTGACCAGAAATTAACGATGGATATTCTTCCTTGCCCCCGAAGCCGCCGCCGGTTTCTGTTTGAATCACGCGAATGCGATCTTCAGGAAAGGCGAACAGTTTTACGAGCGCTTTATGAACGTAGTAGGGGCACTGCATTGATCCCCAAACTGTTACTCCGGTTTCGGGATTAGCTATCGCAATCGCGCCATTGTTTTCAATGTAGAGTTGTTCCTGAGCGCCAGTGTGATATTCGCCCTCAACGACCAGGTCGGCCTGAGCCCAGACGTTCTCGATATTTCCTTTTTCAACCAGAAAGGTTTTAAAGATATTGTCTTCGCCCCAGATGATTTCCTTTTGGGCGAGCGACTCTTCGAGATTAAAGACTGGTGGGAGTTCTTCGATCTCTATGCGCACGTTGCGCCGTGCTTCTTCCAGCAGATAGCGGTCCGGATGGGCCAGCAGCACGATTGGCTCCTCGGCATGATTCACAAACTCGTCTGCAAGATAGGGCTGATCGTTCAGAATCAGCGCGACGTGATTTTCCCCGGACAGTGGTCCGCCGTTGTTGGCCCCGGTGCCCTCTCCGCGTATGTCTTGCGCGGTAACGATGGTGAACTGCTCCCAGGGAAGGTCGCCCACAAACTCAATGCTCTTTATCCTTCCACGCGGCACAGAACTGCGAACCGTCACGCCGAAAAGCATATCGGGAAAGCTCAGGTCATCGACATACAAAGCTGCGCCGGTGACCTTCTTGCGGCCTTCCTTGCGCGGAAGTGATTTACCTACCAGGTTCATATTTGTTCGTCAGCTGGATCCACTCAAAGGAAGATGTTACGTGTGGTCTGGAGCGAGAATAACATAAGCGTCGATCTCAACCAGACCGCTGAGACCCTGGCCTCGTCTTCATCACGCAACGAAGTAAAAGAAAGCGACTAGCCATTCCAAAGATTTAAGCACGTGAAGACAAATCACATTCGCTGTCACCCCTTTACGGTTTTGCGATGACGAACGGGGTGCTTTCCAACTCGCGACGATAAAATACACGCGGCCGCTGCACGCTGCGTTTTTCCGGGTCGGCAATATTCTGCTCGCCTTCGGTAAAGGCCATCGCCAACCCCACGCCGCGGCTTTGCTTCATCTTCTCTTCCTGCATTTGGGGTACGCGCTCCGTCGCAAAGTCGAGCCATTCGCGGGCGCTAAGCACTCCGTCCTTTGGTCCGTTATCGGCAATCGATGTCTTCAGACCCTCTTCAATCAAAGCATACGTCAACAGGCCATGACCCAATTGCGCGGCCTCAAGCGCAGCCTGATAACTTTGCGCAGCCGTGAGAATGTACATACCTTTCTCATACGCCAGTTGCGCCAGACCCTTCGAGTTCATCGGCCCACGGCGCTTTTCCTCGGCTTCAAGTGCCTGGCCTGAATTGCAGGCATCGATGATCAGCAGCAGATGTCCGGCGTCAAGATTCTCGACGGCCTGTTGCAGTTCAAAATCGGAAATGCTATGGGACAGGATAGTCTGCAGTCCCTGTTCAGTAAGTTTCGTTCTCTCACCCGTGTACCCCAGGTCATGTGGAATGAGATAGAAACGCTGCGACTGCGCTGTGCCGTGCCCGGCAAAGTAGATAATGACGGTGTCTTCCGGTTCAGCTTTCTTCAGGCCGCCCACTCCACCCGCCTTCAGTGAGGGCGGTTCAGCGCCCCCCGCCAATCGCTTCAAAGCCGAGAGAATGTTTGCCTTGGTCGCATTCTCATTAAGCAAGCTGACTACTTCAAGATGTTCAAAGTGAGTTACGGCGGAGAGCTGCTTGCGCACCTCTTCACCAAAGCCCTGCGCGTCGGCTACGGCATACTTCAAATTGTATTGAGGGTTTGCGTATTCATTGATTCCAACTGCAATGACATAAGCCGTGCCTGCACGTTGCAGGCTATCTGCACCGTTGATGGTCAACGGGGCGTCCTTGCTTTTTACATTGTCGCGGTTAAAGGAATAGGCAGTTAACCGGTTAGTCCCCGCGGTCAGAGTGAGTTCTTCTTCAAGCGTCACTGCGGTTTTGCCGTTGAGAACATCGCCATGCCAGACCCGCACCAGGGATCCGTTACGAAAGAGGCGAACGTCACGCGCTCCGCTGCCCTGCGCATTTTCTTTGTCGGCGGGCGCGTCCGTGACATCGATTCTCACGGTGATGGTGCGCGCGCTGAGGGCGGCACCCGGTGCGGCATCGCCAGTGAGGGAAAGTTTCACCAAAGGCTGGCGGCGGTCTTTTTTGGAAACGTCCTGCGCTACACGCGGGCGTTTGCCGGCAATGACATCCGCGAGCAATCCCGGGTAGAAGAACTCGTTGAAGAACCATTCGACCGGTGCGACATTAAACGTTTCCTGGTTGTAGCGCCACAAGATCTGGTTCCATGAAACCGGAGTGCCGTCAAACAAACCCTGCGGAGTGATGACCATCCATTCGCCCCCATCGTCCAGCGAAATTAGTGTCAAAAGGTGCTCACCCGTAGTTGCGTCCCAGAGAAATGTACTGCCATCTTCACCGGCTGAGGCCAGCAGTCGCCCGTCAGGGCTGAAGTCAATTGACTCGATGTTGGCAGTGTGGCCCGCGAGCGTGCGCAGCTCGCGTTTGGCGGCGAGATCCCAGATGCGAATAGTGTTATCGGTGCTGCCCGATGCCAGCAAGCGCCCATCACGACTGAAGGTTACCTGGCTGATACCCTTGCCGTGCCCTTTGAGCGCTCCGAGTTCGCGGCCAGTCGCCGTATCCCAGAGCTGGACCTGACCTATAGCCTCGACTTTCATCTCCTTCATTAAATCCGAGTAATCCGCAGGTGGTTTGTTCTTTGATTTTTTTGGATTGGCCGCGCCGGCCATCATGGCCCCCAGATCGAAATTTGATTTTGACTCCACTCCGCCCGTAGCGAGCGTGCGGCCATCGGGACTGAAGGCTACTGAAGTGATGTTACGACCCATCGTCCCCGCGGACATTGCTCCCATCATGTTCGTAATCATTGCCGACATGTCAGCGACGTTCGGCATCGAACCCGGTTTCATTGAACGGATCGAGCCCATGTTCGCGCCGTTGAGATTATCCAACGGCGACGAAGTCAGATCACGTAAACGGCTGCCTGATTGGACGTCCCAAAGAGAAACCTGGCCCATGCTACCGAGAACCGCAAGGACATTCCCATCTTCACTAAAACAGATCTCAAGGGGAGCACTGCCAGTGTTCAAAGTTTGCAGCTCGCGGCCGGTCTTAACCTCCCAAATACGCAACAGATTTTCGTTGGCTGTTGAATGGCCCGAGGCCTGAAGCATTTGCTGCTGGTCCGGACCATAAGTCGTCACAATTCTGCTGCCATCCCGGCTGAAGCGCGCTCGCTGTACGACGCCACCTGCGGTTGCCGGTGTCATCGTTTGCAGCACACGGCCACTCGGCGTTTCCAGAATCGTCAGAGCATTACTCGCCGGGGTGAAGGAGGCAAGCAAACGTTTGTCCGGGCTCGGAACGCTAAAAGAGTTTTCCGATGGCGTCACTGCGAGACGCAAACCACGACCAGTGCGCAAATCCCAGCGAGTCCGGCCACCGGAATAAAGTTGATTACCATCGGCGCTGAACGCAACCTGATAGGCCATGTTGGTGCGGCCGTTAAGCTTTAGAATTTGTTTCCCCGTCTCTGCCTCCCAGAGAATAGTGGGCGTATCAAAACCGCTGGTCACCAGGCGCTTTCCATCTTCGGTAAAGCCGGCAAAAACCCGGCCTTGTGCCGAGAACAAGCCGCTGTTGGGCGCCTTGATCGGGGACAATTCACGGCCGGAGGCGACCTCCCAAAGTCTAATGGTATAACCCTCCGACAAAGCCAGCAGCCGGCCATCGCGGCTGAACCGGGCCACCCCGAAGTCTACCGACGTGCTTCCCAGGTCGCGTTCCTTTCCTTTGGTGGTCACGTCCCAAAGCTTGAAACGCTTTTCTATAGTTCCGGCCACCAGCAAGTGACCATCGGGGGCAAAAGCCAGTTCGGCGCTCTCAATATCCTGGTCAGACAGAGCTACAGCGCGAGACTCGCGAGCGGAAGCAAAATCCCAAAACCTGATCTGTGTCCCGGTTCCCTCCGCCGCTGCAAATGCCAGTTGCGTTCCGTCGGGGCTCAGTGCGGCCCCACCTTCACCGCCATTGAAACCAGCTGCACTTGAAGAATCGAGTGGTAGCGAGTGCAATTCGCGGCCGGACGAGATTTCCCAAACCCTTATCGCATCACTCATCGTTACCAAGCGCCCATCGCCGGTGAAGGCAATGCAGTAGATACCGCTGATTGACGCAATGGTTCCTCCCTTCGCCGAGGCGATCGTTTGCAGTTCGCGTCCCGAGGCTACGTCCCAAATCCTGACTGAATTGTCACCGGCTGCGGCCGCAAGCATACGACCATCGCGGCTGAAAGCTATGAAAGGTGATATGCCTGAAGCACTCTGAGTTCCACTGGAAAGGTTTCGCAGTTCACGACCGGTGGTGGTTTCCCAAAGTTTAATCGTGCTGCTGCGGAAAGCGGAGGTCGCGAGCAGCCGTCCGTCTGGGCTGAATACAAGCCGCGTGGCGCCAAAGAAATTGTTATAGCCGGTCTGCAGGACCAGTTCGGGTTTTGCTTCGCGGGATTGTGAGGCAGGTTGAGAATTGTTATTCGCGGATCCACTCTGGACACCGAGCCCGCGGTCCGCTGGCGTGGGTGTCGGCGTCTGCGCTAACACACCACTTGAGAATGCGACGATGAGAACAGGCAATAATGTTTGTCGAAAAAAATATTTCATAACAACCTTCCTGTTTAGTTACTGTCAGTGTTCGAAATCAATGATTATCCGCGAAGGATTTTGAAGTTCGATGACGCGAAAGTTATGCCACGAGCAAATGTACACGCAATTGTTTCGCGCCGACAATCGAGCTTTGGCGCGCGAGGAAGGTAGTACGGCGCGAGTCTTAGATGGTGTCCGGAAATTCACTGCTCGGCCATTCTCAATTGTCTGCTACCGCTAATGGGACAAATGTAATTGCCGGCTAAGCCACTCATGACGATCCTTACGCGCCGCCTCGACATTCATATCGTGTTCGGCGTCGTACCATTTGATCGCTTTTGGTTTGCTGGCCCGCTCAAAAAATGCGTTGGCTTCTTCCCGGGTGATGTACTCGTCTGTGTTGGCGAACTGAAACAGAAAAGCCGCCGGAGTCGCATGAGCGACGTGATTGATAGGATCGAGTTCCGTGACCGCCTGCTCATAAGCTTCGTTACCTTTGACTGCCGTCTTCGGCCAGTACTTGAGCGACCAGGGGCTGAAGCGGCCGAGGCCGGCAATCACAACAAAGCTCTTCACTCGTTTGTCGATACCGGCCACGATGCTGCCAAACATCGAACCATAGTCGTGACCAACATAAGCGATCCGTTTCTTATCAACTCCGGGCTGCGACAGCAGTAGATCCAGAGCGCGCCGTGCTTCGATTGTCTGGTCTATTATCTGTTGTCGATCGGTTGGGCCATCCACCGGAGGCTCGGTCCAGGGAAAGTATCCCTGAATCAGCACCGAGACCACGCCTTGCCTTGCCAGCGCAACGGCTTCATCCAGGAACTGTGTCCGATCGCCTTTGGGACGGCCCAGCCAGTGAAAATAAACGATGCCCGCGAATGGTCCTTTCCCCTGCGGTCGAACCAGATAAGCCTTGATTCGTCCGTGGCGCGGCGAATACGCAGCGTAATTCAGGTCCCTGACCGAGACGCCATTTTCTTCCTTAACTGATACCTCTTTTAGATCAAGTGCGCGGGAAGAATCGTAGGCGACGAGCTTTTGCACGTCACCCGAAGCCTTGGTGGCGGCTATGGCATTCGCCAGGTTGAACAGCGCCACAGCCACTATGACAAAAAAACTGATCGATCTGAATCGCGTGATATGCATGTTATTTCTCCGGGATGACAAACTAAAACTCTGCAGGGCGCCTCCTGAGAAGTAGCGTACTCCCTTCGCGTTGCCCACAAGGCCGGCTAGCTGCAGTTTTACTACGCGGAAATGAATTAATCCCAAAAGCCGGATGAAATCCGTGCCCAGCGTAACCGACGAGGCCGCTAGGCGGTGGCAGCGCGGTCCTTAAAAGTCAGTCTTAATTTCTGGACATCGCGATAGGCGCTAACTTCTTCGTTTGCTCTTTCACCGCTCCAACCCAGATGTTGCTGCGCAATACCAGCTGCCACTTTGTCTTCGCCAATGCCGGCTGATCCGCTGAGACCTATCATGGTGCGGCGCAACAAACAATCCGCGAGTGTGCGCGCCAACTCCTGCTGGAAGGCAAAAACTACTTCAGCGGCCAGGGCTCCCGTTTCGGCGCTGATGACTTTCAACAACGCCTGATCGCTTCCGGCAAGCTTCAGGATCTCAGGGGCGCGCGTTCCGTAAACTCGCAGCAGATGATCGACCGTTTTGAGACTGAGTTTGGAATCAGCGGAAAACTGAGCGCTGAATTCTGCAAAGTCTGAACCCCGCGCCCCCGGCAGAGCTTTCTTTTGCGTCGTGCACGACGGCAACTTCAGCTCCAGTTTCCTGCCCGCAAGATCCACCGTCTCTTCCGCTAGACTGCGATAGGTGGTCAGCTTGCCACCGACGATTGAAAGAGAGTTGTTCAACTCCGGCGCGTGGTCCTGAATGAAATGACGCCGGGTTATTTTTGCTTCCCGGTCATTCGCCGTAAACGGTAGCGGCCTGATGCCCGAATAAGTAAACAGAATGGATTCGCGTTTAAGTTGGGCCGAGGGAATGACCCGGTTAGTCTCGGCCAGCAGATATTCGATCTCCTCATCGTTGATCTCCACCGCGTCCAGGTCGCCGTTGAAACGTAGGTCGGTAGTCCCAATCAGCATGCGGCCGTTCCAGGGAATGATAAAAAACGGGCGGCAATCAGTTTTAGCTTCCACGTAAAGCGCTGTCGCCGGCGCACCCGGAAATGTATCAACCACCAGGTGGCTGCCCTTCGTGCCGCCTATCATGCGCCGTGTTTCAAACTTACCAGCTACTTCGTCCACCCAGGGACCGGCAGCATTAATAATTAGCCGGCCCGTGACTATTGACGTTTCCTTCGAAAGCATATCCTCAACTGCAACACTCTGGATGGCCTGGTCTTTGATCAAGAATCTGTTCACGCGAGTGTAAGTTCTAATCTCAGCGTTCTGCTCGGCTGCGGAAAGCGCATTTTCCAGCACTAATCTCTCCGCATACTCAACCTGTGCGTCGTAATAAAGTGCGGCGCTCAGGAGACCGGCAGCTTGCAGCCCGGGAACCTGTTTCAGCGCTGCTTCCCGGCTGAGGATGCGGTGATGCGGGACGGACTTGTCGTAAGAGAGCACGTCGTAAGCGAACATTCCCGCCCTGATTGTAATAGGCCCGCGCCGCGAGTCTTCGTACACGGGAATCAGCATGGGCAACGGGCGCACCAGGTGGGGAGCGAGACGGAACAAAATTTCACGCTCGCGGAGAGATTCGCGGACCAGACCGAACTCGCGGTGTTCCAGGTAGCGTAAGCCGCCGTGAATCAGACGGGTGGACCAGCTTGAGGTGCCGCCACCGACATCGCCTTTGTCGAGCAGCAGGACTTTCAAACCCCGCAGCGCGGCATCGCGCGCTATGCCGCAGCCGTTAATACCGGCACCAATAATGATTACGTCAAAGTCAGAGGTTGAATTTGCGTTGGCGGGTGACTTAAGCATCTTTACGTTTGAAGGTCGAATATCTCATACCATATAGTGCTAACCCTGCACCATCTGGCATGAAGTGTTTATTGGAATTTGAAACCTGACGAAATACATTCAAAAAACAATAGACAGAAACCGCTAATACCCCTCCAGGCATCGGACATTGGCGCAGGCACATGCATTGCAGATGCGTTTCACAGCTGAGTCGAAAAGGTCCCACACAAACGAATCACTTTTAAAAGGCGTATCCGCGGACCTTGGCAGGAGTCTCTGTGTCGAGACTCTCCCTGTCGCCAACGACTCTCTTTTGAGTACGGTTCGAGTAGAACTCGGCCTCGGTTTTGACAAGTCTGACAGCGTCAAGGAGCTAGCCATGCGTCTCAACAGGTTCCTGTTATTACCCTCTCTTTTTACATTCCTTTTTCTACCGGCAATGGCCCAGGTCCCGGACACCGCAGGTGACGAATATGAAGTGAAGGCGCGCGTGATTCGCATCAGCCTGCTGCACGGCGAGGCCAGTCTTAAGCGTCACGAAACCGATGAGTGGGAAAATGCGCGGGTGAACACCCCGCTCGTTGAAGGAGATACCGTTTCCACTGGACGAGACGGACGGTTGGAAATTCAAATTGATGCCCGCAACTTTCTCAGGCTTTCCTCGGACTCCGTGCTGAGCATAGTCACGCTTAGAGATGAAGGCATTGCCCTCAGCCTGGCCGAGGGTACGGGGACATTGCGGCTGGCCCGATTTGATCGCGACAAGGAATATTTCGAGATCGATGCGCCCAAGACTACCGTGGCTGCGGAAAGCCAGGGGTTGTATCGCATTACCGCCGGAAGCGACAGCAGAGTGCTGCTGACGGTTCGCGAAGGCGGGCAAGCGCGCGTGTACTCTGACACTGCGGGCTTTACGGTCAGAGATGGCCGCACCGCCATGCTGACGTTTACCGGAGATGACTCGAGCGATTGGCAAACTGTTAACGCGCTGGCACGTGATGCCTGGGACGATTGGGTAACAGACCGTGAAAAGTATTTGGCTGCGCGGCTCAAGTACGACCAGAACATGCGTTACTACGATTCGGATATCTGGGGCGCTGAGGATCTCGACTCGTACGGCACGTGGGCTTATGCCAACGACTATGGCTGGACCTGGCGGCCCAGTATTACGGTCATCAACAACTATTCCGACTGGTCCCCTTATCGTTATGGCCGTTGGTCCTGGCTCCCTCCATATGGCTGGACCTGGATCGGCGATGAACCATGGGGTTGGGCTCCGTATCACTACGGACGCTGGGTCTACACGAACAACTACTGGGCCTGGTGTCCACACAGTTACTATCGCTCGCAGCGCAATTGGTGGCGTCCGGCGCTGGTGGCGTTTGTTTCAATCGATTCCAATTATGGATCGAGCTATGGCTGGTACCCTTTGTCTTATCGTCACAGGGATCCGCGCTCGACTTATTTCCATCGTGATCGCGACCGGCTGCATCCGCTGCGTGGGGACGAGCTCGCAAGTTTGCGGCACCTCAACCCTGCTTATCTGCGCGCGCTGAACACGATGCCGGCACCTGATTTCGGCAGAGGTCGCGGTCAGCCGGCCAACGGAGATATGGCGCGGCGTGTGCTCGATGCGCGAACGCTGCAGGGAGATCTCCCCATTCGGCCCAACCCTGTGGCCGGCAATCGAGGTGATAACCGTGTCGCGCGACCGGCTTCGGCGATTGCCCAGCGACCTACGGGTGCGACCACGCGCTTGCCTGGGGTGACGTTGGACAATGAACTGCGACGCAGTCGCATCTTCAATGGACGAGAACCTGCCGGTGGTTCGGGATGGAATGGCGGACGGCCTGCAGACGCAAGACCAACCGGAGCAGTGACTCGCCCGTCACGGCCCGTGGGGCTACCGGTCAATCCCAATTCAGACCTGAGGCGAAATCCTAACGGTTCAGGCAGTGGACCAGGGCGGGTAGATCCTCCCGTAGGATCGAGACCACGAAACGAATCACCGGCCGATCGGAAGGAGATCGATCACAACCCGCCGGTGCGCGTAGAAGACGAACGACCTCGTTCGCCGGGCAGCGGCGGTGGTCCAATCAGGCCCATTCGACCCTCCGAGGATCGTCCCGTTGACCGGCGAGAAGTGGATCACAATCCGCCAGCCAGAGAAGAAAACGAACGACCTCCTTCGCCAGGCAGCGGCGGTGATCCAGTCAGGCCCAGGCCTCGAGGTGATCGCCCGGTTGACCGCCGCGAAGTGGATCACAACCCACCGGCACGCGAAGAGGGAGAGCGTCCTGCCCGACGCGACTCGCCGCCCCAGTCGGAAAGAGTCGAGCGGCCCTCGCGCGATTACAGCCCGGCGAACCCGGCGCGCAATGATAGTCCTGAGCGGCCGGCAGCTCCACCGCGCTCTGAAAGTCCCCGGCAGCAGCCGCCGCCGAGGAATGATCCACCCCCGCGCTCCGAACCGCAGCAACGCTCAGTTCAGCCGCCGCGCTCGGAGCCACCGCAACGCCATGAGTCGCCGCCACAGCGTGCTGAGCCGGCGCCTCGCCCTGAACGGCCCGGCAGACCATCGCAGGACGAGCCGCCTCAGGGCTAGTAGTTACGGGCAAGACGCCGTGTCACTACTGAGCAAATCGCCGGTGTCTGTTCGCAACACGGAAGAACAGATGCCGGCGGTCAAAGGTCTTTCACCTTGAACTCTCCCTGGAATTGCAACATGGAAATTCGCCAGGAGCGCTGTCATGTCAGTCACACGATTTTCTTTCAACCTGATTTTCTTGATCGTCGCCTTGACGATCGCTGCCTTCATTTTTGCGTCGGCTGTTAGCGCGCAGACTGTGGCGCCGGAACAATTGAGACCCGACCCGCGCCGTCTCTCCTTCGGTTATCGCCAGACCGTACTTGATATTGGCCGTAGCGGAGGTTATGCGCCGAATCGATCAGCCTCGCTCAGGCAAGTAAGGCCCATTGAGGCCAGGCGAGCGGGCACAGTTAGTGCCGCGAAAATTCATGCGCCCCTGGCAATGCAATCTCTGTCCACGATCGCCGTTCCGGTCCAGGCCGGGACTGCCTTACACCGTGTGCAGCACACCTCACAGTTCAGCCTGACAACCCTGGCTGGCTCAGTCGAGCAATTGGTCGACACTAACGGCAATCTAAGCGCGGACCAGCGCACGACCTTCAACCAGAATGGCTGGTCCGTCGATCTCGCTGTCGGACAATCAGGGGCACGTTATGAAGTTTTCCCGGGCACTCTTCGTGGCATCAATATCGGCGTGCTTGAGCTAGGCTTCGACACAAACGGCGACTACAGAGTCGATTCTACGCAGGACTTTGACCTTCACACTACGTTCAACCTGCCGTCTGCCACAGCGGTAGTCACCGGTACCGCGAAATCGGGTAGAGAGTTCGTCATCGTTTCGTCGAGTGGCTATTACAATTCAGCCAATCCAAACGATCCCAACAACGAGCCCTCGCCGGGAGTAATTCTGATGGTGCGCGATCCAGTAACCGGAATGTTTGATGATGCGCGCTCGCGCACTCTGGTTCGGGTGGGCGATAACAAACTCTATAACGCCAATGCGCTGGCGCTGTTGCCGAATAACGATCTTCTCATCGCTGACTTTCATTCGGATGAGTTACGCATAGTTCGCGATACGGATGGCGATGGGATCCCTGATCAGCTAAGTCCGACGCCATACTATTCGTTTCTCTACGTTGATGACGCGCCACTCGACATTGCCGTCAATGCACGCGGCGTCGTTTTCTCGCATACAGCCGGCAACGATGTTCTGATGCTCGCGATCTATGACGCTAACGGCGATGGCCGTGGCGATAGAGATGAAGTGGTAGTAGAGGGCCTCTCAATTGACGACAACCTCCTGTTGCACGGCTTGACCGTTGATCGGCTGGGCACCGTCTATGTGATCGAAGACGCGAGCGGTCAAGCCGACGGCGCGGCCGGAAATGGCGGGCCTCCAAGGGTCGATGCGTTTCCCGATCCGGGGATGGACGGCTTTCTCCGGAACGGCGCCATCTTTTTCACAGCCGACAATTCCAACACGCAGGCCCTGTCAGGATTATCTTTTGGGGACATCCCTGCAAATCAGATCAATCAGGTAGATTTTTTTGTACGCCAGCACTATCTCGACTTTCTCAACCGCAATCCCGACGCAAGTGGATTGAATTACTGGACCAGTCAAATCAGCCAATGCGGCAACGATTATCTCTGCATCAAGACAAGACGTATCACGGTCTCGGCTGCTTTCTTTATCGAGCAGGAATTTCAGGACACGGGTTCTTTTGTATACCGCTTCTACAAAGCTTCTTACGGGCGACGTCCCACAAATGCGGAATTTGTCACGGACCGTGGGGCCGTGATCGGCGGCGCCAACCTGGAAGCAAGGAAGCAGGCCTTTGCCAACGACTGGGTTTCCCGCCCGGCTTTTCAAACCGTCTATCCAGTTGCGATGACTGCAGAGCAGTTTGTGAATAAGCTTTTTGATTCAGCCGCACTCATGCCGTTTACCGCCGAGCGCCAGCAGCTAGTCAGCGACATGCAAATGGGCAAGACACGGGCGCAGGTACTGCGTGAGTTGACGGAGCTTACGGCTTTCACGACGCGCGAATACAATCCAGCGTTTGTGTTGATGCAGTACTTCGGCTATCTGCACCGCAATCCGGACCAGGGAGGATACGACTTCTGGCTGAACGTGCTTGATCATCGGGTCCCCAACAACTATCGCGCGATGGTCTGCGCCTTTATTACTTCACGGGAGTATCAGGAACGCTTCGGTCCCCAATTGAGAACGACGAATGTGGACTGCCGGGAGTGACGAGGGGGTGAAGCTGTCTCGCCCATCTCCGGGGCTACTTACCTTCGGCCAGCGCTTGCTGCAATTTCTGGATTAGGTCTTTTGCCTGAGGAGCGAACTCACCCTTCGGTGCGAGTTTCAAATACTCCTGATACTCGACCAGCGCTCGTTGTTTTTGATCCACTCGCAAGAGAATATTGCCGGCAAGTAAATGCGCTTCCGCAAAATCGGGTTTGAGTTGTAAGGTCTTGCCGACGCTGGCGCCGGCCTTGGCTACCTCTCCAATGTCCCAGTAAAGCCGTCCCAACGTGAAATAGCCGTGCCAGGATTTATCGTCGATCTTCAGACCCGCTTGTAAAGTTTCTTCAGCATCCTTGAACCGCTTTTGCCGCCAATAGACCTCGCCAAGAGAAAGCACTGTTGCTGCGTTGTCCGGTCTGAGCTCCAGCGTAACTTTCAGGACGGTCTCCGCCCTGGACCACTCGCGCATATCAATGAAAGCGGTTGCCAGCAACAGTCGAGCATCGAAGAACTCTGGGAAATGGTTGACTGCTTTTTGCAGATGAGTAATGGCCTCGTCATAGCTCTTGCGTGCCAGTGCCGTTCTTCCCAGGACAAATTCAGCGCGGGCTTCTGCCGGTACGCGCGCATCAACTACATCTGCTGAGGCTGCCAGCGCCGCGAGCTGATTTGCTTTCTCAGAGACGACTTCAAAGACCAGATAAACATGCGACAGCAATTGCAAGTCTGCGTCCTGCTGCGACGGGCGCAGGCCGGGTGCATTGATTACCACGCGATAATAGCCGCGCTGCAGATTGGGGAAGCGGAACCGTCCACGGCTGTCCGTAGTCATTTGCTCGATGATACCGCCTGAGAATTTCTCAAGCCGGACAGGAACATTCTGCGCCGGCGCACCGCTTTCGCTGAGGCTCACCTGACCTGAGACTTCGAAGCCCTGATTGTTGGGGTTATAAGCATCACGCTCGCGCTGAGCTGAGATTGAAACAGGAATCAGCAGGACAGCCAACACAAGGAAAGGGCAAGTCCTGAGAGACCACATGTTCGTTACCTCGTTGCTGCTTAGCGCGATTGTTCGTCGGGTTGGTCCGCAATGGGAGTCGGCCGGACGATTTCGAAAATCGACCGGCCGATCCAGTAGCTTGAGCTATGTTCAGAGAACCGATCAGTGTCGATAGTTCAAGCCGAATTGTATCAAGCGTGCGGGCACCACGGTAGTTGTAATCTGGCCAAACGTCCCGGGCGTGGCAAGCGCTACTGCAGACGGGAAACCAAAAACCGGGTGATTCCACATATTGAACATATCCATGCGGAACTGGAACTCATGCCCTTCCTTGAGATGGAACCGCTTCTGAACGGAGAAGTCCCAATTCTGCTGGAATGGACCACGGAAGGAATTTCTCGGCACATTGCCGTAGCCCGTTGCGCCGGCGGCGCCATTTGGAACCAGGTCGGCGGTCTTGACGAAATTTGGATTCAGGTAGTTAAACCGGCGACTCTGAATTGAACCCGAAGTCAAGAGTTGCTGGATGGTCGATGGGGTTCCCGTACAGCCAGGCGCCGTGGAGATCTGTTCGGCCAGAGGCCGGCAGACCAGCACGCCGGTTCCGGTACCACCTCCGAAGGCGCCGCCACTGGTACTGTCGGTAATCGAGAACGGCAGACCACTCTGATACGTGACGATGCCACTGATGGCCCAGCCTTTGAACAGCTGGTTCTGCATAAAGCTGCTCTTGCCTACGGGGATGTCGTAGGAATAGCTCACCACCAGACGCTGCGGGCGATCAAAGTCGCCTCGCGCCTTGTTGGCCTGGGCGTTATTCTGGAGATTAAACAGATTGCCGCCACCTTGTCCGGCTCGAGTAGCGTTCAACTCGTCAGTTGCTTGAGATCCACTGACATTGTCGACCGTCTTTGAGAAGGTATAAGCACCCTGGACATACAGACCACGGTGCAAGCGGCGCGAAACCGTTGCCTGCAAAGAGTTGTAGTGGCCCATGCCGATGTTGCCGGAATAGCGCGAGCCGCGCCGGCGCGATAGTCCCACGATCTGGTGACGCAACTCTTCATTGTTCACCGTGTTCGTCGTGATGGTGTACGAGTTACCGGCGATACCCGTCTGAATGGCCTGAGCATGGACCGCGGCCACAAACAAAAGGCTCAAAACGATTCCGCCCAGCAAACGCATAAAGCTTTGCATTGCAGCTTCCTCCGTCCATTTAGTTCCGGACTTTTAGGTTAGCGAATTGAAACGGTGTAAACGAGGACACATTCCATTATTTTTTCAGGTTCAAGTAAGTGCTGAAATAAGAGAACTAAGCAATTCCAATGCGTATCTCGGAGATTATTAAGCGGAGAGGAGAGCGGGATTCTGATTCAATTTCATGGAGAGTTTTCAGATTTTCATAACTCCGCAGAGCCGGAAGGCACGATCGAGCCGCGACAGGAGGGCTGTCCGGCAACCTTAAATAAGGGTGGTCAGAGTTAGTTCTTAGGCAGCGGGAACTTCGCCGGATTCAGCCGGCGCGGTCACATCATGATGCTCGGCATGCTCGGTGGTGTACAGGCGGAGGATATCCTGGCCCTGACGCGAGCGGGGGTCGATGGTGCGCAAGTGCTTACGACCCTGCATTTCCCAAATAGCTGTTACAACGCCGTCCTTCTCAACTGCGTGGTAGGTAATTTCTTCCGTGCTCTGGGCCACGGCCTGCTCTTCTTTTGGCTCTTCAGGCGCGATCGTGGTCGGCGCGGTTTCGTTCTCAGACATCAACTCTAAAACTCTCCTTAATTAGACTACGCTTTTTCCTCTGATTGCTTGGGATTGTTGCATACGCGTGTCAGGTGTGTCTACCTCAGGTTGACTGCCGGTCGGCTCCCGTAATCATCCCTCGCTCAACTGTAAAGCTGCGTTGACAGCAGGCCTGGCAGCAACAACACCCCAGCCCTGCCGTTCCACTGCTACCGAAGGCACGCGCTCCGCTGTGTCGATCAGGATTCTTTTGACTTGTTGCGGCGTGAGCCTCGGGTTGGCTTCAAGCATACAGGCAACTATCGAAGAAACTATGGGAGTTGCGAATGAAGTGCCGTCAACATATTTGTAAAAGTGATTAATGACGTTGCCCTCGCGCCGCTTGATGGTAATCAATTGGCGTAACAAGGGGATGGGTAAACCACTCGCTTCGTCCAAATCGCGATCTATGCCGGAGTGGGCTAGGAGGATCGCTCTCAGCCCTGCATCAGGGGCGCCGTCAAGTTCTGAATAGAGATGCGCCTCGTCCGCTGTAGGCGTATGCGGAAGAATAGGAGCCGCCACCCAGATGCCGGGAGCGATGACTTCCGGTTTTTGCAAACCATCGATAGTGGGACCATACGATGAGCGATACATACCGCGGCGCGCTCGATCGAGAGAATTTTGGTCGTCAAGGCCACCCACCGAAATCGCAGCCGGCGAAGAAGCGGGCGGCAGGACGTGGTGACCTGGCGCCATTCCGGCATTACCGACCGCACAGACAACGACCAATCCTTCGCGCACAGCCCGCTCAACCGTTTGGCACAACGAATTTTCCAAATAGGATTGCGGGTAATCGCCGCCTGCTGAAATGTTGACAATACGGATGCCGTATTGTTCGCGATGCTCGATGACCCAAAGCAAGCCGCGTTCGATATCGGCATCCGGGATGTGACCGGTGCGGCCGATTTTTACGAGTACGACGTCAGCCTCGGGAGCAATGCCGCGATAAAACCCGTCGCACAGATAACCATTTCCGGCCGCGACAACGGAAGTCATCATGCCGTGCCAACTGGCTACGTCGGTTTTCTCGAGTGAAGTCTGATCACCTTCCGCATCAAAAATATTGTGATAGCCGACAATGCGATTAGCCGGCTTCGTCAGATCGTCGTGAGCAAAAAATCCCGAATCCAGAAACGCGATAGTGATACCCCGGCCCGCGAACCTCTCGTCAGAGTCCATGCGCACAGGCGTTGGCAGGACGAAGCTTGTTTGTTCAAAAATCTTTGCATGAGAATCGATTTGGCTTTGGCCACGACGGAACATCTCTACGCAGGACGAACAGACCTGAGCCAGTAAATCCACCGGGGCGGCATTCGCGGAAACTAGTGACTTCAGATCCTCATCAAGTTCGCGCAGGAGTGTAGACCCGTCACCAGTCTTGAGACCACAAACATGACAAAGGTTTTCGTTCGCGGTGATCACCGGCGATGCCTCAGTAATAATTGATTCGTTATGCATCGATTGCTGTGTCGGTACTCAAGTGTCTTCGCTCAACATAATGATTTATGCGATCCGCTCGCTTCCTGCAAGGCGAAAATCCCGAATCAGCTTCTTGTTAGTGACTGGCACACCATCCAACCTGTGGTCGCGCCGGTCCTGGCGGCGCCTCGGTTGTGTTCGGTGCGCCGCGCGTTGTAATGTATTTTCGAACTAATAAACAACCAGCACAAAAAATGAGGGCCGAGTACATGTCGACTGAAGAGCCAAGCGTGGCGGATATTTTTCGCCGGGCACAAACGATTAAGCGCGACCGTCCACAGACTTCTTACAATCAATTGAAAAAACAGCTGGCCCGCGAATACACTGGTAAACCGTTCCCGCCGCTTTATAACCTGACCATCCCCGAGCAGGATGCCCGCGCGCCGCAGGAGGATTGGTCAGCCGGTCTGCCGCTCGTTCGGCGAGGTATCCAATTTCAGGATTGGAACGAAGTGGCCAGCGGTATTGTCCTTAGCCTGGAACAGACCGAGAACTATGAAAGCCAGCGCGGTGCGGAAGGCTCCCATGACGATTGGCACGATCGCTCGATCGGCATCAATGAAGCGACGGCCAAAGGTGTCAATAAGTGGTTGCCGGAAGAATTAATGAAACTGGCAGAGGAGCACAATCCCAATAAGGGATGAGGCAGTGGACGGCCGTTCACACTAGATGAATTGAATTTGCGATGAGTTTCCTGAACAATCTTTTCAACGATCCAAAGTATCAACAGACGGCCCCCCGTAAACCCGAAGAGATTGCCGAATCAGACATCATTATCAGTCCGGACACGCGGCGTGAGAATCGCATTCCAAAGGGCCAGTCGCGGACGAAAAAGTGGCCTGTCCTCGATGCTCACGGCACACCGGATATAGATCTCGCCACCTGGAAGTTTGAAGTTGACGGCTTCGTCGAAAAACCGATGGCCTGGTCGCTGGATGAGTTCATGCAGCTGCCGGCAGTCAAGGTCTATGCCGACTTTCACTGCGTCACGCGCTGGTCTCGACTGGACAATGTCTGGGGCGGCGTGCCGGCGCGAGAGATTGCCAACCTGGCTGGATTGAAGCCGGAAGCAAAATTTGTGGTGGCTGCCGCTCATGATTTCGGTTGGACCACTAATATCCCAATCGAGTATTTCCTGAAAGAGGATTCACTCTTCGCCTGGTCACATGACGGTCAGCCAATACCAGCTGAGCATGGTGGGCCGGTACGTCTGATCATTCCCCAGCTTTATGCCTGGAAGTCCGCCAAATGGATCAAGGGCGTGCGCTTTCTGGAAAGCGATCAGGCGGGCTTTTGGGAAGAAGGCGGATATCACATGCGCGGCAATCCCTGGGTTGGCGTTGATGGCGAGCGCTTCCGCTGGTCGTAGATTGAATTTGGAGAAGGCCTCGCCCTCAAAGTCCGTTCTACTTAGTCCGCGTTTAGCGGACGATTGAAAATAGCCCAGCGATTTATCGCTGGGATCACTCGGAAAGTGAGACAGAGTCCGTGAAGCGGACGGCTGAAAAAGGTTAGCGCTCCGACGATTACATTCAGCCGTCCGCTGCACGGACTACCAGATTGTCGCGTCCTATCCCCCAGCAGTAAACTGCGGGCTACGATCATTCGTCCGCTTGCGGACAGATGTCATTCATCCGCTTTGCGGGCTGACAACTTTAGATTTTAGGCAAAGCAACCAGCAATACTAACTTCATGAACCAGGCACTTCCCGGACTGACACCGCTCGTCACACCTAAAGACGCTGCCGCAGTCATTCTGCTACGCGCCGATACCGATCCTGCTGACCCGGAAGTGTTCTGGGTGAAACGCAGCGAGAAACTTTCCTTTCTCGGCGGCTATTACGCTTTTCCCGGCGGCCAACTCGATCCTTCAGACGCCGAAGCTCAAGTCAGGAACAGTCCTGATGCCACCACGGCCGCCATGATCAATTGCGCCGCGCGTGAAATGTTCGAGGAACTGGGTGTACTTGCGGCTCGCGGGGCTCACGCATTGACGAAAGGTCAGCTGACTTCGTTGCTTGACGACCTGGAATCGGGCCGCATGACCTGGCCGGCTTTGCTGGCCCACTACAAGCTGCACCTTGATGCTCACGATTTTACTTTTGTCGGCCGCTGGGTTACGCCGCCATTCAACGCGCGCCGCTTTGACACCTGGTTCTTCCTGGTAACTTGTCCGCCTAAGCAGCAGCCGCACGTGATCCCCGGTGAGCTTGAAAGCGGTGAATGGATTACGGCAAGTGCGGCCACGACTCGCTGGGCCCAAGCTGAAGTGATTGCGGTGCCGCCGACTATGCATCCGATGAGGACGCTGGCAAATGGTATTGGCGCTGATCTGGTAACTCGCTTTCTCTCGATACCTCAGGCCCACGGCGAACCAATGCGGGGCATAGAATTTCAGCCCAACTATATTTGTTACCCCGTGCGTACGCCGACCAAGCCGCCTGCGACGCATACCAACTGCTACCTGATTTACACTTCGGCCGAACTTCTGGTGATCGATCCCGGCTCGCATTACGAAGAAGAGCAGCAAGCGCTGCACGCTGCCATCGATGATTTACTCGCAACAGGCCGCGAAATTCATTGCATCCTGATAACTCATGTTCATCCCGATCATATAGGCGGCGTAAATGCGCTCAGGGCGCATCTGGGAGACGTGAAGGTCGCGGCGCATGCAACCACGGCTGCAGCGCTGCAGGGAAATATCCAGATTGATACGCTGCTTGATGATGGCGAGGTCGTGAAACTAAAGGGTCAGCCGGTCATAGAAATGCGCGTGATGCATACGCCCGGGCACGCGCGCGGACATCTTTGTTTATACGAAGCGCGGACCGGCACCCTGGTGTCCGGCGACAATATTGTGGGTATGGGTTCAGTTCTGATCGATCCGCCTGAGGGAAACATGCGAGAGTATCTGCGTTCCCTGGAACAGATGCGCGCGCTGCCGAACCTCTCCGTGATTTTTGGTGGGCACGGACCAGCCATCGCCAATCCCTACACTAAAATCGACGAGTACATCACCCATCGTCTGGATCGCGAAGCAAAAATCGAACAAGCAGTGCGGGCGGGCGCCGGTACTCCCAAAGAGATCGTCGCTGCTGTCTACACAGATGTCTCTCCAAAAGCGCATGGCATGGCTGAGCGAGCCGTGCTTGCGCATCTGGAAAAACTTGCCGATGACCTGCGCGTCACGTACACAGGTGACCGCTGGGCAGCCATCGAACAACCCGTCCTTTCTCCCCTGCTTTAGAGTCTTTCTCCGCAATCTATTAAGATGGGCTCACGCAATCTGCAGGGCGGACAACGTGTTCGCCCCTTTGTAATGCAACCTTCGGGTTGCGCTGAAGAGGCAACTTCAAAAAAGGATTCGTGGCATCAATGCAGCAAGCAAGCACTCTCGGTGAGCTAAAGGAAAGTGGTTATAAACGCGTCTCCGTCAAGGATGAATTGCGCGCCAATCTAATTGAGAAACTGCGGTCCGGCCAAAAGTTATTTCCCGGAATTGTCGGGTACGACGAAACCGTTATTCCGCAGCTCGTGAACGCCATTCTTTCGCGTCACAATTTGATCCTGTTGGGTCTACGCGGCCAGGCGAAGAGTCGCATCATTCGGCAATTAACTGATCTACTCGACGAACGCATTCCCGTGGTGGCCGGCTCTGAAGTTAACGACGATCCGTTTCATCCAATCTCAGCTTACGGCCGGCAACTCATCGAGCTGCACCGCGATGCGACACCTATCAACTGGATCGAGCGCGATGCACGCTTCGTGGAGAAATTGGCTACACCGGACGTGACCATTGCGGACATCATCGGAGACGTCGATCCCATCAAGGCGGCCAAGGGCGGCCATTTGCTGAGTGACGAATTGACAATTCACTACGGCCTCCTGCCACGCGCAAACCGGGGCATCTTTGCGATCAATGAGCTGCCCGATCTGGCCGGCAAGATTCAGGTGGGCCTGTTCAATATCATGCAGGAAGGTGATGTGCAGATTAAGGGCTACCCTGTGCGGATGCCGCTCGATGTGATGTTGGTCTTCTCCGCGAACCCGGAAGATTACACCGCGCGCGGAAAAATAATAACGCCGCTCAAGGACCGTATCGGCGCCGAGATTACGACTCATTATCCGGCAGAACTCCAGACTGCGGTTGAGATTACAAAACAAGAGGCGTGGATAGCGCGGGAAGGTCTTGGCGATCGACTGCGTTTGCCGGATTTCCTCCGCGAGGTGATCGAACAAATCGCCTTTGAAGCTCGCGATGACAGCCGCGTCGACAAACATTCCGGCGTCTCGCAACGGCTGCCGATCACGGTTACGGAATCAGTAGTCTCCAACGCTGAACGGCGCTCTTTTCTCACTGGTGAAGACGAGATAGCGCCGCGGATAGCGGACATCTATGCTGCTATTCCTTCAATGACCGGGAAGATGGAATTGGAATATGAAGGAGAACAGCTCGGCGCGCATCGCATTGCCAAAGACTTAATCAAACGCGCGGCCGGTGAGATTTTTGAAGGTTACTTCGTGGGCATAGACTTTGCCGGCACCGTGCGCTGGTTTGAAGAGGGTCACAATCTGAGGCTCGCAGACACCGCAGCGGCAGACGAGTGTCTCAGCCTGCTCGAACCTGTGCCTGAATTGATCGAGACCGCGTTGATTCCCTTCAGCTTTAAACGCACAGACGAGGCGCAGGTGATCTGCGCCTGCGAGTTTGTGCTCGAGGGCTTGTACGCCCAAAACAAAATCAGCCGCAACGAAGAAGGCGGCTATCAGGCGGTCACCAAGGCCAAAAAAGATCGCCGCGGCATGATCTACGACGATCTCACCGAAAGCGGAAAGTATAGTTAAGAAAACGAGCCGCGGATTTCGCGGCGGAACGCGGATAGCAACTGAGTCAGTAATTACGAATCGAGGTCACCACCACGATTGGACCGGGAGGAGAGATTCGTTGTCACCTGTGGAGGATTGGCGATGGATCAGGGTGTGGTCGAACCGGCTTAAACACCGGGATGTTTCTGAAAAAATTATTGGGGTCTTCTTTCAGGTCTACAACGCACTCGGGCATGGATTCCTGGAAGCTGTCTATGAAAGAGCATTTGCGATTGCGTTAGTTGAGAAAGGGCTTTGTGTCAGAACACAGATTGAAGTTCCACCTTGGTTTCGCGGGCATAAGGTTGGCGACTTCAGCGCCGATATGCTGGTCCAGGATTGTATCTCGTTGAACTTAAATCCTGCCGCTGTCTTGATGTTTCCCATCAGGCTCAGTTGCTGAATTACGTGCGAGCCACGGAGATTGAAGTGGGACTACTGTTCAACTTCGGCTTGAAGGCCCAGTTCAAGCGAATGGCGTTCGATAATCGACGAAAACAGATTCCGATTGGCGAGGACTCGTTACTTAGTAGCCTTCTGCACGGTGAAGATGCTTAATATCATATCCAGCGTGCCTTCGCTCAATCCGCGGGGTCCGCGTTTATCCGCGGCTAAATTATCATGAAATTTACTCGCTATTCCAAATTCAACGGTCTTGATGTTTCATCGCTCAACCTGGGCGAGTTGATGGAAGCTCTGTCTGATGAACTGCTACAGTCAGGTTACAACGAAGATTATTATTGGACGCGCGAGCGAAGCCAGATAGACGATTCTCTCGATGCCCTGCGGCGCGCACTGTTACAGGCGTTGGTGGACCAGGACCTGCTCGATGAAAATCGCATCCGGCAAATGCTCGAGGAGAACGAAGGCCGGTACAAAGGATCGCAACTGGAGGAGATGCTCAATCAATTAATCGAGCGTCTGGTCGAAGAAGGATATCTAAAGCTGCGCGAAGAACAGCAGGAGCGAACGCGCAACGGTCAGGGTAGTGCCGGCGAGGGCCCGACACGTGACGTCAAGTTCGAAGTTACTGAAAAAGGTCTCGATTTCCTTGGCTACAAGACTTTGCGAAATCTGCTGGGCAGCACTGGCAAAAGTTCGCTGGGACGGCACGACACCTTGAACCTGGCCACTGGTGTCGAAGCCGAAAGCGCGAGCAAGCCGTACGAGTTCGGCGACACAATCAATCTCGATGTAAACACCACTCTCCTTTCAGCCATCCAGCGCGAAGGATTAAACGTACCACTCAATCTCGAGTACAGAGATCTCCATGTTCACCAGTGTGATTATCAATCGTCCTGCGCAACCGTAGTGATGCTGGACTGTTCCCACTCCATGATTCTTTATGGCGAAGACAGATTCACCCCAGCCAAGAAAGTGGCCCTGGCGCTCGCACATTTAATTCGCACACAGTACCCGGGCGATACGTTGAAGATAGTTCTCTTTCATGACGGGGCTGAGGAACTGGCGCTGGGCAAGCTCGCTACCACCCAGGTCGGTCCTTATCACACCAACACAGCCGAAGGATTGCGGTTGGCACGCCGGCTTTTGCAGGCGCAGCGCAAAGAGATGAAACAGATCGTGATGGTCACGGATGGGAAACCGACGGCGTGTTATGTGGAAGGCTCCGTAGCAGGAGTCACCAGTGCGCGCGCGGCAGGCAGGATGGCGGCGGCCCCTGGCAGACGTCTTTACAAGAATTCGATGGGTGGCGATCCGCTGGTGATGGCAGCTACTTTTAAGGAGGTCCAGGCCTGTCGCAAAGCCGGCATCATGATTAATACATTTATGTTGGCCAGCGACTACTACCTGGTGGAATTCGTGAAACAGATGAGCGCGATGACCCGCGGCAAGGCTTACTTTGCGAATCCCAACAACCTCTCCCAATTCGTTTTGATGGATTTCATGCGGCGCCGCACCAGCAAAGTAAAGTAGCAAATAACCCGCTCCGTTCCGTTTGTGCGGCATGCGAGGCTGACTCTCTGCGGGTACTTGCCTGTGAGCCGGAGCCGAAGGGCTGATTCACGCTTCATCAAAGCTGCTGTACAATGAGCAGCGCTAAGCGCCGGTAACCAAAAGCTTTTTCAATCACGAATCAAGCGAAGGCAATCGGGACAAATGCGAGAGACTGAAGCAAAGGTTGGTCTCCAACGTTTTCAGCAATCATTCGTCGCTTATTTTATCCTCGCCCTTTCCCTCACAGTCACTCTCTTCTTTTCGCTTTACGTTTACCGCTCGGTGCGAGCCAGGGATCAGGCGAGATTCAATGCCAGCGTTCAGGACCTTACGACTTACCTTCGCGGCCGGCCTCGACTTTATGTCGAAGTGCTGCGCGCGGCGACCGGGTTGTTTGCTGTCAATCCAAATCTTCAACCAAAAGCCTTCCACAAGTTTGTCGAACGGCTGGAGTTGGCTGAGCAGTATCCCGGCGCCGGCGGCATCGGGTTTCTTGGTCGGGTCAAACAAGGCGACCAGCAATCGTACATTGCCACCATGCGGCAACAAGGCCTGCAGGATTTTCAGATCTCACCAGATAACGGGCAAGCTGAGTCTTTTCCGATAATCTATTTTGAGTCATTGGATAAACGCAGCAAGCTTCCTACTGGCTTTGACCTGGTCACAAACCCGGTCCTGAGCGTGGCTCTGGCTAACGCTCGTGACACAGCCATGCCGACTGCTTCGGGGCGACTAAGCGCTGGTAGCCCCGGCAACGACCTGCCGGGCTTCTTTATCTTCGTCCCTATCTATCGCCACGATGAGACACCTCAGAGCGTGGCGGAAAGGAGGGACACCCTCTCGGGCTTTGTCTATACCCGGTTTCGCACAGCCGATCTGATTGACTCGATCCTGGCTACCAAAGACTTCGGTGCCGTTGATATGAAGGTTTACGACGGGACCCTCCCGACGCCGGCAAACTTGCTTCATGACACGACTCCTGAGGCTCTCAAGAGCGCCGTTAACTCAACCAGTCGACTGCAATCCTCCGCTGGGATCGATGTCGCCGGACGCAACTGGCTGGTCATCTTCGCCGCCAGGCCTGACTTCTTCTCCTCCAATTTAAGTGTCTACTACATACTGTTGAGCGGGCTTTTGACGAGCCTGGTTCTGTTTGTGTTGGTGCGATTCCAGGTGTTGGCGCGCGGTGCAGCCGAACTCGCGGCGGCAGAGTTGCGCGTTTCAGAAGGCAAGGTGCGTCAGACTCTACGCGATCACGAGCGAGCGGAAATCGCGCTGCGCGAAAGTGAGGAACGCTATCGGGAGCTGGTTGAGAACGCTTCCGACATCATCTATACGCTCGATTTGGACAGCCGCGTCACCTCTATAAACAAAGCATGTGAGACGATCTGCGGCTACACACGTGAAGAGATGCTGGGAATGAACCTCGCTGAGCTTTTGACGCCAGGCTCACTGACTGCCGGACAGGAGATGCTGGAGAGAAAGTTAATCGGCGAAGAACGAACAAATTACGAAGTGGATGCGATTGCCAAAAACGGGTCAGTGATTACTCTGGAGATCAGTAGCCGCCTGGTTTCACAGAATGGAAAACCACTCGGTATTCAGGGAGTAGCCCGCGACATAACCAAAAGACGGCGGGCAGAGGAAGCTTTAAGAGAAGCTGATCATCGCGCCTTGAGCGAATATGAGCGGCTGTTGGTAAGGATCGCAAGTCTGGCGCAATCTCTGGGCACCGCTCGAGATCTACAGGCAATCTATGGGGGACTGAGAGAGTTTTCTCTCGCTTCAGTTCCCTGCGATGGTTTCTTTGTCTCACTTTACGACCCGCTTCGTGAAGTGCGCACGGCCAGCTATGGTTGGGGTGACGGCCAGGAATTCGATGTCTCAGAACTGCCGCCCATGCCCATCACGGCTGAAGGACCTAATAGCCGCGCGATTAGAACGGGCGAAATCATCGTCACTGAAGACTACATGAACACCGCACGCGTGCATCCGGTCGTCATCGTGGGGCCAGAGAACGGCCTGAGACCGCAATGTTCACTAGTTGCACCTATGGCCGTAATGGGGCGCATCATCGGTACTGTAGAAGTACAGAGTTACATCCGCGCCGCCTATCGGGAGGAGCATGTCACGGCGATGCGCATGGCCGCTAATCTGACCGCGGTGGCAATAGAAAACACTCGACTATTGGACCAGGAAAGCAACGCGCGCGCGGCCGCCGAAGAATCGAATCGTTTGAAAGACGAATTCCTGGCCACGGTTTCACACGAGTTGCGCACGCCGCTAACCGCGATTCTCGGCTGGTCGCGGATGCTCGAGACCGGTTTGGATCCAGAGACTGCAACGCGCGCTATTGAAACTATCTGGCGTAATGCCCGCAGCCAATCTCAAATTATTGACGACATACTCGACGTCTCGCGCATCATTACCGGAAACCTCTATCTCGAGCTGCAGCCGCTTGAGCTGGGGCCCATTATTGAAGCTGCCATGAATGTGGTCCGGCCTACGGCTGATGCAAAAGGCATCGTCATGGAAACGCAGCTTGATTCGCAACCAACCATGGTTCCCGGAGATGCCAGCCGCCTGCAGCAGGTGTTTTGGAATCTGCTCTCCAATGCGATCAAGTTCGCGCCAGCGGCAGGGCTGGTAAAAATTTCTATCACCAATGCAGAGGGTTACGCCGAGATAACCGTGCAGGACAACGGCCAGGGCATAACTCCGGAGTTCCTGCCATTTGTGTTTGATCGTTTTCGCCAGGCGGACAGCACCACGACGCGCCGGCATGGTGGGCTTGGTCTCGGGTTGGCAATCGTCAGACACCTGGTGGAGATTCACGGTGGCTCTGTGGCAGCGGAAAGCGCCGGTACGGGAAAGGGTGCGAAGTTTACGGTCAGACTTCCGGTGGTTAATGCTCCAAACTGGCAAGGCTCGACTCCGAATATGTTCGAAATTCTCGAACAACAAAGCGTGCGTGCGCTGAGCGGCTTGCAGGTGCTGGTGGTCGATGACGACGCCGACACTTTGGAGGTGATTGCCGCCGCGCTCACGGGAGGCGCGGCAAAGGTTACCGTCGCGCCATCGGTTGCCGACGCAATGGAGCGCATCAAAGAGTCAAGACCTGACGTGATCGTATCGGACATCGCTATGCCGATTCAGGACGGTTACGCGCTGATTACTCAAGTGCGCGCGCTTGATAATGGCGAGTTACCAGAGATCCCTGCGGTGGCAATAACAGCTTATGCTCGCAATGAAGATCGCGAACGCGCACTGTCCGCTGGTTACCAGCAATATCTCGCAAAGCCAATTGAGCCTTTGGAGTTAATCGCAATTCTGGCTAAGCTGGTAGGTCGTGCGGATGCAAGCGGCAATGGTAAAGTGAATTAATGTCTAAAAAGCAGTTGGTCAAAGAAACTTTATGAGCAAGATTCAGATTCGTGGTTTTGAGATGGGTTACGACGAAGTCGGTTCCGGCACACCGGTGGTGTTACTGCACGGCTTTCCTTTCAACCGTTCGATGTGGAGCGAGCAAATTGAAGCCTTAATGCCGCGTCATCGGATCCTCGCTCCCGACCTTCGCGGTCATGGTGAAACCGAGGCTACGGCTGCGCCCGCCAGCATGGAAGAAATGGCCATGGACGTCGCTGCCTTGATGGAAAAACTCAACATCTCGCGCGCGGCGGTGTGCGGTTTTTCGATGGGTGGCTACGTCGCCCTGGCGATGTACCGGATGTTTCCTCTGCGCGCAAGGGCGCTGATACTCGCGGACACTCGTCCGGGCGCTGATACGAAGGAAGCGCAAGCCACCCGAGAAACACAAGCTCAGCAAGCCATGGAAGAGGGAATGGCAGGGCTGGCCGATGCCATGCTCCCGAAGCTGCTGTCTCCCAAGACAGTGGCACGCAATCCGGCCGTGGTAGCGCGGGTGCGCGAGATGATACTGAAGACGACTCCGGAAGGTGCGGCGGCGGCGTTGCGCGGCATGGCTCAACGACGTGATCAGACTTCGTTCCTTTCCCGCGTAGTGTCGCCGGCTTTGATCGCAGTCGGACGCGAGGATGCTATTACTCCCCTGGCCGAAGCGGAACTCATGCACAAGGAGATTGGCGGCTCGCGGCTGGAAATCATCGACGATGCCGGGCATGTTTCAAATCTTGAACAGCCGGAAAGGTTTAACCAGGCGCTCACAAAGTTTCTCCGTGAGTTGGAAGTATAGGCAGGCCGCAACCCGCCCGCAGCAAAACCATTATCCGCGAATCTCGTACATTCAAAGAATGAACGAACCATGGAAGTACACGATTGAGGAGCGAGTGCGTTGGGGCGACGTGGACGCCGCACGCATTATTTTTTACGGCGCTTACATTCGGTTTTTTGAAATCGCTGAAACAGAACTATTTCGTGCGGTAGGATTGTCCTACGGCGTGATGTTCGACGAGCTCGATATCTGGTTGCCGCGAGTACACCTGGAATGTGATTTTCGCCGCGTGGCCCAGTTAGACGATCTACTGGAATTGTCTGTGTACGTCGGCCCCCTGGGGAACAAATCGATGCGCTTGAACTTCGAAGTTCGCAAGAAGTCGCAACCGGAAATCGTTGCCGATGCGCATTTCGTCCTGGCGGCCGTCAGCCGCGACGACTTTAGGACCGTGCCGATACCCGACGATCTGCGGCAACGCTTAATCCCCTACACCATGCCCACGATTTCATGATGAGCAGCGCGCCTTCCAGTCCCGGCCGCGTTTGATAGACAATATAGAACATGAGAGATCAAGACACGCGAAGCCTGGAAGAGCCCCTCTCCGAAGCCCAGGCCAATCCCGATCCGATCAAGCAATTCCACAGCTGGTTTGAGCGGGCGAAAGCTGCCGGCATCGCGATGCCTGAAGCGATGACTCTCGCGACGGCGGATAGCCAGGCCCGGCCTTCAGCGCGGATGGTCTTGTTGAAGCAGGCGGACCAGTCGGGCTTTGTCTTTTTCACTAATTACTCGAGTCGCAAGGCTCTGGAATTGGAAACGAATCCCGTTGCGGCGCTCGTCTTTTATTGGAAAGAATTGGACTACCAGGTACGAGTTGAAGGCACCATCGAGCGCACCTCGGCCACAGAGTCCGACGAATATTTCGCGACGCGACCGCGAGAGAGTCAACTGGGAGCGCATGCCTCGCCGCAAAGTGAAACGGTCGCTGATCGAGATGTGTTGGAACGTCGCTTCGCTGCACTCGTCGCGCGCTACGGCGATCAGGTGATACCAAGGCCGGAGAATTGGGGTGGCTATCGCCTTCGTCCGGAGAGAATTGAATTCTGGAAGGCGCGGTCCGGACGACTTCACGACCGCCTGCTTTATGAACGGCAGCCAAACGGCGCCTGGAAACTATCCCGCCTCGCCCCCTGACAGGCGTTCAGAGTACCGACTTTAGTCGGGCACTTCTATAAAAGAATCTCTCTTAACAGAATAAAAAACCCGCCTGGTAATCTCTCTTAATAAAAAATAAAAAGCCCGCCTGAAGGCGGTACTCTGAGCGCCCGAGGTTAGAGTGGCTTGAGGGCGCTGCGAGCGAGTTTCCTTTTCAATCCCACGTAGCCCTGGTGTCCCGCCACCAGATCGCCGAGTACGCGTTTGATACCGCGATGCCCCCACGCAAATTCGATCATCCGCTCCGTGAACGGGGCACCCCAAAAGTTGCCATAAAATTTTTGCCGCATCTCGGCTGCACGCTGCAACTCGCGACCAAAGTCCTGGCGCCAACTCTGCTCATAACTTGCCGGCGAGCCTGACAAATAACTTGCAGCAAACAATTCAGCTGAGCGCAAGGCGTAGTAAATACCTTCTCCTGTCACCGGGTCGGCAAAACCCGCTGCATCCCCCAGCAGGGCCCAGTGATCCCCGCAAGCACGCCGAATGTCCCAGGTCTTCGGTAACAGACCGGGAATGCGAGCCGCGTAACGTTCTGCCGTCGACTGGAGAAATTTGCGCAGGCGCAGATCGCGTTCCTGATCGACTTTGCGGCTGGTCCAAAGTTTCGCTTTCTTGTCTTCGCCCCGGCGGTAATATCCAAGCATGAACTCCCAAAGCAGATCATCCAAGGGTTGGTGTTCAAAAGCGTCCTGCGACGTAGCAATGCCAAACGAGATATGGTCGACACGCGGAAATGCCCACGCGTAACCTACCCAGCCAGGCAGAAAAGCTACGACAGTGGGTGCCTGACGGTTTGCAGGCAGGGGAGCCCGGTAGCCAAATGCGACTTCCATCTCAGCGGGCGGCAAGGGGCCCGCCAGCATTTTGGCGAGTGCGCTGTTGGCGCCGTCTGCGCCCACCAGAAAATTTGCGCGCCACTCTTTGTCAGCCGACTTCAATAACCAACCGTGCTCGTCTCTTACAGTGCGCGACCCGGAAACTTTTTCTTTGATGAGTGCAGCGCCGGCAGCCTCAGCTCGTTCACGCAGATGCGCATCAAAAGCGCGGCGCGAGTAGATCGCAAAGGGCTCTTCCAGTTTTAGTTGAATGCACCGTCCGGAGGGCGCGTACATCTCGAGCTCGTTTACAGTGTGGCCCACGGCGTCCAGCAGGTGGGGCCAGGCCTTCAGGGCTTTGGCTGTGACGCCACCTCCGCAGGGCTTTGGATCACCAGCAGGACGGCCATCGAACAGAGCAACGCTCACTCCGTTCCGGGCCAACTCTTCAGCGGCGAATGATCCGGCCGGGCCGGCACCGACGATAAGTACTTCGTACATCGTCGAGCATGATACGGGATGGCTTCAGACACCAGCAATCAGCGCTGAGCAAGCGGAGATTTGGTTCAGAGAAATGAGCCACTACTCTGAGCCCCAGTGGAATTCATCCGGAAGTTTTACGGTCACAAAAAATAATGACTCGCATTGACGCTGATCCATTCGCGCAGCAGATTTCTGGTTTGCCTGTGAATTTTGCGCTACCATCGGTGCACTTGGATTACAACTCGTATTCAGAAACGAGTTACCCACTCTTTTACAGCGATAGGCCCGGCGGCTCTTTTCGATGGAAGAGCCACTGCCTGCTGCGACGAACCGGCAACTCGCCCCGCTAAATCATGGGCCCACCGCTCGAGACGCACTGAGGATTGATGACTGTTTCCAATGCGATCGTTTTTTCCGGCATCGCCCCGCATCCCCCTATCATGGTGCCCGAGGTGGGCCTCGACGCAGTCATCAACGTACACGACTCGATTGCGGCAATGGCCGAGTTCACCCGGCGGCTAATCGCGAGCGGCGCCGAAACTGTCGTGATGATTACACCGCATGCTCAACTTAAGGCCGATGCCTTCGTTGCCTATCAGGCTTCAATTCTGACGGGCGATTTCTCAAAGTTTCAAGCGCCTGAAGTAAAGGTAAACGCAAGGCTCGATGAAGAACTGTTGGGGGCGATTAAGCGAGAGTCGGAAGCGCGTGCTTATGCAGTAGTCAACGTCAATTACGAAGCGTTGGATCATGGAATCGCAGTGCCGCTCTATTTCCTCCTGCGTAACGGTTGGCGAGGACGCCTGGTTGCACTTGGATACAGCTTTCTTGCCGATGAGGATCACCTTCGCTTCGGGAGTTGTATTGAAAGCGCCGCCAGAGGGATCGGCAGACCCATAGCGATGGTGGCCAGCGGAGACTTAAGTCATCGACTCCGGAAAGACGCCCCGGCAGGTTATCGGCCTACGGCACATTTGTTCGACCTCGAGGTTGTTGACGCGATCAGGTCAGGATCCATCGCGCGCATCATCAACCTGGATCAGGATCTGAGAAGAGTGGCGGGCGAGTGTGGCTACCGCTCGCTGCTGGTAGCCCTGGGAGCCGTCAGGGAATTGACCCTTGCCTGTGAAGTGTTGAGTTACGAAGCTCCGTTCGGAGTTGGCTACCTCGTTGCTCAAATCACAAATGCAGAGTCGGCGCCGCCCGATTCAGTCCGGCACACTGCAACTGAGGCGCAAGCTCCTGTTCAGGATAAACAAATGCTGCTGCAATTAGTGCGCGCAGCGGTCGAGTCTTTTGTTCTCACCGGTGTACCGCTGCAAGCTACTGGTGAACCTTCAGGTTTGCTGGTCGCACGAGCCGCGTGTTTTGTTTCCATCAAAACAGCTGACGGGCAACTGCGCGGATGCATTGGCACCATTGAGCCGGGCAGAGATAATCTTCGTGAGGAGGTGATCGCAAATGCGATCGCAGCGGCTACTCGCGATCCGAGATTCAAGCCCGTGGCCGCCGCTGAGCTGGCCCAATTGCGTTACTCGCTTGACGTCCTGACCCCACCCGAACCGGCAGTGATGGCTGAGTTGGACGCAAAAATTTACGGTATTGTGGTTGAAGATGAACTCGGGGAAGAGCGCGGGCTGCTCTTACCCGATATTGAAGGGGTTGATTCGGTGGAAAAGCAGATCGAGATTGCGTCGCGCAAGGCAGGCATTCCGTTAGGAGCGCCGATTAAACTCTGGCGCTTCCGCGTCGAGCGCTTCCGAGAGGAGATAAAACAAGGAACTCCGTAAAGCCTGGTTCGTTTGCGTCCTTGACTGCACGCACTAACAGCGGCGTTACTTTCAACACCTACACATCCAAATTGCGGACGTCGAGGGCGTTGTCTTCAATGAACTTGCGGCGCGGTTCAACAGCGTCGCCCATCAGAATTGTAAAGATCCCGTCCGTCTCAACTGCATCATCGATCCTTACCTGCAGCAGAGTGCGCTTCTCAGGATCCATAGTTGTTTCCCAAAGTTGTTCGGGATTCATCTCGCCCAGACCTTTGTAGCGCTGTATCGTCAGGTCCTTCTTGGCTGCGGCTAAAACTTTCTCCAAAAGTTCTTCGCGCGTCGCGACTTCTTCCCTCGTTCCATTCTCTCCGACGGTGAACGGCGCCGCCAGGTGATCTTCGAGGGTGGAAAACAGCTCCAACGCTTTTTGAAACTCGACATAGCTGGCAAAGTTCCAGTCAACCATGACATTGTTGCCTGAGGCCGTTACTGTCTTGATCTCCCACAGCCCATGTTCGTCGTCGGTCGTCAGTTCGGTTTCGTAACCAGCTTTGGAAAGCACCCCTTCCACCCTGGCCATCACGTCTCCGTCCTGGAAAGCCCTGCGGAGAGTTGCGCCTTCGCGGCGCAGCACACCCTTTTTACCACCGAAGGCCTCGAGCAGGACTTTCAACAGCTTTCCGTCTCCCATCACACGACGCGAAGCGCGTTCGCAGAAGTGTTTCAGGTCGACCATCTTTTCCAGAATGTTCGCTAACTCTTTTCCCTCGACCTCTTCCGTCGCGCCGTCAGGCTTAACTTTCATATCGGCTGTGGCCATGCGCATCAGATAACGGGTCATCGAGCCTTCGTCTTTGATGTACTCTTCCTTCTTGCCGCGCTTGACCTTGAAGAGCGGAGGTTGGGCGATGTAGACATAACCGCGCTCAATCAGTTGAACCATCTGCCGGTAGAAGAAAGTCAGCAGCAGGGTGCGGATGTGCGAACCGTCAACGTCGGCGTCGGTCATCAGGATGATGCGGTGATAGCGCACCTTGTTGATGTCAAAGTCTTCTTTCCCAATGCCGGTTCCCAGTGCAGTGATCAGCGCTTTGATTTCGCTATGGCCCAGCATCTTGTCAAAGCGGGCTTTTTCCACGTTCAGGATCTTGCCCTTGAGCGGAAGAATCGCCTGGTTCTTACGATCGCGGCCCTGCTTGGCGGAACCGCCGGCCGAATCCCCCTCGACGATATAAATCTCAGAGAGGGCCGGATCCTTTTCCTGGCAGTCTGCCAGCTTGCCCGGCAACATTGACGAACCCATCGCGCCCTTGCGCACAATCTCGCGCGCCTTGCGGGCCGCGTCGCGCGCCCGGGCGGCATCCAGGGCCTTGCCCACAATGCGTTTGGCCACTGGTGGGTTCTGTTCGAGAAACTCAGTCAGCTTGTCGTTCAGAAAAGATTCCACCGGGCCCTTGACGTCAGAGTTCAGCTTGCCCTTGGTCTGTCCTTCAAACTGGGGTTGAGGCAGTTTCACAGAGATCACTGCCACGAGTCCCTCGCGAACGTCGTCACCACTCAAAGCGGTCTTGAAATTCTTAGCCAGCCCGGACGACTGTGCATAAGCGTTGATAGTACGCGTCAGCGCTGAACGAAAACCTGAGAGGTGCGTTCCGCCATCCACCGTATTGATGTTGTTGGCAAACGAATAGACCTTTTCGTCGTAGCCATCGTTGTACTGAATGGCGACTTCGATAGAAAGCGCGTCCGCTTCTTTTTCAAAGTAGAGCGGCTTATCATGAATCGGCGTGCGGTTCTTGTTCAGATGTTTGACGAACTCGGCGATGCCACCCTTGTAGTAGAACTCGTGGGACTTTTCCGGCTCCTCGCGTTCGTCTTTGATCGTGATCCGGATTCCCTTGTTCAGGAAGGCCTTCTCGCGCAAGCGCTCTGACAACTTGTCGAAGCTGAACTCGACCAGATCGAAAATTTCGGCATCGGGTTTAAAAGTTATCTTGGTGCCGCGCCTTCTGGTCTTTCCGGTTTTTTCCAAACGAGCCAGGGCGATCCCGCGCGCGTACGACATTTCATAGGTCAAGCCATCACGCCAAATCTCGAGATGCAAAAATTCCGAAAGGAAGTTCACCACCGAAACACCCACGCCATGCAGACCGCCCGATACCTTGTAGGCATTGGCGTCAAATTTTCCACCCGCGTGCAACTTGGTCAGCACGACCTCGGCAGCTGACTTTCGTTCCTTCTTGATTTCGTCCACGGGTATGCCGCGGCCGTTATCAATCACTGTGATTGAGTTGTCGAGATGGATTGCGACCTCGATGGTGTCACAGTAGCCGGCCAGCGCTTCGTCTATCGAGTTGTCGACGACTTCGTAGACCAGATGGTGAAGACCCATGTCACCGGTTGAACCGATGTACATGGCCGGCCGTTTTCGGACGGCTTCACGACCTTCGAGAATGCTGATGGAAGACGCATCATAAGCGCCACTTTTCTTATTGGTTACCGTTGTGCCTGCTGTTGCCAAACTAATCTCCTTAAACTCTCAAAAGCTCGCCGTCTTCGAGTGGTGAGCCGAACGTCGCTCAGGTTTCTTTATCGGCACCAATGAACCGCGACTGAGCGGTGCTCACCACCGCGCCCGCTTCAATTTCGAAGACATTGGCTCGCGAAAAAAAGCTTCCGACGTGGCTGCTTTTCGCGGTTGTGATAAATGTCTGCGTGCGTCCTTCCAGATATTCCAAGAGTTTCCCTATACGTTTTTCGTCGAGTTCCGCATCCACGTCATCGATGAGGAAAAGTGGATAATCATTGTGCCACGAATTATACAGTGATATGGCTGCTAAGTCTAATAGTAACAATGCGCTACGTTGCTGACCGGCGCTTCCGTAAATCCTCATTTCGCGCCCGTCAAAATCGATACCCAAGTCGTCCTTATGCGGACCAATAAGAGCACGCCCGGAAGCCAACTCAGCCGGGAGACGCAACCGCAGGCGTTCCTCGATCAGCCCTTCATAATCGCCGGTATCACCCTTCCCTTCGAGGGATGAAATGTAAGTCAGCGTAACTTCTTCTTTACCAAAAACTCGCCGCTCCAGCACCTGATTAAGTCTCTCTACATAATCACAACGCCCGCGATGAACACTGGCAGCTAGACCAATCAACTGTTGGTTCCATGGAGCGATCAGGTTCTCTGTTTCAACCAGGCTAATCTCTCGCTCCGCTGAGTCGCGCAGGATGTAGTTTTTTTGCTTGAGGACACGGTTATAGTCCATCAATGTTCTTACATAAACCGGGTGCAGCGCAGCTACGCCACGATCCAGAAAACGGCGTCGTGCTTCCGGCATACCACGCACGATATCCAGTTCATCCGCTGTCAGGGCCACGATGTGAATTTGTGTCAGGTAACTGAGGAGCGGTTCGCGTTTGCCGTTGAGGGAAAAGGTTTTTATTTTGCCCTGGAGAGAAAGCTGTAGATCTCTGTGCAGATCGGCGCCGTGTGTGACTCGGCCGCGAACGATGGCCGATTGTTCACCAAACTTAATTGCTTCCTGAAGGTGTTGAGTGCGGAAGGACTTGGTGCGTCCGAGAGTGTGAATCGCTTCGAGCCAGTTGGTCTTTCCCTGGCCGTTGCTGCCATGGATGATATTTAGTCCCGGGCCCCAGAAAACTTTGCCGCTGAGATTCCGAAAATCGCTCGCCTCAATCCACTCAAGCAGCATGGCGGGATTCTAACACAGCGTGCCAACCCTGATTGAAGGTCGGAGCCCCCGCCGCCGAGAGGCTCCCTCTCTTCCTTCACAATCGCGGATCAGAGTCTCATCGGCATGACGATGTATTTGTATTCGAATTCTCCGTCGTCGAGTGGTCGAAGCTGGGCCTGTGAGTTACCGTCCTTGAATTCAAATGCTACTTTCCCGGCGCTGTTGACGTTCATAAACTCCTGCAGGTACTGAGCGTTGAATCCGATGTCGACATCTTCGCCGGCGTACTCCGCCTGCAGCGTCTCGCTGGCCTCGCCTTCCTCGGCGTTCTGAGCACTGATCACCAACTGGTTGGCCCCAAGATGAAAACGAATCGAGTGCGAACGCTCATCTGACATTAGCGCTACTCGACGCACGGCCTGGTTTAGCAAGGCGCTATCGAACTCGACCGACTTATCGATGTTCTTGGGAATGACCATCTCGTAATTGGGAAACTGCCCGGTCAACATTCGCGATATCAGCAGTCTTGGTCCAACTTCACAGTAGATATGATTTTCATCCATCCCCAGGTTAAGATCGCCCTCGAAACCGGCCGTTAGCTTGGTCAACTCGGCCAGCGTCTTACGCGGAATCAAAGCATCCATCGTTTCTTTCGTTTCATTCTTGACCACATTCTTTCTAGAAACATAGGCGAGCCGGTGCCCGTCAGTTGTGATCATTTTCGCGCCGTCGTCGTCGAGAATAAACTTAGCTCCCGAGAGTGTGTAGCGCGATTCTTCCTGAGTAATTGCAAAAATAGTGCGATCGATGAAGGACTTCAGCACGTCAGCCGCTATTTTCGTAGGAGCTGATTTGTAATCAGGAACATCCGGAAAAGCGTCCTTCGCCACACCCACGAGTTTGAATTTGGACTTTCCTGACTTTACCGTAACCCAATCGTTATCTTCTTTTGTGAAACTAACCGGCCCCTCTGGCAGCAACCTGGCGATTTCGAAAAGCTTGCGCGCCTGCACGCAAATCGCGCCTTGTACTTTGATTTCCTCAGCATCCATGTCACAGCGAATCGTTACTTCGAGATCGGTACCAGTAACGCGAATAGTGTTTTCTCCAATCGATTGGATCAGAATGTTGGATAACACAGGGATGGTGTTTTTTCGTTCGACGACACCCTGGACGAAGCCCAGTTCTTTCTGCAGGATTTGTTTATTAACGATGAACTGCATCGATTTCTCCTTCAAACGCTGTTGGTAAAGTGCTGCTTTCTAATATTACTAATCAGAGAAACTACTATATATCTTTCCAGTAGTAGTAGTAGTGTGCTGTGAATTTGTGGAAAACTCTCTAAGTCGTTGTAAACATTCTCTGAGAGTTAGCACAGCGGGCAAACTAATAATCCTTTTCAGAGACCTATGCAACTGTGGATAACCTTGTTCCAGTAGGAAGCTTCTAAAATCCACAGCGTCTCACCGCGAATTGTTTGTGGAAAAGTGGAAAACTACACTCGAGCAACGTAACCGCAGTGACCTGCTTGAATGCCTTGAAGCCGGCGGTTAACTATTTGCCGAGCGTTTCGGAAAGTTCATTCACCAGTCTTTGGATATCAGAGTCGCGCTTAACCAGTGATTCAATCTTGCTGAAGGAGTGAATAACGGTTGTGTGATGCTTGCCCCCAAAGGCCCGGCCAATTTCAGGGTAACTATGTTTGGTCATGCGTTTGCAAAGATACATGGCTACCTGCCGAGGCAGAGAAAGACGCCTTGTATTGCTTTTTGAAATCAACTCTTCCACTTTAATTCTATAGCTGGCAGCGACAGCCTTTTGAATTTTCAGGATTGTGACTACGTCCGATTCAACCTCCGCGGCAGTGTTTCTCATGGAATCCTGCGCCAGGGCCTTAGTTATCGGAACGCCACGCAATGAAGCGAAAGCTACGATGCGAACGAGGGCTCCCTCGAGTTCCCGAATGTTATTTTTCACCCGGCCGGCGATTACGAGCGCTACGTCATCGGGCAGAGTAACGCCCATTGTTTCAGCTTTGCGTTTCAGAATCGCCACCTTGGTTTCCAAATCGGGCGGCTCAATATCAGCGATCAATCCCCACTCAAACCGAGAGTGCAGGCGTTCTTCTAGTGTAGGGATCTCTCGTGGAGGACAGTCAGAACTGATAACAATCTGCTTTTGCTGATCGTAGAGTGAATTAAAAGTGTGGAAGAACTCTTCCTGGGTCCTCTCCTTGCCGGCCATGAACTGCACGTCGTCGATCAAAAGTACGTCGACAGAACGATAGCGCTCCCGGAAACCCTGCGTGCGATCATAGCGAATGGCATTGATCAATTCATTCATGAATTTCTCTGACGAGATATAGCAGAGTTGCAGGTGGTTATTGCGCTGCTTGATGGCCTGCCCACAGGCGTGCATGAGATGAGTCTTGCCCAGACCCACACCGCCATAGATGTACAAAGGATTGTAAGTCTTACCAGGGGCCTCAGCGACCGCAGCTGATGCTGCGTGTGCAAATTGATTACACGAGCCGACTACAAAACTTTCGTAAGTGTATTTTGGATTCAAGGTCGGGGGCTGCGGAGCTCTCTTCTGGGCCACAGCCACACCCGCGTCCCTTATGCCGGCCACATTGATCGGATCGGCACTTACCTTGGACCCCGATCCATCGTCTTCGCTACTGATCGGCAGCGGTTCTGGATTAGGAGCTTGTGCTTGAGCTTCTTCAGTCTCCCAGCCAATCAAAAACCCATCGAGCCGCAATTCAGTTAACGACTCTTCAATTAATGAAGAATAATTGGTATTAACCCAGTTCCTCACCAACGCACTGGGAGCTCGCAGGCGAATCAGACGACGAGCCTGATCGAGCCCTTCGAACGTAAGGGACCGAAACCACTTACTGAAACTGTCGTGGCTGAGTTTTGCCTCAATCGAACTAAGTACATTTAGCCAAACGTTCCCTTCAATCACGTTATCCATGTAGACGCTGTTCCTATTACCGAAAATATTTCCCTGTTCGGATATCGTACTAGGGCGGGCAACGCTCGCTTGACGCTAAACCGAGGCCAGGGCCGAAGACGGGGACACACAAAGTTACCTGCAATCCCTTTTCCACAAGGTTTTTCACAGGTCTGTGGAAAACGCCCAGTCCTTAAAGTAAAGCTTTAACCGTATCGTTATCAATGGTTTACGGGGACTCAAGAATCGTAAGGCCGGAGACTAGCACACTGGGAATCATCTAATCAAGGCTCGGCGAGGATAAAACACCTCGAGGTCTGCTCGTGGAAAAAGGCCCTTGAAAATCATCAGAAGGGCAAGGTCGTAGTATTATTTCGGAACGCTTTGGTGACCTTCATTCTGGATTACAAATCCTACGAGACAATTTCTCGGGAATAAATTTTAATACTCCCGATGAAGTGGCGTGCGGCTCCAAGGGTAGATTTCCGGGGTAAGATTATTATTCCAGATCAATAGTGTGCCCCATCGCATAACCAAAAGAGAGTGTGCGAGAGATTTAGAATGAAGCGTCGACAGGGTCAAGTACCGCGTCGTTTCTTGACACAAGGCGAGCGGGCGTTTAGTCTTATCGTTTCGTTTGAAGGGAGAATTGTAAACTTATGTCCAAACGGACCTTCCAACCCAACAACAGACGCCGCGCCAAGACGCACGGCTTTCGCGCCAGGATGGCAACTAAGAACGGACGTTTGGTCCTGCAAAGACGCCGTGCAAAAGGACGAAAGCGGCTCACACCTTCCCATTATTAGGCGCCAGTGAAAGTCTATCTGCGTCGTAGTAGTGAGTTCAGACATGTATACGAGAACGGAAAACGCTACGACGGTTCCGTGATCACCGCCTTTGTGCTTGCCAACGATCAACCCATTCATCGATTGGGAATTACCGTGTCGCGAAAAACCGCCAGCAGGGCGCCGGACCGCAATCGAGCGAAGCGTCTAATCAGGGAAGCTTTCCGGTTGCGGAAGGATTCGCTTGCAGGTCTGAGCCGGAAATACGATTGGGTAATCAATGGCAAGAGAGCTCTCGTGCTGGTGAAGTTGTCTTCGCCGCTCGCAGAGTTTGACAAAATAATGAGCAGAGTCGTTGCCGACGAAACGCAGGCGAAGAACCGAAGTGCGCGGTGAAAAGAGTATTAGTCGCATTGCTTAGATTTTATAAAGCGGCGATTTCCCCCATGCTGCCGCCTTCCTGTCGTTTCGTGCCGTCCTGTTCCGAATATGCCGCTGAAGCAGTTGAAAAGTATGGCGCCCTACGAGGAAGTTCTATGGCCATACGGCGGTTATTGCGTTGCCATCCATTTCATCCGGGCGGACATGATCCGGTTAAATAAGCATTCGCGCTCGGGAAAAAGGCGCGCCAGCTTTGAGAATTAATGCAGCAGAAACGCTTAATCATCGCACTCCTTATTTCGACGGCCGTATTGTTTGGTTGGAATTATTTCTTTCCAATTAAGGCTCCCCAGCCCGCTCCGGTTGGCACTGCGTCGGCTTCTCCTACTGTTACTCCGTCTTTACCGGGGCCGTCACCCGTCTCTTCGGCTTCTCCCACGGTTGCACCTGCAGCGGTTGAAACGGTTCAGCGACGCTTCTTTGTAATTAAAACTCCTCTTTACGAAGCAAGGTTTGATACGCAGGGCGCCGCCGCGATTAGTTGGATCCTAAAACAGAACAAGGATAACGGCGAGTCGCTTTATTCTGCCGGCGCCAACAAGAAAGCGCAGTTACCCCTGGAATTGATTTCTAAGGAAGGACTGAAGCGTTCGCCTCGTGAAGCACCCTTCGATTTGTTCACGGGCGATCCAGCGTTGGATAGCCTCATCGCGGAGAGAAACTATTCCGTCGAAGGCTACCCCGATGCAGGGGCAGATGTTGAAGTCAGCCTTGCTGCTAGAGAACAAAAGCGTTTGGAATTTGTCTTACGTGATCCATCTACAAATGTTGAGGTCATCAAATCGATCACGTTTAAGGCAGAGAGCTATGCGACTGATCTCGAAGTAAAAGTCAGGCGCGGAGATCAGCTGTTCCCACTGGTTAAGGTCCAGGTTGGTCCAAGCATTGGAGACCAGGGCGTCAAGCATTTCAACTTCTATTCGGTCGCCCCCGAAGCGATTGCTTACGTCGGCGGTAAGGTTGAGCGTCACACTCCCGCTGAAGTCAACGTGAAAAAAGGATCTCCGGATCATCTGTCACTTCCCGGTGACGTGGATTGGGCCGGCGTGGGTGATAGTTATTTCGCGATGGTGATTGTGCCCGCACGACCGATGCAGGGTCTTGAGTATCTGACGATTTCTTACGAGCAAAAAGACGGAGATAAGTCTGAGAAGAAATATTTACTTCGCTCACTGGTGCCTATTCCTGCAGACGGTTCCAAAACGGTCGTGTATGTTGGGCCAAAAGACCACTACGTGCTGCAGAAGGCCAATGCAGAGATCGGCGCCCAGGTTGGGCGTTCCCAGATTGATCTAGAAGGCCTGATAAATTATGGCTTTGGTGGGACTATTTCTCGTCCGATTGCCGAGAGACTTTTGTGGTGCATCAAGAAACTGTACCAACTCACCGGTAGTTATGGCGTCGCTATCATTCTGTTCACGATCATAATTTACTCGGCTTTCTTTCCACTTAAGTGGCGCTCTTCCAAGGCCATGAAGAAGGCGCAAAAACATGCGCCCAAGATGAAAGAGCTGCAGGAAAAGATCAAAGCGATGAAGCAGACCGATCCTCGTCTCAAGGAGTTGCAAATGGAGCAACTCAGACTGATGAAGGAAGCGAACCCGCTGGGCGGCTGTTTACCGCTGCTCATCCAGATGCCTTTTCTGTTTGCGTTGTATCGCGCGATCACCATTTCGCTGGATTTTAGACAAGCGCAATTTCTCTGGCTCCCGGATTTATCTGCTCCTGAACCGTATTTCATACACGTGCTGCCGATCCTGATGGCGGCTACGATGATTGTTCTGCAGTTGATTACGCCGGCGCCATCGGCTGATCCCCTGCAGCGAAAAATGATGGCCATCGGCATGCCGATGTTCATGCTCTACATTTTGTGGTCGGCACCTGCAGGGTTGTTGGTTTACTGGCTGGTGGGAAATATTGTAGGCTTCAGCCAGCAATTCATTATTAACCGTTGGACGAGCGACGATCCCCCCGTTCCCGCTACGGTAGCGGCGAAGAGTCCTCCCGGTAAGAAGAAAAACGGTGGGGGGGCAAAGTAAGCAAGCTTCAAGGCGGAGTCAACCGGAGTTCGGAAATCATGGACGCTAACTGCGAACAACCTCTTGAGTTTTTGCGGTCGATAATCGCGGGCGCCGATCTAGCTCTTGAAGTATCAGGAGAAGATTCCACCGAAGGCTGCCGTCTCAATTTTGATGGTCCCGACGCGGACCTCTTGATCAGTCAGGGAGGAGAGCTTTTGGAAGCTCTGCAACATCTGGTGAACCAGGTGTTCATCCGCGAGCTGCCGAGAGGACAACGCGTAGTCTGCGACGCGGAAGGCTTCCGGGCTACGCGCGAAGCAGAATTGCGTGCAATGGCCAAGCACGCCGCGGAACGGGTGCGATCTACTGGCCAGCCTTTCATGTTCGGCCCCATGACCGCGAATGAGCGCCGTATCATCCACCTCACACTTGGAGAAGATAGTGATCTCGCGACCGAGTCGATCGGTGAAGGGCAGGCGCGAAAGCTTAAAGTCAGCTTAAAGAAATAAACATTTCTCTCCAGAAAAACCCGTTGAGCTTATTCCCTTCCCTTAGCAGCAATGGATACGATCATCGCATTAGCAACCCCGCCGGGGCGCAGTGCCATAGGCCTCATTCGTATGAGTGGTCCCGAGGCCTTGTCGCTCACCCGATCGTTGCTGGGTGAGATTCACTTTCTGCCCACTCCCGGGCAGGCACTCCTTCGAAATCTGATAAAGCCCGCGACCGGTGAACTGATCGATAAGGCCCTGATCTCTTTTTTTCAGGCGCCGCATTCTTTCACTGGTGAAGACATTGTCGAGATCAGTTGTCACGGCTCACCAGTAATCCTCCGACAAGTCATCGATGTAGTGCTGGGCCTGGGAGCAAGGCTGGCGGGACCCGGTGAATTTACTTTGAGAGCCTTGGCGTCAGGCAAGCTGACCCTCAGTCAAGCCGAAGCTATTCGCGATCTGATCAATTCACAAACAGAAGTCGCGGCGCAACAAGCGCTACGACAAATGAGTGGCGAACTATCCGCGCGCCTCACACCTTTGAAAGATCAACTGGTTGGCTTGATTGTTCCGCTCGAGTCAGCATTGGAATTTGTCGAAGATGACCTTCCGGGTATTGAGATGGAGCGAATCGCGCTGGTGTTAGAACAATTGATAAGCGACACTGCGGTGCTGGCTGCTAGTTTCAGCTCCGGCCACTTTCTCAGAGACGGTGTGAGAGTTACTTTGGTAGGCCGGCCGAACACGGGTAAGTCCAGTCTTTTCAACGAGTTACTGCGATCCGATAGAGCCATTGTGACCGCCACGCCGGGAACTACTCGAGACACTCTAAGTGAAGTGGTAAATATTAAAGGGCTGCCAGTACTCTTGACTGACACCGCGGGAGTTCGAACCTCTAAAGATCCCGTTGAGAGCTTGGGAGTGGAACGGACCAAGCGTGCGATGGTTGACTCCGACTTATTATTAGTGGTGGTCGATGGCGCCGTGGATCTGACGGATGATGATCTGGATTTCCTTGCGTCGACAATCGATAGCAAGCGTGTCGTCGTTCTCAACAAGCTCGACCTTCCCGGCTTTCGCGATTCGCTTGTGAGTGACGACTACGGAAACTCTCGTGTGGTTAAAGTGTCGGCAAAGGACAACGCCGGGCTCGACCAGTTGCGCGATGCAATGTCGGAACCGTTTCTTTCGGCGAACCTGAGCAATGGAGGGTTGCTGGTGACGGACGCTCGCCATCACGATCTGCTTTGTCGTACGCAGGCGGCACTTGAATCTTCAGCGACGGCGATGAGGGCAGGCGCGAGTGAGGAGATAGTTCTCGTGGGGCTGCACAATGCTCTCCGGTTTCTGGGTGAGATCACTGGCGAAACAACCACCGAAGATGTACTCTCAAGAATCTTCGCGACCTTTTGTATTGGTAAGTAGCAATCAACCATGATCTTCGATGAGTGCTTTGATGTTTTGGTAATTGGTGGCGGTCACGCTGGTTGTGAGGCCGCGTCAGCCGCGGCGCGCCTGGGCGCTGAGACTGCGCTGGTGACAATCAACCTCGACCTGATCGGGCAGATGTCGTGCAATCCGGCAGTAGGCGGCATCGCGAAAGGCCATTTAGTGCGCGAAGTGGATGCCCTCGGTGGGCTGATGGGTCGAGTCATTGATCGAACCGGAATTCAGTTCCGACTACTCAATCGCTCGCGTGGTCCCGCGGTCCAATCACCGCGAGCTCAAGCAGACCGAGCCTTGTATCGCAAGGAGATGAGATGCACGCTTGAGAATACGCCAAACCTGCACCTGCGGCAGGGGATGGTGATCGATTTAGCAACCAAAGGGAATTCGATTGTTGGGATTGAAATGCAGGACACACGCAAGATCGCCGCGAAAGCAGTGGTCATTGCCACCGGTACATTTCTGAATGGCTTGATCCACACAGGAAGGCGAACCCAGGTAGCGGGACGCGCTGGGGAGCCAGCCTCGATAGAGTTGGCCGAAGCCCTCAAACGTCTGGGTTTCCCAGTCGGCAGACTAAAGACCGGGACCCCACCGAGATTGGACGGACGGACGATTGACTGGGACGCGTTCGAAACGCAATTGCCGGACGAAGACCCGGTTGCTTTCTCGTTCGCGACTGAACGAATCGAACAGGACCAGATCAATTGCTACATTGGCTACACGACCAACGAACTTCATCAGGCAATCAGGGCCAACCTGCACGAATCGCCTTTGTATTCCGGCAAAATAAAAGGGGTCGGACCTCGATACTGCCCGTCAATTGAAGACAAGGTGGTGAAATTTGCCGAAAAGGACAGGCACCAACTATTTTTAGAGCCCGAAGGCCACGACACCAACGAAGTTTATTTGAACGGGTTCTCAACTTCGCTACCTGCTGAATTGCAGTCGAAGTTGGTAAGAATGGTTCCAGGGCTTGAAGAAGCGCGGATTATTCGACCCGGCTACGCAATAGAGTACGACTTCGTTGATCCAAAAGAACTGGGACCGGACTTACAAACCCGCAGACTTAAAGGCTTGTTCCATGCCGGGCAAATAAACGGCACCACGGGTTACGAAGAAGCGGCTTGTCAGGGGCTGATGGCTGGAATCAACGCCGCACTGTTCGTACAGGGGCGTGAGAGTTTCAGGTTGCAGCGGTCCGAATCATATACGGGAGTGCTGATTGACGACTTGATTACACAGGGCGTTGATGAGCCTTACAGGATCTTTACTTCGCGCGCTGAATATCGGCTGGCACTTCGACACGATAACGCTGACTCGAGACTTCGTCCCTATGGGCGGGAGTTGGGATTGGTTGGAGACGCAGATTGGGAGCGCTTCAACTCGCGGCAGGACAGGATTGCTGCTATTCGCCGTGCCCTGAAGGATACCAGGCTGAAGCCTTCTGACCCGAGGTATGCTGCCGCTCAGGCAATCGCAGAGGGCGAACTGGGGGACGTGATAACTCTCGCTCAATTGGCACAGCGGCAAGGTGTCACTGCCGAAATGATTTCGAAGCTTCTGCCAAATGAGACCGGATTGAAGTCGCAAAGGGATTTACAAGCAGCGCTCGCCGATTCTCTGTATGCGGGATACATAGACAATCAGCGAAACGCGATTGAGAGGCTTCATCAACACGACGGCTTGCGCATTCCAGGCGAATTTGCCTTTAACCGGCTGGACGGGCTGTCTCATGAAATGGCTGAGCGGCTTGATCGCACGCGCCCTTTGACGTTTGGAGACGCGCGCAGAATCCCCGGACTGACACCCGCCGCCTTGTCCCTACTTTTGGTGGAATTGACAGGTCGAACCAACCAGGCGGCTTAGATGTTTCACGTGTCCCTTTCTTCAAAAGGCTGGCGCAGTTGTGATGCGTGTGCTAGCTTGTCTCCTCTTGTTGATTGTCTAGATTAACTCCAAAAATCCATGACCAGAATCATTGCAGTCGCCAACCAGAAGGGCGGCGTCGGAAAGACCACGACCGCTGTTAACCTCGCGGCTGTAATCGCCAGTGCTGATATCCCCGTTCTCCTGGTTGATACTGACCCGCAGGGGAACGCAACCTCCGGTGTGGGTGTTGAGCGCGGAAGCTTTCGCAAAAGTATCTATAGTTCCTTGGTCCTGGGTGAGCCTCTAACTTCGCTGGTTCTGACCACCGAAATAGCCTCTTTGCACGTAGTTCCTGCTAATAAAGAGCTCGCCGGGGCCGAAATTGAGTTAGTAGAGATGGAGCATCGTGAATTCCGGCTCAAAACCGCACTGGAGTCCGTCGAGGCCGATTACGAGTTCATTATCATTGATTGTCCCCCGTCCCTGGGCCTCTTGACGCTTAACGCGCTGACTGCGGCCAGGTCGCTGTTGGTTCCTATTCAATGCGAGTATTACGCCCTGGAGGGCGTTACGGAGTTGTTTGACACGCTGGCGAGGATCAGGCGCTTGCACAATCCGGGTCTAACTGTCGAGGGCTTATTGCTAACGATGTATGACGAACGCACGAAGCTCTCCGCCGCAGTTGCAAGTGACCTGCGGGATTTTTACGGGCGCCAGGTGTTTGAAACGATGATTCCACGAAATGTGCGGTTGGCCGAGGCGCCAAGCTATGGCAAGCCGATAGTTCTCTACGATATCCATTCAAAAGGTGCCGAGGCTTATTTTCAATTAGCGAAGGAGATTCTAGCTCATGACACGAAAGCCTCTGGGCAGGGGGCTGAGCGCTCTTCTGTCAGCTGATCAAGCGCCGAGAGTCGAAAACAGCGCTGAAATCCCGATCGATCAAATCGATCCCAGTCCAGTTCAGCCGCGGAGTCGATTCGATGACCGCGCGTTAAAAGAGCTGGCGATGTCGATTCGTGAGAATGGCATTGTTCAGCCAGTCCTCGTCCGTCCCACTGGCGCCCGCTTCGAGTTAGTGGCCGGTGAGCGTCGTTGGCGTGCGGCTCAATTGGCGGGGCTGGAACGAATACCTGTCATTGTTCGCGAGATACCGGACGACAAAATCCTCGAACTCGCTTTGATCGAGAACATTCAGAGAGAAGACCTAAACGCCATTGAAGAAGCTCGAGCTTACCAGAACCTTATCGAATCGGTCGGGCTAACCCAGGAGGCACTCGCACAGCGAGTCGGACGGGATCGCTCGTACATCACTAACTACATCCGCCTGCTGCGACTGCCGGACGACATCCAACAGTTGGTCCAGGAGGGCAGGCTGTCAGCTGGTCATGCCCGAACATTGTTGGGAACAGACGACGTGGCTGCACAAAGACGTGTGGCCAAAAAGATCATTGACAAGGGATTATCGGTTCGGGAGACTGAAAGAACCATCCAGGGATTGGTAAGCGGACCAGAGAAAGGAAGAACGTCACCGGCCGTCGACCCCAATCTCAAGGCCGCTGAAGTTAAGTTGCGTCGCAGGCTGGGAACGAGAATAAGTATTGTACCGAGCTCTTCGCGGCCGGGTGGAAAGATCGAGATCGAGTATTATGAGAGCCGAGACCTGGACCGCATATATTCTCTCCTGATGGCTGACCCGACCTAATGATTGTAATTTTTACTTCCGATGAACTTTGTTTTGCGCTACGCTCCAGAAATGGTTGATGACTTTTCCAGATTGTTTACGCCGCCTGCGGATTGGTTGCTGGCGGTTAGTCGAGTGGTGGAATGGACGCGAATTATTCCCTGGGCCGGTTTGACGGTCTGTTCGGGCGCATGCTAGACTCGCCAGCTTTTTGGGCAGCCGAAAAAGTCAGACAACAAATCCCGTAGCTTTGCCTGATATCGAATGACTATCTTCGCCTTAGCAGAAAACAGTATTCAACTGGTACCTGACGGTACCATTCTGATTCATCTCCTTATCGTGGTGGGGATGGTATTCATTTTGAATCGAACGCTCTTTCGTCCACTCAACAAAGTCCTCGCGGAACGCGATGCTCAAACGAGTGGGAGACTGGATGAAGCGAAGAATTTCCAGGCCGACCTTGATCGTAAGTTAGCTAAATATGAACGCGGGTTGAGAGAAGCGCGCACTTCAGCTTACCAGCTCGTGGAAAAGGAACGAGCCCAAGCCGTCAAGCAGCGTGAGCAGCAGTTGACGACCGTAAGAGATGAAGTTCGAGCGTTGGTTTCTCAGGAAAAGTCGGAAATAGACCAGCAGGTCGAAGAGGCGCGCAAAGCGATTGCGCTGGAATCAATCAAGAGCGCTATGCAAATTGGTTCTCAAATTCTTCATCGTCCGATCGAAGGCACAAGTCAGTTGACCAATTAATTAATATGCTGCCTATCGTAGCGACATTTTTTCTAGCACTTTTTTCCGAAGGCGAAGCTTCCACCTGGTGGGACTATCCTGGGTTGGAGCTTTGGAAATTCGTCAACTTATTTATTTTAATCGGCGCAATGATGTATTTCTTAAAGCGCCCTTTGAGTGACGCGTTTCGAGCTCGCCGAGAGGGCATCCGCCGGGAGCTCTTAAAGGCCAGAGATGAGCGAGATCAAGCTCTCGCAAAGTTAGCCGAGGTCCAGCAGCGCCTCGATGGCCTCGATTCTGAGGCGAGCGCTCTGCAGGAACATTCGCGCTCAGAGGCCCAGGCGGAACGAGATCGAATCCTGCGCGACACGGAACAGGAAGTGGCCAAGCTGCGAGAGCAGTCGCAGCGCGAAATCATAAGCGCCGGCAAAGTGGCTAAGCTCGAATTAAGGCGGTTCGCAGCGCAGCAGAGCATTCGTCTTGCCGAAGAGATAGTGCGTCGGGAAATCAGGCCTGACGATGACACCAGATTAATTGATCTCAACGTGGACCAACTGGGGAGGCGCTGAACTTGAGCTTGCAAACAATCGCGCGACGTTACGCAATTGCGCTGGCTGACGTTGCCATTGAAAGCGGCGAAGCCGTCGCAGTTCAGGAGGAGTTGCTCACCTGGGGGAAAATGATTTCCTCTAACGCGCTTCTGGCTGAAGTGCTCGGCAACCCGACCGTACCTTACGAGCAGAAGCGCAGAGTTCTGGAAGAGTTAATTCAACGAACAAGAGCTCGTAAGACCACCGCAAATTTTTTGCAGGTGCTGCTGCGAAATCAACGCCTGAGTGAAATAGACGAAGTGGTTAAGTGGTTCGGACAGATTTTGGACGAACGCTCGGGTGTCATCGGCGCCGAAGTAACGACTGCCCGTCCGGTCTCTGAAAAATCGGCGGAAGCGTTGCGGCAAAAGCTTGCAGCGGTAAGTGGCAAGAAAATAAGGCTGACTTTTCTCACAGACGAAGGGCTGATCGGCGGGATGGTCGCGCGGATCGGATCAACGGTTTATGACGGATCTATTCGCAATCAACTTCGCGAGATGGAACTGAAGCTGGCAGGGAGCTAGAAAATATATATGGAACCGATTAAGGCTAATGAAATAAACGAAATTATTCGGAAGCAGATCGTCAACTTTGAAGCCGGTGTCACTGTCAGTGAAGTGGGAACAGTCATTAAGGTCGGTGACGGTATCGCTGAGATCCACGGTCTTGAAAAAGTAATGGCGGGAGAGTTGTTGGAGTTCCCCAATGAAGTTCGTGGCCTGGCGCTGAACCTTGAGGAAGACAAAGTTGGCGCGGTCCTATTTGGAGACTTCCAGACAATTAAAGAAGGCGATCTTGTAAAGCGCACCGGCCGCATCATGGAAGTACCCGTCGGCGACGCGCTCATCGGCCGAGTCGTCGATGCACTTGGCAACCCCATTGACGATCGCGGACCAATCGTGACCGACACTTTTAATCCGGTCGAACGTATGGCGCCGGGCGTAGTTGACCGTCAGCCTGTTAAGGAGCCATTGCAAACGGGGTTAAAGGCGCTTGACTCGATGGTGCCCATCGGCCGCGGCCAGCGCGAGTTGATTATTGGTGATCGCCAGACAGGAAAGACCGCCGTCGCCGTTGATACGATTATTAATCAGAAGGGCAAAGACGTAATTTGTATTTACGTGGCCATTGGGCAAAAGGCTTCGACGGTTGCACAGGTCGTCAAAACCCTGTCTGACTATGGCGCCATGGATTACACGATCGTTGTTAAGGCGACTGCTTCTGACCCGGCAGCAATGCAGTTTCTGGCACCCTATTCCGGTGCTGCCATGGGGGAATACTTTCGCGATAATGGACGGCATGCATTAACGATTTATGACGATCTGTCCAAGCAGGCCGCAGCTTATCGTGAAATCTCGTTGCTACTGCGTCGTCCTCCCGGTCGCGAAGCTTATCCGGGCGATGTTTTTTATCTGCACTCAAGACTGCTGGAACGTGCGGCAAAACTTTCAGCCACGAAAGGTGGAGGTTCGCTGACCAGTCTGCCCATTATTGAAACCCAGGCGGGAGATATTTCCGCTTACATTCCGACCAACGTTATTTCGATTACGGACGGGCAGATCTTTCTCGAAGCTGACCTCTTTAACTCCGGCATTCGGCCTGGAATTAACGTCGGCAACAGCGTCTCGCGCGTGGGTGGCTCGGCTCAGATCAAGGCAATGCGGCAGGTAGCGGGTTCACTGCGACTTGATCTCGCCCAATTCCGAGAACTGCAGGCCTTTGCCCAGTTCGGTTCCGATCTTGATAAGGCAACACAGTCACAACTGGCGCGCGGTGAGCGGCTCACAGAGATATTGAAACAGCCGCAGTACCAACCGATGTCGGTCGAGAAACAGGTGCTGGTGATCTGGGCCGCGACCAATGGATTCATCGACGATGTCGCTATAGAAGATGTGCGAAAGTTTGAATCCGAGCTTTTACAGTTCATCGAGAATTCTCATCCAAGCCTGCTGGAAAACATCCGGGAAAAGAAAACCCTGACCGACGACATCACTGCAGATTTGAAGCAGGCCCTGGCTGATTTTAAGGAGTCGTGGAAGGACCGAAGAGCGAGCGAAGCGGCCGCCACCAAAGCTGAGGCCGCGAGCGCTTCCGCATAGTTTGACTCCAGCAACCGTTAATCGAGTTAGCTCAATTTAGTTCAAGATAAATGCCGAATCTTTTGGACATTCGCCGGCGCATCAAGTCGGTCAAAAACACGCAACAGATCACGAAAGCCATGAAAATGGTTTCCGCGGCGAAGCTAAAGCGCGCTCAGGATCGAGTCGTTACCGCCCGTCCCTTTGCCAACAAGATGACTGAGGTACTGAGCGCTCTCGCTGACCGCACGGATGAAAACTTTCATCACGCATTACTCGACGCGCGCGGCGACAAAAAATATTTACTCGTGCTCGTGACAGCCGATAAAGGGCTTTGCGGAGCTTTTAATACGAATCTGATTAAGGCAACCCAATCCTTCGTTCGCCAACATCCAGACAAACAACTCGAACTGCTAACCGCCGGACGCAAGGGCCGTGATTTTTTCCGACGCCGGCAGTTCACGATTGTCGGTGAATACGTTGGTCTCACGGGCAAGGGCCGCGTCGATTTTTCGGAAGCCCTGGATGTAGCGGGCGATATCATTAAGCGTTTTACCGAAGACGAAACGATCGACAAAGTCTTCATTATTTACAACGAGTTTAAGACCGTGTTGCAGCAGCGAGTTGTCGTCGAACAATTGCTGCCGGTGGCTCGCGGTGGTGAAGACTCTCCCAAGCCTGACGCGACAGCGGGAGAACGAAATCTGGTTGACTACATCTACGAGCAGTCACCGGGCGAAATTTTCAGCGTATTGCTGCCGCGTTTGATTGAGACGCAGGTCTTCCGCGCCTTACTTGAGTCGGTAGCTTCTGAGCAGGGTGCGCGCATGACCGCCATGGACTCGGCTTCGAAGAACGCTCGTGAACTGATCGACAGTCTGACGTTAAATATGAACCGAGTCAGGCAAGCAGCAATCACAAACGAGATCATCGAGATCGTTGGCGGTGCAGCAGCTCTTTAGCGGCCAGGCAGTCCAGTGATTTATGATGGGAAGCAGCTAGCGCGGCTTCCCATTTTTTCTGGGCGGATGATTTTGATGAACGAAGAAAATCGGCAGAGCCAGTCTCCTGTGCAACGCGGTCGCCTGCAGCGTTACGTTCCCCTGGTGCTTTGGATGGCCCTGATTTTCTTTGCCTCTACGGGAGAATTTTCAGCTTCCAATACCAACGCGCTGATTCAGCCATTGCTGCGGTGGTTCTTTCCGCACATCACCGAGGAACGAATTCAGTTCTTCCACTTTCTCTTGCGCAAGTCCGGTCATTTTAGTGAGTACGCAGTGCTGGGCGTACTGGCCGCCTATGCATTCAGCGCCGCCACCCATGCCGGCCTGCGACGCCATTGGCTGGGAGCTGCGCTCTTGCTGATCTGCCTGTACGCTCTCCTCGATGAATACCACCAAAGCTTTGTTCCGTCTCGAACGTCATCGATCTACGACAGCATGATTGACATTGCCGGCGGCCTTACCGCCCTGGTCCTGATTGCGCTCTGGTATCGTAGGCGACGCCGAGACCGGCTGGCGAATAGAGAGAGCGAAATTGCGCCAACCGAGCTCAGGGGCCAACCGCTTGAGCGATCATAAGACCTTGAACATCGGATCCGCTTTGCCCGTATAATGTGACCAACTGGCCTCAGCCAAACATAAGGAGAGTGTGAAACAAAGATGGGAATACTTGACGCGATTCGCACACAATTCATCGAGGTTATTGAATGGCTCGACGACTCGGGTAACACGATGCTTTACCGGTTTCCCGTGCACGATCAGGAAATAAAAAATGGCGCGCGCTTAACGGTGCGCGAATCGCAAACGGCAGTTTTCGTTTTCCAGGGGCAAATTGCCGACGTATTTCCTCCGGGGTTGTACACCATCGATGGCGGTAACACGCCGGTCCTTACCAAGCTGGGCGCGTGGAAGCATGGATTCACTTCGCCTTTCAAATCAGAGGTGTATTTTGTTAACACAAAACAGTTCACCGATCTGAAGTGGGGAACGCCAAATCCAGTGATGATGCGCGACACAGATTTCGGCATGGTGCGTCTGCGCGCGTTTGGTATCTATTCGATTCGGATTAGCGATGCTCGCGCCTTTATCAAGGAAATTGCCGGAACCAACGGACGGTTTGAAACCGAAGACATTGAGGGTCAGCTGCGTCGTACTTTGGTAAGTGGCTTTAGCGATGCCGTGGCTGAGTCAAAAATTGCAGCTCTCGATCTGGCCGCGCACTACGATGAGCTGGGTGGGGTGCTGCGCAGCAAGCTGGATCAGGAGTTCAAGACCTTCGGGCTCGATTTGACGAAATTCGTAATCGAAAACATTTCCCTGCCACCCGAAGTCGAGGCCGCGATGGACAAGCGTACCTCGATGGGGGTGATCGGCGATGTAAATCGTTACACACAATTCCAGGCGGCTGATGCGATGCGTGATGCGGCCCAGAACCAGTCGGGTGGCGCCGGCCTCGGCGCCGGACTAGGCGCAGGCTTCGCTGTTGGCAACGTCATGGCTGGCGCAATAAACAATGCCACGAACTCACAAACTTCCGGCGGTGCCACGGTCAAGTGCAACAAGTGCGGGGCTGCTACTCCGTCCTCGTCTAAGTTTTGCAATGAGTGCGGTGCGAAAATGGAAGTAGCTGCGTCTTCAACGCCGTGTGTGAAGTGCGGGTCCGCGCTGCACCCCGGCGCCCGTTTCTGCAGCGAGTGCGGGTCCAGCCAGGAAAAGGCGAAGTGTTCCAATTGCCAGGCTGAGCTGCCTGCCGGTACGAAGTTTTGCAACGAGTGCGGCACAAAAGTCGGGTAAGAAATTAAGAGTCGACGCAACGTCCGCAGTAGACGTCGAGAGCCCAGGATTTGGTTTGCGAGTCCTCGCAAGCAATCGTTTGGGAACTCTCTACATCTCCTGCGGACGTTTTCGTTTCTTCAGGCAACTAACACAACTAACGGATTTCTAATAAGGCTGGTATGCTGACCTCATCCAACTGAAATACACGCTATTGAAGAGGCAGAGAGAGGATCCTAAATGTTGAGCCGCCTCAAACATCCCCGGCGCGTTGTTATCACGGGCATGGGGTGTATGACACCGATTGGCCTGGGACGAGAGGCGTACTGGCAGGCCCTGGTCAACGGTGAAAGCGGCGTCCGACGAATTGAAGGATTCGACGTTTCAGACTCTGCAGTCAAGATTGCGGCTCAGGTCCGCGGCTTTGATTGGGAAGCGCAACTCAACCCGAAAGATCGCAAGCATGTACCCCGCACAGTTCCACTGGCTCTGGCTGCCGCCAGGGAAGCGCTTGCTGATGCTAACTATCCCACCAGCGATCTGACGTTGGAGCAGCGTCGCGCTGCCGGCGTTCTGTTGGGGACCGGCGGCGGTGGTCTCGCTTTCACTGAACAGCAGTATGAGTACTGGTATGTTGGACCAGTCTACAAAGCGAGCGTCTATACAATTCCATCATCGACACATGGTGGTCTCTCCAGCGAGCTTTCAATGGCATTCGGACTGCGAGGCTTGTCTCACGTGGTCTCGACCGGATGTACGAGCTCCACCGATGCGATTGCTTACGCCGCCCAGCACATTGCGCTCGGGCGTCAGGATGTAATGTTGAGCGGCGGAGTTGACGCTCCGATCGCCCCGGGCATTATGGCGGGATTCAACTTGATGACAGTGCTTACCAGCGAATGGAATGATGAGCCGGAGCGTGCCTCTCGGCCATTTTCACTGGACCGTTCAGGCATCGTCGTGGGTGAGGGCGCATGGATTTACCTGCTGGAAGAATTTGAACATGCCGCCAAACGCGGCGCCCGAATTTATGCGGAGATTACCGGGTATGGTGCCACCTGTGATGCGTATCACCGGGTGCGTTTGGAAGAATCAGGCGACGAGCCGGCGCGGGCGATGGGATTAGCCCTGGCGGATGCGGGTCGAAAGCCGGGCGAGGTTGATTATGTAAATCTGCACGGGACTTCCACGCTGCTGAACGACAGAATTGAAACGAGTGCCTTGAAACTGGCTTTTAATAGTCACGCTGCACGCATTCCCATGTCCGCCACTAAATCGCAGATCGGCCATCCACAGGGTGCCAGTGGTGCAGCCGGATTAGGCGCAGCCCTGTGTGCGATGCAGACCAACCTGATCCCACCTACCATTAATCTGGACCAACCGGATCCCGTCTGTGATTTGGATTACGTTCCCAATCAGGCCCGCGCAGCGGAAGTGAAAGTCGCACTTTGTAACTGCATTGGCTTTGGCTCAAAAAACAGTGCGCTGGTAATTGAAAAACTGTAGTCGAAAGGCCGGGCCGAGCACTATTGATCGTGAACAAGGGCGCTCACCTTGGTTCAGTCTTCGCATCACTCTGAAAGACATGTTCGCTCGTTTTCAACGCCGCAGTTCCGAACTCGAGCATCTCGACAAAGGGGACTACACCGCTGCTGAGTACGAAGGGTGTATTGTCGAGCTGCAGCGAGTGAATCGGTGGCTGGGTGACGCGAGTGCTTTGCGCGGTTCGCTGTTAAGGGAGATTGAGGCCACCTCCGCGGCCATGTTTTCAGTTTTGGATGTGGGCGCCGGCTCCGGAGAACTCCTGAGAGTAATCGCTGAATGGGCCCACGGCAGTGGGAAGTCGGCACAGCTAGTGGGATTGGAATTGAATGAGCGTTCGGCGAGCGCTATTCACGAGAGTCAGGGAACAAATCAAACGATCGGCTTGATCGCATTACGTGGTGACGCCTTGAAATTGCCTTTTGTAGATGGCGCCTTTGATTATGCAATGTGTTCATTGTTCACCCATCATTTCCAGGACGAACAGGTCAAGGCAATTCTGCGGGAATTAGCTCGGGTAGCGCGCCGCAAAATCTTTGTCATTGACTTGCACCGGCATCCGATCGCGTACTTCCTCTACACCACGGTGGGGCATCTGTTTCTGCACAATCGGCTAATTAGAGAAGACGGTGCGCTTTCAATTCTTCGCAGCTTCAAACCGAACGAGCTGGCGCATCTCGCAGAAGCGGCGGGACTAAAAAACGCCAGGGTCTGGCGCCGCTTTCCCTTCAGGTTGGTGCTGGTGGCCTCGTCTGGCAGCGGGATGGATGGATTGATCAGGCGTTCCAACTTGAGCGCGCGCGCTTATTGACGTCATGAACGGCACTTCTGATAGTTACGACGTGATCATAGCTGGTGCGGGACCGGCTGGTAGCAGTGCGGCAATTCACCTGGCGATGGCAGGAGTGCGGGTCCTGCTCGTCGAACAAAAGAAATTTCCTCGCGCCAAACTCTGCGGGGAGTTCATTTCACCTGAGTGCCTGAAACATTTCGAGAGTTTGGGCGTCATCGACAGCATGCTCGCGGCGGGTGGAGTTGCCTTGCACCGGACTGTCTTTTACGCGCGCAGTGGACGCAGTGTTGATGTACCCAGCAGTTGGTTCGACACGCAGCGGTCTGCGCTTGGTCTCAGCCGCGCTGAGATGGATCAACAACTGCTGGCAAGGGCCCGCCAAAGCGGAGTCACAGTGCTCGAAGAAACCCAGGCAACGGGTTTGTTAAGCGATGCGGGTCGCGTTCACGGTTTGGAAATTAAATCGCCGGGCGGCAGCGGCGAAGTGACTGCGTCCCTGGTCATCGATGCCACCGGCAGAACACGCGCGCTGGAGCACCACCTCGGCGCGGTAAACTTAGGCAGAACTGCCGGCGCCCGGACACGGCGTCGAGCATCGCTGGTAGCTTTTAAAGCGCACCTGCGAAACGCCTCGACGCTGCCGGGAACTTGCGAAATATATTTTTACCCTGGCGGCTATGGCGGCCTGAGTGGTGTCGAGAATGGTCTCAGCAATCTTTGTTTTATTGTTGCCGCTAAAGACGTGCGAGCTTGCCAGGCCGATCCGGCCAGGGCGATGCGGGAATTGGTGACAAAGAATTCGCGGGCGGCTCAGTCACTGGCCGAAGCGCAAGTGGAAGGTCAATGGCTCGCTGTTGCGCTTGGCGAGTTTGGTCGTCGTGAGCCAACTCCTGCTCCGGGATTGTTAACGATAGGTGACGCCGCGGCTTTTATCGATCCATTCACCGGCAGTGGTATGTTAATGGCTCTGGAAGGTGGAGCGCTGGCTGCGAGCGTCATTCTGCGACATCTTCCCGATTTGCAACCGGGTGATTTATACAACAGCCTCGAGGCCGACTACACCCACCGTTACTGGCAACAGTTTGGATCCCGGTTGCGAGTCTGCGCATTGCTTCGCCGGGCGGCATTCATCCCGGCGCTCGCCGACGTGGCCATCGCTCTGTTAGGCGCCAGTGAGCGAGCTCGGCGCGCTTTGGCCAGGCGGACCCGGCAGGGAAGAAGCGACCTCGAATTAGGTGCAAGATAACAGCGCCGCCTTAAATTAGATTAATAGCCACTACTGCTGACGCTTATAATCTCTTGCCACGGTTGGTCTTTTGCGGTAAAAGTACTGAGACTTTTCCACGTGAACGTGAGAGCATTTTCTCCGCGTGGTAGATTCATCGCAGGACAGCCAGTTCGCTCCCATCAGGTGACATTTAAGTTGCTTACGGCAATTCCAGTTTCTTAGTACTTTCAATCAAGCCTAGTATTTGGTCATCGCACGCGACAGCTAGCGCCAACTACCTCTAATTTTGTTCAAGGAGAATGACGATGTTTGCTTCTTCGATATATTGCCTTAAGTCCTCATTACGGGTCCTCGTGCTACTGGCAATAGCCAGTTTTGGTGGCAGCGTGGCTTTGGCCCAATCGCAGTCGGACGCTGCCGACTTGCGTGGCTACGTGCGGGATCAACAGGGAGCAGTCATTGCCAGTGCCGCTGTCACGGCTCGAAACCCGGCCACGAACCTGTCGCGTACCACCACTACGAACGACGCAGGCTACTATCAGCTCGTAAATTTGACACCGGGTGCCTATGACGTAACGTTTGAGGCGCAAAGCTTTAAGAAGGCGTTGTTGCCCGGCGTAAAGCTGACTATCGGACAGCGTGCCGATCTGGATGTGAAGCTTGAGCCCGGTTCGATCGACGCAGTAGTTACCATCTCCGGCGCGACTACGGAGCTCGTCGAAACATCGAGGACGGCGGTAGCCACGACAGTCGATCAGCAGCGGATTGAGAATCTGCCGATCAACGAACGCAACTACCTGTCATTTGCACTTACTACTTCTACCGTAGGCCGTGATAACGGCCGGCCGATTGGACCAGCTCCCACTACCGGTCTGAATTTTGGCGGGCAGCGCGGCCGCTCGAACCTGGTTCAGGTTGACGGAGCCGATAATACCGACAATTCAGTTAATGCTTCCCGGTCAACGGTCTCCCAGGAAGCCGTTCAGGAATTTCAGGTTGTCACCAACTCTTTCGCACCGGAGTTTGGCCGTTCAGCCGGTGGTGTCGTCAACGTAGTCACCAAGAGCGGTACCAATCAAATCCGCGGGAATGTCTTCGGGTTCCTGCGTGACAAGGATTTTCAGGCACGTAACCCGTTTGCGCCGATAGCTAAACCACCCTTCAGACGCAGCCAGTACGGAGTCACACTTGGTGGTCCATTTGATAAGGACCGCACTTTCTTTTTCTTTGCTTTTGAAAGACGCAAGCGAGACGAATCAGGTTTTTTCACTAGTAATGTTAGTCGCGGCCTGAACGGATCGGTCACCATACCGGTGGTGCCGGGACTGAATCCCGTGGCGCGCACGTTTAATAACATTACGCCTGCGCAAGCCGGCTACATTAATGGCTTATTGGCAGTGGGTGGCGCTGCGGTCTGTGCGGCCAGGGCCTATGCCTTTTTTGCCTCAAGTGGCGGCTCCACAGGTCTGGCTGGAACCAATCCTCTGAGCAGCCCCAACGACGGCAGCGTCTGTCCCGCCATTAGCCCGATTTTACCCGGCGCCATTGGCTCTCGCTTTATCCTGTCGGGTGCACCAGTGCCGGTTTCGACCGCTAACGCCAACGGACAATTTATTGCTTTTCGTCCTCTCCAGAGCCTGCAGACGATATTCCCCATCACCGATCGGACAACTTTTAACTCCATTCGTATCGATCACTTGATCAACAAAAACCATCAACTCTCGATGCGCTTTGGCTACAATCCGAGCACCATCACGGGCATTCAGGTTGAGTCACAAAATCAATCGCTTGGACAAAATGATTTTTCCCGCACCGGCATCCAGGGCTTGAAAGACTATTCATTCGTGACCACGCTTACGTCGACGCTTTCAAGCAGGATGGTTAATGAAGCGCGCTTCAATTTCGGCGAGCGGCGCGCGACCTTCCGTTCTCAGAATCCGAATGCAGTTGCTTTCAACATTTCCGGAGCGGCGTTTATTGGACGCGAACTTTTCTCGCCTGTTATTCGCACTGAGACCCGTTATGAATACACCGATAGTCTTAGTGTGATTGCCGGTAATCACAACTTGAAGTTCGGTGGCGATGCGGCGTTTGTAAGGATTCCCAGCGCGACCTTTGAATTGAATTTCGCCGGCCTCTTCAACTTTGGTGGTTTGTCTGCCACTACTTTGAATTCGGCATTTGCTGGGGCGCCTGATTTTACGCCGGTCCAACAATACGGTCTTGGTTTCCCAGCGAATTTTATTCAGGGCTTTGGCGATCCTGTCAGCCGCTTGAAGAACAGACCGTTTGCCTTCTTTGCCCAGGACTCCTGGAAGGTTAGACAAAATCTGACGTTAAATTATGGAGTGCGATACGACATCGAGCTCACTGATCTAATCCCAACTGTCGGGTTGCGAGACCCATTGTCGGGAATTACCCTTTCCGCCTCGGATATTTTGGCGGCTCAGGACGCACTGAACGTGCGGCAAGGGGTACCACGCGACAAGAATAACTGGGCGCCACGCGTCGGCTTTGCCTGGGACATCAACAACAACGCGAAGACCGTAGTGCGCGGCGCGTTTGGAGTTTTTTATGACCATCCACTGCTGGCAATTGCTTTCAACTCAGACATTGCTGATGCAGTGCAACAGCAGCAGGGAATTTTGATTCCTGGCAGTCCCACACCCACAGCTTTGCTTAACGCCGTTCAGGTGTTCCAGGGCACGGTGGTTGTCTGTAACTTCCCCGGCGCTGTTCCGGGAGTCAACTGCACCCCGGGTGCAGCCAGCACTGCCCAGTATCAGGCCGGCCGCCAGCGCTTCAACGATCAAACCTTCCCGGGGTTTGGACCAGTGCTGCCATTTACGCTTCATGTCAGCAAAGACTTTGAATACGCCTACGCAAATCAGGGAAGTCTTTCCATCGAACGGCAGTTGACAAAGGATATGACGATCTCCGCCAACTACCTGTTTGTGGGCGCACATCATCTGCCACATCCGCTTGACATAAACGCGCCGCGCATCGATCTGCAGATGGCAAACTTCGCGCGCTTCGCCGGTCGCAATCCGAACAACACGACTGAAGCGGTCGCTTTCTCTATCCCGACTACTGGGACACCCTGCCCGGGTGGTGTGCCGCTGCTGTGCTACACACAGGCAACGCCCGCGGGGGCTGCGCCGTATGCGACTGCGGGTCAGACTTTCGCGATTATCGTGCCGGGCATGGTGACTGCGCCGCTGGCAAATCTCAGTAATCGGATTGTCAATGCGGGCGTGGCGAACTTCTTCCGGCCGAGCGCGCCAAATTATTTCCTGGCCCAGGCCTTGTCCGGTGGGTTGGTTACACCGGCGACGCTCAACGGAGCCATGATAGGTTCGTTGCGCACTCCCGGAGTAGTTTCGCCGTTTGGCTCAGTCAATGCGCAGGTTTCTGATGGCAACTCAAACTACAACGCTTTGAATATCGACATCAAGAAACGCTTCTCGCACAACTATCAATTCCTGGCGTCGTACACCTGGTCGCACTCAATTGACGACTCATCAGATCTGCAGACGTTGTTGCTGCCCCAGGACAACCGCAACTTCCGCGCAGAGCGTGCTGACGCGTTGTTTGATCAGCGGCACCGGTTTGTATTTAGCGGCGTTGTCACTTCGCCCAGCGATTGGCGCTCAGGCGACGGCCTGCATAAGTTCCTGGCCGACTTCACCGTTGCCCCAATTGTTGAAGTCTCATCCGGACGACCCTTTAATATCCTGACCAATCAGGACACGAACAACGACCAGTCCAGCCAGACTGATCGCCCCAACGTGAGCTCGGATGGCACGTTGACCGTCCCGGCGCCATTTACTTCCGGTTCGTTGGGACGTAATTCAGGCGTCACGCACCGTTTCATGTCTCTCGACATGCGACTGTCGCGATCAATCCGATGGAACGAACGTGTGAAGATCGAGTTGATTGCAGAGGGATTCAATCTCTTCAATCGCTTTAACGAAGGCTCGGTGTCGCCGTTCTTTGATGACGTCAATGCCTTCCATCAACGCGCAAGCAACGGCCGCTACTACAGCCGTCCCACCGCGTCGTTCGATCCGCGGCAGTTCCAGTTCGGCTTGAAACTTAGTTTCTAATTTTGGGGTTGGGCTCAGGAACAGCAGACGACCGGTGATAACTCGCCGGTCGTTTGCTTTGTGGCTCAAAGTCCCAAGCCCTGGCGAGCCTCCTCGTAGAATGCTCGTAGTTTGTAGGGCCCACCCAACTTGCGCTAACCTTGCCAGCGGCAAACTCAAGTGCGGGCCGCCGCATCCGAGATTCTGGCTTTAGCCGCATTTTGGTGAATTCAAATATTACGCATCATCTCTCCTGGAAAGGTCTCCGCATGTTTAGCTATCCATTTCGTTCCCCACGCGGTACGGGCAGTCTCATAAGCAGCGGGGCAATCATCGCTCTGCTCGCCGGAGGTGTGATTGCGCAATCCAGCAGGCCGCGGCGAGTGCAACCGAAGCCCGTGCAGAACCAGGAGGATTCGCTGCTTCTGCCAAAACCGACGCCGACCCCAGCCGCGAGAAATTCCAATGTTCCCTTGCTTGACATCAAGCCTGTCAAACCCATCGCCGATTCTTCAGCCCCCGTCGGAGTGGACACCGGCGACACCACGCACGCCTACGGCTTGTTCCAGCAAAAGCAGTACGCGGCCGCAGCAAGAGAGGCAAAACAGATTGCCAAAACAGATCCGCAAAACACCGAGGCGTGGAAGATAGCCGGCTTTTCCGAACTCGCGCTGAAGCAGTATCCGGAAGCGGCTATTGATTTACAAACTGCACTCAATCTTCAGGAGGTCGCCAAGCAAGAGGATGCGCCGACGATCGACGCTTTGGCCCAGGCGTATGTCCTCGCCGAAAAATTTGACCAGGCGCTCCCGCTGTTGGTGAAAGCAACGTCAAGAACGGGTGCAGAACCCGACGCTCTGATGCTCTATTACCGTGGCTGGGCGGAATACAAGACAGGAAAAGCTACCGACGCCGAACGGACTTTTAATGCTGTCGTCAAAGCCAACCCCAAAGACGCCAACGCGCTTTACTTCCTGGGACAGATCGCCCTCACACGCAACGATCCCGCTACTGCGATTGCCGCTTTAAATCGAGCTACAGTTAACGATCCTCGGATGGCCGGCGCCTGGTTGCTGCTGACTTCTGCTTACTTGAGAAGGGCGGCCTTGGCCGGCGATCCTGCCGCAGCGGACGCTGATTATTTAAGTGCGGTGCGTGCCGGAGAAGGTTTGATCAAGGTCCGTACCGATGCCGATGCGGTGATGTTGTTTGGCCAGGCTTTAATTGGCGCCAAGCAATATCAGCGCGCGGCCACGGCGCTTGAAAAAGTAGCCACTCCGGAGGCCAACTCATTTACCTTTTATCTGCTGGGCGTGGCGCAGTCTCGCCTTAAGATTTTTCCTAAAGCAATTGCAGCGCTTGAGCGTGCGGCCGAAAAGAAGCCTGATGATGTCAACGTCTATCGCGAACTTGGCTACGCCTACGAAGTGAGCAAACAATACGGCAAAGCACTGGGGGCTTATCAGAAGGGCCTGAACCTGGTACCCACGGATGCTGACTTTAAGGAGTCGGCTGATCGTGTCCGGCCGTTCGCAAAATAATTTGGCCAACTTGAGTTATTTAGTTTTAAGAGGGAGATCCACATGCATATTTACCTGAAACTGATTGGTGCTTCGCTGGTTTTGCTGACGCTGCTAAGCGCTGCGGCAGCACAAGCGCCGCGCGCTATTGATAAGTCCAGTACCACCGCTAAGCCCGAAGCGGCGCCACAATCTGTCAAGGCAAAATATGAAGGCGGAGTGTTTGGCTATAACAAAAAGCAGGAAGGCACGCTTAACTTTGACGATGTAAATAGCCGGCTGGTATTCCGCAACAAGCTGGGTAAGGAAGTGTTTTTTATTCCCTACGCTTCGATCAGCCAGGAATTCGCCGACTCCCAGGCAAACCGTCCCAAGACCGCATCAATTCTCGGATCAGTTCCCCTTCCCTACGGCGTAAATCCAATCGGATGGATCAAAACCAAAAATCCCTACGTGACGATCCAATATCATGATCAGGCTTCGCACGCCGGCGGGACCACCAGCTTCCGGGTTGACAGTAAAGCGATTTGCGCCTCCGTCGTGAACACGCTGGCCGAAAAAGCGGGACTGGAAGCGCGTGGCGAAATCTTTGTCCGCCCCAGCAATAACAATATGAGTCTGCCGACGGGAAACGAAGGCATAGTACGCCTGGATATGCCGGGCCGGCCGGCTGTCTTTGTTGAAAATGAAATGCTCAGCAATCGCGTGATCAGTCTGCCGCGCCCAATCTATCCGGATGAAGCCCGCCAACGGCAAGTTGCTGGTATCGTCAGAGTGCTGGCAACTGTTGACGAGAACGGTTCCGTTGCCGATGCGGAAGCGATTTCCGGTTCACCCATGCTTCAGGAGGCAGCAGTCAATGCTGCGAAACAAGCCAAGTTTGAACCACTGGGAAGAGCGGGTCGCACTCAAAAAACGAAAACGATCATCAGTTATAATTTTCAACTGCTCTAGGATGGGGCCGGGCGCATCCCTGCCGGCACTGAGCGATCTACTTCTCACAGATCACAACTGGAGTTCTACTCACTTATCATTGCCGCCGCTCTTTGTGACATAGTCCAGGGTGTACTGGCGTAGCTTGTCGCGATGGGCTTTGAGATAAGCTGCGTGGTCCTGGGCGATCCCCCGGTCCGCTCGTGCCAGCAGTATGTAAGCTTCCAGCAATCCCTCGTCATTGAGTTTCTTAAGCTTCGCCAGCGGCGGGCTGAGAACCTTAGTCTTCTTGTCGGCAGACGCCATCTGGATAACGGCGCGCAGCGCATCGGCTTCCTCAGCCAGCGAGTGTCGATACGCCGGCTCACCTGGAAAAGTCTTCTTGAAGGTTTCTTTCTGCCAGGTTGAGCGTGTGGTTCCGTAGATGATCCAGGCAAATGAACCATCATCCTTACCGAGCATCACGGCTGCATCCAAATTAATCTTGACGTTACCTTTATCGTCAAAAGTTACGCTGACAGGAATGTCGATCTGTGGATGAGCCAGTGAATTATTTGTGATCTGGGCCCACTGATTAAGACCTGAGGCGGTGAAGGAATTGTAAGGTTCAACTATGAAAGCTTCGACATAGCGGTCACGTGCTTCATCATACTTTTGTTGTTTCATAAGGGGACTGGCCGAATAACGGTATGCAGTCTCTTTGTTTGGATCAATCGCTATGGCTCGCTGGTACCAGACTTCGGCTCCCGCGAAGTCTCCATTCTGCATTTTTACGTCACCGGAAAAAAGCGCTGCGTAATATAGGGTCGGGTCCAGCTTGAGGGCCTTTTGATATGAACGGAAGGCATCGTCAAGCTGTCCGCGAGCAAAGGATGCTTCACCTTCTTTCATCGATGCTTCGGCCTCAGCTTTGTCAGAAAAGGCCTTGTGACCCGAGCCGTCAGCGGCGAGCGACTCAATCATCGCATCCAAATTCGTAGCCTTATTGCCCAGTTGCTTTGCTTTTAAGAATTCAGCGCGGGCCTTCAGGCGCAGTTGGCGTTGGGCGTTCTCGCCGGTGGTATTGGCAACTACTCCCAACAGCGCTGAACCGAGGAAATAATGTGTCTCAGCGTCGTTCGGTTCCGCTGCGGCGATTTTTTCCAGCACCGGAACTGCCTCTGTGTAGCGCAGTTGATCAATTAGGTTTCGCGCCTGTGCTTTCAACTCCGGGATACTCTCCCCGGCCTGACCATTGACCAGGGTGGGCCAGAGAATCGTCAGACAAACAAGCAGGATGGCGCAACGTCCTGCGACCAAAGCTTTAGAGTGTTTGCGATGAGACATATATTTAAGCTCCTCACAGACGTTTAGACTACCGCCTTCAGGCGGGCATTGGACGCTGCCAAAAAACCCTGAAGTCGGTACTCTGAACCCCTGCTAATAATGATTCAATCATTTACCGAGCAACTCCTTCCGCATGATCCGAAGCGGCAGTACGACGCCATTCCCCATGGGGTACTCGTATTGTTCGCCGTTCTGATATCCACAAGCCTCGTAGAGTTTGATCCCAGGCAGCGTAGACATCAACTCAAGGTTTCTAAATCCGGAAGCTTTCGCTTCCGCTTCGCAGCGCTCGAGAATTGCTCGCCCGACTCCTTTTCTCGCGAACTCCGGATGGACAAAGAATGCGCGAATTTTCGCCGGCTCAGTCTGCGGATCCAGTTCGCCCGGATCCCGATCGGCAAACTGGTCGCCACCAAACAGAGTCTTTCGTTTGCTCCATCCGCCGCACCCAATTAGTTTTCCCAACTCGTCTGCGACAAAGTAAGTGCCGTCCTGAATAAGCTTTGTGTCAACGCCGAACACCTCTTCAATCGCGGCTTCGATTTGTTCAACCGAGTAATCTGCTCGACTCAGTTTTCTTGCCGACGCGATGATTAGCTGTTCGATCGCCGGCCGGTCTTCGATAGTTGCTTTCCTGATGATGTAATGCAACACAACCCTGGGACCGCACGCATCCTGCGTGCATCAATGCGCTGGAGTTACCCGGCTTATTTAAAAGCTTCTTCTGAATAGGAAGCACGCTGGAAGCGAGCGGCGCCCGTCCTGCTGAATCGGACCGGCCGGCCTGGGAAATCTTAGAACACCTTTCTCTCCAAGTAAATCAACAGTTTGCAGCCTAATCGCGGTCTCTTCGGGGCTGCCTTTGCCGCATGTTTTGGCGCGTGTTACGATTTCTCGTCTCGAAAAGTAAAGGGCTGCGCTGAAATGAGTTTCCGAACAAGAATGATCGAAGAAGTACAATCTACCAAGCTCCCAAACGGTATCACGATTCTAACTGAACATATGCCCGGCTTACGCTCAGTCACGGCCGGGATCTGGGTGCGGCGCGGCTCGCGACATGAATCTCCGGAGCTAAATGGGATTTGCCATTTTATCGAACACGCCGTCTTTAAAGGCACCGAGCGCCGTTCGGCCCATGACATTGCCATTGAGTCGGATCGCCTAGGGGGGCATCTCGATGCCTATACCACACACGAACTAACTGGATTCACCATCAAGGTTGCAGATAAGGGACTGCCGCTGGCATTTGATCTGCTGGCCGATATGCTGGCTCACCCGCGCTTTGATTCGACAGATCTTGAACGCGAGCAAAAAGTCATTCTCGAAGAAATTAAGATGGTTGAGGATACTCCGGATGAACTGCTGTCAGAGCTTTTCAATGCGGTCTACTTCCCGGCCCATCCACTGGGTCGGCCCATCGAGGGAACCGCTGAAACTGTGCAGAGTTTTGATAGCGCGACCACGGCGGAGTTTCACGGAAGCGAGTTTTCGCCACGGAACTTTGTAATCGCGGCGGCGGGAAATATCGATCATGACCGACTGGTTGAACTGGCCGCATGCGCTTTTGGAAATGGAACCTCGCCGGCCCGAAACGTCGGCTCGGCGAGCTTCCAGGCTGACATGTCGCTACCCACTGCAGCAGCGCCGATTCTAATCGAGCAAAAGGAGGAGCTAGAGCAGGCACAATTGCTCATCGCCCTTCCCTGGCCCTCGTCGCGAAATGACGATCGCTATGCTGCCAACTTGCTCGCTTCAGTGCTTGGCGGCGGCACGTCCAGCCGCCTCTGGCAGCGCATTCGGGAAGAGCGCGGCCTGGCCTATTCAGTAGGCGCTGGCATCAGCACCTTTTCAGACATCGGCGTCTTCTCAGTCTACGCGGGAACTTCGCCAGCGCAATTGGACGAGGTGCTCGATATCTCGCTGAACGAGCTGCGACGGATAGTGAACGAGCCCGTTGACGAAGCTGAACTGCGGCTGGTCAAGGACCAGGCCGTATCTTCGACGCTGCTGGGTCTTGAATCTTCGAATGCGCGTGCCACTACGCTCGCGCGCCAGGAAATTGTTCACGGTCGCCGCATCTCTCCCGATGAGATGATTCAGCGTCTTGAAGCCGTCACCTCGGATGATATCCTGCGCGTGGGGCAAACTTACTTGAAGTCCGAAAACCTGGCGCTGGGCGCGCTCGGAAATCTCAACGGCTTTAGCGTTGATCGCTCGCGCCTCGTGATCTGAAACTGGTCCGTCAAACTGCAATTTGGCGGGCACAACAACGAATGAAACTCACTGTTCTTGGCAGCGGCTCAACCGGTAATGCGGTGCTGATTGTCGCCGGAGAAACTCGTGTGCTAATCGACGCGGGTCTGAGCGCGCGCGAGCTCGTGCGCCGGCTCGCCCTGGTCGGTGAAGACGCCACGCGGCTCGACGGTATTGTGATGACACACGAGCACAGCGACCACTCTGGGGGTTTGCGAGTGCTGCTGAAGATGGTCGATTGTCCTGTCTTCGTTTCCGGGCAAACCCGCGAAGCATACCTCAGCGAACACTTTGGCGTGAGTAACGAAGAACCTCGCCGCCGCTCTGCCGCACTCCAGGATCGCGTCGAAGAAATAGAATCGAGCAAAGACTTTCGCGTGGGCGAAATAGACTTCCATCCGTTCACCATCCCACATGACGCCGCCGACAACTTTGGTTTCACGGCCACGCATGCGGGAGTGAAGATTGCCACCTTGATGGATTTCGGACACATCACAACCCTGATTACCGAGCGTCTGCGCGGCTGTGCAGCCATCGTTATGGAATCAAATCACAGCCGTGACATGCTCAAGGCGTGCGAGGTTTACCCCTGGGAATTGAAGCAACGAATCCTCTCGCGGCTTGGCCATATATCAAATGAAGATGTGGCTGAGTGGCTGCAGTATGGTTTTGACGGAACGGCCCGGCATATCGTACTCGCACATCTTTCGCAACGCGCGAACAATCCCTATCTCGCCAGGATAACGGCTGAAGTCGCGCTCCAGGAGCGCGCGCCTTTATTTCCGGCTGAGACGGAGATCACGCTCTCATTTCCCAGGGAGCCGACTCCGTGGATCGAAGTATGAAGGATTGTGGATGGAACTAAGACTGACACTGAGACACGGCGACTCTGGCCTGAGGGGAACACGAAACATTCTCCTAACCATGACAGCGTTGCTGTCGGTTCTGCTCCTGAGCAGTAGTTGTGCGTTGAAGGCCAATCGTGAGGGCGTGCCGCCGGAAGTCGAAGCTCTGGTCGCAAGCGTGGGTGAGGATGCCGAAGCTGGGCGTTACGATAAGATCTACCGTGAAGCCGATGACCAATGGCGTCAGGACTCCACGATGGAAAAAACGGCTCAGGTGTTCGGCACCGTGAAAGATAAGCTTGGCAAAGTTAAGAGCCGGACCCTGCACGCCGCTGCGGAAGAGAATCGCTCAAACGGCAGGCTGGCCGGGCACTCTTTTGTTCTAACTTACGACACGAAGTTCGAGCGCAGCGAGGGGATGGAAACATTCACTGTAGTCGAGCGCAACGGCCGCTGGGTACTCGCCAAGTATTTTGTTAACTCAACCGCACTGCAGTAGGTTAATCGCCCGCGGTTGCCAATCGGCCGGCCAATGTGCGAAGTGAATCTTATTTCTTACTCGGTGTAATGTGCGTAATCGGCGGATAAAAATTTTATGATCGAACGCTACACACTTCCCGAAATGGGCGCACTCTGGTCTGAAGAATCGAGGTTCCAGAAGTGGCTGGAAGTTGAGATCGCAGTCTGTGAAGTGCACGCCGAAATGGGCACCATCCCATCCGAGGCGGTAGCTGAGATTAAAAGCCGGGCCAGCTTTTCCGTCGCGCGCATCAACGAGATTGAGAAGATCACCAATCATGACGTGATCGCCTTTACCACGAATCTCGCCGAAGCCATCGGCGAGGCAGCGCGCTTTGTACACTACGGTCTGACCTCGTCTGACGTCGTGGACACAGCCAATGCTTTGCTCCTGCGAGACGCGTGCGATCTGCTGCTGCAAAAGATTGACGGTCTGTTACCCGTGCTAAAACGGCGGGCCTTCGAATTCAAACAGACGCCGCAGGTAGGCCGGACCCACGGCATCCATGCTGAGCCAACTTCTTTTGGACTGACGTTCGCACTTTGGTACGACGAGATGCGGCGCAATCGCGAGCGCCTCGAACGGGCCAGGGTGGCGGTGGCGGTCGGGAAGATTAGCGGGGCGGTCGGCGCTTTCGCGCTTTTGGATCCGATCGTGGAAGAAAAAGTCTGCGCGCGCCTGGGCCTCAAGGCGGCACCGGTCTCGACCCAGATTATCCAGCGCGATAGCTACGCGGAATATCTCAGCACGCTCGCGATCATTGCCTCGTCTTTGGACAAGTTTGCTTTACAGGTACGGCACTGGCAAAGAACTGAAGTTCGTGAAGCCCAGGAGCGCTTTACCAAAGGCCAGAAGGGCTCGAGCGCAATGCCGCACAAACGCAATCCGATCATTTCCGAACGCATCTGCGGTATGGCGCGCCTGGTGCGCGCCAACTGTATCGTGGGTTTGGAAAATGTAGCCTTGTGGCATGAGCGCGACATCTCGCACTCTTCGGCCGAACGCGTCGTACTGCCTGATTCCAGCATCACTCTGGATTACATGCTACAGAAAACGATTGCGCTGGTTGACGGTTTGGTAGTGTACCCGGAGCGCATGCTGGAGAACCTGAACGCTACCCGCGGGTTGGTCTTTAGTGGACAGCTGTTGCTGGCGCTGACGCAGAAGGGACTGGCGCGCGAAACCGCCTACGAGTGGGTGCAGCGAAATGCGATGCGTGTTTGGGATGACGGGCAGGACTTCCAGACTCTATTGAAAGCTGACGCCGATATTAGCGCGCATCTGTCAGCGGCGGAAATAGATGAGGCTTTCGCGCTGGAAACTTATTTACGCAACATCGATACAATTTTCGAGCGCGTATTCTAAAGCCCGGCCAATATGCGCTGGACCAGCGACTATATACGGGATCAGCCCGAAAAATTATTCCCCGTCCGGTAGACCGCCGCTGTCATGCCTCCTAGCTCGCAACCATCTTCTCCGCGAAGTTCCCGACCAAAGGAAGCTTAAAAGTCTGGCCCTGGTAGGCCCGGTAGGCTGAGTAGAGCAGCACTCCTAACCAGAGCACCATGCCGGCCAGGAAGAGCAGCAGGTAGAGCACCCAGATAAGAGCCGCGAGGGCCCCGGAAATCTGAGCCAGAATCAAGGCCACCACCGCAAGCACAACCCAAATGATGGTGAAAATGACACCCAGAGCGACGGAGTAGAGGACCGACTGAATCCCATGGAATCTGACAAACTTGTTTTCCTTATCGATGAAGAAGCTAATGAGACCAAGCACGCCGATGGGATAGCCAAGTGCAGCGGCGAGATTCGCATCCAGCCCGATAGCCGATTTTCCACCTGAAGGATAGTTTTCCATAGCTCGGTGTTCTCCTGTCTAGCTCGAATGAGATTTGAAATTCAATCCGCGGCGCTCTAATAAAACCGCGGCGGGCAGAGTATCTGCGACCGCAATGGGCCAGATATTAAGCTAAGCGCTACACAACGCGCAATCTTTGCCTTACTATCTGGCGGGAGTATAAAGCCATGAAAGCGAAAGTTTACGTAACCCTGAAACCGAGCGTTCTCGACCCCCAGGGCAAAGCCATTCAACACTCCGTCGAGTTGCTGGGATTCAGTGACATCGCCGACGTGCGCCAGGGAAAGTATTTCGAGATCTCATTGAACGATGCTGTGGCGGACGCGGCAGCGCAAACCGCCGTGGCCCGCATTGCAGCCGAAGTGCTTTCCAATCCGATCATTGAAGACTATCGAGTGGAGTTTGACGCGTGAAATTCGGAGTCATAGTTTTCCCAGGGTCGAACTGCGATCACGACGCTTACCACGTGATTTCCAAGCACGTGGGCCAGCCGGTGGATTTTATCTGGCACCGCGAAACTAATCTCAGCAGCTATGACGCGGTCATTATTCCGGGCGGCTTCTCATATGGAGACTACCTGCGCGCGGGTGCGCTCGCCCGTTTTTCACCGGTGATGAGTTCGGTTCAGAAATTCGCCCGCAGTGGCCGGCTGGTTCTCGGCATCTGCAACGGCTTTCAAATACTTTGTGAAGCGGGACTGCTGCCCGGAGCTTTGATTCGCAACCGTAATTTGCATTTCATTTGCGAACACGTATATGTGAGCGTGGAAACTACGAATACTCCGTTCACCACGGAACTGGGGAGTGATAACGTTCTGCGCTTGCCAATCGCGCATGCCGAGGGAAATTATGTCTGCGATGATTTAACCCTGGCTGAGCTCAAGCGCGATGATCGGATTGTGTTTCGCTACTGCGACGCGCAGGGCGCCGTTACCGACGCCGCGAATCCAAATGGCTCGCGCCAGAATATTGCCGGAATCTGCAATCGCGAACGCAACGTGATGGGGCTGATGCCACACCCGGAACGGGCCTGCGAGGATTTGCTCGGGTCAAGCGATGGTCGTGGTATCTTTCATTCGCTGGCTGCAACCGTGGCTGCTGCGGCCGCCTAAACAATATCGGTTCTGATTCCTGGTGTCCTGTCTTAGCTTGATGATGGAACGACTTATCTGGTTCCAGCTTGAAAGCACAGAGACGAAACCAAAAACCCGAAGAGAAACCAAACCGCTATCATGAAACGTCTAATACCTTTTGTCATCATCATAGTTGTGCTCGCCGTAGCGTTTGGCGCGTACTTTTACATGAAAGAAGCTGCGGTCCCGAGCCCGTCGACACCAGTCAGCACAACCACTACCGACGTGGCAGCCCAAACGGCACGGGCGAATGCCGCGACGAATGCCGCGACGAATGCAGCGCCGGGCGCTCAGCCACCGCATTTTCGCGGATCGGAAAACGCTTCGGTAATTATCGAAGAATTTGGCGACTTTGAATGCCCACCCTGCGGTCTGTTTTATTCGGTGCTCAAAGGCACTGAAGATGAGTTTGGACCACGGATAAAAGTCATCTTTCGCGAGTTCCCGCTGACACCAAACCATGTGCATGCTCTCCCGGCTGCGCGGGCTGCCGAAGCAGCAGGCTTGCAGGGTAGATTCTTCGAAATGCATGACTTGATCTATCAGAACCAAAAAGCCTGGAAGGACGTGTTTGATGTGCGTCCGGTATTTGCAGTATACGCAAAACAGATTGGCCTCGATGTCGAACGGTGGCAGCGTGATCAAACCGGTGAGGCAGTCGACCAGAGAATTTTTCTGGATGGCAACCGGGCACACTCACTGGGCGTGAAAGGTACCCCGACGGTTTTTCTCAATGGCGTCGAAGTTCCGTTCGAACAGTTGACTCCGGAAGGTTTGCGCGCGGCAATCAACCAGGCACTGAGCAAATAAGTGAGGCTCGCACGGCTCCGTGTACTTACTACGGAGCCGCTTGAGCCCGGGAAAAATCAGCAGGCGCAAATGCCGGAAACTTCTCAGCGACGAGCGACGATCCTTTACGCTATTGCAGCGGCAACTTCACTCATCGGACTCGCCGATGCGCTCTACTTAACCATTCAACACATCACCGGTCAGAGTCTGCGGTGCACGTTGTCGGGCTGTTCCGAAGTACTCAGCAGTCCTTACGCGGTAATCGCCGGAGTTCCGTTAGCGCTTGTCGGTGCGGTGGCCTACTTCACAGTTTTCACACTTGCGACCCTCGCCGCTTTTCAATACAAGCTGGTGGACAAATTATTGTTTGCCGTTGTCACTCTGATGTTTGGCATCACGCTCTGGCTGTTTTATTTACAAGCGGTAGTTATCCGGCATTTCTGTCAGTACTGCCTGCTCTCTGCGCTGGTCACGACGATTCTCACTGTTCTGGTGTGGCTGGCCCACAAAAGCAAAACCAAAACCCAATAAGCTAGCCGGACATCAAACAAATAGTCGCGACGGAAGGGCGAGGCTAAAAGTAGCGTCTAAGAGAGTAGCGACGTCACTCGTACTCGCGATTCCCCTCGTGGCCCAGACAGGTTACTCTCCTTGATAGCGTGAGGGGCGAGACCCAATGGATCCCACCCCCCGGATTGCCGCCCCGGAATTTTCCCCCTCCAGAGCGGCAATTTCAATAAGCTTCGTAAATTTTGCCGAAGCGTTGAACCTCAGTGGCCGCATTCACCATCGTTGCGTGTGCGGAGTGAACTGAAACGGTCTTGTAGTTCACCTGAGGTAATAAACGCGCAAACCATGCCGCGATAATTGTTGTTGAATCCCTGGCTGTTAAGAATGTTGAGCCAGAAGTCATAACCACTCGCATCCGGATCGCGTCTCAGGTAGCCAAAGTACTCCATCAGCACGAACGCCCTGTTGTATTCGCGCTGTTTGAACTCGGGCATCTCAATTACATCCCGTAACACTTGCGAACGTGTCTTGCCGCTGAACATTTCATTCACCAGCCTTTCGCGCTCAACCTGGTAGGGGAACAATCCCGCCCGATCCATCAACCGATTAACGAAGTCATGCGCTGATAGCGATCCGGGAAATTCCAGTTGAAATTCTGGCCGCTGAACCCATTCATCAGAGAACAGCACTTTGTTGGCAGCCAAATCACTGCCGGCGACCAGGCGACCGCGGTCAGGCATGAACTCTCCATACATGGGCCGGCGACCATAAGTTGACCGGTACAAGCGGTACACGTAGTTCCCCGTCTCCTGGAATTCCTGTTCGATAAAGAACGCGGCGGAAACTCCAATCCGGCGATCGCGAATGCAGTCTTCATTGCCGGCGCATTCGTTGATGCGGCCGCTCCAGTAAGAGAGGCCACTCTGGTCTGCAGCGCGATTGAGAAAGTCGGCATAGTGTTGCTGCACAAAAAACTCGGCCTGGTCCACCGGGTTGGTGGTGGGCGCAACAACATCATTGTCGACAATCGTGATGGTGGCGCTGCTGGGCGCGCTCAGCGAGGCGCTGCCGCCTGGATCAGTTAGAAACAGAGTGAATGTTTCGTCCGGCTCAACCGAGACATCGTCCGTGATTAACAGATTAATGCTCTTGCTGGTCTCACCGGCGGCAAAGTTCACACGACCGGCGGCAAAGGTGAAATCAGATTGAGCTGAAGCAGTGCCACTGCGCGTAAAGTAGTCGACTTTCGAATCCTGCGCTCGATCGCAGGTACGATTAACTGTGACTGCCAACCGGCCAGCACTTTCATTCACGGAGTAGGTGGACGAACTCAGACTTATCTTGCAGTGCTCAGCGTCAGGCGTCGGCGATGGTATGGGAGAAGGTGTGGGCGACGGCGTCGCAGTCGGACTAGGTGACGGCGTTGGCGAAGGGGATGGCCCGGGCGTGCCGTCATTGTCAATAATTGTAATCAGAGCGGAAGTAGGATTAATCAGCATCGCACTCCCGCCGGGATCGTTGAGGAAGAAGCTGAAGCTCTCGTTTCCTTCGGCAACGGCGTCGTCAATGATGGAAATCGTTATCGTCTTGCTGGTTTCGCCGGGGGCGAACAGGATGCGGCCTGCGGCTGCTATGTAATCAGAACCGGCTGTGGCGGAACGATTTTGGGTAAAGAAATCAACCTTGGAATCGCGTACACGGTCACAAATGCGATTTACTCCAATCACCACCTGCCCGGCACCCTCTCCCGCAGTAAAGCTCGAAGCACTCAAACTAATCTTGCAGTGTTCGTCGGCGGGCGACGGAGTCGCAGTCGGATTAGGCGATGGAGTCGGACTCGAAGTTGGCGAAGGTGAAGGCGTACCCTGGGGGAAGAGTGCGAAAGACATTAAGGACTTGGCCTCAGTGTTGGAACCGCCCAGCCACGAGATGCCGGAGGCTCCAGCCCAGGCCATGAAAAAGAGTAATGCGCCTGCGGTAACGGCGGCATGCATTCTCTTATTGGATTTTGTTTTAGGGTACATTAAGTTCACATCCTTTGCTGAGTTGCTACCGCAAATTCGCCGGCACTAACGCCCGTCGCGAAAGGCGGTTTCCGCATCAACAGTGTGGCGAGGCGGGAGAAAAATACACGAAGGTCGATCATTAGCGTTTTCAGCTTCGTCAGCCCTGGGGAAGTCTTCAAACGCTGCCCACCCGGACTATTGGCGCAAGGATGATTTGTCAGTAGTCTGCTAGACAATAACCGGCGACAATCTCTATGCTCTTGTAAGTCAAAAAGCAGTCTTTATTGTTGATGAAGCAAACTGACCAGCAGTTAATCCAATCCTGTCGCCGTGGTGATCAAGCGGCGTGGGAACAGCTTGTCAATCGCTATCAGCGCTTGCTTTACACGATTCCCAGAAGAGCCGGTCTGGATGAGGATCAGGCGGCTGATGTTTTCCAGGACGTCTTTACCACGCTCCTGGAAAAGCTCGACGAAATCGAGCAGCCGGAACGTTTGCAGGCCTGGCTCGTGACAACGGCCCGACGGAAGACGTGGCGCCTAATCGTTAATAACAAGGAATCGCGTCAGCGACGCGGCGGGGATGAGGACAGTGAAGATGAAATGGCTGTGCTGGCAGACGACGCTCCACTGGCCGATGAGATCCTGGTGCGGCTCGAGGCACAACACTCCGTTCGAACTGCGGTTGCCGAATTGGATGAGCGCTGCCAACAACTAATCAAACTCCTTTTCTACCGGGACGAGGCTCCACCATATGCGGAGATTGCCCGCTTACTGGGGACCTCAGCGGGGAGTATTGGACCGACGCGCGCCCGGTGCCTCGAAAAATTGCTGCGTTTGGTTGATAAATGAAGAGGATTGTATTTTTGCCAGAGCGGGGCACACTGTTCAGGCGACCGGTAGCTCGCAGTTCATTCGCTAGTGGAAACTAAATGCCCCCAAGAGAAACCATGAAGAATCCCAAATCACACATCCCCTTCGAAAAGCTGACCGACCTGGCTGAGGGCAGGATTCCGACCGAGCGAGAGAACCTGATGGTACACGTTGCAGAGTGCTCGAGTTGCTCTGCTGACTTCGACCGGCTATCAAACGTTATCAACCTCATGCGCTCAGACACTGCCGCGGATGCCCCGCGCGATTTGATCGCTCACGCGGTTAATATGTTTCAGTCTCGCAGCCATGCCAGTGAGCCTTCGCTGTTGCGCCGCATAGTTGCCGCGCTGAGCTTTGACAGTTTTACCGCCGCTCCGGCTTTCGGCATGCGTTCCGGCCAATCACCGGTCAGACAGTTGTTGTTCGAAACCGATGAGGGCGATCTTGATATACGAGTTGAAAGCCGCGCCGACGGCCTCATCGTTTCAGGCCAGGTGCTGGGCCATACCTGCGCGGGCGGTCAAGTGGCTCTCGAAGGTGTTGCGCATTCCGCTGCTGCGACTCTTAACGATGTCTGTGAGTTCAAATTCTCTTCCGTCCCAGCGGGCTCCTACTCGCTCAGGGTCAGTCTGAGTCATGTCGAGTTAGAAATACCACTCTTGGAACTAGGGGGATAATCCCGGCAAGATGCAGTGCGCAGAGCTGGCGGGCCGTCTGATGGACTCGAGCGATGCCGGCCGAGAAGCATTGCTCAGGGACCACCATGCCTGCACTGCTCGGGAGCTCGCCTACGCTCTTAAGGATATCTGCTACGAAGCCTTTACGGTTGAGCCCGCCCGGTCCGTCCAGGCTGCTGCTGCTCTGAAGAAGCTCGCTGAATTCAATGACGAGGAAGAGATCAACGCTCTCGCAGAATGGGTGGGCGGGATCGCAGCGATTATAGAAGGAAGGATGGAGATCGCCCTTTCCTCTCTGAATGCCGCGGCGGCTCGCTTTCTTTCTTTAGGCCAGGAACATACCGCTGCTACCACCCAGGTGAGTAAGCTTATTGCGCTGGCAATGCTCGGGCGCTATGACGAAGCCATCGAATGCGGCCGGCGCGTGCGTGAGATCTTTCTAAGCCATGACGATTTACTGTCCGCGGGACGCATCGAAAATAACCTCGGCAACTTGCTGTTTCGACGCGAGCGATATCACGAAGCCGAAGAAATGCAAAGCGCTGCCCGGCAACGCTTCCTGGCTTTAAAAGTTGATCAGAAGCAACTCGCCATCATTAATAACTGTCTGGCTAACACTCACGCGGTCCTGCACCGCTTCAAGTCCGCTGAAGATCTTTATGAACAGGCGCTGCAGCAGGCGGAGGCGGCGGCTTTGCCGGTGACGCTGGCCGAAATTGAAGGCAACATCGGTAACTTTGCATTGCTTCAGGGCCGTTACGATCGGGCCCTGGATTACCTGGAACGCTCGCGGCGCCGCTATGCCTCACTCGAAATGCCGCACCAGTCGACAGTGGCTGAGCAGGAGATTGCCGATGCTTACCTCGAATTGAATCTGGTGACTGAGGCTGCGGAGATCTACCAGCGTGTCATTCCAAAGTTTGCAGCACTGGGAATGCGCGCTGAGCAAGCGCGGGCCCTCGCTCTTAGCGGTCGCGCGTCGTTATTGCTTGGCCGCACGACAGATGCGCGGGCGTTCCTGCTGAGCGCGCAGCAGCTTTACGAAGCCGAAGGCAACCACGTCGGAACTGCGATGGTGGCTCTATCCCAGGCGCAGTTGGACTATCAGGACGCAAATTATGTCCTGGCTGCGCAAACCGTCACCGCAGCTGAACCACATCTGATTCAATCAGGAAGCTGGCGCCGCTTGCTGACGGCTCGCTGGCTTCGGGGCGAAGCTGAACGGGCCGGGGGCGAGCTCGAGTCGGCGCAAAAAACTCTCGAGCAAACGCTCACCGAGGCTCAACAAAATGAGCAATCACAAGTCGCCGAGCGCTGCTATACCTCGCTCGGATTGCTGGCGGTAAGTACTGGCCGGACCCGGCAGGCGGAAGAGGCATTCAAAGAGGCGCTCGAACTTACTGAAGAGTTGCGCGCTCCACTTCCGGGCGAGGAGTTTCGCAGCGCCTTCCTGGCGGATAAGCTGACGCCCTACAAGGAATTGGTGCGGCTTTGCCTGAACAGTGAAACGGAGCGCACAACGGAAGCTTTTGCCTATGTTGAGCGAGCTCGTGCGCGTTCTCTGGTCGAGACGATGGGCAGTGGGTCGCGACCGCAAGCGTCGCCGCGCGATGCTTTTGAAGCTGAATTGCTGCGCGAACTCGAGACCCTGCGCCAGGAGTTGAATTACTTTTACAACCAGATCAACCGCCCAGCCTTGAACAGACCCGCCCACCATGAGGAATTAGCGACGGCAAACAGAGAACTGCGCGAGCGGGAGAAGAAAATTTCCGAGATCATGCGGCAGCTGCAGCACCGGGCTCAATTGACCTTTGATCCCGTAGCCGCGTTTGATCTTGTATCGCTCCAGTCCGATCTCGGAAACCATACGGTGCTGGTGGAATACACAACGATTGATGACGAGTTGCTGGCGTTTGTAATTTCTGGAGATGCGATTGAAGTTATGCGCGACTTGGGGAGCGAAAAGGAGATAACCAGCGAGGTGGAGCAACTTCGTTTTCAGATCGATTCATTGCGTCATGGATCCAAGCGCCTGCGGCAGCACCTTCCGGAATTGACTAAGCGCGCCCAACGGCATCTGGGCGATCTCTACGATCGACTGATACGACCGATCGCAGACAGGCTGGGCCAAAGACGGTTGGTCATCGTGCCGCATCGAGCGTTGCATTACCTCCCGTTCCAGGCGCTCCACGATGGCAGGAAATATCTCATTGAAGGTCACGAGGTTCTGTATGCACCAAGCGCTGTCATCCTCCAGGACTGTCTGCGTCGTGAGCGGGGTCCTTTGAATAAGGCACTATTGTTTGGAGTGGCTGACGAGCTTATACCGAGAGTGCGGGAAGAGGTCAAAGCATTGTCACCGTTGTTCGCAGACTCGACTGTCTTACTGGATGAGGAAGCGACCATGGGTGCATTGCGTAGCGAAGCTCCCGGCGCTGACGTGGTCCACCTCGCCTGTCATGGGCAGTTTCGTCCCGACAGCCCTCTATTCTCGTCGCTGAAGTTAGGCGATGGTTGGCTGACGGTCCGCGATGCTTACAGTCTGCGATTGAATTGCGAGTTGGTAACCCTCAGTGCCTGCGAAACCGGAGTGAGTGAGGTGGCCCCAGGAAACGAATTATTGGGTCTCGCTCGTGGATTTTTCGCAGCCGGCTCGCCGGCTCTGTTGCTCAGTCTCTGGAGTGTCGACGACGATGCCACTGAACAATTGATGACCAAATTTTATCTTGAGCTACGCGCCTCCGGTTCGCCGGCGAAGGCCCTGCGAGCGGCACAGTTGCAGCTGTTCCAGACTCAGCCACATCCATTTTTCTGGTCTCCTTTTATCCTGATGGGAAGGTGGTAGTAATCAGACCACCCCAGCCTCGCTGCAGCGAACCTTAAGCCTTTGACTGCATCTATTCCCCGTACTGCCGGTTTGGAACCCGCTGGCTTGTAAGAATTTAGCTCCGACTCAGGTATTTTTTGAGGTCGCAGCTGCACTGTTAAAAGGGCAAGAGTCTTTTCCCCTCAGCTGTGTGGGCGTTTTGGTCTCGAGTCACTCAGGAGTATTGTTTTCCCGCAATGAAAATCTGCAATTCGCGTTTTCCGCTGGTGCTGCTCTGCTGTCTCTTTTTGATGGCGGGCCTTTTCGTGTGTGGGGGTGAACAAGCTGCTCCGGTGTTAGCCGGCGCCGTGTCAGTGAACGCGCCCGGATCTGAAGATGATTTCATTGCTGGAGAAGTGGTCGTCAAGCTCACTTCAACCGCTGATCTTCCAGGCATTCAAGCTTCGTATTCCCTGATGCCCGCGGCGCCGAACTACCAGTTCGGGTCCCGCCCAATTTATCGCTTGAGAATCACCGATGGGATGGCGGTCAATGCCAAGGTTGCAGCGTTGCTCGCGGACGGCCTGTCGCGAGTCATCTACGCTGAACCTAATTATGTCGCCCTGCCTCCCGAGGGTGGGGGAAACTCATGGAATATCGGGAACTCCTGGAATATTGGTGGCGATGCCGGCGCTTACGCTGCGCAATGGGCGCCCCAAAAAATACATCTCGCGGCGGCCCATCAAATCAACCGCGGCACTGGACCGGCGGGTCCCATCAAAGTCGCGGTGCTTGATACCGGCATCGACGTCACACACCCGGTGTTGGCTGGACATATGTTGCCGGGCTATGACTTTGTCGACATGGATAACGATCCCAGTGAAGCCGGCAGCCAGAGCATTGGACCATACGGACATGGTACGCATGTGGCCGGGCTGATCGCCTTGATTGCGCCAGAGGCGAAAATTATTCCGGTCAGGGTCTTGAACCAGCAGGGCATTGGCAATATCTGGGTGCTGGCCGAAGCCATTTCTTATGCTGTCGATCGGGGCGCCGACGTTATCAACATGAGCCTGGCCACGCCGCGCCAAACGCGCTTGCTCCGCAGCATACTAAATCGGGTCTGCGACAACGTAGCGGTGCCTGGCGAAGAGGATTTTCCGGCTGCGGTAAATCCCTACCTGGTCATCGTTGCCGGCGCCGGAAATACGACCGACTCAACTCGAATGTACCCCGCCGCGGAAAATATCGGTGGTTTGCTGGCGGTTGGAGCCTCGACCCAGCAGGACACTTTGGCGACTTTCTCAACCCGCGGGTCATGGATTCAAGTGGTGGCGCCCGGTGAAGGAATATTGAGTACCGTGCCGAACGGCAATTATGGAACCTGGAGCGGCACGTCGATGGCGGCTCCGATAGCCGCCGGCGAAGTCGCGTTGTTGCGTGCGAACTTTCCTAATTTGACGAATAAGAAGATTGTGCAGCACCTCTCGCGCAACGAGACCACTGTCGATATCGGTGGGCCTGTTAGGAAACGTATTGACGTCGGGTTGGCCTTATCGACAGTACCCGAAGTTGATCCGAGTCCGTCGCCCACACCTACCCCGACGCCAACGCCGAGTCCAACAGCGACGCCAACGCCGAGCCCAACAGCGACGCCAACACCGAGCCCAACCGCGACGCCAACACCGAGTCCGACGGCGACACCAACGCCGAGCCCGACGGCAACACCAACGCCGAGCCCGACTCCCTCGCCGAGTCCGACGCCAACACCCGCGAATCCTATCGACGGATCGCAGTTCTTCGTGCAACAGCACTACAGCGATTTCCTTAATCGGCAAGCAGACACCGCAGGACTCGATTACTGGACGGAGAGGATAGAAGGGAACAGCGTCAGCAACCCGCCCCCCTGTCCCATTGGCGATGCGGTGTGTTTGTCGCAGCGGCGAATCGGCGTGAGCGCGGCTTTCTTTATCGAGACTGAATTTCAGGAGACGGGCGGGTTTGTCTATCGCGTCTACAAGTCATCGCTTGGCCGCCGGCCGGCGTTTGCGGAGTTCTCTGCCGATCGGGCGTTAGTAGTGGGAGGCGCGACCCTGGAAACTAAAAAGCAGGCATTCGCCGCAGATTGGGTCCAGCGAGCAGAGTTTCTGCAAAGCTATCCGGCAAGCATGGACGGAAGTCAATTCATCGACGCCTTGATTCAAAAGGTGTTGAACGCCTCAGGCGTAAACCTGTCAGCGCAACGGCAGGTCTTGCTCGATGACTGGAATGCGAATCAGAGCCGGGCACGAATCGTACGACTGGTGGCCGACGACTCCCAATTTGTTCAGGCTGAATATAACAACGCTTTTGTGCTGATGCAGTATTTTGGTTATCTCAGGCGTAATCCTGATCAGGGCGGATATGGTTTCTGGCTCGACATCTTGAACCAGCGAGTGCCCAACAACTATCGCGCCATGGTCTGTGCTTTCATTACCTCAGCCGAATATCAGCAGCGTTTTGGCGCTGTGATCACGCACAGTAACGTCGAGTGTGGGCCGTAGGAAGAAGTTAGCAGCGGATGAGCGCGGACAGGAATTGGCCACAGATAGACACGGATAGAGACGGATCTGCACAAGAAGACTTAGGTGGGAAGGCGTGGAACAGTTTCAGTCCGGTGCTCATCTGTGTAAATCTGTGGCTAAATTTTATCGGCCATCTCCGCGAAATCCGCGGCAAGTAGAAGTTAGCCGCAGATGAACGCGGATAAAGAGGATATGAATTAGGATGTCAGGCCAGCGCGGATCTGTCGGAGCAACGCTCTGAAATAATTTGTCATTCAGCTGCCTCTATCCGCGTCGATCTGTGGCCAATTTCTATCCGCGCTGTCCGCGCTCATCCGCGGCTAAGTCTTTTCCTCCTCTCCCTTTGCCCTTTTCCCCCTGGCCCTGATAATCTTTCCCCTCAATTGTCTCCCGGTGACATTTTTACAAAAGGAGCCTCCGTCGATGAAAAAGCAACATATTACCTCCGTGGTCCTGGCTGCGTTCCTGATCCTAACGGGTACGGTTATGGCGAGCGGCGTTCTCAATGACGAAGCCCTGCCGGTCCCTTCCATTGGTTCAGCGGTCGAGGATTTTTCGCTTCCCGGTGTTGATGGGAAGACCCACACCTTGAGTTCGCTGAAGGGCAAGAATGGCTCGGTGCTAATCTTTATCTCGGTTCAATGTCCGGTCTCAAACGGTTATAACGAACGCATGCAGGCCCTCGCAGACGCCTACGGCAAGCAGGGCATTACCGTTATCGGGATCAATTCCAATGCTACCGAGAGCGCCGATGCGGTCAAGGCTCACGCCGCCGAAAAGCATTTTACTTTTCCCGTTCTGAAAGATTCCGGAAACCAAATTGCCGACAAGCTGGGCGCGACGCGGACCCCCGAAGCATACCTGCTTGACGCGAACAACAAGCTCGTCTATCACGGACGCATCGACAACAGTAAAGACGAGTCACAGGTTAACTCGAACGAGTTGCGTGATGCGATGGATGCCGTCATCGCCGGTAAGCCGATCGCCAAGACTACCGCCATGGCTTTTGGCTGTTCGATCAAAAGGGCCTGATGCGCAAAGGTAGCCTGCTTCCTCTCTCTCTCTCGGCAGCCATACTGGCGGCTTGTGTCGCGGCCCCGGCGCAGACGCGTCGTGGCCGCGCGCATAAGCCCGCTTCCAGTGACATCGTTGTGCAGTTGGTGAATCTCGAAGAGTTGAAACAACTCCTGCAGCTGGGGGGAACCAATAATGCCAAACAAGCCAGGCCCCTGCTGGTGAACTTCTGGGCCACCTGGTGCGATCCCTGTCGCGACGAGTTTCCCGATCTGATCCAGATTGATCAGGACTATCGCTCTCAGGGACTCGACTTTATTGCAATTTCGCTCGACGACCCGCCGGACATCAAGACTACGGTTCCGAATTTTCTGCGAGAGATGCAGGCTACGATGCCTGTCTATCTCCTGAATGTTTCGGATCCTGAGCCGGCCATCCTCAGTGTTGATAAGAGCTGGAGCGGCGCGCTGCCGGCCACTTTCCTTTACGATGCCGATCGCAAGGTTGTGTTCAGACATTTTGGGCGCATCAATACCCCGGAGCTGCGTGCCGCGATAGAAAAGCTAGTGGGAAAAAAGCAGTAGGTAGCGGGCAGTACCGGACTAGCCTGCTTACTGCCTTTCGGCCTTCTGATTATGGAACCCATCACTCCCGAAGTAGTCTCCGCTCACAATTTGACCGCGCAGGAATTCGCGCACATTCGAGAATTACTTGGACGCGAGCCATCAATGGCTGAGCTGGGCATCTTCTCAGTGATGTGGTCTGAGCATTGTTCCTACAAGTCTTCGCGCGTACACCTGCAGCGCCTGCCAACCACAGGCGAGCGAGTCATTGTTCCTCCGGGCGAGAACGCAGGTGTGGTTCACCTCGGGGACGGTTGGTGCGCCGCTTTTAAAGTTGAATCACACAATCATCCTTCATTCATCGAACCCTTTCAGGGAGCAGCCACCGGCGTCGGCGGTATCCTGCGCGATATCTTCACGATGGGCGCGCGTCCCATTGCGGCAATGAACAGTTTGCGTTTCGGCTCGCTCGATGATCCCAGACATGGCCGGCGTAATCGCTCGCTGCTGGCCGGAGTCGTAGCGGGCATCGCCCATTACGGAAACGCTTTCGGCGTAGCCACTGTCGGTGGAGAAGTCGCCTTCGACGATGCCTATGCCTTCAATCCGCTGGTCAATGCATTTGCGCTGGGAATCGTAAAGCGGGAGCAAATCTTTTTTGGCAAGGCTGCGGGCATTGGCAACCCCATCCTTTATGTAGGCGCCAGGACCGGACGCGATGGCATTCATGGAGCTACGATGGCCTCGGCTGAATTTGACGACGAGGCACTCGAGAAAAGACCGACGGTCCAGGTTGGCGATCCGTTTTTGGAAAAGCTTCTGCTCGAGGCTTGCCTGGAAGCGATGCGCAGCGGAGCGGTTGCCGGCATTCAGGATATGGGCGCCGCCGGCCTGACCTCATCCTCGTGCGAGATGGCAGCAAGGGCCGGCACTGGTGTTGAGATCGATCTTTCCCTGGTGCCGCAACGCGAAACGGACATGACGGCCTACGAGATGCTGCTCTCGGAGAGTCAGGAACGCATGCTGATCGTGGCCCATGCCGGGCGCGAGCGCGAGGTTGTTGACATCTTTCGGAAGTGGGATCTTGAGGCAGTCGTGATTGGCCGCGTGCGCGAGGGCCAGCAAATGCGCGTACTTCATAACGGCGAGACGGTGGCAGACATTCCTGTTTCAGCCCTGACGGACGAGGCTCCCCGTTATGAACGGCCCATGTCGCCGCCCCAGCGAAAAGCTGGTATCGAAAAGCCACCGCTTGTAGATCACAATCCAAACGATGCTCTGCGACAGCTTCTGGCTTCGCCCAACCTCGCTTCGAAACAATGGGTTTATCGCCAGTACGATCACATGGTCCGCACCAACACAGCGGTCCTGCCGGGCGCGGATGCCGCCGTGGTTCGCATCAAGGAAACACGTTGTGCGCTGGCGATCTCACTAGACGGCAATGGCCGCTACTGCGCTGCCGACCCGCGTAAGGGCGCCGCGCTGGTCGTCGCTGAAGCTGCACGCAACGTTGTCTGCGTGGGAGCGCGTCCGCTCGCGATTACGAATTGTCTGAATTTTGCTTCCCCTGAAAAACCGGAAGTGATGTGGTCCTTTTCAGAAGTAATCGACGGCATGGCTGAAGCCTGCCGGGCATTCAAGACCCCGGTGGTATCCGGCAATGTCTCTTTTTATAACGAGACTGAAGGCAGCGGAATCCTGCCGACGCCGGTCATCGGCATGGTCGGATTAATCGAAGACGTGCACCGCATCATTCAACCCGGTTTCAAGAATGAAGGAGACCTGGTGGCGCTGCTGGGACAGACCGGCGACGATCTTTCGATCAGCGAGTTCGCCGCCACCGTGCTCGGCTACTCAACCGCGGAAATGATCGACGGCGGCCGAGTGCCGCAGCTTGATCTGACGCGGGAACTGGCGGTGCAAGCTACCTGTCTGGAAGCGGCAGATGCCGGCCTTTTAGTTTCGGCTCACGATTGTTCTGATGGAGGGTTAGCGGTGGCGCTGGCTGAGTCTTGTTTTTCCTCTCTCAACCGCGACGCCATCGGAGCCCAGTTTGATTTGGCCGGCGATCGCTTAGTCAACGCGCTGTTGTTTAGTGAGTCGCCGTCCCGGATTCTGGTTAGCTTCGCAGCAAAGTCGCGCGTTGCGCTCGAAGAGATTGCTACCCGCCATGATTGTCCGTTGGCGATCATTGGTCGTGTGACAGGCGCCGAGTTGAGCATTGCTGTAAATGGCGAAAGTGCAATCAAGGCCGATGTCAACGATTTGGAAAATATCTGGAGAACGTCGCTGGAGAGTAAGCTGCGCGCTGAAGCACTGGTCGCGACAGGTTAGCAGAGCGTAGCCGGAGCCGCGCTGTGCATCCGGTCATCTATCTCAACAAAGTCATGCTCGAGGCCGCGAAGGCCCGCATCGCACCGGTTTCCTCGGCGATGTTATATGGACGCGGCGTTTTTACGAGCGTAGCCATTTACGCGGGGCAGTCTTTCTTATGGCCGGAGCACTGGGCCCGTCTCAATCAACATGCAGATCGCCTCGGCATCAGCTGCGAGGAGTGTAGCGAAGAGATTGTCGGCGCTGCGCTCAGCAAACTGATTAAGGTAAACGAGGTGCGCGATGGGCTCGCGCGCGTAATCCTGCTCGCTCGCAGCAGTACGCATGTCTGGCAGGCGAAACCACCCGGCCCGCGCAAAACAGATCTCTTACTCCTGACTGCAGACCCGCAAAGAGTTTCGCCCTCCGGGCTCGGCATTGCTGTCTCACCCTATCGGTTCAACTCGTTCTCACCGGTGGCGGGCATCAAGACATTGAATTATCTGGATAATGTGTTGTCATGGGAGGAAGCACACGCTCGGGATTTTGACGAAGCAGTCATGCTAAACGAACGCGGTGAGATTGTTTCAGCGAGCATGGCGAATATCTTCTGGGCCAAAGACGGAACGATCCATACGCCGGCACTGAGCACTGGAGCACTGGCGGGTGTCACGCGAGACTTCGTGATTAAGCTCGCCGCGCAACACTTTGTCCCACTCATCGAAGGTGTCTATGACATGCAGGATCTGCGCGAGGCTGATGAAATATTCCTGACTTCGGCAGGGCTGGGTGTGGCTATTGTTTCCGCTTTCGAATTTCGCACCTATTCAGTGGGAGTGGGCAGTTTGGCCGCAGTACTGCGCGAGGCTTTCGACAAACTCAGCGGTCGCACGCCGTAAAACGGACGGGTGAATGTAACCGTAGGATCCTTCAACCTTTTCAGCCGTCCGCTTCACGGACTGCGTTCTCAATTCCCGACCGAGTCCCAGCGATAAAACGCTGGGTTACTATCATTCGTCCGATTCACGGACTTCTTTTCGGTTCCGACTCTTTACTGTTTTCTCATCAGCACAACCGGGGCCTGATCGGCGGCGCGGACCTTTTCATAGAAGCTGCGGACAGACTGATACTCCGCAGCCGGGATGGTCCCAGCCTTGACCGCCATCTTCCTGCTAAAAAGTAGCTCGCCGCCCTTCACTTCATAGGTCGTCTTGTAAGTGCCGAAGGCAGTGTCGAGCGAAACAGCGTCGGGCATTTCGTCGACATCGAACCCGGCCGGCAGCTTGATGCGCACGGTTTCGCTCAACGAGCGCGAATCGAGGACTACCGAATGCTGCCGGGTTGGTTCGGTGAGAAACAGCGAATCGTGCCGCGAGACGATCGCCGGCTTAAAGACCAACAGCCGGTTCTGCATTAACTGGGCATAAGAATTCGCTGTGAAGGCGACATCCAGATCAAAGCGCCCGCCGTCGCTACTGTCTTTGGGTTCGACCTTCGACAATTTCGCCGCCGTCGCGCCGTTTGAGATCCAGGCTTCAATCATCTTCAGATATTCAGCGCTCGACAGCTCGCGGAATTCGCCTCGCTGCCGGGCTGCGGTTTGACCGCTGGATGTTTCGTGAACGGTTGCGGAAATAGCACCCTCGGGAGAAAGATCGACCACCGCCTGCCTATCAAAGGAACTCGACTCGGGCGGGAGCGAAGGCATCTTGAATAGCCGGCCTGCGTCGCCTGCTACTAAAAGAGCAAAGCTTCCCTGCTCGTCCTCAGGTAGGTCGCCGACCATCGTGTTGGAGTCGGTGGCGTCAAAGATTAAGAGACGGCCGAGCGTGGCGTGCTGGATAACTGCAGGGCTTTGTATTTCGTCGCTCACTTTGACGGCGATAATGCAGTGGTTAAATTGGCTTGGCGAAGCCCACTCTTCACGAACCCAGGTGGCATCACCGGAATAGATCACGACCGGGTAGGCGGTAATATTTATCGTTTTCAACATCGACCGCATCAGGTTTGCTTTGTCCTTGCAGTCGCCGTAGGCCTTAGCCAGCACTTGAGTAGCAGTGTGAGGCCGCATGCCGTTGCCGCGACCAATGCCAATGTCAATGGAAATGTATTGCAAGCCCTGGACGAATCGCGCGATCGCCTTGATCCGGTCCAGTTCGGTTTTCGCATTGGCAGTCAATTCGCGAGCTTTCGCACCGAGGCTTTCATCAGGCACTGCCTGCGGGTCATGTAGTTGCGAGAGCCAGCGCGATACCTGCACCCAATCTTCAAAACCCTTACCACCCGTGCCGCTGCTGCTCCCTTCCGGAAGAAAATAATTGACGGCTATGCGCGGAGCCAGATTACTGACTTCGGGGCTGGCGGGTTCGGGTTTTATGGGATTCAGATCGTGCAACTCCCATGTGTAAGTCGAGCCGGCCACGCCCGGTTCGACCCTGGCATGATTGAAAGTGACACTATGGGCGCGCCAGCCGCTGGGCAGGGACAGAGAGTAACGGGACGTAAGCGTTGGGAGCCGATTTTGGAAACGCCAGACATCCTGATTAAAAAGCGGCCGCTCCTCAGAGACTGCCTGGTAGCCGAAGACCACTCCGGCATCGGCGTCGCTCGAAGCGTCAATGACTTTTACTCGATACTCATCGTAGATGTCGTTAGGATCGCTGACTCGATCTGCTGTTTGATCTTTGCCGTACTTCTTGACAAAGCCATTTGGTCGAATAAGCCACGCGTTGAGTTCGCGGATCTTACCGCTGTTAGTAAGGTATAGTTCGACCGCATGAGCATAGTAGCGGCCTTCTCGGGTCAGCACGCGAACGGCAAAGGTGGTCGTGGTCGTGAGCCGACCGTCATCGCTAACCACGATTGCCTGATCCTTCCTCAACACTACCGCCGGCACTTCTTTGTCGTAGGTTGGCGGCTTAACTCCCGCAGCTTGTTGCAGCCACTGCGGGGCTTCATCAGCCGGCACGGCCAACACCGATCCCAAAGCCAGCAACAGGACGAGACAGGCTCCAAATAATCTGCAACGCATTTCCTTACTCCTTATCGAAAAACCGCTTAATTCGCAGCCGCATCCTGTCTTAGAGTGACCGTGTGGTTGTCCTGCTGGTGAACGGAATCAAAATATTTTTTCAGCTGTTCGTATCCAGCGGCTGGAAAAATAATATTGTTCCTGGCGCCGAAAAAGAACTTGCGGCTATAGACCATGGTTTTCTTATCAGCAGTCACGCCCAGTGTGGGGCTGTAGTCACTGACTTCGCCCCCACTGAAAGGCGCCGGTGCGTCGGCATTGTCCAGCGTAAAGCCTGGTGGCAAATCAATTGTGACCTTGTCCTCTTCGGACCACGGATAGCTGAAGTAAACCGCATACTTACGCTGGCTGGCGGTAAATTGGGCCTCGATGCCATGCTCAAAATACGCCGGCTGCAGGAAGAGTCTTTTACCTGTGCGCTGGGCATAGCCCGGCACCCGCACATGGTAGATATAGGTGTAAGGCTTGATCGGATCGGTGACATTTTCGATCCTGATATTTGAAAGCTCAGCCGTGCTCATCTGACTCTTGACACTGCTGCGCAACGTTTCCTCGCGTTGCGCGGGTGAATCATCGTCGTCCCATTCTTTGCGATAAACTCCGGGGTGACCGTAATACTCAATCCGAGCATCGCCTTCGAGAGTCCCGTCTTCGCTCAAGGTAAATTTGGCTGTGCGCACAATCTTCGATTTATCCGGCGGTGACAGCGGCGTTTCGATCCAGATAGGCTCTTTGGGATCCGAAAGCAGAGCTGGTTGCGATTCTTCCTGCCAACGCAGCATGCCCATCGGCACGTAGGTGCTGGCTGGATCATAGAAGCGCCACCCGTCTCCAACTTTGACTGCAATGTCATAGGTTTGCAGGAAGTAGTCATCGGGAAAGCTCTTGTCGAAGAAAATATCACTCCGGTCTGAGAGGTTTACCACTCTCGCCTCGAAACCCGACGCGTTCGCGAGAGCCGCAAATAACATGTCGATATCGGTGCCGGTTCCCATACCCCGCTTCAGTGTATCCGAGGGAGATTTATTCTCCTTCAATTTGGCGCGCTCTTCTGACGTCATGCCGGAGGCATCATCATTAATGTTCTTGATTTTGCCACGGCAAAACTCGAATAGCTTTGCCAGCTTTTCCTCGTCAGTGGCCGCGCCGGCGATGGTGGCTGCGGCGGTCTGCTTTACTTCGTCGCTGACCTTCATGCGAGGCTTGTTGTCCTCGTAGTACTTCTTGCCAAGCGATTTCCAAAACTTTTCGCCATCGAGTTTTGTGTCCTCGGAGTAGTAGATCAACATCCAGGGACGCACAGAATCCTCAGGTGGCATGCGCGGCTCTTCATGAAAGGCCGGGACGTTATTCATCGTGACGCTGTAAAAGCCGTCCTTCTCTTTAACGAAAGGATTGATGGCGCCATTAAACGTTTTCGCGCGCATGCCGAAAGGAAAACCCGGAAGCGACAGCGGCTTGATGTAATACTTGACCAACTGCACCGGAACATCTCTTTGGAAGTAAAGACGAATGTAATTCGCCAGGCGGTCATTGCGCATTTCTTTCCAGCGATATTCAATGACCGCGCCCGGTTCCACTCCAGGCATGGCAAACGATTTGGCTTTTACTTTGCGGCCATTTTCCTTCTCAATGGTTCGTTCCAGAACGTCAGACTTTTTGAGTTCAACGATGGTTCCGTCAGGCTTAATAGTGCGAGCGGCAATATTCTTGACTTGCCAATTGCTAAGAAAGGCAATATCGATCTTGCTCTGCGACTCGCGCCCACGCTCGGTGAAGACTTTAATGCGGACGTAATGATTCATGACGGTGCGCGGCGAGTCGCCATCAAGCTCATCCTCCAGACGCACCTCCCAGAAGACGGCTTCCGCGTCGGCATCCTTTTCAACTACCGAAGCCTTCAACGCGAGGAGGGCAGGATCGACGGGCCGCCAGTCATCGCCACCGGCCCTGGTCACTGCGGGAAAAACAAAAAAAAGAGACGGAAGTATTAGTAAGGCCCTGAAACGCTTGAGGGACATTCTTTTGACCTTTCAGTAAATCGCGTGCAACTTTTGAGATTGATCGCGAGTTGGAGGATGGTCGAAAGCGGCGGGCCGGGAAGTCGCTACCTTCGGCTGATTTAGTATCTTTGAGAAAAAGAACTGTTTTTTGAGAAAAGAGCTAACGATACGGAAAAGGGCACTTCTCTCTTGGCGGCGAAAATTTTACTTCAGAAACGCTTCCAATGAAAGGTAAATGATTCCATTTTATTGTTGCTGCATGGAACTGAAGAGTCCCTTAGTCTGACGCAGAGAGGATTTGAGAGCAAACGAATGTAGTGGCATCGATTTAAGATTCTCCTGACTCGAGCGGCTGGAGGCTCTCAGCGTAAGCCCTATGGTATAATTTCGGCCCAAAAAATAAAGACGACATGCCAGGCTGGGGCCGGCATTTTGAGGATGGGAGAAGGACAATGGTTACTGAACTGAAACGCTCGGAGACGGCGATTCAACATATTGAAGAACTGCTCGGCGATAATGCGAGGACCCTGCTCGACCATACATCGCACACTATTCCCAAAGAACAGTTGAATTTGCCCGGGCCTGATTTTATCGATCGCATTTGGGCCTACTCAGACCGTTCACCAGCGGTGCTCCGCTCAATGCAATCATTGTTCGCCAACGGCCGACTGGCGGGCACAGGTTACCTTTCGATCCTCCCGGTAGACCAGGGTATCGAGCACTCAGCCGGAGCGTCTTTTGCCCCCAACCCCCTTTACTTCGATCCCGAGAATATCGTGAAGTTGGCGATCGAAGGCGGCTGTAACGCGGTGGCGTCAACCTTCGGCGTGCTGGGCAGCGTCGCGCGTAAGTACGCCCACAAGATTCCCTTCATCGTGAAGATCAATCACAACGAGTTACTGACCCTGCCCAACAAATTCGATCAGGTGTTGTTTGGCACGGTGAAGGAAGCGCACAACATGGGCGCGGTAGCTGTGGGCGCAACCATCTATTTCGGCTCCGACGAATCAACCCGGCAGATAACGGAAATAGCGAATGCGTTTGCCACCGCTCACGAACTCGGCATGGCTACGATCCTCTGGTGCTATATCCGCAATTCAAAGTTCAAGACACCTGAGGGCGACATGCACACCTCGGCCGACCTGACTGGACAGGCTAATCACCTCGGCGTCACAATACAGGCCGACATCATCAAGCAGAAACTACCTGAGCGTAACGGTGGTTATCCGGCGGTGGAGAAAGAACTCGGCCATTCCTACGGTAAGACGAGCAAGCTGGTTTACGAAAAACTTAGCAGTGATAACCCGATCGATCTCGTGCGCTACCAGGTGGCCAACTGCTACATGGGACGCTGTGGTCTGATCAATTCCGGAGGCGAGTCCAAGGGCGCCAGCGATTTGGCGGAGGCCGTTCGCACCGCAGTCATTAACAAGCGCGGCGGCGGTACCGGGTTAATCTCAGGCCGTAAAGCTTTCCAAAGGCCGATGAGTGAGGGCATTGGATTGCTGAACGCTATTCAGGACGTTTACCTGTCCAGCGAAATCACCATCGCCTGATTGGCTTCAGTGGGCGGGGCCTTGGGCTCCGCCTTAATTTTTGGCCTCTCTGCCCCCATCGTCGAGGCTGGTCGTAAATTCGCAGAATCTGAGAATCAACCGATTTGCAGCCTGAACCAGCACAAACCACCGATGCTGACCTCCTGCGCGCCATCGCTCAACGCGACGACCAGGCGTTAGCAGCGTTCTATGATCGTTACCGCCTCATCCTCTTTGGTCTCCTCGTTCGTATATTGAACAGCCGTGAAGAGGCTGAGGATATATTGCAGGAGGTTTTCATTCAGGTCTGGAAGCGGGCGGCTGATTTTGATGAGGATAGAGGCAAGGCCTTTACCTGGCTCGTCACGCTCGCCCGCAGTCGCGCCATTGATAGATTGCGGCAGCTAAGCGCCCGCGAGCGCCTCGCCACGGCTACGGCGCAGGAGGCTCCGCCCGAAGCGTCAGATGCGGTGCAGCACGCTTACCAGGCGGAGCAAAAGGAGATCGTAGCGGAGGCGCTGGCCGAAATTCCCGAAGATCAGCGCCAGACTTTGCTGCTGGCCTACTTTGACGGATTGACGCAAACCGAAATTGCCACCCAGCTAAAAACGCCGCTGGGCACCGTTAAGACAAGAATGCGATCAGGGATGATCAAATTACGAGAGGTCCTGGGTAACAGGAGCGAGAGCCTGCGTTCATTTTAAGTATGGTTCGATGATTCACGAAGATCACAAAGCATTGCTGCCGTTCGTATCGCTGTCAACAATTGATGGCGCTGAGGCGATAGCTCTGGAACAGCATCTCGAGACCTGCGCTGACTGTCGAGCAGAGCTCGATGCATGGCATGAGACAGCCGGCGCTCTGGCCTACTCGGTCGCGCCGCTTGAGCCTTCAGCCGGAGTTCGCGAACGCATACTCGCAGAGGTGCGCGCCGAAGCACAGGTTGGGAAAGTGAATAACGTCGTTCCAATTTCGAGACCGGCGGCCCCTAAGCAACTACAGCCGCGCCGGACCTGGGGATTCGAAGCTATCGCTGCCGCAGTTATCTTCATCGGACTGGTGGTCGGGCTGGTGGCGTTGTGGCGACAAAATGTCCGCACGCGCGAGGATCTCGCTCGCCTCCAGGACCAAATTAAAGTGACGAGTAGTCAACTGGATCAGAAACAAAAGCTGCTCCAGTTGTTGACGACTCCGGGCGCCCGTATGGCCTCGCTGGCGGGAACGAAAGAGGCGCCCGGCGCCCACGGCATGCTCGCCGTCGACAGCAAATCCGGACGAGCCGTGTTCATGGCCCAGGGGCTGCCGCCCGCTCCGGCCGGCAAGGCTTACCAGCTTTGGTTCATTGCCGGCAAGCGTGCGCCAATGCCGGGTGGCGTTTTCAAAACCGACGCATCCGGTGAAGCAATGATGGACGATCAGTTGTCTGCTGACGCGCTGACTGCTGGTGTATTTGCGGTTACGCTGGAGCCCCAGGATGGGGTTCGTGCTCCGACCGGGCCAATGTATCTGCTGACACCCGCCTGATTGCTGTTCCCTAACAAAAGAGACACCACGGACCTCAGTCGCGGCGGAGTTTCATTTGGCCTAACTCGATAAGCGGCTGTCCAAAAAGTCGGCTCCCTCTGCGTCCGGTTTAGCGGACACCTGAAAATAGCCCAGCGATTTATCGCTGGGATAAGTCGGGATTGAGACTTACTAATATTCGGGCTCCTCTCCCAGCAGTAAACTGCTGGGCATCACGCATCCGCGTTGCGGACTAATAGATCCGCCATTGGCTCCTTCAATCTAGATTGAATTGAAACTCAATGCGGCTGAAAGCCGATGGTCTCTGATCTTCAGCTCAGTGTGCATTGAAGAATGAAGCGAAGTACGCGTTTGCCGGGATTTTCACCAAAGGCTTTGGCCCTTTCAAGCAAAAACTTGCTAAACTACTCAGCCTAATATCAAAGCGGAGACGGGCATGGCCAAGCAACCAGACAAACCAACCGTAGACAACATTATTTCAGACGAAACCGGCGAGTTCGACCAGCGGTTTATTCTCTGGCGTCACTTCTGCAAAGTGCACAACGTCCCGGTTGAGTCCCTGCCGAGCCAGCTCGATGGCGAGCAACGTGACCTTTGGGAAGAAATGAAAGAAAGCCGGCTGCGGAAACCCCGCACGTAAGTTTAGAAGCGGGCGCCGCGGCCAATCGCCTGAACTCCGGTGAGAAACGGATTGGTAAGCCTCTCCTGTCCGATCGTCGTCAGTGATCCATGCCCTGAATAAACGGCTACGTCATCGCCGAGCGGTAGCAGTTTGTTCATGATCGAATCCAGTAACTGCTCGGTGGATCCGCCCGGCAAATCCGTCCGGCCTACAGAACCCGCGAACAAGACGTCACCGACAAAGACTTTTCGTTCGGCCGCCTCAAAGAGCACGATGTGACCTGGCGTGTGTCCGGGACAGTGGATGAAAGTGAAGCTCAATTCGCCAACGCGGTAAACCTGCCCGTCCTCGCAGTACTCGTCAATCGCGGGTGGTTTGGCGAAGTCAAAACCCAGACCCTGCCATTGAGAGCGCGGAATTCCAATCCACGCAGCCTGCTCCGGCAGCGCTTCATAAATCCACTCGTCAGCCTTGTGAATGAGAACTCTGGCTGCGGGCTTCAGTTTTTTCAAAGCCGCCACACCGCCAATATGGTCCAGGTGCGCATGCGTGCAGATGATCGCCTGCAACTCGAAGCCATGACGGTCAATCGCGTCTCTGATACTGGCCGAATCGTCGCCCGGATCTATACAGATCGCGCGCCGGGTTTTCTCGCAGCCAACGATACGTGTGTGTTGTTGAAAGGCAGTAACGGTTAATTCTTCGATGATCATACTAACGTTCACTTGCTACTAGGGTTTTAAGCTTTCTTCCGCTTCGGCATACAGCCGATCGATCAGACTGCGATACTTTTCATCAACGATGCGACGCTTAACTTTTAAGGTGGGAGTAAGTTCCCCCCCGTCAATGGTCAATTCATTCTCGAGCAGCGCCACCTTTTTCACCTTTTCATATTTAGCCAGGGCCGGTGTCAAAGCCGCTACCTGTCTTTCAAATAAATCGATCACGCGCGGGTGCCGGCAAAGCTCGGCATGCGAGCGCCATTCGATGCCTTTGATTTTGGCATAGGATTCAATGCTCTCCCAGTCAGGCACAATCAACGCCGCAGGAAATCTACGCTCGTTGCCAATCAAGACCACCTGGTTAACAAAACGCGACCCCTTTATTAATTCCTCGATATGTTGGGGAGCAATGTACTTGCCGCCCGAAGTCTTAAACAATTCCTTCTTACGGTCAGTTATGGAAAGAAAGCCGTCGGCGTCGAGAGCGCCAATGTCGCCGGTTCTGAACCAGCCATCCTCTGTAAAGACCGCGGCAGTCTCGGCCGGTTTGTTGTAATAACCGCGCATCACGTTTGGCCCACGCACTTCAATCTCGCCATCGCTGGCGATGCGAATCTCAACCTCCGGAATGGCTTTGCCGACTGTGCCCATGCGGCTGTCGTTAGGCACGCCGCCGGTAATTACCGGCGATGTTTCAGTCAGACCGTAACCCTGCACAATCGGCAAACCAGCACCAACATAAATATAGCCGAGCTCCGCGGGCAGGGCAGCGCCCCCGGAAATTAACAAGCGAATGCGCCCGCCCAAAGCCTTACGCCACTTCGCGAATACAAACATCTCCGCCAGCTGGTGTTTCCGGGCCAGCAGGAAGGGAACTTTCTCATGTCTGAGCTGCAGCCTGGCGACCGCGGTTCCCACGGCGATGCTCCAGTTAAAGATCGCCACATTTAATCCGCCTTGTGCAGCTGCGTTCTCTTTCACTCGCGCCAGAATTTTTTCAAAGATGCGCGGCACCCCGACAAAAATCGTCGGTCTTACTTCACGCAGGTTCTGTCCGATGTGATCGAGCGATTCGCCAAAATAGATCGCCATGCCGTTGTGCAAATACATGTACATGGCAGTGCGCTCGAAGACATGCGAGAGTGGCAACACGCTTAAAACCTTGTCATTCGGGGAAAAGGTAAAGCGGCTCGACGAACTGAGTACATTGGAAACCAGATTCTTGTGCGTCAACATCACGCCTTTTGGCTCGCCCGTAGTGCCCGACGTGTAAATGATAGTGGCCAGATCGTCCGCTTGAGCCTGGTGTGCTATTTCTGAGACCAGGCCGGGCTGTTTTGCTTCCAACTCACGGCCCTTTGCTTCGAGTTCGGTCAAAGTAATGGTCGAGCCCGGCACTACGCCTGCTTCCGCAAAAATAATTATGTGCTCGATGGCGGGGCAGTCTTTCAGTACCTCATCAAGCTGCGCCAGCTTCTCATTTGTGGCCAGTATCAGGACGCGCGCGCCTGAGTCGCGCAGGATGTAGGCGGCCTGAGCCGGTGTCTGGGTTGGGTAGATGGGTACATCGATCGCGCAGGCGAACTGACAACCGGCATCGGCCAGCGTCCACTCCAGGCGACTTTCAGACAACAGCGCCACCCGATCCTGTGGGCGCACGCCGAGTGTGTAAAGGCCGGCGCCGATGCTGCGAGCGCGGGTTAGAAATTCGTTGGCAGAGACAGCCTGCCAGTGCCCGTCTTTCTTGTAATTGAGGAGATCGGGTTTGGCGTGAAGACGCCCGGCCAGCTCCAACAGCCCAACCAGAGTTACAGGTTCAACCGCCGGCCCCGGTCGCTCCCGGGAGTCCTGCCCCAATTGTGTGACGCCGGATTGGCGGGCAACATTCACTTAACGTTGACCCCGTTGAAGAAGATGTCGAGTACCGTATCTACCATAGGCGTGAGTTTGTAATGTCGCTGGGAAAGAATCCAGTTCGTCGCCATCTCATCCAGAGCGCCGAACAGCACCTTGGCGGTGACCTTCGCGTTAAGGTCCTTACGAAAGACTCCGGCTGCCTGGCCCTCTTCAATAGTCGAGCGGATCACGCCGAGGTACTCAGCAAAGCCGGCCGCGGAAAACTCTTCCATGAATTTGGTTGAACCGCGCAGTTCGACCTGGAAAACGATTGCCAGATCGCGGTCGGCGCCCAGGCGCTCGAGGTGCAGGAGAGCGATGCGGCGCAGCTTCTCGCGCGGGTCAGTGACGTTCTCTAACTGCCGGCGTCCCTCCGCGATGGCTTCTTCCATATTGCGGTCGAAGACCGAGTGCAGAATCTCTTCCTTGCTTTTGAAGTAGAGATAGACAGTGCCATCGGCGACTCCCGCTGCGCGCGCGATATCCGCAACTTTGGAATTGAAATAGCCGTTGTGCGCAAAGACACGGATGGCGGCGCGCAGGATTGCGTTGCGCTTGTCGGCGACTACCGGGCGATCTGAATTAATGGAGCTTGCGCTTTTCATTGCTCGATCCGAGTCTGGCTCCTAACGGAGCGGACAGCTTTCGTGACTGATGATAGCTATGAACATCTCGCTGCTTTGGAGCGAAAGCGAATCCCACGCTTTCTGCTATTTACTGGTTGCTGTTTGCTGGGCAAACAGAATGAACCATCACTCAGTTGAAGCGCTAGCCTACCCTTTGCCTCGTTCTTCGCGCAACAGTAGCCCAATTATCTGGTGGTGGCTTTTGCCCGGCAAGCTATTTTCAGTCGCACCGTCACGTTGAACCGGCCGGAGTTCAGCGTTAAGAGCAGATCCCACGGCGTCATCATCGACATTCCCCAACAGGAAATACTTTCGCGGAAAAGTTTTTCAATGCGGTAGGCGCATGTAGCTCTTGATCTGCAGAGGGCACGCGGTCGTTGAAGAATGGTAGCGGGTAACTGATGTAGAACCAGATGCACTCCTACACTCCGCCGCCATAATGCAGGACCAGCATGGTGAAGGACGTTAATGTGTTTAACGGTAGGCGCATGTTACCCAAAGACTTCAGCAATTTAAAGGAAGACGGGAGAAATGCGCAGCACAGAACACCTGACAGGAGAAAGTCTCGAATGATCAAGAACTTAACGACAGGTGTATTGAAATTGTTCCTCCCGATGCTCGTTCATCAAAGACCCGCTGAAGCCAAACGAAGGCTTGACCCTTATCGCCCAGACCCGCATAGGCAAACGCCATCCAGAGAGGCGAGACATAGTGTCGCTTCGATAACGTCCTCATCCGTTGCAAACCTGTTTCCGCTTCGCTCGTCCGTCGCGCCATTCCGTAAACGTAAACCAAATAGGAGAGGTAGAGTGGTTCCGCTTCCAGGCTTTTGATTTTGCGCAACTCGCCGAGCGCTTCTTCGTGCATTCCCTTCGCCGAATAGGCCAGCGCCAGCAACCCGTGCGCCACTTCAAATTCCGGATCCATTTCCAGCGTCTGCTTGAATTGTGCTATTGACTCGTGCCAACCAAATATTGTCACGGTGCCGGAGTAAAGCCTGTCAGCGGGTTGCCATAAAAGGCGTCGGTCTTCCAGGCCATCTTGTCCCACTGGCCGTCAGCATCTCCCAGCACCTGGACAGGCACGATGATTCGTTGGGTGCCGAGCTTGTTACTAGTGGCGATGCCGTTATCGGTAATCTTGCCGCCGGGATCTACGCCGAATTTGATCGAACGTACCAGGTGACCTTTGTAGAGAATCTTAATTTCATAATCACCAGGGTTCTCGCTCATCAGGTAGAGTGGTCCAAACATCGTTTTATTTTCTTCTCCCGTCTGGTTCCACGCTTTAATGTTCGGAAAGTTACACCTCATGCGCGTCCAGATGAACTGACCGTGCGGCTCTGTGATATGGGTTGGGTTGTCTTCCACTTCATTCATGCCACAACCCGGCTTGCCGACCTCTTCGCCCTCATACATCGTTTTGCCAACTTCTTTGCCGCCGTGAAAAAGATGCGGCTCGAACTGACCATTGATTTCAGTGCGGGACCAAAAAGCGAAACTGAGAGTCGGTTTCTTCCATTCATAGACGTCGTCAGGCTCTAAGAACACATAACCGATCGGCAGATTCCAGTCCTGATCCACGTAATAAACAAAGTGGTTCACATAGTCTGGACCAGTCTCGTTCGACCGCACCTTGGCTACCTTAAACTTGCCAGTGAAGAGGGTCGTATCACCACCCAGCAATTCATTGCGCATCTTGATGGTGAAGTTTAGAGGCCCGGTATAGGTGCTTCCTTTGTCTTCGCCGAGAGCATCACGACCGCCACATTCGACCTGCCACCAATGGCCCGCCCCGGTTTCCTCCGTCTTGCAGTCAAACTTGACCCAGGGCCCCTGGCCGGGAATTGTAAATTCGGCATAGATCTGACTGCCACTTGCGATGGGGCCATTAACGCGCAGGTTCAATCTGGGAACCCAACTGAAGATCTTGAAATTGCCTTTGTAAGAACTGAGTGTGAAAGCCGTAACCTGCACCGAATCTTTGGCAATGGTCGGCTGGTCCTCTGCAGCCGAGGTTACCGGGTGAACCAGAACCAGTAGCATGCCTACGGCGAAAAATGAGAAAGCTGAAACGAAAAGCAGTTTCTTTATCAAGACGCACCTCCGGATTGATTTTTTTGAATGAGTCGGGATGAACGCGAAAAGTTTACAACGGCGATGCCAGGTTAGTTAAGAGATTTTGGTAACAGACAAGGGAATTGTTCCGCGGCACGAAGATTTGAAAGGGTTGAGACGACGACACTGGGATGAGAAAGAAGAACTCGTGGAGTGCTTCGCTCACCGCAAATCAAACTTTGGCGGGGCGGGGGCAATCCCGGCCTGGCGGAATAATTTTTCGATGCGATAGTTTATGTCGCTTCTGATCTGGGCCTTAGAGCGCGGGTTGCTGGTCCAGACCCGCAACTGAAAATCGAGCGACGAGTCGCCGATATTCAGGAAGCGGACATGCGGCCCTGGCTCCGGCAGAATGTCTTCAACTCCTGCCGCGGATTGCATCAGCGTATCCCTTACCTTGTCCACGTCTGCGCCGGGAGCCACCCTAATCAAAATGGAAACGGCGGCGCGCGGTTGGCCATAGGACCAGTTGATGATGCGATCGCGCACCAGCTTGGAATTAGGCATAATCATCGCGGTGCGATCGCTGGTCAATACCACTGTGGTGCGCAGGTTGATGCTCTGTACGTCCCCTTCGTCCTTGCCGATGGTGACATGATCGCCGACGCGAATCGGTCTCTCAAATAAGAGGATGAAACCGGAAGCAAAATCCGCCGCCAGGTACTGCAGGCCAAAGCCAATGCCGACTGAGAGTGCCGTGAACAAGACGGCGATGGAAGTGAGATCTAGACTGAAGCCAAGCTTCAGAGCCAGAAGTATTCCCAGGGTTATGATCAGGTAATGCGTCAGCCGCGCCACCGTGTAGCGAATGCCGGGATCGATGTACTGGCGCTTCGCAAAACGGCGCTCGATCAGTTTGCTTGAGGTTCGTGCGGCAAGCAGTGCGAGGATCAAAACCAGAAACCCCTGGACGAGGCTGGCCACCGACACTTCGATGCTGCCGATCGGTTGTCTGTAATTGAGATAGCCTCCGAAGCGCTTTAAGGCTTCCCAGGTATCCTGCCATGAGACCACCGTCAACAAATTCAGCTTCACCTGGTTTAGGTGCATCCTGAGGACTCCGCCCGATTAATGAAGGAAATATGACTGCGGCATCATATTATTTCCCGGCAGAGTGGTCTACCTGGACCACGGCGGTCCCCGACGGCAAGCAACTCGCCGTCTCTCACGGCACTCAAACCAGCGACGTCGTCCTCATCAGCAGCTTTCGATAATCCGGGCGTTTAGAATACAGGAGCTTAGAGTCCCGCCTTCAGGCGGGCTTTCGCTTTTCCCTCTTAGCGGGCTTTTCTTTCTGCTCTCGACGGTATTTCCCGCCCTCAACGGGCCTTTCCCGCTCGCAAATACCCGACTAAAGTCGGTACTCTGAACGGCGGTTCGGCAAATTGATTACTTGAGGTACAAAATGTCTGAAATAAATCGCTCGCTATTAATCCTGACGTTCAAGCAGCCCTTCCTTGACTGGGCGCGCTCACTCGACGACGAAAGCGATGACCTCACGCTTGCGAGTCTCAATGAGGATGCGCACGCTTATCTGATCCCCGAGTTGTTTGATGATTCGGACCAGGAAGAGTTCCTGGAATCCTGTTATGAAATTCTCTTCACCGGAGAGCTGCAGAGCTGGTGGCTCGAAGAGACCGCCTGGCCGCAACCACGCGACTTGAAAATGTTTAGAGAGTGGTTCGAGGTCGAGTTTCACAGCCTCGTGTTCGATCTCTGCACCATCCCCCTCGAGCGAGTGGAAGAGAGCGATGAAGACGATGACGACTTAGAATCGACCAATGGACTGGAGCATTAGCCCACGCAATGCCCTCGACCGAGTACCTCAAAGAACACCTCCACGTTGCGGGATGGACCTTTTTTCTTATTTAAGAGAATGGCCGTCCGAGAAAATCAAGAATTCAACTCACCGTGCGATGTATTTTTCAATGTTACAAGACGGCTTACTTTAGAAATCTCCGCTAAAGCTAAAATAAGTTGGCGAGGACACGCGGCTTATTAAGGGAATGTAAATGGATCTGGTTAAAGGAAGTGTAATTTCGATCTGGCAGGGTGTGCTTTCGGGCATTGTCAGGAGCTATTTCTGAGACTAGAACCATGAGATTGTCTAGCGCCTGTGCTCCTCGTCGCGTCTTGATAGCGGGCCCTAGCGTGCTTCTGGTTCATGCTGCGGCGCTTTCGCCCATTAGGACTTCAGCAGGAATTCCTAGTCCGTCGTGTAAGCGACGAATCATTGGTAAGGTGAGAGACCTCTTGTGATTGAGCACTTCCGCCACTCGGGCTCTGCTCCCAATGAATGGCTCAAGGTCGCGCCGGGAAAGACCGCGCTGCTCCATGGCAAACAAAAAACCCCCAACAGGATGGGGAGAGTCAATGGGCCACTGCTTTGTTTCCCACGCCTCAACCAAGGTCACCAGCACATCAACATGATTGCCTTCAGGAGTGTTTGAACGGGCATCCATCAGGCCGTCGATTTCCTTCAGCGCCTCACGGTAGTCTCGATTGTTCTTGATCGGCTTAATGTTCATTGCTCAAATCTCTTCCACGTCGGTGGGCCGCTGAAACGAAACAGGAGGCGCTCGATCGTCCCGGGGGGATGGCCGGAATCACTTCGTCAGATCCGCGCCTTCGAGTGGATACAGAGCTGGAAACAAATATCCCCCTGCATGTGGGGGGAATCCCAAGCGTACTGGGCCGCGGGCAGAGTCAGATAACAATAGACCCTCTTGCAATAGGCTATTGAGAATGTCCCTTCCCAGCCTCTCGCTCATTCCGACAAGCCTTGAGACTTCGCCACGCGAGATCTCACCATTGATCGCAGCGCCGCGAAGCACTGGGGCAACTTCCAGGCGCAGCGGCGTAATGCGCCCGTTGGGTGGGCCGGGGGCGATTCCTTGCTCGCGCAGGTGCACATACTTTTCCAGCCGATCCAATAGACCGCCTAGAGCAAGCGAGCCATCCATGTATTGCGCCTGATCCAAACATACTTCTAAAAAGAATTCACAGAATTCCATCAGCCTAAGGTCAGACAAATCCCCGCGACCGTCTAGATCTCCTTCTCTCGGGAGGTCAGCGGCAGCCAGATGCGCTCGATAGCTATCGCGACGACGGGCTAAGCCACGGCTCACGTTCCATAGACCGTACCCAGTAACTCTACTTCGAAGAAAGTAAGCATCAGTAAACAGACGGGCCACCCGTCCGTTGCCGTCCAGGAAGGGATGAATCCACATTAATCTATGATGCGCCGCTGCGAGCGCGATTAGCGGACTAACGCCATGCTGTTTTGCGGGATCATAGAAAGCCGCGAAGCGTTCGAGAAAACTATCCAGCGTTTCAGCCTTTGGTGGTATGTGTCTGCCAACTTGTACATAGCGTTTGCGAAATGTGCCTGCCTCAACCCGCTCGCTTTCACCGTTCTCTCCTTTGACCCAACAAAGGCTTTCCGGCAAGCGTGAATAGAATCGCTCGTGGATCCAACGCAAGATCACTGGCGAACCGACATTCAAATCTGGTTCATCAGAGAGGCGGTTTGCGATTTCTTCTTGAACTTTTATGTGGATCGTACTTTCGGTCTGCAAGTCCCGCTTATTCTGATCAGCAGAGTAGTCCTCCCGCATCGCTCGCTCGATATCGATCGGGTGGGTACTGTGGCCTTCTATTAGGTTGCTGTAGTAACTATTGACGACCCGTAGGAGCTTGCGCACCTCGGCAAGCGTGGGTGGCGCAAGTCGCCCCTCCGCTTTTGCGGACGTCGCGATCACCTCACGAGCTAAGTCTTCCAGTTTCTCCGTTTTAATCGGATAAAGTGGTTCCATTTGAGAAATATGGTCGTACATTCTGCCGGTTGTTTTGCCGGTCTATTTGCCGGTCCGCTGTCCTCCTAACTATCTGACAAAAGCGAGTATATGGCTACAGAGGTCTAAGAACAAGTAGAGTTTCTGCCGGTCTGATTGCCGGTTTAATCTCCAGGCTCAGTCATGCCCTCTCAGACAAGATCCTACGGCTCACACCCATTCGCTATTCGCGAATCGCGAATGTATGCTGTCCCGCATCTTGCTGAAGCCTCAGGACATCGTCGTCGTTCTCAAACTCTGTGGCTACGGATCGAATCGGCCGCCCTTCGCGCAGATTGCCGCTGACCTCGCCATGAGTCCATCGGAGGTCCACGGCGCGCTCAAGCGTGCTCAGGCCGCTCACCTCGTACACGGGTCGGAAATGAACAGCCGGCCGTCAAAACTTTAGTTACTAGGCGCGCCGAAAACATGTCTGAAATCAATCGCTCGCTCATAATCTTGAAGCCTAAGCAACCTTTCCTCGACTGGGCTCGAAACCTTGATGACGAGAGCAAAGACCTCACTCTCGCGGAGCTATACGAGGATTCAACCGCTTATCTTGTTCCAGAGATTTGGCAGGATACGGATCAGCAAGAGTTGCTTAAGACCTGCTATGCATTCTCTTCGAAGAGCAACTTGAGGGATGGTGCACGGACGAAGCCGCCTGGCCGCAACAACGCGATTTGAAGTTGTTTCTGGATTGGTTCGACGCAGAGTTTCACAGCCTGGTGTTCGACCTGTGCGACGACCCGATTCGCGTCATTGAGGATTAGGAGGAACAGGAGTACCCCAACACCAGAGACGGAACACTGAAAGTTTGTGACACCATCAATGCGTCACTACCCCGAACGCCGGCAGACACGCCTATACCGGATTTTGAAAGGTTGAGACGAAAAGGGCCAAACCCTACGCTCTTTCGAAAGGAGAATCCCATTGCTGTATCGTCGATGCGGCAAAACTTTCAATTTCGAGGCGCGTACTCTGGTCGTAGCGCACTACGAAGCGACTTCCAAAGATCCACCAACGCGCCCAATGAATGGGCGTTCAAGCTCCATCAATAGCCCTCTGAAACTTTAATGCATTTTCAACAGACCAATCCACAAGTGATTCGAGCTTTTCAACATCGTCATTGAACGCCCCTTCTGTATAGACAGCTATCCTTGAAGCACGACGGGTCTCTAGCTTTTCCCACTCGAGCGCGGGACCGATGACCGCCTCGATTGCAGAGCGACGACGACATAGGGCTTCAAAGACCCGATCGGTGCCCTCTGCGTCCCCAGTGTCAATATAGAACTCCAAACGAAGCCGCTGACGATGCGCAAATGACAAGATCAAGCGCTGGTTCTCGGGGGAGAGATAAGCGAGTGTCAGCCAATTTGCACCCGTTGGGTTGGAAGGATGAAGGGGGAACTCAGAGTGTTCCCGCAGCTTGTTTTGTACAGAGCTGAAAAAACTAATGTAGGCTTGCTCGCGATCCCGGGCGCGAGCAAAGACGACCTTTTCTGCGGTCATGTTAATTGAAACTACGCGCCAGTTGACTTTGAGCCATTGCCGAGATTGGACGTGGGAAGCGGCGTCATTGGCCCACCATGATCGGTGATCGCGTGCAGCGGTCGGGAGGGGGACTCCAATGATATTTTCAATTTCATTGAAATGGATCAGCAGGCGTTCCTGTCTTTTAGGAAGTTTTAGGAAAAAATCTGCGAGCGGTGCATATTTGCTTTCAGCAGGCTCAACAGGCATTGCCTCATCATCTTCAATGGGCGCCTCTTCTTCGCCCTCAGCTTGATCTATGGTTTCGACCGGTTCCGCCTCAGCAACCACTATCTCCGGCGACTCTATAACCGCCGCATCCGATTCCAATGGGAGCGGTGGATGGTTCTTAAACCATTCGGCGCAAAACCGGAGGTGGTCTCGCTCGACAGAAGTAACATCCGGTCTGAAATGCATGAGCTTGTTACGGGTCTTTCGGACACCTTCCAGCATTTCCAGAAAGGCCTTCTCTGAAACGCCAAAGTGTGGTCCCAGGATCGTCCATGCCTCGTTCTTCCTGGCTAGTTGAATATATTCGTTTAGTGTAAGGTCATCGAACTTTCGGTCACTGGTCGTACCCGCGAATGCCTGGTCAACGACGGCGACCACTTCCTCATCAATTAAGGGAATCGCTTTGCCTCCACAAAACTTGCGAAATGCCTTACGGCAATCATCTCGAATCGTATCGACAAAGCTGCTCAAGGCGTTGATTGCAGTTTGCAGGGATCCGTTCGGATCGTTTTCGTCTCCGCCGAAGGCCACCCTCACATGGTCCTTTAGGGTGGTTTCGATGTCTTCAACCAGCAGCATGTCCTCGGCGCGTCGTCGGAAGTATTGAGTTGTGTCGTAGTTGGTTACTATCCCGGCGATCGATGAGTCTGGATTAAGTACCAGCACTGCATAAGCTTCAAGTAAGTCGTCCATCTTGGAAAACAAATCTTCGTCGGCTGACACAGTGCGCGCCGGCACAGTGGCATCCCTGACACGGAGGTCAACGAGAGGCGTTCCAAAGTATCGAACAGCCCGGGCAATGGATGTGCTGGTCACGAAGCTGGCTGGACTGCCGTAGGGTTTCCCGTCTTCCACGATGGGTAATTGACTGAAATCATTTTCAATCATTAACGCTACGGCTTCTCTCAGGGTAGCATTGGGTGAGATCGTAATCGGTTGCGGTCGATCGACGATAAGTGTCTCTATTGGTACGGCCATGAAGCTCCTTTAAGATGAGGATAGCAAGTCAAAATAAGACTCAAGTAATGAAAAGATCTTACGGAGATTTCACATAACGAACATAGTAGCCATCGCACTCTAGCAACCCGCGGCGGATGGCGCCGTTGATTGCTGATTTGAACGCGTCGCGTATTTGTCGGCCGGTTCGGCTGAAGCCAAGGCGACGCGCGGCGGCGCGGACGGCGTCGTCTCTTGTCCACCACTTCTTGCCCATACCTTTCAGCAAAGTAGTGATCAACTCATCACGCGAATAATCATTGATCGTTCGCAGCCCTCCGGCGCTTTGCTGGGACAGCGGGCGTCTCGCCCGCTTTTTTGCGACAGATGAGTTGCCGGTTTGGACCTTCGGTTTCGACTTGGCAAGACGGTTCGCGCTATCGCGCTCATTGCGGGCGGGTCGAGCAACCCAGCGACCCTGCCCCGCCGGGGACCCCGCACGCCCGCGATCCCAGGAAGAGATTGCCGCTTTCGTTACGTTGGCTTCGGCGACGGCGTCCGGCGAAGCCTCGAGGCGAAAGGGCTTGGATCGCTGCTACCCATCCTGTGTAAGCCAGTGCTGAATATGCTCTCTATCCTCATTAGAAACCTCGTAGATGTCGAAGACAGCATCGTCTAATTCTTTTTCAGTCAGAGACAGCCGTTCTTTGTTTTCGTGGGTTGGCGTATTGAGCGAGTACAGGCGTTCCAGTTCAGTAGCGTTCTTGATGATTACTGTTTGTTCTTTTGCTGCTGCACGCCTTATCGGCAGCTCTCTAACCCCGCCTAAGGATAACTGCCGATAATCATCTTTTGTAGCAGCAGACGAACGTGCCAAGTAGAGAAAAGAAAGCAATTGAGAATTTAACAGTCCTAAAACATAGCGGACGTTCCATGTGCTGTCGGATTCTGGATTCACTTTGAAGATGTATAAGTCTTTCTTGACTATGCATTCTTCCGTTAACAGCGCACACATTATCCTATTCGCTCGACTCACAATACGACGAATGGCAATTCGCTCGCCGGTATTGAACGGTTGAAAGCCTTCCGTCCCTTGAACATACTTAAGCGATTCTTCTCCCACAAAAAAGCGTCTCACGCTGCCATCGAAGTATGGCATCCATCCCTTTTCACGGCGCGGTGGCAGTTCTCTAATATCAAACTGATAAGCCTCGATACCGCGCTTCGATGCTGTGATAGCACTCAGAGGCACAGCCTGTGTGGTCTTACACATGGAGAGGATGCGCCCTGCAACAGGAGATAGCAGTACACGGAAGAGCGAATCCTCTTCAATCGCCGAAAATGGTATCGGTTGGAGATACTCCGGTAGGAATAGGTCTTCTAGGGTTGATTTTTTCTTTAATACCGCTACGGTGTACTCTGGAATTTGAAACGCTTTTGCGCCAAATCTGACTATGCAAGTATCAACGTAAGCTTCCCTAAAAACGTCATACGGCAAATTCACAACCGTCTCGAAACTTGAAGCCTCAAAGAATCTCTTTCGGAATTGCTGGAATCTCTCTCCAGTTTCCCATGAGGTGGGAACGATATAGCAACATTGAGCATTCTCTTTTGAGATTTCAGTAGCCCGTATTAAGAAAGCTGGATAAGAATCTTTAGTACCTAAGAGACGTGCATAACGCGCCTCAACATCAATGCCATAAGGTGGATTAGCCAGAACAATATCGAAGCCCCCGCCCTCTTCCGCCATCTCGTGCTCAAGCATCGTGCCTTGCCGGTCGTAGTCGTTGAGAAACGCGAAAGCATCATCCATACGCCGGTCTCCGCGCACTGGCGGCATGAAGACTTCCGCGAACTCGACCGCCCAATCGAAGCCAATCTCTTTCTCCGCGCCCGCCTTGTCCCAGGCTGCGAGTTGACGGTTGACAGTTTGCAGCTCCTTTTGCAACTTCGCCGCCTTCATCTTGTCCCCCTCGCGGTTGACGGCGCGGATTTGCTTCGGTAACTCTTCCGCGTGGCGACGCGTGAATTCAATCTTTGCGTCGCTCGGACGTGGCGCTGTGTGTTTCAACGCCGCAGCGATTTCGATACGCAAGAGGTCAATCTGTTCACGCAGCGCGCGCTTCTGTTCGCCGTCCGCGCGTCCAAATCTGATCTTCAGGTCTACGTAATCGCGCACCTGCTGCCGCCGGTTAAAAAAGAGGCTCTTCTCATTTGCAGAGGGCGCGGGCGCAATCAGGCTGTCACCCTCCCTGACCTTGAAATCGAGGTTCGGGAGTGGCTGCGGTTTCTCGGAATCTATGGCCAGACTTAGCCATAGACGCAACGCGGCGATCTGCACGGCGAACGGGTCTTTGTCCACGCCGTAAAGATTGTTCTCGATGATTGAACGCTTGATCTTGTAGGCTGAATCGTCGCCGATGCTTTGCGAGATGAACAGCGCGCCACGCAAGCGGACAAGTTCCTGCATCATGCCCAGCAGATACGCCCCACTACCGCACGCCGGATCGCACACGCGTACGCGCCGCAAAGCTTCAAGCACACCCTCGGGATTCTGTAGGCCCGACGCATCGCCATCGTCAACGAAACGTGCCGCGTCTTCCGCTCCGGCCGTGCTCGCAAGGTAGTGTTTCAACGCCTCACGGCACATGAAGCTGACGATCTGGCGCGGCGTATAGTAGCTGCCCGATTCATGCCGCCCAGTGACGAGTTCTTCAAACACTTTGCCGAGCATCTCAGGATCAACAGCGACCTGCACATTGAGCGGCGTGGATTCTTCGACCGTGAAGTTATAGCGCTCAAACAAGTCAAGAATGATTCGGAAGGACGCATTCGGGATCTTGACCTTGTCGCGTTCGTCCCAAGTATCTTCCATATCGAACAGGCCGCCGTTCAGGTAAGGCACATCCCCGCGCCTCTCGCGCAGTATTTCCAAGCTGTGGACCTCGCGCGACTCAGCGACATTGCTCATGCCACTGAAGAATAGCCAATAGAGCCGGTCCTTGAAAAAGTTCTCCTTGTTAACCTCGGTGACATCGAAAAGCGTCCGCAAATAGTTTTTGTTCCCATTGAAAGACAGCCAGCCTTTCTTCTGGATGAAATAGAGAAACATCAAGCGATTGAACAATCGCTGTGTATAGAGCCGGGCCGGTTCGTCTGCCTTGATGCTTGCCTTCACCTCTTTTTCCACCGACAGAAATACATCGTGATAGTCCGAGAAAAATTTGTTGGTGACTGCCTCAACGTCGAACGCCTTACGCCACGCCTTAAGCCAGCCCTCGGCATCATTTAGGTTGGAAGGAAAACGAAGCGCGGGAAGATTGTATTCCGCGAGCGTTCGAAGGTGTGTATCTCCATGGTGCCAGCCGAACGTTGAAAGGACTGCGCGATTCGTCTGAGAACCGCGAAAGTAACCAAAGTTGAAATTGCTGAAGTCGTCGCTGGTGCAGATGAACAATAAGTTCTCCACCTGCCACTTCTGCATTTCCGACTGGTTCGCCGACGCACGCTTTTTTGCAACGAGTCCGCGCAGGATTCCGCGCAAGGCAGAGACCGAAATTTTTTCTCCGGCAAAATCAAGATAGAAAATGCCCCAAGGTTGCTTATCAACCAGAGGGCGAAGTTGTTTGATTTCGCGAATCGCGGCGGCGCTCTTGGTATCGAGTCCAAATTCCGCAGCGTTGTACTCGTAAGTTAGATCTTCGACGTCTTCTGTTTCGAACTCCCAGTCGAGTTCATCGCCGAGATACTTGACGAGTGAGGGAAAGCTCTTGATTGAGCGGAGGCGTTCGAGGTCTTGGTTCATGTTTGCTTGTGGGAGTTAGTGGGTATTTGGATCTTCGATCTGGAAGCCTTCAGCGAGGGCCGCAGCGTTAAGGTCGAGATCGGCACTTATCAATGTCAGTTGAGTTGACTGCACTTGGTAGACGATGCGGCTGGTGTCCAACGCCGCTGCTAGTTGGACAGCATCATAGGCGCGAAGACCGTGTTTCCGCGCCAGTGCGGCGGCATCCTCAATAATCTCGTCCGTCAGCGCCACAATTCGATACTGAGTGGCGAAGTCCTGCTGCAAGTCGTCGCACGCCTCGTTGAATTCGGCTTGAGCTATGTCGCTCCGACGAAGCCGCCTTGTCAATGCCGAGATGGTTTCAACCCTGGCGAGCCCGGAAACGTGAATAATGTTCTCTTCGAAATCGGTGAAGGAGCGAACCCAGGTTGTGCCGCTCTCAGCAACGTAGAACTTTACAATAGCGCTGCTATCGAAAAAATAGGCGGGCACCTATCGCCGATCCTCGATGATAGTTTCAGAAAGAGGCCTCCCCTTAATTTTGATGGGGGGCCGGCGCGCGCGCGGACGCTTTACGCGAGGCTTGATCTCGCTAATCAAGCCCGCGTCATAAAGGGCACGCTGAATGCGCTGGTCCAGATCGCCAGCTTGCCGGGTTTCATCGAGAGGTGCTTTGTCCGGTTCGGCAAGCAAACCCTCAAGCCTACGCTTAACCTCGGCCTGCTCCTGCGGCGGCAGGTCTCTAACTGCATTCAGTATTTCTTCGACGGTGGACATCTCTAATAACTCCGGGCGGATACTTTCATTGGCTCCATTCTAACTTCGAACGATGGGCTAGGAAAGCTCCATCCACGCCTTGAGGGTGGCCTTCACTCCCTGAGGCGCCTGCACCTTCTTCAGGTAAGTGTCCTTGAGGTGCTTCTCAATCTTCTTCCGAAGCTCGCTCAGTGTTTCCTTCTGGATGGAGCAATGGCGCGGCGTCTCAGGGGCACAGCGAATCACGTCCCACATGGCTGTAGCATCCTCGAGAATTTTCTCTTTGGCCAAATCGTAGAGATACCACTGCACTAATCCTGCTTCGGTACTCCATTCCTCAGCACCTCCGCCGTCATCGTCATCCAACGCAAGTCCGGGATTCCGGCCGGGAAGCGCGTAGCAGAAGAAGACCGCCTTCGAATTGGCAGCCGGGTGTTCTTTGCCGCTGAAAACTCGTCCGGGCAATTTAGCCAATCTGCCCTGCAGCTCCGGATCGTTGCGGAAAAGCTCCTGCAATTCCAGATGCATCTTTTCGATCGCAGACTCTGTGCCCTCGTACTCCTGATGAAACTCACGGAGATCGTCAAAGTCGTCCGTTGGTTTCAGGAGCTTCCGACCTTCGATTCCCAGCGTCTTTGAAATCCTCAGGGTTTTCTTTGCAACCTTGCCATAGAGCTTGAGCAGGTCGTCTAGTTCTTCCGGGGGCAGGAAATTCCAATAGGCAATTTCACCGCGAATCTTTTTCTGTTCGGGATGATCAGCGAGTATCCGGGCTTCGATATCAGGATTCATGCGCCGGTCAACACGACCAATGCGCTGCATGAGTCGCACCGGGTTCCAGTGGAGGTCGTAATTGATCAGGCGAGTCGCATCCTGGAGGTTCAAGCCTTCTGAGAGCACGTCGGTTGAAACCAAGACGCGAATTTCGGAGAGACCTTTAGCCGCTAACTGTGCACTGGAAGAGCCATTGTAGTAAGGCGAGAACCGACGAATGATTTGACCGCGATCACCTTTGATGGCGCTGTCGATCTCCTCTACTCCGCTTATCCCAGCTTCGATTAACTGCTTCTCAAGATAGCGTGCGGTGTGCATGAACTCGCTGAAGATCAGAACCTTGTTGTCCTTGAGCACGGAGTCGGACTTGAGCAGTTTGATCAAAGCAGTGAGCTTCTTATCCTGGGACGGCGTGAAATCGCGTAACTCGCGAAGAAAGATCGCGACTTGGTTGAGGTCCGAAATGGTGTCGTCAATGATGTCGCTGACGTTGAACTCAGCACGGTCAACCCGCTCAACATCTTCGAGCATTTCCGGGGGCACAATGTCCTCTTCAATTTCATCCTCGGCATCACCAAAAAGCTCTCGTTGATGGTCGTGGATGTAACCAATGAGTTCTGCGTTTTGCCGCTTCCAAACATCAAGCTGCCGCTTTTCATGCGCGGTTTCGGCATGCACTTCTACCCAAGCGTACAGTTTTCGAAGCAGATTCCAGCAAGAAGTCGTAAAGGCCTCAACGGAGCTTTCGAACCGCTTAAGGAAGGAAGTGCGAATAAGTCCGACAACCTGTTTCTGGCGGTTCTCCTCGAACGCGTCAAACTCAACACTGCTGCCGGCGTATTCGAACGGATAGTAGATCGCAAGATTGAAGAGCGGCTTGTCCTTATTGAATGCCTCTTCGACGAGGCGAAGCACCTTTCCGTAAGTCTGTTTGACTGAGTAAGGCTCGACCTTCGGTTCCCTCGGCTTAGGAAAAAGTACCGTCTGGTTTTCCGTTTGCGCCAGGCTTTTCTTTACGTACGCGCGACTGTGCTGCTGGACAAGTTCCTGGAATAGCGCGTCGTTGCTCAGCACTTTCTCAGCCTCGACGAGATTTGTCTCTACAAGTTGGCTATTGGATTCGCTCGTTTGTAGCTGTTTTTCGAGGTCCTTTTCCACCTTGCGGAAATGGCCCGGAAGAGAATGGATGCCAAGCACCGTATCCTTGAAATAGTCTGCTTTACGATGTGTGAACAGCTCGATCATGTGCTGAAGATCGGTGATCCGATTGTTAATCGGCGTGGCTGTGAGCATGAAGACTTTCTTGCCTTCGGTCAGATCAAACATTCTCCAGTAATGTGATTTCCGCTCGCTCTCGTCAATTCCCTTGACCCCTGTATTGCGAAAGTGATGGGCCTCATCAATGATGATTACATCGGCGCGTTCGCGAACGCTTTCAAGGTCGTCACGAAGCTTCTCGCGCATGAGGTCGGTGTGATTGAAGATTTCAAGCTTGCTGTACTTGCCGAAGATGTGAGGCAAATACTGCTTGAGCGTCGTCTCCCAAACCGGTTCGCGCGCGGCCTTAGGCACAAACAGGGCGACGTTTAGTCGGTCATGCAAGACCAAACGCTCGATCAACATCATGCCCACGAACGTCTTTCCGAGACCGACGCCGTCACAGAGAAACGCGCCGTTATAACTTTCGGCACTCTTCAAAAGCCCGTGATAACTCTCATGCTGATACGGTGCAAGGATTGGATAAATCTTTGACTGGTTTTTTTCCCATTCCGTAGCGGTCAGTTCATGACCGCGGAAAAACTCCTGTAGTGCCTTGGCGTAAACGTCGAATGGTTGGTACGCGAATGTGTGACGCTCGATGAGCTTGAGAATCTCAGGAGTTATGTCCTCAGCTTCGTTCCAGTGTCGCTCGTACCATTCCTGTAAGGCTTCGACCTCATTTCGTATCTGAACGTTTAGCTCGACGTTTTCTGTCAGCCCCGGAAAAGAGAAATTGCTTGAGCCAACAAGGGCGGTCGAGGGAATAACCGATAACTTTGAATGAGTGATGTAAGCCTTGGCGTGGAACCGGTCCTTATTGTAAATCCGGCACTCGATCTGCTTGCTACCGAGGGCATCGACTATCCCAGGAACACCAGCCAGAAAGTCGTTGGCCTCTTTCTCTCTTTCGATGCTCGTATCGAGAATTTGCTTTAGAGACACCAGACCGGCTAGCAAGGTTTTCTTGGTTCGCTTAGTCACCTCATTGCCCATGAGGATGCGAAGCTTCTTGAGCTTCTGCCAGTGACCGTCGAGTGCGAGTAAACCACCTATTTCGAAATTGCCAGTAGCAATGTCGAACGTATGTGAGATGTCGGTCCATTCTCGCAGATAGTCACGGACCTTCCACTCACCATCGGTGTTGTCGACGATGAACAAGTCGCCACCGCGGCGGGTGCCGGCATCCTTGTCCGTGCCTTTTTCAGTGATGACCATTATCGCAAAGACTCTAAATGGGATTGAGCCTAATCGAACCAACAAAAGAGGAAGCGGTTTGGGTGAACGGCGGGATTATAGCGGCTCGCGCATCCGGGCGACAAGTTGGCGCCGATCACGACGGGATTTCTATCTGCGCCCGGGGATGGTTTTGGATTTAACATGTAGCCTGACTCAATATCTCCAAAGAGCTCGTTGCGTTCCCAGCTCCAGGACCAGAAGTAATAGGCAAGGTAAGCACCGAACGCCGCGTCTAACCAATCCTCATAGTTCTTCAAACTTTGACCAACCAGCTCATTCAACTCAGCCTCCAGCAGTGCTCCAGCAAGCCCGTACGTAGCAGAGTGGCTCGGCCTTGTGCAAATCGGTCAAATGAGTTTGCAGCGTGTTCAAGCCAAAACGTTTCGCAGTCACAGATCCTTTTTTGTACTTGATAATTTTTGGCCGGTCCCATAACGCAACCATGGCGGCGTGAGGATAGACCTCAGCCATGATTCGGGCGTTTTGTTGGGTCGTCGCTGGATCGACGTGCGTGAAGCCCTGGGCCAAGAGTTCAGCGTGAGAGCCATGCACGCGCCGAGAAATTTGATTTAGTTTCCCCCCTCTCCGGGCCGAGTGTGCCACTAGAGCCCGCCCGCACAACTCTCCTCTTCGCTTCAAGTGCTCCACTCCGTTTCGCCCCTACTCGTGTCCCAACGTCCCTACGAGGGGGAGGTGTGCGCTCCGTTTGTGGACGGGAACTGCCAGGGCTTCGCGCGTCAGCGCCTTCTGGCGATCAATCCGATGGCCCAGCTCCCACATAAGACGCTGTTTCACGAAGCTGCCCACATTGTCTTGGGCCATACCACGGAAAGCGACCTGTCAGACGGCGAACGAACACCCCGCAACCTGCGCGAAGTCGAAGCGGAGGCAGTCGCGCTGCTTTGCTGCGAAGCGCTGAGCCTCGAAGGCGCTGACTACTGCCGAGGCTATGTCCAGAACTGGCTAGGCCCCGCCATTGGCTACAGCGGTGACGCCATCCCCGAAAAGAGCGCGCAGAAAATCTTCCGCGCCGCTGATCAAATCCTACGCGCTGGACGCTTGCAACCGGATCACGACGAACAAGCACAGTGAGGACAAAGAAGGGGCTAGGAAATTGGGGAGGGAGCATGTAGCGCTGCGAAGATATCCGGTCTTCGTTTTCACGATCTGCGGCACACGTTCGCGACTCGTTTGCGAGGAAAGGGAGTGCACGAGATGGACATCATGACATTGTTGGGTCACACCACTTTGCAGATGACTTCTCGCTACACTCACGCGATGCCGGAGAATCTCCGCACTGCGGTTGATTCTCTAGCGAGGGGACGCTTGTCATTAGTTCCTAAGGTCGGGAACTCGCTACAAGAGCCCTCCATAACTGTCGGGCTACTACCCCGATGGACGTCGCCTCGACCAGTGGCTGCCGAAAGCGCGCCAAAATCGCGCCAACTCGCTACTGGGACCGATGGAGGTGATTTATGAGGAGGGGTAAGTTGTTGAAAATAATGGCGGAGGGGACAGGACTCGAACCTGCATGACCTTTCGGTCGGCGGTTTTCAAGACCGCTGCACTACCAATTATGCGACCCCTCCGCATGTATTTGGTGAATGGGAATATAACGCAGGGGGCGGGGGACGGGCAAAGAGCGAAGGGGTAAGGGCAAAGAGCAAAGAGCGAAGGGGTAAGGGCAAAGGGCAAAGAGCGAAGGGGTAAGGGCAAAGAGCAAAGGGAAGAAAGGGACATGAGTAAGAGTCGACGCGCGTTACCGGGGCTTGAGTTGCCAGTGCGCGGTGCTGGCTGAAGGGGTGGGATTGCTGATAAAACATTGGTCATGAATGACCAGCCTAGAAATGAGCCTAGTGACCAGCGCAGTCGGCAGCGAATTAATGAGTCCAGTCGTGAGGGTGGTCACGAACTCAACCAAAGTCTAAATCGCGAACTCGATGAAGATCCCAACCACGAGCTCAATCGAGATCTCAACCACTCTCCCGACAAAGATCTCAATCGCGAACCCAAACACGAACCCAAACGCGAACTCAATCGTGACCCTAACCAGGGTCCAAACGAAGATCTCAAGTGCGAACTCATCCAAGATCTCGATCGAGGTCTTGATAATGTTTTGAGCCACGATCGCATCATCGAGACTCGGAAATTGATCGGGCCGTACATTCGCTACACGCCCGTCGTGGAAATTGACGCGGGCGATTTTAATCTCGCCGGATTCTCGCTTCACTTCAAATTGGAGTTGCTGCAACACTCTGGATCTTTCAAGGCTCGGGGTGCTTTCACGAACCTGTTGACGCGGGAAGTGCCGCCCGTGGGTGTAGTGGCTGCGTCGGGTGGAAATCATGGGGCAGCGGTGTCTTATGCCGCGATGAAACTCGGAAAGCCGGCGAAAATTTTCGTGCCGACTGTTACTTCGCCGGCAAAGTTAGAGCGCATGCGCGAGTACGGCGCGGAACTCGTCATCGGTGGAGAACTTTATGCCGATGCGCTCGCTGCCAGCGAAGCTTGGCGAGAGCAGTCCGGCGCGATGTCGATTCATGCTTACGATCAGATTGAGACTCTGTTGGGCCAGGGCACAGTGGGTCTGGAGCTCGAGGAACAGATTCCCGATCTGGACACGTTGCTCGTAGCGGTTGGAGGCGGCGGCTTGATCGGGGGCATTGCCGCCTGGTACGCGGGCAAGGTGAAGATTGTCGCTGTCGAACCGGAGAAGGCGCCGACTCTATTTAAAGCATTGAAAGCGGGACGGCCGGTTGATGCTGAAGCCGGCGGGGTCGCGGCGGACTCGCTCGCGCCGCGGAGGGTTGGTGAGTTGATGTTTCCGATTGCGGAGCGTTATGTCGACCGCGTTGTGCTGGTGAGCGACGAAGCGATACAGGAAGCGCAGGCGGCGCTTTGGAGAGTTATGCGCGTGGCGGCTGAGCCCGGCGGCGCCGCGGCGTTCTCTGCGTTGCTGTCGGGACGGTACCAGGCAGAAGCGGGCGAGCGTGTGGGTGTGTTGGTGTGCGGCGGGAATACGTCAGGAATGATACGGCAAAGGTGAAAGGGCGAAGGGCAAAGGGGAAGAGCAAAGGACGAAAAGCGAAGAGCAAAGAGGGAGTTCGGTAGCGTCAAGCATTTGGAATTTACCTCGTTGCCGCTCTTCGCCCTTCACGTCGTGAGGCGACGATAGATTCCAGGCAATCGCTCAGGGAGAGACAGGACGTCGTCGATGATGGTGTAGCCAATTTCGCCATAGAGATCTCGCAGTTCTGACTCAGACTCTCGATCAATGGTGATGCAAAAGGGAATGATGCCGGCGTTCTTCGCCTGGCGTAGCGCCTCACGCGTATCCTCGCGCGCGTAACGAGCGTCGCCGTAATCGTGATCGTATGGCCGGCCATCCGACAGCACGATCAGCAAACGAGTGCGCGAACTCTGTTTCCCAAGCCGCGCCGCCGCGTGCCGAATCGCTGCTCCCAAACGAGTGTTGTTCTGGTAAGTGATGCCGCCAATGCGCCGCTTCACTTCGTCTGAGTACGGCTCGTTAAAATCCTTCACGATGTAGAACTTCACGTTGCGCCGGCCTTCGGAAGTAAAACCGTTGATGGAATAGACATCGCCGACTGCCTCGAGCGCTTCGCTCATCAAGACCAGTCCTTCCTTTTCTATCTCGATAATGCGGCGCCCCGGATGCGTATACGGCTGCAGCGGATGACGCCCGATGGTGCGCGCAGTGGAAGATGATTGGTCCAGCAGGAACGACACCGCAACATCCCGCCGCCGGCGCAAGCGCTTGGTATACAACCTTTCAGATTGATGACCGGCGCCCACACGCGCTGCGCGCTTGTCGATCACGTAATCAACCACCGCGTTCAGATCAAACTCTTCGCCATCCAGTTCATTGAAGACTCGAGTCAAATCCTCGGGCTTCAGCAATTGAAACTGATGACGGATGGACGAGATGACGCCTTTGTGCCGCTCGCGTGTTTGGTCGACGAAGGTGCGATCGCCGTCCTTGACCTGTTTCTCAATCACGCGGCACCAGCCGAGGCGATGATCGGTCAAGTCGCGATCCCACTCGTCATAGTTGTAAGCCACCTCTCCTTCTTCGAGACTCTGCTCCGGGCTGTCGGCGTCGAGCCAGGCTTCGGCGCCGTCAATTTCATCTGGCTCGCCCTGGGCGTTGGGATCGTTCCAGGCGTTGAATAATTCGCGCACGTCCTGTCGTTGCTGCATTCGTTCAGAGCGCTCGCGGCGGATCTGTTCCTGAGCAGCATCCGTCTTTTCTACGTCCGCAGATTCTTCCTGCGGTTCGGTATCGACTGCTTCAGTGTCGGGCGTAATCGATTTGAAGAGTGAGTAGACCCGGCTGGTAGCCATCAGCGTGTCGGCCACCGTAGGCTGCGGGCGATCAATGTAGTCTGTCGTAATCGTTTCCAGCTCCGATACGGTTTGACCATAGAAATGCCGCGCGTCTTCACTCGCACCGCCGCAGAGTGTGACCTGGAAGAGAAGTTCAAACGGAACCATGGCCGCCGGCAGGTCGAGGATGCCTGGACGTCCGCGTCGCAGATGCTCGCGAATCAGATCCAGATCGCGCACGAGGCCGCGATAGGTGTCACGCAGGCGGCGATCGATGCGCGCGTTTTCGAGCGTGCCGAAGATGCGCCGTGCCAGCTGCGCAATGGGAAAGAGATTGAGCGCAGCGCGATAGTCGATCTCGTCTGGAATTACCGGTGACGGCTGAGTTGATGGACCACTTGTACCGGTTGCGAGCAGCTCATCCGCGATCGCAAACGCATCCAGCGCGTCTGCATTCCCTTCATCGTACAAATCAGCCAGTGAAGCATGCGCAGCGCGCAGTTCGACTGTGTCGCGTTCGTAAGTACCAAATTCAATTTGACCCGCGGCGTGCGCAGCCAAGACTTTGTAGAGACGAAAATCGAGTTCTTCGTCGCCAAACTCAGCGACCAGCGAAGGCAAATAGATCGTGCGGCCGTCACTGATGCGCGACTCGACTGGAACAGCAGCCAGCGGCGCGATCTCGATGGTGCGACCCGTCAGGCCTTCGATGTAAAGAAGCAGCAGGTGTTGCACCGACTCAAGCGGCAGACCGCTGCCGCCGGTGTGCAAAGCGTCATGGCTGCGGCGTGTTTCCACTGCGAAGTAACTGCGCCGCGCGCGCGCATCGTTGTGCGCGATAGCCAGGCCGTGCCGGGCCCATTCTTCAAACTGTTCGATGGAGACAGCTCGTAGTGCCGAAGCGCCGGCGCGCAGGCAGGCGAGTGCGGCTTCGCCATCGACCGCAGCGATTTCACGCGTTAGCTTCAGCACGCGGCCCGCAATATCGATCGCCTGCGAGCGATCGACTTGCAGCGAGATGGCGCCAAAGAATTTTGGGCTGCTGCGGATGAATGCCACCAGACTCGCGTTGCCGTATTCCGCGACCAGCAGGAGCAGGTCAACCCACTCTGTAAAAATGTCGGGCAGCAGCCGTAGGACTTCGCTGCCGGACACGAGCACCTGCAATGCCACGCCGCCGCCACGCTCCAAAAATCGTGCCGTTTGCGTGAGTAACTGATTGGCGCGCGCAGGATCTAGGTTCGCGATTGCGCCCGGCAGAGTGATCCAGGCATCGGCAGCGATACCGCCGGCGCGTTGCGCGAATTCAGCTGCCAGTTCGAGTGCGCTCGCGCGGACCTCAGGCGTCTGCTTAAATCGATTTAGCGATGCGATTACATTCGGGGTGGCGTGAAGAAAGTCAGCACTGTGCCTGGCTGAACGTTTCGAGATCTCAGCCGCGATTTCAAAGATTGAACCCAGCAGCAGTGGATCACTGACAACTTCGGCGAGAGCCGGTGCGCTCTGAAGTGTCTCCACCGCAACCGTGCTGGAGAGAATGATCTGGCGCAGGCAGACTTGAAAAAGAAGTGGGCGAAGCTCCGCGGGCAAGACGCGCAGCTCGTTAACGCCGGCAAGGAAGAATGAAATCGCTGTCTCGGCATCGCCCAAAGCCAGACGCCGCCCGAGTTCCCCCCATGTACGAAGTTCGGCAGCTTCGAGGACTGTGGCAGCTTCGGGAGCGGCGCGCAGGAATTCGATGCCGGCGCGCAGAGAAGCACCCGCAATCGCAGCGGTCGTCTCCAGGATTGCGGCCGACTGATCGAAAGGCAATCGAGTCAGCCCGCGTGTAAGTTGGAGAATAGACTGGCGCTCAGCGTGAGTTCTCAGCGAACTCAACTGTTCGTGGAGTTCCTGCTCGAGCTCGTTGACGCGGTCGGCGGTGCTGCTTCCCTGCGGCTCTGCTTCTTTAGACATGGCCAGGCCTGCCGCGCGTGGCGTCGAGACTTCGTCGGATTGAGTTTGTGGTCCCCACTAGATCACCGTGGTTACAATTTCTCGCACGCTGCGCTGCAGTTCGCGATCGTCAGTGATTGGAGAGCACATAGCAGTCTCGGCAGCAGTCACCGGCGGTATTCCCAACGCGATCAACTGCGCTGCGTAAATCAGCAAACGCGTCGAGACTCCCTCTTCCAATCCGTGGCCACGCAGGTTGCGCACCTTTTGACCAATCAACACCAGATCGCGCGCGGTGCCTTCATCGACGCCACCTTCGCGCATGACGATCTCGATTTCCATCTCCGCCGGCGGATAATCAAAATCTATCGCTACGAAGCGCTGTCGCGTCGATTGCTTCATATCTTTCAGAATTGATTGATAGCCCGGGTTATAGGAGACAACCAGCATAAACTCTGGCGGCGCGTCGAGAATGGTTCCGCGTTTCTCGATCGGCAAACGACGCCGGTGGTCCGTCAAGGGGTGAATGATGACGACGGTGTCTTTGCGGGCTTCGACAACTTCATCGAGATAGCAGATAGCGCCGTTACGCACTGCGGCTGTCAGCGGACCATCATGCCAGACAGTTTCTTCTCCCTCGAGCAGGAAACGGCCTACCAAATCAGTCGCGGAAAGATCCTCATGACAAGCGACAGTGATCAACGGCCGCGCCAGACGCCAGGCCATATGCTCGACAAAGCGGGTCTTCCCACAACCGGTCGGTCCCTTAAGAATGACGGGCAGCTTGGCTGCATGCGCGGCTTCGAAAAGATCCACCTCGCGATTGACGGCCAGATAATAAGGCTCGTCGGTGACGCGATATTCTTCAATGGCTAATTCAGGCATGGTGATTCAATCAGGTTTGTAGTTATCAAGAAAGTTACCGACAAAATTTCCTTCTTCGGTGCCGTCCGGCTTGCTGATGGTCCAATCCAATATCTCAGACTCAGGAAGCGAATATTTATTCCCAGCCTGGTAACCGGAGACAGTCTCGATGTCGCTGGCGATTAGTCCGCTAATTATTCCGTCCTTGATTTCCCTGACCGCAATGAATACCTGCTCCCAGCGACCCGCGTCATCGCGCAGGCGTGCGGTGACAAAGAAAAAGTTGTTGACCGGCAGACCAGCCAGAAAGCGGGCCTTTGCCTCCGGATATGTTTTGCGCGCCTTCTCGACATAGGGCTTGATCGCCGCGTCAAAAGCCTTCAGCTCGCTACTCTTCACCGGCTGAGATTTATCAGCAGGAGCGTTGGGGGCCAACTCCGGCAGCTTATCCGGCTCCTGAGCGAGTGCGCTCGACGCCCACATAAGTAGCGCTGCCAGCAGGAGAAACGTTGGAGATATTCTCATAAAGCAACCTTTCCACTTCGACGGGCTGACGTTTCGCGACGCCTGCGCTATCCTTGAGTCGCCCGGGAATCTTAACACCGAGGCGACAGCGCAGAAAGAAGAGCCGGATTTAAAGGCAGAGTTTCGCACAATGAAGATTGCAGTAGCCATGAGCGGGGGTGTTGATTCGTCAGCAGCAGCGGCGTTGTTGAAGACCCAGGGGCACGAGCTGGTCGGCTTTACGATGCAGTTGTGGAATCAGCGGCGCGGTATCAGTGTCGACGAGAATGGGGATCCGCTGCCGTCGCGTTGCTGCTCGTTGGATGATGTCTACGATGCGCGCCGCGTCGCCGAACAGTTGGGATTTCCTTTTTATGTTTTGAATCTGGAGCGGGAGTTCGAGCGCGATGTAGTGCAGCCGTTTGTGACGAGTTACTTAAGCGGCGAGACGCCGATTCCCTGCGTCGCCTGTAACAGCCGTTTGAAATTTGCCTCCCTCGATCGCCTTGCGACCAGTCTTGGCTGCGACAAGGTGGCAACCGGCCACTACGCCCGCGTGGAACACGATCCGGCGGCTGATCGCTATCGTCTGTTTCGCGGGCGGAACTATCAGAAAGACCAGTCTTACTTTCTTTGGGAGTTGACCCAGGAACAACTTTCCCATGCCATGTTTCCCCTCGGCGAAATGTCCAAGCCTGAGGTGCGCGATCTGGCGCGTGGCAGCGATCTCGACGTGGCGGAAAAGAAAGAGTCGCAGGAGATTTGCTTTGTGCCCGATGGCGACTACTCGGGTTTTCTCGATCGATATCTGAATGCCGAGGATCGCTCCGCGGATATTCCGGCGCCGGGAGACCTGGTTGATTCGCAGGGTGAGATTGTGGGCCGGCATGACGGTATTCATCGCTTCACTGTGGGCCAGCGGCGAGGGATTGGCATTGCCGCCGAACGTCCGCTTTATGTGCTGTCAATCGACGCGCCGGGAAACAAAGTTGTGGTGGGGGAAGCGGAAGAATTGTTAAGCGCCGAATTCACCGCAGCGGGTGTTAATTGGATTGCCTTTAACGAGCCGATTGATTCCGTTGGTGCTGCTGTTCGAGTGCGTTATCGTCACGAAGCTGCCGCAGCGACCCTGACTCCTCTCCCAAATGGCCGGGTGCGAGTCGTCTTTGACGAACCACAGCGAGCGATCACACCTGGTCAGGCGACGGTGTTCTATAACGGCGACGAGGTAGTCGGCGGCGGCTGGATCGTCAAGTAGCTTGCGGTATTGATCAGTTTCTCAGGACCGCACCTGCCGGTTCTTCATTCCCAAATACCCGGACCGATGCGAAGTGAAGGCTCGAGGCTCCTCATAAACCTTTTCTTAAGGAATTCCGTACTTACACCCATTAAAAGATCGATAAGGAAACAGGGAATTTCACTATGGCAATGGCTCGTTCACGAAAAACCGCTCTCATTATTCTCAGCGTATTGGCCGGCCTCGTACTGATCGTAGTATTTGGCATCGCGCTGATATACGCGGCTGTCCGCCGCACCGCTCCGACGATTCAGGACAACAGCGTGCTCGTCCTGAGTGTTTCGGGTTCGCTGCCTGACTATGTGGCGGAGGATCCGCTGCGGAAATTGCTTGGCGGTTCCGAACAGTCGCTCAGCAGCCTCGTGCTGCAGTTCAAGAAGGCGAAGATTGATAAGCGCATCAGCGCCATTCTGCTGGATGTGAATGGATCCGGAGCCGGCTGGGCCAAGAGCGAAGAGATTCGCGATGCCATCACCGACTTTCGCTCGTCGGGCAAACCCGTTTATGCCTATCTCGAGTACGGCATGAACAAGGAATATTACATTGCCAGTGCCTGCGACAAAATTTATGTCGCGCCTTCGGGCGAGCTTTTCATTAATGGCCTGGCGGCGGACGTGATGTTCTTCCGCGGTTCCCTCGATAAGTTGGGCATCTATCCCGATATCTACCAGATCGGCAAGTACAAAAGCGCGGGAGACATGTTCACCCAGAAGACCATGACCGACGCGCACCGCCAGTATGTAAACGAACTGCTTGACGATCTTTTTAAACGATATGTCGAAGCGACAGCCCAAGCGCGCGGCAAGTCTGCGGATGAGATGAGGGCCCTGATCGATAACGCGCCCTATAACGCCAAGGCGGCGAAGCAGGCCGGGTTAATTGACGATGCTTTCTATCGCGATGAGGTCTACAAGGAGTTGAAGACCCGGCTGGGCTACAAAGACACCGACGACTTGCGGCTGGTCAAGAGTTCCGATTATCGCGAAATTGATGCGCAATCGCTCGGACTAAACAAAGGTGAACGGATCGCCGTGATTTACGCCACCGGCGACATCGGTTCCGGCAAGTCTCAAAACAGCCCGGGCGGCAGCCAATCAATCGGCTCAGATACCCTCGCCAAAGCCGTCAGAGACGCCGCCAACGACAAGACCATCAAGGCTATTGTGATGCGCGTCGACAGTCCCGGTGGTTCCAGCCTGGCTTCGGACATCATTTGGCATGCGGTCAATGAGGCACGGGAGAAAAAACCTGTGGTGATTTCGATGAGCGATGTCGCAGCTTCCGGCGGATATTACATCTCAACCTGTGCGACTAAAATCGTGGCTGAACCTTCGTCGATTACCGGCTCAATCGGTGTGGTAGCCGGCAAGCCCGTGGTCAAAGGGTTGTACGACTGGCTTGGGCTCACCAACGAGTACGTCATGCGCGGCAAGAACGCGGGCATGTTCCGTGAAACCGAAAAGTTCAGCGATGATGAACGGGCGAAGTTTGAAGTGTGGATCAAGAATACCTACTACGAAGACTTCGTACCGAAAGTGGCCCAGGGTCGCAACAAGAGCAACGAATATATCGATTCGATAGGACAGGGCCGAGTCTGGACCGGCGCGCAAGGCAAAGCTAACGGCCTGGTTGACGAGTATGGCGGGCTGGACCGAGCAATTGAGATCGCGAGAGACCTGGCTAAGATTCCGGCGGACAAGGGAACTCAGCGCGTCATCTTCCCCCATCCACAAACGCTGCTACAGGAATTGTTGAGCGGCAACGACGATGAAGACAGCGTGACGACGTCGGAGCAAACGCGGCAACAGCAAGCAGTGCTGTCCACTTTGCCAGAAGACGTACGGCGCGCTTTTCGCTATTCGATGTTGCTCGACAAGATGAAAGCCGGCGATGCCATGCTGCTGATGCCGTTCGAGCTCCGAGTGAAGTAGAAGAGTTTAGCCGCGGATTACGCGAGGGAAAGAAAACTAGCCGCGGATTACGCGAAAAACGCGGATCAGGAAATAAGAGAAGCTGGGCCACAGAGGAACACGGATGAACTCAGATAAGAAGTAGCAGTAGAAATTCGAACACGGGGTCTTATTCGTCTATTTATCTGTGCTTATCGGTGTCCATCTGTGGCTTCAATTCTTTTGATTCTTATCTGCGCTGTCCGCGTAATCCGCGGCTAATTTTCTTTCCGCTGCGGCTAACTCTTTTCTATCTTCTCCAGGCCACCCATGTAAGGTCGCAGGATTTCCGGAACCAGTATTGAGCCGTCTGCCCGCTGATAGTTTTCGAGGATGGTGACCCAGGTGCGGCCAATGGCCAGGCCGGAACCATTCAGTGTATGAATGAATTCAGGCTTTGCTCCGCCAGCGCGGCGAAAGCGGATATTTGCGCGGCGCGCCTGGAATGCTTCGTAATTGGAACAGGAAGAGATCTCACGAAACGTATTCTGTGAAGGCAGCCAGACCTCGATGTCGTAAGTCTTCGCGTTACTAAAACCCAAGTCACCGGTCGACAGCGCTACCACACGGTAGTGAATTCCCAGCCGCTGCAGAACTGTCTCGGCATCTCGGGTCAGGGCCTCGAGTTCTTCGTAAGAATTTTCGGGCAAAGAGTATTTCACCAGCTCAACTTTCTCGAATTGGTGCTGGCGAATCACGCCGCGCGTGTCGCGTCCGTAGCTGCCGGCTTCCGAACGAAAACAGGGAGTGTAAGCCACCCACTTTTTCGGGAGCTGGGCGGCGTCAAGTATCTCCTCGCGATAATAATTTGTCACCGGCACCTCGGCCGTGGGGACCAGATAAAGATCGCGCTCGTCTCGCAGCTTGAACAGATCCTCTTCAAACTTTGGCAACTGCCCCGTCCCGAACAATGAATCTTTGTTGACGATGAATGGCGGCAGAGTTTCCAGGTAGCCGTGTTCGCGCGTGTGTAGATCCAGCATGAAATTAATGAGCGCGCGTTCCAGCCTGGCCCCGGCGCCGTTGAGAATGGAAAAGCGGGCCGCAGTGATTTTGCTTGCCCGTTCGAGATCGAGGATGCCCAGGGCAGTGCCCAGATCGACGTGGTCCTTTGGCTCGAAATCGAATCCGGGTTTTGTACCCCAGCGCCTGACTTCTACGTTGTCAGATTCGTCTTTGCCAACGGGAACGCTTTCATGCGGCAGATTGGGAAGAGTCGAAAGCAACTCGCGCATGCGCGTTTCGGATTGTTCGCGTAGTTGATCCAGCTCGGCGATGCGGTCCTTCAGTTCGCCGACTTCCAGGCGTCGCGCGTCGCCTTCTTCCCGCTTGCCTTCCTTCATCAGCGCGCCAATTTCACGGCTGGCTGAATTGCGCCGGGCATTGAGTTCATCTGACTCTGCAATTACGCGACGACGCTCGCCGTCAGCTTCGACAAAGTCGTCAAGGGCGGCGGGCATGGTGCCGCGTTTGGTGAGCGCACTTTTTACTAGTTCGAGGTTTTCACGGACGTAATTGATATCGAGCATTATTATTCGTAAAACCTTTCTGAATAAAGAGGTGTTTAGAGTACCGCCCTTCAAGCGGGCTTTTATTAAAGGAAGAACCCGGCTAAAGCCGGTACTCTGAGCGCCTGTTAACAACGGGAGCACGAACACAATTTGATGAATAGTTTTTCCAGGGATTTCATTGTAATGTACTTCATTCCCCGGGGTTACGTGCTAAAGGAAGCAAGCCTAACATGAAACTAATTATTCTCGGCGCAGGATACGCCACGCGTCTCTATCCGTTGACGTTGAATCAGCCCAAGCCGCTCCTGCACGTGGCCGGCAAGCCCATGGTCGAGCACCTGTTGGATCACCTGACTCCAATTGAAGCCATCGATCATATTTACATTGTAACCAACGCAAAATTTGCCGAGCATTTTCAAAGCTGGGCCAATGCTTACGATGCCAACCAGAGCGCGCCGCCGTTTACGATTGTAAATGATCAATCCACTGATGACTCAAACAAGCTGGGTGCAATCGGGGATATGAATCTGGTGCTGAGACAGCAACAAGTGAATGACGACGTCATCGTCGTTGGCGGCGATAATTTACTTTCACACAGTCTGGCTGAATTCGGGCACTTTTGTCACGAGAAACAGGCGCCGGTGCTGGCGGTCTATGATGTGGGCGATCTCACTGAAGTCAAAAAATATAATGCCATCGATGTCGAGTCAGACGGCCGCATCCGCTTTTTTGAGGAGAAGCCGGCTAATCCGACCAGCACACTGGTGGGCATAGCGCTTTATTACTACCCGCGCCACGCATTGAGTTTGATCCGCCAGTACATCGACGAAGGAAATAATCCCGATCAGCCGGGGCGGCTGGTGCAATGGATGTATCCGCGCACACCGTTTTACACCTGGCGCGTTCCGGGAATCTGGTTCGATGTCGGTTCAAAGGAAACGCTGGAAGAAGCGAACCGGATTTTTGCTGTAAAATCGTAACGCCTCTCATTCACTCGAGGCTTTTCAAGGCACCCTTAATACGAGGATCACGAACATCGTGTCAGAAAAACAATTTGCCGGACGCGCCGCCATCGTGACTGGAGCCACGCGCGGAATCGGACGCGCCATCGCGCTTGAACTTGGCCGGAGAGGGGCCGATATCGCTTTTAACTATGCGCGAAGCGCCGAGGCCGCTGAGTCACTAAAGACTGAGCTCGAGGCGCTCGGGGTGCGGGTGCTCGCTGCGCAGTGCGATGTCGCGAGCACTGAAGCGGCGGCGGAAATGGTCAAGCAGGTGAAGGAAGCTTTCGGACGCATCGACTTTCTCATCAACAACGCCGGCATCACTCGCGACAACCTGATCCTGCGAATGAAGGAAGATGACTGGGATGCGGTGATAGATACAAATCTGAAAGGGGCCTGGAATTTTTCCAAAGCGGCACTGCGAACCATGCTGCGACAGGAAGAAGGCGGGTCGATACTCAACATCTCATCAATCAGCGGAGAAGTCGGCATGGCGGGCCAATCGAATTATTCGGCTTCGAAAGCTGGAATGATCGGACTGACAAAAGCGCTGGCGAAAGAAGTGGCCAGCCGCAAAGTCACTGTTAACGCGCTCGCACTGGGAATGGTGTCGACCGACATGGCCGGAGCGCTGGACGAAGCTTACCGCGCGAAAATTCTCGAGCAGATTCCTCTCGGCCGGTTTGCCGAGGTGGAAGAAGTCGCAGCCATTGCCAGCTTTCTGTTGTCGGCCGACGCTCGCTACATAACCGGGCAAGTAATCCAGGTTGATGGAGGCCTGGCGATGTGAGTTGGGGAGCGGGCGTCAAGAGACCGGCATTCGGACTGCTTAAAAGAATTGTGCCCCGCCAATCTTGCGACTGGTGGGGCAAAAAATTGTCGGCAGGTTCGGGTAGAACTGGATGGCGACAGCGCAACGGGGGAACAGAGAATCGTCACTCAAGTCCGATTCTGTGATTACTTGGCGGTACTATTGACGGGCGAGAATAATTTCTTACGGTTGAAAAATGAACAACCGCAGTGCTGACCAGTGACGCTCCGCTCAAGCTTCCCTTCAGACTCCCTCGCCGAAATGAAAACAACTCCCAAGCTCAGCTTTCTTTGACTTGGTATGTGGGAAATTATACGGAAACCTCGTGACCTGTCAAGAACAATTAGGGGACCTTCGAAAAACTTTTGTGACAGGTGGCCACGGCGCAAAATAAATTTAGTTTGTCTGTGGAGGGATCAGCCACCGGTACGGGCCTGGCTGAGACGTTGAGCGTGCCGTCTTACCTGTTCCGATACATTTCGATTTTGAGTGATGGCCAGGAGATCCTTGGTGCGAATGCGCGGTAGTATTCCAAGCACCATCGGAATGGGACTGCGCGGATTTCTTGAGAGGTTGTGAATCACCGGGTAGATCCGAGCCCAGGCCCGATTCAGCGAAATAAGTCGCAGCGCTTCAGTGGCTACCGTGCGCATCGCGGCGATGCTTTCAATTTCCGGATCGGTGATGCGCGGGTTCTTGATGACGGCACAGCAGACAACTCTATTTGAATCGCGAATCAGGATGCCGCGTGCTTCGCGGTCACCCTTCATAGCCAGCTTCAGACGATCCTTGGGACTCATCATCATGATGCGACGTATCATCGAAACTCGTTCCCTGGAGACAGTCCCGGCCTCGAGTGTTTCGTGCTGGATAACACCCTGTACATTGGCCAGGTGTTGCTCCGCCGATTCCACCATCATCTCTTCATAGGTCTCTGAGGGGAGCCACGAATCGTCGATCTCGGCATCGGATACTTCGATGTGGGCGGCGATCAGCCAGAGGTCTTCGGCGCTAAGGGCTTCGGGTGTGGATTCAAGATCGACGCTGTCCAGGAATTCAGCCGCTGCTGCTTTTCCCTGAGCCCGCAGTTCGTCGGCAATCTGACGAGCGCCGCGCTCTTTTTCAAAAAACTCTTCCCGAGTCTCCCGGGCGCGCCGTTCAGCTTCAGTCGTGCGGGCTGGATTATTGAGAAGGGCATCGAGGATTGCCGGGGCCCGCACCATCCGCTGCTGATTGATGCTGATCAGTTCCAGCAGCGAGCCATCTTTGGTTGACCTGGCAAACGCGGCGATTGCTTCGTCCGGAGTATGGTTGTTAAGGAGCGTTACCTCGCGTACTTCGCGGCTGATGTTTTCGAAGGTAGCCAGGTAAGTCAGCACTGCAGTTGAGGTCTCTTCCGACTTTGCTTCGATCAGAAAATCTTCAGTGGTCTGCGCGTAAAGAGTTTCCGCCGCGGCCTCGGCAATTTCTGTGTCATTGCCCTGACGCAGCGCCACCAGCACCTCAATCAGATCGGATTGCGGCAGCGGCAACATGCCACGCGCGGCGGCCAGACGGGCCGGTTGCGGAGCAGTTCCACCGATGATGGCGCGTACTACAGGATTGCTGGAAGATATTTCAGTGCTCAAAGTTTTCCATCAGAAGCTGGAGTTAGTTCGAGTCAACTTAGCCGATTCATTTAACGTTGTCCACAGGGAGAATCTCTAATACAGGTTGAAGCTGTATTCGAGCTGCAGGACCATCGAAACCGGTTTGCCGTCTTTAATGGCGGGGTCAAATTTGATCAGGCGAGCGGATCGGATTGCCATCTGGGTCAAACCATAGGGCAGGGTCTTGATCGGGAAAATGAAAGTCACATTACCGTCTCCTGCGAGAACTGCCTGTAACAGGATTGTTCCCCTAACGCCATGTTCCCGCGCTTCTTCAGTGTATTGCGGTTCAGGTTTTGACAGCACCCGGACCCTGGTATCCACTTCCTTTGCAGAAAACACTTCACCTTGTCCCGGCTTTCTGGTCGGGTCAGAATACTCGGCGAAGTTTCTTAAGTACTCTTCACGGCCGTTCCATTCCGCTTGCCTGGAGCGAGAGAGTTTGGGGCTGAGTGCGATATATCTCCTCGCGCTTGCCGCAGCTAAGGATATGGGTCCGTGCATCTCCCGCAAGAATTCCTTTTTGCTCACATTCCTAAACCAATTTCCTTCCAGTAGCCTGTCCCCGAGTTTGGTAGCGGTCTCGTAGCCTGATCGCGCATTTCCGAGCTGGCCCTGCCTTTCGAAGGCGAGGCCAAGATAGTGCCAGGCGCGCAGATTGTACTTGTCTGTTTTTACGGTTGCCTGGAGTGACTGGATGGCGGCGACGTCATCGCCCTTTTCATACAGCTCGACGCCGGCTCGCTCAGATGCTGTAGGTGTTTGATCGGCAGGAGTCGAAGCAACAAATTGCAAAGAGGAAATCACAAACACCGCGAGAGCGGCGTAAAGCTGGCGAGGCTTTAACATTGCTTTATCCTTTCTGGATTTTTGTGGGTTCAACTTACACAATGACCCCGTGACACTTCTTGAATTTCTTTCCCGAACCGCACGGGCAGGGTTCGTTCCGGCCAACTTTTGGCTGATCGCGCACAACGGTTTTGGTTTTACCGGCTTCCTCACCGGCCGCCGCCGCGCCCTGATTGGGGCCGGTAAACGTCAATCCGGAAGAGCGCCGGACCGCGCGTCGCTGGCGCAGCGCTTCGGGTGGTTGCTCAGCCACTACCTGCAAGTTAAAGAGCGAGCGAATCGTCGTAGTGTCGATGCGGTCCAGCATCTCCTGAAACATATCGAAACTCTGTTTCTTGTATTCAACGAGGGGATCTTTCTGACCGTAGCCGACCAGCCCAATACCCTGTTTCAGATGGTCCAGCGATAAGAGGTGGTCCTTCCACTGCGCATCGATGATGTTCAGCATGATGATGCGTTCGTAAGTACGCATCGCTTCCGCGCCGATTTGTTCTTCCTTTTCGCTGTAGTGCTGTTTCAGCTGCTCCCAGATAATCGATTCGATCTCTGGAGAAGTGGCGTTACGAAAATCGATTGCCTCAGCTTCCGGGTCCAGGCCATAGATAGTCTTAATCTGAACTGCGTAGTTTTCTATGTCCCAATCGTCGGGCGCAGCATCCGGATTCAAATATTTGACGGTGATGTCGCCAAGTAGATCGCGCGCGACGCCTTTCTCACCTACAAGGTACTCGCGTTGATCCGGCTGCTCCATCAATTGCCGGCGCAAACCATAAATCGTCTCGCGCTGCTTGTTCATGACGTCGTCGTACTCAAGCAGGTGTTTGCGCGATTCAAAGTTGCGGCCTTCGACTGATTTCTGGGCGGACTCAATGCGCTTGGAGACCATGCGCGATTCGATGGCCACGCCTTCTTCCATCCCCAGGCGTTGCATCAGGGCCTTGACCTTGTCGCCGGCAAAGATGCGCATCAGGTCATCTTCGAGCGACAGGAAAAATCGCGACGAGCCCGGATCGCCCTGGCGGCCAGCGCGTCCGCGTAACTGGTTGTCGATGCGTCGCGATTCGTGACGTTCGGTTCCCAGGATGTGCAGGCCACCGTTGGCCACTACTTCCTTATGTTCTTCGTCGACAATTTGCTTGGCCCGCGTCAAAGCACTTTCCCACTGCGCGTCGGTTGCTTCGTCGGGGTCGACTTCATCCTCTTTCAAAAATTCGCGAGCCATGAAGTCGGCATTACCACCCAGCAAAATGTCGGTGCCGCGACCAGCCATGTTGGTGGCGATAGTGACTGCACCCTTGCGACCGGCCTGAGCCACGATCTCTGCTTCCCGTTCGTGGTATTTGGCATTCAGGACGTTGTGGGGCACGCCTTCATGGACCAGGCGGCGCGCGATCAGCTCTGAATTTTCTACCGAGACAGTACCGACCAGGACGGGCTGGCCCTTTTCGTGGCACTCCTTAATCTCTTCCACCACCGCGTCCCACTTTTCGGGCAAGGTGCGATAGATTACGTCGGAGAAGTCCGTGCGCACCATTGGCTGATTGGTAGGTACGGCAACCACATCGAGTTTGTAGGTCGAATGAAACTCTGCGGCTTCCGTTTCCGCGGTACCGGTCATGCCGGAAAGCTTTTCGTAGAGACGGAAATAATTCTGCAGCGTGATCGTGGCGAGCGTCTGATTTTCCTTCTCAATCTTGACGCCTTCCTTGGCTTCAACTGCCTGGTGCAGGCCATCGGACCAACGGCGTCCTTTCATGAGACGTCCGGTAAAGTCGTCGACGATGATTACCTCGCCGTCCTGGACCACGTACTGATGGTCCAACCGGTAAAGTGTGTGGGCCTTCAAGGCCTGCTCGACGCAATGCAGCAGTTCCATGTTCGACGGATCGTAAAGATTGCCGACACCGAGCAGCTTCTCAGCCTTGTCAACGCCATCTTCGGTCAAGACGGCACTGTGTGCTTTTTCGTCGACGATGTACTCGCCCGTCTTCTTGCCGTCGGTTGTTTCTTCGCCACGCTTTAATTGCGGAATGATCTGATCCGCCTTGTAGTACTTATCGGTGGCTTCGTCGGAAGGGCCCGAGATGATCAGCGGTGTGCGGGCCTCATCGATGAGAATCGAATCGACTTCGTCAACGATGGCGTAGTAATAATCGCGCTGCACGCATGTCGTCAGGTCGAACTTCATGTTGTCGCGCAGATAGTCAAAGCCGAACTCGTTGTTGGTCCCGTAAGTGATATCCGCGCCATACGAAGCCTGGCGCTCAAAGTCGTCCATGTCGTTTTGAATGCAACCGACTTCGAGACCGAGGAAGCGATGAATTTGGCCCATCCATTCAGCATCGCGTCCGGCCAGATAATCATTCACAGTGATAATGTGCACGCCGCGACCGGTTAACGCGTTCAGATAAGCAGGCAGGGTGGCAACCAGCGTCTTTCCTTCACCCGTGCGCATCTCGGCGATTTTGCCTTTGTGCAGGACGAGACCACCGATCATCTGCACATCGAAATGGCGCATGCCGGTGGTGCGAATGCTCGCTTCGCGAACCGTGGCGAAAGCGGCAGGCAGCATTTCGTCCAGAATTTCCTGCTCGCGACGCTTCCGTTCTTCCTTGTTGTCGATGCCGGCTAAAGCCGTTTGGATCTGTTCCTTAAAAGTAGCGGTGCGCCCGCGCAGTTCATCGTCCGAAAGACGCTTGAGCTCGGGTTCAAGTTCGTTAATTTGCGCGACAATCGGCTGAACTGTCTTCAGATAACGTTGATTGCTGCTGCCAAAAACTTTAGTTAAGAATTTGTCGAAACTGGCCATAATCTTTTCACCGAAATAATTCGATCTCTATACAACTGACTTCACAAAATACTTGCCGATCAATACCGCTGCCGCGCTTCTCGCCCAGCAAAGAGACTCCTGAGACAGGCGTGATTGTAATGGAGCCGAAGTAGCTAGGCAAACTCACGAAAGTGAGGATTGGGGATAGCAAAGGCTCGCAAAGTTGGTTTAGCCGGCGGGCTTGGGCTCTATTTGTTTCTTGAGCAAATCTGAGGCTGTCTGGCGCGGCATTTTGAAGTGCACCACGATTTGCTTGCCCTCTGCGGTTACTTTTGTGTTCTTGAAGATCACCTCCTCGTCGCGCCCGCGCTTCTTGATCTCGCCTCCGGCCAGCGCCCAATTGTAAAGTCGTGTTAACTGGCTGGCGCGATCGGGTGAATCAGCTTCGGTCTGGACAGTTGCGGTAAAGTCGCTTTGGTCCAGCTTTACGGTGAAGCGAAGCGGCATCGGATCGCAGAGCAGGGACTTTTGTTGCTGCGGCACTTTTTCCGGATCCTTGAGGAAGAGGAGCATACGGCTGTCGCTGATGGCTGCGGTCAGATCCTTGGCCAGATCTATCATCTGTTTGTCACCGGATTTCTGGACCACCTTCGGATCGACAAGCTTGCAGTCAGCATCAAGCCGGGCGTCAATCGCCATCTCGAGTTCGGCGTTGAGGTCAATCATTCCTTTTTCCCTTAGCGCATTGGCGCGGCCCAGCCAGTCTCTGAGCGGGCGGGTGTTGATCTCAGTTTCACTAATTCCAAGCACCTCTTCATCGACTTTTTGATTAGCGACTGCGGGAGTGGGTGTGGCAGTCCCCGGAGATGCCGAGGCATTGGTCTCTGCTGAGACTCCAGGTGAAGCAACCGGACTAGCCATCGGAGAGGGACTGCGGTCAGGTTTCGGCGGTGTATACGTCGAAATTATTTTGGGCGCCATCGGATCAGGAGTAGGTACCGGAACACCGGCTCCAAAATCAGGGGAGAAATAACCATCTGGATAGCTGAATTTCGGACTCACCTCGACCATTTGAATATCTTCACCGATGGTGGTGCGGTTGTAAGCGCGGTCCACGTAGCTGGTTTGTCCGGCCAGGACCGCGATATTGAGAGCATCGCGGAAGCTGGGAACAAAGATAACGGTGGCGGCAAAGGCGAGATGCAGCACGACAGAGCCCACCACCAGTGCCATCAGCATGCGCCAACGCGATTCGCGATTAATCTCGAAATTGCTAAATAGTTCAGACATTTCCAACCAAACCTTGTCCCCAGTTGCCCGCTCGACGCTAGCTTTAGACGCTTATCATCATCACAGCGTTTGCGTATACGTTATCACCTTGCGCAAGGTTGTCCCAAAACACTCCTCAGAGGTCTCTGCGAAACGGTAGGCACGCTGGAAGCGTGCGGTCCCAAGGTTCGGCCCAGGGAGAACTCTTCTGGTGCCTACACTCCGGAGCGGGCTCACGAGTAGAATGACTCATGCCTCGATCACGAAACAACAAAGGAAGGTCCAACAAGGGAAGAGTTCGTCGCACGCCGGGAGCACGAAGTCCCGAACGCCCGGGATACTTGACAACCACAGCTGCACTCGGAGAACCACCAAAGGCTCGCTTCGCTGAGTCGCGAGATGTGCGTCGTCTGCTGGCCGGCATTGGACAGCCACAGCCGGGACCCTTCGTTCCCGATCCCTTTCAGTTGGAAGCCCTGGCGGCGCTTGAGTTCGAAGATGTGCTTGTGACCGCACCCACGGGCAGCGGCAAAACCTGGATCGCCCGCGAAGAGATTCGCCGCTTGCTGCAGGCAGGAAAGCGAGCCTGGTATACCAGCCCGCTCAAGGCTTTGACGAATTCGAAATACCAGGAATTCAGTCAGGAGTTCGGCGCCGACCAGGTGGGCATACTCACTGGCGATCGAAAAGAGAATGGTGATGCGCCTTTGATCATCGGCACCACGGAAATCTATCGGAACCAGTTGTTCGATTCAATGCGTGGCGGCAGCCAAGTGCGCGGCGATCTGGTCATACTCGACGAAGCTCACTATCTCTCCGATGAAGAGCGTGGGCATGTGTGGGAAGAAGCTATTATCCTGACACCGCCTCGGATTCGCCTGTTACTGCTTTCAGCCACCATTGGCAATGCGATCGAGTTTGCTTCGTGGATCGAGGAAGTGCGCGGCGTTCGCTGTACCGTTGTGGCCGGGCCTGAACAGCGACCCGTACCGTTGCGCGCCGCCTTTCTGCTGCCTGACAAGAGGTTGCTGCCGCTCCTGAATGAGGCGGGCCGACTCAATCAGGAGATCGCTCAGATGGCGGAGCGCGATCGCGAGCAGCGAGATCGCTATCCGCGTGGCGGCAGGCGGTAAAAGTTTCAAAAGCGAAAGTCCAAAGCCCTTTCGTGATACAGGTCAGCAGAGGTCAGCGCGTGAAAATTAAAATGCCCGAAATGCCGTCCGCGACTCTGCTTGCGGCCTTGGGTTTCTACAATTTGTTGCCTGCCATCGTCTTCATGCCGACGCGGCGTCGCTGTGATCAGGCGGCCTCGGAAACCGCTTTCACGCGCCGCGATCCTAACGTAGAAAGAGTGGAAGCGCGCCGCTCCTTCATGCGCGACTTTGTAGTCGAGCATCCGGAAGTGGGCGGCCATCGTCATTGGAATACGATCCTGCGCGGCGGCGTCGCATCGCATCATGCCGGTCACATACCCGCATGGAAGCTGGTGATCGAAAAACTCATGAGTGCCGGATTGCTGGACACCATTTTTGCCACTGCTACGGTAGCCGCAGGCGTCGACTTTCCGGCCCGCACAGTCGTATTGACCGGGGCGGACCAGCGCACCGGCAGCGGTTGGCGGATGTTGACTGCTTCAGAACTGCAACAGATGACAGGGAGGGCCGGCCGGCGCGGAAAAGACAATGTCGGATTTGTCATCGCCGCTCCGGGCCTGCATCAGGATCCGGAGGCAATCGCCAAATTGCTGAAAGCTCCGCCGGATCCCCTCGTCAGTCAGTTTCGCGCAACGTACACAACCTTATTGAATCTGCTCGATGCCTACGGCAGCTTCGCGCCGGTACGTGAGATTGTGGAAAAGAGTTTTGCGCATCGCGACGCTGCCAAGGGAATTGTTCGACTCGAACGTGAAAAAGAAACAACTGAGCAGAGCATGAAAATGAAATTGAAAGAGGCTGGTTGTGATTTTTCTTATTCATTGGCGTTAGGACTGGAACGTCTGGCGAGTGCGCGCGCGCGTTTACAACAGGCGCAGCCGCAATCACGTGCTGAACTCTGGCGGCAATGGCTCAACGAAGTGGTCCAACCCGGGAGGGTTGTCGGCATCGGGCGCAGCGGGCGCCGGCTCGTTCTGGTGACGCAAAAGAATGGTGGACAAGTCATCGGTATACGTGAAGACGGTCGTAGGGCCAGCCTCGCGCTCGAGCGCATCGGGCCGGTTTATGAGCCACACTACCAACTGCGAGACGATCAGATCGAGGAGGCTTTTGCGGATGTAAAAGCGAGAGGAAAGCAGATTCTCATTTCGGAGCCGCGCCTGAGCGACGCACGGTCTGAGGATGCAGAGGCAATCGACCTTATCGAAAAACAGATCGACAACCTACTGCCAGCGTCGCTGGATGCGACCAGCCGCAAAAGGTGCACCGAGGTTTTATGGGGCCTACTGCCGGAGGCCGAGAACTTTGAGCGCGTAGATTTGCAGAGCCGCACGCTACGTCAGGAGGTCTGGCAGCCCTTCGAGCAGCGAGCTCGTGTGCTGGCAAATTTTGGGTATCTCGATTTTGAAGCTGAACAGGTTACCGACCGTGGTCGCTGGCTTGCTGATCTGCATGTGGACAGACCTTTGCTGGTGGGCGAAGCTTTGGAGCAAGGCTTGTTTGCCTCGCTTGATAAAGTGCAGATGGCTGCGGTCATGGCTGCGCTGACCTCTGATGCAGACCGCGACTATGGTGAACTTGAGTTGGATGACGCGATCGTCGAGACGCTGGCGCGTTTTGAAGAGATTGGTTTCAAAGTGGCCACCGAGGAATGGAAGCACGGTGTCGAATCCGCTCCAGAACTGAATTTTTCCGCGGCGGCGACGGCCGCCCGCTGGGCCGCCGGTGCAGAGTGGACCACCCTGGTGCAGGAGACGAGGGCAGAGGAAGGGGATCTCTTTCGCATGCTCTCTCGTACTGGCGAAGCTTTGTTGCAGGTAGGCTCGCTGCGAAGGGTCCATAAGCAGGCGGCGCTAACGGCGGTCAGCACTGCTGAGTTGGTCTTGCGCGAACCAGTGCGGTAGGAAGTGCATCTGAGGGCAAGCTAGTGAGGGCGTTGTATTCACTCCTGGTGCTACCGCTACTCCCGGACTCGTGTGTTAGAATCTGTTGACTTGTGAGAAGTGCCCAATGGAGGGCAAACTCGCACGGAGGTTTTTATGGAACAAGAAGTAAAAGACACTGCTTGCAATGCGGCAAACGCCATCTGCGATGTGCTGCGCTACCTTGGTGACGTAACGTACGCTGTCCTGCCCCGCGACCTGGCTCATGACCTCGGGAAGCTGGAGAAATCAATTCTCGGAACTGTGCGCTCCACTTTGGACCGGGAGATTGAATGGATCGACGACCGAGTCGCAGGCGGAGATAAACTGCGGGAAGAATGGAAGAGTCGCTGCCAGCCGGCTGGTTCGAGTGAAGGAGTAGGGGCGTAGGAGAATCATGGAAGTCCTTTTAGCGCACGAGTACGGATTCTGTTTTGGCGTTGAACGCGCGGTCGAGATGGTTGAAGACGCGCTCGCCGAAGGTGGCGGGCCGATCCGATCGCTTGGACCGTTGATTCACAATGCTCAGGAAATGGAGCGTCTCGGTGGCAAGGGCGTTTCCACCATTGATTCACCGTTGGAAGCCGACAGTCAGACCGTTGCTGTCATTCGTGCGCATGGCGTCACGCCCCAGGTACAACGCGAGTTGGAAGGACGTGCAGCTCAGGTTATTGACGCTACCTGTCCCTTCGTTACCAGGGTCCAGCATCTGGCAGAACGCGCGGCTGAACAGGGCCGGGACGTAGTAGTTGCCGGCAATCCAGACCACCCAGAGATGATTGGCGTAGTCGGCTATGCGCCAAATAACACTTACGTGGTTCGCGATGCGGCCGAGGTCGCGGCTCTGCCGCCGCTGCGTGCTCCCTTAGTGGTCTCACAGACAACCATCAAGTTGCAGACGTTTCTCGATGTGGCTGAAGCCGTGCGCGAAAAGTCAGACACTGAACCACAGGTAGTCAATACGATTTGTTCGGCTACGCGCGATCGGCAGGATGCAGCCCGAGCGTTGGCGGGCGAAGTAGATGTTTTTTATGTAATCGGCGGGCGTCACTCGTCCAACAGCGTCAAACTGCTGGCGGTTTGTCAGGAGCAATGCAGCAAGAGTTTCCTCATTGAGACTCCGGCCGAAATCAATCCCGCTGATGTCGCCAGTGCGGGCCGCGTCGGCGTCACTGCCGGCGCCTCAACTCCGAACTGGTTGATCGAACAGGTTGTACAGCGTCTTCATTCGCTTAGTGAGAGTTTGGTTTCCAGTTGATAATGTGAGCCGGTTGCTGAGATTTCAATCGGAAGTTGGCATCCACTTAAGCTGAGGTCGACCTAAGTACCGCCGGCTTACAACTCACCGGTATCCATGTCCATCTGGTCCAGGACACCAATAATCTGTCTGGCTTGTTCGGAGCCAAAGTCCCGTGCCTGTCGCTGCAATGCGTCACGAGCGATTTCAGAATCCACCGGATCATGCAGGATACCGATCAAGACGTTCGTAGGTACTTGAGCGAGTGCTTCCTGGGCCAGCGCTCGCACGACGATGTTTTGCGAGCGAGCTAGCTCACAGATCTCGCTGGGCGCGAAGCGTAGGCTAAGAGCGTCGGCCAGCGAGTCGATTCGTTTGTAATCTCGCTGTAGTTCTGCTCGCGAAACAAGTTGCGCAAAGACCTCGGCTGACTGGGTTTGCTCCTGCAATACAGCCGCACAGGTATCCGCGACTTCGCGCAGTTGGCTGCGATGGTCCTTCTTTTTATCCGCAGTTGGTTCGGCCGCACCTTCGTCCAAAGCGGCGAGCAACCTGCTCAATTCCTGATCAGAACGCGCATCAAAAGGTGTGCTGCGCGACTGGGAGGCCGTTGCGGCCTGAGTTGGCTGCAATGCTCGTTCTACCAGTCTGCGGGTGGTGGGACGGAGTTCTGACCAAACTGTGGCCACTCGTCCCCCGAATTCTTCAATAGTTCCTGCCAATGCCTTGCGTCCTCTCGGAATCAGTCTTCAAGCTCAGACCGGCGTAATATACGCGAAGCGATGTGCAAAGGCGAGCAGAAGAACGAAATGCGAAGGAGTTGAGGTTAGCTAAGGGGAGGGAGGGATGCAGGGATTAGCGAAAGCCTGGAGCAGCCGCTAAGAGGCTGTGATTACTAAAAAAACCGAGTGTTTCCAGTGCCGGTGAAGTAGCGATGGAAATTCCGATAGGGGCTCATCGCGCGCAAGGCTCTCACCACAAATGCCTTCCCTGCTAACGGCCGCCGGTTCCTGCTACTGTCTTTTCGCCTGGATTCAAATCCTTGATTTCCGCGATCGAGGGGAAGGATATCTTGACGATCTCACCGTTAGCGCATTCGATCTTAACGCTTGGCGTGGTGAGCGCCTGAGTGGTTTTCATGCTGCGCACAATGCCACGGACTCGCTGCCCATCGGTAGTTGTGATTTCAACATTGTCTTTGCCGTAAAGAGGCTGTAGAGCCGCAAGGGCTTTGGTAACTTCCACGTGTCAGTGCTTCCTTTTAATAAATAAATACTCAAAATTGCTTCACAGGAAAGGTTGATTCTGCACTTATCTATCGCGGATGTCTATTGGGACCGCCTTCATTGGCATTCGCTAAGGCTTCGATTTCATGCCGCGGGTGGTTTAAGCGCGCGGGCTTTTCAGTTTGGTTTCGCAGGCCCGCGCTAAACCTTGCAGGTAAACAGGTGCAACCAATAAACTCCCAGTGGCGTATACCCTTTTCGTTGCCAGAAGAGTTCATTCATGTCACAGAACATTCCACAGCCAATGAAGAGTGAAACGGGTTCCGGCTCGACAAGTTGTGAGAACTGCCACTCGTCGATGCCGGTTGGGTTGCGCTTTTGCCGCAACTGCGGCTACCGGTTGGGCGAAGGTTTGGCGGAATACACTGAGACGGTTCGGTTTCAAAATGGTGCAGGCAAAGTTGGCACCACTAACAGTCCGGGAAGTTATCCTCCCGGTTTCGGCATGGCTGGGGGTCCACTCGCCGCCGGGTCACCAGGAACCTTGAGACGTCGCAAAAAACGTTTCAGTGGCATGACCTGGATCTTTGTCCTTATCGCCCTGTTTTTCTTTGTGGGATCGGGCATCAGCGTATTTGTGCCCCGGGTGGCAAGGAGAATTCAAACGGGTGGCAGGCAGGGCACCATTCTTCCGGCCAGGTCGTATTTTGGCGTCAACAGCTTCGATTCCACTGAAGGAGGCGTGACGTTCGACAGCATCGAAGCGCCGGGTTCACCAGCTGACAAGGCCGGGTTGGTAGGCGGAGACATCATCACAAGTTTTGACGGTCATGCCGTGAACGGTGAGAATGAAATGATGGGACTTCTCAGGGAGACGCCCGTCGGCAAAACAGTTGATGTGATTTACGTACGCGACGGCGAGACCAGAACAACAAAGCTCACGACTATTTCCGAAGAGGCGCTTGATGAACTGGGACGGATTTTTTCGTCGCGCCCGCAAGGTCGAGGCAGGCTGGGCATCGATAATCAGGAGACGGTGGAGATCCCCGACACTAAACTCCATGGCGTCAGGCTGGGAAGAGTATTGTCAAGCTTACCTGGCGACATGGCCGGTCTCAAAAGCGGCGACATTGTGATCACTTTTGGAGAGATTCCGATTCGTACTGCAGCGGAGCTCAATTTTCGGATCCGGAGTGCCATCCCTTACGAAACGGTGGTGATTAAGGTCAGGCGGGATGCGCAAGTTTTGGATATTCCCGTCAAGCTGGGACGTCAGGAATAACAACGAGTCAGCTCTTCGTCACTTGCTCGCGCATACGGGCTTCCATCTCACGCCGCAGTTCCTCCCGTTGCTCCTCGGTCTCATCGCTTTCAAAAGTCTCAAAGAGAGCGTATGGCGTCTCGGCTATCAGGCGCAGTTCCCACGCTTCGCGTTGCTCGGATGAAGGTCGAGAGAACCACACGGCGTCAAACGTCGAGATCTCAACTTCAACTCCCTCCGGTGCCTGATAGGCTGGTAGACTCTCCGTCACCGGCGCTAGCAGTATGCGCCGCAAATGCCACCCGTGCTTCTCATAAGTGCCAACAATTTCAGTGAGACGTTCAAGCTGATTCATTGTTAAAAATTTCCAGGTAATTAATGAGTCACAACTGCAGGACTAAAACTTCACAGTGTGTGACGGGTAAGTTTGACCATCCTGAAGTGCCTGATTATCATCTAGCGACAGCGATGTTGTCATTGAAATACCTATTCGGCAATCTCCTTTTAGTCAGGCCAATCAAATCCTTTTATTACGCCTGTCTGCTGATTATCATCGCCTTAGTTCCAATATCGAGTGCATCCGCCAAACCCGGAAACGACAATCCAATCAATGGTTCGCAGAGAGGAAAGGAGAGAATGACTAATCAGACGGCCCCATTCTATGAAGTCCTGCGTAAGGCGCTTAAAAAGCGCAAGACTCAAATTGATGCCGTTTGTCCCGGCTCTGATGCCGTGGCGCGACGCATACTGGAAGACTATGGCGCCATTTTCATTGCCAGCAGTAAGGTCATGGCTCCGCCGGTGTGCATCTTTACCAGCGAAGCAGAAGTCACCAAATTCCAGAATCGAGCCGGTGTGGCCACCGAGACGATTGGTTTTGACGAGATTGAACTGCAGCCTGAAGCGATGAAGCACTTGCTGAAAGCAAGGGGTGAGGCTCTCAAGGAAAACCTGGATATCACTCCGCGCGGGGGGTCGGAAGCGGCCCGGCGCAACTACGGAGACAGCATGCGCCTGTGGGACACTCGTTTCCTGCCCGCACTCGAGTACTGGGTCGGACAGGGACGATTGGCACCGGAAACAGCTGCGCGCCTGCGGACGTTGCCACTGCGTGAGCAAGTCGCCGAAGTCCTGGAGTTGGAAAAGAATGAAATTTACTTCAGCAAAGACCTCTCCAAGTCGATCCTTTATTCGATCGCCGCCCCCGGCACTTCGCAGCATATCGCCATGCTGGCATTTGACGTTGCCGAGTTTCTTGATCCGCGTGTGCGGGAGATCCTTGCGAAATATGGCTGGTTTCAGACCGTGTTGAGTGATCTGCCACATTTTACGTTCCTGGGATTGAAAGAAGAAGATTTGCCTAAACATGGGCTTAGGTCCGTAGTCGTAAACGATCAGAAGTTCTGGATCCCGAATGTCGAAGCTAAGAACCACCCGCCGGCCGAGTAGCAAGTGGCTGGCAATTGCTACTCGCTGGCGGGGTGAAAAACATTTCCCTCCCCTCGCAAAGGTGCTAGACTGACGCAACCTCGGCCGGTGGGGCCGAATCTCCCCATAAAACTTTAATAACAACCTAAGCGCCACCCGGAGACGCTGCTGTCTTTCTCTCGCTTGCAGCCAGCCTCTGAGGCGACCTTTATCCCGAAGGAAGGTCTGTCATGGATGTCCCTCAATTTATAGCCGGTAGGTTTCGCATTGAAGGCGAGATCGGCAGGGGAGGTATGGGTACCGTTTATCGCGCCACTCACCTCGGACTGCAGCGATCGGTAGCCGTCAAGATAATCAAATTTGAATACGCGAACGATCCTGATGTCGCTGATCGCTTCATGCGCGAAGCTCGTACCATGGCCAAGCTGCGACACCCGCACGCCGCGATGATCTTTGACGCCGGCAATCTGCCTGATGGCCGTCACTTCATCATCATGGAATTTATCGAGGGTGAAACATTGTCAGAGGCGCTGAAGGGAGGACGCTTCTCTGCAGAGCGCGCAGTCGGGATCGCCCTCGAGGTTTGCGACGTGCTGGAGGAAGCGCACCGGCTTGGCATCATCCACCGTGACTTGAAGCCGGCGAACATCATGCTGAATGAGCGCGGGGCGTGCGTGCTCGACTTTGGCGTCGCCAAGGTGCTGGCCTCATCTGCGGATGCGACTACGTCGCAGGCCAGCACAGGTTCCGGGCAAATCATCGGCACGCCTCGCTATATGTCCCCTGAGCAGTGCCTAGGCCAACGAGTCGACGCACGCAGCGATCTCTATAGTTTGGGAGTGGTTCTCTATGAGATGCTCGCCGGACGCCCGCCTTTTATGGATCCCCTGCCTTCTGTGGTTTTGGTGAAACAGGCTACGATGCCGGCGCCGCCCCTACCAATTTTGCGGCCGGATGTTCCGCGTTCACTCGTGTTGGCGGTGCACAGTTTGCTGGCCAAGCAAGCTGAAGACCGGCCGCAGACTGCAGCAACTGCCAGAATGTTATTAGAAAAATCACTCGTCCAGCAGGAATCCGTCGCGCCTGCGCCTGAACCATTCTTAGCCACGATGGCTTCCGTCACTCCGCCTCGATATGTCTTTCTGCGATTTGCAGCGCCTCTCGTCCTAGTGTCGATAATGGGAGCGATGTTGCTTGCCCTGGGATATGGCGGCCCTGCTGCCGAATCTGCCGCCGCGAGGAACAGGCCGGCTGATGACGAATCACTTGTGGTTCGCGCTACCACCGAGGATCGAAAGGACTCGCCGGTAGCCGGTGACTTAAACACAAGAGAATCTGCGGCGATATCGTTGGAACAGGCACGAAGCATTGTTGCCTCCTTTTCGCACGGGTCGCCGAGTGAGGTTGCGGTCGCTAAAACCACGCGCGGATCCGCCATAGTCGCAATACATCAGGAGACCAAGCCGGGCAAATCTCACTTTTTCGCGATTGAGCGTCGCGGTCCCGCCTATCGAATAAGCGACCGGGGCTTGTTGGACACAGCAAAATTTCGTGGCCCCGAATGGACCATTGAGCAGGTGAGTGTCAATGAAGATAACCGCAGTCAAATTCTCTTCACTAGTGAGGGGGTTGCCGATCATCCACGCTTGCGTCTGGTGCTCTACGATCCGGAAGCACGGGTGAAATATAGCCTGAATGTCGATGCTAAACGCCATGCTGGAGGGCCGGGCCAGCTGGAATGGTCGGGAAATATGGCCGACTCAAGCGTGGCAGCTTACCGGGTTATGCTCCGCGAAAAGGCGCGTACGATGCTCAATAAGCATAGCCGCAACGAGTAGGTTTTAGTCTGATTTAGTTCCCTCGAAGCGTTAGCGAGTTCATGGTCTGGGTTATTTTGTGCTGGCGGTTTTGTGTCGATTAAAATAAACTGCCGAAGTGGCCTAGACAGGTTGGCGGATTGCGGCTCCATCCAGCCTGTACCTACCTGAATTTTTGAGGAGAACAATTTAAATGCTATCACGTCGGAATTTTTTAAGATCCGGGACTCTGTCTGCGCTCTCGGCGGGCCTGATTGTGGGAGTCGGGCGCAAGGTATTCAGCCAGGGGCAGTCCCTGGACAAGCAAATTGATTTCGCTGCGCCCGACAGCGTGCGTTCTGAGGCAGGCTTTTATTACTCGCGGACTGCTTTTGAGAATGCTCTTGGCACGACCTTTAACACCCAGGATGAGCACGGTCGAGAAGTGAATCTGACTCTCATCAGTGTCAAGGTGCTCGAGGTCAACCCGAACAGCAAAGTCGCTTTGACAAAGTCACGTCCCACCGACTCATTTTCGCTTTCCTTCAGGGCTTTCGGTGAACTGCCGGCAGCAAAGTCAATCTTTACACTTGATCATCCGGTGTTAGGAACGTTTGACCTTGCAATGTCAGTTAGAGAATTGGCATTCGGTGAGATCGCTACGGATGCGGTAATCAATCATCTGCTGTAGGTTAAAGAAAACTACACACAAAATTAGGTCTGACTGGATGGGAGGGACCATCGGCTGGAGCCGATGGTCTCATGCCTTTCTGGCGCACCATAACTTGTTAAAGATACTCACGACGCGTTGGGTGACTGCTTGTCTCGAATTTCATCCCGAAGATTCAAATTGCGAATGAGCCGGTGCAGATAGTTGACGTGAACCCCCAGTAGCCGGGCCGCTTCCGTGTAGCTTCCCTGTGCCTGATTCATTGCGCTGATAATAATCTGCCGCTTCGTTTCGGCAACGGCTTTGTGGTATTTCGTCGTCGCTGTTGCCAATACTTGCGATTCAAGCACTGCTTCCGGCAGGTCTTCCGCGAGGATCGATTCCGTCGAGCCCAGCACCACTGCGCGTTCAATCGCATTCTCCAGTTCGCGCACATTACCAGGCCAATCGTAAGCAACCAATCGTTCTTTGGCAGCAAGCGAGATCCCCTTCACGTACCGCTTGCAGCGGGCGCCATATTTGGCGACGAAGTAGCTGGCCAGCAGCGGAATGTCTTCCGATCGTTTTCTGAGGGAAGGCATGTCCAGATTTACAACGTTGAGCCGGTAATAAAGATCCTGGCGAAACGTTTTTTTGGCTATGGCCGCAGCGAGGTCCTTGTTTGTCGCGGCCAGCAAACGAATATCGACCTTAATTGTCCGTGTACCCCCGACTCGTTCAAATTCTCTCTCTTGCAGCACGCGCAGCAGTTTGACTTGCAGTGCCGGTGAGAGCTCTGCAATCTCATCCAGAAACAGCGTTCCACCATCTGCCACTTCGAGCCTGCCTTTTTTTTGCGCCAGCGCTCCGGTGAAAGCTCCCTTTTCGTGACCGAAAAGTTCACTTTCGAGAAGCGACTCGGCCAGCGCCGCACAGTTGATCGCCATGAAGGGCTTGTCTGCTCGCCGGCTGCTTTGGTGCAGAGCGCGCGCGGCCAGTTCTTTGCCGGTACCGCTCTCGCCGCAGATTAATACAGTCGCATCAGTTGGCCCGGCCCGGGAAATGAAGTCGTAAACCTCAAGCATGGCCGGGCTTTCGCCGATCAAGTTATGTTCCCGGTGCGAGTCCGCCCGCAGCAGTTGATTCTCGCTCTCAAGCGATTCAAAGTGTCTGGCGTTTTCGATGGCCACGGCTGCGATGCCGGCAATCGCACTCGTCAGTTGTAAATGATCATTGTCGAAGAGCGTTGCCGGTGCGCTGGTCGCCAGGTAAATAACACCGAGGGTGCGCTCCATCATTTTAAGTGGAACGCACAACAGCGCGCTGGTGCGTGCTGCAATTAGGCTCGTTGGGACAATTTGGCCGGCATCTCCGGGCGAATCGTTCCTGAGAATGGCCACCCCTTCTGACAACACTCGCCGCACAATCGTCGAACTTACTTTGACCGTACTTTCTATATTGCCTGCGCGATCCAGGCCGAAGGTTGGAGTAAGACTCGCCCCTGCTCTTTCGGGAAGGACAATGGCGCCGCATTCGGCGGGCACAACTTCAAACAGTAATTCCAAAAGCTGCTTGAGCAGCTCGTCCAGTCCGCGAATGGCGTTGACGGTGGTGCTGACTTTCATCAGCGCGCTCAGATCGCGCGCCATCAGAAAGAGCGCTTCGTCAAAACGCACCTCAACAGTGGGGCCGCTTACCAATAAATGATCGTCAAACTCAACCTGGGTGCTTCTATCCGGGGCGTCCCCGTCGTGCAGCAAAAAAAGAAACTGGGTGGCGCCTATGCGAATGCGGTCCCCGTGTTTGAGTGCACGCTGTCGTACCGGGACATCATTGACGAAAGTGCCGTTGAGACTTTGCAGGTCGTTGATCGAGAAATGGTCCCCGTTAGGTTCGATGCGCGAGTGACGTCGCGATACGGCGGCCTCGGTAAGACAGATCTCGGCGGCAGTATCTCGACCAATAACCAACGGTAAGTCAGTGAGAGGAAAGACGCTGCCTTTCAACTTGCCGGCGATAACTGCCAATCTCGCACTCATCCGGGTTCCTGACAGGTTTTGCTGAGACTTGAGCTCAACTTTGTTACGGGCCAATTTTACGACTACGCCTGTTCCCGCGACAACAAATTGCCGGACCAACCGCAGCCATCTACTTAGCACGTCCGTATCCGAATGGATACCCGCCTATCTGATCGGATAGTAATGGCGCTTCGATTATGTTCTCAGCTGTTCCACCGCGCTTCCGGGTTCCGCAAGACTATCCTCTGAGATACGAATCACTTATGAGCTTTTGATGAAGAGTGAGGAGACGATTTCAACCGCTGGCACGAGATTAGCTATAGACAAAACTGTTCATGAAATTGAGATGAACAGGCTGAGCAGAATTTTCAGCTTAGAGATTTGTTGGTCGATACGTCGACCGGTGCCGCAAGGCAGAAGGAGATATGATGCGCAAGCAGTTTTCTAAAAGGCCTCACAGTGTTAACGGCGATCCTCGCGCTGGCGATGGTAACCGCTGTAGCTTCGGCTAACGGACAAACCCTGAGGGCGGATGTTCCTTTTCCGTTTACCGTCGGCAGCCAGGAATTACCGGCCGGAAACTATCAAGTTAAATCCGCCATCTCGTCCGGCGAAGCGATTCGGATTGAATCCGTTCAAGCAAACGATTCGGCCATGCGATTGACGAGCCAGGCGGATGGTAGAGCAAACCAGGCCAGCCTGGTTTTCCACCGCTACGGCGATCGTTATTTTCTGGCGCAGGTGTGGACCACCCAAAAAGATGGCCGTCAATTGTCGGTTTCGCGTCAGGAGCGCGCCATCCAGAAAGAACTTTCACGCATCGCTGCCAGCAAGCCGCCTTCGCGAATTTACGAGACGGTCGAGATCGCGCTGGTCCTGAATTAGTCACGCAGCGTCTTCCGCGCAGGATGCGAGCCCTCCCGCAAAGCTTGCGTCCGAATAAACCGAGACGGCAACCCAAAGCCCCCAGGTTGCCGTCTCGGTTTTATCTTTATTGAACAAGTCGCCAGTTGTTTGTGGGCTCGATGGGAATAGTCTTGTGGCGTTCAACCCATTCGATGATCAAATCGCGAATTAATTCGCTGGACCGATAAACTACCGTAGCGTCCTTATACATCGAGTACCCGCCGCCTCCGTTGACCCGATAGTTATTGGTCGCCAGACGGAATTTCTGATCGGGCGTGACCGGATGTCCCTTGAAGCTCAGTTGTTCGATGCGTTGGCCCAACGGCTTCGCGATATTCAGTTCGTAGGTGACGCCCTCTGCAATATCAAAATTGTAAGCGGGGATTTTTTCATCGACCAGATCGGCGGGACCCTTGCCCGGTTCGGAGGCGCGAAAGTATTTGGCTGAATGCTCGAGCGCGTCCTTCAATTGTTTGCCGGTAACTTCCAGCACCACCAGCGTATTCTCGTAAGTGTAGAGACCGGCGATTTCGCGAACGGTCACGGGTCCCTTGGGAATCCTTGCCTGGGGATTGAAGCTCGCGACCATAGATACGTCGGCTTTGCCCGCCTCCAGTTGCACCCGTTGAATTAAATCCAGAATGGCGGTGTCGCGAAAGCGAGCTTCGGTTGCAGTCAACTCTGCGGCCGATTCGCCAATCACACGGCCAAGCCAGTTTTCAGTCTCGCGATCGTAAGGCTCAGCTAACTTACTAATTTCCGCATCCGGCTCGACTCGCATGTCGGTGGCCAAAGTTCTGCCCGACTCAGCTACTACCCACCGGCGCACACGCCGATTCCTGTCAAGATAAAGATCCACTCGCGCGACACGCCTGCCCCACGCATCGGCCTGTACCAGCAGGACTCCGTTCACCATCAGTGAAGGCACATCGCGATGAGTATGGCCCATCAGAATGATGTCGATACCCGGCACTTGCCGAGCGATGGCCAGCGCCGCATTTTCATTGGGCACCTGTCCTGGATTCAGCACGCCGGTATTCAGATCTTCCTCGATGCCCATGTGCATCGCGATGACGACCACATCAACTCTTTCTTTTTGATGCATGAGTCGCACCCACTTCCTGGCTTCGCTGACGGGATTCCGAAACTCGAGGCCCTCGTAATTTTGCGGGTTGTCCCAATTGGGAATGCCTGGAGTGGTCAAGCCCAGCACACCGATGCGCACGCCGGCGATTTCTTTAACGAGGTACGGTTGAAAATGAGTCCGGTTGCTGCCTTTCTCGTATGTGTTCGCGGAAAGCCAAGGGAAGCCAGCTTCGCGACGTGCCTTCTCGAGGACCGGCAAGCCAAAATTGTATTCGTGATTTCCTACCGCCATCGCGTCGTAGTGCAGGGCGCTCATGGCCAGCATCATCGGATCAGGCGGTTCGTTATTTTTCCGGTTGTGATAGTACTCAAGCGGAGTTCCCTGGATCGTGTCCCCTGAATCCAACAACAGAAAATTGGGATTTTCCTGACGCGCCTGTTTGATGAGAGTGGCTGCTTTGGCCAGGCCCCGTCCGTCAGGTTTATCCGTGTAGTAATCCTTGGGTGATATGTTGCCGTGCAGATCGGTAGTGGCCATGATCGTGATGTGTACGCGCGCAGTTTCCCCCTCCTGCGCGGTGGCACTTAAGACCGACGCCAGCAGTAACAAAAGCGCTAACAAAAACCCGGAGCTTCTTTTTGATCTCATACGCAGAGATTAAGCGCTGCAGGAGCCTTCCACAAGACGGGAGGCAGCGGGTCGGAAACCTGCTGATCAAAAGGCTGTGTCAAAGATCCCGGCGTCGGTTTCGTCAGCTTTGTTAAGCCGCGCAAAATGTCTTATCGTATGCGCGATGGATAACATGATTGCCGCCAATATTCGTCAGCGCCCGGTGCGCACGATTGTCAGCGTAGCCGGTATCGCCCTCGGTGTCTGCCTCGTGATGCTGTTTACCGGGCTGGCGACAGGGATGTCGAACGACTTGCAGCGCCGCAATTCCAACCTGCGTGCGGAAATTATTTTCACGCGTCCCGGTTCGATGCAATGGTCCTCTTCCTCAACCAATCTCAGCACCAGGTATGTGGATCTGCTGAAGGCGATTGATGGCGTGGCTGATGCTGTTCCGGTCGCGGCCCACATCTACCAGGATGATAAAGGCTTTGGGTTGGAACGGGTTGACGGAGTTGACTGGGAACCGTTCGCGCACATGAATGCTTTGAGTTTGGTGGAGGGGCGCGCTCCGCAGGGAGTTGACGAAGTCGTCATCGACGAGGTCAAAGCTCACAACAACGATTACAAAGTCGGCAGCGTGATCAAACTATTCGGCAAGCGCCAGTATAAAGTCACCGGCATCTACGCACCGGAATCGGGGGCGCGCACTAAGATGAGTTTGGCCGCCATGCAGGACGCTTTGGAAGCGCCCGACAAGTGTACCTACATCATGATCAAGGTGCGGGATGCTCAGCAGGAAGCCGCCGTCGCCAGCCGCATCGATGCAGCACTCCCCGGCAACAAGGTGCAGTTCGCGCGCGATGTTTTCAAAAGCATCGAAAGCAATATTCCCGCGCTTGGTGTATTTCTGCGTACGCTGGTGGTGTTGGCAGCGATTGTCAGTACCCTGGTGGTTTTGCTGGCTATGTACACCACGATCACTGAGCGAACTCGCGAGATAGGAATATTGAAAGCGTTGGGTGCTTCGCGCGGTTATGTTGTGGGTGTGATTGAAAAAGAAGCGCTCTTGATCAGCGTTTTTGGGCTGGTGATAGGATTTGTCCTGTCATTGATTGCCGGCTATGCGATCCATCGAGCCTACGGCCTCTTCTTTGAATTCACCTGGCGCTGGGCCCTGACTGCGGTCGCGATTGGAATGTTTGGTGGTGCAGTGGGAGCGCTTTATCCAGCCATCAGGGCGTCGAATCTTGATCCTGTCAATGCCCTGTCTTACGACTGAGCCCCTATAGTGATTCACTCGAAAAGCTAATCCCATTGCGTCCGCATTTAGCGGACGCTTGAAAATAGCCAACGATTTATCGCTGGGATCGGTTCGGAATTGAGACCAAGTCCGTGAAGGCGGACGGCTGAAGGTTAGATAGCGGACGATTACACTCAGCCGTCCGCTTTGCGGAAGACAAGTCGTCGGGGTCCTGTTCCCAGCAGTAAACTGCCGGGCTAATATCATTAGTCCGCATTGGGGACCGCTAACACTTTGTCAACGCCGCCTACAGCGAGTCGCCCGCTGAAGCCGTCATCAGGATATCTTCCGACGTCCCCAACTCGTCGGCTAGATCTTCACTTTCTTTGGTTGCCGCCCTGATTGAAATCCCGCGCTGAATCATCAAGGCAAAGCCGACTGCCGCCCAGGCAATGTCCCGGCCCTTACGAATAATCGCGAGAGTGACTCCGGTAGTAGCTGTGAACCCGAGGATCCTGGCCAGCGTCGCGGTTCCGCCTTCATCAACGCCGGCCCGCAGGGGCACGATTTTGAACACTACATTGATGAGCCGGTTGACGGATTCGAGGATGAATGCTTTCAGAATAGTTGGGGCTACGACGCTGATGAATGAGAGGGTGATGTAGCCTTCGATAACGCCAAAAATGTGGAAGAACATTTCGATCGCGAGGATCAGAAAAAAGCGTGCGTGATTGCGTTCATAGAACCCGTAGATCCGATCCTCGATAATACGCAGACGCGGCAGAATGTCTGTGATCTTCTTAGTCGCTATACCGCGCTTGCCGGCCAGAGACAGCGCTCCGCTGATGAACCGTATTTGCTTGCGAATCACCAGGGCACCCACGGGTACGATGACCACGACCGCTCCCAGCGCCCCAATGCTGACATAACGCAGTGAGTTTGGCAGCGAGAAACTAAGCAGCAAGGCAACAGCGCCGGCCGAGATAAAGAGCGCCACTGATAAAGCGTAAAAAACATTTTCAATGGCGAGGGCTGAAATCCTGGCCGTCAGAGGAATATTGTCGCGGACAAAAAGAGCTTTGGAAGGCTCACTCAAAACTGCTCCGAGCGGAAGCATGTTCAGCGATTCGCCCATCAAACGAGCTCTGAACGCATCCATTACCCGCAGCCGGTAAGGAGGCTCGCAACTGAGGGACCAGCAGACTGCGTGGACCACTTGACGCAGTCCACCGAGTGCAAAGACCAGCAGAAATCCGAACCCCAAGCGACGAATGCCGCTCAAAATCTCGGCGGGTCCGGCCTTTTCCACAAAGTAAGCAAAAAGCATTAATCCGAACACCGTGAAGATCACTCCGATGGCGGTGTGCTTTTTGGTTATCTTTCGTTTCACGGTCTTTTGTGCCATCAAAACTATTCTCTTGAACGCTCAGGAATTCACCGCAAGGCGCCGAACAACATAACCTATCTCATTAAAAACGACCACTGATAAGACTCAATCGACGAAGGAAGCGGATGTTTGCACCTGTCCTTCACTGATCTCTCAGCTATCAGCCTTTTGCCTTTTTACTTTTCGGTTGATTAATATGCAAGCTGTTTAAATCCCGTAATGAGTGCCGGAGTGTCCAGGATGAGCCAAAGCCAAAGTGCCGTCGAACAACGAACCGGTCGCCCGCTGACCACTCTTTCCGAAGACGAACAAATGTTTCGGGCCAGCGTGCGCGAGTTTGCGGACGGCGAGTTGCGCCCGCGGGTTGAGGAAATGGAGGAGCATGCCAAGCTCGATCCGACCCTGATCAAGCAATGCTTCGATCTGGGGTTGATGGGGATCGAAACTCCTGAAGAGTACGGCGGCGCCGGCGCCACGTTCTTCACCGCCATCCTGGCTGTGGAAGAGCTTTCTCGAGTGGATGCTTCTGTAGGTGTGCTGGTGGATGTCCAGAACACTCTGGTGAACAACGCACTCGTGCGCTGGGGTAGTGAAGAGCAGAAACAAAAATATCTGCCGCAACTCGCTTCTCAGAAAGTTGGCGCCTACGCTTTGAGTGAAGCTGGTTCGGGTTCCGACGCCTTTGCTTTGCAGACGCGCGCAGTGGAGGACGGCGATCATTATATTATTAATGGCCGCAAGCTCTGGATCACTAACGGCAACGAGGCCGACATCTTCATCGTCTTCGCGAATGTTAATCCGGAGGCGGGCTATCGTGGCATTACCGCTTTCGTAGTTGAAAAGAGCACCGCTGGTTTTTCAGTCGGAAAGAAAGAGAACAAGCTGGGCATTCGCGCCTCATCTACGGTGGAGTTGATTTTGGAAGACTGCCGCATTGCGAAAACTGACGTGATCGGTGAGATAGGCAAGGGCTACAAAGTTTCGATTGAAACCCTCAATGAAGGTCGAATAGGCATCGGGGCGCAAATGATCGGAATCGCAGGCGGGGCTCTGGATGCTGCGCTCGCTTACACGACTGAACGGGAGCAGTTTGGTAAATCGATCAATCAATTTCAGGGCGTACAATTTCAACTCGCCGACATGGCGACTGAGCTTGAGGCCGCGCGCTTGCTGGTCTATAACGCAGCGCGGATGAAAGACGCGCGTTTGAACTTTGTCAAAGAAGCTGCGATGGCAAAGCTGTTCGCTTCGCGCGCGGCCGAACGAATCAGTTCCAAAGCGATTGAATTGTTCGGCGGCTATGGCTATGTCAAGGACTATCCGGTGGAAAAATTCTGGCGCGATTCGAAGATTGGCGCGATTTATGAAGGCACTTCGAACATGCAGTTGCAGACGATTGCCAAACTGATGATTGGAAAGTGATAGATTTAAAGCAAGTGACTGTTTCGGATGCGAAAAATTTTTGTGCTGGAGAACTTTCTCAGCCGGGTTTGAAATTTATGACCACACCACGCATTGATATTTTTAAGCAGATGCTCGAAAGCGATCCGACTAACAGCCCCGTGCTGTTCGGCCTGGCCAAAGAGTATGAAAAGACCGGCGCCGTTGCCGAGATGATTGAGACGCTAAATCGCTATCTGGCGGCCTCAGACGACGAAGGCAATGCCTACGGCATGCTGGCCCGCGCCCATGAAAAAGCCGGCCAGCACGCAGAAGCGCGTGGTGTTTATGAGCGTGGCATCAAGGCTGCGGAGAGTCATGGACATCCCAGCATGGCGGAAGAATTTCGCAGCGAGTTGGCCAATCTTGAGTAGCTTTGTACCGTCGGGGCACAGGCGACAGGATCAACATTAGTAGAGGAATATTCACAGCCGGAAGGCTGTGCATCACTAGAAATGAAGACTGATAAGAAAATTTTGAAGCTCGTCAAGCGTCCTGAACCTTTGGATACCGCACCCGGTGTGGCCGTCGCGGAGCTGGAGGCTTTTCACGGCCTGACCCGGGATCAACTGCTGCACCTGTATCAGACGATGTATCAGTCACGCGCTCTGGACGACAAAGAGATTCAGTTAAAGGCGCAGAACAAAATTTTCTTTCAAATCAGCGGGGCCGGGCATGAGGCCATCCTGGCTGCCGCCGGCATGATGCTGCGACCCGGCTACGACTGGTTTTATCCTTACTACCGGGATCGCGCTCTCTGCCTGCAACTCGGGATGACGTCGCTGGAAATGCTGTTGTCAGCGGTAGGCGCGGAAAAGGATCCCAACTCGCACGGGCGTCAAATGCCTTCGCACTGGGGTCATAAAAAGCTCAATATCGTTTCGCAGTCGTCACCGACCGGCACGCAGATCCTCCAGGCAGTAGGTTGTGCGGAGGCCGGCTATCGCTTCCAATTGATTGAAGAGTTAAAGGGACGCGTGCTGAACTTTCACGATGATGAAGTCGTGTATGTTTCGCTCGGCGATGGCACCAGCAGCGAGGGAGAGTTTTGGGAGGCCTTGAATACAGCGAGCAATTTGAAACTCCCGGTAGTATTTCTGGTCGAAGACAACGGCTACGCGATCAGTGTCCCCGTCGAGGTGCAAACGGCGGGTGGCGATGTTTCACGCTTAGTGGAGAACTTTCCGGATCTGAGAATCGAGCGTTGCGATGGCACTGATGTACTGGCCTCCATCGACGCCATGCGCAATGCTGTACACCACTGCCGCACGCGCAAGGGTCCCGCTCTGGTCCATGCGAAAGTGATTCGCCCCTATTCGCATTCACTTTCCGACGATGAACGACTCTATCGCCCGGACGAGGAGCGAGTTACCGATGCCGAGCGCGATCCGGTGAAGTCGTTTGGCGCGCTGCTGGTCCACGAAGGCTTTATTTCACAGGATGAACTACAGGGAATTAAAGATGAGATCGATCGCGAGGTTGCCGCAGCCGCCGATCTGGCGCTGGCCAGCCCGCAACCAGCAGCTGACACGGTTATGCGATTCGTCTATTCCCCGGATATCGATCCGACCTCGAGCGATTTCGACACGGAAGAGAAAGCCCAGCTTTCCGGAAACCCGGGCACGGTAGTGGACCTGATCAACCGCTGTCTCCATGAAGAGATGGCGCGCGATCCGCGCCTTGTCGTCTTTGGAGAAGACGTAGCTGACTGTTCGCGCGAAGAGTATCTCGAGCGAGTCAAAGGAAAAGGTGGCGTCTTCAAAGTCACCGCCAATCTGCAAAGAAACTTTGGCAGCGCGCGCGTTTTTAATTCGCCACTGGCCGAAGCAAATATAGTAGGCCGAGCCATCGGGATGGCGACGCGCGGGCTGAAGCCGGTAGTCGAGATTCAATTCTTTGATTACATTTGGCCGGCTATGCACCAGATTCGCAACGAACTGGCCGTCATGCGCTGGCGTTCCGGGAACGAATGGAAAGCACCGATAGTTATGCGTGTGCCGGTGGGTGGTTACCTGAAAGGCGGCGCCGTCTATCACTCGCAATCAGGAGTTTCGACGTTCACACAAATTCCCGGTTTGCGTGTCGTGTACCCTTCGAACGCCCTGGACGCGAACGGTCTCTTGCGAACCTCAATTCGCTGTGACGATCCGGTGCTCTTCCTCGAGCACAAGCATCTGTACCGCCAGGCCTACAACAAATCCGCCTATCCGGGAGACGGTTTTATGATCCCGTTCGGTAAGGCGAGGACTGCGCGAGAAGGTTCCGATCTTTCGATCATCACTTACGGCGCTCTGGTGCAGCGCTCGCTGGTAGCGGCCAAGCAGGCTGAGCAGCAGGGCATCAGCGTTGAAGTGATTGACTTGCGTTCGCTGCAGCCTTACGACTGGGAAGCCGTGCAGCGCAGCGTAAAGAAAACCAGTCGCGTAATCGTAGCGCATGAGGATTCTCTTTCGTTTGGCTATGGCGCCGAGATCGCAGCGCGGATTGCAGATGAGTTGTTCGAATTTCTCGATGCTCCGGTGCGGCGCGTCGCGGCCCTCGATACATTCGTGGCTTATGCGCCGATCCTGGAAGACGCGATTCTCCCGCAAGTCGCAGATGTGCTCAAAGCCATCACCGAGTTGAGCCAGTACTAATCCATCGCACATTCGGACTCTTCCGCTCTCTTCTCGAGTTGATTGCGGTTGGGTTGCGCCTGCAGCAGCCCCGGTTAATGCCTTACTTCAGCAAAGAAGTCGTACACCTGTGTACTGAACCGCTCCGCCTTATAGCTCCTGATTTAGCAGCAAAACCTCCCAAAAACACAAATTCAGACAGTCTTTAAGCTGGCACAATCCTTGCCCTTCTGCCTTGGTAATACGCAGTCATCCCCTCAGACAGCTATAAATCGCGATTAAGAAAAGGGAGAAAGAATTATGCGCAAATTGATTAGTTATTCGCTTGTGACTGGAGCTCTCATGTTTTCGACGGCGGTCGGAGCCGCTGCACAGACAGAGCCAACCATCACCACCAAGACAGTGACCACCACGGTCAAGAGCCCTGACGGTACTACGCAAGTTACCAAGACGGTTCAAAATGCCGACGGCACCTATACCATCATCGAATATCCCGTGGGCCGGGAAGTAGCTTTGACGCTGGATCCGGTGACGCTGGCCAATGCGAAAGGCACTGCCACGATCCTTCGCGATCCCAGTGGCACAGCCATCAAATTAAATCTGTCAGGTCTGCCCGACACCGTAACTGCTTTAAATTTTTACGCAGTCGACCCGGCGGGAGTAACGACTTTGCTCGGGCCAGTTGCGATCGACCACGGTGTAGCGACATTTACAACGACGACGCCGATGGACAAATTTATGCTGATTGCATCGCCAGAGGCGAGCCTGACCAGCTATGGCCCGGACACAACAGTTTATTTTCGCAGTGCCGTGCCGCAGGGTTTCGCGGTAGTGCCTTTCAGCAGCCATCCCATTGGTGAACAGGTTTCGGCCACCACAACCAGGGGAACGGCTTCGGCTTATACCGTGCCCATGCTGAACATTCCAGCCTACAAGAAAGGCGATGACACCAAACTGAAGATTGATTTCACTGGTGCCTTAACCGGAGCCCGCGCAAATGTTTTCATTGAACCGCACCGCGCAGGGCAAACCGACATCAAATTCCGTTTTCACGAACTCAAGGATGCGCCGGCCGGCAAGATCTATACGGTCTGGGCTGTGTCACCAGAAAACAAGTTCTTCCGACTTGGTCAGATTGTGAACAACCATTCAACTAACGAAGCAGAAGTTCAGTCGCAGGTCGCGCTGCCGGACTTTGGCTTGCTGGTCACGATGGAAGACCAGGGCGAGATCGTTACTCCTATTGGCCCCCGAGTGGGCTGGGTAGAGATTATCCGCAACTAAGAGGACCGTCGAACTTGATCCCGAGAGAGGGCTGCTTACGGGCAGCCCTTTTGCTGGTCGGTTTCTTCACAACTGAGCGCCTAAAACAGCATCTCCCAAAACTTCAAGCCGAATTTCCTTCCTGAAGAAGAAGCGCTGGGGCCTCGCCCGAAATTTTTCTAGCACATTTTCGCAACACTGCTGTAATATTTGTCCCGAGGCGAAACATCTCCTCAAGCGTTTCCCGACCGAACCAGATCCCCAACCAGTCAATTTAGCCTGTGTCTGTTCCACGCCCGGATTTTTGATAGGTTTTCCTTCTTAACCAAGAGAACGCGGAGAAAGTTATGTTGAATCGCAATTCACCTCGATTGCTTTTGCTTCTCTCTCTTCTGGCACTGGGCTCCAGGTGTGTAGCCCAGGAGAACCTGCCGGAACTTGTGCGGCAGGTAAAACCTTCGGTCGTAGCTGTTGCCACCTTTGATCAGAAGGGTGAGGCTCTCGCCACCGGCAGTGGGTTCTTCCTCCATCCCGATCAGGTTTTAACCAACCTCCACGTTATTCGCGGTGCCTATCGCGCAGAAATTCGAACACTGGATGCAAAAGGCCGGGTTTATCCCGTGAGCGGCGTCCTGAGCGCCGACGATGAAGGTGACCTCGCATTACTGAGCGTGGATATTCCGGCCGAGCGAGTTCGCCCACTCTCACTCTCGACCTCACTCCCCGAAGATGGCGAAAGGATTTTTGTAATTGGCAATCCCCTTCGGCTCGAGGGTTCAGTGAGCGACGGCATCGTCTCGGCTGTTCGAGAAGTACCGAACCTCGGCAAGATAATTCAAATCACGGCACCCGTCTCACACGGCAATAGCGGCAGTCCGCTCTTCAATCTCAAGGGCCAGGTGGTCGGCATAGTCACCATTCGGGTTATCAATGGCGAGAACATCAACCTGGCAATTGAGTCTGCGCGGGTCAGACGCATGCCCACGAATAAATTCATGATGTTGCCTGAGTTGGCAGCGAAAGCCGGCGTCCGGGATTCCGCTGAAGCCTTAGCGGCCTCGTTCTATCGCAGCGGTCTCGATTCAATGTGGCTGGGAAATTACGACGGCGCTCTGGGTTATTTCGAAAATGCGGTGAATAAGGATCCGAAACGCGCTGAAGCCTGGATCCAGGTTGGTTACTGCAAGACAAGGCAGGGCAAGACTGCCGACGCGATTCGCGCTTATCAACAGGCACTACAGCTGCGGCCTGATTCCGCCGAGGTCTACAACAAGCTGGGTGATGCGCACTTTTATGCCGGACGGTTCAGCGAGGCGATTGATGCTTATCGGCAAGCAGCCCACCTCGAGCCCAGGTCGGCTGATGCTTTCTATAATCTCTCTCTGACTTACAGGGAAATTGGAAATCCGGAAATGGCGGTCGCGGAAGCCAGGAAAGTGCAGCGATTGGACGCGAAGTTATACGAGAAGTTATTGGACGAAATACGGAGGTAGCGAACTTTAACCTGGGCAGGATCTGAAACCATCCGAGTTGACGATTCCTACAACGCGACCAATTCGCACGTTATAGGTTGGGTTGAAACTTCAGCTGACTGACATCGGCGGTATTATTTTCAAAAAATTTCCTATTTGACTTCTGCTGCTATTCAGTCGTACGCAAAAATATTTTGGTGTCGACAGCTTTGGGGTCACCGATGACGACGAAGCGAATGTTGCGCAGGTATTTTCGCGCTACGCGTTGCACGTCAGCGGGAGTCAGCGAGCGCAGGCGATTGATGAATTCAGTTGAGTTACGCCAGCCGCCCCCGATCAATTCAGACTGGGCCAGCTCGCCCGCCTGGGCCGCATTGGTTTCCTGACTCGTGTAGTAGCCGGTCAGATATTGGGCCACCACCGCTTTGATATCGTCCTGATCGATGAGCTCGTTCTGCAGTCTCGCTATCTCATCGAGCATCACTCTGACGGCCTGGTTTGCATCCACCGCGCTCACATAAATTCCCCCCACGTTGGCTGCCTGGCTTCCCAAAAAGGCGCTGGGGGCATAAGAAAGATTGCGCTTGACGCGGACCTCCTCAAATACGCGATCGCGTAAGAGTGCGGCCACCACGCGCATCGGATAAATATCCGGTGAGGTCAATGAGGGTGCGACAAACAGGCCCTGCACATAATTCGTCGGCAGTGCGCGAGTAGTCACTTCCACGCTTGGCTTATCAAAAACCAGGGGTTGGGTTGGCTCGGCTTTGTAAGCACCACGCGGCAACTTCGCGAAGGCTGCGTTAACCTTTGTCTTAATCTGAGCAGGATCCAAATCGCCGACGATAACCAGCAACAATCTCGACGTCTGCATCAGTGATTGGTGGTAACGCACCAGGTCGGCAGGCGTCAAACTCTCTACGCTTTCAGCGGTGCCTTCAGCGCGGTTACCGTAAGGATGCCCCGCGTACGCAATTTTTTCCTGCAAACGCTGCAGGTAGGTATCCGGATCATCAATATCATCTCTTAGCGAAGCGACCATGCGCGACTGCGCGATAGCGACATCCTCTTTCGTGAATGACGGATGCAGGGCGGCATCAATAAAGATATCCCACGAGCGCTCGAAGTTGGGCCGGGTTGATATCACACTGAGCGCGGAGTAGTCGTAATTAACGCTTGAGCCCAGCACCGTACCCATCCTTGATAAGTCCGAGCGCATGCGCTCACGTGGGAAGCTGGCGCTGGCTTCGGTTGCTGTCGAAAGCATCAAGGCTTCGATCCCCGCGTTCGCGGCGGTAATGTTGCGGCTGCCCCCGCGAACGAAAAGACCCGCTGCGACTGTTAAGCTCCCCTCGCGTCGCTTCACCAGAACCTTCAGACCGTTGACCTCGAATTCAGAAACCAGGGCCGCCTGCTTGGCGACGATTTCCTGAATGCTCTCAGTTTTCTGGGCCTGGAGAGCGGCCGCGCTGGGAGCTGCGCCCTGCTGATCGGCACGAGACGAAATTGGATAGCTAGCCGCCAGCAGCGCCAGCAGGACAAAGACTAAAATTCTATTTTTCATTTACCAATCAACTCTTCAGATGTCAGTTTGGCCTGCTTTTGCGCTTCGTCGGAAATGAGCGCCAGGCTGATGTGGGGCTTTCCCTGAATATAGGTCGTGACGTAGCGGCTGATGTCAGCGCGGGAAGTTTTGCGCAGGGTCGGCAGATAACCACGGAAATAATCGATACCCGTAGAGGCCCACCAGAACGTCAAAGTGTGCGCGTACTCGCTCAGCTTTTCTCTCGAGTAAAGATCGTCGGCTTCGAGCAGGGCCTTGGCGCTCTCAAGCTGCTCATCGGTAAAGTAATCCTTGTCATTGAAGTAAGAGATTTCGTTGTGCATGGCTCGCAACGCAGCCTGGGCTTTGTCGGGCGTGGTGACTGCGGTAAAGACAATGGGACCGACATTTCTCTGTGTGTAATAACCAAGATCGGCGCCATTGACGAGTCCCGAATCGACCAGGGCCCGCTGAAAATGCGAATTGGGCTGGCGCAGGATGAACGAGAAAACGTCAGCCGCATAAGTAGCAGCATTGTCCTTGCCGATTGATGGTCCATGCCAGCCGATGCTGAAGATTACGTTTTGCACGGGCTGAGTAATGACTGCTCCCTCGCTTTTCGCAAGCGGCGGATGTTCGACAAGGGGAAACTCGACAAAGGGATCCTTCTCGCGCCGCGGCCAGTCGCCGAAGAACTCCTGCACCAGGCGAAACACTTCAGACGCCTCAACATCGCCGGTAACCACCAGGACGGAATTATTCGGCACGTAGTAACGCCCTTGGATCAAACGCATCATCTCCGTCGTTGCGGTGGACACAGTTTGTCGATTGCCGAGCGGCGCCTTACGACTGGGATACTTGTAAAAGAGGCGCGCATACATCTCGCGATTCAGGTAGTAATAGGGATTCGATTCGTTGCGATCGATTTCGCCGATCACCACTTGCCGTTCGCGCTCAAACTCGCGCGCGTCAAAGAGAGGATAGCGAGTAGAGTCGCGCATGAATTGCATGGCAGTGCGGATGTTCGGACTGGTGGTCGTGAAATAGTAATTGACCACTTCTTCGCGAGTTGAACCGTTGTAAGCAATCCCCAGTTGGCCAATCGTCTTAATGTAATCTTCTTCGTTGGCGACGGCGCGGTTCGCCTTAAAAAACATGTGCTCATAAAGATGTGAGAGTCCGTTGAGCTCAGGCGGTTCGGTGTAAGAACCATTCTTCACTCCCAACTCAATCGTCACCAGCGGCACGGAATGGTCCTGCAGCACAATCACTTCGATGCCGTTGGGCAGCACCTTGTTGACGAGCTCTGCCTCGGGAAGTCGAACAGGTGCAGGCGCTGCAGCGGCGCTGCGAGCGGGAGAAATTCGCCGGCGTCCCTGTGGAACGGCTGCCGTTGTGGCGCCCGGCAGCAATAACGAAGCAATGATTAAGAGAAATAAAAGACTACGTTTCACAAGGATCTCCAGTAGAAAAAATACTCTTCGTAGATACCAGCGGCTACAGCTGGCGATGTTCCGAAAGCAGAATTAGCCAGTGGTTAGCTAATTTGATGACCCCGCGGGTAACGGCAGTGGTACATCCTTCTTCACGGCGGCATGTTCGATGACTGCCCAGACAAATTAGATGTCAGCCAGCATACGATTCGTCCTGTTCAATCTTCGACAGCACCCAATCGAAATCGCCACTGGTTATCTTGCCATTGCAGTATTCACAAACACCAGCCGCGTTGATTTTCAAAGGCGCACCACAGTTCGGGCAGTTCAAGTCGGCCCGGGTTGGGCCGGGCTTTGCGCTACGGTTTCGAATGAAGGTCCAGTATTCGCTCCACCGTCGCAGTTTTGTCTTTTGGCCGGCTACAACATTGCCGCTGCCGTCAATCGTAAAGTCGAAGCCTTCGGCCCAAATCCGCAGTGTAATTGCATTGTAGAAAGCGTCTTCCTGAATTTTCACCGGCTGCATCGCAGTGATTCGGTACTGGTCCAGTACGTTCCTCAGGCCCTGGCGCTTGTAAGCGTCGATCCAGTACTGGTGCATTTGGAAGATGCTGTCAGTTTCATGTGGTCGCGCGCGTTCCCAGTTCAAAGTTGACCACGCACTCTGTAACTCGTTGAAGATCAGACCGGCCCGGGCCTGAAAGCTGCTCCACGAAAAGTCCAAATGGTTCTGTTCAAATTCGGCGCGCCGGGCGACAAAGCGAGGTTGGATGACAGAAGAAAAATCAGTACCCACTTCCGGAACGTTGCCGGTCAACAATGGCCCCCTGGCTTCGGCACTTTGGAGAGTAATATCCCGAACGAACCATTGAAAATCACCACTGTCGATCTTTGTCAGACAGAATGCGCAGGCGCCTACCGAATCCTGTTGTAAGGGTGCGCCGCAACGGGGGCAATGCAGTGCGGTTGCTTGCGCCGGAGGCGGGGAAAGTAAATCGCGCTTGCGCTCGAGATCCCAATCCTCGAGCACGTAGTAGGTCATCTCTTTTCCGCCGGCATTAACTTCCGTGTAATTCGCTTCAAACGAAACCCGGACGTGTACCACCTGCTTATCCAGGCCCTGTACATCGGTCACTGTCATCGCGCCTACAATAATTCCCCTAACCTCGCGCACTCCCGAAGCATTGCGTTCAAGCAGCGAGGCTCGCGCGGTCTCGCTTAGATAAGGCGAAAAAAGATCGAGCGCCTGAGCACCGCGTCCACGGGCATCCTGTGCTTTGCCGTAAAGCGCGTAACAAAAATCAGTGAAGATGATTTCCGAGAAGTTGGGATCAAAGCGGCGCAGGTGAGCAAAGGCGCGGGAAGCATCCGCAGTATTCATTTCGTCCACGCCTTCGCTCGGCCCTGAAGGAACGACCGAGACGATCTCGCGTTCCACGCGGCGGGTGGGTCGCGCAAAATAGTAGATGATGCCGCCGATAACGATGATGTCGAGCGGTATGCCGATGATTGGGTATTCAATTGTCAGGTAGAGCAGCAGACGCAGGAGTTGGAAGATCAACCAGAGCACTGCGCCGGCACCGCCACCACCGCCGCCGCTACCTTTGCCGCCACCATACGACTGTCCCCCGCCGACTCTCGCCAGAACGTCCGTAAATAAGAACAGGATCAGCAGCGGGACGATTAAACCCTGGGACCGCACGCATCCTGCATGCAGAAGTAACGATAAGGGCCCCTTGCTCTTCCACGTCTCTCTCCTGGACATAAGCACGTTGGAAGCGTGCGGCCCCGGATTGTTTCTTCGGCGGTTCCTCGTCATCACAGTTCGAAGCGCGGCATGTCCGGCAGTTCGTTCGGATTGTCGCCCGTGGCCGGCAAGTCTCTGGCGAGTAGCTCACCAAGCTTCCGTAACGCCTGCAGTAGAGTTTCAGCATCCGGATTGGCACCTGCGTGCTTGAGCTGAAACAGATTTTCATTCCACTCCAACGGCGGTACAGCTTTTAAGACACCGCGATCGGCAATCAACTCCAACCTTCGTTCGAGGAGAGAAAGATAAATAAGCACTCCCATCTCAGCATTCGTATTGGCAATTCCTGCTTCATAAAACATAGCGGCTGCGCCGGTGCGCACGGTCGCGTTACGAAACTTTTCAGTCGTCAGCAGACGTCGCAGGGTTTTCGATCGGGAGCAGATCAATGCGCCCCCGATAAAAAGTACCGCAACGTCGATGGGCACCCAGTAGGTGTGGAAATCGACCGGCAGGAAAAGCAGCAGAAGTAGTCCGATGAAGGCGATCAGTACACCGAAAAGATAATCAGCGCGCCGGTAATCTGCGGATTTACCACGTACCACGATAACTAATTCGGCATCGGTGGTTTTCTCGATCTCTTGTACGCAGTGAGCGAGCGAGTCACAGGCGGATTGATCGAATTTGGCGCGAGTCATTGGCAGGGAATGATGATAAGTCGAAACCGCACTGCGGGCAACAACGTTTGTAAAAAGGACTCACTGGGCCGCGCGAGCGCTTTCCAGCTTTTCGTAAATCGGATAGAGCCAACGTTGCGCAGCCTCAATCAGTTGCGCGCCCGCTCTCTCGTATTTCCCTTTGGAATCAGCCTGAAAGGTCGCGGCCGGATCTTTGGCATGGCGTTTGGTCATCAGCTTCATGGTTTCCGCCTCGGCATCCGTCCAGCCAACGCCGAAGAATTCTGAAATCGAGGACCAGACAGCGTCCGGAAGCTGCCGGTAATTGATCAGGAGCCCGCCCTGGTCACGATGGGTTAAAGCCGCGTGACAGATTGCCGCCAGCACTACAGCGCTGTACTCCTCCGGCGCCATCGCGATAACCAGCGGAGCATCGTTTCCGAACAGGCTCTGATGCAGCATGTGGGGAATCATCTGGCCACGCTGCTCCATCTCTGAAACGAGGACGTCAATGGGATCGCGATAAAGAAAGATCCAGGGCACATCGGGAAACGCCTTGCGAATCAGCGGCAATTCCAGCACATGCCAGCCATGGAATTTAATGAAAAAATGTTTTTCGCCACCCAACCGTGGTTGGGCCAGCGCACACACCAGCCAACGCAGCCAGTCAATGCGGTCCTGTCCAGACGCCGGCGCGGATTTGAAATGCGCCTGCAGGGCGGAATCAAGCGGCGGCGCCTCAGAGATAACAATGTTCTGCGGCAGCGCCGCCAGCATTCGCGTGACCAGCGTCGAGCCGGAGCGGGACATGTGGAAGATAAAGCCTGTGGGCTTGACGCCGGGCCGTGTCTCATAACGCTGGCGCAGAACCTCGATAGATGTTTGATGGCGGAAGAGCAAATTGAAAGGCTGGGCCATGCATTTATTGATAGTGTAATCAAAAAAAGCATCGCTGAAAGTATTGCGCCCAAGATGACACCAATCAACGAGCGGTTGCGATTCGCTCCAGTAGAGTCTCGACGGGACCCAGCCATCCAGCAGGTTGTTATTAATCAATCGATCCATCGCTCAATCCAGGTTCTGCGCGCGGCGCGCAAAGCTTCTTCTACGTCGAGCCTGGTAAAGCCATAGCCACGCTCGCGGCCTAAACGCAGCAGCAACTCCAGGAAGCGCTCGTTGTCGCTTAGGTATTGAAGTTGCCGCTGCAGGGCCAGGTCCGCCAGCACCGCCTGCCGGAATCGGTCCAGCTCGCTTAAATTACGACTCATTTGTCCAAAGGCTTCGCGGTAGCGTAATGGCTGCCAAATGATCTAACATCCGCCTCGTATCATCGGGGAGCTAAAGGAGCTGAAATTGAACGTGCCCGAGTTGCGCGCAAACTCACATGAAGTTCAGGCAGCACCGGTGCGTCTGCGCGCTGCCGCCCCCAGCGATGACGATTTTCTACTGCAAGTCTTTGCCGGCACCAGAAGCGACGAGTTGGCGGCCCTGTCATGGAACCCGGCCCAGGCAGATGCTTTTATCAAAATGCAGTTTAGCATGCAGCTTCAGAACTATCGCGCAAACTATCCCGCGGCGGAAAACTCCATCATCCTTCTCAATGAGCAGCCCATCGGCCGGATGCTGGTCGAAAGGACCGCCGAGGAATTCCGGTTGGTGGACATCGCGCTCTTGCCCGAGCACCGCAATGCCGGGAGGGGAAGCGCGTTGCTCAGTAACCTCTTAAAAGAAGCAGCGGCCGCAAGCAAGCCTGTGAAACTTCAGGTACTGTCCTATAGTCCGGCTTTGCGGCTCTACGAACGTCTGGGATTCTCGGCCATTGCGGGAGACGGAGTCTATCTGGAAATGGAATGGACAGGATGAACCTCGACTGCAGAACTTCTTTTGCTCAGCGCATCGATCCGACTTCAGCTCCGGCACGAACTCTGTGAACTCTTACCAGCTCAATCCTTATGTGCACGTGGTGGAGAATTGCATCTTCCCGGACACAATCCAATACGGAGTCTTCCATCAGTGCACCGGCGAAGTGTTGGAGCCCGCGGCGAGCGTGCGTTCGCTCTTGTTTGCACTAAGGCTGGGTAGCCCGTTCTCCTTCGCCCCTGCCGATCTCGACGGCATGGGTGAAGCCGGACAGCAAATAAGACAGTTGATCGAAAAAGAGTTCCTGATTACTGCCGGGCACGATCCACTGGCATCATTTCTGGACCAGTACGCCCAACGACCGAGGCAAAATCCGGCCGTGAGCTACCGCTCAACGACTGGCGAAGTGTTGCTAGTCCGCACTTCCATGGCGCAACGTATTTTTTCACCGGCGCCCGACGAACTGCCCCGAGTCACCGAAGAGACGCTTGATCCCTACGCCGCTGCATTGTTCCTGGCCGCGGACGGCACGCGCACGTTGGCTGAGATTTATGCCTCCCTGTCACCTGAGGCGGGCGTTGGTCCACTTGCCAACCGAAAATTCCGAGGGGCGGTTGAGTTCCTGACGCGGCCGGCCCGGCAGTTGATTAAGTTCACCCGCGACCTGTCTGACCTTGACGATCCTTACAGCCCGTGCAACATCGTGCCGCGGAATATGTACCTCTCGCGGAAAGCAGCGCCAAACGGTGCCGAGGGAGTGATTGATTTTCATTTGCTCGGGATTGACAACGCTTCCTGGGAATTCGATTTCGTCGAGCCCACCATCAATCATGGCTTTCGCTTTCCCAGCGAGGCGCTGGGCGGGCTCGATTTTGGGCAGCGTTTTTGCGTTTCCACCCTGCGCCCCGACGTCCTTGCGCGGCCGGGTGAGAGCGATCGCCTTGAGGTGCTGGAGGTCGGCGGCGGTACCGGGACTTTTGCTCGCTCTTTCATTGCGCAGGCCAACCGCACGAGCGGACTCTCGCTTAACTACCACATATTGGATCTCTCTCCGGTGTTGATGGAGAGTCAGAGTGAGCAACTGGAGGGACTGTCTCGGCCCCTGCAGCACTTTCAGCAGGACGCGACCGAGTTCGACCTTCCCGGCCGCAACTTCGATTTGATTATCTCCAATGAAGTAATCGCGGATTTTCCCGTGGCACCGGTTAACCGGATCCGTGGTGACGATGGGAGTTGCAAGTGGGATGGGCCCGGAGTTTCCTACCTCGAGAAATATGATTTGGCTGCTGACGATGCGCCCGATTCATTCTTGATTAACATCGGGGCTCTTAGATTTCTCGAGCGAGCCTGGGAGCATCTCGCGCCCGGCGGTACGTTCATTGTCACTGAGTATGGCAGTGAGTCTGCCTACCCGGTCCAGGCCTATCATCTGAATCATGAAGAATTTTCAATTCATTTTGGGCACTTACAGAAATGCGCCCAACGAATTGGGTTCAAATCCCGTTTGCTTACGCTGCGAGATTTTCTGGAGATCGATGATCAGATTTTCGTGCTCGACGGACAGGAAGAGCAGATCCTTTGTTTGAATCACGTTTTTGGGGAATATGGCCGGCCACTTCCTTTCGCTTTAATCACTGAGCGCGAATTCAGAGCGCGCTACGGGCAACTCGGCGAACAGATGGGACTGACCGGAGTTACTTTTTCGCCGCTTGGGAACGGGTTCCATTTCGGCCCCAGGCTGGAGCAATTTATGGTATTAGTGATGAACAAACCGCGGTAGTCAAATTATGATCCGGGAGCCGCCCACCCAATGAATCTAAGGAGATCGAATTCAAACTATGTTGACACATGAAACTTTTAACGCGCTTCTCAACTCGAAGTTCCAGGTCGAGTTAGGAGAGGGCCAGACACTAGAGTTGCAGTTGGAGGACGTATCCGAGCTGAAACTCTCGAACCGGCAGGAGCAGTTCGCCATCCTGTTCCGTGGTCCAATCGAAACGTTTTTAGGCCAGGGTATGCGCCGCTTCACGCACGAGCGCATGGGAGAGTTCGAATTGTTCCTCGTCCCGGTGGCTCAGGATCAACGGGGCTTCGCTTACGAGTCAGTTTTCAATCGCATCCGCAATCAAACTGAAGCAGCGGTCCCGGCCGGCTGAAAGAAAGCCCGCACCCCAAAAGAGGAAGAGATAATTGCCGGAAAATAATCAGTCATCCGGGCCAGTGCGTGCAATCACTCTCAGGCCGGTCAACGAAATGGATCTGCCACTGCTGCGCGAACTGTACGCCAGCACTCGCGCTGAAGAGATGGCGCTGGTGCCCTGGTCCGCGGAACAGCAACGCGCTTTTATTGACATGCAGTTCCAGGCACAACAAAGCCACTACAAACAATCTTTCCCCAGCGCGACCCAGGACGTAATTCTGGACCACGACCGAGCGGTGGGCCGTCTCTACGTCGAGCGCTCAGAGAAAGAGATAAAGATTATCGATGTCACGGTGTTACCACGCGAACGAAACCAGGGCATCGGGAGCTATTTGCTGCGCGCCATCCTCGGGGAAGCCGCGGAATCAAAGAAGGTAGTGGGGATTTATGTGGAAAGCTTTAATCCGTCGCTTCTTTTTTTTAAGCGGCTGGGCTTTGTGGAGACCGAGCAGAGCGGCATTCACATTTATCTGCAGTGGTTCCCGCCTGGTGTCGGCAAAGAGCAAGTGCGCGGGGATGATGAGGACGCGCCTCGCTGAATAGAAGCTGTATTGGTTCCAGTAGGATTAAGGATACAAACGATTCAGGACCGCTTCATAAGATCTTGTGCCTTTGTCCTTAATTCCGATCGGGACGATCAGCAAAGAAAAGCTCCCGAGCTTTTCATGCTCGATGCGGTAGGTATCTTGTTTCATAGCGAGGGAACGGGGACCACTGAAAATAAGTGCAAAGCCTTCCTTGCCAGCTGACGCACCTCTCCGATGGATCAAGTCGGTTACCTCAACCAATTTCACCGGCGCTTTCGTGCGGCCATGATGGAAGCGGAATTCCGTGTGCAACTGAGCCGTAAAGGCAGCCTTATTCAGAAGCGGCTCCGCTTCAACCCGAGCCATTATTTCTTTTCCGGAAACCTTGCTCAAGAGGCTCAGCGGCAGACCAGCCGCCAGTGCTAACAGCCCACCCTTTTTGATGAAATCTCGACGCGACGTAGCCATTGACCTCTCCTCCGGAACCTATTTTATTCAAATTAAGAGTTTCTATAATGAGGGCAAAACGAGCGCGCAGTGTATTTGTTCTCATGAAAACTTGCAAGATAAAAATAGGTCCTTGCAAGATAAAAATAAGTCTTGGTGCAAATGGCACGCGTTGTTGCAAAGCGGCGCAAGGTAAGCGGCACCAAATGTTAGCAGACAACTGATTTTGGAAAAAAGTCTTGCATTGTTTTTTGATCGGTTATATATTCTGCCGCCTTAAGTAAGACGAACCAAGCTGGTCGTTGCCTAGCAGAAGGCGTGGACTTGTACCAGGCGCACCGGTAGCACTTATGTTCGTCGCGCAGATTACCGACCGGGCGAATCAAATTAGCACCATCTTTGTTGTCCGAAAAATCCACTTGATTTCTGGATTGCTAAACTAAGGAGATTTGTTTTATGGGTCAGCCATTTGTAGGCGAAATTAGAATGTTCGGCGGCAACTTTGCCCCGGCGGGTTGGATGTTTTGCGATGGGAGTTTGTTACCGATCTCGGAGAATGAAACGCTCTTCCAGTTGATCGGCACAACCTATGGCGGCGATGGCCAGTCAACTTTTGCCTTGCCCGACCTGCGTGGCCGACTGCCGCTTCACATGGGCCAGGGTCCCGGGCTGTCAAACTATGTGCTTGCTCAGAGCGGCGGCGTTGAAAGCGTCACGCTGACGGCCCAGCAGCTCCCCACGCATACGCATCCCGCCATGTGTAGTACGGGCAGCGGCTCGAATACCTCAAACCCCGCAGGAGGAACGTGGTCCGTAGCTGACACTGCCAGTTACAGCGGCAGCCTGGCGGCCGGCGGATTCATGGGCAGCTCGGCTATTATTTCAACGCCCACCGGCGGCTCGCAGCCACATGACAACATGGTCCCCTTCTTGTGTGTTGACTACATCATCTCTTTGTTCGGTATTTTCCCCAGCCCGACCTGAGTTGCATTTTCGGTTGGTACCCTGTTGAGCAACGTATGATCGAGAAAAGATAGGAGTCACGATAATGAGCAGCCCCTTTTTGTCGGAAATCAGGATCTTCAGCTTTAATTTTGCGCCTCGCGGATGGGCCCTTTGTAATGGCCAGCTACTACCCATCAACCAGAACCAGGCGCTCTTTTCTTTGTTAGGAACCACCTACGGTGGCGATGGCAGGGTGAATTTTGCGCTACCGGATCTGCGGGGCCGACTCGCCTTTCACGAGGGTGGCGGGTTGACCCTGGGGCAGCGGGGCGGAGAAGAAACGCATACGCTTAGTCTGAATGAAATGCCCACCCACACGCATACGTTAGCCGGAAATAATGCCGTGGTGGGCGCAGGTGCGAATGCTACCGTGGTATCCCCAATTGGCAGTTTCTGGGCGAACAATGGCAAGAGTATCTTTAGTTCGAGCGCGGCAAATTCACAGATGTCGCCCAAAACGGTTAGCAACGTGGGAGGGAGTCAGGCCCACGAGAATCGCTCACCCTATCTAACGCTAAATTTTTGCATCGCGCTTCAGGGCATCTTTCCGTCGCCCAACTAGAAGGAGATTAAACTATCATGGCAAGTCCATTTGTGGCGGAAATAAGAATATTTCCGTTTAACTTCGCGCCCAGAGGTTGGGCTTTTTGTGATGGGCAGCTGCTGCCACTTTCTCAGAACACGGCGCTGTTTTCGCTGCTTGGCACGACCTATGGAGGCGACGGCAGAAGCAATTTCGCGCTGCCTGATTTGCAGGGGCGGGGGGCGATGCACCCGGGCCAGGGACCAGGCTTGAGCCTGCGCGATCTTGGCGAGACAGGGGGTGAAACTGCCGTAACCCTCCTGACCGCGGACATGACTGCTCACTCGCACCAATTCGGCGGGGCCGTTGCGGCCGGTGGAGATACGCAAAATCCTACTAACGCCATCTGGGCCCAGGTGCCTGGTCGCGCCGCAGTGTTCCTTTACTCAGCTCCGGCCACGGGCGCGGTGAATCCCAATGCAATGCCGCTGGTCGGCGGCGACCTACCGCATAACAACCTGCAGCCGTACCTGACTTTGAATTATTGTATCGCGTTGCAGGGCGTCTATCCGCCGCGAACGTGAACCGGCATAGTCGGAGGCGTTGGGACCTAATCGAAGACGTGGGAACAAGGAGGCGTGCAAAGAAGAAACCCGTCAGGTCTTGCTGATGGACTCCCTTTTTTGCGCGCCTCTTGATACATGAGAGCCGCCCTCGGTCTCTCTCGGCAACAACAAATACTTTCTGTCAGAGAGTATCTAAAATCTTTTTTATCAGGCGCTGATCAGAAAAAGGAGCCTAGACATGGTGCGCTTTTATGCTCGAAATGATCGCTTTGCTGCCTTGACGCTTGTTCGGGTCTCCTGCGGCTTTGCTTTTCTGACACTCGTAGCTTTGGCCCTTGCCTTTGTCTCCGCGCCTTCGCAAGCTTCCGGCCGGGCTGGGAAGGTTTCCTACACATCCGGCGCCGGCGCTGCGGAAAGAGTTAACCGCAGCGTAAAATCGCCTGCAGCGCACGCTGTTGCCGCGTCCCCGTCTTTTAACAGCGTGCTAATGCCGATGGCGGCAATCACTGTCGATCGCACCGACGACACATTTGCGGCATCTGCCTGCACAGCCGCGGCAAATGACTGTAGTCTGCGCGGCGCGGTGGCCTTCGCCAACGCCAATCCTGGCACAACCATTATTGTTCCGGCCGGTACCTATTCATTGACGATAGCCGGCGGTTTCGTCGAATACTTGAGCGGCGATAACTCGATTGGCGACCTTGATGTGACGGCGAGCGGCACCACGATTTCTGGCGCCGGCGCAGCTTCCACTATCATCCAGCAGACGCAACCAAACGATCGCGTCATTGAAATTAATCCTTTTCTCGCCCCGTCGTTCACCTTCAACATTTCGGACGTAACGATCGCCGGTGGGCGCGAGACTACTGCGGTTGGCGGCGGCGGTATGATCGCCGGCTCCCTCAACAACGTCACTACAATAACCAACTGTATTTTCTCAGGGAACTCGGCGACCGGCTTGGGAACGTTTGGAGGCGGCGGCATTTCTTATACAGGCGGAAGCTTGAACATCAACGGCACGACCTTCTCGGGGAATTCGACCAGCGCCAGTGGCGGCGGCATCGGTTATTCCGCCGGCGATCCGGCAGGCAGTGCATTCTCGACCGGCGTCTTAACCGTAATCGGTTCGACTTTCACGAGTAATACCGCTGCTTCAGTTTCTGCCGGCGGTGGCGCGGCAGATCTTTTCGACTTCAATCTCAGCACCAGTTCCTACAACTTCAGCAGTTCGTCGTTTTCCGGAAACCGCGCCACGAGCGGCAGCGGGGGAGCAATCGTAGTCGAAAGCGGCGGCCCACTCACCATAACTACCTGTTCGTTTTCTGCGAACACCGCAGCGGGATTTGGCGGGGCAATTCTGGCCGGAGGCGGCGCGGCTTCAGTAACCTTTTCGCGACTGGTCGGCAATTCAGTGCCAACGCCTGCGAATGGACTCACTCTTTATCGCAGTTCTGGAACGCTCACGGCGGACGATAACTGGTGGGGCATTAACACCGGGCCTGGCCCCAACGATTTTCGCAGCCCCTCAGGCACAACCCTCCCAGCAACTTACCTGCAACTCCGCGCGAGCGGGAGCCCGGCTACGATTTGCTCGGGCGCCATGTCCACCATTACCGCCGATATCAAGCAAAGAAATGTCGGCGCGGCTTTGACGACTGAACTGAACGGCCTGCCGGCTTTCCCGGCGACGTTTATTAACACCACGCCGGGCTTTGGCAGCCTGTCGGGCGTGAGCGCGAACTTCGTCAACGGCGAGGCATCCGCCACCTTCACCGGCAGCGCCGTAGGAGCCGCGAACATCGACGTTAAGGCCGACAATCAGACAGTTACCGCTTCGATCACCGTTCAAAATAATGCGACTACTGATCCGGCAGATCAAACGGTGTGTGAGGGTTCAACGGCGAGCTTCAGCACCACAGCATCGGGCCCAGGCCCCTTCACTTTCGTCTGGAAGAAGGGCGCGACCGTTTTGAATAACGGTGACCTCGGCGGCCGCGTAACGATCACGAGTGGCGGCGGATCGAGCACGCTGAGTATCAGCAATGTCCAAATGAGTGACGCCGGCACCTACACGGTTGAGGCAACAGGCGCGTGCAGCACCGCCATGCAGAGTGCAACGTTGACAATTAATGCAGCGACGACGGCGACGACGCCGGCTGACCAGACCGTGTGCCAGGGCGCGATGGCGAATTTCTCGACGACCGCGTCTGGGACAGGCCCGTTCACCTACCAGTGGAAACTGGATGGCACGAACATCGCGGGCGCCACGAACAGCAGCGTGGCGATTGACACCACTTCGCTAAGCGTTGGCGCGCACACCGTTGACGTGGTTGTCGGCGGCACCTGCGGCAGCGTCACCAAGAGCGCGTCATTGACGGTGCAGGCGAACACGTCAGCGACCATGCCGACGGATCAGACCGTGTGCCAGGGAGCAATGGCCAACTTTTCGACGACCGCGTCTGGGACAGGCCCGTTCACCTACCAGTGGAAACTGGATGGCACGAACATCGCGGGCGCGACCAACAGCAGCGTGGCGATTGACACCACTTCGCTGAGCGTTGGCGGGCACACAGTCGATGTGGTTGTCGGCGG